>NZ_JAFFIW010000043.1 GCF_018588885.1 Mesorhizobium sp. dw_380
ACCGTGCTCAACCTGCTCAACGATCTGCAGCGCGGCCGAGACACTGCGTACCTCTTCATCAGCCATGACCTCAGGGTGGTGCGCTACATGGCCGACCGCATCGGCGTGCTCTATCGCGGCCGCCTGGTCGAGACCGGCTCATCCGACCAGATCTTCGCCGGCCCCAACCATCCCTACACGCAGATGCTGCTGGCGGCGGCCTCCAATGACGGGCAGCCCGTCGCCACGTCAGAGGCGCAAGCCACCATCGAAGCCGGCCCCGGCGGCTGCGCCTTCGCCGGCCGCTGCCCTCTTGCCGACGCCGGCTGCCGCGAGGCGGAGCCCGTGTCCAGGGAGATTGAACCTGGCCATGTCATCGCCTGCTGGAAACGCGGCGGCTGAGTTCGGGCCTACCTGCCGAGACAAAGCCGGTGCACCGGCGACCTGGGCCCCTTCATGCCGAGCGCTAGGTCCGGCAGACCGCCATGACGAAGAACTCGCGGTAGCAGAAGTCAGGATCGTCGAGCAGGCGATCCGGCCGTTGCTTCAGCTCCTGCCAATAGGCCTGGTCGGCGTCAGGCAGGGCGTAGCCCGGCGCGACGCTGGCAAAATAGGCCAGCAGGTCGCGGACATAGTCACGCGTGAAGCGCGGCGCGGGCGCCCAGCGCTCGACCAGCCAGCCCTTGCGGCTGACGACCTCCAGCCCCGCCTGCCGCAGGCGCGCCGGAAGCGTCGAACCGCAATCGGTGCCGAGCACACCCCGGTCGCGAAATCCTTGCAGCCTGGCTGCCATGAAGCGCGCCAGCAGCGCCCGGTCCATGGGCAGGATCTGCAGGATGGTCGAATCGAAATCCTTGACGGCGAAGATGCCGCCCGGCTTCAGCACACGCCTGGCCTCGCCGACGGCAAGCTCGAACTCGGCCGGCGTCAGATATTGCATGACATTGCCCGACCAGACGCAATCGAACGAGGCGTCGGCGAATGGCAGCGACAGGATGCTGCCGACATGCGTGGCAATTTCCGGCGGCTCGGACAGCCTGCCCGCGAGCGCCTCGACGCGCGCGATGTTTTCGGGCGCGAGGTCGAGCGCGGCGATGAAGCCGGAGGGGCCGACGGCCCTGGCAATGAGCGGCAGGAAGCCGCCGCTGCCGCAACCGGCATCGAGCACGCGCCAGCCCGGGCGGATGCCGGCGTCGAGCAAGGCCGCTTCGTATTCAGGGCGCGACGATTCGAAATGAAGGTCGAGCCAGCCGGCCTCGCTCGCTTCGTGACCGGTGGACGTTTGGTTCCTGGCAGACAAATGATGACCCCTATGGCGGCAGGGATAGAAGCGCACCCAACGGCATCACGCAATGCCCTGCGAACCTGACTGGAACTGGCGCCGGCGATTGCCCTCGTGTTTGAAGGCTGGATGGACAGGAAGCGCCGCAGATCGGCCGTGGAGTTCCACTTTGCGGTTTGCTCGAAGCAGACGCTCCGGCGCCACGCTGGAGGTCGCGGCCGCGCTGGGAACGGCTATGCCGGCAGCGACGGCTCGGTGTTGGGCTCCAGCGCCGCTTCCGCCTCATGATCGTCCGGAAGCGGATCGGCGTTCACCGCCAGCGGCCTGCCGATCCAGATCGGATCGACCAGATGGTCGCGCCGGGGGTTGGTCGTGTTCGGGTGGATGAGAATGCTCAAGCCCCGATGGTTCAGCATCAGCCACGGAACGAGCGAAGCAAAAACCTCGTTGGCGAACGAGACCTGGAACATCGCCTGCTCATGCGGGCCGACTTTCTGGTCATGCCAGGCGCCGAGGCGCACGCGAAAGCGTTCGCCAATGCGAAGACGCAGCCATTCGGCCCGCTGCCGCTCGGCCTGCCCGTCATAGTAGATGTGGGCGTGGTAGCTGGCGATCTCCGCGAGCGGCCTTGGACTGGATTCGTTCACCTCGATGTCCTCCCTTCGATGGTTGTCGCTCCCGACGGAAGTGTAGCCGAAGCAGGGAGGCTTTGTCTGCAGACGGTGCAATGCGGTGCCGGAGAACGACCGCATGACCAGCGCTATCGGCAGGAAGCAGTCACCCTCGCCGCCCTGGCCGACAAGGATGCGGTCCTCGTCGGCCAATAAGGACGCGGGGTCACGGGTTGCTGCTTGCGATCCTCCGAAACGGCCCGTCGCCTGCCTTTACCCGTCACCTGCCCTTATTTGAGAGATATGCCGTAAACCGCTGAAATCCTTAACACGATTTTCATTCCACTATCCTAATCACGATGCCATGGCAGGGCATTTCAAGCGCTTGTTTGCTGGCCCCCCTCTTCTGGGGCAGAGCGAAGCTGTGGCAACAGGGATCCTGCGCGATCAGTTCGCTGATCTGAGGAAGGGGATCTTCATTTCCATGCCTATCGGCATGGTGCTGTCGGCGCTGATCCTGGCCGTGCAGATGCTTTCGCACGGCGGCGTTGCCGCGGTTCTCTGGTTTGCGGCGATCAGCATCATCAACGGCGCGCGCCTGACGCTTGCCGTCGCCCAGCCAAACATGTCTGACAGCGGCCCGAAACCGGTCTGCGCCCGGCTCTCCGTTTACGGCGCATTGGCCCTGGCGTCCGGAATAGCCTGGTCTTTCCTCGCCGTGCTGGCGGACGGATACACCACGGCACAGGCGCCGCTCTATCTGATCGTGCTCGCGGGCCTGTCGGCCGGCTCGGTCACCTACTCGGCCTCATACGCGCCGGCCGCTCTCAATTTCATGACGCTGCCGCTTCTGGTCGCCGCTGGATGCGTGGTGGCCAAGGGCGGTATCGAGAATTACGTCCTGGCCTTCACCATCCTGCTTTTCCTGGGCGGAATGGTCAGAAGCTCGCTGGTCGGCGAGGCCAGCTTCCGCGAGACCAGCCGCCTCAAATACGAGGCGAGGGAGTTCGCCGCCGAGATGGACCGCAATTCCAGGCGCGATCCGCTGACGAATTTGCTCAACAGGTACGGGCTCGAGCAGGCGATCCGCCTGCTGGGGCCTTCCGATGGCCCGTTCGTGACCATGCTGATCGACCTAGACGGCTTCAAGTCCGTCAACGACACCTATGGCCACAACATCGGCGACGACCTGCTGGTCAAGGTCGCGCGCAGGGTCGAAAACCATGCGCCGCAGGGCGCGACGATCGCGCGCATCGGCGGTGACGAGTTCGTGCTGCTCTTTCCCGCCGCGAGATCCGCGCATTCGGCCGGCTCGCTCGCCAGCGCGCTCATCGCGGCAATCTCGCAACCGGATCCGGAGCTGAACTCGGTGCGTGTCGGCGCCTCGATCGGCATCTACGTCTCGGACAAACCGCGACTGACGGAAATGCTGCTGCGGGCCGATTTCGCGCTTTATGCGGCCAAGCGCAAGGGCAGGAACGAATACTGTCTCTTCGATGCCGGGCTCGACCAGGCACTGGAGCGCAAGCACTGCATCGAGCGCGACCTGCGCGGCGCCAGCGAAGCCGGCGCGCTGTGCTCATGGTTCCAGCCGCTGGTGCGCCTGGACACCAACGCGGTGGTCGGTTTCGAGGCGCTGCTGCGCTGGCAACATCCGCTCCATGGGGCGATCTCCCCGCCCGAGATCGTCAACGCGGCGCGCGAGACCGGGCTGCTTCCGCTGCTGACCGAAACGGTGTTCCGCAATTGCTGCGCCATGATCGAGGCGCTTGTGAGGAACGGCCGCGGCGATGTCCGGGTCGCCATGAACCTGTCGCCGCGCGAGCTTGAGGCGGGCAATGTCGACGACATGATCCTGGACATGCTGAAGGCCAGGAACCTGCCCGCGGCGATGCTGGAGATCGAGATCACCGAGGAAGCGCCGGTCGACCGCGACCGGGTCGACGAAAAGGTCGGCCGCCTGGCCGACGCGGGCATATCGATCGTGCTCGACGATTTCGGCACCGGCTTCTCGACCCTGGTTGCGCTGAAGGACAGCCGGATCCGCAAGATCAAGATCGACAAGCATTTCGTGCGCGACCTGGCCAAATCCGTGGAGGATCAGGCGCTGGTCAAGACGGTCATCGATCTCGGCCGCACGCTCGGGATAGAGGTCATAGCCGAGGGGGTCGAGACGGACGCCGACCGCCTGATCCTGCGATCGCTCGACTGCGTGGTCGCGCAAGGCTTTCTCTTCTCGCCCGCCCTCCCCGCGCCCGAGGCGCTTGCCTACGAAGCAGCCCATTCCAGCCAGACAATCACGGCGGAAACGCTCTTCGACCCGGCCACAAGGCGTCAAAGCGGCAGCGCCGCCTGACCATGCATCCCGTCATGCCGCTCGCGGCGCGAGGCTTTCCGGCGCGGCCACCTCGTGTAGTCTGACGGTCTCTTCGGGAAAGAGACAAGATGAACACCGCCGAAACCCTGCCCTATCTGTCGTCGGCGATTCTCGATCGCCTGGCGATCTCCACCCCTGACGTGGTCGACGAGATCGAACGCCAGATCGTCGGCCTGAGACGGGGCGAAGTCTGGTGCGCGCCGAAGGCGGCGGTGTGGCCGGGCGACGACCGTTACTTCATGGCGACGCTCGGCGTCGCCTCCGTGCCGCCCGTGCTGGCCACCAAGTCGCTGGTGGTGAACCCGCGCAACGCCGCGCGCGGACTGGCCACGATCAATTCGCTGATCACCCTGCTCGACGCCGAGACGGGCCTGCCGCTGGCCCTGGTCGACGGCAATTGGGTGACGGCCAGGCGCACGGCGGGCCTCAGCGCCGTCGCCGCCCGGCGCATGGCGAACGACGATGCATCGTCCGTCGCCTTCATCGGCTGCGGCGTGCAAGCGCGCGGCCACCTCGAAGCATTCGCCGACCTCTTTCCACTGAGCGAAATCCGCGCCTTCGGTCGCGGCAAAAGCAATCGCGACGCGCTTTGCGAGATGGCCCGGTCGCGGGGCCTCAAAGCCATCCCCAGCGACACGGCAAGGGCCGCGGTCGAGGGCGCCCACATGGTGGTGACGACAGTAACCCTGGTGCCCGAACCCGAACCGTTCCTCGACGCGAACTGGCTGAAGCCGGGAAGCTTCACCGCCATCACCGATCTCGCTCTGCCCTGGCTGCCCGCAACCATGCGCCGCTTCGACCGCATCGTCGTCGACGATTTGGATCAGGAGAAGACGATGCCCAAACCCATGGTCGACCCCACGCTGGTCGCCGGCGACCTGACGGGCCTCGTCTGCGGCGATTTCGTGGGGCGACTGAGCCCAGGCGAGGCCACGGCATTCGTGTTCCGGGGCATGGCCGTGGGCGACCTCGCGGTGGCCGGGCTGGCGTATATGCGCGCGCAGGCGGCGGGGATGCTTGGGGCGTAGGGAACGCGGGAACGGGCGTGAGGTCGGCGCGCTGAAAGGCGATCACGGCTGCGTTGCGCGAGAGGTAGGCCTTTTTGTAGCGAGGTTGGGGACCGACAACCAAGATGCGGAAGCGTAGGAATGGCTGCTTCGCGCCTCACAGCGGTCGTACAAACTAACTTCATCGTTTCTCGAAAGCCGACACTACTTGGGCGACGTTTAAGAGGTTGGCTCATGTCGGCGGCAAGAAGCCAACTCAGAACTTGGCGACCTTGGCCTCAAATCACAGGTTGGCTAGAGTCGGTACCATGCTAAATGCTATTCACCACGTTGCGCTCATCTGCACCGACTACGACCGGTCGCGACGCTTCTACGTCGAACTCCTCGGCCTTGAGCTGATCCGGGAGGTCTATCGGGAAGAGCGGCAGTCATGGAAGGCGGATCTGCGGATCGGCTCCGTCCAGCTGGAATTGTTCTCCTTCCTTGCACCAGTGATGCGGCCGTCCCATCCAGAGGCGACAGGCCTGAGACATCTGGCATTTGCCGTGGAGAATCTTGATCCCGTAATCATGCGCCTGGAAGCCGCCGGCGTTGCCGTTGAGCCAATCCGGATCGACCCATATACAGACCAACGGTTTACCTTTTTCAGAGACCCGGATGGATTGCCGCTGGAACTGTACGAAGTCCCTGCAAGGAACAGGTCGCTTTCGTGACGACGTCATCGACGCGGGAATGGCGGTGACGTGGGAACGGCAGTCGAGCCAACCGTTCGCGACGCTATTGAAAGCCGTGAGGCGGGGCCGTTTTCGCGCCGTCTGCCTGGTCTTACCGAGCCAGGTCCGACTTGGTCAGCCAGTCGCGCACCTGCTCGGTGGTCCGCCGCTCCTGAAGGCCCTCCATGACGAACCCTGGGGCAAAACTCGCCTGTGGCGCCGCCTTTGCTATAATTTCGCGGCTGTTCCCAAGGCCGTAGCCTCCGTGCAGATTGAACGGAATTATGGTCTTCTCGGAGAAATCCTGATTGGCCAGGAATGAACGAACAATCGGTGGCGCCGAAGCGCCCCAAATTGGAAAACCGAGGAACACCGTTTTATAAGAACTGAGATTACTGACGCCCGCTTTGAGTGGCGGCAAGAAATTTCTCTCGCGTTCGTGCGTCGCCTGGTCAACCGTCGCGAAATAGTCGGCGGGATAGGGCGTGGCCGGCTCTATCTCGAACAGGTCGCCGTCGAGGTCACGGCTGAGAAGGGCGGCAATGGTGCGGGTGTTGCCGCTGCGCGTAAAATAGGCGACCAGTGGCTTGCCGCCTGCGCCAGATTCGGCGTTAGCCGATGCAGCGGACATGGCGCTGACGGCGGCCAGCGGAAAAAGCAGCGAAGACACAAGCATCTCTCGTCGAGTCTTTTTTGCGGTGTTGGGCATGATTGTGCTCGGCTTGGTACGCATCATGATCTCGGCGCCGCTTCCACGCCTGAATAGGCCAGCACGGCATCAGGCAGCCTCTGACCTTGCACCTCAATCGCCGCAACCGCCGCATTGAGCTCCGCAACCTCTGACGGCGAAAATTCAATCGAGGCTGCTCCTGTGTTCTCGAGCATGTGGGCCATTTGTGTGGTGCCGGAGATGGGGACAATCCACGGCTTCTGCGCCATCAGCCATGCAAGGGCGATCTGGCCGGGCGTCGCGTTCTTGCGCTTTCCCCACTCCTTGACAAGGGCAACAAGCGCGAGATTATTCGTCAGGTTATCCGGCGAAAAGCGGGTCTCAACGGCGCGGATATCGCCGGGGGCAAAACGCGTAGCCTCGTCAATCGCCCCGGTCAGGAAACCAACCCCCAGCGGGCTCCAAGGCACGAAGCCGATGCCGAGTTCCTCGCAAGTCGCAAGGACCGATTCCTCCGGTCCGCGCCACAGCATCGAGTATTCGCTCTGCACCGCCGTCACGGGCCGTTCGGCATGGGCGCGCCGAAGCGTATTGAGACCCATTTCGCTGAGGCCCCAATGGAGGACCTTGCCCTCTGCCATGAGATCTCCGACGGCGCCGGCAACGTCCTCGATCGGCACCCGCGGATCGACGCGGTGCTGATAGAGCAGGTCGATGCGGTCGGTCCTGAGTCGCTTCAGCATGCCTTCCACCGCGAGCTTTATATGGTCCGGCTTGCTGTTGAGCCCGGGGAGCCGTTTGCCGGTCTCCAGATCGATGTTCCAACCAAATTTCGAGGTGATGGCTACCTTGTCGCGGAAACCTTCGATACCCTCGCCCAGGATCCGCTCGACCTCATGGGGGCCATAGGCTTCGGCCGCGTCGAAGAAGGTTACGCCGTGATCAAAGGCGGCCCGGATGATGTTGTGCATCTCGGTTCGTGTAGGGACCGTCATCTGATAAGTGCGGCTCATATTCTGGACACCAAGCCCGACGGCTGAGACTTCAAGCGAGCCCAATTTCCGGCGCTTTGACACTCCTGCCTGCGGCGCATTTGCGATAATTGGGGAAGCGCCATTCGACTGAGCGTAGGCATCGCTTGCGAGAGGTGCGGCCGCCAGGACGCCTGCCGCTGCAAGCAGGCTGCGACGGCTTACTCGGGTGATTTCTGATCGCATTGCTTATTCCTTCCTTCTCAGTTCATCCAACGCGAGCGATGCGCGTTCTCAGAGCCCTGTCATCTTCAGGACCGCCTCCGGCAACCGCTCGCCTTGCACTTCGATTCTGGACAGACCGACGCGGATCTCGGAAAGGTCGGCCTCGGTCAGCTCGACATCGGCACCGCCGACGTTCTCTTCGACGCGTGAAAGCTTTTTCGTGCCGGGGATCGGCACGATCCAAGGCTTCTGCGCGAGCAGCCAGGCGAGTGCGACCTGGGCGGGCGTTGCGCCCTTGCGACTGGCAACTGCCTTGACCACGTCAACCAGCGCCATATTAGCCTTGCGCGCCTCAGGCGAGAACCGCGGTACCGAATTGCGGAAGTCACCCGCCTCGAACTTAGTGTTCTCGTCAATCTTGCCGGCGAGGAATCCCGCGCCGAGCGGGCTGAACGGCACAAAGCCGATCCCAAGCTCCTCGAGCACCGGCAGCAGCTCGGCTTCCGGGCCACGCCAGAACAGGGAATACTCGCTCTGAACCGCCGTGAGCGGGTGCACGGCGTGGGCGCGGCGAATGGTGCCGACACCCGCTTCGGAGAGCCCGTAGTGTCTCACCTTACCTTCGGCGATGAGATCCTTCAGGGCGCCGGCGACGTCCTCGATCGCCACGTTCGGGTCGACACGGTGCTGATAGAACAGGTCGATATGGTCGGTACGCAAGCGTTTGAGAGCGGCCTCTGCAACCGCCTTGATATGCTCCGGGCGGCTGTTCGTCCCGCCGTTCCGCTTGCCGGTCGCAAGGTCGATATCAAAGCCGAATTTGGTGGCGATGACGACCTTGTCCCGAATCGGCTGAAGAGCTTCGCCGACCAGTTCCTCATTGGTGAAGGGCCCGTAGGCCTCGGCGGTGTCGAAAAGGGTGACGCCCAGATCGAAGGCGCCACGAATGATGTCAATCGACTCTCGATGGCCACCCGTCTCACCATATGTCGACGCGAAGCTCATGCAACCAAGGCCCATGGCCGAGACTTCCAGGTCTTTTCCAAGTGTGCGCTTTTTCATGGGTTTTCTCCTTGTCGTTAGTCTGTTTGAGGCAACAGGCCGGAAGCCGGCAGCGCGGCGCCGTTGCTCCTGCTGGCCGGCAGGATGAAAGCGGCCGCCAAGGCGATCGCGACGATGTTCATGACGGCCGCGCCCAGCATGGCGGCACTGATTTGGTGACCGATCGCCGCAGCTCCCAACGCCGCAGGCTTGGCCGCTGAAGCGAAGACCACGATTAGGACGCTGAGGCCGATCGATCCGCCGAGCTGATGAGCAACGTTGACCATCCCTGAGGCTGCACCCTGGTCGCGAAGTTCGACGCCGTGGACGCCGGCAGCGGTTAACGGCGCCATGGCGGTGCCGTTGCCGATACCGATGAGGATCATCGGAAGCGCCAGCTGCCAATATGTGGCGGTCGCTCCGGCTTGGGCCAACCAGACCAAGCCGACCGCCATGGACGCCAGTGCGCCGATGAGAAGCACGGGCCCACCCACGACACGGGTCAGTCGTGGGATCGTCACCGCCGAGCCGAAGGTCAGAACCGTCATCGGCAGGAAGCCCAGCCCGGCCTGCAGTGCTGTGTAACCCAGCACCTGCTGCATGAACTGCGTGGTGAAGAAGAAGAACGACACCATTGAGCCGATATAGAGCATGCGTCCGGCATAGGCGGCCGACCGCTCCCGGCTGGCGAAGAGGCGCAGGGGCAGTACCGGAAAGGGGGCACGCCTTTCGAACCAGAGGAAGAAAGCCAGGACGACTGCGGCTGCACCAAGGGAAAGCAACGTGACAGGGGTTTGCCAGCCCTGAGCGGCCGAATTGACCAGACCGTAGACCAGTAGGCCCATGCCAAGCGTCGAGGCGACAGCGCCAATAATATCGAAGCGGCCTTGCATGCGTTCGCCGTTCGGAATGATGCGGTTGATCGCGAAGAGGAGGCCGATGCCGATCGGAAGGTTGACGAGGAACCCAATACGCCACGACAACAGGCCCGCAAAAACACCGCCCAGGACCATGCCAAGGCTTGCACCGGCGCCGGCGACGACCGAGTACCATGACAGGGCACGGGTGCGTTCGCTGCCTTCGGCGAAGGTGGTGGAGATCACCGCCAGCACGCTCGGCGCCAGGATGGATGCTGCCAGACCCTGTACGGCGCGCGCCGCGATCAGCTCGTACGACGACTGCGAGATGCCGATCACCAGCGAAGCCAGCGTGAACAGGATGACGCCCAGCTGCAGCGTCCGCTTCCGGCCGAAGGTGTCACCGAGGCGAGCCGACAGAAGCAGAAAGCCGCCGAAAAACAGCAGATAAGCGTTTTGCACACACGTCTGCATGATCGGGCTCATGGCCATGGTGCGGCCGATTTCCGGCATGCCTGTGTAGACGATGGAAAGATCCAGCAGAATCATGAGGTACACGGTCAGCACGGTGGCGAGAACCGTGTTGGGATTCGCTACTTGCCCAGGTTGTACAGTCATTAGCTTCGCTTTCCTTGCCGGCGGCACGACCGCCCATCTCGTGACGTTTACCTAGGCCCGTTTCATTCATTCGATTAGATGCTAATATCGGCAAGGACCAATAAGTGGAGTTAATGAATCCGACGGGAGGACATGACTGACCTGCTCGCGCTCGTGGCCGTCGCCAGGGAGCGCAGCTTCACCCGGGCGGCCGCCCAGATGGGAGTTTCCCAGTCTGCGCTGAGCCAAACCATACGCGGGCTTGAGGATCGGCTCGGGATCAGGCTTTTGACGCGCACCACCCGCAGTGTCTCCACCACGGAAGCCGGCGAGAGGCTGATCAGGGCGGCTGCGCCACGACTGGAAGAAATCGAATCGGAATTGGCGGCATTAAGCGACTTGCGGGACAAGCCCGCCGGCACAGTGCGTATCACCTGCAGCGAAAACGCAGCCGATACGGTCGTGTGGCCGAAACTGGCCGCGGGTCTCGCCGGGTTTCCGGACATCAAGGTTGAGCTGTACATCGATCATGGCTTCACAGACATTGCTGCGGAGCGCTTTGATGCCGGTGTGCGTCTGGGAGAGAGCCTGGAAAAGGACATGATTGCCGTGCGCATCGGGCCTGACGTACGGCTCGTGACGGTAGGATCCGCCGGCTATTTCTCACGAACCCCCCGGCCAGAGACTCCGCAAGACCTCATCCGGCACAATTGCATCAATCTGCGCCTGGCCACGTTAGGCGGTCTTTACGCCTGGGAATTTGAGAAGGACAGCCGTGCCCAGCGCGTTCGCGTCGATGGGCAACTGACCTTCAACACCATCAGGTCCCTGGTGACGGCTGCAGTCGCCGGCTACGGCATTGCTTTCGTTCCCGAGGACAGCGTTTCCGAGCACCTGGCCCATGGCACACTAATAGAGGTACTCAGCGAGTGGTGTCCGCCCACGTCTGGTTTTCACCTCTACTATCCAAGCCGGCGACAGAACTCGCCGGCGTTCCAGACCGTCGTCGAACTGCTGCGCCACCGAAAGTGATGCATCAGTTTTGGAGCCATCGTCCAAAAGGACTGATTTCGAAAATGTCCTACCTGTTAGCCGCCAGTCCGCTCTCGGCCCTACCAAGACGTTCGAGACCTGACGCAAGCCCATGGTAGCGAGCCGCCCGCCCCTCACCCCCCAGCCAACCGCGGCAACAAAAAAATCTCCGCCCCCTCCGGCAGCTTCTTCGACCACGTATCCCTGTAAATCGTCCCGTCGATCGCCACAGCAATCCCGCGGTCGATCCACGGCTCAAAGCCGGGATACTGTTCAGCCAGTTTCCTGAACAGCTCCCTGATGTCCTTGGCTTCGACCTCGACCTTGCTCTTGCCGCCGGCGAGCTGGCCGAGGGCGCCCCAGAGGGTGACTTCGACCATTGCCGCTCCGACCTCTCTCTCTCTAGCCTTCCCGTTCCGCCTCGATCGCCGCCAGGATGCGTGGCGGCGACATCGGGATGTGGGTCATGCGCACGCCGGCGGCGTTCGACACCGCATTGGCGATCGCCGCCAGCGGCGGCACGATCGAGGTTTCGCCGACGCCGCGCACGCCATAGGGGTGGTTGGGGTTGGGGATTTCCAGGATCTGCGTGTCGATCATCGGCAGGTCGGAGCAGACCGGGATGCGGTAGTCGAGGAAGCCGGGGTTCTGCAGCCGCCCGTCCTTGCCGTAAATATACTCCTCGTTGAGCGCCCAGCCGATGCCTTGCGCGGCACCGCCCTGGTATTGGCCCTCGACATAGGTCGGGTGCACCGCCTTGCCGGCGTCCTGCACCACGGTATACCGCAGCACCCGGGTCGAGCCGGTTTCGGGATCGACCTCGATGTCGCAGATATGGGTGGCGAAGGAGACGCCGGCGCCGTCGGCGACCAGCTCGCTATGCCCGGCGATCGGCCCGCCGGTCTTGCCGGATTGGGCGGCGATCTCCTTCAGCGACAGTTTGCCGAGATTGCCGTGCTTCTCGCCCTTGGCGACCGCATGGCCCTGTTCCCAGGCGACGTCGTCGACCGAGATATCCCACATCTGCGCGGCGCGCTCGCGCAGGATCTTTATCGCGTTGCGGGCGGCCGAGATCGTCGCCATCGACGACGAGAAAGTGCCGCGGCTGCCATCGGTCATGTCGTTGTAGCCGAGGCTCGACGTGTCGGCGACGATGGCCTTGACCTGCGAATAATCGATGCCGAGCTCCTCCGCCGCCACCAGCGACAGCGAGGCGCGCGAACCGCCGACATCGACCGTGCCGACGGCAAGCGAAACCGAGCCATCCATGCCGATGTTCAAGTCGGTGCAGGTCTGGCCGCCGAAATTGAACCAGAAGCCGCAGGCCATGCCGCGGCCCTGGTTCTTGCCGAGCGGCGCCTTCATGTGCGGATGGTTCTTCACCGCCTCCAGCGTCGGGCCGATACCGATCGGTCCATAGACCGGGCCGTAGGACGACCTCGTGCCTTCCTGCGCGGCGTTCCTGATGCGGAACTCGACCGGATCCATGCCGATCTCCTTGGCGAGCTCATCGACGGCACTTTCCACCGCGAACGCCGCCATGGGTGCGGAGGGCGCGCGATAGGCCGCGGTCTTCGGCCGGTTGACCAGCACTTCGTAGCCGACGGTCTTGACGTTCTCGAGCTTGTAGCAGGCGAACGCCGTCATGGCGCCGATCTCGGCCCACATGCCGGCATAGGGGCCGCAGCTATAGCGCAGCGTCGCTTCGGCCGCGGTGATCGTGCCGTCCTTGCGGGCGCCAATTTTGACGTCGATCGAGGTGGCGCTGGTCGGGCCTGAGGCGCGGAACACTTCGTCGCGGGTCATCACCAGCTTGACCGGCCGTCCGGCCTTGCGCGACAGAGCGAGTGCCACCGGCTCGGCCCAAACATGGGTCTTGCCGCCAAAACCGCCACCGATCTCGGACGAGGTGACGCGCAGCTTCGAGGCTTCCATGCCAAGCAGCTGGGCGCAATGCTGGCGGTAGACGAAATGCCCCTGCGTGCAGACCCACAGGTCCGCGGTGCCGTCGGAGCTGACGCTCGCGACGCAGGCATGCGGCTCGATATAGCCCTGGTGCGTCTGCTCGGTCTTGAAGGAGCGTTCGACGACGAAATCGGCGTGGCCGAACCCCTCATGGACGTCGCCATGGCCATACTGCGTGCGCTTGGTGACGTTGGACGGTTTGACCGGCTTTTCCTCGAGACCCTCGGTGAAGATCGTGTCGTTGATCAGCGGCGCCGAGTGCTTCATCGCCTCGTCGACATCGGTGACATGCGGCAGTATCTCGTAGTCGACCTCGATCAGCTTCAGCGCTTGCCGCGCCGTGCGCGCGTCGACCGCGGCGACAGCGGCCACCGCATGGCCGTCATAGAGCGCCTTGGTGCGCGCCATGCAGTTGTCGAGGATATCGTACATGGCGGCATCGCCATCGGTGAGATCAGGCAGGTCTTTCGCCGTGATCACCGCCTTCACGCCGGGAAGCTTCTCCGCCTTCGAGGTGTCGATCTTCCTGATTTTGGCGTGCGCGTGCGGGCTGCGCAGGATGCGCCCGACCAGCTGGCCGGCCATGTTGAAGTCGGCGCCGTAGCGGGCGCGGCCCGTCACCTTGTCGACGCCGTCGGGACGGATGGGACGCGTGCCGACGGATGTGAAACTGCGACCGGAGTAGCGCGGATCGAAATTCATCTTGAGGCTCCCTTCATCACGCCGGCGGCGTCCTGGACGGCGCGCACGATCTTGTCATAGCCGGTGCAGCGGCAGAGGTTCCCGGCCAGGCCGAAGCGGATTTCCTCCTCGGTCGGGTCGGGGTTCTTGGCCAGCAGGTCCTTGGCCGCGATCAGGAAACCCGGCGTGCAGATGCCGCATTGCAGCGCCGCGTGCTCCAGGAACTTCTGCTGCAGCGGATGCAGCTGGTCGCCATGCGCCATGCCCTCGACAGTCTCGATGCGCCGGCCCTCGGCTTCCGCGCCCAGCACCAGGCACGAGCAGACCAGCCGGTCGTCGATGATGACGCTGCAGGCGCCGCAATCGCCGGTGCCGCAGCCTTCCTTGGCGCCGGTCAGTCCCAGCCGGTCGCGCAGCACGTCGAGCAGCGTCTCGTCAGGCTGGCAAAGATACTCGACGCTGTCGCCGTTGATAACAGTTGAAACCGCTACACCAGCCATTATTTGCCTCCTGCACGTGCATAGGCGGTCATCGCGGCCCGCTTGGCCAGCACGCCCGCAACCTTCCGTCTGAACTCGATGGTGCCCCGCTTGTCGTCGATGGGGCGGCAGGCTCCGGCGCAGACCTTGGCCAGCCGCTCGAGTGCCGCTTCGTCCAGCTTCCTGCCGATAAGGGCCTCGGCGGCTTCTTCGACCAGAAGCACCGTCGGTGCGGCGGCGCCCAGCGCCACGCGGGCCGCCTTGACGACGCCTTGCTCATCGATGGTCAGGTTCACGCCGGCGCTGACCACGGCGATGTCCATCTCGGTGCGCGGAATGAAACGCAGATACGCATCGCCCGAGCGCGGCGCTTGGCTGTCGAGCAGGATCGCCTCGATGATCTCGCCCTTGGCGAGCGACGTCTTGCCCGGCCCGGTCGGCACCGCCTCGACGGCAATCGTGCGCTTGCCTCCCGGCCCGGCAATCAGCGCCCTGGCGCCGGCCGCGACCAGCGCCGGCACGCTGTCGGCCGCCGGCGAGGCGTTGCACAGATTGCCCGTTATGGTGCAGCGTCCCTGCACCTGCTTGGAGCCGATCAGCTTCGCCGCCTCGACGACGCCTGGCCATGCCTTCTTGAGCGCCGCGTTTTCGCCCAGCACGGCGCAGGGGACGGCGGCACCAATGCTGAAGCCGTCAGCCGTTTCCCTGATCTCGCCCAAGGACGCGATCGCCTTGATGTCGACGATCAGGTCGGGTTCGACAAAACCGCCCTTCATCCTCACCAGGAGGTCGCTGCCTCCGGCGAGAATGGCTGATGTGCCGGCCGATCCGGCCAGCTGGCCGACGGCATCTTCTATTGAAAGCGGACGTATGTAACGCATCGTCTCCCCTTGGTCATGGCTATCTCAGCGACCGTTATAAACACTCTCCTCATAATGGCTATCCGGTTCCTCGTTTTCGGCGATTGGGCCAGGCGCCGCAAAATCGAGTCCCAAATCAACCGGAATTGCCTTAGGCGTCATGCATGTCGTCCAAAACTGCGCTGCGCTTTTGGGATAACGACATACACTAGGACTAAGACAGGCTTGCGGCCGAAGCTTCAAAAAAATCCGGGCGCCTGTGTCGGACCGGCCAGGCCCCCTTCGTCCTTGGGGCATCGAGCAGGCATTATGAAAGGATATGGATATGCCCGGCACCGTACGTTTGCATCGCGTTCTGACGACCAGCCCTGAGAAGGTCTATCGCGCCTTCATCGAAGCCGACGCGCTGGCGAAGTGGCTTCCGCCAAACGGCTTCACCTGCACGGTCCATCACTTCGAGGCAAAGGTCGGCGGCACGTTCAAGATGTCCTTCCGCAACTTCACCACAGGTGGAAGCCATGCCTTCGGCGGCGAGTATCTCGAACTCATCCCGGGCGAGCGCCTGCGCTACACCGACAGGTTCGACGATCCCAATTTGCCCGGCGAGATCCAGGTGACGGTGATCTTGAAAAAAGTCTCGGTCGGCACCGAAATCGACATCACCCAGGCCGGCATTCCGGACGTCATCCCGGTCGAGGCCTGCTATCTCGGCTGGCAGGAGTCGCTCCGGAACCTGGCAAAGCTCGTCGAACCCGAGATCAATCAATAGGGCAATTCCAGGAAAAGCACGCAGCGCCGCTGTCGATGACATGCTCATCGGCGGCGGCGAACGCTGTTGCATTGAGGGCCTTGACCGGGCGATCGCGCGCGGGAATTCTTTCCGGGCACAGGGAGGAGTTTCCATGCGGCATCTGTTGGTTGTGCTGTTCGCCTTGATCCCGGCGACAGCAGCGCAAGCGAGTACAATTTACTACGGCAACAAGGTGGGAATGGATCTCACCATCGTCAAAAAGACAGGCATCGGCTCCACGCACGCCAGCATCCTCGCCAAACACAGCAGGAAGAACGCGATTGTCTACTGCCGCGACTATGGCCACGATTTCTCAGAGGATTGCATTGCCGCGGAAATGAAGGCGCCCCTGCACTTCGAGATCACCGCCAACTGCAAGACCGGCAAATTCACCACCTTCTATGGCGCCAACATGCTGTTCCAGGGCCGCAACAAGGGCACGGATGTGACCACCGACTACCTGATTTCAGATACGGATGAGAACGTCGTGCTCGATGGCTCCGGCGCCTCGTCATACGATGTTACGCTGGACCAGTTCAAAGCGCTCTGCCCCAATCGAGTGCGATAGCGGCGTTTGCGACACTGATCGGAGCAAAACGGAGGCGGAAAAGCATGACCCTGACCAATCGAGACATTGTCGAGCTGACCGAGTGGCGGCGCAAGCTGCACCGGCAGCCGGAAATCTCGAACGAGGAGGAGAAGACGGCAAAAGAGGTGGTTTCCTTCCTCGCCGACACAGGACCGGACAGGGTGCTGACCGGCCTCGGCGGGCACGGCGTCGCGGCCATCTACGACAGCGGCAAAAACGGACCGACCGTCCTGTTTCGTTCGGAACTCGACGCGCTGCCGATCGAGGAACTGTCAGGCGTGCCGCATGCCTCGCAAGTGCCAGGAAAATCGCATATGTGCGGCCATGACGGGCACACCGCGATCCTGGCCGCCCTTGGCCGCCAGCTTGGGCGCGAGCGGCCGGCAAGCGGCCGCGTCGTGCTGATGTTCCAGCCGGCGGAAGAGACCGGCAACGGCGCGGCCGGCGTCGTCGCCGACCCGCGCTTCGGCGAGATCGCGCCGGATTTCGCCTTCTCGCTGCACAATCTGCCCGGCGTGCCGTTCGGCGAAGTCAGGCTCAAGCCCGGCGTGGTCAACTGCGCCTCGCGCGGCATGCGCATCGTGCTGGAGGGCAAGACCGCGCATTCCTCGATGCCCGAGACCGGTGTCTCGCCGATGCTGGCGATCAGCGAATTGATGCCGGCTTTGCCCGCGCTCGGCCGCGCCACCTTCGCCGACGATGATTTCGCCATGGTCACCGTCACCCATGCCGAGATGGGCGAAGCCGTGTTCGGCATCGCGCCCGCGCATGCCGAGGTCTGGGCGACGCTGCGCACCCGCCGCGACGAGCGCATGGCGGATCTCTGCGCCGCAGCGGAAGCGCTGGCCACCGGAATCGCCGGCCTGCATCGGCTGTCCTCCCGCTGGGATTATCATGAGATCTTCGTCGCCAGCGTCAACGCGCCGGACGCGGTGGAACACCTGCAGCGCGCGCTCGACGAAGAGGGCGTCGTGCATGGCGAGGAAGCCCTGCCGATGCGCGCCTCGGAAGATTTCGGCCTGTTCGGCCACAGTGCCAAGTCGGCGATGTTCTTCCTGGGTGCCGGCGAGCGGCACCCTGCCCTGCACAATCCGGACTATGATTTTCCGGATGACCTGATCCCCATCGGCTCGAAGATCTTCATGCGCACGGCACGCAATCTGCTGGGGTGAGTTTGCTGGGGTGAGTTCGCCCGCCGGCGGACGCTGGCCTCGATCTCAAGAACCGCGTTCGCCCGCGCCTGTCATGCGGATTTGAGGAATGGGCGCTTGTGAATGGCCTTCTTGGCCTGGAAACTCGCGGCGGGAACGGGACGGCCGACGCGAAAGCCCTGGATCTTGTCGATGCCGAACTCGCGCATAAGCGCGATCTGCTCGTCGGTTTCCACCCCTTCGACCAGGATTTTGTGGCCGCGATTGCGAACCAGGGCAATGATGTCCTGGAGCATTGCCATGCCCTTCGGCGTGCCGCAGTCGTGAAGGAACGAGCGGTCGATCTTCACCGTGTCGAAATCGATCAGGCGAAGCCATGAAAGGCCGGCAAAGCCGGTGCCGAAATCATCGAGCCAGATCCTGATTCCGAGCAGCTTCAGGTCGCTGATGCAGCGCAGAATGTCCGAGTGCATCTCCATCTCGAGCCCTTCGGTGATTTCGAAGGCCAGCCTGTTGCCGGTGACGCCGGTCTCTCCCAGAATGGTCGCGACGGAAGCCGCGAAGCCAGGTGTCTTGAGCTGGATCGGCGAGACGTTGACACTGACGACACGCACGTGATCGTCCGCCAGCAGCTCGGCGCAGACCGTCCTTATTGCCCAGCGCCCCAGCTCCAGGATCGCGCCGGTTCGTTCGGCGACGGGAATGAACAGGCTTGGCGGCACCAAGGTCCCGTCCAGCATTTTGAGACGCATCAGCGCCTCAACGGCTTCGACCCGACCCGACGCGACATGCTGGATGGGCTGATAGACGAGTGAAACCAGGCCCTGGCCGATCGCGATCTTCAGCAAGGCCGCGAGGTTCTCGCTTTCGTCGCTGCTCTGCGGATCGGTCGGATCGAACAGCCGGGCACAATTGCGGCCGCCGGCTTTTGCCAGATAGAGCGCACGATCGGCCTCGTGGATGATCTTTTCCAGCTTGGCGCCGGCCTGCGTCCTGGTGAACGCGGCGCCGACACTTGCCGTCACGATCGAGATGCCGTCCCGCCTCAGCTCGTGGGTAAGCGCCAGGCTCTCCACCGTATGGCAAATGGCTTCCGCGAGCTCCGTGACCTGGTCCTTCTTGTCCATGCGGGCGAGCACGATGAATTCTTCACCGCCATAGCGGCCGATCGAGCCATTGTAGTTCCTGATCAGATCGCTGAGCGCGTTGGCGACGTGGATCAGGCAGCGGTCGCCTTCCTGGTGGCCGTAGCAGTCGTTGAACTTCTTGAAGAAGTCGACGTCGATGAGGATCGCCGCGAAACCGCTGCCAAGCTTCTGCCAGTCGCTCCAATAATCCCGCAGCTTCTCATCGATCGCCCGCCGGTTCTCCAGACCTGTGAGCGGATCCGTCCGCGACAGTCTCAGCAGGGCCTTGCCGCGTTCGGTGGCTTCCTTGTGCTGGATCTTGGCTTCCAGGGCGTTCAGGAAGACGTTGTAGCGCTCTTCATTCAGCTTCCAGTTCACATAGGACGTGAATGTGAAGCAGGAGACATAGAAAGTCCCGAATACCAGTTTGTATGTCAGCGTAGCCGGCAAAAAGTAATTCACCACATACAATATACACAATATTATTGTCGAGGTTATGATGGAAACTTTGAAGCTGAACGTGAAGAAAAGATTGGCACTCATCATGAAAATGGTGCCGAAGACCATGTAATAGGCGACGCTTTCCCTGTCCGCGCTTAGGGATGCTGGGCCCAGCCAGCCGATATAGCCAAAAATGATGGCCGCGGCGCAAGTCACGTCGAGCCATTCCGTCGCGGACCCCCGGCGAAGCTGTGTTTCCAGCACCAACAGCGCCGTCAGCCCGACCGCGAAGCGCGCCACGATCGTATAGGCCGCCACATCCGGTATCAGCAGCAGGTCTGATGCCGAGAACAACACATAGATGACGACGGCGATCCAAAGCCCCGGCCTGGCGTCCGTTCTTCGCTTCGCCAGGGCTTCCCTCCGGTAAAGAATGCGCAGCTCGGCCGCCCCCAGTTCCTGGCGCGGATCGTACGGTTCCACATCATCGGCCAATCCGGACGACGCGCGTTCGTTCACGATAAACCCCAGCTGCAGGGAACCTTGCGCTCCAAATTCTTTTCCAGCTCCTGCCCCCACGCGGGCCGACTCCTTGGGCGCGACACGATCTGCCGCGCGATCAAATGCAATGACGCAAGACAAGTTTGCGTTAACTCGAACCGGGAATCCGCCCCTCAAAAAAACTAAAGAACTGATATGGTTAGCGGGAAATTAATCATACCGATAAAATGCACCCGAGCCGCCGTTGGCAAATCGAGCATTCTACGCAATAAGTTAACTCACTGTTAACTATGGAGTGATGCGGGTGCAAACTGTGTTCGATGGCCAAAGTCTGATTACTGCCGAGATCATCGCCGGCAGTCTGCGTCGAGGTAAGCTTGAGGATCACGGCGAAGCGTTCGAGACAGCTCGCGCCGAGCTGGCGCTCATCCTCCATGCGACACAGCAGCAGGTCGAGCAGCACAAGCACCCCGCCGAGATCGTCGGCCGCCTGCTGTCGCATCTCAACGCGCTGCGCGCCAAGGTCCATGCCGACGTTTGGCAGGCCTTGATACCGGTGGCGCAGAACCACCCGGTCCTGGAGTATTTTCTCGAGGATCCGCTGACGCACTGGTCCTTCACCAAGCCCAGGGGTTATTCCGGCGACGCGCAGTTGCTCGACTACATCTATTGCGACCCGCACGTGGCCGAGAGCGTGGCGAACGCCTCGGAGATCGGCAAGGCGCTTTACAGCCATACCCAGAACGTGCCGTCATGCGTCGCCGCACGCGAACGGCGCGATCTCCTGACCCGATATGTCGATGAAGCCGCGACCAAACACGGGCCCGAAACCGAGGTCCTGGCGATCGCGGCCGGCCATTTGCGGGAAGCCAACCGTTCCGTCGCCCTGGCTGAAGGCCGTCTCAAGCGCTGGGTCGCGCTCGACCAGGATCCTCAGAGCGTTGGACTGATCGCGCGCGACTTCCAGGGCACCGCGGTCGAGGCCATCGACGGCTCGGTGCGAACGGTGCTCACCAGAGGCCACAAAATGGGCAAGTTCGACTTCATCTATGCCTCCGGCCTTTACGACTACCTCCAACACAACGTCGCCGTGAAGCTCACCAAGACCTGCCTGCAGATGCTGAAGCCGAACGGGACATTCCTGTTTGCGAACTACGCCGAGGGCACCCCTGACGCCGGCTACCGGGAAACGTTCATGGACTGGGTGCTGCTGCTGCGGTCGGAAGTCGACATGTGGAACATCGTCAATGCCAGCGTCGACCGCAACGCCGTCGAGGCGCAGGTGTATTTTGGTGAGAACCGCAACGTGCTGTACGCCGTCATCGAAAAGCGCGGATAAACAGCCGGCTGCATCTTGGTCTAACGCTCGGGCCGCCCCAGGCCCGAGATGACCGGGGCGGACACCGCCCTAAGCGTCTGTCGAAGATGCGGGCAAGCCACGCTATCTGATCTTGATGACCACCTTGCCCTTGGCACGCCCTGTTTCGACATAAGCCAGGGCTTCGTTGGTCGCTTCAAAGGGAAAGACCCGATCCACAACCGGGCGGATCGCTCCGGATTCGATGAGGGCGGCGATCTTGCTGAGCTGATCGCCCTGCGCCCACATGAAAAGGAACGAGAACGTCACGCCAAGGCGCCTGGCCTTGGCTCGAACAGACCGGCTTAGAAGGCGCAGAACCATTCTCAATATCAGGTTCAGCCCCTGCTTCCTGCCGAATTCCGGGTCGGGCGGACCGGAGATGGAGATGAGCTTCCCGCCCGGTTTCAGCACGTTCAGCGATTTTTCAAGCGTCTTGGCATCCTGGCTGTTCAAGACGGCGTCGTAGCCCGACAGGACTTTCTCGAAATCATCCTTCCGGTAGTCGACGACGACGTCGGCGCCGAGACCCTTGACCAGAGCGGTGCTTGCAGCACTCGCCGTTGTCGCCACGGTCGCGCCGAGATGCTTTGCCAGCTGGATCGCGAATGTCCCGACGCCGCCGGAGCCGGCCTGGATGAAGACCTTCTGGCCCTTCTTCAGGTTTGCCCTTTCGACCAGCGCCTGCCAGGCGGTCAGCCCGACCAGCGGGATCGAGGCCGCCTCCTCCATCGTGAGATTTTCAGGCTTCAAGGCAACGTCGGCTTCATCCATGGCGATGAATTCGGCGAATGTCCCGATGCGGCCATCGCGCGGCCGCGCATAGACGTTGTCGCCGACTTTGAACTTGCGGACTTTCGGCCCCACGCGCACAACCGTCCCGGCCACGTCGTGGCCGAGGATAAAGGGCCGGCGGTAGGGCAGGATGAGCTTGAACTCTCCGGTTCTGATCTTGGAATCGAGCAGGTTCACCGCAGCGGCATGGACCTCGACCAGGACATCATTGTCCCGGACCTCCGGCTCCGGCATCTCGGCCAGGCGGAGCGTACCCTTCTTGTTATATTTATCGACGACGAATGCCTTCATGGCAGTGACTTTCTAAAAAATGTTTCTTGATGTTCCGGGCCAGTCAAGCCGCCCCGGCGAGAGGGACGTCAGGCCTCGAGGAAGGACAGGGCCTTCGGAACGAAATCGGCGTGGTTCTGGAATATCCCGCCATGCCCGGCATCCCTGTAGATCACCAGTTGCGCCCCCGGGATGCGCCGGGCGAGATCGAACGTATTGCTGCTCGGCACCATCCTGTCGTGATCGCCGTTCGCGACCAGGGCAGGAATGCGGATGGCGCTCAGGTCCTGCGACGCCTGCAGCCCGTAAGCCTTGATCGCCTTGAGCTGCGCCCCGAAGGCGCCCAGCGATATCGGCTTGTCGCGGTCCACATGGCGCTCCGTCAGCCGTTGCAGGAAGGCTTTGGCGGCGCGGCGCCCATTGGGCGTCGTCGTGAAGAAGAGGTAGTATTTCGGATCGCGAAACGTCAGCGCGCCCTTGATCATGTCCACGATCGTCAGCGGCGTCACCTTGTCGATGCCTTCGCCACCGGCCGGCCCGGTGCCGGCAAGGATCAGTTTGCGCACAAGCCCGGGCTCGGTCAGCACGATCTCCTGTGCCACGAAGCCGCCGAGCGAAAAGCCGAAGAGATCGACCTCCTCGAACCCCATCGCCCTGATGAAGGCGACGGCATCCCGCGCCATCCCGGCAATGGTCGACGGCGTTTTGCCACCCGAAGCACCAATGCCCCTGTTGTCGAAGGCGATCACCCGCCGGCTCGCCGCCAGGCCATCGACGATGCGCGGATCAAAATTGTCCAGCTGGGCAGCGAGATGGTTGAGCAGGATCACGGGCACGCCCGCCTTGGGCCCGACTTCCCGGTAGACAAATGGCGTGCCGCCGACATCGACGGAGCGCGTTGGCGTGTCCTGGAACAATGCCGGTGAGTGTGGCGACCGATTGAATGCATGTGCCATGCTCGGCACCTCCGTTCTGTGGGGCCTGGCCAATTGTGTCGTGGTTGCTAGTCGCATGTGCGTGAAATCCTCTACCTCGCCGTTGTTCAGGCCGGTAACCGGAACTGTTTGCGCAAGCTCTTGTCGAATATCCCGGCGGGGGCAAAGCGGCGCAGGAGGCTGACCTGCCGCGCGGCCTTGCCCGCGGTGTAGCGTCGTCGCGGATGGGCATCGGTCGCCGCCTTGACGACCACCTCCGCCACCACCTCCGGCCGATCGGCTTTCGGCATCACATCGCCCAACAGCGCCTTGAACCCGGCTCGAGCCCGATCGTATTCCTTCAACAGAGAATCCGGCTCGATGCCGTTCTGGTCGAAGACGGTACGCACGAATGCGGGCTCGATGACCGAGACGCGAATATTGAAGGCACGAACCTCGTGATCGAGCGATTCCGAATAGCCCTCGAGCGCGTGCTTGACCGCCGAATAGTGCGCTGAATACGGTGCGGGTACGATGCCCAACACCGAGCCGATGTTGACGATGCGCCCTTCGCCACGCCGCCGCATCGACGGCAACACAGCATTGGTCATGCGGATGACACCAAACAAATTGACGTCGAACAGGGCCTGCACCTGGGCAACCGAGGATTCCTCGGCGCCGCCAAGCAGACCGACGCCGGCATTGTTAACCAGCAGATCGATCCGGCCGGTCTGCGAGAGCACCGTTGAAACGAGCGCGGCGACCGCCTCGCCGTCGGTCACGTCGCAAACCAGCATGATCACCCCGTCCGGGCCGTTGCCGACAGGGCGGCGGCTTGTCCCAAAGACGGTAAATCCCGCCCGTGCCAGTGCCTCGGCGCTGGCGCGGCCAATGCCCGAGGAGGCTCCGGTCACAATGGCGGTCTTGCCGGAATTCGTGTTCATTTCGTGCTCCAAATCGTGAGGGCTAGCTTTCTGTCGCCAATTGAATTACACTCATAATATCACATTACAGTCATAATGCAATAGCAGAAAGGAAACGCAGCCATGCGTTACGAAAAGGGCCGGAAGGACGCCTCGCGCAGCCGGATCATGGAAGTCGCCGCCGAACGCTTTCGGGATGACGGCATAGCTGGGTCGGGGCTCGCAAAAATTATGAGCGACGCCGGGCTGACGAACGGAGCCTTCTATCCCCACTTTCAATCCAAGGCGGCACTTGTCCGCGAAACAGTGGCGTCGGCTCTCGAGGATCAATCGGAGCAGATACGGGAAGCATTGGCCTCCGGCGGTCTGGCGACGGCAATAGAAACATATCTTTCGGCGGCGCACCGGGACAATCCAGGGAAGGGCTGTGCTTCGTCCGCATTACTTCCGGAAATCGCGCGTGAGCCGGTGGAAACGCGTCAGCTCTATACCGAGCGTTTGCTGACCTTGGTGCGCCAGGTGCCGGCGTATCTACCGCCGCAAACCTCTGATCCGGACAGCGTTGCGTTCGGCATATTTGCGACGCTCATCGGCACGCTTCAATTGGCCCGCGCCGTGGAAGGAACGGAGCTGTCGGATCGCATACTCGTGGCGGGCAAGGATGCGGCGCGGACCTTGATCCAGTCGCGTTAGACAAGCGTCCTCCTGAGGACAGAGTAGGGCCATATCTGCGGAACGGCAAAGGTTCCGCATCATTGGCAGACAGCAACTGTCAGGAAACCCGGCACGAAACCGAGATAGTTGTCGGGAAACACGAATGTCTGCTTTCCCTTTTTTGAGGGCTAACGTGGTCCGACCTCTTTTTGGCCCGACTATTCGCCAGGGTCGAATTCACCTTTGAACAAGATCGTCTCCACCGGCCCAAGTGGATTAGTGATCCGCCTCTCCAGTACTTCGACAAGTGTACGCCCAACCCCTGCCATGTCGACAGAATGAACGCCAATTTTGGCGGGTAGGAAGCGTGCCAGCCGCGTGCTGTCACGAGTGACGATGTGGACGTCGCTCCCCGGCGCAAGACCTCTTTTGCCAAGAACGTGTAACGCCCCTAGAAGGCCCAATTCGTTGGCGCACGCCAAGCCCGTCGGCGGATCTGGCGACCCCAGTAAGCGATCGAACCAGGCGGCGCTCGATTCCATGGTGAACATGCCATGGCCGATCAGGGACTGGTCGATCGGAATACGGGCCTCGACCAGGGCCCTTTGATACCCGGAAAGGCGCATGGCACTCGCCTGATCCTCCGGCACAAGAAGTTGCAGAGCAATGCGTCGACAGCCGCTGTCCGCAAGCCGTCGGGTCGCCTCATAGGCAATCTGTTCGTTGTCTACATCGACATACGGATAAGGGGTATCCAAGTTGGTTCTTCCAAATGTGACGAATGGCATGCCTGCATCCAGCAGCAGCTTGACGCGCGGATCGCCCGACACCATGCGCGTGATGATCAGTCCGTCTGAGCTGCGCGCTTGAAGCTGTCGCTGCACACTCTCGACAGGATCGTCATCGGGAGTGGTGGAATAGATGGACAGACTATAACCGGCTTGCCGCGCCGCCAGCGTCATGCCCTCGATCAAGGGAAGCTTCAACAGATCGGACAGGTGGTCTTGTGTCTCCATCGGGTATACTGCCGTTATCGTCAGCGTTCGGCCGGTTTTGAGCGCGAAGCCATGCTGATTTGGCAGATAACCGACCCGTTTCGCCGCGTCCTTTACGCGTGCAATGGTCGAGGGATGGACTTCTGGTCCGTCCTTCAGAGCGCGGGAGACCGTCGTCACCGAAAGGGAAAGTTCCGCCGCGAGCTGTTTTAGATTGGCCATTGTCGCCCGCCTTCATTGCTAAATCGCCGGCTGAATTTCCCGCTGGAGCGTCGTGACGTTACCGGATTCGACACGGCGGTCAATCCAAGCTTCCGCTAATAGCAGCTTGACTCTGGTTTAGATTGAGTGCAATCGTAACGTTACGATTACACAAAAATCGCTCTTTCGAGCAACATCAACCATGGGGAGGAGAACCTATGTCCTGGCTACGTGTGTCCTTAACAGCGTTTGCAATCTCGGCTGCCTTGCCTGTCCATGCTCAAACGGTCACCATCACGACTGCTGGTGGCGACTACGGCAACGCCATGAAGGAAGCCATGTGGGGGCCTGCTGCAAAAGAGCTTGGATACGATATCCACGAAGAGACCCTAAGCGACGGCCTGGCCGCCCTGAAGATGCAGGTCACGTCGGGGAGTGTTTCGACCGACATTATCCACCTCGGCTCGCCGGAAGGCGCGCAGGCGGCTGCACAGTCGCTTCTGGAGCCGCTCGACTACAAGATCATCGATCCGAAATCCGTGCCGGCCGGCGCAAAATCGGACTACTGCTATCCGTTCGACTCCTATGGCACGGTCATGTCGTGGAGCACCAAGACCTACGGTGAGAACCCGCCGAAGACCTGGGCGGAGTTTTGGGACGTTGCCAAATTCCCGGGCCGTCGCGCGCTGCGCGCCAATGCTCAAGACTCGATCGAGATCGCGCTGCTCTCCGACGGCGTGGCGCCGGCGGACATCTATCCCGTGCTCAGCACGCCGGAGGGTTTGGATCGCGCCATCAAGCGACTCGAAGCAATCAAGCCAAATGTCTCGGTGTGGTGGACCTCGGGCGCTCAGTCGGCGCAGTTGCTGAAAGACGGTGAGGCGGATTTGGTCATCACCTGGAACGGACGGGCAGAGACTGTGAAAAAAGACGGCGGCGCCGCTGATTACACGTTCAAGGGTTCCGTCATTGGCACCGACTGTCTCGGAGTGCCGAAGGGGGCGCCGAACAAGGAAGCGGCCATGAAGCTGATCGCGGCGATGACGCAGCCCGCGCGCGTGGCGAAGCTGACCGATTTCATTGCCTATGGCCCGGTCAATCCTGCCGCATATGAGGGTGGCCTCATCCCGCAAGACCGTCTGAAGACCTTGGCGACCGCACCCGAAAATGCTGGCACTTCGGTGTTTTCGAAAGCAGACTGGTGGGTCAAGAACGGCGAGGCCGCCCAAAAGGCCTTCGATGAAATGATGAGCCGCTAGGTCTCGAATACATCAGCTCTAAGGCTGGAGCACACGATGAAGTCGCTCGCGATCACCATCGAAAGCGTGCGCAAGGCGTATGGGTCCTACGTCGCGCTGGACGATGTTTCGCTCGATATTCAAGCTGGCGAATTCCTCACGCTGCTAGGCCCATCGGGGTCGGGCAAGACCACGTTGCTCATGGCTCTGGCCGGTTTTGTCCGGCCAGATGCCGGCAAACTCTTGTTGGGAGACCGGGACATCACCCGTTTGCCGCCCAACAAACGGGACATCGGCATAGTATTCCAGAATTACGCTTTGTTTCCCCACATGAACGTCCTGGCGAATGTCGCGTATCCGCTGTTTTTGCGCAAGATGCCGAGAGCGGAGGCGCGCCAGCGGGCGCTTGACACCTTGGCCCGCGTGCAGTTGGACGGTCTGGCGGAGCGTAATATTGCCGCGCTATCCGGCGGCCAGCGCCAACGGGTAGCGCTGGCCCGGGCGATCGTCTTCGAACCGCGCGTGATGTTGATGGACGAGCCGCTGTCGGCACTCGACAAGAACCTGCGCGAGACCATGCAGTATGAGATCCGGCGTCTGCACGATGATCTGGGGATCACCACAATCTATGTGACCCATGACCAGCGTGAAGCGTTGATTATGTCCGACAGGATCGCGGTGATGAATTGTGGCCGCATCCAGCAGATAGATACGCCGCAGCGAATTTATGATCGTCCATCGACCCGCTTCGTTGCGGAGTTCATGGGCGAGGCCAACATTGTGGCCCCAGGTTCAGTTCGCAGAATCGATAGCGCCGAAGCGTCAGGCGAGACCCTGATGGTTCGTGCGGAAAGCTTCCACCTTGATGCGAAGCTCGTCGGACGAGACGGAATAGTGCTCGAAGGAACACTGCGCGCCAAGGCGTTTCGCGGCGAGAACTGGCTTTTGACCCTGACGCTTGACGGCGGGCAAGACGTTCTTGTCTGCATTCCCGCAGCGCTGGCCGGCGGCTGCGCCGGGCTTGCAACCGGTCAGCGGGTGACCGCCTACGCACCAGCAACGAAAGTTCACCCGCTGCCGGGAGCTAGCGCGTGACCGTCATCGCGGATCCCTCGCTAGCAGCAGACGCGCGACGTGAGCGGCGGTTCTTCCTCTCACTTTCGCTGCCGGCGCTGTTCATTGTTGGACTGGCGGCGATACTGCCCATCCTATGGATCATCCGGCAATCCTTCCTGACCACGGGGGGCGAGTACACCGTCAGCAATTACCAGAAGGTGCTTTCGAGCGGGCTGACATGGTCGGCACTCGTCACAACCCTTGAATTGTCCCTTGGCACACTGGTGGCCTGCATTCTTCTCGGCACCCCCCTGGCGCTCGCTCTGGCAAGCGTCAGACCAAGGATGGCCAACATGCTGATGGTTTTCGTCATGCTGCCGCTGTGGACTTCTATTCTGGTCCGTACCTATGGCTGGCTCGTGCTTTTGCGACGCGATGGCCTGATCAACGCGGCTTTGACAGGTTCAGGCCTGACAGCTGAGCCATTACCGCTGGTCTACAACTTCACGGGAACGCTCATCGGCATGGTTCACTACATGCTGCCGCTCTTTCTGCTGCCCGTTTATGCCGCGATGCGCGATATCGATGCCAACCTTATTCGTGCGGCCGCGAGTATGGGAGCCACTCTCAGGCAAGTCGTCCGTACAGTCATTTTGCCTCTTTCGGCTGGCGGCATCTTCTCGGGGTCCATCATCGTCCTTATTTACACAATTGGTTTCTTCATCACGCCCGCGGTGCTTGGCGGCGGCAAGGTAAATCCTCTCTCTACCCGGATCGAGCGTACGCTTTCGACCTTCCAGGATTGGGGGTCGGCGAGCGTCCTGGGCATTCTGCTTCTCGTTGTCATGGCGCTGATCGGGGTGATGTTGCTGGCAGCACGCCGCCTGGTCGCCATGAGCACGGTGAAGGCCTCCCATGCTTGAAGCCTATCCGCAAAACAGGCTCGCCCGCCTTCTCCTCTGGAGCTTTGCCGCCCTTGTCTTGGCATTTCTGATGTTGCCGACGCTCGTGGTGGTGCCGATTTCCTTTTCGGCGTCGAATCTCCTCGAGTTTCCTCCGCACGCCTACTCATTGCGCTGGTACGAAAACTTCTTCGGCTCGCCAACGTGGATGGCTGCGCTCAGAACGAGCCTGATCCTTGGGACATTGACAGTGTTGATCGCGGTGCCTTTTGCGCTGCTCGCGTGCATCTCAATGAATCGGCTGGGCGGAAAGACCGCTACGGCTATCCAGAGCGTCCTGCTCACCCCTTCGATCACTCCAGGAATCCTGCTCGCGATCGGTCTGTTCTTTGTGCTCGCGGCACAACATCTGGTCGGAACGCTGTTTGGCGTACTGGTCGGACATGTCGTGCTGGCTATTCCGGTCGCCTGCATTGTGTTGTTGCCCGCCCTGGCTCGCTTTGATTGGAACCAGGTCCAGGCAGCGCGCAGCCTGGGCGCAGGCTGGGCCAGGGCTATTGGCGGAATAATTGTACCACAACTTCAGATCAGCCTGATGTCGGCGACATTGATGACCTTCCTGACTTCGCTCGACGAGTCTGTGATTTCGATCTTCATCGCAAGCGGTCGCAACAGCACGATGCCGAAGCTCATGTTTCTGTCTCTGCGCGACCAGATCGATCCGACGATTGCGGCGATCTCGACATTATGGACCGCCATCGTCGTGGTCGTCGTGTTGATTGTGACCCTGCGCCGGAAATCCTGACCGAGACTGGAAACATGCCTACAAATCATCACCCAGCCAGTGCTCCGGCGGATCATTCAATGGACATACCTCAGGTCGGGCTGGCCATTATCACCGGGTCGGCAAACTGGGGGCTTGCCTTCCCGGAAGATGTCGAATTCGACGGTGTGCGCACCTTGCGACGCGATATGAGTTTTGAAACACCTTTCGGTCGTACCGACAACTGGAAGCTGCTCGAGTTTGATGGGTCGATTACAGCCGAAGGGCAAGCAAAGCGCGCATTGTGCATGTATTCGCACGGCAATCCCCGCGACCACATCGACCACTCGTGTCATCGTCGCGCGTTCTGGGTATTGATGCAGGCGGGTGTACGGCAAGTTCTCGCCTGCTCGACTGTAGGCGCCGTCAACAAGGCGATCCAGCCCGGCGACATGGTGGTGACCGCCGATGTCATCGAACTGACGCAGACTCCCTTTTCACTGCTTCCCGACCGCCAGAGCTTTGATTGTTCGGGCAAACAAATCGTGTGTCCAAGATGTGCGGCGGTTCTGGCCGAAACGGCCCGCCGTCATTGGCCAACCGAATGCCGCGTTCATGGCATCGAACAGCAGTTGGTGGCTGCCCATTGTTATGGGCCCCGACTGACAACACCAGCCGAAGCCTTGGCGTATCGGGGCATGGGCGCGGATGTCCTCAACCATTCGATCGCCCCTGAGGCTACCTTGTCGCGCGAGATCGGCGCGTGTTTCGTGCCTCTTGCGTTCGTAACGGCAGGTTTCAACGACTATATGGACCGCAACCGCCAGGAATTGCTGCAGGAGGACGTGTTGCCGAACCTCTCCATGACAGCCTCGCGCGTCGCGCTGGCAACTGCTGCGCGACTTCCGGCCAATCCGGAATGCTCTTGCCAAGGTCTGAAGTCGCCCCAACCGGCTGAGCGTTCTACCCGGTTCTGAGCAGCGAGCGAACCTGGATTGGTCACTCACGACGAGCTGCGCCGAAATGAGAGTCCGGTTCTAAAAATTGACTTAAACCTCCAGTCCGGTTCTGGCGTCATTTCGGTCAGTATTATACTCGCCGCGATGGGCACCTTTGGCGCGATATGACATTCGCAATGCACGCCTGCACTTTGACGACCGCAGCCTCCGAAACCGCGAGCTTGCCAATCTCGTCGGCGATGCCAGCCGTCATGCATCTGTCGCCATCGTGGATCTCTGCCTTGCGGAGCGTGTCGATGCGCTGGTCATTGCCGGCGATCTTTACGATGGCAACCAGACGGCGATGAAAACGGCGCGATTTCTGGCATAGCAGATGACGAACCTAGACCAGTCCGGCGGCGTGGTGGGAGAGGTTCGCTCTAAACGTCCGTGGGGTCAATAAGGGTCGGTTCGTAGCCATTCCAGATCGTGCGATTCACACGAACAAGCACTCCGCGAATTTTAGTGGAACCTAATATGACCTCGGAAGTTAGGGGGCGTTGAAACTGGGAGGGCATGCCGTGCAAAATTCTGAAATCCGAACTGTTTCCAATTGGGCAAGATTGTCGGCGAATGATCTGCTGATCGCAGCTGACATAGCCGACCAGCTGTCCCTGGTCGCCGCCGACAATGACAACGTCCCGGAGACCGGCAGGATGCAATCAGCCGGCGCCAGGGACCCGCAGGCCCCCGAGGTCAACGGCATCACGGTCAATAGCATCACGGTGCCAGGTCGCGGTGGCGAGCGAATGGTCGCGCTTTTCATCGCGATCTATATGTCACCTGTTTTTGCCGTCGCCTTGCTTCTGCTGGCCGTCAGCGCGCGCTGATGCATGTCGCCCAAAAATGACCTAGGTTTTTGGAAAACGACATGCATGGAACAAAGAACCAAAGCGCGTCGCCTCGGAACGGATTCCTGCGACGCGCTTAGCTGTCATTTTTGATGCATGTGGTTCTTGCAAAACCGAGGTCACTCTTGAGAGGCATGCACTAGACGTCGAGCGCGACTGTCATGCCGCGCACCTCGGCCATTTCCAGCAGCATGTCCTGCAGGTTTTCGACGGCCAGCGCCGCACCGGTTCGTGCCAGCAGCTCCGCGATGCTCTCTCTCATGGAAATGACCGCGACTCCGGTTTTTTCGGCAAGCAGCCGTCCAATGGCCGCGCGGATATGGGCATTCTGGTCAGCCATGATTCCCCTTTCATGCTGGGATGTCGGCACAGTTTTTTTCAATGATATGCCTTTGACGCAACTTCTGCGAGCTTTAGCTCAGGCTTGCAAGTCATCTTATCGATCTTCTGTTCGGCAGCCGCTCAGCACGGAAAGTGACGGCAACACCTCCGTCCTGACGGTGCTTATCGCGGCAAGCAGGGCCGGCGGCACTTCGTGCCAGCAGAGCCAATGGATGTCTTGCCTCCCACCGTTACCGGCAATTCCGTGGATCTGTCGAAAATGGAACGTGCCTGCTGGCTCGTTCAGGAAACGGTCCAATGCAATCCTCCCCTCCGGGAGCCTCTAACGCATGGCACCCATCAGGGGTTGCATTGGAGAGTTGCTTTTTTTGCCGCCCGTGGTCAGCCAACCGCGACCTGGCACTGATGGCTGAGATCATCGAGCGCATTCACGAGAGCGCTGGAGACGCCTGAGCGTCGCGAACGCGGCAGGAACAACACGTTCCGACAAAGATCGCTGATTGGCTCTTGCCGAAGCCCGCGGCCTCGCTCATCCATGGCGTACAAACAACTGCCTGGGACCCATGATGATCGATGCCAGCCTTCATCTCGTCGAAGCGACGATCGCAGAATTGCGCCGCGCGCTCGATGACGGCACGGTGACCAGCGTCGAACTGGTCGGCGCCTACCTCCGGCGCATCGCGCATTTCGACCGGCATGGCATTGCCCTCAATGCCGTCCCCGTGCTCAATCCAGCGATGTTCGAGGAGGCTGCCGCTTCCGACCGGCGGCGGCGCGACGGCGTCCTGCGCGGACCGCTCGACGGCATCCCCTACACCGCCAAGGACAGCTACAAGGTATCAGGCCTGACGGTCGCCGCCGGCTCGCCGGCCTTCGAACATCTCGTCGCCAATGAGGACGCATTCACCATCACCCAGCTGAGGGCTGGCGGCGCCGTGCTGATCGGCCTCACCAACATGCCGCCAATGGCCAATGGCGGCATGCAGCGCGGCGTCTATGGCCGCGCCGAAAGCCCCTACAATGCCGACTACCTGACCGCCGCCTTCGCGTCGGGTTCGTCCAACGGCTCGGGCACCGCGACGGCGGCCAGCTTCTGCGCCTTCGGGCTCGGCGAGGAAACCTGGTCGTCCGGCCGCGCGCCGGCCACCAACAACGCGCTGGTCGCCTACACGCCGTCGCGCGGGGTGATTTCGGTGCGCGGCAACTGGCCATTGGTGCCGACCATGGATGTCGTGGTGCCTCACACGCGCAGCGTGCCCGACATGCTCCAACTGCTCGATGTCATTGTCGCCGAAGATCCGGAAACGCGAGGCGATTTCTGGCGCGCGCAGCCTTGGGTCAGGCTGCCGAAAAGCTCCGAGGTGCGGCCGCCGCGCTATACCGATCTCACGCTTGCGGGATCGCTGAAAGGCGTGCGGCTTGGCGTGCCCCGCATGTATATCGGCCGCGACGGCGAGGCCGACCGGCCGATCGAAACCCGCACCTCGGTGCTGGCCTTGTGGGAGCAGGCGGCGGCCGATCTCGAGCGGCTTGGCGCCGAGGTGGTCGAGGTCGATTTTCCCGTCGTCTCCAATTATGAGCGCGACCGTCCCGGCACACGCACCATGGTCGAGCGCGGGCTGGTGCCGCCGGACTTCGCCGACCGCGAAATCTGGGACCTCTGCATCTGGGGCTGGGACGATTTCCTGCGCGCCAATGCCGACCCTGATATCCCCGATCTTGCCTCGGTCGACGGCCCGAAAATCTTCCCGCAGCCGCCAGGCACGCTGCCTGATCGCTATGAGGGCGGCTTCGACATCGCGGATTATGTCGAGCGGGCCAAATCCGGCGTCACGCCCTTCAAGGATATCCCGACGATGGAGGACGGGCTCAAAGGGCTGGAGGCGACGAGGCGGATCGATTTCGAGGACTGGCTCGATGCGCAAGGCATCGACGCCGTGGTGCTGCCGGCCGCCGCCGATGTCGGCCCGGCCGATGCCGATGTCAACGAAGCGTCCGCCGACCTTGCCTGGCGCAACGGCACCTGGGTCGCCAACGGCAATCAGGTCTGGCGCCATCTCGGCATCCCGACCGTCACCGTGCCGATGGGCACCATGGCCGATATCGGCATGCCGGTCGGCCTGACCTTCGCCGGCAAGGCCTATGACGATGAAAGGCTGCTGCGCATGGCCGGCGATTTCGAACGCGCTACGCAACGCCGCACGCGCCCGCCACGCACACCTGAACTGGCCGACGATGCATTTTCGCGCCAGCTCATCCAGGACAGCAATCGTAAGGCGCCACCACTCGCCATCGCGCTTGCCGCAAATACGCAGGCTTCCGGCGATCAGCATGAGATCACCGTCACACTCGACCTGCCCGGAGACGCCGAGGCGGGAAACGCCAGCATCAAGGTGCATGTCAACGGAGAACCCGTCGCGATACAGGGGAGCGGCGCGCGCTTCAGCGGAAGCATCCTCGTTCCCGCTGCCGAGCATAGACGGTTCCACAGCGTCTGGCGCGACTCGTACGGCTCGATCGTGACCGCAGTAGTGCGGCTGGACGATGGGCGCAGCGCTGGCGCCTATGTGGTTACGGGCGGGATTGGGTGAGCGGCCCTCCCCGAATTCGTCATCCTAGGGCGTAGCGAGGAGCGAAGCGACGCGGCGCAGACCCTAGGATCCATGCCGGGACTCTTGAGCCGTGCGACAGTGCAGAAGTTTCATTCGCAGTCGCTGCATCTGGGAATGTACGTTGACCTCGCTGGTGATCGTTCGGCCAGATTGTTCTGGACCGATGCATTCTTTGGTCACAGTCACGGCATGGATCCCAGGGTCTGCGCGACGGAGCTTCGCTCCTGATCCGCCCTAGGATGACGACCGTGTAGGTAAAACGCGCTCGCAGCTATCCCCGCGCCGCCCAGAGCAACCCTCTCTCCACAATCAGCGCCATCTCCGGCACGGCGAACTCGTCTGCCGTGTGCCCAAGCGCGCTGTAGAACACCCTCCCCAGGCCATACCTTCGCTTCCAGACCACCGGCATCACAACCCCGCCGATGCCCGGGAAATGCGCGTCGGTGAAGGTGGTGGTCGCCAGCACCTCGTTGCTCGGGTCGACATGCATGTAATACTGCTCCGACCGGTATGCGAAATCGCTGATACCTCTGGTGATCGGATCGTCAGGCCGGGTGATGACCACGCGGTAGTCGATGATGTCGCCGGGATGCGCGACCCATTGGCCGCCGGTCATAAACTGATAGTCCGGCTCATTGCGGAAACTGTCGCCCATCGTGCCGTGAAAGCCGCCGAGCCCGGTTCCCTGGCGAACGGTCTGCGTCAGGTTCTGCAGCTCGGTCTTTTCGATCTTCGACATGGTGATGACCGGCACGATGAGATCGAATGAAGCAAGCTCAGGATCGGCGAACATCGCCGTGCCCTCGCCGAGCGTGACGGCGAAACCGTTGCGCTCGAGCAGGGCGCGGATGACGTTGGCGCTGCGCTCGGGCGTGTGGCCTTCCCAACCACCCCAGGCAATCAAGGCCTTCTTCGGCATGCTGTGAACCTCCCTCTCCTTCGTGCCCGATGGTCTCCCGGTGCTCCCGTCAGCGCCAGCCTAGCGCCGGCGCGACATGGGTCAGGATCGCCTCGATGACATGGGCGTTGTAATCGACGCCGAGCTGGTTGGGCACGGTGAGCAGCAGCGTGTCGGCCTCGGCGATCGCCTCGTCCTGCGCCAGTTCCTTGATCAGCACGTCCGGCTCGGCGGCATAGCTGCGGCCGAAGATCGCCCTCGTATTCTCCTCGATGAAGCCGATCTGGTCGCGGCTCTCATTGCCGCGCCCAAAATAGGCCCGGTCGCGGTCGTCGACCAGCGCGAAGATGCTGCGGCTGACCGAGACGCGCGGTTCGCGCTCGTGGCCTGCCGCCTTCCAGGCCTCGCGATAGACGCGGATCTGCTCGGCCTGCTGGATATGGAACGGCTTGCCGGTTTCGTCGAATTTGAGCGTCGAACTCTGCAAATTCATGCCGAGCTTGGCCGCCCATTCCGAGGTGGCGTTGGTGGCCGCACCCCACCAGATGCGCTCGCGCAGGCCTTCCGAATGCGGCTCGAGCCTGAGCAGGCCGGGCGGATTGGGGAACATCGGCCGCGGATTGGGCTGGGCGAAGCCCACCCCGCGCAGCGTGTCAAGGAAGACCTCCGCGTGGTGCCGCGCCATGTCGGCGTCACTTTTGCCTTCCTGCGGCGTATAGCCGAAATAGCGCCAGCCATCGATGACCTGCTCGGGCGAACCGCGGCTGATACCGAGCTGCAGCCGCCCGCCGGCGATGATGTCGGCCGCACCCGCATCCTCGGCCATGTAGAGCGGGTTCTCGTAGCGCATGTCGATGACCGCCGTGCCGATCTCGATGCGGCTGGTCTTGGCGCCGACGGCCGCCAGCAGCGGAAACGGCGAGGCGAGCTGGCGGGCGAAATGATGGACGCGGAAATAGGCGCCATCGGCGCCCAACTGCTCGGCGGCAACGGCAAGGTCGATGGATTGGAGCAGCGCGTCCGATGCTGAGCGCACCTGCGATTGCGACGAGGGCGTCCAGTGCCCGAATGACAGGAATCCGATTTTTTTCATGGTCCTGAAGTATATGCCGGCGGCACGTGCTTCAATGCCAAATAAGCAGGGTTACACACCGTCGCCTTGCACCATGCCAAAAGTGCGCCAGACCGAAAGATTGATCGCCATGGAGGGTGGGATGCTCAGGGGAATCCGCATCGTCGAGATCGAGGCGCTCGGGCCGGCGCCCTTCGCCGGCATGCTCTTCGCAGATCTCGGCGCCGATGTCATCGTCGTCCACCGCAAGCAGGCATCGATGCCGGGAGCGCCTGACCGCTCGCTGCTCGACCGCGGCAAACGCTCCATCGCGCTCGACCTGAAGGATGCCGACGACGTCGCCGTGCTGATGCGTCTCGTTGCCACCGCCGACGGTCTGATCGAGGGTTTCCGGCCGGGCATCATGGAGCGTCTCGGGCTCGGCCCCGAGACCTGCCTCGCGGCCAACAAGCGGCTGGTCTATGGCCGCATGACCGGATGGGGCCAGGACGGACCGCTGGCCCATACCGCCGGCCATGACCTCAACTATATCGGCGTGTCCGGCGCTCTCTGGTACGGCTCCTTGCCGGGAGAGCCGCCAATGGCGCCACCGACGCTGGTCGGCGATATTGGCGGTGGCGCGCTCTATCTGGTGATCGGCATGCTCGCCGCCATCATGAACGCGCGCGCCAGTGGCGCGGGCACCGTGGTCGACGCGGCGATCGTCGACGGCTCAGCCCACATGATGAACCTGTTGATGTCGCTCGCCCAATCCGGCGCACTCGCCGCCGAACGCGGCCGCAGCCTTCTCGACGGACCGCATTGGTGCCGCGTCTACCGCGCATCGGATGGCGGCTTCATCGGCGTCCAGTGCATCGAGCCGAAATTTTATGTGCTGTTCCTCGACCGGCTCGGCCTTGCCACCGATCCGCAATTCGCCAACCAGTTCGATCGCGACCTCTGGCCGGATCTCGGCAACCGGCTGGCGGCGATCTTTGCCGCAAAACCGCGAGACGAATGGATAGGGCTGTTCGAGGGCTCGGACGCCTGCGTCGCCCCGGTGCTCAGCCCGCATGAAGCGGCACTGCACCCGCATATGGCCCAGCGCGGCTCATGGCTGACCGTGGACGGCGCCCTGCAGGCAGCCGCCGCTCCACGCTTTTCCGGATGGGCGCAAAAGACGCCGGCGAAAAGCCCCGCGCGCGGCGAACATGGCGCCGAGATTCGCGCCGAACTGGCGAATCCCGACGCAAGTCGTTGAAATCGAGTAGCTTTCGGCTGTCGGCTACTTCCCGCAATGGTGATCGTTGATCTTGTTCAGCGCATTCGCGTCCGGCGCCACCCGGTGGTAGGAACAGGCGCCGGCGGCGGTGGTGAACAGCTGCTGGTCATAGTAGCGCGGACCGCCGAACAGGAAGTCGATGAGATCGTCATCGGCGGGAACGTAGCGTTCCGGCTCGGGGTGATAATGGCGATACCTGGCTCCGGCCAAAGCGGATGAAGACATGCCGCAGGCCATCGCCAAGGCAAAGGCACAGATCGCAAAGCGTTTCGTCATCGGCAATACCCTCTTGGCCTTTCCGGTTGATCTTATATCCAAAATCGCCAGATGACGAAAAGTTCCTGGCGGAGCACCGGAAGCGCAGACCGCCGCCATTCGCCGGCCGGCTGAACATCAGTCGGTCTGGATCCAGATCGACTTCGTCTCCAGATATTCATGCAGATGCTCGACGCCGCCCTCGCGGCCATAGCCCGACATCTTCATGCCGCCGAACGGCACCGCCGGGTCGATGGCATGGTACATGTTGACCCAGACCGAGCCGGCCTTGATGCGGCGCGCAAGCTTGTGCGCGGTGCCGAGATGGGTGGTGAAGATGCCGGCGGCCAGGCCATAGGGCGTCGCATTGGCGCGCGCCACCGCTTCATCCAGCGTGTCGAAGGGCATGGCGGAAATGACCGGCCCAAAAATCTCTTCGCGCGCGATGGTCATCTTGTCCGACACGGCGCCGAAGACGGTCGGCGCGATGAAGTTGCCGCCGTCATAAAGCTCGCCCGTCAGCCGCGAGCCGCCGGCGACCAGTTTCGCGCCCTCGTCGCTGCCGGCCTTGATGTAGCTCTCCACCTTGCCGGCCTGCCTTGCGTTGATGAGCGGCCCGATTTCCGTCTCCGCCTCGATGCCGTGGCCGACGCGCAGCCCGCCGGCGAACTCGGCGATCCGGCGCACGAATTCGTCATGGATTTCGCGCGCCACGAATAGCCGCGAGCCGGCAATGCAGATCTGGCCCGAATGCACGAACACCGCCATTGCCGCGATGGGAACAGCCTTGTCGATGTCGGCGTCGCGACAGACGATGATCGGCGACTTGCCGCCGAGTTCCAGCGAAACGCGCTTGAGGTTGGCCACACCGGCCCGGGCGATCGCTTGTCCAGTAAGCGTCGAGCCGGTGAAGACGATCTTGTTGACGTCGGGATGTTCGGCGAGCCGCGCGCCGGCCTCGGCCCCGGTGCCGGTGACGACGTTGACGACGCCGTCGGGCACGCCGGCTTCCTGCATCAGCCGCGCGATCAGCAGCGGCGTCAGCGATGCATCCTCCGAAGGTTTCAGCACGATGGTGCAGCCGGTCGCCAGCGCCGGCGCGATCTTCCAGATCGACGCGGCGGTCGGCGCATTCCAGGGGATGATCGCACCGACGACGCCGACCGGCTCGCGCCGGGTGAAGGAGACGATCTCGCCGGGAATGGAATTGTCGATCGCCTCGCCATGCAGTGCGGTTGCCATGCCGGCATAGAAGCGCAGCATGCCGATGACCCGGCGCCGGTTGGCCAGCGTGCGCGTGATCGGCAGCCCCATGTCGAGCGTGTCGGAAACGCTGAGCTCTTCCCAATGCGTCTCGAACAGATCCGCGATGCGCAACAGCACGCATTGCCGTTCATAGGGCGAGAATTTGGACCATGGCCCTTCGAAAGCCGTCCGCGCGGCCTTGACCGCCGCATCGACATCGGCGGCCGAACCGCGCGGCAAGGTGGCCAGCACCTCGCCTGTCGCCGGATTGAGCGCCTGCATCTCCTGGCCGGACTGCGCCGCGACCCATTTGCCGCCGATGAACATCGGCCGGAATTCGCCATGGTAGAGCGTCGTGGCCTTCGCCCTTGGGTCGAAATTCAGCGTCATCTCTTCCTCCTCGCAATTCCGTGGCGAGTATTACTCCCAGCGCGGTCGACCTCAAACTTGCTCGGGGCGCCGTCGGCTGGGACTCATACGGAAAGCCGTTCCGCATGCCATCTCAGATGGTCGTTCATGAAGGTGGAAATGAAGAAATACGAGTGGTCGTATCCGTCCTGCATGCGCAAATTCAGGGGAATGCCGGCCTTCACGCAGGCCGCCGCCAGCAGCGACGGTCTCAGCCCGTCGTTCAGAAATCCATCGGAGCTGCCCTGGTCGACGAGGAACTCGGGGAAACGATGTCCATCCTCGATCAGCAGAGTTGCGTCGTAGGCCCGCCACGAGGCCTCATCCGCTCCAAGATATTTCTCGAAAGCCGGCCTTGACCAGCCGGCCGTGCTTGGCTGCACGATCGGCGCAAATGCCGAGCAACTCCTGAACCGCCGCGGGTTTTTCAAGGCAATCGTCAGCGCGCCGTGTCCGCCCATCGAATGGCCTGTAATGCCCTGACGTGACATGTCTGCCGGAAAGTTCGCGGCGATCAGGACCGGCAGTTCCTCGGCGATATAGGAATACATGCGGTAGTTCTTCGCATAAGGCTCCTGCGTCGCATCGAGATAAAAACCGGCGCCGCAGCCAAACTGCCAATTGTCCTTCTCGTCGGGAATATCGGCGCCGCGCGGACTGGTGTCCGGACAAACGACGATCAGGCCAAGTTCGGCGGCCATCCGCCTGTACTCACCTTTGTCCATCACATTGGCATGGGTGCAGGTCAGACCGGAGAGATACCATACAACGGGGCAAGGCTTTTCAAGGGCCTGGGGCGGCACGAAGACTGCGAAATTCATGTCGCAGGAGCAGGCATCCGAAGCGTGGGAATAGACGCCTTGCACGCCGCCATGCGACTTGGCGGAGGAGATGGTTTTCATCTGGTCTGACATCTTGTTTCTTCTCCGCCATCGGCAAACGTCATTCACGGCCGCTGTCTACGGCATCGGTCGGGATCGCGGCAACCCTGGGGACCATGACCTTGGGCGATATGCATTGGATCGACCGGCGGCGCGGGCGGAAATGCCTGTCGCGCCGCCGGTCTCACGCCGATGCTGGGGAAGCACGGTAGTTTTGGGAACACAGAGCTTTCAGCGCGGCGTATGGCTTGAACCGATCAGTAGACCACCACGCTGCGAATGCTCTTGCCCTCATGCATGAGGTCGAAACCCCTATTGATGTCTTCCAGCTTCAGCGTGTGGGTGATCATCGGGTCGATCTCGATCTTGCCGTCCATGTACCAGTCGACGATTTTTGGCACGTCGGTGCGGCCGCGTGCGCCGCCGAAGGCGGTGCCCATCCAGCTCCGCCCGGTGACCAGCTGGAACGGCCGGGTCGAGATCTCCTGGCCGGCGCCGGCGACGCCGATGACCACCGACTTGCCCCAGCCGCGATGCGAGGCCTCCAGCGCCTGGCGCATCACCTTGGTGTTGCCGGTGCAGTCGAATGTGTAGTCGGCGCCGCCGATCTGGTCGGCACCGCGCTTGGTCATGTTGACGAGGTGAGGCACAATGTCGCCGTCGATCTCCTTCGGATTGACGAAATGCGTCATGCCGAAGCGCTCGCCCCATTCTTTCTTGTCGTTGTTCAGGTCGACGCCGATGATCATGTCGGCGCCGGCCAGCTTCAGCCCCTGGATGACATTGAGGCCAATGCCGCCGAGGCCGAAGACGACCGCTGTCGCACCTTGCTCGACCTTGGCGGTGTTGATCACCGCACCGATGCCGGTCGTCACCCCGCAGCCGATGTAGCAGATCTTGTCGAAGGGCGCGTCCGGATTGACTTTGGCGACGGCGATCTCCGGCAAGACCGTAAAGTTGGAGAAGGTCGAGCAGCCCATATAGTGAAAGATCTTGTCCTTGCCGATCGAGAAGCGCGACGAGCCGTCCGGCATCAGCCCTTGCCCCTGGGTGGCGCGGATCGCGGTGCACAGGTTGGTCTTGCGCGACAGGCAGGACGGGCACTGGCGGCATTCCGGCGTATAGAGCGGGATGACATGGTCGCCCCGCTTGACCGAGGTGACGCCCTTGCCGACATCGACGACCACGTTGGCACCCTCATGGCCGAGGATCGCCGGAAACAGGCCTTCCGGATCGGCGCCCGACAGGGTGAATTCGTCGGTGTGGCAGATGCCGGTCGCCTTGATCTCGACCAGCACCTCGCCCTCGCGCGGCCCGTCGAGGTCGACCTCCATGATCTCCAGCGGCTTTCCGGCGGCGACGGCGACTGCGGCGCGGGTTTTCATTTTTTCTCTCCCAAAATTATCTTTGCCGAGCCGTGGCCCGTCTCTTGCCAACCAGGCTACGCGGCGAGCTTGCCGGGACCGGCCGGGAAGACGCCCGACATCACCGTAAATCCCCTGATGCGCTTCACACGATCGCACCAGCGCCGGATCGCCGGATAGTCCTGGCGCGGAATGCCTCCCTCCTCCGACAGCATGACGTAAGGGAAACAGGCGATATCGGCGATGGTCGGCTGCGCGGCCGAACAGATCCAGTTGCGGCCCTGCTGCTCGCCGAACCACAGATGCTCATCAAGGATGCGGAACAGCCGGTGCGCGCCTGAGCGGGCGGCATCGATGTCGAAATTGTAGAACAGCCCATCGTGCAGGCGCGCGGCCGACGCGGTCGAGGTTATCCCGTCGGCGAAGGCGAGCCATTGGCTGATCTCGCCGAGCAGGGCCGGATTGTCCCTCGGATACCACGTGCCCGACGGATCGTATTTCGACGCCAGATAGACCAGGATCGCCTGCGCGTCGCGCAGGATCAGCCCGTCATCCTCGATGACCGGCAGCTGGCCGAGCGGGTTGAGCTTCAGGAACCATTCCGACTTGTGCTCGCGTCCCGGATAGAAGTCGACCGGCACGGTCTTGTGGTCGATGCCGAGAAAGCTCATCAGCAGCCGCAGCTTGTAGCAATTGCCGGACAGTTCGTAGTCGTAAAGCGTGATCATCGGCAGCTCCTAAAGCAATTCCAGGAAAAGTGTGCAACGGTTTTCCGTCCGGAATTGCGTAAAAACAAATAGTTAGATGTCGAGCACGAGGCGTGCCGACTTGGCGCGCGAAACGCAGGTCATGATCTTGGTGCCGGCCTTCCGTTCGGCATCGTTGAGATAGACGTCCTGATGGTCGGGCTCGCCCTCGATCACTGTCGCAACACAGGTGCCGCAGGCGCCCTGCTCGCAGGACGACGGCACGTCGATGCCGTTCTCGCGCATCACCTGCATGATCGTCTTGCCGGCCGGCACCTGCAGCGTGACGCAGGACCGCGCCAGCGCCACCTCGAAGCTCGAACTGTCGTCGATCTTGTTGGTGTTCTTGAAATACTCGAAATGGACCGCGGTATCCGGCCAGCCCTGATCGGCCGCGATCTTGCGCGCGGCTTCCAGCATCGGTCCCGGGCCGCAGATGTAGAGATGCATGCCGTTGCGGTAACCGGCGAGAATCTGTCGAAGCTCGGCCCCGGTCGCGTCGGGCGAGAGCCCGAGATGCGGCTTCAGCGCATCGCCGAGATGCCTCAGCCGATCGGCAAAGGCGAGGTGCTCTTCACCCTGCGCGAAATAGTGCAGTTCGTGCGCAAGCTCCTGGTTCTTCAGCGTCTGCGCCATGGCGAGCAGCGGCGTGATGCCGATGCCGCCGGCGACGAACAGCGTCTTGATCGCGTCGCGGCGCAGCGGGAAATTGTTGCGCGGTTCGGAAATCGCCAGCACGTCGCCCTCGCGCACGGTCTCGTGCATGCATTTGGAGCCGCCCTTCGAATCCCGCTCCAGCTTGACGCCGATGACGAAGCTGTCGGTTTCGCCAGGACCGTTGGTGATCGAATACTGCCTGATCTCGCCATTGGGCATATGGACGTCGATATGGGCTCCAGGCTGGAACGTCGGCAGGATGCCCTTGATCGGGCGAAGCTCGAAGCCCGCAATGCCGTCGGCCGCCTGCCATTTCCTGGCCACGCTGACACGCAGCGCCGCCTTGCGGCCATGCGTGGTCACCTCGGGCATTTCGGCAAGCTCGGCCGAGACCCGTTCGTAGACCGGCTCGATCGGCGCCGGCGCCGGTGCGTTCGCCACGTCGCGTTCGACCTCGTCGCGCAGCCTGGAAAGCCGTTCATTGTGGTGACGCAGGATGGCGATGCGCGCGGCCCCTTCGGCCTCCTGATCGACCACGCCGCGGATCACCGAACGGTTGGAATCGACCGGCTGCACGAAGAACACGCCGTGCGTCTCGGCACCGCCGGCGCGCGAGCGAAGCGCGACCGCGAAATCCTGCGCGGCTTCGATGACAATGTCGGCGCCCTCGCCGTCGATCGCTCCGTTGGGCTGAAAGCGATAGGCTTTCAGCCTTTCGACGACCTTGTCGGCCGGTGCGTTGACCGCGATGCCGCGCAAGGCGAGCAGCTTGCCTTCGGCCAGTCCGGCAACTTCAGGCACCTCCCCGCGCGGCTCTTCCGAAGACCAGACCAGGCCGTAGCGCTCGACCGCCGGGAAGGTGCGATTGGTGATGGTGCGGGCCGGTGCGTCGGCCGGATGCGCCGGAATATAGGTGCAGCCGGCGGTGCGGTTCGAATAACGCCAGCCATGATACTGGCATTTCAGTTCGCGCCCGTCATTGATGCCGATCGACAGCCTGACGCCGCGATGCAGACAGCGGTTCTCCCAGATATTGACGTAACCGTCATCGGCCCGCCACACGGCGAATTCCCGGCCGAGCAACTGGCCGTGGAAAACGTGGCGGAACGGCAAATCATGGGCAGCGGCGATCGGATGCCACCGGCTTCTGGCTTCTTCCAACATCAATCGTCTCCAAAAATGTCTGTCAGGCTGCAGCCGGGATGACCCCGTAGGTCACGCCCTTCTGGCTGAGCCAGCGCCGGTAGGCGATGGCCGACTTGTCGGCGCGGATCGGCGTCTCGGCGCGCGGATCGAGCGGCAAGCGCTTCGGCACCTGGTTTTCCAGGATCGGCTTGTCCTGGCCGAAGATCGTCTGCTGGAAGCGCTTGATCACCTTGTCTTCACTGTCTTCGTCGAGCACGCAAAGCAGCAAGTGGGCGCGCACATGCTCCTGGTCGACCGGCTGCAGGAAGACGGCGATGACATCGTGCCGGGCCTCGTCGACCGGGCTCGATTTGTAGAGCACCGAGCAATAGGGATGCGGCACGCGATAGACGTAATCGACGTCGGCACCGCCATCGGACGCGGTCGAAGCCATCGGCTGGAAGAAGCGGCAGCGCGTCGCCAGGATCTCATCGCGATCGACGGAGATCTCAACGTCGTATTCCTTGACTTCGGTGTGCGGCTCGACGCCGAGGATGTCGGTATGCACATAGGGGAAGTGGCCCATGTCGAGAAAGTTCTCGATGGCGCGCGGCGCTGAAACATTGACGCCGAACGTTGCCGCATTGAGCTTGCGGCGGTCCGGCTCTTCATATTCGGGGATCGGGAACAGCTCGGCCGGCGGCGACCCGAGCGAGGTCCAGACATAGCCGTAGGCGCTTCTTGCCGGCAGCCTGTCGGCAGGCGGAACGTGGTCAGCCCCTTGCACATCGGAACGCGAGCGCCAGACGACGGGCTCGCCATCCGCATTGACCGCAAAGCTGAGGCGCTCCTCGAGCAGAACGGTTTCCCGGACGGCGCCGGGAGCAGCCTCCGCGATCGCCCCTACCGGGTGCCAGAGATTGAGGATCACGGGATCAGTGCATTTTGTCATCATCTTATCCCTTCAAATACCCTCATACATCATCAGATCTGTGCCGGTATCGCACCATAGGTGACCGACCGATCACGCAGCCAGCGCCGATAGGAAACCGAAACGGCATCGGCGCGGATCGGTGTCTCGGCGCGCGGATCGAGCGGCAGGCGCTTGGGGACCTGATTTTCCAGGATCGGCTTGTCCTGGGCAAAGATCAATTGCATGAAACTGCGCACCGTCGCCGCATCCATGCCCTCCTTGAGATAGCAGAGATACGGGTGCGCGACGCAGTTCTCCTCGTCGACCGGCTGCACGAACAGAGTGATGACATCCAGCCTGTCCTTCTGGATCGGATTGCTCTTGTAAAGCGCCACCGTATAGGGCCGGATCACCTTGTAGATGTAGTCGACGACAAAGCCTTCCTTGGCGGTCGGTGACGCGATGGGCTGGTAGAATTTGCATTCGGTCGCCAGCACCTCGTCCTGGGGCGTGATTTCCACCTTGTAAGGCGCGACCTCGGTATGCGGCTCCTCGCCGAGCCAACCGGTGTGGATGAAGGGGAAATGCCCCATGTCGAGAAAACTCTCGACGGCGCGAAGGCCCGACACCTTGACCGCGATCGAGCCGCCGTTGACCAGATGTCGGTCCGCCTCATTGGCTTCCGGGATGTAGATGATGTCGCGCCAGGGTTTGTCCAGACAGGTCCAGACGAAGCCATAGCGCTCGGCGCTTTTCAGCACGGCGCCCGTGTCGCTGCGAACGACTTCGATCTTGTTTGAATGTCTGCGAATGGCGAGATCGACCCCAAGCAGGCGCGTTGGAAAGGGCGTATCCTGGCTAAGCGAATCCTGGTCAGCGACGATATGCCAGTCGTTCAGAAGCTCGCGGTCGACGCAACGGGTTGCCATCGGCTTCCCTCCCAACTCGGCTAGCCCTTCACCATGAACCTAGCCCGACGTTTCGAGATAACGAAATCACAAGATTGGATACCAATCAATGATTTTTTGTCAGCCAAAATCATTTTTTGTGTTGACAGACTATGATGATTGAATTCCGATATGGAAAACCTGAACCTGGGATATGGCACATCCCGAAGCGTCATGTCTTCACCATGGAAAGCTTGCTGATCATGTCGTCGCAAAGGCGGAGAACCGTGTCTTGAGCAGCCGCTCCCAGACGATCGCGGACACGCTGACCCGCGCCATCATCGACCATCGGCTGGTGCCCGGCTGCAAGCTCGGCGAGCGCGAGCTTGCCGAGATATTCGATGTCAGCCGCATCGTGGTGCGCCAGGCGTTGATACGGCTCGCCGATGACGGGCTGGCGCAGATCGAGCGCAACCGCGGCGCCTTCGTCGCCAGGCCGAGCATGCAGGAGGCGATGGAGATTTACGATGCGCTGACCCTTGTTGAACAGGGCGTGGCAGCCCAGCTCAGCGATCGCCTGGGCCCCGCCGGATGGGCCGAGCTGCGCCAGCACGTCGAACGCCAGCGCCAGGCAGTCGCTGCCGGCAACGATGCGCTGGCCGACGTGCTCGGCCAGGAATTCCATACAGTGTTCGTGCGCCTCAGCCGCAATAAGGTGATGCAGGAAATCCATGCCCAGCTCGTGCGCCGCACGACGCTGCTGCGCTCGCTCATCACCGCCGATTTCGACTATTGCAACCTGCTCGACGACCATTCACGGGTCGTCGACCTCCTGGAAAAGGGCCGCCTGAAGCAGGCCATGGACCTGATCGACACGCACCATCGCACCGTGGTGCGCGGCTATATCATGGACCGCGAAGTGTTTCCGGAGATGACGCCCGCGGAAGCGCTCGCACCCTATCTCGACGGCAAGGCCGACGCAGCGACGACATCGGCCGGGTTGAGGCAGGCAAAACCATCCGGGAATGGCGACGGCGCGGCGCACGCGCACGTCCATCTCCCCAACGAAGACCGGGCACCGACAAGCCGGGCATCAACCAAAAAAACCAACAGAGGGTTACCGACATGAACGACCTGACAAGACGCGGATTCCTGAAATACAGCGGAGCGCTGGGTGCTGCGCTCGGCGCTGGAGGACTGAGCACGATCGCCAGAGCCCAGGAGGTGCTCAAGATCGGTGCCGTCTATGTCTCGCCGGTCGCCGAGATCGGCTGGACCAAGCAGCACAGCCTCGGTGTCGACGCCATCAAGGCCGCTTTCGGCGACAAGGTCGAGCTCACCGTCATTGACAACATCTTCATGCCGCAAGATGCGGAGCGCATTTTTCGCGAGCTGGCCAGCGCCGGCAACAAATTGATCTTCGGCACCAGTTTCTCGCATGGCACGCCGATGCAGAAGGTGGCGCCGCGCTTCCCCAAGGTGGCGTTCGAACATTGCTCAGGCATCGTCCATCTCGCCAATCTCGGAACCTTCGAAGCCAAATATTACGAAGGAACCTTCGTCGCCGGTGCGGCCGGCGGCCACATGTCGAAATCCGGCAAGATCGGTTTCATCGGCGGTTTCCCCATCCCTGATATCGTCGGCCCGGCCAACGCGCTGCTGCTCGGCGCGCAAAGCGTCAACCCGAACGCCACCTGCAACGCCATCTTCCTCAATTCCTGGTTCGATCCGGGCAAGGAGAAGGAGGCCGCCAAGACGCTGCTTTCGCAAGGCTGCGATGTCATCTGCTCGATGACCGACACGGCGACGGGCGTCCAGGTCGCCGGCGAAGGCGGCGCCTGGTCGATCGGCTATGCCAGCGACATGGCGAAGTTCGCCTCAGGCAAACAACTGACGTCGTTTGTCCTCGACTGGACCAGCGACTATGTCGGCGCGGCCAAGGCCGTCGCCGCCGGCACGTGGAAGCCGGAAGTGCGCTGGGACGGACTGGCTGCCGGTGTCGTGAAGATGGCGCCCTATAATGACGGCATCCCGGCCGACACGAAGGCCAAGCTCAAGCAGCTCGAAGCCGACATCGGCAGCGGCAAGGTTCACCCCTATGCCGGCGAGTTGAAGGACCAGGACGGCAAGGTCAAGGTCGCAGCGGGCGCGGTGCTCAGCGACGACGACATCCGGGGCATGAACTGGTTCGTCAAGGGGATGATCGGCAAGCTGAGCTGATCGTCGTCAAGAAACAAGGGAGACGCTGAAGCCCGATCTTGGGCGTCTCCCTGCCTGGTTCCCGTCCAACCTCGCCCACGGCAGGACCCGCCATGCATCCGCGTCTAGAACTGCGAAACATCTGCAAGCGTTATCCCGGCGTCGTCGCCAATGACGACGTCTCGCTGGCCATCCAGCCTGGCGAAATCCATGCCGTGCTGGGCGAAAACGGGGCCGGCAAATCGACCCTGATGAAGATCATCTATGGCGCCGCGCAGGCCGATTCCGGCGAGATCTTCTGCGACGGCAATCCGGTCGCGGCACATAATCCGGCGACGTCGCGTGCGCTCGGCATCGAGATGGTCTACCAGCACTTCGCGCTGTTCGAATCCGTTTCCGTGGTCGAGAACATCGCGCTCTCGGCGAGCAGCGCCTTCCATCTGCCCTCGCTGGCGGAAAAAATCCGCGAACTTTCGCTGCGCTACGGCATGCCGATCGATCCGCATCGCCAGGTGCATGACCTCTCAGTCGGCGAGCGCCAGCGTGTCGAGATCGTGCGCTGTCTGCTGCGGACGCCCAAGCTTTTGATCCTCGACGAGCCGACTTCCGTGCTGACGCCGCAGGCCGTGGTCAAGCTGTTCGAGACGCTCCGGCAACTCGCCGCCGAAGGCTGCAGCATCGTCTATATCAGCCATAAGCTGGACGAGGTGCAGGAGCTCTGCGACACCGCCACCGTGCTGCGCAACGGCAAGGTCACCGGCACGGCTCGGCCGAAAGAGACGACCTCGCTCGAGCTTGCCCGCATGATGGTCGGCTCGAAGCTGCCGGAAATGCATGTCAGTCCGCCGGTCCCGAGCGAGAAACCGGTGCTCGAGGTCACCAATCTGTCGGTCAAGGCGCGCGACCATTTCGGCGTCGATCTCAAGGACGTGTCGTTCGACGTGCGCGGCGGCGAAATCGTTGGCCTGGCCGGCGTCTCCGGCAACGGCCAGGCCGAGCTCATCGCCTTGCTCAGCGGCGAGCGCACGCATGGGCGGAGCGACGCGATCAGGATCTCGGGCACACCGGCGGCCGGCCTGCGCGCCGACGAACGCCGCAAGCTCGGCCTCGCCTTCGTCCCCGAGGAGCGGCTTGGACGAGGCGCCGTGCCGTCGCACACGCTGTGGGAGAACACGGTGCTGACGGCCCATCGCTCCGGCACCGTCCGCAACGGCCTGGTCGACCGCCGCAAGGCCAGCGCCTTCGCCGCGGGCATTATCGACAGGTTCAAGGTCAAGGCCAACGGTCCAGCTTCGACGGCGCAAAGCCTGTCGGGCGGCAATCTGCAGAAATTCATCGTCGGCCGCGAGATCGCGCTTCAGCCGAAGCTGCTGCTTGTCTCCCAGCCGACCTGGGGTGTCGACGTCGGCGCCAGCGCCTTCATCCGCCAGACCATCGTCGACCTCAGCCGCGCCGGTGCGGCGGTGCTCGTCGTCTCCGAAGAACTCGACGAGCTGTTCGAGATCTGCGACCGGCTGCTGGTGATCTGCCAGGGACGCGTGTCGCCGCCGCTGGTGCGCAAGACGACCGACCGCGAAGAGGTAGGGCTGCTGATGACCGGCAGGACGATGAGCAAGGACCAGATGGCAAGCGGGAGTGGCGACGTTGCGCTTCAGGATTGAACAAAGGCCGGAGCCTTCGGCTGCGATGCGCGTCGCGGCACCGGTCGTGGCGTCGCTTCTGACGCTGATCGTCGGCTCGATCTTTTTCGCCTCGCTCGGGCATGACCCGCTGCCGACGCTCTACGCCTTCTTCATCGAGCCATTGAACTCCCTTAACGGATTGTCGGAATGGCTGCTCAAAGCCTCGCCGTTGATCCTCATCGCTTGCGGCCTGGCGGTCGGCTTCCGCGCCAATGTCTGGAACATCGGCGCCGAGGGCCAATTCACCATGGGCGCGATCGCGGCGAGCGGCGTCGGGCTGTTCTGGCCGAACCCGGACAGCGTGCTGCTTCTCCCCTTGATGTTCATTGCCGGCATGGGCGCCGGCATGGCATGGGCGGCAATCCCCGCCTTCCTGCGCGCCCGCATGAACACCAACGAGATCCTGGTCACGCTGATGATGACCTACATCGCCACGCTGTTCCTGTCCTATCTGGTGCATGGGCCGTGGCGCGATCCGGCCGGTTTCAACTACCCGCAGACGGCACTTTTGCCGACAGCCGCCCTGTTCGCATCCTTCGACCCGGCCTATCGGCTCAACCCTTCGATCTTCATCACCGTGGTTGCCGTTCTGCTGATGTGGCTGTTCACCGACCGCAGCTTTCTCGGTTACAAGATGTCGGTCAGCGGCGCGGCGCCCTTGGCGGCCCGCTATGCCGGCTTTCGCGAATCGGCCGCGGTCTGGATCGGACTGCTGGCGGGAGGTGCCGCGGCCGGCATCGCCGGCATGGCGGAGGCCGCCGGGCCGCTCGGTCAGCTTTCGCCGCAGATTTCGCCAGGCTACGGTTTCGCGGCCATCATCGTCGCTTTCATCGGACGGCTGAACGCCTTCGGCATCGTGCTTGGCGGGCTGTTGATGTCGCTGCTTTTCCTCGGCGGCGAAGGCGTGCAGATGACGCTGGGCTTGCCCTCGGCGCTGACCCGCATCTTCCAGGGCATACTGCTGTTTTTCCTGCTCGCCGCCGACTTCTTCATTTTCTATCGCATTCGCCTGATACGGCCGGCCCGAGACACGCATGCGCTGGAGACAGCCTGATGGATTTGTTCATTGCCATCTTCACCGGCACCATCATCGCCGCCACGCCGCTGATATTCGCAGCGCTTGGCGAACTCGTGGTCGAGAAGTCCGGCGTGCTCAACCTCGGCATCGAAGGCATGATGCTGATGGGCGCCGCGCTGGCCTTTTGGGCCGTCACCGCGGGCTACTCGATGCCTGCCGCGATCCTTGCCGGCGCGCTGGCGGGTGCCGCCGCCTCGCTGCTGTTCGGGGTTCTGGCGCTGACCTTCCTCACCAATCAATATGCGGCCGGCCTGGCGCTGGCCATCTTCGGCTCCGGCGTGTCGGCCTTCCTCGGTCGCGGCTTCGGCAGCGAGCCGATCGAGGCGCTGCACGGCGTCGACTTCCCCGTCCTGTCCGGTCTGCCGCTGATCGGCCCGCTGTTGTTCCGCTTCGACCCGATGGTCTACCTGGCTCTGGCGATGTTCGTCGCCATCAGCTGGTTTCTCTACCGCACGAAAGCCGGCCTGGTCCTGCGCACGATCGGCGAGTCGCCGCAGACATCGCATGCGATCGGCTACCCGGTGATCCGGATCCGCTACATGGCCGTGCTGTTCGGCGGCGCGATGGCGGGCCTGGCTGGCGCCTATCTCTCGGTCGCCTATACGCCGCTCTGGGTCGAGAACATGACCGCCGGCAAGGGCTGGATCGCGCTGGCGCTGGTGGTGTTCGCCACCTGGCGGCCGCTGCGCATCCTGCTCGGTGCTTGGCTGTTCGGCGGCATGACGATCCTGCAGTTGCAGGGACAGGCGCTCGGACTGGAAGTGCCCTCCGAACTGCTTTCGGCCCTGCCCTATCTTGCCACCATCATCGTGCTCGTGCTGATCTCACGAAACCGGCAAATGCTGGCGCTGCATTTCCCGGCATCGCTGGCAAAGCCTTTCCGTCCGGCAAGCTGAGTGACGGCCTATTCCCCTGGCGTGGCCCGGCCACACGGGCCTACTCCACCGTCACCGATTTCGCCAGATTGCGCGGCTGGTCGACATCGGTGCCCAGGAACACGGCGGCGAAATAGGCCAGCATCTGGATCGGCAGCGCATAGATGATCGGCGAGATGATC
>NZ_JAFFIW010000044.1 GCF_018588885.1 Mesorhizobium sp. dw_380
AGGGGCGGGGCATTGTGATACAGGGAGAGCTGTGGGGTCCCTCCTTCTCGGCCTCGACGATGTGGAAGGAGCCTGTGCGGCGAAACGGGCTAGACGCCCCCAGGCCCAGAACTTGGGCGAAACCAACTCCCACCAAAGGACAGCCGGTTTAGTAGCCGAACAATGAAACCTCGCTCGACGAGCCGCCGTCTCTACTGTCTCCGGCCTCACGCGGTTGAAGCGAACAGCGCAGCAGCTACTGTTCCGCACAACTCGGATGGCAATTGGGACAAGTCCGCACATGTCGTCACGTACGCTGAACGCCGCAGGTACAGCCAAACTGGGGCGGGGCGTTTCTGCCGTTTTGATAGAATTCTATCAAACTGACAATTTTCCTTGCATAAATGCAAGGAGAGCTCGGTTGACTCCCCTCCTTTCTTGTCAAGGATGAGTTTGCAGGCTGCGGTGCGGCAGAAGCCGGACAGAACAGCGACCGGTCGAGTAAAGGCCTGCGCAAACCGCATATTGCGAGCGCCCGCGCGGAGGAAGACGCTCGTCCTGGTGAAAGGCAACGATGCTCAGGCGCCATTGCCATTTGCCGAGGGCGTCCGCGCGCCGAAAATTTCGAAGCAACAAAGGTGAGATCGAGAATGATGATGACGAAATACAACACAGCTCACCGTCCAGTGCAGTTCTACCGGCGGGTGGCGGAGTGGGATGGGCTGCCAAATGGAACGTAAAAAGATCAGCAAGGAGATGCTTGGCGATAGTCAGGCGCTGCGCAAGCTGCGTGAGCACCTTGTCAAGGTGGCCAAGGCGAAGACTACGGTCCTGTTGCGAGGTGAATCCGGAACCGGTAAGGAGCTGGTTGCCAAAGCCATTCACGAGCTCTCGCCTCGCGCCAAGCAGCCCTTCATCAAGGTCAATTGCGCGGCGCTCACCGAGACGCTTCTGGAATCTGACTTGTTCGGTCATGAGAAGGGTGCCTTCACCGACGCGAGCAGTTTGCGCAAGGGGCGCTTTGAGGCTGCCGACAAAGGCACATTGTTTCTGGACGAGATTGGCGAAATATCAGGTTCGTTCCAGGCTAAGCTGCTGCGTGTCCTGCAGGAGCAGGAGTTTGAGCGCGTCGGCAGCAACCACACCATTAAAGTTGATGTTCGCGTGATTGCCGCAACGAACAGGGACTTGGAAACGGCAGTTCAACGCAAGGAGTTCCGGCAAGACCTCTATTATCGCATCAACGTCGTCACTTTACGCGTGCCGGCATTGCGCGAAAGGCGAGGTGATATTCCGCTCTTGGCCGCTCAGTTTCTCAAGAATTTCAATACTGAGAATGATCACACGCTGACCTTCGCTCCCGAAGCGATTGAGGTGCTAATGAACTGCGAATTTCCAGGCAACATCCGAGAGCTCGAAAACTGCGTTCAGCGGACGGCAGTTCTGGCGACGGGTCCATCAATCCTCAGAACTGACTTTGCCTGTTACGCGGATCAGTGCTTGGCCGCGGCGCTGTGGAAGAACGGACCGCCGACGTCAGAGAAGTCGACTACGATCGAGCCTTCCGCCGCCTGTGCCGCCCCGCCCGTCGGCGACGGGCAAGCGCCGATAGGCCCTGCCACGAGTCGTGGTAGGGTGCCCGATGCCGATACGGTCATTGCTGCCATGGAAAAGTGTGGCTGGGTGCAGGCAAAGGCGGCGCGCCTGCTCGGTTTGACCCCGCGCCAGATCGGCTACGTGCTGAGAAAACGCGGTATCGAGATCAAGCGTCTCTGAAACAACCCGCCGAGCAAGAGCTGGAGCAGGTCAAGCATTGGTGCTCTGGCGAGCCCATCGGCCAGGCTTACGAAGTGGGTGTGAACAGCGCTGCCAAGATTCCGGCCGTGTGCTTTCTACCACGTAGTCATACTGGGGCTCTGCGACTGACAAACTAAAAAGGAGTAATCCTATGGCTAGTAACTTCGCTCTACACCGCAAGGGCAAATCAATTCGACGTGCCTGGATCCAGAAATAATCGATGTATTATTGGTGACACGCCAGCATGCGTAGAGGCGACGCGCAGATCTCCGCTGGCGGGACCTGGTCGATACATTAGCTGATGGCTTACCGCTCGATATCACGCAATCTGAGATGGGCATGAAAGTGAGTTCGACCGCTGGACAGTTGCCGACCTCGTCAGGTATTGGCCCCTGCGACCGGTTGATCTGCGATATCCAAATTCGCGGAAGTTGGTCGAGACGAAACTGTCGCCCCGGCTCGTGACCGACCGCGCGCCCGGCAAGACCGAGTTACAAAGTTGCCGAGGCAGTTTGATGTGCGTTCCTGCATCACTGTACGGGACACGACCTGACGGGAGACTATGATGCGTAGCCAAAAAGAAAAGATGCTCGCAGGCGAGTTTTACAATGCGGCGGATCCGGAGATCCAAGCTGACCTGTTGGCCACCGGGGCTTGGCTCAAGCGGTACAATGATACGCTGGGGCAGACCACGGGGCATTGGCATGAGCTTTTGTCCGAGCGGCTGGGAGAGGTTGGGCGCGGAACGGTCATCCGTCCGCCCTTTTTTTGCGACTACGGATTCAATATCCGCATTGGAGCCAATGCCTACATCAACTTCAACTGCGTTATTCTTGACGTGGTAGAGGTCAAAATCGGGCAAGGAACGGCAATTGGGCCTGCTGTGCAGATTTATACCGCCGATCATCCACATGATGCCGAGCAGCGGCAGGCCGGCCTGCAGGTCGGGCGTCCTGTTCACATTGGCAGCCGTGTCTGGATCGGCGGTGGAGCAATCATTCTGCCTGGCGTCACGATTGGTGATAATGCAGTGGTAGGCGCTGGCTGCGTGGTCACACGAGATGTTCCCGCCGGGGCAAAGGTAGTGGGAATTCCTGCTCGCGTGGCCGACCCACATAAACAGGCATAATCAACCTCGTTGACCCTGGAGGTGCATGCGAACTGTCGAAACTGTGCCGAATTTTTGTCGAAGCCATTGAGCGCTGCATATGTTGTCGCGACTCGGGCGCTTCAGTTCTTTTGCCACGGGGGTCACAAGATCATGTGCGTAATGCCGCCGCAACGTGCTCACGTCCCGCAGCAGCGGACCCTTTCACATCGCCCAACGAATTCAGAGCCTACGTTGTGCTGCCACTAGCATTACTACTCACGAATGTATTCCCAACTGAGTTTTCGCCCTTGGAGGCAAGCAGCGACTCACCAGCAATCGCCGGCCATTAATCCTGGCTAGCATCGACCCCGACGAGGCGAGCCGCGGCGTTGCGGATCGGCATGTCGATGACCGTGATTGCGCCTTCGGCAAGGAAACGACGTTCGTTTCTGGTCAGCGTAGCCGAATCGATCACCGCAAAATGTGGGCCAGTGGAGCGCTTCATCAGCTGTCTGGCATATGTGCGCAGCATCTGATCGTTGAAGCGGCAGCCCACGAAGAAAAAACCCCGGTTGACGCGCCGTTGCTTCACCGCGTCCGGGATCGGCGTCTGGATATCAATTTCGGTTAGGACTTCGACGTAATCGGAATCAGCCACGAGGAAGTTTGCCGCCGGCCTGACGCTGCCGTGCGGCGCATAGAGCACCGTCCTAGCCACTTGTTCGGCCTCGAGTTCTGTTCCTGACAAATCGTAAGTTCTCGTCCAGATGTTACCGATTCCGGTCGCGCGCGTCGTTCCTTGTATCTCGACAACGTCTGTTTGGCCGGCCTCTGCAAGGGCTGCTCGCATGGCGCCATCGTACCAGCTGTCGATGATGACAGACAGTTGAAGGGTTGCGAGCCAGGCGTGAAGAACGGTCGGCTCGGCGGGGGCTGCGAATATCTCCGCCATCCACGCTTGGAGAGTCCGACGATGTCGGCGCTGCTCGATAAACTGCGCGACCGACCACATATTGGTGCGAATCCTGGAAGGGGCAGGCGCCCGCTTGTTGAGGGCCGCGGCGACATCTTCAGGGGTGCAAGGTACAGGTGATTCCGGTGGGTTAAGCTGCAGAAGACCAGGACCGAGATAGGGGATCACTCGATCGGCCTTGAGAGCGCCGTTCAGCAGGTCAATCAGTTTTTTGGCAAAACTGCCCCGGACGACGACGAGATGGTCCCAGCTCAGCATCGTGTTCATACGCGTTTCCTCTCCGCCACTGAACCCACCGGCATCAGGCCCCGTCGGAAATCTTCATCGCCTCGACGGTGATCGGCAAACGCGTGTCGCGCGGAAGGTCGGGCAGCATGAGCCGCCAACCGTTCCTGAGCGTCACGGTCCCGCCCCATAAGTCAGCGTTCTCAATCTCGGTGATCGGCTCTTCGAGATCCTTCTTGGGGACATAAGCCGACAAGCCAGTAGCGGTCCTGCGAATCATTACTTTCATCCGGCTGTTCCCCCGTTGGAAATGCCTTCAGCTCCGCAGGGAACCTCGACTTTGTCGAGGCTAATGAGTTCGCGCGCTCGCATGCCGACGACCGTGCCACGATCGATCCATTCGACCGCATAGATGAAGAATTGCTGGAGAAAGGTTCCAATGTCGCGCACGTAGCCTTCGTCGCCCTTCCGCACGAGGTTTTCGCCGATCTCCTTGCCGGGATAGGTGCCGTCGTTTTTTATGTGGCGTATCGCACGGACCCGCTCACCCTGCATGAACCGTGGCGGTCTGCCGATTTCGACCTCCTGTTCGCGTCTGGACCACATGCTGTCCATTCCTTTCTCGAGGTTTTTGTTGTGGTCGCGGGTTGCAGGCGTCGTCGTGCGGCGAACCCGACCGTTTCGGTAGGAATCAAGCGGGAACGCAGGTTTTCGGTACCGGACAGACCGACACGCATTGCTGCGTATCGAAGGCCTCCTTGCATTCGGTGCACTTGTTTGGATCGATCACATAGGCGTCGCCCTTGAACTTGATCGCTTCCGAAGGACATTCGAACTCGCAGGCCCCGCATTGGGTACATTGGGATGCGATGATCTTTAAAGCCATTCTAACTCCTGGTTATCGGACGAGACGGCTCAGGCCGTCGCCGCTAGTGGTCTGATCCCAAACTCTGCCGCGTAAAGTGCGCTGACTGCGGTCTCGATGTAGTCATGGCCATAGGCGTCGGTTACGCGCAGTCCAGCTCGCGAGAGTTGTTCCTTCGGGCGATTTCCGATCTTGGCGCATAGCACTATGTGTATGCCTTCGAGCGCTGCGATGACGCCCTCGAGGATGGCGTCTTCGCCCCCGCCTCCGAGGCAATACCGCTCGACCTTCCGATGCCCGACCAAGCTGATCCCTCTAGGCGAGACTTCATAAACCTGGAATTCCTTCGCGTGGCCGAAGTGTTCGTTGACCCGTCCACCTCCCTTAGTGGCCACCGCAACCAGAAGCGACTTTTCGGAGTCTGTTGCCTTGACCATACCGATGGCCTCGCTCCTCGCCGCCTCATGATCACGGCGCTCGTGTGCGACCACCTGCCGATAGGCCTGACGCTTGCCAGCATCGTAGGCGACATCGTCGGGAATCCCGTCCAGCGTGAATTCCTGGCCACGATCTTCACCGAGCAGGCCGACAGCATCTGCCCGGCACTGCCGGCAGTGGCGCATCAACTTGGCGCCACCTTCAAGTCGATCCTGAAGAGCCATCATCTCCATTGCCGTTGGGCCGCGCTGCCCGATGAGTCCGTAGTGGGTACCGTGCGCCGGGTCCGAAATCAGAGGCATCACGTTGTGCAGAAACGCGCCCCGCTCCCTGACCATTTTGTTCACCTCAAACAGGTGCTGGTCGTTCACTCCAGGAATCATCACCGAGTTGATTTTGGTGAGGATGCCGCGCGCGCTCAGCATCTCCAGGCCCAGCATCTGCCGCGCGTGCAAGATTCGAGCGGCTTCGATGCCGAAGTAGCGGCGATTTTCATAAAAGATCCAAGGATAAATCTTTGCGCCGACTTCCGGGTCGACCATGTTGATGGTGATCGTCACGTGATCAACATTCATTTCGGCAAGCTCGGCGACATGGTCCGGCAGCACGAGCCCGTTGGTGGAGACGCACAGCTTTATGTCGGGGATTTCCCTGATGACGCAGTCGAACGTTGCCTTCGTTTTCTCCCAGTCGTAACAGGCATCCCCCGGCCCAGCGATGCCAAGAACCGAAAGCTGCGGAACTTTGTTGGCAACCGCGATGACCTTGCGTAGCGCTTGGTCGGGCGTCAGCTTCTCAGACACAACACCAGGCCGGCTCTCGTTGGCGCAATCGTATTTGCGATTGCAGTAGTTGCACTGGACATTGCAAGCCGGCGCGACCGCCACATGCATACGCGCGAAATAGTGATGCGCTTCCTCCGAAAAGCAGGGGTGATCCTTGATCCTTTCCCAAATAGCCGGATCCCCTTCGCCCGGGCTGGTCGGCGACGAGCCGTAGGAGGACGATGCGCAGACGGATTTCGCGGCTGCCAGAAAACCCTCGGATGTCGTGCTAGTCGGACCCTCAATCGAAACTGTCGGTGAGGACATCAAACGGCTCCGTTGCTGGTAACGTCGCGGTTCAAGGTGCAAGAGCCATACCAACTTAAAACAGCGGCTTCAGTTCACTATTTGGGTCAATATCGCATTGTGTCAGGCGGGCGCGACACAATTTTGTCCTGCTTGCGACAGCACAAGTCCAAATCCGTTCAGAAGCACAAAGCACTCCTTGTCGCGCACAGGGCGCGCAAGACCACTGGCCTGACGATTGGCTCATCAGGCTCTTAGAATTTCCTTCGGCTCGATACTATGCCGGCGTATCGCCTAGCCGACTTGTCGCAGCGTGAGGCCGAGAATTCGAGCCGCATTAGCCTGAACCCAGCCGGCCTTCTCCATTGTGTCGATCAGCCGTCAGGCTCCGTCCGCCGCGGTCCCAGCCCCCGTCCGGCCGTATCGTTAGAATCGCAACCGGCTATTTCGTGCTCAGGGGGCGCCGATGCGCCGAACCGGCATCGTGCTGGCCCGTGAGAGCTCGTCGATGACATTGCCACGTTCCGAAAGATTGGTTCCTTCCAGAGGAGAACGCCAAGCACGCAGTTCTCCGGCTCGCGGACGTTGCCGGGGAAATAGCATTGCGAGATCAGCTCAACTGCCGACGGCGCAAAGCCATGGTTCTCCATATTTCAAGGGTAAGCGCTGTGTCCTTCCAGGAGGACCCGGCGATCTGTGGGCCTGCCGATTCTGACGTGGATCGGAGATCGGCTTGTGTCTGAACTTGAACTTAAGATTGACGCTGAGCGGCAGCCTCGGCGTTTTCGAGGGTGATCAACGGCGCTGTTGGTCGGCGGCGTTGGTCGATGGACGACAAGGCACGGAGTCATCTCCGAGACCCTGGAGCCGACGCGGTGATCTCGGAGGTTGCCCGGCGCTACGGGCCGCGGCCGCGGCGGAACGCTCGCAAGCTTGCGACGCTGGCAGGACAGGCCACTCCCGCCTAGTGGTTTCGGTGGCGCCACCGGAACGACCCGTTGGGCCAACATCCGTGCACCAGAGCTCAAGGCCACGGCCTGAGAATCGGCCGCCGCTCACCCTTTACTTGGTTCCTCAGAGAAGGAGAGCAACTTCCGTCGGTGCGAGGGTCATTGCGTCGGCCAGTGGCGAGTTCCTGCCACGCCCAGCCATCCTGCTTCGCGACCCATTCTCGCGCTCCCGCCATCGCGGGTGGAGTGGATTAGTGCAGACGACATAGGTTCGGGGCCTGCCGTTGCCGAGCGGGTGCTCGAGCTTAAGTCCGCTTTCGTAGGTGCCTGCCTGCGCCGCACTCAGTCCGTGAGCGAGTGTCCCTCGGGAATGCCGAATGCTGTTGGCGGCGGAGTCGGCATGAAGATACCCGTCCTTCCTCCGCAACCAATTTTCGACGGGCGGCAACGATGTCGGGGGGCATGGTGCTGAATCCACTTTGACCGCTCTCGACGATGGCGCCGTCGAGATAAACGAGATGGCTGATATGGTCGGGTATCCGGTCGGCGGCGCCGGTGATGCTGATGCCGCCTAGACTGTGACCGACAAGGATCACATCGCTCAGTTCTTCCGTCACAATGTGGTTGACGATGTCGGTCACGAATGTGTCGGGCGTGATGTCCTTGCACAGCAAACGTGCGCGTTCGCCGACACCTGTCTGGGTCGGCGTGGTCATGTGGTATCCCATCTTACGAAGATTGGCGGCCACGTCCCGCCAACACCATCCGCCATGCCAGGCACCATGCACTAGCACATACGTCTTTGCCATGGGTTGTGCCGTTCCACTTGCTCACCGGCCGTTGTGGCTGCCATCCGGCACGATGGCCGGGCGTTGTCCCAAAGGGGGGCTCGACCACGTGACCGGTGGTAAGTCCGGCGCACAGGGCAGCGCCGTGGCCTCGAGGACACCGCTAACGAGTCAAGGAAATTTGAATTGCGAAAGGCCAATATTCACTAGCTCTTTGCAAGTGGATGGAGAGGCTCATGGTGTGCCGCAGTTGCTCGCTGCCGGCATGCTCTTGGCACGGTTCCGGCTGATCATCCGAACTTGAACAGGACACCAAAGCCGCCGCGCGGATAGTTCCACTCGATGTCGCCGCCTTTCTCGCACAATATCCGGCAGGTGCCGCATTCCATGCAGCCGTCGGCGGTGATCTCGACTTGACCCTTGTCATTCAACTCATAGCATTTCGCCGGACAGACGTAGGTCAACGCAAGCAAGTTCGCGCTTGGCTTGTCGTGCGGTCGCACTATAATATGGGGGCGGCCGGAATCGACCAGATAGCGGTTCTGGTAAAGTTTGTCCTCGACACGAACCTTCGTCACTGCGATCGTCATCTTGTACCCTCTTCAGCGCCATGCCAATGCCAGGCGGACCGCGTCGCTGACCAACCCCCAGCGCGAGCGCGCGTTGATGAAGGCGGCCGTGGTGTTCTTTTCCTTCTCGATCTTCGGCGTGCCGTCGACACGCATGAAGTTCTGAGCGGCATGCGACATCAACCGCGGATAGCTGTCAAAAAAGTTGCTGGAATTGGTGTGGAGCAAGGCTGGCATGTCCTTGTATTTCTTAAGATCCTTGATCACAAAGGAGTCATCCAGCATCGTCTTGTAGAGCGCAAGGTTCGCTTTGGTCATAGGACTGTTGCGGCTTTTGACTTTGATGATCGCCTCAGCCGCGACACGACCCGAGGTCATGGCAAGGTTCGAACCCTCACGGTGAATGGCATTGTTCAGTTGCGCTGCGTCGCCGACGATGACCCAACCGTCGCCGAAGAGCTGCGGAATGGCCTTGTAACCACCTTCGGGGATAAGATGGGCGGCATATTCTTTCACCTCCGAGCCAGCGATCAGCGGCCGGATCGAAGGATGGTTTTTCATCGCATCTAGGAGGGCGGACGGGCTCTCCATCGTCGCGGCGAAATCCGAGACCAGGCAGCCGATGCCGAGTGAAATCGACTCCTTGTTGGTGTAAAGGAAGCCGAGCCCGGCCATGCTGCGAGAGATCGTGCCCACGGCCTCGATTACGCAGCCTTCATCGCCCTTGACCCCGAACCGCTGGCCAATGACCTCTTCGGGCAAGAAATGCATTTCCTTGACGGCAAGCGCCACGGTCTCCGGCTTCGGCATCTCGCGCAGGCCTGCGCGAGTGCCAAGCAATCCCGACACCCCTTCTGCGAGAACGACCACATTCGCGAAGACCACTCCGCCAGCCCGGTCTGTGCGGACGCCGATCACCTTGCCATTGCCATCACGGACGAGTTCCGTCGCGGTCGTCTCACACAGGACCGTCGCGCCAGCCTCGCGCACCTTGCGGGAAAACCATTTGTCGAACTGGGCGCGGATGATCGTGTAGCGGTTGGGTTTCGCCTCATTGAAGTCGTCCGACCGGTAATGAATTCCGGTGTGAGACGTGTCGTCCATCACCCAAAGTCGCTGTTCGACCAGGTGCCGCTCGAGGGGCGCATCATCCCGGAAGTCCGGGATGATCTTCTCCAGCATGTTCGCGTACATTATGGCACCCTGGACGTTCTTAGAGCCCGGATATTCACCGCGCTCCAACTGCAGTACCTTCAGCCCCTGGCTTGCCAAAGTGTAAGCAGCTGCGTTTCCAGACATGCCGGCTCCGACCACAATGGCATCGAATTGTTCAATCATGTCCTCTCCCTCAACTCGCAAGCTTGTCTCGACTGTGCGGCGACAGCCGCCGGGTGAAGGCTTCCGTCAGTGCGGGCAGGAAGCGGATTGCATCCGTGACGATCCCGAGGTGGGCGAACTCGAAAATCGGCGCGTTCGGATCGGTGTTGATCGCGACGATGAGATCGGCCCCCTCGACCCCAACTCGGTGCTGGATGGCGCCGGAAATTCCGGCCGCGATGTAAAGCTTCGGTCGAATGGTCTTGCCAGTTTGTCCAATCTGTCGATTAGCCGGCATCCAGCCCTTCTGGACCAAGGGGCGCGAACAGCCATGCTCGGCGCCGATCGCTCGGGCAAGATTCTTCACAAGCTGAAGGTTCTCCGCCGCTCCGAGACCGAGGCCTCCCGCAACCACGACATCCGCATAGGCAAGATTTGCCATTGCCGACTGGTTATCCGGTAGGAAGCCGAGGACTTTGGTGACGATATCGTCCTCAACGAGCGACAGCTTGTGCCGCATGACACGCCCGACCGGCTTATCCACCCGTTGCGGCATAGGCATGACCCTTGGTCGCACCGTCGCCATTTGCGGCCGGTAATTTAGTGTATAGATCGTACACAACAATGAGCCACCAAAAGTCGGACGGGTCGCGGCGAGTGAACCGTCGGAATCTACATCAAGTTCGGTGCAGTCGGCCGTGAGCCCCGTCTGCAGGGTCGTCGCTACCGAGCCTGCAAGATCCCTGCCCAGTGTGGTCGCGCCGAGAAGGAGGATTTCGGGTTTATGGGTATTGACCAGATCCGTGAGCGCCTTGGCGAACGGCTCGTTCCGGTAGTCGGCGAGCGGCGGCGCATCGACGATGTAGACAAGATCCGCCCCGTAAGCGAAGGCCTCGGCAGCAGCGTCCTCGACCATCTCGCCCGGCGGTCCCAGCACGACGCCCGCGAGCTGGACTTCAAGCTTGTCGGCCAATTTGCGGCCTTCGCCCAGCAGTTCGAATGATACAGGATGCACATTGCCGCGTTCGAGCTCGAGGAAGACCCACACGTGCCGGTAGTCTTTGAAACGGTCGGGAAGTTCTTTCTTTACACCGGCACGGCCGGGGGCAATGCGAGGGGTAGTTTGGCTTGCGGTCGACATTTTCTGCTCCTGGCCGTCACGTGCCGCTGTTGAAGGCCAGCTCATGTTCCAGCGCCGGCCGGCGGGTTAAGATATCGGCGATGAGTTCATCGGCTATGTCCTGCAAGCCCCTTTCCGCGGTGTCGATCTGCGCCGCGCTTTCTGCCCGTGCGGTGGGGGCGAAAACACGCTTGACGACTGTAGGCGAGCCACGCAGACCGCACCGGGTGAGATCGTCAATGCCGGCGTCGGCTGCAGTCCACTTCACGACTTGGCTGCGCGCCGCGCACAGAGCCTGCTGGAGCGAGCCCCGGCGGATTTCGTTGGTGTCTTCCAGCATGGTAATGAGGCAAGGGAGTCTGCTCTTCAGCAACTGGGTGCCGCCTTCGGCGCGACGCGCGACTTCGATCTCTCGCGTATCGAGATCGATGGAGGCAATCTTCGCGACATAGGTAAGTTGCGATAAATCTAGGCGCTTGGCTATGCCCGGTCCGACCTGGGCGGTATCGCCGTCAATCGTCTGCTTGCCGGTGAAGACGATGTCCGGCCTGCCGAAAGTCTCCCCAATTTTTGCGATTGCTTGCGAAAGAGCAAAGGAAGTCGCCAGCGTATCGGATCCGGCAAAATAGCGGTCCGTCAAGAGAACTGCTCGGTCAGCACCGTAACCGAGCGCCTTTCGCAGCGAGTCCTCCGCCATGGGCGGACCCATTGTGAGCACAGTAACCTCGCCACCATGAACGTCGCGCAGTTTGAGCGCTTCTTCGAGGGCGAACAGGTCGTAAGGATTGATGATGGTCGGAACACCCTGACGCATGATCGTGTTCGTCACCGGGTGCACGCGGATCTGTGCCGAATCCGGCACCTGCTTAATGCAGATTACGATATGCATTGGCGGTTTCTCTAAGCTCCCAGTCCGGATTCGTGCTTGGCGGTTCACCTCATTGCCTGCATCGTTCATGCCAAGTCGTCTTCCTGCCTCTATTCCAGAAGGTGGCTTCGTTTGCTTCCGAGGAGGCGTCATGAGGACTGGATTTGTCGACTTCTCGACATTGTCGCGTCGCAGCCGTGTCGGGCTCATTACTTTCCGAACCGCTTCAGTGCAGAGTCGAGCGGGACGAAGGCGCGGCCAGGTGCGGGACATATGTTTGGATCGTGGTCCCTTAGCACCTTGAACACACGTTGCGTGAGCGGCGAGGAAGTCGCGAAATCTTCGTAGGCGCGTTCCAGCTTGGCGCGCACCCGCGCGGCGATTACCTGGTTAGGCAGACCGGAGAAATCTTCTTCGGCAAGGTATTGGCCCACGCGCTTCATGATATGGAGCCGCGAGACATTCATCACTTTCGGGTCGTAGGAGACGCCAAGGCAGGCGAAGAAGTCCTCCGCGGCCGACAGGCCCTTCAGTCGCGCTAGGATATCGGTGCGATCGATCGGGCGGCTATCAGCGGAGCAGTTCATTGTATTCTCCCGGCGCGTAATTGTGGTGTCGATGCATTGGTGACATTGCTGACGGCGTGCCGACCTCTGGCACGGCGGCTGGGCAAGAGACTTGGCGATCTCAAGCTTTTCTGAAGTGGTGAAGGCGACCCCGAGTTTGACTGCTCTCCATTGCGCAGGGTCGTCACGTTGAGGAAGACCTCACGGCTCGTCGGCTATTGTGCCGCTCGGACCCGGGCCGGAATGAAGCTGTTCCGCACCTCGCCCGCACAGTCCAGCACTGGGAACGGCCCGTAGCTTCTCGGTGATCGCAGGCAGGACCTCAAGCACGCGGTCTACGTCATCTTCGCCGTTGTCACGCGACAAGGAGAAGCGGACTGCCCCACATGCCGCGTTCATAGCGATCAGAACATGGCTCGGTTCCAGTGAGCCAGAGGCACAGGCGGACCCGGCGGAACAGGCGATTCCCAGCCGGCTCAGGACAATTGGAATTGCATCGCCTTCGATACCTTCGAATCCAATGTTTGCAGTGTTTGGCAATCGCTCTTGCGGATCGCCGTTGATGGATGTGTTTGGGATGCGCTGGATGATCCCGTTCTCAAGGCGGTCGCGCAACCATTTTATTCGTTTTGTCTCGTCCATGAATTTCAAGGCGAGTTCGGCCGCCATGCCCAGTCCGACTATGCCGGGTGTGTTTTCAGTGCCTGCACGCCGGTCGCGCTCTTGGTGCCCACCCTTGATCATGGAGGAGAAGCGCACGCCACGTCTTACATAAAGCGCGCCTATCCCCTTTGGACCATGCAGCTTGTGGGCGGAGAGCGACAGCATGTCGATCGCGGTCGATTTCAGCTCAATCGGAAGCCTTCCGACCGCCTGCACTGCATCAGTGTGGAAAAGCGCGCCGACTTCCCTGGCTAGATCGGCAAGCTTAACCACGGGAAAGATCGTACCGGTCTCATTGTTCGCCCACATTATCGAGACGATTGCCACTTGTGGAGTGAGAGCGGTTCTGTAGGCGTCCAGGTCGAGCCGGCCGTGGTGATCGACTGGGATAATGTGCACCTTGACGCCGCGCGTCTTTTCAAGGTGCGCGCACAACTTCAGAACGGCCGGATGTTCAACCGCGGAAGTCACTATTTCCGTTCGGTCGGGCATCACCTCCAGCGCCGAAAGGATGGCTGTACTGTCGCTTTCAGTCCCGCCCGAGGTGAAGATGATCTCGTCCTCGAATCCCGCGCCGATGAGGGCTTGCAACTGTTGCCTCGCCTTTCTCACGGCTTCAGCAACCGATGCGCCATAGGCGTGCATGGACGAATGATTGCCAAATTGCTCCGTAAAGAAAGGCAACATCGCTCCAACGACTGCAGGATCAACCCGCGTCGTTGCGTTGTTGTCGAGATAGACAGGGTTCATGGGAGTGATCCTTCAACTGCTGAAATGATTCAAGGGTAGGCGGGCGGCCATTGAACCTCTGGCGCATATCGTATCTGGTAAGGTGGGCGGCCGGGCGAGCGATGGCTTGGCTGACCGGTCGCTGTCGACATTGCCCTTTGGTGGCGGCATCTGCCGGGAATTCAGCTGTTTCGGGCAATTTTGTTTGCTTGCCCACGGCAACGATCGATGATCGCGATTTGGCGCATCACCGAACGCAATTGTTCCGGGCCGACAGTGCGTGTCGGCCGGTTCCAGAGCGCCGGCGGTTACCGGTTCGACGCAGTATTCCTTGGCGTCGCTATAGTCGAACATAGCCTGTTCCCTAGCAATCATTTGCAGGACTTGCCGCAGCCGCACGTCTCACGCGCATTGGGGTTATCGAAAACAAAGCCGGATGTTTCGAGCCCATTGACGAAGTCCACGGTCATGCCGGCGGCATGGGGTTGGGAGCCTCTATCCATGAACACCTTGAGCCCATCTCGCTCGATGATCGCATCGCCCTCACGTGAGACGCTCTCCAGGCCCATTGAGTATTGGAAGCCGGCGCAGCCGCCGGCATGGACCATGATGCGAAATCCTTCCGCCGGCTCGCTGGCGCGGTAAAGAGCGGCCTTGATGGCGGCAACAGCGTTGTCGGTGAGCGTAATCATGGCTCGATTTCTCCTCGGTCCGACGTTTTCGCGGATCATCTCGCATGGACCGTGCCAAAGGGAAGACGTGTCAAAAACCGTAGGACATCCCGACGTCTCTTATGCTCGATTGCTGGGGAGACGTCCGACAACCGACACTTACTGTCGGATTTGTCGCGTCCGCGTCACAGGAAGGGCGCCTGAGTTCGCGATGCACTCACGCGTAAAGCAATGAACAGAGCCAAAGATGTTCAGAGCTTGCCGCGGAGCAACTGGCACGATTTTTGTGAAGCCTTCGTTGCGGCGGCAAAATTGCCGGCCGATTCACCTTTGGGTTGCCCTCGCAATCGAAGAACGAAGGAGAGCAATATGATCCATCAGACCCGCCTTGAGTGGGAAAGCAGCACCGCCGGTGGTACCCGAATGCTCGATCGGCCGATTGGCGCCGACCACCCAACAATCGCTCTCTACCGGCGATTGGCCGCTGACCGCCCGGAGACAGGATTCGACTGGCATGTGCCTGACGATCGATCGCGTCCGCCGTGCACACCCCTGAGGCCCGTTTTTCGATCGATCGTCAAAAGAAGAACGGGGCAGGGGTAAAAACATGGATCAGCGCAAGAAGCGGTCGCCCAACGAAATCCGGCGTGCGTGGGAAGTCTGTCCGAACATTCCCGCGCGTGATTTCGCAGCCCAATTGGCCATTTCGGAAGCGGAACTGGTCGCGGCCCATTGCGGTTTCGGCGCGGCACGCATCGACCCGCGCGTCAATCACGTTCTGACGGGCCTCGAATTCGTGGGCGAAGTGACGGCGCTGACCCGCAATCAAGGTGCCGTGCACGAAAAGATTGGCGTCTTCAACAGAGTGATAACCGGCAACAATCACGCCATGGTCCTTGGTGACGAATTCGACCTTCGCGTCTTCCCGCAAGCTTGGAGGTATGGTTTCGCTGTTGAAAGGCGCCATCGCGGCGGAATCCAGCGCAGTTTGCAATTCTTCGACGCCACCGGCGCAGCAGTGCATAAGGTGCATCTCAGGCCGGTCTCCAACCTTCATGCCTATCGAAAGCTGGTGGCCGAGCTCGTATCCGCCAACCAGGAGCCGACCATGTCGCTTAAGGCGAGAGTAGCCGACCTGGGCGCGAGGACTGCGGACTGGGCCGGCACGGTGGACGACCTACGCGAGCACTGGAGCCGGCTGACTGACGTCAACCTTCTAAAGACGCTCAAGCTCAGCCGCTGCCAGGCTTTGCGCATGGTCGGCCAGGATTACGCTTGGCTGCTCGACAATGCCGCAGTTGGCGCCGTGCTCCAGCGTGCGGCCGAAGACGAATTGCCGATCATGTGCTTCGTCGGCAACCGAGGTTCTATCCAGACCCATTCCGGCTTAATCAAGTCGGTCAAGCAGATCGGGCCGTGCATCCATGTGCTGGACGAAATGTTCCGGCTGCATCTCAGGACCCACCAAATCCGTGAGGTTTGGGCCGTGCGCAAGCCGACCAATGACAGTCACGTCACCTCGCTCGAAGCATATGGGTCCGACGGCAAGATCATCATCCAGTTGTTCGGTGCGCGCAAGGAAGGCGAACGCGAGCGCGACGACTGGCGGGTTCTGGCGGAAAACCTGCCTCGTTTCCCCGACAGCTACATGAGAAAAGACCGATCGTCGTCGGTGGGACGCCGGCGCCCATCTGCCTCCGCAGCCAGTAGCCGGGCATTGAAGCCGAGACCGGGGACACGATGACGCAATAAGCGCGCTGTATTATCGCAACGCGATGAGCAGGAAGCAATTTGGCGCTGCCCCATCGACCGCATGGTTACGACGAAGCCGCGGCCTTTGGGCCGAGCTCAGAGGTGGCAATAGCGTGAACGCCGCCGACCGTCACTCCCCACCAGGCGGTCAGGTTTTGCGGTTCGGGCCGAGCAAAAATACTGTCAAGACAGCGAGGAACGTGGCAACCGCGCTGTAGACAAAGACACTGGCAATACCCGTGTGATCCACCAATAGGCCACCGAAAGTTGTGCCGGCTGCGATGGCCACTTGGAAGGTTATGACCATCAGTACACCAGCGCTCTCGGCCTGTTTCGGAGCGGCGCGTAGCACCATCCATGTCTGCAATCCGACCGGGACCGCGCCAAAAGCAAAGCCCCATACGGCAACTGCAATTGCCGAGGTCAAGGCCGATGCTCCCATGGTCAGGAGCGAGACAGCGGCTACGGCAATGAGCAGGGGCGGCAGGGCCGCGACCGCCTTGAGACTGTGTTTGGTGAGGAATGCGCCGGCTAAATTGCCGAAGACGCCGGCCGTGCCAAAAGCAAGGAACACGAGCGGGATTGACTTCTTTTCGAGCGCAGGAACGCTCTCGAGAAAGGCGCGGATGTAGGCGAAGCTGGCAAAATGGCCGGAAGCGACCAATAGCACGACTAGCACCGCAACCTTCATCGCCGGATTCTTCGCGACATCCAGCGGGCTGCGGAATCTGCGCACTTCGATCGGAGGCAGTGGCGGAATGGTTACGAGTTGCACGAGCAGCGCAACGGCACTCACGATTGCGGCGACCTTGAACGAGGCTCGCCATCCCCAAATGTCACCGACATAAGCGCCGATTGGAGCCGCGCAGACGGAGGCGACAGAAACGCCGGTGAGGATGATCGACATGGCGCGCGGCATGAGGTGACTTGGAACCAGCCGCATCGCCAACGCTGCCGAAATAGACCAAAAACCACCAAGCGATATGCCAAGGACGACGCGTGCCGCCAGCAAAACCGGCAGCGACCCCGCAACCTCTGCCAGAACGTTCGACAGGATCAGCAGGAGCGTCATCGCCCAGATGACGACCCTGCGGTCCAGACGCTTTGTCACCATGGCGATTATCGGTGCCGAGATCGCCGCGACGATTGCGGTCGCTGTTAGCGCCTGTCCAGCCGTGCCCGTGGTGATACGGAGATCATGCGCGAGCGGTGTCAGAACGCTGGCGGGCAGAAACTCTGCCGTCACAAGCCCGAAGGTGCCGAAGGAAAGCGAAATGATGGCACCCCATGCAGGGCCAGAACGTTGATATGGACTTTCTGGGTCAAGCCGATCTCGGTCGAACAAAGCCGCGTCCACTAAATCTGTCGCCGATTCGGTCATGAATGAGTTCTCCGGCTAGGAGCTGTTGCAGCAGGGGTGGCTACATCGCCGGGGATCAAAGCCGCGAGACCTTCCGGCGGCGGCCAGTCGGCATCAGTCGAGGCCTCGGCGCCCGACGCATCCGAGGCCTCATCGGAGGGCCGACGGACCCAACCGTCGACAATGCGGGAGAGTTCTCGGCGCGGTCGCATCGATCGCATTCGTGAAGTGCGGTCTGTTCACTGCGAACCAAGCAAGCCGAACGCGGTGTCCTCGATCGAGGCCTTGATGGGGGGATGATCGACGATCTCTATATTGCTTTGAAGCAGGAAGTTCCGTCGCCATATGTGGTTATCCTGGCAGCCAGAATTGAGCGGTTGTCGCAAGCACCAAGGCGGTCGCAATGAGTGCAACGAGGCGGAAGTCTGATGGATGGCTGCGGTTCGATGGCCGCGCGATCGACAAAATTGAGGTGATGAGTTATCCCTTTTGAAGCCGTTGCTCCCAATTCTGGGATAAGGTAATTGCAGGCGGTCCCAGCAACGTCGGGCGGCCTTTTTGGTGATCGAATTCATGGGACGACACTCTCGGTCCGTGACGCATCTGCGAATGACTGCGCAAGTTCCGTGCCATCAACGACAAATCTGGCTCTGCTGAGCGGGTGGTGGAGGCACGAGCGTGGGCTATCCCAAGAGCTTGCCGCAAGGTTGTTCGAAGTTGAGGTGCCGGATAGACCGCAAATATGTCGGGCGGCCTGGGGTTGGCCAACACGAAGATGCGCAAGTTCAAAAGGACGAGCTGAACCCTTGCCGATATCCGTCCGAGGCTGATCTGGAGAAGGTCAAGAACTGCGTCTTGAAGGCTTCCGCCGCACCGGCAAATGCGAAGCCAAGGTGCTGGGCAAGATGGACAGGGCCATCCAACCCGTCGACTGGACGCTCATTAATGGCGTCGGTGTGGCTCTGTAGCTGGCGAGAAAAACGCCCTGCTGAAAGACAAAAGCTCGTGTGGCCGGCTCTGAAGGACGGCCAATGAGGCAGGCGAGGAGAGGCTATAGTCCATTCGTGTAGGCTGATCTTGTCCCACGGAGGCGGCTAACCACCCCGCCAGACATCATCGAGGGGAGCGCCACTAGGCTCACCCCAAGTGTTGGTCGTTTCCACCTGGTGACCTCGGCCAAGTCACCAAGCCGCTTAGCGCAAGCTTTCGAACTGGATGCTCCCCGGGCACATGATCGGCTAGCGATCCCACCAGTTGAGTTGCTCCAAGTCGGTGTCTAGCTTTCTACATTCTGTGTCCGACGCTGGACAAGAATGTTGCAATCCCGACCAGTAAGTCAGCACAGGCGCCACCTGTTGCCCAGCAAAACGGCAAGGATTATCGAAAGACGAATTCGGCACGGAGCTTGCACCAACGATTGCATGCAAATGCCGACAGCATCTCATGAACGGTCTCTCGATTCTGGCGCGGTTAAATCGCGGCCGGTTCCAGATCATGTCCCGCCCGAAATGGTGAGGGACTTCAACCTGTTTACGTCGCCCGGCATGTTGCCGACGGCTAACGGGGATCCGCATGCCGCGGTTGCTTGCGTTCATGCCGGGCCTCCGATCTTTTATTCAACCAGCAACACGCGCGACGGTCGGGGTACCTGGGTCATCACTCGCGCGAGCGACCAGCGCCGGGTGCTGCAGGACACCGAAACGTTTTCCAGCCATCGCAGCATCTTCGCCTCTGTGCTCGGCGAGAGCTGGCCGATGATCCCGCTTGAGCTCGATCCGCCATTCCACGGTGTTTTTCGCTCACTGCTCAATCCGCTGCTTTCGCCAAAGCGGGTAATGGCATTGGAGCCGGCTGTCCGGGAACGAGCGATCAAGCTGATCGACAGGATCGCCGCATCAGGCACGAGCTGCGACATCATGAAGGATTTTGCAGTTCCGTTCGCGGTCAATATCTTCCTTCGCTTTATTGGGCTTTCGGACGACGGACTAGAAACATTTGTCGGCTGGGCTAGAGATCTGCTCCACGGCGATAAGGAGCAACGACCACCCGCAGCCCGGGCGATCGTGGCCTTCATCGACGAACTTGCCACCGAGCGCCGCAAGGAGCCGGTCGATGATTTCATGACCTTCATCGTGAAGGCAAAGGTCGAGGGTCGTCTGCTCAGTGACGAAGAAGTCCGTGGCATCGGCGTGCTTGTGTTCGTCGCGGGACTCGACACGGTCTCAGCAGCCATATGCTTCGACTTGGCCCATCTCGCGCGCAACCCCAAAGATCAGGAATTGCTACGAAGCGAACCTGACCGGATTGCCGTCGCTGCGGAAGAATTGCTGCGCGCCTATTCGACCATTCAGATGATCCGAGTGGCAACGAAGGATGTCGACTTCAAAGGCGCGCCGATCCGCAAGGGAGATTATGTTTCCTGTGCCACGATGATTGCCAATCGTGACCCGGCGGAATTCGAATGCCCGAATGAGATCGATCTGGCGCGCGAGGACAACCGGCACGCTGCCTTTGGCTATGGTCCCCATCGTTGTCTTGGCTCACACCTTGCCCGGCGGGAGATTGTCATTGGCCTGGAGGAGTGGCTGGCGCGCATCCCAGCCTTTCGGATCAAGACAGGGACTGAACCTATCACCTTCGGCGGCCATGTGTTCGGGATCGAGAATCTGATCCTGGACTGGTCCTGAAGTTTCAGCCAACGACATTGGAGTTCGCTATGCGTGTCGTCGTACATAAAGCCAGATGCCAGGGTCATGCGCGCTGCTGGGCGCGGGCGCCGAGAGTCTTCAAGCTTGATGACGCCGGCTACATCTTGCCCGGTGATATTGATGTTGCCGATGGGGAGCAACTGCTTGCCTCAAAAGGGGTACGAGCCTGCCCCGAACAAGCTCTGGAAGTTGACGAGCCCCCCGCTAACTCAGTTGTAGAGAGAGACACACGCAAAGTGCAGACTGGCATCGGGAAGGACAAAACAATCATACAATTCGCGACAGACCCTGTCGACCACGCGAAAATTACCGAACTGCGTGACCGAGAGGCGATCCGCAACTGCCTGTATCGGTACTGCCGCGGGATAGACCGCGCCGATGAGGCGGCGCTGCGTAGCGCATACTGGCCCGAAGCGTATGACAGGCACGGTCCCTATTGCGGACCGGCAGAGGACTTCATCCAATTTGCTCTCGGTCTGCCGGGGCACCGTAACATCCATCAAATCACGAACAGCCTGATCGACTTCATCAGTTCAGCAGAGGCCGCGGTCGAGAGCTATTTCACCGCGCTGCAACGCGGACCGGATACAGACCAAGAAATACGTCAGACGCTGCTTTGCGGCCGTTACTGCGATCTGTTTCAGAAGAGGCAGGACGAGTGGCGAATTGCGGAACGGACAGTCGTCTACGATTGGGTTGAGGAGCAAATCCCGCCAGCGATTCTTGAGGCAGATAGGTTCGGCCAGCGACAGCCGATTGGAGCACCACATCCAGACGATCCCATCTACCAGTTGCTCAAGGGTCACATCCCCACCGACCAAGATGGCGTCGAGGGTCCCCAACTGGGAGCTGCATAAGTGGGTAGAAATGGAGGATGAGCGCCCTACGGGAACGACATCTGTGTGGGGCCGCAACTGGCGGTCACTGCAACGATTTGGCTCGGCCCTTCATTCCGCCCAAGGTTGATGGGCTGAGATCACAAGCGGTCATCGTGGAGAAGCTCTCGTGAAACTGGCAGCACGCACCGTAATCATCACAGGCGCTGCGGGCGGGATCGGCCGTGCCCTGGTCGATATCCTTGCCGCGGACGGAGACACTGTAGTTGCGGTGGACCTTCCGGGCAGTGGTGTGGTTGAACTGGCTCGGGATCTCGGGTCGCCGCACGTCGGTCTGGAGTGCGATGTGTCGCGAGAGAAGGACATGCTCTCACTTTTCGGCCAGGTCGAAGCACGCTTCGCGCAAATCGATGTCCTCATCAACAATGCGGCGGTTGGACCCACGATGGATAGGATCATCGACACCGCTGTCGATACCTTCCGACGCGGCGTGACAGTGAACCTTATTGGGCCATTCGTTATGGCCAGGGAAGCGGCGCGGCGCATGAAGCCGGGCGGTGCGATCGTCAATGTGGCTTCGATGGCGGGCGTGGTCGGCAATCCCAGGCGCAACGCCTACGCAGCCTCGAAAGCTGGCGTGATCTCGTTGACAAAGTCCCTTGCATGCGAGTGGGCTATGCGAGGAATCCGCGTCACGGCGGTGGCGCCGGGCTCCGTCCGCACCCCAATGGTCACAGAACTGGCACGCGCTGGCAAAATGGACCTCGCGGCGATACGCCGCCGCGTGCCGATGGGGCGCTTGGCTCGCCCCGACGAGATCGCCAGGGTCGTGCGTTTTCTGAGCAGCACGCAGGCGCGCTACATCACCGGCTCGGTGCTGGCAGTCGACGGAGGCTGGATGTCATTCAACCAGCCGGGGGATGCTCACCCGCCGGTGGATGGTGCGCTCCAAGCCGAGCTCTCCTGTCCGGCCGAATGCACAGATGCGCGAATCGTGCTCGTCACCGGTGGCGCAAAAAGCATTGGCGCGGCCGTCGCTCGCCGCTTTGCCGCGAACGGCGACACCGTCGTGATTGCTGATAAAGATGGCACTGCAGCGGCAGAGCTGGCTACATCGCTCCCCGGCAAGCATCTGGCGAAATCGCTGGACGTGGCCGTCGAGAGCGATGTGGTGTCGATGTTCGAAGAACTGAGGGGACGCTTCGGGTATATCGATGTTCTGGTCAATAGTGCTGATACCGCCGACAGGATTGTGCCTGCGATCGAGCAACTGTCGAAACAGCTCGAACACGTCCTGGATGTCAACCTTACCGGCGCCTTCACCTGCGCGCGCGAAGCGATCAAGGCTATGCGCCCGGGCGGCGTGATCCTCAATCTCGGGTCGATCGACAGCTTTCTGCCGTTCGCGCCGCGCCATGCCTACGGCGCCTCCAAGGCGGGGATGGATATGCTGACCCGTTGCATGGCGGCCGAACTCGGGCCGGTCGGAATTCGGACAGCCACCGTCGCTCCTGGCCACATCCGCACGCCCGCACTTGCTCAGTTGGCCAAAGCCGGCCGCATCGACCTGACAGCAATCGGACGACGCATCCCCATGGGCAGGATGGGACGGCCAGAAGACGTCGCAGATGCATCGTTCTTCCTTGCTTCGTCTGACGCCTCATACATCAACGGCTCGATCCTCTACGTGGACGGCGGCTGGACCTCGTTCGGTGATGCGGGAAACGCCAGCGAGCTCTATGACGAATGTTTTGCGGAGGCGGCAGGTTAATTGCCAGGCCTTCGCAGGGCGACCGGCCGAGCATTATGAAGCCTCGGCTCCACGACGCACCTGAGGTGCTTGAGATCCAAGCATGCGCATGCCGAGCACATTCCCGGTCGGCTGACGTGTCTATAACGAGGAGAAATCATGGAATTTGCCACTTTCATTCTGGCCGCCCAGCGTGGCTATCACCAATCCTCAGAAAGCGTCATCCGCAACTCCATCGAACAGGCCGTCGCTTCGGAGCAGGCTGGGTTCAACACCGCGTGGTTTGCTGAGCACCACTTCAACAATTACAGCCTCATACCATCCCCGCTGATGATGGTGGCGCACTGCGCCGGCTTGACAAGCACGATTCGCCTGGGCACTGCCGTCTGCGTGCTGCCGCTTTACCAACCGCAGCGCCTGCTGTCCGAGATCGGCTTCGCCGACATCGTTGCGAACGGCCGTCTCGAGCTCGGCGTAGGCTTGGGATACCAGCAGTTCGAGTTCGAACGGTTCGGCGTGGACATCGATGAGGCGCCGGCCGTCTTTTCGGAATACCTGGACATCATTCTCAAGGGCCTCAACCAAAACGTCTTCGAACACGACGGCCAATATGAGAAGATCCCCCCAACAGCGATTTCGGTCCGCACAGTCCAGCAGCCGACGCCGCCTATCTGGATCGCTGGCGGAGCCGCACGGATGGCTCGGGCCTACCGCGAGGGGCACAATTTTTTTGTCACAGCCTTCCACGACGGCTTAGAGACTTTGACCACACTGCGTGAATCAGTCGAGAGGGCGGCGGCATCCGAGGAAAAGAACGTCACCGACGTCAAGATATCGCTGCTGCGCTGCTGCTATGCCAGCCACGACGAGTTGGAGATCAACAGCTATCTCGACAATGCCCGCTTCCAGCGCCGGCTTTCTGAAGCCCTGCATCAGCGCCGCCAACAGAGCCACGATGGCTACCTGCTGCAGGAGACACCGACCCAGCAGGATCTGTCCTTCGAGACCATGCGCAAAAATTTGCCGATTGGCAGCGTAAATCGCGTGATTGATCGCCTGCTGGAAGAGATCGATATCTTGAAACCGGACCAGATCGCAGTTCAGACTCAATTGGGCGACTTCGACCAAAAGACGATGCTGCGCCAGATCGAGCTCTGGGGCGACAAGATCATCCCTGCGGTCAACAAGGCGCTTTGTCATGCCGGAAGCTGAAGCCGGCCGTTACGATGATGGCTGCCTATCCAGCGCGCAATGGCGTGGGTCCGAGCTAGGGAGGAGCTTCGATCAGCATGTGCTGCCCTGCGTACATTCACGTTCGCTTGAGGAGGTCCAGGCGGGCGAGGTGTTGGCGACGGAGGGGACAGGCCTTTCGTCTGTCGAATTGCGTGATGTCTTGGCCGCAACTTTCCCGTCTACCTCCAGCAGCGTATTCGCTTTGGAGGAGTTGAGCGAGCCCGAGCCGGAACTGGAAGAGGAACTGCTACGCCGGCTGCTGCTAGCGCATGCTGCGCCGGCCGACCCGGCGAGCGCCCGCTTGGCCAAGATCATCGCCCGGCGTGCGATGCGCATGGACCATCTTTGGCGGGATCTTGGCCTCTCAAATCGCGCTGAGCTCAGCCGCCTGCTTGCCAGACATTTTCCCGCGCTGGCGGCAGGCAACACAGAAAACATGAAATGGAAAAAGTACTTTTACCGCAAGCTGTGTGAGGCCGAAGGCTTTTCGTCATGCACAGCACCCAGTTGCGGGGAATGCCATGACTTCGAAAGCTGCTTCGGCCCGGAGGAAGTTGAGAGTTGCCTCTCGCCGACCACGAATGTCGGTTAGTCACTTCGCTTGATCGCAGCTGCGGACAAACGCTTATCGCGGCGCCGTCGTATGGAGGAAGGGATGTTCATCGCCTCGCGATATTTGGTGACGGTACGGCGAGCGACATCGATGCCGGTCTCCTTGAGTTGAGCAACGATGTCTTCGTCGGAATGTACCTTGTCGAGCGATTCTTCGGCTATGATTGCCTTGATCCGATGGCGGACAGCTTTGGCGGAGTGCGCATCGCCGCCCTCGCAGGATGCGATTGGCGCAGCGAAAAAATACTTCAGCTCGAACACCCCGCGCGGAGTTAACATGTACCTGTTCGAAGCCACCCGGCTTACCGTCGACTGGTGCATGCCGATCTCGTCAGCGACATTTTTGAGACAGAGAGGCCGCAGATGGGCGGCGCCGTGTGTAAAAAAGGCATCCTGCTGGCGCACGATTTCGGTCGCAACCTTAAGGATCGTCTTAGCGCGCTGCTTGAGACTGCTGATCAGCCAGTTCCCTGTTTCCTGGCAATGGTCGAGAAACGCTTTGCCTTCCGGATTTTGCTTGGTCAGCTGCGAGATTTCGGCGACATAGGTTTGGTTAATCAACACTTTGGGCAGCGTGGCCGGATCAAGCTCCACCCGCCATCCACCTTCGGACGAGGGCATTACCCAGACGTCCGGTACGATGGTTTCCGGCGTCCCGGACTGGAACCGGTCTCCAGGCTTGGGATCGAGCGCGCGGATTTCGTTCCTCATGTCGAGGAGATCCTCCTCGTCGACTCCGCAACGCTGCTTCAATCCCTGAAAATCCCCCCGTGCAAGCATCTCGAGATTGGCGACCAAAGCTGCCATAGCCGGGTCGAACCGGTCTTGCTGGCGCAGCTGAATCTCCAGGCATTCGCTGAGAGTTCGCGCAAAAATGCCCGGCGGATCAAATTGCTGCAAGATTCCGATGACCCGTTCCACATCAGCTTGCCGAACGTTTAACCTACTGGCCAGATCGAAAAGGTTTACCTGAAGATAGCCAGTGTCCTCCAGATGAGCGGCGAGCTGTCCGGCAATCAGCCGCTCCTGGGGGGTGAACGGGGTGAGGGCGACCTGGCGGGCGACATGGTCGTGCAATGTTTCGGTGTGGGCGGTAAACTCCTCGACGGCAGGTCGATCGTTGCCGCTACTGCGTTGCGACTTCCATTGCCCGCGCCCGCCAGACGGCCCGCCAATGGGCGATTCGCCGATTTCGCTTCTGCTTTGACTGCTCCGCTGATCCACCCCTGGCAGCGGCGAATCGTCGTCAAACGGGTCAGGCTTCAAAACGGGGTTCTTCTCGAGTGCCTGCTGCACGAGCTGATGGAGTTCAGTATGCGTCAATCGCAGCAAGCGAATAGCTTCAATGGCTTGAGGCGATAAGACCATACGTTGCTTCTGGCGTTGAAGCAGGCTTGCTGAGAGATGCATGTTGAACCGTGATCTGCCGAGGAGGCTCTAGTGTGTGCTTGGGTTGTGTGAGACTTTCCACTTCTGGGTCATGCCGCCGCCTTCAATTTGTCGAGAACGTTTTGCGGGGATGAAACGCCATAGGGGTCCGTCTCGCAGTTGTCACAGAAGCCTTCCTCCTCGAACCACTGCTCCACCACGCCATCGTCGATCAGAGCGGCGTATCGCCAGGAGCGCATGCCAAAGCCCAGATTGTCCTTCGCGACCAGCATGCCCATTTTGCGCGTGAACTCGCCCGACCCGTCTGGGATCAGCTCGATCTTCTGCAGCCCCAAGGACTTTCCCCACGCATTCATGACGAAAGCATCGTTGACCGAGACGCAGTAGATCGCGTCAATTCGCAGTTCCAGAAATTGATCATAGAGTTTTTCGAAATCGGGCAGTTGGAAGGTCGAGCAGGTCGGGGTGAAGGCGCCAGGCAGCGAGAACAGGATGATGCGCTTGCCCCCGAAATAATCGTCGGAGGTCTTGTTCTCCCACCGATAAGGATTTGGCCCCCCGATCGACTCATCGCGAACACGCGTGCGAAAGGTCACGAGAGGAACGTTCTTTCTATAGGTCATTGATTTGCTTCCAGGCCAAAGTGGTACGGTGCATTTTTCGGTTAAACTGAAGCGGCATCGACTTCGGTCGACAGTTCCGGCAGCCTCGCGCCTTGGCGTGGTTGCCTCGGACCGGTCTTGTGCAAGACCGCCCCCGAGCAGGCACGTTCAACGGCGACGAGCTTCCGCGGAGACGGGGAATTTTGCTCGCGTGCTTTATCGAGCTTTGAGAGGTAGGCATGGTCTGCAACCGTGATTTTGACTGCGTTCTATCGACCGAGTCGCAAGCGCCATGCCAATTGACCCGATGCCTTGGGTTCACTTCGGTTTTTGCAGCAACTTTCGTGTTGTGCAGTAATGCCGGTCGATATTATTGCTCAAGCAGCACTGGAAATTGGGTGCGACTCCGTTCGGCAAACCCGGCCTTTGTCCGAAGCCGGACACGAATGTCGGAAATAGCCAAACGCCAGGATCTGGGGCGGGTTAAGAAACGTTACCGTGGGCACCGGCTTCAGCACAATTGCGCCACGCGAGCATGGCTCCCAGCGTCAATGCCGTGCAGCAGCGAGACGAAGTCACTGCAGAATATCAACCTCTGCGAAGTCGTTGAAACCCAGCATGTGCGAGCCGTTCGAGGCGCAGATCAAGGCATGCTCGAGGAAGAGCTCGTGCTCTCGGCAGCAAGTGTTGCGACGTCTGACAAGGATCGTCGCGCTTCAAGGAAAAGAACCTGAATGGTGCACGGCTTGTGAAGGCCGGCGCATGGAAATGGCTGGGCTGATCATCCTCCATGAGGGTTGAATGAAGAGCTGGCCCCTATCTCCCTCAGCTGCAACGGGGGGAGATAGGGCATGTCCGTCTATCGCGCTGGGTAACATTCCTCGGTGATGCAATAAGGGGGAGCAATTTCTCATTTCGGCAGACACGACCCAGCTCTCCTTTCATGCGCTGATTCCCCCAGGGGAAATCGCGACTCCAGGCTTCCTATGCAGCGAATCGCGGTGCTGTCCGATGTCCGACAATGTCGGATGCGGATCGTAGCTGGGCTAGATCCGTCACTTTGCCTCGATGGTTTCCCACTGGCCTCATATCTGCTTCGCCCAAATGCGGCGACATAACCTGTGCGGCATCTGTGAATGGATCGACTTCAATCCAGACCTCGGAGGTCCCGATGCGCGAAGGGAGCTTGCCGATATGACGGCCACCATAGCGAACCACGGTCCGGACGACGAGGGGACTTGGATCGGCGGGCCTGCGGCGCTGGGACACCACCGCCTGGCAATCATCGATATCCAGGGCGGCCGCCAGCCGAGGATGCTCCAGGAGGATGGCCGACCTGACTTGGTGCTCGTCTACTCGGGTGAGACTTACAACTACCGCGAGCTGCGTCAACAGCTGGCCGGCCTAGTCCATCGCATGAACACGAGCAGTGACACCGAGGTGGTGCTGCACCGCCCCCGCGAGTAGGGCTCTTCGGCGGGTACACTTTTTTCACGAAATCCGTGAATGTTTCTCGCGACATCATCCCGCAATCGGTGGTGCAGCGGGTGAAGAGCCCGTATCCGGCTATCCAGAATGCCGCCTACGACAAGATACTACGTACGCGATTCACTGTGATGCTGGACGACCTAGTGCCGGCAGCGGCACCGCTGTTGTCCGTCGACAGGTCCCGCGCTTGCTCGGTGCGACCAACAACCTTAAGCGCTAGGGCGTAACCTGACCCTGCAAGATCTCCTCACCGACTATAAGGTGCGCCTCACGATCTGAGACGATGGGACAGGATGGCTAAGGAGGTGCGCCGTCTTGCATGCCCCGCCAGCGAGGCGAACCCTCTTGGCTACGCGCGCCACCAGCGACGCTCCATATCGTCAGGCCTGCGTCTCATGCTCAGATGAGCCGGTATTTGGCTCTCTCATCAGCAAACCGAGAGAGCCCATGCCAAGACGGAAGCAAGCAAGACGAACGAGCGTCAGAGATATCCTGCGCCTGACCCATAAACAGGGCAGTCCGGTGGGCCAGGTGGCAGAGCAACTGAGGTTCGGCAAGACTTCGGCTTCCACCTATCTGCGGGCGCTGGAGACGGGCTGTCGTGCAGGCCCTGCATGCGGCTTTGAGGACGATGCGATGTTGAAACACCGTCTGTTGGGCCGAATCGGCCGTCGGCCACACGTTGGGTCGTCATCAGGTTCTCGACAGCTTCCCGGTGTCAAATCCAAACCGTGGTCGGCGATCCCCACCAGGGTGGGAAGGCAGCGCTGATATAGCCGAACGTCGATCAAGTCACGATCAACGATTGCCTCATGTCACATGCCCTGCGGGACTGAAAAACGGAGAAGAACATGTGCGATGCAAAACTGAAGACCGTGCTTTCGCTTTTTTCGCCGGTGGCCAGCAAATTAGATGCTCTCTCGTCCAACGGACCAGCGACGGATGCAAATTGCGTTAAGCTAAATACGAACGAGAACCCGTTTCCGTTGCCGAAGAGCGTAATGCAAAGTGCAATTGCTGCGATCGAACACCAGTATCTTTATCCGGAAGACGACAATCTCAGCTTAAGGGCAGCTGCCTCCGATGCTTACGGATTTTCCAAAGATCAGGTGATTGCCGGCAACGGTTCGTCGGAGCTGCTCGGACTCATCTACAGAGCTTTCCTCGCCCCAGGAGATAGAGTGGCAATGCTGTCGCCCGGATTTTCGTTCAACCGTAAACTTGCCATGTTGCAGGGTGCCGAGTTTCTCGAAATCGCATCGAGCGAAGCTCATCCCCTGCCGATAGAAAAACTGCTGTCCGGCCCTGCAAAAGACGCGAAGTTCATTCTGTTGGCTAATCCGAACAATCCGACCGGAACATTCGTGCCGGTGGCCGAAATCGAACGCCTTGTGGAGCAAGCAGATCGCTTGATCGTCTTGGATGAGGCCTACGTTGACTTCGCACCCGACCATGCCCTGCGCCTCGTCAATAGACATCCGAATCTTTTGATCTTGAGGACTTTTTCAAAGAGCTATGCTGCTGCTGGCGTGCGAGTCGGCTTCGGTTTCGGTCACCCAGAAATCATTGGCAGGCTGCGCAACATCCAGAATGTCTTCAACATGAACGTGATCGGGCAGGCGGTCGGGAAAAGCATTCTTGCGCATCGCCACGCCTACGAAGAGAACCACAGGCACATCAAGCATGAACGACAGCGAGTGACCCTGGCGCTGTTGCAACTTGGCTTTTCCGTAACACCCTCCCACGCAAACTTTTTGCTGGCCCGTGTGCCAGCGGGACAGGAGGGCTCATGCTGGCAAGCCGCGTTGAAAGAGCAGGCGATCCTCATCGCCAGCTTTCCTGACGTAGATTTGAAGAACTGTATTCGCGTCAGCATTGGCACCACAGAGCAGATGGACAAATTCCTTGCTGCCGCCAAACGCGTCTGTATGAGCTTTAAGAAGAATCGCGGTGTGCTCAAGCATGAAGTCAATTCACATTAAGCATCAAGTAATGATATGTCTGAGCTATGATGGTTAGCGAATAAATATAGGTAATTTGGAGAACAATTAATTGAAGAAAATTTCCGCTTCGGGCCTGACCTTCGGCATCTTCGATCATCTGGACGAAAACGGCGATGACATCGCACAGCAATATGCAGATCGGCTGAGCCTAGCAGAAGCGTGCGATGGCTTTGGCTTTTATGCGTATCATCTCGCCGAGCACCACTGTACCCCGCATGGCAGAGGTCCATCACCGAATATGTTCTTAGCGAGCGTCGCCCAGCGAACCCGCAGTCTTCGTGTTGGTCCCATGGTAATGCTACTTGCGCTCTATCATCCGCTGCGTGCCTTCGAGGAGATCTGCATGCTTGATCAGTTGAGCGGCGGCAGGCTTGAACTCGGCATAGGGCGCGGCTCTGCTCCCACTGAATTGGGATACTTCGGGGTTGCTGTAGAAGCAGCACCAGAACAGTATGCGGAGGCCAGTGAGATTCTCATCAATGCGATGAAAGGCGGGACGCTTTCTTATCAGGGCCGCCACTTTGAGTTGAAAGATGTTCCGCTGACGTTGAGACCTCACCAATATCCCCATCCGCCGACATGGATCGCCACCAATCGACCCGAGCCGGCTAGCTGGGCCGCTGCGAATGGGGCAAACATCGCCTGCGTCGGACCCTCCACTTCTGTTCGCAGCGTTACCGACGCGTTCCGCGCCGCCCGAATTCACGATGCTGACATTGGCCAGCAAGCGCCATTTCTTGGATTGCTCCGAATGGTGGTGATAGGGCCTTCTGAAACAGATGCGTATTTGCTCGCAGCACCTGCCTATGAACGATGGCTCAATAGCTTCAAATTTCTATACGAACTAAATGCCATTTCCACTCCACCAAACTTGCCTTTGAACTTCGATGCAGCAATTGAAAGTGAATTGTGCGTCGTGGGAACGGCAGATTCTGTCCGAAAAGCTCTCCTTGATCAGCTGGAAGAGGCAGGTGCTAATTATCTTCTGTGTCAACTGGCATTTGGAGATTTGCCGCTGGATGCCTCACTATACACCGCATCGGCCATTCGATCCGAAATCATGGCTCGAGTTGCCGCATCGTGAATCCGTCGTGTGATTGGAGGAGCAGCGGCAGCGCTGCTCCTCATTGCGAAACGGTTGTGGGGGCCGGACTCCTGTGTCAGGTGTAAACCATTGGAGCACGTCCTATCTGATCCAGGTCATATCCTGCGGCTTTGAAGTAGTTGGCACATTCGGCTGGGGTGAAGAGGTCGACGACCGCGCCGAGGCGTCCTGACCTTGCCCCTCTGATCTAATCCGGTTTGAAGTTCGTTCTGGCCCATCCAGAGGACCAGGACATGAAACGCAGCCGCTTCTCTGAAGAGCAGATCATCGGAATTTTGAAGAAACACGAGGCCGGGGTATCGGTTGGCGATCTGTGCCGCAAGCACGGGGTCAGCGACGCCTCGATCTACAATTGGAAGGCCCGCTTCGGCGGATGGATGTCACCGAGGCTCGGCGACCTGAAGGCGCTGGAGGACGAGAACACGCGCCTGAAGCGGCTTTTGGCCGACGCCATGCTCGACAATGCCGCGTTGAAGGACCTTGTGGGAAAGAAATGGTGACGCCCGCCGCCAAGCGGAAAGCTGTCGCTCGCCTGAAGGAAGGCTTCGGGATGAGCGAACGGCGGGCGTGTAAAGCCATCGGCTGTTGCCGCATGACGGTTCGCTACCAGACCAGCAGGCCGGACGACCGGGAGGTTCGCGAGCGGATGAAGGCGATCGCGCAGGAGCGTCGCCGGTTCGGCTACCGGCGTCTTCTCGTGATGCTGAGGCGGGAGGGCCTGGTCGTGAACCACAAGAAGCTGTTCCGGCTCTATCGGGAGGAGAAGCTCGCCGTTCGCCGCCGTGGCGGCCGCAAGCGGGCGATCGGGACCAGGGCGCCGATGCTGGTGCCGCTGAGGCCCGACGAGCGCTGGTCGCTCGACTTCGTATCGGACCAGCTCACCGACGGGCGCCGCTTCCGCATCCTGGCCGTCGTCGACGACTGCACGAGACAGTGCCTGGCACTCATCGTTGATACGTCTCTCTCGGGCATGCGGGTTGCCCGCGAATTGGACCGGCTCATCACCAGCGCGGCCGGCCCAGGATGATCGTCAGCGACAATGGCAGCGAGTTCACCTCGAACGCCATCCTCTCCTGGGCGGATCAGAACCGCGTCGAATGGCATTACATTGCGCCCGGCAAGCCGATGCAGAATGGCTTCATCGAGAGCTTCAACGGCCGACTGCGCGATGAACTGCTCAACGAGACGCTGTTCACCTCGCTGGCTCAGGCGCGCGTAGCCATCGCCCTGTGGCACGCCGACTACAACACCGCGCGGCCGCACTCCCCCCTGGCAGACCCCGGCCAAGTTCGCCAGCACCTTCAATCCGCGACGGTCGCTCGCGCTGCGCTATGCCAAAGGCTCCGCGCCAGCGCCCGTCGCTTCACCCGCCCAGCAGGGCACAACCCACGCCGGAAACGAACTCAAAACTGCTGGGGCAACGTCAGTCCCATAGAGCCTTGATGGTTATCTCGGCCTTTGCTCGCAGCAGCGCCTTAGGTTGGGCGAAGGCGTTCTCAATCGGATTGAAGTCGGGACTGTAGGGCGGCAGGTAGAGCAGGCTCGCCTGCGGCCTCAATCGCGCCGCGCAGGGTTCTCCAGGCGGATGTCGCCAATGTCAAATTTGCTGGCATCCATGTCGCCCTCGCCAACCGCACAAGCGAAGGCCAGAAAGCCAACATGTGTTCTGCGGCTTAATTAAGAGCCAGCCGATGTCGGCCGAACATCACCTTGTCTCGAAGTCGACGATCGGACAGCAGGTTGCGAAAGTTGGCGCGATGCGAAACAAACTGCTGAAGCGCTCAACTTTTATTGATCACGCGTGTTGGACGCGACGCACTCCCGTTCCAATCGGGCTGAGCGCAAATTCTCCCGGTTCACAAAACTGAGTCGCTGGAGTAGTGGGGGCGCAGAGAAATCTCCGGTCGCAGCCTTACCCGGTCAAAACAAGGATACCAATGATGAAGACTCTCGCCGTCTGCTCTGGCGGATTGGACTCCGTTTCCCTTGCTCACATGGTGGCAGCGGAGCACGAACTCACCGGCCTTCTATCTTTCGACTATGGCCAACGGCACAGGAAGGAATTGGGCTTCGCCGCTCTTTGCGCGCAGCGACTGAAGGTCCCGCACCAGATCATCGACATCGGCGAAATTGGCCGTGGCCTTTCCGGCTCAGCGCTGACTAGCAGTATCGACGTGCCGGACGGCCACTACGCCGAAGACACGATGAAGATTACGGTGGTGCCGAACCGCAATGCCATCATGTTGGCAATCGCCTTCGGTCTCGCCGCCGCCCACAGCGCCGAAGCGGTGGCGGCGGCCGTGCATGGTGGGGACCATTTCATCTATCCCGATTGCCGTCCGGCCTTCATTGAAGCTTTCCAGACAATGCAAGACCGCGCGCTCGACGGCTATGCGCAGATACGCCTCTATGCACCGTATGTGAATCTCAGAAAAGCTGACATTGTTGCGGATGGCGCAAGATACGGCACCCCGTTTGCTGAGACCTGGTCCTGTTACAAGGGCGGCGTGCGTCACTGCGGACGATGCGGGACCTGCGTCGAGCGGCGCGAAGCGTTCCATCTCGCCGGGCACGCTGATCCCACCGACTACGAGGACGCCGATTTCTGGCTTGAGGCGCTGCGCAGGAGGCGCGCGTAATGTTCCACATCAGCAAGGAATTCCACTTCTCGGCCTCGCATCAGCTCACCTCCTTGCCTCCCAACCATCAATGCGCGCGCCTGCACGGGCATAACTATGTCGTCGTAGTGCAGCTGTCGGCCAAGGAACTGGACGCCCACGGCTTCGTGCGCGACTATCACGATCTGGCGCCGCTCAAACGCTACATTGACGAGAGCTTCGACCATCGGCACCTCAACGACGTGCTGGGACATGAGAAGGTCACGGCGGAATGCCTGGCCAGACATTTCTATGAATGGTGCAAGGCACGTCTGCCGCAGACCGCGGCCGTGCGCGTTAGCGAAACACCGAAAACTTGGGCGGAATACCGTCCGTGACCGACATGCATCCCGCAATCCGTGTGAGCGAGATATTCGGGCCGACTATCCAGGGCGAGGGCGTGCTCATCGGCTTGCCGACGGTGTTCATCAGAACCGGCGGATGTGATTATCGCTGTTCATGGTGCGACAGCCTTCACGCGGTGGACAATCAGTATCGCCATGAATGGCTACCGATGCCGATCGATGCCGTGTGGCAAACCGTCCATGCGCTTTCCGGCGGCAGGCCGGTTATGGTCTCCTTGTCAGGCGGCAACCCGGCCATTCAGCCGTTCGGTCCCCTCATAGAACGCGGCCATCGCGAGGGCTATCGTTTTGCACTGGAAACGCAGGGTTCCGTGGTGAGGGAGTGGTTTGCGGATCTTGACGTGCTGACCCTTAGCCCAAAGCCGCCGTCCAGCGAGATGACGACCCGTTGGGCTGCGTTTGATGCATGCCTCGAAGCGGCGCAAGAGAAGCCGCAAATCGTGCTCAAGCTCGTCGTTTTCGACGAGAGTGACTATGCCTACGCCAAAGAAGTCGCGGCGAGATATCCGCACCTTCCGATCTATCTGCAACCCGGCAATCACACGCCGCCGCGCCCTGGCAGTGAAGACGCCTCTGTCGACTTGGACGGAATAATGATGCGAATGGAATGGCTTGTCGAAAGGGTGACTAGCGACAGGTGGTTCGAAGCCCGCGTGTTGCCGCAGCTGCACGTTCTGCTTTGGGGTAACAAGAGGGCGGTCTAGTCTGCGGCTTGCGTCGCACCGGAAGGCCGGGCTCCAACGGCTTGGCAGGCTCTCTTCGCGTGCCGAGTACAGCCGAGCTTTGTTCGCGTCAGCGGTCTCGCGATTGTGCGGCTGGAAACCGCCCGGACACCCCGCTGCCGGCGTGTGTCACCTTGACTCCGATGAGCTGTCGTCACGCAAAGTTGAAATCCGCAAGAACTGGCCTTCTCGCCCCACCTGCTCCGTCGCAAGCACGTCATCCCCTCATCCTTGTCCAGCTCTTATCGATGTATCTCATTGTCCGGCCTGACGCACGACTGTCAGCATGGGAATGCATCCATTGCGCAAATGCCTTCCATAAAGAAGATCGATTTCCTCACTGGCCCAACGTGAAATATAGCAACGTTTTCGTGGCGTGGGTCGGCTGCGTCGGGAGTAGCGATGAAAACGTATTAGGGTCGCCTGCGTCTCCTTGGGCAGCGAGTGTAAAGTATAGCGATGCGGCCTCCGGCGCGAACGGCAGCCGCGCAGTGATCACCTTCGCCTGTGCCTTTGCGGCGGGGGTCAAGCGCTGGTCTGCTCAAATTTTTTATCGTTTAGCTGGTTGAAACTGCTCCCGTTGCGGGCTGCAGAAGCCGGCCAGCCGAGAAACGGCAGCCGCACTTATGAAAGCACGCCAAGGCATGCGGGCATCTATCAGTTGCAAAGGACAATACTGGCCGCGCCGATTGGCCATCACGCGTCCATTAGGGCAGCCACCAACATCAGTTCGCAAGAGGAGCAAAAGTAATATGTATCGTCGTCACCTGATCAAAGGGTTGGTTGCGCTCGGCGCATGCCGGATTTGCGTTCAAGCCGCCCAAGCGACCAGTGCCCATTGGGGGTACACCGGTCCGGTCGGACCGGAGCACTGGGCTGATCTGGATAAGGAAAATTTCGTATGCTCTGCCGGCACGCAGCAATCGCCGATCAATATCAACAGCGCGGTCAAGGCGGATATCCCGCATATCGCCATCGGCTGGCACAAGGGCGGCGGCAATATGGTGAACAACGGCCACACCATTCAAATCAATATGCCACAAGGCAGCACGCTGACCCGCGGCGATCGTGTCTACGAACTGGTACAGTTCCATTTCCATGCGCCAAGCGAACATCACGTGGCGGGCAAGAGCTTCCCGATGGAGGTGCATTTCGTTCACAAGGACACGCAAAGTGGTACTCTGGGCGTGCTGGGCGTCTTTTTAACGCCCGGCGCGACAAATGCCAGCTTTGCTGCCCTTGCTGCGGCCTTTCCCGAACTGCCGAATGGGGAGGTGACGATCGACGAGGTGAATCCCAACTGGCTTCTGCCAGCCTCGCTTGGCTATTGGACTTATGAGGGCTCACTGACGACGCCGCCGTGCACCGAAAACGTCGAGTGGATGGTGGCGATGGAACCGGTTGACGTTGATCCGGCAGACATCCAGCGATTTGCCTCCCTCTACCCGTCGAACGCGCGCCCTATTCATTCACCCAATCGACGCTTCATCCTGCGCCAGAGTTGAGCGCCGCCCCAGCGGTTCCGCACGGTCCAACATTCTTGGCACAAGTTGGCGCGAAGCCTCCTCTTCCGGTCTGGCGGTCTGACGGCGCTCCCCAAGCTGGCTAGTCTAAATGATAGGGATTCGGTGCCGACACCACTCGTCCCAAAGACGTCGCGGCGAGGTTTGTCTGCAACCCGGCAATCACACGCCGCCCCGCCGTGGTAATGAAGACGTCTCTGTCGAGTCCGACGGAATATGATGCGCATGGAATCGCTGGTAGAAAAGGTGACCAGCGACAGGTGGTTCGAAGCCCGCGTCTTGCCGCAGCTGCACGTTCTACTCTGGGGTAACAAGAGGGTGGTGTATACCTTCTCCTAGCTTCGCCGCCAACTACTCGGTTTTCCGAATTGCTCTCTATATTCTTGAAGACGATGCGTTCGTTAAAGACATGTGCTGCGCACCTGGTGTAAAAGCTGCTCTCATCATGCAGAGGTCAAGCCAGTCGGGCTCATCCGAGGCTATGGCCGTGAGCACTGTTCAGTTCGGCAGAGAGGGCGCTTTTGTACACACTTTGCGATCGTGGCGGCCCCGTGGGCAGATCTGCAAGCTGCCGCGACACTAACCTCTCGAAGCCTGCCCGCCCGCCTGTTGATGCGTGTCTCCCAGTAAGATCCTGTCCAAGAACGTGATAATCTTCTTGCCAGTGTTGTAGCTGATGTTGCCCTTGATGCCGCAGCCTACCGCGGCGGGACCAAACTCAATGGCAAGCAGGCCGGCTAGGATCGTGCAGCCAGTCGCGAGCCTCGCCCACAACGGGGTCTCACGCGCATGAGGGCGCCGACCATGGGTTCGGCGGTTCGTACGCGTATAACACGTATCTTTCTGAAAAAATCAATGCTCTCGGCTAAGCTACTGAATTATCTGGCTTCCATATAGCGCGTCGGCGGAACCAACTTGTAGACGGGCTATGAAAGGTTAAGCGCGGATGTCTATCGGCCGCCGGCGTTCCCGCTCTGTGAGCCTGCCTGAACTACCCGCGCCGCGGTCAAGCCCCAGGCTCCTGCTCATCCAGCGACCGCCCGATCAATGGCAGGCTGGAAAGACAAGAGCCGATGTCTTCCGATGGTCTCGCCATCAGCTTTGGGCTAACTTCCCCATTCTCCCGCTTCGAGCTCGACTCACGGCGGTTTGGATGGCGCACGACAATCTGTGTCGGCTTTGTCGTGTCCGTGACAGACGCCTGAAAGGCCCGTTCGCGCGTTTTGCCGCCATCTAAGCGGCTGGAATTTAATGACAAAGTTTCTTCTGGGATCGGCCGATCACGCTGGTACGCTTTTTGCGATGCTTGGTGTGAGGCGGCACGAGCTGCCTATCGGCACTTGTGTCGCGGGCAGTCGCGATGATTAGAACGAAGGAAGGAAAGCTATTATGTCAGGTCTGCGTCAGATCGCCTTTTACGGAAAAGGCGGCATCGGCAAGTCCACCACGTCCCAAAATACGCTCGCTGCCCTTGTCGACCTCGGGCAGAGAATCCTCATCGTAGGATGCGACCCCAAAGCCGATTCCACACGCTTGATCCTGAATTCGAAAGCTCAGGATACCGTCCTGGATCTCGCCGCACAGGAAGGTTCGGTGGAAGACCTCGAACTCCAGGACGTGCTCAAGGTGGGCTACAGAGGCATCAAGTGCGTGGAGTCCGGCGGCCCCGAGCCGGGTGTCGGTTGCGCCGGCCGCGGCGTCATCACCTCGATCAATTTCCTCGAGGAGAATGGCGCTTATGACGATGTCGATTATGTCTCCTATGACGTCCTCGGCGACGTGGTATGCGGCGGCTTCGCCATGCCGATCCGCGAAGGCAAGGCCCAGGAGATCTATATCGTCATGTCCGGCGAGATGATGGCGCTCTATGCCGCCAACAACATCGCCAAGGGCATCCTCAAATATGCCCATTCGGGCGGTGTGCGGCTGGGCGGGCTGATCTGCAATGAACGTCAAACCGACCGCGAACTCGATCTGGCCGAAGCACTGGCTGGCCGATTGAATTCCAAGCTCATCCACTTCGTGCCCCGCGACAACATCGTCCAACATGCCGAACTCAGGAAGATGTCGGTGATCCAGTACGCGCCGGACTCAAAGCAGGCAGGGGAATACCGCGCTCTGGCCGAGAAGATCCACGCCAATTCGGGCCAGGGTACGATCCCGACGCCGATCACCATGGAGGAGCTGGAGGAGATGCTGCTCGACTTCGGCATCATGAAGACCGACGAGCAGATGCTTGCCGAGCTTCACTCCAAGGAAGCGGCGAAGGCGGCAGCCCAGTAGTGACATTAGCGCTGCCATCAATCGGCGCGCCTTGCAGAGAACGGCGCCTATTCTTTGAGGCGTCACCCAACCTTGAAAGGGGGACTCATGAGCCGGGAATACGAGAATGACGGTGCTCTTCATGCGAAGCTTATCGAAGAGGTGCTGTCGCATTATCCCGACAAGGCGGCGAAGCGCCGCAAGAAGCACCTCAACGTCGCAAAGAGCGGCAACGAGGCTGGCGGGGAAAGCGAGGTCCTTTCCGAATGCGACGTCAAATCGAACATCAAGTCCATTCCCGGGGTGATGACGATTCGCGGCTGTGCATATGCTGGTTCGAAAGGCGTGGTGTGGGGGCCAGTCAAGGATATGGTCCATATCTCGCACGGCCCGGTCGGCTGCGGCCAATATTCTTGGTCGCAGCGCCGCAACTACTACGTCGGTACAACGGGCGTCGACACGTTCGGGACAATGCAGTTCACCTCCGATTTCCAGGAGAAGGACATCGTCTTCGGCGGCGACAAGAAGCTGGAACAGATCATTGACGAGATTGAAGTCTTGTTTCCGCTCAACAACGGCATCACCGTGCAGTCCGAATGCCCTATCGGCCTGATTGGCGATGACACCGAGGCCGTTTCTCGCAAAAAGACCAAGGAGTATGACAAGACGATCGTGCCGGTACGCTGCGAGGGCTTCCGCGGCGTCTCGCAGTCGCTTGGCCACCACATCGCCAATGATGCAATCCGGGATTGGGTCTTCGACAAAAAGGATGTCAAGTTCGAGGCCGGCCCCTACGACGTCAACGTCATCGGCGACTACAATATCGGCGGCGATGCCTGGGCCTCGCGCATACTGCTTGAGGAGATAGGGCTGCGCGTGGTTGGCAACTGGTCGGGTGACGCCACACTCGCAGAGATCGAGCGCGCCCCGAAGGCTAAGCTCAATCTTATCCACTGCTACCGGTCGATGAATTACATCTGTCGGCATATGGAGGAAAAGTATGGCGTCGCCTGGATGGAGTACAATTTCTTCGGTCCCTCCCAGATCGAAGCCTCTCTGCGCAACATAGCCAAGCATTTTGGGCCGGAAATCGAGGAGAAGACCGAAAAGGTCATTGCCAAGTACAGGCCGCTTGTTGATGCGGTCATCGCCAAGTACCTGTCGCGCCTGGAAGGAAATACCGTGATGCTCTATGTGGGCGGCCTGCGCCCCCGCCACGTCGTCACGGCCTACGAGGACCTCGGCATGGTCATCGTGGGCACCGGCTATGAATTCGCCCACAGCGACGACTATCAGCGCACCGGCCACTACGTGAAGAACGGCACGCTGATCTACGATGACGTGACCGGCTATGAGTTGGAGAAATTCATCGAAGGGATTCGCCCAAATCTGGTCGGCTCGGGAATCAAAGAAAAATACCCGGTGCAGAAGATGGGCATACCGTTCCGCCAGATGCATTCCTGGGATTATTCAGGCCCGTATCACGGCTACGATGGCTTTGCCATTTTCGCACGTGATGTGGATCTCGCCATTAACAACCCGGTCTGGGACCTATTCCACGCGCCTTGGAAAAGAAGCCGGGGCGATGAGCGGGCGATGGCTGCCGAATAAACATTTGCTTCAGCCCCAGTCTCCCACTGAGACGGTGAACTCCCGCGGCCTCTGATCCGCCGGAGCCTGGAACGTCTTGACGTCCTGAGCTGCCGTCCCGCGCAGCCAGATGCAAAAGAGGTAATCATCATGCCGCAGTCGGCTGAAAAAATTCTCGATCACGCTCCCCTGTTCCGCGAGCCGGAATACAGAAAGATGCTCGCTGAGAAGAAGCTAAACTTCGAATGTCCGCACCCCGATGAAATCGTTTCCGATCAGCGCGATTTCACCCAGACGTGGGAATACCGCGAAAAGAACCTCGCCCGCAAAGCGCTTGTCGTGAACCCGGCCAAGGCCTGCCAGCCGCTGGGTGCGGTATTCGCTGCCGCCGGCTTCGAGCGAACCATGTCCTTCGTCCACGGCAGCCAAGGTTGCGTCGCCTATTACCGCTCGCACCTGTCGCGCCATTTCAAGGAGCCTGCCGCGGCGGTCTCCTCCTCAATGACCGAGGATGCGGCGGTGTTTGGCGGCCTGAAGAACATGGTCGACGGGCTCGCCAACACCTACCAGCTCTACGACCCCAAGATGATTGCCGTGTCGACGACCTGTATGGCAGAGGTCATTGGCGACGACCTGCACAGCTTCATCCAGAACGCCAAGGACGAAGATTCAGTCCCGCGCGACTTCGACGTGCCCTTTGCCCACACCCCGGCCTTCGTTGGCAGTCATGTCGACGGCTATGACAACATGGTCAAAGGCATTTTGGAGCACTTCTGGAAAGGTCAGGAGCGTACGCAAATCGAAGGAACCATCAACATCATTCCGGGCTTCGACGGCTTCTGCGTCGGCAACAACCGGGAGCTCAAGCGCCTGCTCGATGTAATGGGCGTGTCCTATACATTGATCCAGGATGCCTCTGACCAGTTCGATACGCCTTCGGACGGTGAATACCGCATGTATGACGGGGGCACGAAGATCAACGAGGTGAAGAAGGCCCTCAACGCCGAGGCAACGCTTTCGCTGCAGCATCACAACACCCGAAAGACACTGGGCTATTGCGAGGAGGTCGGGCAGGCGACGGCCTCGTTCCACTATCCGCTCGGCGTTCAGGCGACGGACGAATTCCTGATGGAGGTCGCGGCGATTTCCGGCAAGGAGATTCCCGAGGCAATTCGCCTCGAGCGCGGCCGACTGGTAGACGCCATGGCGGACAGCCAATCCTGGTTGCATGGTAAGAAATACGCCATCTACGGTGATCCCGACTTCGTTCACGCAATGGCCCGCTTTGTCATGGAGACCGGCGGCGAGCCAACCCATTGCCTCGCCACCAATGGCACCTCGGCATGGGAAGCCGATTTGAAGAAGCTGCTAGCATCCTCGCCTTTCGGCAAGGCTGCCCAGGTTTGGGCGGGCAAGGACCTGTGGGCGCTGCGCTCACTGCTCTTTACCGAGCCGGTGGACCTTTTGATCGGCAATTCCTACGGCAAGTACCTGGAGCGCGACACCGGAACACCGCTGATCCGGCTGATGTTTCCGATTTTCGATCGGCACCATCATCACCGCTTTGCGCTCTTTGGCTACCAGGGCGCGTTGCGCGTGCTGACGACGATCCTCGACAAGATCTTCGACAAACTCGATCGCGAGACGAGCGAGACGGGTGTGACGGATTATTCCTATGACCTCACGCGCTAAGAGCCGTGGCCGGCTTTTCGCCGAGGCCATTCCTTGCCCAATGGACTGGGGAGGCTGAGCAATGTCCTCCCTCAGCGCCAAAATCAAGGACGCCTTCGATGAGCCCGCCTGCGATAAGAACCGTGGCAAAGATGCCAAGGCGCGCAAGGAGGGCTGCTCGAAGTCGCTGACACCAGGGGCGGCAGCCGGCGGCTGCGCCTTTGACGGAGCCAAGATCGTCCTGCAGCCGATCACCGACGTTGCGCATCTGGTCCATGCGCCGCTCGCCTGCGAGGGCAATTCTTGGGACAACCGTGGTGCGGTTTCGTCAGGGCCGACCTTGTGGCGGACAAGCTTCACGACCGACCTCACCGAACTCGACCTTGTGATGGGGCAGGGCGAGCGGAAACTCTTCAAGGCGATCCGCGAGATCAAGCACACATACGCGCCGCCGGCGATCTTCGTCTACTCGACTTGCGTAACGGCGCTGATCGGTGACGACATCGAGGCCGTGTGCAAACGCGCCACGGAAAAGTTCGGTTTGGCCGTGGTGCCGATCAATGCGCCTGGCCTGGCAGGCTCCAAGAACCTCGGCAATAAGCTCGCCGCCGAGGCGTTGCTCGATCATGTCATCGGCACGGTCGAACCCGACGACCCCGGACCCTACGACATCAACATCCTTGGCGAATTCAACCTCTCGGGCGAATTCTGGCTTGTAAAGCCGCTCCTCGATCGGCTCGGGATCCGGGTGCGCGCCTGCATTCCCGGCGATGCGCGTTACCGCGACATTGCTTCCGCGCACCGCGCCCGGGCGGCAATGATGGTGTGCTCGACCGCGCTGATCAGTCTTGCCCGCAAGATGGAGGAGCGCTGGGACATCCCGTTCTTCGAGGGCTCCTTCTATGGCATCTCCGACACATCGCAAGCTCTTCGAAACCTTGTCAGGCTGCTGGTGAGGAAGGGCGCCGATCCGGAGATCCTCGAGCGCACAGAGACGCTGATCGCGCAGCAGGAGGCGATCGCGTGGAAGAAACTCGAATCCTACCGGCAAAGGCTCCAAGGCAAGCGCGTGCTGCTCAACACAGGCGGTGTGAAGTCCTGGTCGGTTGTCCATGCGCTGATGGAGATCGGAATCGAGATCGTCGGCACCTCGATCAAGAAATCTACGGTGCAGGACAAGGAGCGCATCAAACAAGTTCTCAAGCACGACAAGCACATGTTCGAATCCATGGCTGCGAGCGAGCTGTACGCCATGCTCTCTGAACACAGGGCCGATATCATGCTGTCGGGCGGTCGCACGCAATTCATTGCGCTCAAGGCCAAGACGCCCTGGCTCGATATCAACCAGGAGCGCCAGCATCCTTATGCCGGCTATGACGGCATGGTGGAACTCGTACGCCAGATTGACCTCGCCATTCACAATCCGATCTGGTCTCAGGTGCGCCAGCCGGCCCCGTGGGATTGCCAGCCTGAGCTGATAGGCGAATTGCCGTGCACGAGGAACGAGACCGCGTACCTGTTTGATGAATTCGCCTGCGCGACGGCACACGAGTGTTGAGGCGACCGATGGCCCGCATCCTTCCCCAGAGCAAATCGGCGGCAGTCAACCCGCTGAAGTCGTCGCAGCCGCTGGGTGCCGCCTTTGCCTTTCTTGGCGTCGACGGTGCGATGCCGCTGTTCCACGGCAGCCAAGGCTGCACAAGCTTTGCGCTCGTTCTCTTCGTGCGGCACTTCAAAGAAGCGATTCCCTTGCAGACTACGGCGATGGATGAGGTGGCGACCATCCTCGGCGCAGCCGACCATCTGGAAGAGGCGATCCTCAACCTCAAGAACCGCACGAAGCCAACGCTGATCGGAGTGTGCACGACCGCGCTGGTGGAGACGCGTGGCGAAGATTGCGCGGGTGATATTGCCAACATCATGCGGAAGCACACGCAACAGCTTGCGGGTACGGAGGTCGTGCTGGCCAACACGCCGGATTTTGACGGCGCGATCGAAGAGGGCTGGGCCAAGGCAGTCACCGCAATGATCGAAGGGATTACGCGCTCGGGCGAACGGGCGCGGCACCCGAAGAAGATCGCAATCCTGCCCGGATGCAACCTCTCTGTCGCCGACATCGAGCATATGCGGGACATGGTTGAAAGCTTTGGGCTCAAGCCGGTTATTCTGCCCGACATTTCAGGCTCGCTCGACGGTACGGTTCCTGACCGCTGGGTAGCGACCACATACGGCGGCACCAGCGTCGAAGACATTCGCGAGTTGGGTACGGCCATGCGATGCATCGCCATCGGTGAGCACATGCGCCGCCCGGCGAAAGCGCTGCTCGGGTTGACCGGCGTGCCTTACGTGTTGTTCCAGTCACTGACTGGGCTGCAGGACACGGACCGCTTCGTGTCGCTGCTGTCTTCGATTTCGGGCGCGGCGGTACCGGCCCGCGTGCGCCGGCGCCGGGCGCAATTGCAGGACGCGATGCTCGACGGACATTTCCATTTCGGCGGCAAGAAAATTGCCATCGCTGCCGAACCAGACCAGCTGTTCCAACTTGCAACCTTCTTTGCTGGTCTCGGCTCCGAGATAGCCGCGGCCGTCACAACGACCGACAGGTCTAAAATTCTCAAGAAAGTCCCGGCGGTTTCGGTTCAGATCGGCGATCTCGGCGATCTGGAAAGTCTTGCCGTCGGTGCTGACCTGCTTGTCACGCATTCGCACGGGCGCCAAGCATCGGAGCGGCTCGGAATTCCGCTCATGCGCATCGGGTTCCCGGTCTTCGATCGACTAGGCAGCCAGCACAAGCTCGCAATTCTCTATCAGGGCACCCGCGACATGATCTTCGAGGTCGCCAGCATCTTCCAGGCCAACCAACACGCGCCCACTCCTGAGGCGCTTGATCCACTCCGTAATCGAGAAATATCACGATGAACGCTGTTCGCCGCCTCTCGCTGGTCAGTAATGAGGTTTTCGCCCCGATGCCTGAACGACGTAAGGGCGCATTGCGCGTTGCGATCGCCACTCAGGACATGCAGGACCTCAACGCCCATTTCGGGTCGGCCAGGCGCTTTGCTGTCTACGACGTGACGCGCGAGGAATGGAATCTCGTAGAAGCCGTGGCCTTCGATGACGTGTCCGATGAAAGCGGGGAGCATCGGGCCGAGCGCGATGATCGCATCACGCCAAAGGTGGATGCGCTCAAGGGCTGTCAGATCCTGTTTTGTCTGGCAATTGGCGGCCCTTCGGCAGCCAAGCTTGTCGCGGCAAAAATCCACCCGATCAAAGTGGCGGAGCCCCAATCGATCCCACAGGTGCTCTTGCGCACGCAGATGATGCTCAGGACGTGTCCTCCGCCTTGGCTGCGCAAGGTGCTGGCGCGAGCGGGCATTGCCGAAAAGAAACCGTCCTTCGAGGACGAGGACTGAAAAGAGGAGGACGCCAATGCCTGACCCCGCAATCCCCCCAGCTGTCGCCGAAGACGAGGCGGCTCTTTGCACCCCGTTCGTCAAATGCCTCGTGCGGCTGATCCGTTCTCAGGATTCCTATGGCTCGTGGGAACGCAAAGCGGACGCTGAGCTGCTGGGCGACTTCATCATTACCAAGGATCAGCGCCGAGGGATCCCAATCATCGGAGATCCCGATCCCGACGTGCTGTGGAGGCTCGACAAGTACTACGCCGCCATCGGGCTTGCGATCGAGGAGCGCTGCGGCCTTATGGCATCGCCGATGATCCAGGTGAGCCATGAGGGTTTTGGTCGGGTGCTTTTCACGACCGGACGGCTGGTCGTTCTGTCCAAAACGCTGCGCGATGTCCACCGGTTTGGCTTCGAGACGCTCCTGAAGCTCGCCACGGCCGGTACGAAGTTGGTCGACGATGCGATTTCAGTCATCGAAACCTTTCCCCACGTGGCGCTGGCATGATGGGCGCGATTTTCGAGAAAGGCCATCATGACGGACCCGAGAAACTATGTTGGCCAGTCCCCTCGATCCAGGGACTCGAGGCCGACCAGGTTGTTGGGGTATCGCCGATGAAGAAGCCGCTGGTCCTGATCTGCTCGCAAGATGCCGAGTTCTATCTGCTCTACAGCCACATACTGGAGGTTGACGGTTTCAGCAGTGAGACGGCAGACGGCGCGAAGGCTGCGCTGGCCTTGGCCGAACAACGGGAGCTTCAGGCCGTAGTGCTGGATTGCGACCCAGCCAGCATAAACGGGTCCGCAATTTGCGCCCACCTCAAGCGGGAACCGCGCACCACCGACCTGCCTATCATCGCCCTGATCGCGCCTGGCGCCGAGCACCAGCACCTCGATCTCTTGAAGGCAGGCGTTGAGAGCTTTGTGCGGCCGGTGGCTCCGGCCAAGCTGCTCGACTGCCTGCGGGCGAGGCTCGGGCTGACCAAGCGTGGTCCGAACGGGGTTGAAAACGACAGTTGGATTTGTTGTGGAGGCCTGGAGATGAAGCTCGATGCCCATCGGGTTCGCGGTAATGGCCACGACATCCATCTCGGACGGATCGATTTCAACGTGCTGCGGCTTATGATTGAGGCCCCCGGCAAGGTCTTCAGCCGGGACGAGCTTATCGGGGCGGCCTGGCTGCCCAACATTCATGTCGGTGCACGCACCGTCGATGTCCATATCAGCCGAATCAGGAGGGCGCTGAAAACGGCCTTGCCCGGCAGCGTCATTCGCACCGTCAGGTCGGCCGGCTACTCGCTCGAGAAGCCGGACGACTGAAATCGGTGATCGAACGTGGTGCCGCTCTCTCTTCCTCCTGAGAGCGGTGTTGCCGCTTTGAGGCGCTCCTAACGAAGACCAGGAGAAGCAGGCAAATGGAATTTAAAAGCATATTCAGTGTGACGGGTGCTGATCATTCTGATGAGGACCTCACAACAGCTGCCGGACTGTGTGCCGAGGTCGGCGCGCACCTATCGGTACTCATTATACCGCCTCCATTGCTCTTGATGTTGTCTCCGCCCCCCGAATGGAATACAGGACGTGCACAGGCAATTGCAGTACCGAACTATCGATTTCAGCAAATCGAGAAATTTTCACAGGACGTGACCAGAATGGAAAGACGGTCCGCGGATATCCTCAAAAGGCTGAAAGCTATGTCGCTTTCCTGTGACGTTGACACCGACTATTGCGATCCGGCTAGCCTCGGTGAAGTGGCACGACAGCGGGCGCTCTGCGCTGACCTGACGATCGTTGGAGGAGACCTCCTCAACGATGAGACTCTCGGACCTCCTGTTGTCAACGGCTGCTTGTTCGATAGCGGAAAGCCGGTGCTCATCGTGCCGAAGGGCGTTAAGGCGACGCTGTCGCCTCGACGCGTGCTGGTCGGCTGGGATTCGCGTGTAGAGGCCTCGCGTGCGGTTCGGGAAGCTCTTAGTATCCTATCCGCTGCCAAGGAAGTCTGTGTCGCTATGGTCGATCCAAAGGCGCAAAACAACGGGAAAGGCGCGCAGTCTGGAGCTGACATCGCTGCCTATCTTACTCGGCACGGTGCTCGGGTCTCCGTTGACCTGCTTAAGAGCGCCGGCAAATCGGCGGGCACAGTGCTGACCCAGCACGCGAACGACATCTGTGCTGACATGATGGTCATGGGTGCTTATGGCAGCCGTGGGCTGCGTGAGCGGATTTTCGGCGGTCCGCCGAGCTGGAGCTTTGGGAAGACCACATTGCCGCTGTTTTTGGCTCGCTGATCAGCTCCGTAGGAACACCGATCAGGTCGTAGGACCGCCAACCAGTCCGAAGTCGTCGTCGGTTACCGGTCGGATTGCGGAGACATGGCTGGATCCGCGAACATCTTGCGACGCTTGTCAGAGCCAAACCGGACGCCTCGACTGCTTCACGACGCTCTCGTGAACCAACTCGTGCGAGATCGTCCGCAACGGGCAGTAAAGACGAACGGCTGCAGCAGACCGCAGCCAAGCCACAGGGCGGGTGTACCAGGAGACCCCGCCTCGTGCGCGAACCCTGTTGGAAGGCCCCTTATCAGTACCCGGACGCGCGTCAAATCGGCGGCTGTCCCTGTCAGCCTGCGGTGTGCAAGGGCCGCTGCCGCGGAGCTTCCCCTGCCCGATCGTCGGGCGTGCGACAATGTCGGATTCCAGACGAGCTGGAACTGCGCGAACTCGTTGGTTTGACAGGTCTTTATCCGGCACGCCGCATGCATGGGAGTCTCCGAAAGCATTAAGAGCCGTTATCCATGGTTACGCCCCTCGAAAGAAAGAGCCGCTTCCGTCGTGGCAGGGAAACAGCCACTCCTGGGGTGGAGGCCGGCGCTAGAAGCCGCCGTAAGATCCGGAAGAGCCGCGCGACAGCATCACACACTTTCCTTCTGCTCTTGGGTTCGGATCACGCCGCGCCGCTGTCGATGCCGCCGACATTGAGCCCAAGACCTGGAAGGCGGCACACGCTTTTGCTGTCCTCTCAGTCGGGACCGCGGCTCAAGCATGCCTGTGAGGTTCGCATTGCTCAATGCCCGGCAATCGACGTCAACATGCCGCTGAGTTGGAAAACACTCCTAGAGGAGTAAGGATAAGTGGACCTCTTTTGTATTGGTGTGGGTGCTGGACCATCTAATTTGAGCCTTGCGTGTCAGATACAGGAAGAGATTGCGCAAGGGGCACTGTTCCTGGACCGGGAGGTCGATTTCCGAGGACATCCAGGCAGCGCTTTCGATTGCGCGGAGCTCCAGGTCGGCCACTTCCAGGATCTGGTTACTCTGGTCAATCCGCGATCAGCCTACACATTCGTAAACTACCTCCACGAGAACGGGCGTCTTTACAATTTCCTCAATGCGCAATTTCACGGGGTGCTTAGAGCCGAGTTCGCCCAATATCTCAACTGGGCGTTCCAGAAGAATCCGCTTGTCCGTGGCGGCGAGGCCGTTCGCGAAATCCGCTTTGACGGCGAGTTTCGCGTGCGGACGGACAACGCGGTCCTTGATGCAAGAAACCTCGTCATCGACATAGGCAAGCAGGCGCAAATTCCGCCTCAGTTTCATGGCTGGACTGGACCCAACCTGTTCCACTCATCTGAGTTGGCCCACATCAATCCTGAGGTGCAAAAAAAGCATGTCTGCGTTGTTGGCGGCGGACAGTCGGGAGCCGAGCTGCTACTGCACCTTGTCGGCCGGCCGAAAGAACGGCGGCCCGCGGCGATCACATGGGTCTTGACGCGCGAGATGCCTTTCGACGACCACGCGTTCACAAACGGGCTGTTCACGCCATGCTTCTCGGATCGTTTTGCTGCGATGAGCGAGGTGCATCGACAGCTGTTCCTGCGGCGTTTCGCGCTTGCCTCCGAGGGCATTTCAGAAAGCAAGTTGCGCGCGGTCTATCAGGCGCTCTACCACCACGCCTTTCTCGAGCCACACCAATGCGAGATCACATTGCGGCCAAGTTGCAACGTGTCGCGCTGCATCAATGCCGGAGCAGGGCACAGGCTCACGCTGCAACGCGGCTTGGACAACATCGGAGAAGTAACCGCCGATATCGTCATCCTGGCCACCGGGTACGAGAAACCGCTGCCGGGTTTCCTAGAACCGATCGCAGATCGCCTCGAACAGATCGGCAATGAGCTCGCCATCGGCGAGGATTTTTCGGTGTACTGGGACGGACCGCGAGACCGACGCCTTTTCGTTCAGAACGCCTGCCTTGGACAGCGCGGGCTGGCTGATCCGAACTTTGGGCTGCTGGCCTGGCGAGCGCGCCGCATCCTTGACAGCCTTCTGCGGCGCGCGCCATGCGCCAATCCCGAGCATCTAGGGTTCATCAACCGTCCCTTGACGGAGTGCTGGCCCGACCTCGGAGTCGAACAAATGGGCAGCGGGATATGATTCGTCGATATTGATGATCGGCGGTGGCATTCAGGAAAGATTTCCGCCTCTGGCGGCAAAAGCGGGACGAGCAATATTCCTACGGCGTCAGATCGCTCTGCTCGCGCTTGAGCAAGGTAGCGTCGCGCGACTCCTGCTTGGCGTGAAACAGCAAAGGGCATTCAATCACGATGCAGCTTTACGTGCTGTCGGGCTCAACGCCACGTGGATCGAGCCCAACGCCGCCGTTGGCAACCGCGACGCGAATTATGACGCCGGGCCACATGCGGCGGTGGCTGCAAGGGTACCGAGCCTCTCCCGCACTTTCGACCCCATCGCCGAAGTGCGACTACTCCAGGACGCCGAAGCCGGTCTTATCGCCAGCGGGCCAGCCAAACTCTCACCTTCCTAAACGGCAGCCGCTAAGGTGAGCCGTCGAAAGCCGACATTCAGGTTAACGTCAGCTGGCCGTGTTAGGGCTCGCTTATTCAAGGCGGTACCGGCGCTTGCCGAAGCTAAGAAGGGTTGGCATGCCCTTTGCCGTGCTTGATGTGCGGCAACACGGTGAGAGCTCCGCTGAAGCAAGCGAGAGGGAGCAATGCCCTCGAGACCGTGTCCGATTTTGACTGGAAAATATTCCGCGACAAAAGAGACGAAAGGTGTGGAATGACTTTGGACACCAAGATGGAACTGCGTATGGGGTCCCCGGCTCCTGCGCTGAAAGTGGAGAACTGGCTGCGTGGCGAGCCCCTCACGAGCCTTCGGCCCGGCAAGGTCTACCTCGTTGAATTTTGGGCGACTTGGTGCCGACCATGTGTCCACGCCATGCCCCATTTGATCGAACTGCAGGAGAAATATAAAGACAGCGGATTTGAGATTATCGGAGTCGCAGCTTGCGAAAAGGCTGCAACCGCGGACGAAGCGCGGACCAACGTGGATGCCTGGCTGACCGAGAAGTTCCCGAATCTGAATTATCGGACAGCGTTCGATTGCACTGGCGAAATGAAAAAGCTCTGGCTGGAACCCAGCTCTTCGTTCGGGATTCCCACCTCGTTCGTGGTCGACCGCGACGGCCACATCGCTTATATCGGCCACCCGGCACCTCTCGATGACGTTTTGCCGAAAGTCCTTAACGGCAGCTGGCGCAGCAGCTATGAAGCGAAAGCCGTCGATGCAAAGCGAATCTCGCGTGTGCGCGAATCGTCGCTGAGTCAGCCGATATACGCCAAACTTGGGCCGGCGATGCAGGACGAGGATTGGGCAGCGGCACTATTGGCCATCGAAGAAGGCCTCGCCGTGATGCCAGACTCTTTTGATTTTCGGCGGGTTCATGCGGATATTCTGCTTCACAAGCTGCGCGACATCAAAACCGGCTTGCCGCTTATGCGCGAATTGGTCGAGGACGCGATCAACAAAAAGTTCGAAGCGATGTCTTGGGTGGTGATGGCGCTGAACCAACTCTTCCATCCCACGATCGACAACTCCCATCTTCCGCATGATGATCGCTTTGCGATGGGCAAGGAGCTCTCCGAACAGATCCTGGAACTTAATCCTCCGCAAGGCGATGGAGACTTTAAATTCGGGTGTTACTTTCCGGTCGCTCAGTATTATTACGAGAGCGGCAACAAGGACCGGGCGATCGAGTTGATCGAGGTGGCAATCAAATCGCTGGACCATTCGGAGCCAGTGCCGGACCAAACCAAACAGCGCTACCTCACCTCGTTGCTCCAAGCCCTGGCCAACTACACGGGTGAGCCTGCCTGTCACGCGGGTCTCTGTGTGGCTCCGCAAAACAAGACTTCCGAAACTCAAAACGCTGTCACTTCCTGAGCAAGGATCGCGAAGGGCATGACAATTGGAATTGAACACCGGCAAATCCGCCCGCCCAGGCGCACTTCGCAGCAATAACGTCGATGCCGCAAAAGTGCGCGGCTTGCGGCAGGTGGAATTTCCATTGCGTTTACCTCGGGTCGAACCGCGGCGCAGGCGTTCGCGCCGCGGTGAAAGGTCTCGCATTGGTGGACGTGCTCGAGGTCGGCCACGGGACACTGTTGCGTGGGATCGGCTCGCCCAAGCCATTCCCCGCCCACGCAAGCGCCCGAACCACACATCGCAGAAAAAGAGATCGTCCTTCAAGAGGAGTACTGAAATTGGGGAAAAGCGAAATTCCTCATGAACCGGTTGGCCCTGCTGTCCACGGGGACGACGAG
>NZ_JAFFIW010000045.1 GCF_018588885.1 Mesorhizobium sp. dw_380
CGGCTGCGTCACCGTGCTGGAGACGCCTCGGTGCAACAGGGCGGCCAATGCCAAGGAGACCTCCGTGTTCTCATCTCCGCTGACCGCGCCTTCAGGGGTAGCGTCAGGTCAGAGTAGCAAGGCTGCCGAGCCGAAGGCAGCTAGGGGCAAGAGTTCGAAGGCCAAATAAGCCCATCGGACTTTCTCACGGCATTTCAAAGCCCCGGAACTCGGTTCCGGGGCTTTACCTTTCGAGAACAATCGGCTCAGCCCGGTCCAGAAACGCGGCTATGGCGACGGGTAGGTTGTTGGTCTCCAGGAGAGGCGCGTGGCCCTGTTCTTCGACCGTGATCGTCTCCATCCCAGGGTGACGCTTTTGCATTTGGTTGAGCGTACCGGTCGACAGCAATCTCGAATTAGCGCCGCGTATGGCAAGCAAGGGAATGGCGGCCAACGCATCGAATTGCGGCCAAAGGGTCGGCAACGGCTGGGAAAGGTCGAGACTGGCAACCGTCTCAACCAGTTTCGGATCAAAATCCGGCAACAGCCCTTGGTCCGTCTCGCGGTAGAGCGCCCCCACCATCCGCATCCAGTCGGCGTCGGTGAGCATGGGAAAGCCCTTGCGGTGAACGCTGCGCTGCGCATCCATTATCTCGGCGAAGGTTTTCGGCTTCGGCGCGCGTTCGAGATAGGACTGGATGTGGGCGAGGCCGGCCGGCTCGATCACTGGCCCGATATCGTTGAGAACAATGGCTTTCAGCACCGCCGGCTGCAAGGCGCCGAGCACATGGATGATCAGCCCGCCGCGCGAGGTGCCGATGAAGGCCGCCTCTTCGATGCCGAGTGCCGCCAGCCCCGCAAGGACATCGCCGGCCTCGACGCCGACATTATAGTGGCTGACATCGGGATCGTAGGCCGACTGCCCGCGCCCGCGATAGTCGAAGGCAACCACCTTGCGCGCATTCGGTCCTGTCGAAAGACGCAGCGCCAGTTCGTGAAAATCCCGCGCGTTGCGGGTCAAGCCGGGCAGGCAGACGACCGGCCAATATCCGGAAGTCGCTTCGCCATAGACGCGTGCATGAAGTCTGAGCCCATCCGGCGCGGCGTAGAAGAAGTCGGAAAAGCCTTCGTGGTTTGACATCTGAAAAAGACTCCTGGCCGGCTTGTTTCCGACTGCTACAGATGAGTGCAGGGATGGTCAAACGAAGGTCTTCCTTCTCCCCTTGCGGGAGAAGGTGGATCGGCGCGATAGCGTCGAGACGGATGAGGGGTGTTCCAGCGGAGTGAGACGCTGGCGTTCCCTGGAACACCCCTCATCCGTCGCCTTCGGCGACACCTTCTCCCACAAGGGGAGAAGGACAGGAAAGCCTCAACTCCGCCCGTTAACAAGGTCACCGACAATATCGTATTTGCCGGAAATACGCATCTTGTAGACCTCGTAATTCTCCATCACGCGCTGCACGTAACTTCTTGTTTCCGTGTAGGGAATCCGTTCGATCCAGTCGACCACCGCATCGATGTCCTTGCCGCGCGGGTCGCCGTATTTCGCCACCCACTGGCTGGCCCGGTTGGGCCCGGCATTGTAGCCGGCGAAGGTCAGCACGTAGGAGCCATTGAAACGATCGAGCTGCTCGCCGAGGAAGGCCGAGCCAAGCGTTGCATTGTAGCCGGCGTCGGTGGTCAGCCTTGCCTGTGAAAACTGCAAGCCGGCCTTCTTCGCCAATTGTCTGGCGGTTCCCGGCATCAGCTGCAGCAGCCCGCGCGCGCCGGCACTTGATACCGCGCCGATGTTGAACTCGCTCTCCTGGCGGGCGATCGCATAGGCCAGCGCCTTGCCCGAGCCGGAAATATTGGCCGAATCGGGAATGACGCCGAGCGGGTGCGACAGCGCACCGACATCGATGCCGCGCGCGCCGGCGATCTTGCCAACCTTCAGCGCCATGAAATGGTTGCCCTGCTTCTCGGCAAGGACAGCGAGCAGCGCCAGTTCGCCAGGGCTGGTCAACTGCCCTGCGAGGTCGCGATAGAGCGTTTCGGCATAGCGATCATAGCCTGCCTCCTGCAGCCGCTTGATGGCACTGACGGCCTCGCGGCCGGCAAAACTCTGCCGGTCGGCAGCACTTGGCGAGGGATAGACGATGTCGAGCGCCTGCCGGCCGACACGTTCGGCGGCAAGCTGGCCGTAAAAAGTCGTGCCATAGCCAGCCGCGCGCCCAAAATAGTCCTTGGCGTTGCCGGGACCGCCGACTTCCGCGGCACGGCCGAGCCAGTAATAGGCGCGCGACAGGGTCATCGGCCCCTGGGCGAGGTCGGCAATGCGCGCGAAATGCGTTGCGGCAAGCTTGGGATCGTTGAGGCCGCGCAACGCATACCAGCCGGCATGGAACTCGGCCTCGGCCGCATTGGCGGAGCTTTCGGCAGCATGGGTGGCGACGATCCGGTAGCCCATCTTTACGTCGCCCTGGTCGACCAGTTCGCGCGACAGCACGCGGCGCTCGACCCACCAGGCGTCCGGATCGACCAGAGCCTCGCGATCGGTCGGTGCCTTCATCACAACGGCTGCCGCGCCGGCAAAATCCTCTTGCTTGCGCAGATACTCGGCTTGCGCGAAGAAATAGCCGGCCGAACGCTGCGCTGCCGGCACCGCCTTCAGCAGTTTCAGCGCATTCTTGTCGCCCCTGTCGGCGGCGGCCCAGGCGTCCGCCAGTTGCTGGGCGCCGGCAAGGCTGGCGACGCGCAGGGCGGAATTCATCCGGTCGGCATAGAACATGCGCTCCATGCGAAAACGATGGTCGGCCGCAGGAATCAAGCTGCCGAACTCCTTGATCAGCGCCGCCTCGTCCTTGGCCTCCAGGATCGCTGTGCGCCAGAACGGCGACAGCACCGAGCGCGCCGCCTTGATGTCACCCGACGCCACATAGGCGCGGGCGAGAACCATCACGCCCTCGAATGTCTGCGGCTGGCTGCCGTCGAACGCCCGCACGACGATGTTGGGGGCGGGGTTCTCGCGATAGAGCGCCCGCTCGCTGTTCTTGCGCAAGGCAACGGTGCCCGGCCAGTTGGGCAGCATCTTCGCGGCCGCCGCGATATCACTGCTCGGCACCTTGTCGCCGCCGTAGAGTGCTATCGCCCAGGCCAGTATGTGCTGGTCGAGCGACTGGGCGGGAAGCGCATCGCGCACACCGCGAGCCCGGGGAATATCGCCGGCCGCCAGTGCGTCCAATCCGCTTTTCAACATCGCGACGCTGGGCGAGGTGGCCTGTTGCGCCGTGTCCTGCGGGCTCGGTATCGGGATCGCCGAGGTGACCCGCACATCGACGCTGCCGCTGATCGCCACGCCGGGCATCAGCGCGGCGATGGCGCCGAGCAGCGCGAAGAGGTGGGGCCGACTGGTCGGCATGATTTCGTGTCTTTCCCTAGTCCCGCATTTTGACAGCAGGCGAAGAAGCCTCAAAGGCTAAACTTAGGTCGTGAAGGGCTCGTAAACACTGGGTTATTGAGGCCGTTCGAATTGCGCTTGCTGGCACCATGGCAATGCTTGCCGCGCAACCATGTCGAGACTATGGTGCGCGGCTTCGCTTTCGGTTAGAAGGCGCGCACGACAAACTGACCGACAAAACAAAGAAGTCCCAAGGAGTTGGACGACATGCTGAGAGGCTCGCTTACTGCGCTCGTGACACCGTTCGAAAAGAGCGGGCGTTTCGACGAGAAAGCCTTTCGCGCGTTTGTCGACTGGCAACTCGCTGAGGGCACGAAGGGCCTGGTCCCGGTCGGCACCACCGGCGAGTCGCCGACGCTGTCGCATGACGAGCACCGCCATGTCGTCAAGGTTTGCATCGAGGTGGCCAAGGGCCGCGCTCCAGTCGTTGCTGGCGCAGGTTCCAACAACACCGAGGAAGCCGTTGGCCTCGTGCAATATGCCGAAAAGGCCGGCGCCGACGCCGCTTTGGTTGTCACGCCTTACTACAACAAGCCCACGCAGCGCGGGCTCTACGAGCATTTCGCCGCCGTCGCCAGGGCGACCAAGCTGCCGATCATCATCTACAACATCCCGCCGCGCTCGGTCATCGACATGATGCCGGAGACGATGGGCCGGCTGGCGCACGACTTCAAGAACATCGTCGGCGTCAAGGATGCCACCGGCAAGGTCGAGCGTGTTTCCGAGCAGCGGATGACTTGCGGCAAGGACTTCATCCAGCTTTCGGGCGAGGATGCTTCGGCGCTCGGCTTCAACGCGCATGGCGGCGTCGGCTGCATCTCGGTGACGTCGAATGTCGCACCGAGGTTGTGCGCCGAATTCCAGGAGGCGACCCTATCCGGTGACAGCGCCAAGGCGCTGGAGCTGCAGGGTCGTCTCTTGCCGCTGCACAAGGCGATCTTCATCGAGCCCGGCGTTTCCGGCGCCAAATACGCGCTGTCGAAGCTCGGCAAGGTCGAGAACGTGCTGCGTTCGCCGTTGGTCACGGTCGAGCCGTCGACGGCCGAAAAGATCGATGCGGCCATGAAGCACGCTGGCTTGATTAATTAGCGAGCCCGTTTGGAAACTCTACTCCTGCGGCCATCTGAAGGCGCCACCTGCGCTCCCGGTGCTCGCGTACTATATGTACGCTCCGCTCCGGTTCTCGGTAGCACCATCATCTGACTCGCAGGAGCGAGTTTCGAAACGGACTCTAGACGTATGAATCAAGTCAGAAAAGCCGATCCCAACAACAAGACCGTTGCGGAAAACCGCAAGGCGCGGTTTTCCTATGAGGTGCTCGACACGATCGAGGCCGGGTTGGTGCTGACCGGCACCGAGGTCAAGTCGTTGCGCCAGGGCCAGGCCAATATCCAGGACAGCTATGCCTCGGTCGAGGGCGGCGAGATCTGGCTGATCAACTCCTATCTGCCGGAATATCTGCAGGCCAACCGCTTCAACCACGAGCCGCGCCGGCGCCGCAAACTCCTGCTCAACAAGCGCGAGATGGCCAAGCTGTCGCAAAGCGTCGACCGCGAAGGTATGACGCTGGTGCCGCTGAAGATCTATTTCAACGATCAGGGCCGCGCCAAGCTGCTGCTCGCCGTCGGCCGCGGCAAGAAATTGCACGACAAGCGCGAAACCGAGAAGCAGCGCGACTGGTCGCGCGAGAAGGGCCGACTGTTGAAGGAACGAGGCTAGGCTGGGGCTGTTCGCTTGAAGCGCCGGATTGTCCTTCTGAGTTTGGCTAGCCTGGTCCTGGTATGCCTGGTCGCTGTGGGCGGTTATCTCTATTTCAGGGCGTTCTCACCGGACCGTGGCAAGTATCCGGTCAGAGGCATCGACGTCTCCCACCATCAAGGCGAGATCGACTGGCGGCGCGTTGCCGCCGACGATGTCGCCTTCGCCGTCATCAAGGCGACCGAGGGTGGCGACCATGTCGACGATGCGTTCGCCAGGAATCTGCGCGAGGCCCGCACGGCCGGCCTTGCCGTCGGCGCCTATCATTTCTTCACCTTCTGCCGGTCCGGTGCCGACCAGGCCAAGAATTTCATCTCGGTCGTGCCGCACGACCAAACCCTGCTGCCGCCGGTCGTCGACATCGAGTTCGGCGGCAATTGTCCGCAGCGTCCATCGCCAGAACAGTTGGATGCCGAACTCCGGGCTTTCCTCGGACCTGTCGAGGCGGCGTTCGGCAAGACGGCGATCGTCTATCTGACCGATGAGGCCGAGGCCACCTACGCCGGCCAGGTCGCCGCTCGCCCGCTCTGGCTTCGCTCGCTGCTCGTGGAGCCGGACCGCCACGACTGGATCTATTGGCAATACCACAACAGGGGACGCGTGGACGGCATCGAGGGCGACGTCGACCTGAACGTTTTGCAGGGCGGGCGGGACAAACTGGCGGCGCTGCTCGCGCAGGCGCGTTGAGGTTTTTCTGGCCGGACGGATGGGCAGCACCCTGGAATCTGTTTCTCCATAAATCGAGCTATGCCGTTGAGCCTATCGACGATCCGGCTGGTGCCGGCATTGTCAAACTGCCCGGGCTGCAGGTCTTGCCATTGCTGAGAAGCCCATCCCGGCGGCCATGATCGCGATAGCCACGAATTGGATCGTGCTCGGTGTTTCGCCGAGCACGGTCATGCCCACCACCACCGTGGCGATCGGTACGCACGGCATGAACAACGACGCCGCCTGCGACCCGAGTTGGCCAACGATGTAGGTGTAAAGGAACATGGCGGCCGCACCGGCAAGAAGTCCCTGGATGACGACCTGGCTGACGATCTCGGCGCCTGACGCGGCATGCAAGCCGCTTGGTGCGAAGAGGGTGAGAAACGGCAGCGGCGCGCAAGACAGAAGCACCACGGTCGCTGTCGCCGTCACCGCATTGATACGCCATTGCCGCACAAGCGTTGCATAAGCGGAAAACATGAGGCCCGATCCGAGGAACAGCAGATCGCCGAGGAGGATTTCATGGGAGCCGCCGCGCGCCGGCCCAATGAACAGCAGCAGCCCGACGATGATGGTGGCGACGCCGACGGCACGTTGGTGCGAAGCGCGCTCCTGGAGAAGCGATAGCGCGAACGAGAAGAACACGATCGAGGCAGGGCAAAGCGCCGCCCCATGGACGGCGGGAGCGTAGGTCAGGCCCCAATTGATGATCAGCGGATAAGGCAATCCGGCCAGCACCGCCAACGCCAGTGCCCGCCGCCAGCCCAATGCCTTCATCCGCGCGAAGCCGCTTCGCCAGACGATCGGCAGGAAGACAGCACCCGCACCCGCAAAGCGCAGGGCGGCCATGTCGGTCACCGTCAGATGGTCCCTGAGGCTGAAGCGGGCGGCGACGAATTGCACGGCATAGATGCCGATCATGGTCAGCCCGGCGACGATCGCCAACTTTGTGTTTGCTGTGTTCTCTGTCACGTCCCTGCCACCGGTAGCGATGCCGCCGCCGGACAGCCCCGAGCGTTGCGGAAAGCGCAGGATATTGTGGGGCAGGCTGCGACAGAATATGCTCTTTTCGAGAAAATTAAGTGAAACTCACGCGAACAGGGCTGCAACAACGTGAATCCTGAATCGGGAGATCTTGATGCCATCGATCGCAGTCTTCTACGGCTGCTGCAGGAAGATGGACGCCGCACCACGCTCGATCTGGCAGTCCGCGTCGGCCTGTCGCCGACTGGTACCAGCCAGCGCGTGAAACGGTTGTTCCGCGACGGGTTCATCACCGCCGTCAGGGCCGTGCTCAATCCGGCAAAGATTGGCCGCGGCACGCTTGTCTTCATCGAGGTTCGGCTCGATCACACGGCTCCGCATATCTTTGACCGCTTCGCTGAAGCGGTGGCAAAGGCGCCCGAGGTTCTGGAATGCCACATGGTCGTCGGCGGTTTCGACTATCTGGTGAAGGCGCGCATTGCCGAGATGGCCGACTATCAGGACTTTCTCAAACGAGTGATCCTGCCGCTGCCAGGGGTGAAGGAGACACATACCTACGCCTCGATCGGCGACGTGAAACCGGACGCCCTGCTGCCGGTGTGAGCTCTGCCGATCCCTACCGCCGCCGCTTCAAGCCGCGGCCTGCGATGCCTCAGGCGCCAGCGTCACATTCGCATCGCCCCACACTTTCAGGGCGGTGATGACCGGTTCCAGGCTTCTGCCGCGCGCCGTCAGGCTGTATTCCACCTTCGGCGGCACTTCCGGATAGATCTTGCGGGCAATCAGCCCATCGGCTTCCAGTTCGCGGAGCTGGTTGGTCAGCATGCGCTGCGTGCAGTTCGGAATGCGTCGGCGGATCTCGTTAAAGCGCAGCGTGCCCTCGAATAGATGGTAGAGCACGACGCCTTTCCACTTTCCATCGATATAGCGGAGCGTTCCCTCCACGGTGCAGCCGGGGCTGCAATCGAATCGTTCATGGCGAATGCGCGGCATGACGGTATCCTTTTCGACACTATGTGCTTTATATTTGCATTCTTGCGCTTGACGCACATAATCCGCATCTCTGCCCTGGATAACGCTCAACAGCAATCGCGGAGACCAGAATGCGCGCCGTCGGCTATCAAATCCCAGCCCCCATCACCGATGAGGCCTCCCTTGTCGATATCGACCTGCCCAAGCCGGAGCCGAAAGGCCGTCAGCTGCTGGTCGAGGTGAAGGCGATCTCGGTCAACCCGGTCGACACCAAGGTGCGGCGAAGTGCCAAACCCGAAGCCGGAACCTGGCGCGTGCTCGGTTGGGACGCTGCTGGCCGGGTCGTCGCCACGGGTCCGGACGCCAGTCTGTTCAAGCCGGGGGACGACGTCTTCTACGCCGGCGCGCTCGCGCCGCAAGGCACCAATGCCGAGTTCCACCTTGTCGATGAGCGCCTCGTCGGCCGCAAGCCCGGCTCGCTCGACTATGCACAGGCAGCCGCACTGCCGCTGACGGCGATCACCGCCTTTGAGGCGCTGTTCGACCGCCTTGACGTGAACAAGCCCGTCACGGGCGCCGCCAATGCCATTGTCATCATCGGCGGTGCGGGCGGCGTCGGCTCGATTGCGGTCCAATTTGCGCGCCAACTGACCGATCTGACGGTGATCGCCACCGCATCAAGGCCCGAAACACACGACTGGGTGCTTGGGCTTGGCGCCCATCATGTCATCGACCATTCCAAGCCGCTTGGCAGTGAAGTCGCCGCACTCGGCATCGGCGCACCCGCCTTTGTGTTCTCGACAACCAACACCGACCGGCACCTGGCCGAGATCGCCGAATTGATTGCTCCGCAAGGCCGGTTCGGGTTGATCGACGATCCCCAAACGCTCGATATCAATCCGTTCAAGCGCAAGAGCATTTCGGTCCACTGGGAACTGATGTTCACCCGTTCCCTGTTCGAGACGCAGGACATGGCCGCACAGGGCGGGCATCTGAACGAACTGTCGCGCCTTGTCGATGCAGGCACCATCCGCACAACGCTGGGCGAGACGTTCGGCCTTATCAATGCCGCCAATCTGAAACGCGCCCATGCGCTGCTCGAGAGCGGCAAGGCCAAGGGCAAGATCGTGCTGGAGGGGTTCTAGAGCAATTCCAGGAAAAGTGTGGAGCGGTTTTCCGTCCGGGATTGCGCAAAACAAAGAAACAGCGCGGCGCTACTTCTGCAGGAACGACGCGATCTCGCTGAACACGTTGACGAACATGGCTTCCGTCAGCACACCGGTGTTGGTGTTGTAGCGAGAACAGTGATAGCTGGAAAACAGCGCGACGCCGCCGGCCTCCAGTTGCCCGCCATGTTTGAACGGGTAGGCGGCGACGCGGCCACCCAGCGCTCGCACGGTCGACTGGTGCGCGATCGACCCCAGCGCCAGCACGGCGCGCAGGTTTGGGAAGCGGGCGATCGTCGGCACCAGAAATGTCCGGCAGGTGGCGATCTCGGCACCGACCGGCTTGTTATCCGGCGGCACGCAGCGCACCGCATTGGTGATCGCCGTGCCGACAAGCTCCAGCCCGTCATCGGGCCGCGCCTTGAATTCGCCGCGCGCGAACCCGTGCGCGATCAGCGTCGAGTAGAGCAGGTCGCCGGCATAGTCGCCGGTGAACGGACGCCCCGTGCGGTTGGCGCCGCGCAGGCCGGGCGCCAGCCCGACGATCAACAGCTCAACGGTATCCTCGCCGCCCAGTGGCAAAAAAGTCGGCACCGGCGCGTTGAACCAGGATGGCTCGCGCCGCCGCCATTCGGCGATGAAGTCATGCAGCCGCGGGCAGAGCGGGCAGTCGCGATCGGGTTCGGAAGCGGAAAGGGCGGTCAAGGCGACCGGCCTCAGTAATCGTCCTCGTCGACTTCAGCCGGTTCGGGCCGCCGTACCGGCCGTTCGGAGGGATCGCGGCCGACTTCGTTCTTCAGCGTCGTCAGGTCGATGAAATGGTCGGCCTGGCGGCGCAGATCGTCTGATATCATCGGCGGCTGCGAGGCCATGGTGGAGACGATCGACACTTTGCGGCCGCGTCGCTGCAACGCCTCGACCAGCGTGCGGAAGTCACCGTCGCCGGAAAAGATGACATAATGGTCGACGACGTCAGCGAGTTCCAGCGCATCGACCGTGAGCTCGATATCCATATTGCCCTTGATCTTGCGGCGGCCGGTCGAGTCGGTGAACTCCTTGGCGGGCTTGGTGACCACCTTGAAGCCGTTGTAGTCGAGCCAGTCGATCAACGGACGGATCGAGGAATATTCCTGATCCTCGACCAGCGCCGTGTAATAATAGGCGCGCAAGAGATAGCCGCGCTTCTGAAAACTCGACAGCAGCTTGCGATAGTCGATGTCGAAGCCGAGCGCCCGCGATGTGGCGTAGAGATTGGCGCCGTCGATGAACAGGGCGATTTTTTCACGGGGGTCGAACATGGAAAATATTCCTTTTCGAAAATGCGGCCGTCTAAACGAAATGCGATAGCGACTATCGGTCAGCTCATAATAAACCGGCTGACCTTGACCATCCGAGATAGCGCCAGATTGGTGGCAATCCAAGGGCGTGTGGCGCACTGCAAGCAATTGTGATCGCGGCACCGAGGCCGGATGCGGCCTGGTTTTGCCAATCCGGTGTCTTGACAGGGGATTGAGCGCCCATTCGTTCCGCCAATGCCAAAAAGCTTGTATTTCGGCGGCGTTCGGGTTATGGACCGCGCCTGTTTTCCATTAAATCCAGGCATGAAAGGGGCAGTCCATGGCCCGCGTAACCGTTGAAGATTGCATCGACAAGGTCGACAACCGCTTCGAGCTGGTGCTTTTGGCCGGCCACCGTGCTCGCCAGATCAGCCAGGGCGCGCAGATCACCGTTCCTCGCGACAACGACAAGAACCCGGTCATCGCATTGCGCGAGATCGCCGACGAGACGCTGTCGCCCGACGACCTCAAGGAAGATCTGATCCATTCGCTGCAGAAGCATGTCGAGGTCGATGAGCCCGAAGCCGATGGCGAAGTGATCGCCGATCAGACCGGCGGCGCTGTCGCGGCCGCCGATACCGATGATGCCGAGGAGAATGTCACTTTCGACCGGATGACCGAGGAGGATCTCCTGGCCGGCATCGAGGGCCTGGTGCCGCCGGAAAAGAGCGACGACTACTAAGAGCGAGCCTCTGTTCCGGAGGTTGCTGGAATAGTCTTCCGCACTTCCGTCCCGGCAGTTTCGTGATTATCTAGTACCAACTGTCGCAAATACCAGATGCAGTTTCGGCCGCGCTTGGCATAATGCATGAATCTGGTATTTGCGACAGTTGGTACCGGACATGCGCCGTACAGCAGTGCGGCGCATGATTCATTTCATCGCCGAGAGATTCCGCCCATGATGCGTCAGTATGAGCTTGTCGAGCGCGTCCAGCGCTACAAGCCTGACGTCAACGAGGCGTTGCTCAACAAGGCCTATGTCTACGCCATGCAGAAGCATGGTCACCAGAAGCGCGCTTCTGGCGATCCCTATTTTTCGCATCCGCTCGAAGTCGCGGCGATCCTCACCGAAATGCACATGGACGAGGCGACCATCGCCGTCGCCCTGCTGCACGACACCATCGAGGACACCACGGCGACGCGGGCCGAGATCGACGATCTGTTCGGCCCGGAAATGGGCAAGCTGGTCGAGGGCCTGACCAAGCTGAAGAAGCTGGACCTCGTGTCGAAGAAGGCAGAGCAGGCGGAAAATCTGCGCAAGCTGCTGCTGGCGATCTCGGAGGATGTCCGCGTGCTGCTGGTCAAGCTCGCCGACCGCCTGCACAACATGCGCACCCTCGACCACATGCCGGAGGCCAAGCGCCTGCGCATCGCCGAGGAGACGATGGATATCTATGCGCCGCTCGCCGGGCGCATGGGCATGCAAGGCATGCGCGAGGAGCTGGAAGAGATCGCCTTCCGCTTCATCAATCCGGAAGCCTACCGCGCCGTCACCGCGCGGCTTGCCGAGATCTTCGAGCGCAACAAGGGCGTGCTGACCGACATTGAAAAGGCGCTGTCCACGCTGTTCGAGAAGCATGCCATCAATGCCGTCGTCAAAAGCCGCCAGAAGAAGCCGTGGTCGGTGTTCCGCAAGATGGAGGCCAAGGCGCTGTCCTTCGAGCAGCTGTCCGACATTTTCGGCTTCCGCGTCGTCGTCGATACGGTCGAGGATTGCTATCGGGCGCTCGGCGCCATCCACACCACATGGTCGATGGTGCCCGGCCGCTTCAAGGACTACATCTCGACGCCGAAGCAGAACGACTACCGCTCGATCCACACCACCATCGTCGGCCCCTCGCGCCAGCGCGTCGAATTGCAGATCCGCACCCGCGAGATGAACAAGATCGCCGAATACGGCGTCGCCGCCCATTCGATCTACAAGGACACCGGCGGCAAGGCCAACGGGGCCGGGCATGCGATCTCGAAGGAGACCAACGCCTATGCCTGGCTGCGGCGCACCATCGAGCAGCTCGCCGAGGGCGACAATCCCGAGGACTTTCTCGAAAACACCAAGCTGGAGCTGTTCCAGGATCAGGTGTTCTGCTTCACCCCGAAAGGCATGCTGATTGCCTTGCCGCGCGGCGCCACGCCCATCGATTTCGCCTATGCGGTGCACACCGATGTCGGCGACACCTGCGTCGGTGCCAAGGTCAATGGCCGCATCATGCCCCTGATGACGGAACTGAAGAATGGCGACGAGGTCGAGATCATCCGCTCCAAGGCGCAAGTGCCGCCGGCGGCGTGGGAATCGGTCGTCGTCACCGGCAAGGCACGCGCCGCCATCCGCCGTGCCACCAAGAACGCCATCCGCAAGCAGTATTCGGGCCTCGGCGCGCGCATTCTTGAGCGTGCCTTCGAACGGGCCAGCAAGACTTTCACCAAGGAAAGCCTGAAGCCCGTACTGCACCGCCTGGCGCGCAAGGACATCGAAGACGTGCTGGCGTCCGTGGGCCGCGGCGAGCTGGCCTCAACCGACGTCATGAAGGCGGTATTCCCCGACTATAAGGACGAGCGCGTCACGCCGGCAGCGCCCAAGCAGCGCGAGGAGGGCTGGTCGAAGATCCGCAACGCCGCCGGCATGCTGTTCCAGATTCCAGGCCGCGCCGCGCGCAAGGACAAGGACCAGCCGCGCGACGGCGCCGTGCCGATCCGTGGCGTGCGCGGCGACCTGCCGGTGCGCTTCGCGCCGGAAGGCGCGGTGCCGGGCGACCGCATCGTCGGCATCGTCCAGCCGGGCACCGGCATCACCATCTATCCGATCCAGTCGCCGGCGCTGCAAGCCTTCGACGACCAGCCCGAGCGCTGGATCGACGTGCGCTGGGACATTGACGAACGCACCAAGGAACGCTTTCCCGCACGTGTCTCGGTCACCGCCATCAATGCGCCGGGGTCGCTCGCCGATATCGCCCAGGTGGTTGCCTCGAACGACGCCAACATCCATACGCTGTCGATGGTGCGCACCGCGCCCGACTTCACCGAAATGCTGATCGATCTTGAGGTCTGGGACCTGAAGCATCTCAACCGGCTGCTGTCGCAGCTCAAGGACAATTCGAGCGTCAGCGACGCACGGCGTGTGAATGGGTGAATAGTGAATAGTGAATAGTGAATAGTGAATAGTGAAGGTGCTCACACTGCTCACTGCTCACTGCTCACCACCATTCACTATTCACTACTGACCACCGGACATGGAGCGAACAATGAACACCGATGAAGTGCTGGGCATTTTCCGCGAGGCGGGTGCTGTTCTGGAGGGGCATTTCATCTTGACGTCGGGCCTGCGCAGCCCGGTCTTCCTGCAGAAGGCGCGCGTGTTCATGCATGCCGACAAGACCGAGCGGCTGTGCAAGGCGCTGGCCGAGAAGATCCGCGCCGCGGTGCCAGGCAAGATAGATTATGTCGTCGGCCCGGCGATCGGCGGCCTGATCCCGGCTTACGAGACCTCACGCCATCTCGGCGTGCCGGCGATCTGGGTCGAGCGGGAAGGGGGCGAGTTCCGCCTGCGCCGCTTCGAGATCGCTCGGGGTGCGCGCGTCGTCATCGTCGAGGATATCGTCACCACGGGCCTGTCGATCCGGGAAACCATCGACTGCCTGCGCGAGCTTGGCGCTGATGTGGTGGCGGCCGCCTGCATCATCGATCGTTCGGCCGGCAAGACGAATGTCGGCGTGCCGCTGATCGCACTTGCCGAATATGAAGTGCCGGCCTATCCGCCGGATCGGCTGCCGCCGGAGCTTGCCGCGATACCTGCGATCAAGCCCGGCAGCCGCAACATTTGACGAGGAGGTCGAAATGATCGCCGGCATCGATCACTTCGTGTTGACGGTGGCATCGCTCGAAGCGACCTGTGCCTTTTACCAGCGCGTGCTGGGTTTCGAGCGCATCGACACGCCGGGCCTGCCGACGGCGCTGGCCTTTGGCGGCCAGAAGATCAACGTCCACGAAATCAGCCGCACTTTCGAGCCGAAGGCGAAGTCGCCGACGCCAGGTTCGGGCGATTTCTGCCTCATCACCGAAAGGCCGCTCGAGGAAATCCGTGACCGTCTCGACGCCAATGGCGTTGTGCTCGAGCTGGGACCCGTCGAACGCGTCGGGGCGCGGGGTCCGATGATGTCGGTCTATTTCCGCGATCCCGATGGTGACCTAGTCGAAGTCAGCCGATACCTGCGGTAGTGTCCCAAGCAATCGGCTGCGACAAAGAAAGCCGAGGCCGCTTCTTAAATTCGCCGCGATTGTCGCGTGTTGGAGGGGTGACCTTACCAAAAATTATGGCGTTGCGGCCGCTGTGCGGCTGGCCTTCGGTTGTTGTCGGGGTTGCGGATAGCTATATCAAAGTGGCGATTGCCTTTGGGTGACCGTCAAGCGCAAGATGTGGCGGTCGAAGCCCGGCTGAAAACAGCCGGCACGCAAGTTTTGAGTTACCGGGAATAGGAAAAGAGTGCTTTTTCGTCGCCGCAAGCCTGATGGTTTTCTCGAGCGGGTGCGTACCTATCTGTGGCCGCGCCGTTCGTTTTCGCGCTCGCTCCAGTATTTCTCCAAGCGCATCCTGCGGCTGAAAGCCACGCCGCATGCGGTGGCGGCCGGTGTCGCGGCTGGTGTCTTCGCTTCGTTCTTTCCCGTGGGCTTTCATTTCATCATTGCCGCCGTCCTGTGTTGGGTGATCGCCGGCAATCTGGTGGCGGCGGCACTCGGCGCTGTTTTCTTTGGCAATCCGCTGACTTTTCCGCTGCTCTGGGGCGCATCCTGGGAAACCGGCAAGCTCATCCTGCACGATCGCCTGCCGGCGCATGGCCCGCCCGCGCATATGGGCGAGATGATGCACAAGCTCTCCTTCGCGAAACTGTGGCATCCCGTGCTGGAGCCTATGCTGATCGGCGCGGTGCCGCTAGGGCTGGTGTTCGGCCTCCTGTTCTACTTTGTCACGCGCTGGGGCATGAATGTCTTTCGCGAGCAAAGACGCAAGCGGCTGGCTGAGCGTGCAAGCCGCCGTGAGCAGTCGTCCCATCCTGGCCCAGGCATCGGTTCCGCCGCACGATGATCATAGGCATCGGCAGCGATCTGATCGACATCAGGCGTATCGAGAATTCGTTGGAGCGTCACGGTCAGCGCTTCGTCCAGAGGATTTATACCGAGGTCGAACAGGCGCGTTCGGAGAACCGACGTGCCCGCGCTGCCTCTTACGCCAAGCGCTTCGCCGCCAAGGAGGCTTGCGCCAAGGCATTGGGGACGGGTCTGGCGCAAGGTGTCTTCTGGCGCGACATGGGCGTCGTCAACCTGCCCAGCGGAGCGCCGACCATGGCGCTGACCGGCGGAGCGCTGGCGCGACTGCAAAAGATCCTGCCCCGCGGCCATCGGGCAGCGATCCACCTCACCATCACGGATGATTTCCCGCATGCTCAAGCCTTTGTGATCATCGAGGCGTTGCCCGTCGAAGAAGCGCCACATTGATTGCATCTGACGACCGGCATTGACGTTGCCCAGCGCGCGCCGAGACTCTATACCATCGAACGCACAATCGAGGACGACATGAGCGTGGCTGAAAAATCCCAGAAGAAATCCGGCGGCCTTGGCGAAACCGTCAGCGTCATCGTCCAGGCGCTTTTGCTTGCGCTGGTCATTCGCACGCTCTTGTTCCAGCCCTTTTCGATCCCGTCGGGATCGATGCGGCCGACGCTTCTGGAAGGCGACTATCTGTTCGTCACCAAATGGTCCTACGGTTACTCACGCTATTCACTGCCTTTCGGGCCTGACATTTTCTCGGGCCGCATCTGGGGCTCCGAGCCCAAGCGTGGCGACGTGGTGGTGTTCAAGTTCCCGCCCGATCCTTCCGTTGACTACATCAAGCGCGTGATCGGCCTGCCCGGCGACAAGATCCAGATGAAGAATGGCCAGCTGTTCATCAACGGCGTCGGCGTGCCGCGCGTGAAAACCGGCCAGATCGACAATCCCGATATCACCGAAATGCCTCAGCCGATCGATGTCTACCGGGAAACCCTGCCCAATGGCATCAGCTACGATACGCTTGACCTCAATCCGAATTCGATCGGCGACAACACGCGTGAATTCGACGTGCCGCCCGGCCACTATTTCATGATGGGCGACAACAGGGACAATTCCGCTGACAGCCGGTTCACCGTTGGCTACGTTCCGGCCGAGAACCTGGTTGGCCGCGCCAATCTTGTCTTCTTCTCGATCGGCGGCAAGGCAAGCCCGCTCGAAATCTGGAAGTGGCCGTCGCTGATGCGCGTTTCGCGCCTGTTCCATTTCGTCAACTAGGACCATGGCGGCAACAAAACGGTTGACCGCCGATGCGCTCGCCGAAGCGCTAGTGGAACGCACGGGCCATGCCTTTGTCGACCGCCAGCGTTTGCAGCGTGCGCTGACCCATGCCAGTGCCCGTGGCGTCAATGCCGGCACCGACTATGAGCGTTTCGAATTTCTCGGTGACCGGGTTCTTGGACTGGTTGTCGCCGACATGCTGCTGGCCGCGTTTCCTGATGCGGCGGAAGGCGAATTGTCGCTGCGGCTCAATGCGCTGGTCAACGCCGAGGCGCTTTCCGAGATCGCCGAGGATATCGGGCTGCCGGACCTGATCCGCGCCGGATCGGATGTGCGCGGGCTCGAAGGTCGCAAGCGCGTCAATCTGCGCGCCGACGCACTGGAATCGCTGATCGCCGTGCTCTACCTCGATGGTGGCCTGCAGGCGGCACGCGCTTTCATCCACAGATACTGGCATCCGCGTTCGCAGGCTTCGGGCGCGGCGCGTCGTGACGCCAAGACCGAATTGCAGGAATGGGCGCATCAGGCGGCGAGTGCAGTTCCCACCTACCAGATCGACAGCCGCGAGGGGCCGGACCACGATCCGCTGTTTACAGTCACTGTCAGGGTTGGCGCATTTCAGCCGGCAACCGGCAGCGGCCGTTCCAAGCGTGAGGCCGAGCAGGCCGCGGCGGCTGCCCTTTTGCTGCGCGAAGGTGTATGGAACGCGGCATGACCGATATCGAAACTGCTGAAGCCCCTGCCACGCACTCCGGCTTTGTCGCGCTGATCGGCGCGCCGAATGCGGGCAAGTCGACGCTGGTCAACCAGTTGGTCGGCGCCAAGGTGTCGATCGTCACCCACAAGGTGCAGACGACACGCGCCATCGTGCGCGGCATCGCCACGCATGACAATGCGCAGATCGTCTTCGTCGACACTCCGGGCATCTTCAAGCCCAAGCGGCGCCTCGATACGGCGATGGTGACCACCGCATGGGGCGGCGCCAAGGATGCCGACATCGTGCTGCTTTTGATCGATGCCGAGCGCGGCATTCGGGGCGATGCCGATGCCATCCTCGAACGACTGAAGGACGTGCGCCAGCCGATGGCGCTGATCCTCAACAAGGTCGACCGGGTCAAGCACGAAACGCTTCTGGCCCTGTCCGCTGCGGCGAACGAGAAAGTGCCGTTCCAGCGCACCTTCATGGTCTCGGCGCTGACCGGCTCCGGCTGCGAGGATTTGCTCGACTATCTGGCGCAGGCGCTGCCAGCCGGCCCCTGGTACTATCCGGAAGACCAGATTTCCGACCTGCCGATGCGCCAGCTCGCGGCCGAGATCACCCGCGAAAAACTCTATCTCAGGCTGCATCAGGAACTGCCCTATTCCTCCCATATCGAGACCGAGAAATGGGAGGAGAAGAAGGACGGCTCGGTGCGCATCGACCAGACCATCTATGTCGAGCGCGACAGCCAGAAGAAGATCGTGCTTGGCCACAAGGGCGAAACCATCCGCGCCATCGGCCAGGCGGCGCGCATGGAGATTGCAGGCATTCTTGAGCAGAAGGTGCACCTCTTCCTGTTCGTCAAGGTGCGCGAGAACTGGGGCGACGATCCCGAACGTTATCGCGAGATGGGTCTCGAATTCCCGCACTAGGGTCGATGGACGGCAAGCCGAACATCCACGAAGTTCTCGTCCGCCGGTTGGTCGCCGCTCAATTTCCCCAGTGGAAGGACCTTGCCGTCAAGCCGGTTGAATCTGACGGATGGGACAACAGGACCTTTCATCTTGGCGATGAGATGAGCGTACGGTTGCCAAGCGCTGCCGCCTATTCCCTGCAGGTGGAGAAGGAGCATCGCTGGCTGCCGAAGCTGGCGCCGCTTTTGCCGCTGCCCATCCCGGTACCGCTGGCGATGGGAATTCCGGCCGAAGGCTATCCCTGGCATTGGTCCGTCTATGGCTGGATCGAAGGCGAGACAGCGAAACGGGAGCGCATCGCCAACCTGTCGCAATTCGCGGCGGATCTGGCCGGTTTCCTGATTGCGCTGAAACGCATCGACGCGTCCGGCGGACCACCGCCAGGGCAGCACAATTTCTTTCGAGGCGGGCCGCTGACCGTCTATGACGGCGAGACAAGGCAAGCGATCACCGCACTCGGCAGCCGCATCGATGCGAGCGTAGCGAGTGCCGTTTGGGAGGAAGCTCTTGCTGCGACCTGGCGAGGGCGGCCCGTATGGTTCCATGGCGATGTCAGCTGGGGCAACCTCCTTGTCGAAGGAGGCCGCCTGAGCGCGGTGATCGACTTCGGCACCTCAGGCGTCGGCGACCCCTCATGCGACCTGGCGATCGCCTGGACCTTGTTCGAAGGCGAAAGCAGGCAGGCCTTCCGCGCCGGTCTTGCCTTAGATGATGCGACCTGGGCACGCGGACGTGGCTGGGCGCTGTGGAAGGCGCTGATCACCGCCGCCGGCCATATAGACAACCCGGTTGAAGTCGAAAAATCCTGGCGCGTCATCGACGCGGTGCTGGCCGACCACGGGCGCGGCGCCTGATGTGATTCTTCGAGCGTTCTTTCTTCTCGTTCGCTCACGCCTGTCACTTTGGGCGTCATAGAGCATGGGAGTTCCTCCAGCGACACGCGCCGGCACGCGGTCGCGCGAGAGGCTGCTGTCACAATCACGAAGCGACAGCGCTCCGCTGCGTTTCGACCGGCCCGCAAGACATGGCAGCCCCAACGGACGGCATGGGGTGTTTCGTCACGACATCGGAGGACAAGCTGATGCTTCTGGCGTTCGTGGAACGAAAAAATGACGGAAATTCCCACTAGAAATAGCCATAAATCCCAATTTTTGGTCCATCTATTGGGTTATTATGTGTTGATGACCATACTTATCCGAGAAATTATCTGGATATATATTGATCACATGACGTTGTGCCGATTGTGCCATTCGCCACTTCGATAAGTGTTATTTGTGCAACACATGATTAATCTGTTCGCGTAATCGCTGTTATTTCCAAAATCGTCATTGAAGGCGGAAGATCGCTGGGTATGTTCGCCGCGAAAAGGGGACGCGGTGCGAGCCTTTTTCGTTGTGGGGGTGAGGCGGGAAAACATATCCGCCAGCCACAAATCCGAAGCCATTTTTAACTTTGACTGGAGAGGTCAGAAAATGAACATCAAGAGCCTCCTTCTCGGCTCAGCCGCGGCATTGATCGCGGTGTCCGGCGCTCGCGCCGCGGACGCTGTCGTCGTCGCCGAGCCGGAACCGGCCGAATACGTCAAGATCTGCGACGTCTACGGCGCCGGCTACTTCTACATCCCGGGCACCGAGACCTGCCTGCGCATCGGCGGCTATCTCCGCTATGACATCGGCGTTGGCGATGCCGGCACGCTGGATGGCGTCAACAACGTTCCCGATCACATGGACGGCGATAGGCACGACACCTACTATAAGAACATGCGCTTCACGCTGAGGACCTATACCGGCCAGGAAACCGAGCTCGGCACGTTGAAGACCTTTACCGAAACCCGCTTCCAGTTCGGCAACTCCTCTGGCGACTACACAGGTGGCGGCACTGGCTGGCAGGCCGGCAATACCAAGGCAGATGGAACCAGCAAGACTTCGCTGAACTTCGCCTGGATCCAGCTTGGTGGTCTGCGCATCGGTAAGGATGAGACGGCATACGACCAGTTCATCGGTTATGCCGGCAACGTCATACAGGACACGATCATCCCGTATGGCATCAAGGACACCAACGTCGTCCAGTACTATTTCGACGCTGGAAGCGGTTTCACGGGCGTGGTCTCGCTCGAGGAAGGCACCGGCGTCAACACGATCGACAGCTATGTCCCGCATGTCGTCGGCGGCTTGAAGTACAAGGCCGACTGGGGTGCGATCACAGGCGTCGTCGCCTATGACAGCAATTACGAGGAAGTGGCCGGCAAGGTTCGTTTGGACGTCAACGTCACCAAGGAACTGTCGCTGTTCATCATGGGCGGCTATGGCACCGACGACAACCTCGTCGACTTCACCAATGGCCGCAGCCAATACAAGCCTTGGGGCGGCAACTGGGCTGTCTGGGGTGGCGGCACCTACAAGTTCAACGACAAGACCTCGTTCAACGTCCAGGCTTCGGCTGACGACGACAAGAACTATGCTCTTGCCGCGAACGTCGCCTACACCATCGTCCCGGGCTTCACGATCACGACCGAAGTAGACTGGGACCATTTCGGCCACTTCGACGATGGCACCCCCTTCGGCAACCCGACGAAGGCCAACAAGAAGGATAGCGTCGGCGGCATCGTCCGTTTCCAGCGCAACTTCTAACGAACCGACTGACCTCACCAAACCGCCCGCAGCACATATCGCTGCGGGCGGCTTTTTTATGCGCCGTTGCGAGAGCCGGCCCCGGCGCCAGGCCGATACCTTGATTTCGCCACCCGATCGGTGAAAAGCTCGCGGCATGGAATGGCGCGACGAGGGAATCATTCTCGGCACCCGCAAGCATGGCGAAACCAGCGCCATCCTCGAGGTGATGACGCGCGCGCATGGCCGCCATCTCGGTCTTGTTCGCGGTGGTCGTTCGCGCAAGCAGCAACCCGTTCTCCAGCCCGGCAATCGCGTCGATCTCTTGTGGCGGGCGCGCCTTGACGAGCATCTCGGCACGTTCCAGGCCGAGCCGATCGAGATGAACGCCGCCCGGTTGATGGACAGCGCGGTGGCGGTCTACGGGCTGCAGACCATGGCCGCGCATCTGCGCCTGTTGCCGGAGCGTGATGCCCATGGCGGCCTTTACGAGGCGCTCGCCGTGATGATCGTCCATCTCGACGACGCCGATGCGGCCGGCGAACTGGTGGCGCGCTTCGAGCTTCTGATCCTCGATGAACTCGGCTTCGGCCTCGATCTCAGCCAATGCGCCGCTACCGGCACGAGGCAGGATCTTGCCTATGTCTCGCCGAAATCGGGCCGTGCGGTATCGCGCGAAGCCGGCGCGCCATGGCGCGACAAGATGCTGGCGCTGCCGGCCTTCCTGCGCGGCCCCGGCCTGCGCGCGGATCCGGCGGCAGTCGAGGATGCCTTCCGGCTCACCGGCTTTTTCTTTAACCGACACGTCTATGAGCCGCGCGGCATCGAGCAGCCCGATGCCCGCGCCGGCTTTCTTGCCGCACTGCGCAAACATCACGCAGCGCGCAAGACCATTGCTGGAGACGATGCCGCCAGAGAAATCATCACATGAGCGAAATCGAACTCTATCCGGGCCGGATCTCGCCGCTCGGCCTTGGCACCATACCGCACGCCGACATTTCGGAGTATACCGGCCTCGAACTGCTGCAGCGCATCATCGACGGCAAATATCCGGCGCCGCCGATCTCGTTCCAGCTGAGTTTCGCGCTGACCGAAGTGTCGGAAGGTCGCGCCGTGTTCCGCGGCGTGCCGAATGAGCGCCACCTCAACCCGCTGGGTGGCGTCCATGGCGGCTGGGCGGCGACGCTGCTCGATTCGGCACTGGCCTGCGCCGTGCAGACGCTGCTCGAACGGGGCGAGGCCTACACGACGGCGGAATTCAAGGTGAACCTGACGCGGCCGATCACACCCAGGACTGGCGAGGTGGTCTGCGAAGGCAAGGTGGTCCACAAGGGTCGCACGCTCGCCGTTTCGGAAGCGACGCTGAAGGATGCCGGCGGCAAGCTGCTGGCTTTCGGCACCGAGACATGTTCGATATTCCCAGCCGCCAATCTTGCGGCACGTTGAGTTTTCCAGCCGTTTAGCCGCCGCATTTGAATGTCAGTGAGATGAAACGTCAGTGAAAACTGGCCTGGTTTGGGGGAACCGCCATGTTTGAAAGCCTGATCGGCCTTGTCGCCATCATCGCCTTGTTCGTCATCATTTCGCGCCAGCAGACCCGCATTGGTCTGATCGAGCGCGAGCTTGGCGCGCTGCGCAGCCTCGTCCTTTCAGGCGCCGTGCCGCGCGCCGCCGAGGCGTCCGAGCAGGCCGCGATCGACAGCAAACCCGCCGATGTGGATTCAGCACGAGCCGCGGCCGACATGGCTGCGCCCGCGGTGAGCGAGCCCGCCCCGGCGCAAGCGCCGCCGGCTCTTGAGCCGGTAGCCGTGACCAGTGAGGCTGTGTCCGGGCCGTGGGGCGCGGGCGAGCCGAAGGCAGCGCAACCCACGGAGCCGACAGCAGCAGCCAAGGCACCCGGCAAACCGGACATCGAAACAGCGCTCGGCACGCGCTGGGCGGTCTGGGTCGGCGGCATCGCGCTGGCGCTGGGCGGCCTCTTCCTGATCCGCTACACCATCGAAGCCGGCATTTTCGGTCCCGGCGTGCGGCTTACCATGGCAGCGGTGCTCGGGCTGGTGCTGGTCGCCGGCGGCGAGTTCATCCGCCGCACCGGCTTCAGGGTGCCTGTGCAAGGTGCTGCCGGCGCCTATATTCCGGCGATCCTGACGGCGGCCGGTGCCTTCATCCTGTTCGGTACCGTCTATGCCGCGCACGGCATTTACGGCTTCATCGGCCCGGCGCTCGCCTTCACCCTGCTCGGCGCCATCGGCATTGCCACAATCACCGCTGCTCTCGTCCATGGCCAGGCGCTGGCCGGCATCGGTCTCGTCGGCGCCATGGTGACGCCGGTGCTGATCGCCTCGCAGGCACCGAATCCGTGGGCGTTGTTCGGTTATCTCGCCATCGTGCTCGCCGCCACCGGCGTCATTGCCCGCGTGCGCGACTGGAAGCTGCTGATGGCGGCGGCCTTTTTCGGCACCGGCGTCTGGACCATCCTCTACATGACCGACGCACCCGGTGCGAACCTCTCCGCCATCCTGTTCATCGACGCCGTCACATTGGCCGTGCTCGCTCTTGTCTGGCTCGGCGGCCATCGCGACGAAACCGCTGGGGCTTTCGATTGGCCGTCCATTGTGCCTGGCCTGTTCGTTGCCTTCTCGGCGCTGGGCCTGTCGGTCGATCCGGCCTTCACTGCGGCCGGCTATGCTCTGCCGGGCGCCGCGATCCTCGCGGCGATGGTGGCCGTCGCGCTCTATCGCCCGCTGGCGCTGCCGCTGCTTTATGCCGCCGGACTGGCGACGGTGCTGATCTATCTCGGCATTATCCCGCCAACATCGATTGCTTCCGATTTTTCGGCCGGCGCTCTTGGTATCGATGGCTTGCCCGTGGCCACGTCCAATGCTTTGACCTTGCGCATCGGCATCGCACTGGGCCTTGTCTTCATAGGCGTAGGCTTGTGGGCCGCCCGCAGGTTCGCGGCATCGTCCGGGCCACGGTCAGCCTCTTGGGCGGCATGGGGTGTCATTGTGCCGCTGGTCATCCTGCTGGCGCTCTGGTTCACCTTCGGCAATCTCGACCGCGACTTTGTCTACGCCGCCGTCGCAGCGCTGCTGGTCGTGGTCTTCGCCGCCGGCGGCGAGTGGATCGCGCGCGCCGAGGAGCCGCCGCTCAGAGGCGGCATGGCGGTGTCGTTTGTCCTCGGCGGCGCAGCGGTCGCCGGCCTCTTGATGCTGCACATGGCTTTCGGTTCCGGCTGGACCACCATTCTGCTTGGTGCGGCGGCCGTCGTGCCTGCGCTGGCCACCCGTTGGCGCTCCTACCCAGTGCTTGGCTGGATTTCGGTTGGTGCCGTGATTGCCGTGCTTGGCCGCGTCGCCTTCGACCCGACCATCGTCGGCGCCGAGTTCCTGTCGACGACGCCGGTGTTCAACTGGCTGCTGCCGGGCTATGGCGTCCCGGCGCTCGCCTTCGGCTTCGCCGCCTGGCAGCTCGCCCGCACCACCAACGGCCGGCCGCGCCTTGCCATGGAAGCGGCGGCGGCACTGTTTGCACTGCTGACGCTCGCCATGCTGGTCCGTCATGCCATGCATGGCGGTGTCATCGACACGGGTGCGATGACGCTCGCCGAGCAAGCGATCTATACGCTGATCGCCATCGGCGCCGGAGCCATCCTGGTCGCCATCGACATGCGCTCGCCAAGTTCGGTGCTGCGCTATGGTTCGATGGCCGCCGGTGTGGTTTCGGTCGCCTTCATCGTCATCCGGCATTTCGTGGTGCTGAATCCGCTGTTGTCAGACGAATCGACCGGCCGGATCCCGGTGTTCAACCTATTGTTCCTCGCCTATCTCTTGCCGGCCGTCGCTGCCGGCGGGCTGGCACTCTATAGCAGGGACAAGCGGCCGAAATGGTATGCGCAAATGCTGGCGCTGGTTGCGGCCCTGCTTGCCTTCGCCTACGCCACGCTCTCGGTGAGGCGTCTGTTCAAGGGCGAGTTCATCGGCCTGTGGAGCGGGCTCGGCCAATTGGAAACCTACACCTATTCGGCGTTGTGGCTGGTGATAGGCGTGGCATTGCTCACCGCCGGCGTGTGGCTGAAATCACAGGTGTTGCGCATTGCCTCCGCCGCGCTGATCGCGGTTGCGGTGCTGAAGGTCTTCCTGTTCGACATGTCGGAACTGGAAGGCGTGCTCAGGGCGCTCTCCTTTATCGGCCTTGGCGCCGTGCTGATCGGCATCGGTCTCTTTTATCAGCGGCTGCTGACCCGGGCGGCGAAGGAAAATGGATAAAGGCAAGCAGGAACAACAAGATTTCAGTCCGGCCGGGAATAAATCGGCCAACGGGCTCGTTATCTCATTGCTTGGGTGACCGGGGCGGCGGACCGCTTCGCGCTGGCCGCTTGCGCCGCGCCAGGAAGGCGCGTTCAATCGGGATTAACAAGGGCGACCTCAGAACCAGCGGTCATGGACGAAAAGAAGGCAGCAATCCTTGGCGAAATACCGCGACTGCGCCGCTACGCACGCTCGCTTTTGCGCGACCGCGATTCTGCCGACGACCTCGTTCAGGACTGCCTCGAGCGTGCATTGCTGCGGCTCGACAACTGGCAGACAGGAGAAAGCCCCCGGAGGTGGCTGTTTACGATCATGCATCATTTGTTCATCGACCAGATGCGCAAGGTGAACCGCCGCGGTGAAGCGGCGATGCTGCCCCTGGAAGCGGGCGAGGCGGTTGCCCAGCCGGCCGAGCAGCTGGATGGCATCGCTTCGCGCGAGATCATCGATGCGTTGCAGGCGATCAGCCCCGATCGCCGCGCGGCCCTTGTCATGGTCGCCATCGAAGGCTTTTCCTACGCCGAGGCCGCCAACATTCTGGGCGTTCCCGCTGGCACGCTGATGTCGCGCATTGCGCGCGGGCGTGAAGAGCTGCGCGGCTTGCTGGATGACACGGCGCGCCGCCGCGCGATAAGGATCGTCGAGAAATGATCCGCCGCGATTTTTCCGAACGTGACATCCACATGGCGCTCGACGGCGAACTGCCGGCCGATGAGCGTGCAGCCTACGATGCCTGGCTCAACGCCAATCCCGAGATGAAGGCCAGGAGCGCCCGCTTCACCGCCGACCGGGAGGTGTTGCGCTCAGCCTTGGCCGGCGTCCTGGATGAGCCTGTTCCCGTGCGCCTGCGCAAGGTGGTGCTCGGCGAAGCGCCCACCAAGGCTGGGGCGCCGCGCTCGCGCTGGTGGCTCGCCGCCGCGGCAGCCGTGCTTTTGGCCACGGGCGGATTTGGCGGTTACTTCGCCGGTATCGGCGGCATGGGGCAGGAGGATCCGGCGGAGGATAAGCTCGCCGAACAGGCAATCGCCGCCCATGTCATCTACGCCGCCGAGAAGCGGCATGCGGTGGAAGTGCCGGCCAGCGACAAGGATCATTTGCAGACCTGGCTGTCCAACCGGGTCGGCTTGAAGCTGGTGGCGCCGGACCTGACCGCAAACGGCTTCCAACTGGTCGGCGGCCGGCTGCTGCCTGCCGGCGAAAGCAAGGCCGCGATGCTGCTGTACGAGAATGACAAGGGCGAGCGCATATCTCTGTTCGTCACCGCGGAATCCACGGAGAACGCCAAGGGCACCTATGCTTCGGCGCAGGACGGCCCACAGGCCGTCTACTGGCTGGACAAGGGCTATGGCTGCGCCGTCGTCGGCTCTCTGCCGCGTGAGCAGTTGGCGGCCGTGGCAAAAAATGCCTACGGCCAGCTCGTGGCGGGCCTTGCAAGCTGAGTTGGCCGCGATTATTGGCAGCCGCGGCTCTTGAAAACAGCGATCCTGCTCAAAGCCGGCGCGCTTCCCTGCGGCCGCGGAAACTGTCACAATTCGGCCCTAATCAAGGAGCGATAGCGCTAGATGAATGCCGGCGCTTCGGCTGGTGTTTGCGACGCTTTTGACCGGGGAGGTTTTCTTAAGTCGCATGCCTGCCGAGATCCGTACGGCCCGCGCGTCTGACGTCGATGATCTCGCCGCCATCGAGAAAGCCGTTTTCTCGAGCGACCGCATTTCCCGCCGCTCCTTTCGTCTGTTCATCGAGCGCGAAACCGCCGAGACACTGGTCGCCGAAGTCGACGGCCGCGTCGCCGGCTATACGATCGTGCTGTTTCGCAAGGGCAGTGGCGTCGCACGGCTCTACTCCATAGCCGTCGGTCCATTTTTCGGTGGACTTGGTGTCGGCCGCCAGCTGCTGTCGTCGGCGGAGGAGGCAGCCTTCGAACATAATCGCATGATGCTGCGTCTCGAAGTGCGCGAGGACAATGCCCGCGCCATCTGCATCTATGAACAGGCGGGCTACCGCAAGATCGGCCGCGAGCCGGGCTATTACGAGGATGGCGCGACGGCGCTTCGTTATGAAAAGACCCTGCGCGGCGACCTTCCGGTCGCCACCAGGGTGCCGTTTTATCAGCAGACCTGCGAGTTCACCTGCGGCCCATGCTGCCTGATGATGGCGATGGCGAATTTCGACCATGGTTTCGTGCCCGATCCGGTGATGGAAATTCGGCTTTGGCGAGAGGCGACCACTGTTTTCATGATGTCGGGACCGGGCGGCTGCGAGCCATTCGGCCTGGCTGTCTCGGGCTATGAAAGCGGGCTCGCGGCGGAGATTTTCGTTTCCTTCTATGGCGCGCTGTTCCTGCAGTCGGTGCGCAGCGAGGACAAGCGCCGGGTGATGGAACTGGCCCAGGTCGACTTTCGCCGCCGTGCGGAACTTTACGGCATCCCGGTGAATTATCGTCCGTTCACCATCGATGATATCCGCACCGCGATCGCCGGGGGAAAACTTGTGCTGGTGCTGATCAGCGGCTTTCTGATGTTCGGCAAGAAGGTGCCGCACTGGGTGCTGGCCATCGGCGATGACGGCGATCATATTCTGATCCACGATCCCTGGGTCGAGGACGAAAGGCAGGAAACCATCCTTGATGCCGCCAACATTCCGGTGCCTTACGGCATCTTCATGAACATGGCGCAGTTCGGCCGCGATGGACTGCGTGCCGCCATCACTCTGGGGAAGCGCGACACACAATGACCTGGGTCATCCTTACAGGCCGGCAGAGCGATCTCGACCAGGTGGCGACACCGCACAAGATCATCACCAATCGCGACTACCTCGCGCACCCGGCGCTGTTTCGCGGCCAACGGCCGAAGGTCATCAACCTGTCGAACAACTACGGCTACCAGAGCCGCGGCTACTATGCCTCGCTGCTGGCGAGTTCGCGCGGCCACAAGGTCATACCGACCGTCGAGACGATGATCGACCTGTCGGAGCGCAAGCTCTACGAGCATGCGCTGCCGGAACTGGAACTGGCGCTCAACAAATGCCGCAAGGATCTCGGCGGCGCCTTTCCGGCCAAGGTGTGCGTCTTCTTCGGCATCGGGCCTTCCAAGGTGTGGGACCGTTTCGCCAAGTTGTTGTTCGATTGGTTCCGGGCGCCGGCGCTGGAAGTCCACATCAAGGACAGCGCCGAATGGGCCTCGATCCGCAAGATCGGCTTCCATCCGCTGGCGCGCATGACCGAGGAGGAGGAAAAGAGCTTTATCCAGTGCCTGGAGACCTACACCAACCGCGAATGGCGCGACACCAAGGGTCGCACGCCGGCGCGCTACACCTTCGCCACGCTGGTCGATCCGCATGAGGAATTGCCGCCGTCGGAAATCTCGTCGCTGCGCTACTGGGCCAAGATCGCCGAAAAGATGGGTGTCGAAATCGAGCCCATCACCAGGAAGGACCTCGCCAAGCTCGCGAACTACGATGCGCTGTTCATCCGCGAGACCACCACGATCTCCAACCACACCTACCGTTTCGCTCGCCGTGCCCAGCAGGAAGGCATGCCGGTTATCGACGACCCGCTGTCGATGATCCGCTGCACCAACAAGGTCTATCTCAACGAACTGATGGCTTACAACAAGGTGCCGGTGCCACCGACAGTGATGATCGCCGGAACCTCCGACTTCGAACTGGCCGCACAGACACTGGGCTTTCCGCTGGTGCTGAAGATCCCGGATTCCTCCTTCTCGCGCGGTGTCAAGAAATGCGAGACTCTGGAGGAGCTGACACGGCTCGCGACCGAATGGCTGGAGGATTCCGACCTCCTCATCGCGCAGAAGTTCATTCCGACCGAGTATGACTGGCGCGTCGGCGTGCTCGGCGGCCAGCCGCTTTTTGCCGTGCATTACCTGATGGCCAAGAAGCACTGGCAGATTGTCAACCACAAGGCCAATGGCAAGCCCGACCAGGGCGGCATCAAGACCTTCACGCTGAAGGAGACGCCGCCCCATGTGGTCGAGACCGCGGTCAAGGCGGCGCGCTGCATCGGCGACGGCCTTTACGGCGTCGACCTCAAGGAGACCAAGGACGGCGTCTTCGTCATCGAGGTCAACGACAACCCCAATCTCGACCATGGCTGGGAGGATTCCGGCGAGAAGGACGAGGTCTGGGTCCGGCTGACGCAGTGGTTCCTGGAGCGGCTCGACCGGCCGGGGCGGTAATTCAACCGAGGCGAAACATGCAGTTCATCGTGATCGAGGATTTCACCGGCTGCGACCGCAAGGAGATTTACCGCCGCTTTCGCGATCGGGGCCGCCTGAAGCCGGAGGAGCTTGTCGTGCATCACAGCTGGATCGCGGCGGATATGAGCCGCTGCTTCCTGCTGGTGGAGACCGATGACGTCACGCTGCTGCAGTGCTGGGTCATCGAATGGGCTGATCTGGTGGAGTTCGAGATCATTCCCGTGGCGGCGAACAAGGACATGGTGACGGCGTTGAGCGGACATCTCTGACCGCGCCATCTGTCAGGTCAACGGAGCGCCGGCGAGCCCACCGCGCGCTGGCATTCGTTGATCAGCCAATCGCGGAATTCCGCCACGACATCGCGCCTTGCGCTCCTCTCCGGGATCGTCAGGCAATAGGGCTGGCGCAGCGCGATCGCCCTGGCGGCGGGCCGGACCAGCCTGCCATCCTCCACTGCCTCGGCACAATAGACCCCTTGCGCCAGCGCCAGACCCAGCCCCGAAATGGCGAGGTCGAGTGCCGCGCGCGATGAGTTGGCCGAGAGGCCGCGCTGCACTGCCCGGCCGGGTTGGACACCGGCGGCCTCGAACCAGTTGCGCCAGGCCGGAAACGCCGCGCCCGTCGGCCCCCAGTCGGTGTGGATCAGCGGCAGTCCGGCGAGCGGTCCTCCATCCGTCTTGATAGCGCTGGCAAGCCCCGGCGCGCAGACGGGATAGACGGCGTCCCGGACGATGTCCTCGGTCGGGTGCTCGCGATAATGCGGACCATAGGAGAGCCTGATGTCGATCAGCTCGCGGTCGAACGGCACCGGGTCGTCGTCGCCTCGCAGCGATATATCGGCGGCGCCATGGCTTGCGACGAAGCCCGCCAGACGCTGCGAAAGCCAACCCATGGCCATGGATGGCGGTACCGAGACCACCAGACGTGGGCGGAATGCATCTCCGCCCAGTTCACGAGAGACGCTGCCGATCTCCTGGAAAGCCATGGTCAGCCTGGGCAGCATCTCGACGCCGGCCTCGGTCAGGACGACGCGCCGGTTGACGCGGTGGAACAGCTTGCGGCCCATCTGTTCCTCGACGGTGCGGATAAGCTGGCTGACGGCGGCGGCCGAAACCGAAAGCTCTTCCGCCGCCGCGGCAAAGCTGCCTGTGCGCGCCGCGGCCTCGAAAGCCTGAAGTCCTTTCAGGGATGGAGATGTGACCATGATCGCCGGTTAGATAAGGTAAGCTTATCCAATTTGCAGGAATCGTCGCTTTTGGAAAGCTTTCTCAGCGATTACACTAGGGTCATCAAATCGCCACCCTGGATCGAAGCCGATGGATCATCGCGACATAATCGCGTCACTAACCCCGGAAGAGCGCAATCGCCTGACGGCCAAGTCCGATCTCGCAGGTCTCGTTCAACTCGGCGCGCACTGGGGTGCGATCGCGGTCATCGGGTCGCTGATTGCGGCAAAGGTGCCATTCTGGCCGCTGCTGATGCTGCCGCAAGGCATCCTGATCGTGTTCCTGTTCACGCTGCTGCATGAGACGGTTCATCGCACGGCCTTCGGTACGCAGTGGCTGAATGACGCCGTGGCGCGGGTGTGCAGCCTGGCACTCGCGCTGCCGGCCGACTGGTTCCGCTATTTCCATTTCGCCCATCACCGCTTCACCCAGGATCCGGACAACGACCCGGAACTGGCGCCCCCGAAACCGGAGACGCTGCGGCAGTATCTTGTGCACGTTTCCGGCATTCCGGTGTGGTGGGGCCATTTCAAGACGCTCTACGCCAACGCCGTCGGCAGCAGCCAGGACAGCTATGTGCCGCCGAAGGGCCGACCCAAGGTTCGTGTCGAGGCGCGTGCCATGATTGCCTTCTATGCCGTGGTCATTCTGCTCGCCGTCTATTTCCGGCTCTCCGTGCTTCTCTATGTCTGGATCGTTCCCGCTTTGCTCGGACAGCCATTCCTGCGCCTCTATTTGCTGGCCGAGCACGGCCGCTGTCCCTTCGTTGCCAACATGCTGGAAAACACCAGGACGACGCTGACCAACTGGCTTGTCCGCAAGCTCGCCTGGAATATGCCGTTCCACGCCGAGCATCATGCCTATCCCGGAGTGCCGTTCCATCAATTGCCGCGGTTTCACGCGCTGATCGAGCGGCATCTGAAGGTGGTCGAGCCCGGCTATGTCAGTTTCCACGAGAAATACATCGAAACGCTGAGCTGACCGATGCCATCAGCCGGTCTGGCTGCGCGCCGCACGCGACTTCAACAGACGCTGGATCTCCGCCGCGCTTGACGGCACGCCAATCAAATACCCCTGAGCCTCGGTACAGCCATTCTTGCGCAGCATGTCGAGTTGCGCCTCTGTCTCGACACCCTCGGCCGTGACAGTGATGCCGAGTTCGGCACCCAGTCCGATAATGGTGCGAACGATCGCCGCCGTGTCCCGATTGCCCATGTCGCGGATGAACGAACGGTCGATCTTGATCTTGTCGACTGGGAACCGTCTGAGGTAGCCGAGCGAGGAATAGCCGGTGCCGAAATCATCCAGCGCGATGCGGATGCCGAGATCGCGCAACTGTCGCAGCGTCTTCAGCACCGCTTTGCTCTCGTCCATCAGCACGGTTTCGGTGATTTCCAGTTCCAGCCGCCCGGCTGGCACGCCCGAAAAGGCCAAAGCCGAGATGACGTCGCGGGCAAAGCCGCCGCTTTTGAGCTGAACGGCCGAGACATTGACCGCGATGCGCAAGCCGGGAGGCCAGCTTGCCGCCGCCGCGCAGGCCTTCCTCAGCGCCCACTCGCCAAGCGGCACGATCAGTCCGGTTTCTTCGGCGACCGGAATGAAGTCGTCCGGCCCGACCGTGCCGCGCGCCGGCGAATGCCAGCGCATCAAGGCTTCCGCACCAATGATCTCGCCGGACGCGATGTTCATGATGGGCTGGAAATCGAGATCGAATTCCTGGCGCGGCAGCGCGGCCTCGAGGTCGACCTCAAGCGCCCGGCGGGCCTGCACTATGGCGTCCATTGCGGGCTCGAAGAAACGATAAAGGCTGCGTCCTTCGCTCTTCGCCCGATAAAGCGCCGTGTCGGCGTTTTTCAGCAGCGTATCGGCGTCCCTGCCATCGTCTGGAAAGACGGCGATCCCCAGGCTGATGCCGACATGCATGTCCCGGCTCTTGTCGCGAAACGGTTTTGCGACCGCTTCGATGATGCGCTTCGCCAGTTTTTCAGCATCGGCGATGCCCTTGAAATTGAACTGCATGACGACGAACTCATCGCCCCCAAAGCGGGCGACGATGTCTGTTTCACTGCGCAGGCAACGCTGCAGCCTCTCGGCCACACATTTCAGCAGCCAGTCGCCGGCCGGGTGCCCCCAGCTGTCGTTGACCGCCTTGAAGCGGTCGAGATCGAGCGAGAAGATCGCCAACGGCGCGGCCGCCGCGTCTTCCAGCGCGAGGTCGAGCCGTTCGCGAAACATCGAGCGGTTGGGCAGTCCGGTCAGCGTGTCGTGATGCGCAAGATGGGTCATGCGCTCTTCGGCGAGGCGGCGTTCGGTGACGTCGTCGAAAGTCGCCACCCAGCCGCCGCTCATCGGCCGGCGTGTGACCAGGATCGTCCTGCCGTCGGTAAGATGCCGATAGGCCGAATGGATTTTTCCCGCCCGTCGGCAGGCTTCGGTCTTGGCGACTTCGCTGTCGACGTCGATCTGCGTATAGATGCCGAGTTCCAGCAAGCGTTCGAGCGCGTCGCGATGCGTCGTTCCAAGCGGGAAATCCGCCGCGGTGACGTTGTAAAGTTCCAGAAATCGCTCGTTGCGCACGATCATCTTGCCGTCGGCGTCGTACATCAGCAGGCCTTGCGACATGTTGGCGAGCGCTGCGTCGAAGCGGCGATGCTGTTCCTTCAGATCCTGTTCGGCGCGCCGCTGTTCGGTGATGTCCTCGTAGATAGAGACCCAACCGCCCGAGGCCAGCGGGCGATGCGAGATGCGGATGATGCGGCCGTCTGCCAGCGCCTCCTCGTAGGTCGAGGGTTTCGCCTGGTCGATATAGGGTTTGCGGATGGCATAGAGTTCGTCGGCGCTCTGCGAGGCGATGCCGATGTCGACGCTGTGCCGCAGAATGTCGATGAAGCGGATGCCGGGCCGTATCACCTTGGGGTCGAGGCGGAAAATGTTCAGGTAATTGCCATTGCAGATGATCATGCGCTCGTCGGCGTCGAACATGCACAGGCCATGCGACATGTTCTCGACAGCGGCTGAAAAGCGTTCGTTCTGTTCGCGCAGTTCGTCTTCCATGCGGCGTGGGCGCTCCACGCCTTCGGCCACCCGCTCCGGGACGACCGAACCATCCTTGACATCCACGACGGGCATGGGGCGCCTGCGGTGCTGATCGAACATCGCACTGTGGACGTTTCTCGGTTAATTTAGCGTTTTCTATCCTACCGCCGACGTCGGAACCTGGTGCCGCGACGTCTCGATCGCCGAAAACCGCTTCAGGAATGCATTCTGCGCCCAGGTCACGGAGCGCGGTGTGAAATCGAAACGCTCGGCGGAAAAACCGCGCGGGCGGCCGAAGAACTCCGTCGCCTCGGCGGTGGAAAAGCCGGCCAGCAGCGTTGCCTCGAAATAGGCGGCGATCTGGTCGGCGCGCTTGATCTCCTTGCGCAATGCCGCAGCCAGGTCGGGGGGCAGCGAGAAGCGAAGATGGATGGCGCGCTGCAGGCGCAATTCGCAGTCCTTGTAGCTGCCGCCCATCACCGACTTGAACGGCGAGATCATGTCGCCGATGACATATTCAGGCGCATCGTGCAGCAGCGCGGCGAGGCGGTCGGTGGCCGACGCCTGGGGCATCAGGTCGTTGAACAGGGCTTCGACCAGAAGCGAATGCTGGGCGACCGAAAAGGCATGCTCGCCGCTGGTCTGGCCGTTCCAGCGGGCGACACGGGCCAAGCCATGGGCAATGTCCGAAATCTCGATGTCGAGCGGCGAGGGGTCGAGCAGGTCGAGCCGGCGGCCGGACAGCATGCGCTGCCAGGCGCGTGGCGGCGCGCCGGTGCGGTCCGCCGCCATCAGGCGTCCTCCGCGCTGACGGTTTCCTGCGGGAAACTGAATTTGGCCCAGGCGGGAATGGCCAGCGTCACCGGCACATCGCCCGCCAGGATCGGCTGGCTGGCGTCCAGCGCCGCCTTGACCCTGTCGACGCGGGCAATGGCAAGCCCAGTGGCGCCGGAGTTCGAGCCGAGCGTGCCGACCGGCCGTCCCTCGACCGTAACCTCGGTACCAGCGGCAGGCAGGGGAAGCCCGGCTTGGACAATCAGCAGGCGCCGCCTGGCCGTGCCGCGATGCTGCATGCGCGAGACGACTTCCTGGCCGACATAGCAGCCCTTCCTGAAACCGACGCCGCCCATCTCGTCGAGCAGCACATCGTGCGGGAAGGCGTCGCCCAACGCATAATCTGCGCCGCTTTCGGCGACGCCGTGGGCGATGCGGAAGGCCTGCCATGCATCGTCGTCGCCGGTCTCTGCGGTGCCGGCATAGGAGCGCGTGACGCTCTCATGAAAGCGCCTGTCGGCAAGCGCCGTTGGATCAGTTTCTGAGGCGATTGACTCTGTTCCCCACGCAATGGTGACAAACGCCTGTTCCGACTTGCTAATCTCGACCTTGGCGCGAAGCCTGTAGAGCATCAGCCGGCGGATGAAATCATCTGAAATGTCGGCACGGCATTCGAGCCGGAAGGCGTTTTCACCGGCTCGCGAGATCAGGAAGTCGAACAGGATCTTGCCCTGCGGCGTCAACAGTGCGCCGGGCTTTGCTTCGCTTTCGCGCAGTGCATCGAGGTCGGTGGTCAGGATGTTTTGCAGAAAGTGCTCGGCATCCGGGCCCGAGACGGAGATGAGAGCGCGGTCTTTCAGCAGGGCAAAGGGCATGGGGCGGATAAAAGCCTGATCTTGCAAAACGGTTGGCCATTACGTAAGCCGCTGACACTCCCCCCGCAAGAGATCGATCAGCATGGCCAACACTTACGACCTCATCCTGACAGGCGGCATGGTGGTCAACCATGACGGCGAGGGCCGACGCGACATCGGCGTGAAGGCAGGGCGCATCGCCGCGATCGGCGATCTCCGCCAGGCTTCGGCCGGCGAGACGATCGAATGCCATGGCCTGCATATCCTGCCGGGAGTCGTCGACAGCCAGGTGCATTTTCGCGAGCCCGGATTGGAGCACAAGGAAGACCTGGAAACGGGCTCGCGGGCAGCGGTGCTGGGCGGTGTCACAGCGGTGTTCGAGATGCCCAACACCAATCCGTTGACCACCAGCGAGGCAACGCTTGCCGACAAGGTTCGCCGCGGCAGTGGCCGCATGCATTGCGATTTTGCGTTCTGGGTCGGCGGCACCCGCGACAACGCCAGGGATGTCGGCGAGCTCGAGCGGTTGCCGGGTGCTGCGGGAATAAAGGTCTTCATGGGTTCATCCACCGGCGACCTGCTGGTCGAGGATGACGAAGGCGTCGCCTCGATCCTGAGGAATACCCGCCGCCGTGCCGCTTTTCATTCGGAGGATGAGTTCCGGCTGCGCGAGCGTCTGGGCGAGCGCATCAATGGTGATCCGTCATCGCACCCGGTCTGGCGTGACGAGATCGCCGCCCTGCGCTGCACCGAACGGCTGGTGCGCATCGCGCGGGATGTTCGCGCCCGCATCCATGTCCTGCACATCTCGACCGCCGAGGAGATCTTGTTCCTCGAACAGCATAAGGATGTCGCGACCTGTGAGGCGACGCCACACCATCTGACGCTGAGCGCCGACGACTATGCCCAGCTCGGCACGCTGATCCAGATGAACCCGCCGGTGCGCGCCAGACGCCATCGCGATGGTGTCTGGCATGGCATTGCACAAGGCATCGTCGACGTGCTCGGCTCCGACCACGCGCCGCACACGCTGGCCGAAAAGGCAAAGCCGTATCCGGCTTCACCCTCGGGCATGACCGGGGTACAGACGCTGGTGCCGATCATGCTCGACCACGTCAATGCTGGCCGGCTGACCTTGCAACGCTTCGTCGACCTGTCCAGCCACGGCCCACAGCGCATCTTCGGCATGGCCAGAAAAGGCCGCATCGCCGCCGGCTACGATGCCGACTTCACCATCGTCGACATGAAGCGGCGCGAAACCATCACCAATGCCCAAGCCGGCTCGAAAGCCGGCTGGACGCCTTATGACGGCAAGCAAGTGACCGGCTGGCCGGTCGGCACCGTCATTCGCGGCCAGCGCATCATGTGGGAGGGCGAGATCGTGACGCCGGGCCAGGGCAGGGCGGTGGAGTTCTCCGAGGCGCTGCCCGCATAGCTATTTCACAGCGTTGGATTTCTTAGGCACGATCCACTAAGTTGAGGGGGTTATGCACACAGACATCGCGCCAATGATTGTTCCCGCTGAGTTTCCGGAACTCCAGGCACTCGTCTGGCACCGCGATGCAACGCGCCCGATTCCTGCCGAGGAGGCTTTCGCCATCTACGAGCGGAACTGGCGCTTTGTCGATCAAAAGCGCCTGACACCATCTGAAAGGCTGCTTATCCAGAACCTGGCGGACAAATTCGGCCATGGCATTCTTTTGACCACTGGCTAAAGTTTCGTTTTCCTTCCTGATCTCTCCGCAACTGGAATATCCACAGGACACACCGCGAGCGGAAATCATGAAGGAATTCGAGAAGCTTGAACACCGGATCATTGCTGAAGCCCTCGGATTGATGGACCACCATCTCCTGACCGCAAACAAATGCTGGTTTGGGGGCGGGACGGCGATTGTCATGAAATTCGGCGAGTACCGGCGATCCCTGGATGTCGATTTCCTGTGTGCCGATGCCGATGGCTATCGCGAATTGCGGACCCATGCGGTCCAACGAGGGATCAGGGCATTTTTCCCCGAACCCGTCGAAGCCGTTCGAGATTTCCAGATCGACCAGTATGGTTTTAGGACAGTCGTAAGATTGCAGGGCCAACCGATCAAATTCGAAGTGATCCGCGAAGGTCGTATCCAACTTCAGGGTCATTTCGACAATGATCTAAAGGTACCTGTCCTCGTTGCAGAGGACATGTTTGCCGAGAAGCTGCTGGCCAATGCCGATCGGTGTCAGGATCGCGCGACCGCATATCGCGATGCCATCGACCTAGGGATCTTGATTGGTATCCATGGAAGGATCCCGGCGCAGGCTCGCGTCAAGGCACAGACCGCCTACGGCGCTGACATCCAGAACAAGGTTGCCTGGGTCGCAAACAAGCTCCAGGACCAGGACGAGCTACGCAATGCTGCCGAGGTCCTGCAAATGAATCCCGACGTGGCCACAAAAGCGATCTCGGCGCTTCGAGATGAAGGTATCCGCCTTTGGCCTGATGCAGGCATTCTCAGCGGCGTTGTCGATCGGCAGGGATAAGCATTCGCGTGCCGAGGTTTCAATCCCCCGCGACGAAAAACGTCCATTGTCCGGCGGGCGTGATGCCGACGCGGTAGAAGATGTAGGCCCCGAACTGCTTCATGTCATCGAAATCGCCGGCGGTGACGATCTTGAACAGCTCGACACGCTGCCTGGCGTCGAGTTTATCCAGCGGCAGCGCGAAGAAATACGGCCAGACATAGAGTTCCTGCGGTGTTCCCGCGTCGACATGGACATAGCCGGCACCGAGCACCTCTTCCAGAATGGCCAGGATCTCCTGGCCGTCAGGATCACCGGAGAGCCCCTTGAGGAAGGCGATGGCGTCGCCGTCGATGTCGGCCAGCGATATCTGGGTCATGCTGTCGCCCTTGCCGATTAGAGGCCTGAGCTTTTCGATGTCGCCGCTCTGGCAGGCTTCGATGATCAGGCCATGCATTCGCCGCACGGGCTCGGGCAGCTTGCCGAGGTCGTAGACGACTTCCGGCAGGGGCGCTTCCGGATCGACACGTGGCCTGTTGATGCCGCCGTCCGATGGACTGTCCGGCTCCGCGGCGTCTGGAACCGCCGGCTGGGTGGTCGAAGACGGCGTTCCCACCGGATCCGGCATGGGGACTGTGCTTCCGGGCGCCGAACCATCCGTCGACGGCGTGACGGGCGAGGGAAGCTCTTCGCGCTTGATTTCGCTCAATGCATGGGCAGGGCTGCTCACCAGGCACGTCATCAAGGCAATCGCGGCACAGCACGCGGCGAGACGGATGTGGAGGACCAGGCCCGTCGGCGGCCCGCCTGACATCGGAAAGTTCACCGCCCGTATCTCCCTGCTTCCGGGCATGATGCCCGAACGGCACTCGATCGTCAAAGAACCAGATATCGGTTCAGTGCCGCAGCCGCTCAGGTTCGAAGGCGCCAGCGATCACCTTCTCGCGCATGCGGTCGAGCAGGGCAAGGGCCGAGGTCTCGCCGTTGGCGCGCAACATTTCACCGAATGCGGTCTCAAGCGCCGCCTCGGCGATAATTTCGGGCTCGATGCCGGCCGACAGACCCTCCGCCCAGGCCTCGCTGTGGCTCTCCACCGCGGTGAGGCGTTTTTCTTCCCTGACCAGGGCGTCGATGTCGTTGGCAGCATGTTCCATAAGCGATGTCCACCCTTTCAAGCGGCGATCCATGGCGGGGATCAGGCTTGATCTGTTCCGTTTACACACAGCCTCAAAGTAAGTACTTGTAAATACGACATTTTCTTGATCGTTCTTTACAAAGGCCGGCTGCGCTTGGCGAAGCTTCATTCAATCCGGCTCAAACTTAGCCGATAAGACCGGCTTGCGGGGCGAAAACCTTCAGTTTGAGTTAATTCCGCATTCGTGCGCTAACGTTTCATTAACGTTGTTGCAGAAGTGCAACAGCAGGATTGCACCGGATGTCGGCCGGCACAAGCCGGGTACGCCTGTCCTTGGCGGCGAGGGTGCGAATATCTGTTGATGGACCAGTGTGGCTCCGGTTCACGCCTTCGTGGAATTGCCCCTAGTTGCCGTAACGCGAGGCGATGTCGCGCGACAGGGTCTCGCCTTCCTTCATGTAGCGGCTGATGGCTTCGGTGGCTGACGTCGTGCACTGCGCGTAGGTGCCGCCGAAGGAGCGGTAGCCGCGGTTGAAGCTGGCGATGAAGCGGGCACGCCGTTCCGGGTCCGGATTTTCCGAATCGAGCAGTTTTTCCATTTCACCCCTCCACTGGTCGCCCTTTTCTCCACACAGATTGCGCAGGAAATGCAGCGACCCCAGAATTTCGGCCAGGCGCATCAATCCGGGTTCGAACGGCGCCTCGGCGCCCGACGCCGGCCGCGCCGCAACGGTCATACTGACGGCAAGGCATAAGGCGATGAGAAATGGAGAGCGGCTCATAGGTCTATGTGGCCAAACAATTTGTCGCCCGCAAGGCGTTTTCTGATGCGGATTTCAGCGGCTCTCAGGGAAGCCAGAAGGTCGACCGAGCAGATCTTCCGCCACGGCGAACACCGAACCGGCAAGCGGCAGCGCCGCCATCTCGCGCAGCGTGTAGAAGGCGGCTGTCTCGGCGTCGTCGCTAGCCGCGGCCTCGCCGCCAGCGTAGATGGCGCCGAAGACCGTGAGGCGATAATCGACCGGGTGGGAATCGTCCCTGCCGTCGATATGGATTTCCCGAAGCGGGCGCAAACCGGTGGCATGCAAACCGGTCTCTTCGAGCAGCTCGCGCCGTGCTGCGTCCATCAAGGTCTCGCCAGCCTCGACCTTGCCGCCGGGAAAGGCATACAGCCCCTGTGAGGGCTGCCGCGCCCGTTTGACCAGGAGCACGGTATCGCCACGCACGACGGCTACCGAGACCGCCGGGAGTATCTTGCGGGCTGTGTCCATCGGTACTCGATCAACTCCTTTGAGGCAGGTCTTTTGTGGACCGCCAGCATGGGCAAGCTTTAGCGGTTGCGCAACGCCGCTTCGATTGTCACTTTCAACGCCGAACCATTCGAGAGACACAATCGACCATGTGCGGACGCTTTGCCTTGACCGGCACGCCGGACCAGACCGCCGCCTTTTTGGGCCTCGCCGAACTGGAGGCGTTCCCGGCCCGCTACAATATCGCGCCGACGCAGCCGGTCCTGATGGCAACCGCCGGCGCGCCGCGGGCGCCGGGCTCCAATTTGCCGGACCGGCAGCCGATGCTGGTGCGCTGGGGGCTCATTCCTGCCTGGGTGAAAGATACCAGGGAATTTCCGCTGCTGTTCAACGCGCGCTCGGAAGGGGCAATCGAAAAGGCTTCGTTCAAGGCCGGCATGCGCCATCGCCGTGCACTGGTGCCGGCATCCGGCTTCTACGAATGGCGGCAAACCGGGGGCAAGAAAGGCCAACCCTACTGGATACGACCCAGGCATGGCGGGCTGGTCGCCTTTGCCGGCCTGATTGAGACCTATGCCGAGCCGGGTGGCTCGGAAATGGACACCGGCGCCATCCTGACGGTCAACGCCAATGCCGACATCGCCCATATCCACGACCGGATGCCGGTGGTCATCGATCCCAGGGATTTCGCCCGTTGGCTGGATTGCCGCACGCTCGAGCCGCGCGATGTCACCGACCTGCTGCGGCCGGCACGACCCGATTTCTTCGAGGCAATTCCCGTCTCAGACCTCGTCAACAAGGTCGCCAACACCGGACCGGAGATTCAGGAGCGGGGTGTCCTGCAGCCAGAGCCCGACAAAGTCAGGCGCCAGAAGCCTGGCGCGGACGACGGTCAGATGACGCTGTTCTAGCGAAGCCCGTCGAGGGCCTTATTTCCGGGGCGCCTGGTCGCGCCCTCGTCGCCGGCGATTGCGCCGGATCTCAAGCAGCGCGGGGCGATACGATCTTCTGCGCGGGCTTCTTCTTCTTCGCTGTATGAAGAAGGGCGGCGACGATCGCGGCAGGACCGATCGCGCGATAGTGGCTGTCCAGTGCCGGTTGCTTGGCGCGGTTTGCGTCTTGCTTGCTTCGAGGCATGTTTCTCTTCCCAGGTAACGTTTTCGTGTTTGCGTTTGGTCGCTGATTCCGACCAAATCGTGACGCTTGATGATCTAGTCGGCGAATGTTTCATGACTGTGCCGACATGTTTAATAAAATGTTTCACTGCCTGATTCCGCGTGATCGGGCGACGAGTTTGCCAGTCGTGGCGACGTTTTTCCTGGGATCAGCGACTTGACGGCAACACTGGCCAAGGCGATAAAGCCGCCCATGAAAACGTCTTTCGCCATTTGTGGCATTTGCATTATTGGCTAGCCTCGCGCTGGTCCGGACGTTTTCGCCTCATCTTTCCCCAGATTGGACAAACGCCCCGGCCAGCAGGCTGGAGTCCGATTTGCGCCTCGGCGCTGCTTGGCTCCATCCAGACAAGAAGTTCTGAACCGGGAAGGCATGGAATGTCCGACGCATCGCAGGGCCTGCGCCTCTACAACACGCTGACGCGGACGAAAGAGAATTTCGTCCCCATCGATGCGCGCAATGTACGCATGTATGTCTGCGGTCCGACCGTCTACGACTTCGCCCATATCGGCAATGCCAGGCCGGTCATCGTCTTCGACGTGCTGTTCCGTCTGCTGCGCCATCTCTATGGCGAGGCGCACGTCACATATGTGCGCAACATCACCGACGTCGACGACAAGATCAACGCGCGCGCGCTGCGCGATTTTGGCGGCGAGATCGCTTCGGGGGCGCTCTCGCTCAACGAAGCGATCCGGCGGGTGACCGAAAAGACCGCCGACCAGTTCCACAGGGATGTCGCAACGCTCGGCTGCCTGGAGCCGACGGTCGAACCGCGCGCCACCGAATTCGTCGAGCCCCGCGCCGACGGCAAGGCCGACATGATCACCCTGATTCGAAACCTGATCGAACGGGGCCATGCCTATGTCGCCGCAGGCGAAGTTCTGTTCGATACCGCGTCGATGCCCGAGTATGGGCAATTGTCGAAACGCAATCTCGACGAACAGCAGGCCGGCGCCCGCATCGCCGTCGATGCGCACAAGAAGAACCCTGGCGATTTCGTGCTGTGGAAACTGTCGTCGCCGGAAGAGCCGGGCTGGGAGAGCCCGTGGGGCAGGGGCCGGCCGGGCTGGCACATCGAATGCTCGGCGATGTCGGCGGCCTATCTCGGCGAGGTCTTCGACATCCATGGCGGCGGCCTCGACCTGATCTTCCCGCACCATGAGAACGAGATCGCCCAGTCGCGCTGCGCCCACGGCACGTCAGTCATGGCCAATGTCTGGATGCACAACGGCTTCCTGCAGGTCGAGGGGCAGAAGATGTCGAAGAGCCTCGGCAATTTCTACTCGATCCAGGAGCTGCTGCAGACCGAGACCTTCGGCGGCCGCAGCTGGCCGGGTGACGTTCTGCGGCTGGCGATGCTGATGACGCATTACCGTGAGCCGATCGACTTTTCCGTGCGCAAGCTGGAGGAAGCGGAGAACACGCTGCGCAAATGGAAACGTGCGGCGGATCTGGCGCCGGCGGCGGCAAGGCAGTTACCGGCGGAGGTCATCGATGCGTTGTCGGACGATCTCGCCACCTACGCCGCTTTCCAGGTCCTGACGCAGCTGGCCGGCGAGGCGGCGGACGGCAACGGCACTGGCGACAACGCTGCCGCCGCTTCGCTGAAGGCCGCACTTACCTTCCTCGGTTTTGACGTCGGCGCGGCCAAGGTGGACGAGGACGCGATCGCCAATGCCATCGCCAAACGTCTGGAACTGATCGCTGCGAAGAACTGGACCGAAGCCGACCGCATCCGCGACGAGCTGCTGGCCAAAGGCGTACAGCTGAAGGACGGCAAGGATCCGGTCACCGGCGAACGCGTGACGACGTGGGAGGTGAAGCGGTGAGGGCGGCGCGAAGCACCCCCCTCTGTCCTGCCGGACATCTCCCCCTCAAGGGGGGAGATTGGACTTCACTTCGGCTTTCGCCAATCGCGGACGTCGAAGATTGGGCGCCATCGGCGAAGCTGTCGATCTCCCCACTTGAGGGGGAGATGTCCGGCAGGACAGAGGGGGGCGCCTCGCGATGACCCATCATCGTGTATCTCCCGTCAATCGCGGCAATGCGCGCAAGATGCGCAAGGCTATGACCGATGCCGAACTGAAACTCTGGAACGAGATACGCGCACACCGACTCATGGGGCTGGCGTTTCGACGTCAAATGCCGATCGCTGGCCATATCGTTGATTTTGCTTGCCCCAACAAGAAGCTGATCGTTGAGCTGGATGGCTCCCAGCACACTTCTCATGAGGTTTCGGCATCTGATGCCGCGCGAACAGCCAGGCTCAAAGCGCTTGGCTGGACCATCCTGCGCTTCTGGAATGACGACGTCATTCGCGATATCGACAATGTCTGTCACCACATTGTCATCGAGGCCGGCCTGGGCAATGCCGCGATGCCGGCTCACGAACCAGCAAGGGAGGCTGCTCCATGATCGACCATCTCGGCATCACCGTTGCCGATTTCGACGCTTCGAAGGCGTTTTACGACAAGGCGATGGCGCCGCTTGGCGCCTCCTTGCTCTACATGGTGCCCACGGAATACACCGGCGGCGTCAAGGTTGGCGGCTATGGCCGTGACCGGCCGGTGTTCTGGTTGCATGCCGGCAAGGACAAGCCCAGGGATCGCCAGCACGTCGCCTTTAGCGCGCGCAGCCGCGCCGAGGTCGATGCCTTCCATACGGCGGCCCTTGCCGCCGGCGGCAAGGACAATGGCGGGCCTGGCCTGCGCCCGCACTATCACCCGAACTATTACGGCGCCTTCGCCTTCGATCCCGACGGCAACAATGTCGAGGCAGTCTGCCATGATCCGGAGTGAGACATGATGAGCCTGGACAACCGGCCGGTCTACACAGGCGGCTGCCAGTGCGGCGCGGTGCGCTTCCGTGTCGAAGGCGCGCTTGGCGACGCCTCCGTCTGCCACTGCCGCATGTGCCAGAAGGCATTCGGCTCGTTTTACGCGCCGCTGGTGTCGGTGCGTGGCGCCAAGCTCGACTGGACGCGTGGCGAGCCGAAATATTTCCGCTCGTCCAACCATGTCGATCGGGGTTTTTGCGCCAATTGCGGCACGCCGCTGACCTTCACCGCGCCGGATGGCGTTGGCTTGGCCATCGGCGCGTTCGACAATCCGGCGGAGATCGTGCCGCTGATCCAGTGGGGCACCGAGGCAAAACTGCCCTATGTCGACACCATCCCGCAATTGCCGGGCGAGGAGACGATGGCCGACATGGGTTCGGCTCCTTACCTGACCGATCTCGTCTCCTACCAGCACCCCGATCACGACACCGACCAATGGCCACCGGAGGAAAGATCATGACCGAGACTGTCCGGACCGGCGGCTGCCAATGCGGCGCCGTTCGCTTCCGCATCAAGGGGGCGCTCGGGCGCCCGTCCATCTGCCATTGCCGCATGTGCCAGAAGCAGTTCGGCAATTTCTTCGGCGCGCTGGTGACGGTGCCCAGGGATGGCGTCGAATGGACCCATGAGGAACCGAGCTACTTCCAGTCGTCGGTCAACATCGATCGCGGCTTTTGCGCTCGCTGCGGCACACCGCTGACCTATCGCCAGCCCGGCGGGCTCGAGATCGCCATCGGCGCCTTCGACGACCGTTCCGATCTGGCGCCGCAAATCCAGGTAAACTATGCGTCCCGGCTGCCTTGGGTGGAGACGATCTTCGACCAGCCCGTCCACCAGGATCCCGACTATTACGCGCGGCAGGAGCAGATCATCTCCTTCCAGCATCCCGATCACGAAACGGCCAACTGGCCGCAACAGGGCCTGAAACTATGAGCTTGCGCACCCTTTACCCGGAAATCGAACCGTTCGACTCAGGCATGCTCGATGTCGGCGACGGCCATCAGGTCTACTGGGAGCGGTCCGGAACCCAGGGCGCCAAGCCGGCCGTATTCCTGCATGGCGGACCAGGCGGCACCATCTCGCCCAAACACCGGCGGCTGTTCGATCCAAAGCTCTACGACGTTATCCTGTTCGACCAGCGGGGTTGCGGAAAATCGACGCCGAACGCCTCGCTGGAGGCCAACACGACCTGGCATCTCGTCGCCGACATCGAACGCCTGCGCGAGATGGCCGGCTTCGACAAATGGCTGGTGTTCGGCGGCTCCTGGGGCTCGACCCTGGCGCTCGCTTATGCCGAGACACATCCCGATCGCGTCACCGAGCTCGTGGTGCGCGGCATCTACACGCTGACCCGGGGCGAACTCGAATGGTACTATCAGTTCGGCGTCTCCGAGATGTTCCCCGACAAGTGGGAACGCTTCCTGGCACCGATCCCCGAGGCCGAGCGCGGCGACATGATGGCGGCCTATCGCAAGCGGCTGGTCGGGTCCGACCGCAAGGCGCAGATAGAGGCTGCCCGCGCCTGGAGCCTGTGGGAAGGCGAGACGATCACGCTGCTGCCGGAGCCGGAGACAAGCGGGCCGTTCGGTGAGGACGATTATGCGATCGCCTTCGCGCGCATCGAGAACCACTATTTCGTCCATGCCGGCTGGCTGGAGGAAGGACAGCTTCTGCGCGACGCCGGGAAACTCAGGGATATCCCCGGCACCATCGTCCACGGCCGCTACGACATGCCGTGCCCGGCGCGCTATGCCTGGGCCCTGCACAAGGCCTGGCCGAAGGCCGACTTCCATCTGATCGAGGGCGCTGGCCACGCCTATTCGGAGCCGGGCATCCTTGATCAGTTGATCCGGGCGACGGATAGGTTTGCGGGGAAATGACGATGCCAAGTTTCGCCCCAGAGGGGGGTGCTCGCGCGCCCGCAGGACAATGACAAAGCAACGCCTCTATCTCTTCGACACCACATTGCGCGATGGCCAGCAGACGCCGGGTATCGACTTTTCCGTCGAGGACAAGATCGCCATTGCAAAACTGCTCGACGATTTCGGCATGGACTATGTCGAGGGCGGCTATCCCGGCGCCAATCCGACCGACACTGCGTTCTTTCAGCAGAAGCGCACGGCACGCGCCAAATTCGTCGCCTTCGGCATGACCAAGCGTGCAGGGGTGTCGGCGTCCAACGATCCGGGCCTTGCAGCACTTGTGCAGTCGAAATCCGACGCCATCTGCTTCGTCGCCAAGAGCTGGGACTACCATGTCCGTGTCGCGCTGGGCTGCACAAACGAGGAAAACCTGGAGTCGATCAGAGCCTCCGTCGAGGCGGCGGTCGCTTCGGGCAAGGAAGCGATGGTCGACTGCGAGCATTTCTTCGACGGCTTCAAGGCCAATCCGGACTATGCGCTGGCCTGCGCAAGGACCGCCTATGAGGCCGGTGCGCGCTGGGTGGTGTTGTGCGACACCAATGGCGGCACGCAGCCGTCGGAGGTGAGCGTCATCGTCGACAGGGTCATCGCCGCGGGCATACCGGGCGGTCATCTCGGCATCCACGCCCATGACGACACCGGCCAGGCGGTTGCCAATTCGCTGGCCGCGGTCGAGGCCGGCGTGCGCCAGATCCAGGGCGCGTTGAACGGCATCGGTGAGCGCTGCGGCAATGCCAATCTGGTCTCGATCGTGCCGACGCTGGCGCTGAAGTCGGCTTTCGCCGATCGCTTCGAGACGGGTATTTCGGCGGAAGCGCTGACTGGCATTTCGCGTTTGTCGCGTGCCTTCGACGAATTGCTCAACCGTGCGCCTGAAGCGCAGGCGCCCTATGTCGGCGCCTCGGCTTTCGCCACCAAGGCCGGCATTCATGCCTCGGCGCTGGCGAAAGAACCGGCGACCTATGAACACGTTCCCCCGGAAACAGTCGGCAACCGCCGCCGCGTCATGGTCTCCGACCAGGGCGGCAAGGCCAATTTCCTCGCCGAGCTGAAACGACGCGGCATCGAGGTGCCCAGGGACGATCACCGGCTCGATGCGCTGATATCAGTCGTCAAGGAGCGCGAGGCGGAGGGCTACGCCTATGAGGGCGCCGACGCGTCCTTCGAGTTGCTCGCCCGCAAGATGCTGCACGGCCTGCCGGAATTCTTCAACGTCACCTCGTTCCGCTGCATGGTCGAGCGGCGCTTCGACGCCAACGGCCAGTTGAAGACGGTATCTGAGGCGATCGTGAAAGTGCTCGTCGACGGCGAGGAAAAGATGTCGGTGGCCGAGGGGCATGGCCCGGTCAACGCGCTCGACATCGCGCTGCGCAAGGATCTCGGGAAATACCAGAGCGAGATCGTCGATCTTGAGCTCGCCGACTTCAAGGTGCGTATCCTCAATGGCGGTACCGAGGCCATCACCCGCGTCCTGATCGAATCGCATGATTCCTCGGGCGCCCGCTGGTGGACGGTCGGCGTTTCCGAAAACATCATCGACGCTTCGTTCCAGGCGCTGATGGATTCGATCATCTACAAGCTTATGAAGAACCGCGAGATGGCGGGGCTTGTTGCGGCCGAGTAAGTTTGAACCATCAGCGAAAGTCCATTGATCCATCAGAACTTTGCGATGGTCTTGCCAGGGTGACTGCGCCATAGCGTTGGCCCATGGCCGCTGACGCAATTACCCTCGATGCAGATTCAACAGCCCGTCGCGGCTTCCTGCTGGCGCTCGGTGCCTATCTCTTGTGGGGATTGCTGCCCTTCTACATGAAGGCTGTGGCACATCTGCCTCTTGCCGAGGTCATCGCGCACCGCATCGTCTGGTCGGTGCCAATCGCCGCCGCGGTGCTGGTCTGGGCCGGCCGCACGGCGGACTTCAAGGCGGCAATTCGTTCGCCCCGCACCATCGCCATGGCGGCGCTGACGGCGGCGCTGATCTCGGTCAACTGGGGCATCTATGTCTGGGCCATCGCCGTCGACCGCACGGTAGAGACCGCGCTCGGCTACTATATCAACCCGCTGGTCAGCGTCGTCGTCGGCGCGCTGCTGCTTGGTGAGCGGCTCGACCGGTTGCAGATCGCCGCGGTAGTGCTTGCGACGGTCGCCGTGGCTGTGCTGACGATCGAAGGCGGCAAGCTGCCCTGGGTGTCGCTGGCATTGGCGTTTTCCTTCGCCGCCTATGGTTTCTTCCGCAAGACGCTGCCGATCGGGCCAAGCCAGGGTTTTCTGCTCGAAGTGCTTTTGCTGTCCGTGCCGGCTCTCGCCTATATCGTCTACCTGATCACGACCGGACAGGACCACATTGTGTCCAGCAACGGCACCGACACGGCTTTGCTGATCGGCTGCGGTCCGGTCACATCCGTGCCGCTGTTGCTGTTTGCATTCGGTGCCAAGCTGTTGCGGCTCTCCACCATCGGCATCATGCAATACATCGCGCCGACCATGGTGTTCCTGATCGCCGTGCTGATCTTCGACGAGCCTTTCGGCACCACCCAGGCGGTTGCGTTCGTGCTGATCTGGACGGCACTGGCGATCTATTCCTGGTCAATGCTGACGACAGCGCGCAGGGCCAAGCCGCAGCCCGCACGGTAAGGAGTTTCGATGTATCTGCTGCATATCGCCAACAAGAATTATTCCTCATGGTCGCTGCGGCCCTGGGTGCTGATGCGCGCTCTGGATATCCCATTCGAGGAGCGGCTGACGCCGTTCCCGAGCGGATCGAGCTGGAACCTCTACCGGCAGTTCTCGCCCAACGGCCGGGTGCCGTGCCTGATCGACGACGGCTGGGCGGTCTGGGACTCGCTCGCCATCACCGAATATCTGGCGGAGCGCCACCATGGCGTGTGGCCCGTCGAGGCCAAGGCGCGCGCCTGGGCGCGCTCGGCCGCCGCCGAGATGCATTCGAGCTTTACCGCACTGCGTGGCGCCTGTCCGATGGGTTGCGGCCTGCGCATAGAGCCGTTTCCGATGTCCGACGCGCTGAAACAGGACCTCTTTCGCCTCGGCGACCTCTGGAACGATGGCCTAGCCCGTTTTGGCGGGCCGTTTCTGGCCGGCGCTCATTTCACCGCTGTGGACGCTTTCTTTGCCCCGGTGGCGTTTCGCGCACGATCGTATGGGCTCTCCTTCGAGGGGGCGGCTGCAGCCTATCCAGCGCGGTTGCTTGCCCTGCCGGCGATGTGCGAATGGTATGCGGCTGGCCTTGCCGAGACCTGGCGCGATCCCGACCACGAAGCGGAAGTCGCCGCCGCCGGCACCGTCATCGAGGATCTTCGCGCCATGGAGTGAAAGTCGCCGGCAGACGGCTACAATCCGCGGCCCAGCCGCCTGACGAACAGATAAGTAGCCGCGGCGAGAGCCAGCGATACAGCCGTCACCACCCAGAAGCCCATCGGCGTGTCGACCAGAGGCAGCCCGCCGACATTCATGCCGAACAGGCCCGAGATGATGGTCATCGGCAAGAGCACTGCCGTCATCACCGAAAGAATGTAAAGCAGCTGGTTCGACTGCATCGTCAGTTTCGCCATCAGCTCGTCCTGCAACAGCCTCGTGCGCGCCTGCAGCTGCTCACCGTCATGATAGAGGGTCTGAGCCCGGTGCGAGAGCCTTGCCGCCATATCGTTGATCAGCTCAGGCAATTCGTCGCGATGCGCATGGTCGAGGTGCCGGAATAGGTTGGTGAGCGTCGCCATCTGCCGGTGGATCACCACCAGCTGCCGGCGCGCCTCGACCAGCGCCTTCCGCTCATTGTGCCATGCGTCGCGCACGACGCGGTCCTCGATGCCGTCTAGCGTGTCGCCTAGCTTGCCGAGTTCGATCGCCATGCCGTCGAGCGACTGGCCCATGACCGCCTCGATCAGTTCCGTTGGCGAGCGGAATTTCCGCGATCCATTTTCCACCGCCTTGCGGACGGCATCGACCGACTCCAGCGGCTGCTTGCGGGCACCGATCAGCATCGCGTCGTTGAAGGCGAAACGGAAATGAACGAGCCCGCGTGCCTCCGAAAAGTCGTGCCTGAGGTCCGGCAGATCGCCATAGAGCCAGCCATCCTCATAGTCGATGTGACAGCCATGGCTGGGCGCGAGAAAAGCGTCGCGCGCCGGGGCCGGCAGAGCCTTCTCGGCGCCAATCTGCTGGCGGGCCCGCAGATCGGTGATCTGATAGCTGCGCCATGTCCAGTGCGCCTGCGCGCGGTCCTTGGTGCGGGAGCCATCGGCGGTGAAATGATAGATGAAGAACAGCCCGTGCTCGTCAGGCAGATAGGGCGACAGGTCGGTGCCTTCCGGGACGAGGGCGAGATCCATTGGGCGCAGTGCCAGATACGAGTTGCGAAAGCGGCGCCGCGCAGCGGCACCTGACCGCAATCTCTAGCATGCACGAACCCGGTTCCGTGTGACGGTTTCTTGACAGCCGATCACAGTGTGTCGAGCAGGCGGCAATGCGGTGTCCGCGTCTTTCGCCACCACCGCATTGCGGATTGCGGCTGCTCAGCGCTTCGGCCCAAACCCCGGATAAGGATTGAGCGGCACGATTGCGGTGATGTCCATCATACCGGCCTTGATCAGCGGCAGAGTGGCGAGATGGCCGCGCACTTCGGCGTCGTCTGATGCCTCGAACATCATGCCGCTGCCGGGAATGTCGCCGCGGTTCCAGACCTGGCGCACCGCGCCCTCCGAGTAGAGCGTGCGCCGCTGCTCGGCCTCGCCGGGCAGGAGCGGGGCAAAGTCAGCGTCGGCGAACTTTGCGGTGTTGCGGGTAAGAAGGGCAAAGAACTGCATGTCGGTCTCCTCTGGGGTTGGGATGGCCGAGTATTGCTTTTGGCTGGTCAGACTGTCCAAGACTGATTAGGCTAAAGTTAAGATCTATTAGGACTTGAAGCCAATGTTCGATTTGCGCCAGATCAGGTATTTCGTCACCGTCGCCGAGACCGGCAATGTCGGCCGCGCCGCCGAAATCCTGCACATTTCGCAATCGCCGCTCAGCCGGCAGATCATGCAGCTCGAGGAGCAGCTGGGCGTCGCTCTGTTCGAACGGGCAAAGCAGCGTGTTCATCTCAATGCCGAGGGCCGCGCCTTCCTTGCCGAGGCCCGCGCGCTGCTCGCCAATGCGCGACGCGTGGAGGAGTTCGGCCGCAACCTCGCCAGCGGCGCGGTCGGCCGTCTCGCCATCGGCTATGTCGAGGGCGCGGTGCATGCCGGGCTGGTCGCCGACATGCTCAGGCAATTCCGCCGCGAGCGGCCCGATTTCCATCTTCAGCTCAGGAGCCGGCGCACGGCGGCGCAGTTCGACGACCTACGGCAGCGCGTGCTTGACCTCGGCTTCGTCTACGCTCCGGCCCCGGTCGGCGATGCGGACATCGACAGCACGCTGGTGCGGCGCGAACCGCTGGTGCTGGCGATCCCCGAAGATGACCCGCTTGTTGAACTGTCCGAAATCTCTCCGCGGCACCTCGACGGCCGCACCTGGATCACCGTCGTGCGCCAGCCCGACGACACCAATCGCGGCCAGTTCCTCGCCGCTTGCGCCAAGGCCGGCTTTCTGCCCGACATCGCCTATGAGACAGCCGATCCGCTGACCTCGCTCGGCCTCGTCAGCGCCGGCCTTGGCCTGGCTACGGTGCAATCCAGTCTGCGCGCCGCCGCACCGCCGCAGATCGTGTTTCGAGATCTGCCATGGTTCGAACGCACGGTTTCAATTCACCTGGCCTGGCGGCGTCATGATCGGCGGGCGGTGATTGCGGATTTGCGGAGGGCAGTAGGCGGTAGGGCAGTAGGGCAGTAGGGCAGTAGGGCAGTAGGGCAGTAGGGCAGTAGGGCAGTAGGGCAGTAGGGCAGTAGGGAAGTAGGGACGTACGCATGGGGTCGAATCGGGTATCAGGTTCGCCACGCATCCGGCCCCCCAGTTCCCGGCAAATGTGTGGAGCGCTACCTCGTCGCACCGGGCGGTCGCCCAGTGGGCCGGGCGGCGTCGGCCGCTCGACGGACGGG
>NZ_JAFFIW010000046.1 GCF_018588885.1 Mesorhizobium sp. dw_380
GGGGGCGGTGTGCCGCTGTCGGTGGCGGGGCGACCACGCGTGTTGGGCGGGGGGGAGGGCGGCGGCGGGGGTGGGGGCGCGAGGGGGCCGCAGCGGCGCACTTGGCCGGCGTGTCGGGGCCGGGGCCGGTTTGAGCCTCGGTCCACGGCTTGCCGGCGGCGACGCGCTCGGACGGGGGGGGCTTGTCGAACTGGCGGGGCCCGGCCGGGCGCAGGCGGCGCCGCTGGCGATGGTCTGGCGGCGCCGGCGCGTCCAGCCGCCGGCGCTGCGGCAATTGCTCGCCGCCGCTCGCGACACGCCGGCTTCGTGAGACGCTCGAACCGGTTCAGGATGTGAATCGACGAACCGATCCAACGCCTTGTTTTAATTGGTCGCGCTCATTGCATAGCCTTCTACGTTCAGGCGTTCGCCGTCATGTTCATCCATACGATTTCCCAAACATAGCCATCTGGGTCTTCAACGTGGCGGTTATACATGAAGCCAAGATCCTGTGCCGGGTTGGGATCGGCGCGACCGCCCGCCGCAACAGCGCTGGTCAGCGTTGCATCGACGGCGTCGCGGTCATCGACAGTGAGGACGATCATAGCCTGGCTGTCGCGCCGTGCGTCGCCGATTGGGCGCGTCGTGAATTCGCGGTAGTGGTCATGGGACAGCAGCATCACCCCGATGGTGTCCGAGAACATGAGCGAGGTGGATTTCTCGCCCGAAAACTGCGGGTTCACAGTGCCGCCTAGCGCCACGTAGAACGCCGTCGACGCCGACAGGTCACGAACAGGCAGGTTCACGAAAATCATTTTGGACATCTATTTTTCCTTCTCCAGGGCTGAGTGCTGCGCTATTGTCTTCCTGTCATGTTAGTAGCTGCAATGTATCTTAATGGCAAGATACATTTTGTCGAGGGAATATTTGCCATGGATCGCGCCGAGGCCGCAGCTGAGGGATGGGCCCGCGAGCGTCCCGACCTTCCAATGTTACCTGTTGAAACTGTAGGTCGTCTGCTTGATGCCGCCGCCCGTGTGATCCGCGATCACATGAACCCGCTGCTCAAAGAAGCAGGCCTGAATGTAGGTGAGTTCGATGTGCTCACGCCACTCAGGCGCGCCGGTGAACCCTATATGCTTTCACCTACTCAGCTCTACGAATCGGCAATGATCTCCTCGGCCGGCATGACGAGCCGCCTGGACCGGCTGGAACGCGCCGGGCTGGTTGAACGCCGCCCCGATCCCAACGATCGGCGCGGCAAGCAAATTGCGCTAACGACCGGCGGCAAACGCGCGATAGACGATTTGATCGGTCCAATGGTGGTGCTGGAAGAGCAATTAATCTCCGTGCTGACGCCGGCGGAGCAGGAAACTCTTAACGCTCTACTTAAGAAATTGCTCACCGGCCTCTAGGTTGCCTGCGTCAGCAGTCAACTCTTCCTCTGAATCAATGAGTCCTGACCCTAGACCAGCCGGTGGCCACCCTCGACATGCAGAGTCGTTCCGGTGGTGAAACCATTGCCGATGAGGAAGGCAATGGCGTCGGCGATGTCCTCGGGCTGGCCGACCCTGCCGACGGGCAGCCGCTCCGCCATCGCAGCAAGCATCTCGGCCTTCCGGCCGCCGGCGACCTGCTCCCAGATCGTGGTGTCGACCCAGCCGGGCGAGACGGCGTTGACGCGGATCGGCGCGAGTTCGACGGCCAGCGCCCGCACCAGCCCTTCGAGCGCCGCATTGACGGCGGCGACGATGGAGCCGCGCGCTGCCGGCCGGTAGGCGGCGATGCCGGAGACGAAAGTCATCGAACCTCCAGGCGTAAGCTGTGGCGCACCATGCTTGGCGAGCAGCAGCGGGCCGAAGAGCTTGCTGTCGACCACGCGTTGCGCCGCCTCGAGATCAAGCTCCGGCAGGAGCCTGTAGGCGCCTTCGATATCGGCCGCGGTGCTGACGATGTGGTCAAGGGCGCCGATGCGCGCGAACATTGCCGCAACCTCGTCTTCCCGCGTGATGTCGACGACGGCCACGTCCATGTCGGCTGGATTGCTCAGCGCCTCGCGCGCCTGTTGCAGCTTCTGCTCGCCGCGCCCGGCGATGATGACCTTGGCGCCGGCTTCGATGCAACGCCGGGCAAGCGCCAGGCCCATGCCGGAGCCGCCGCCGACGATCAGGATTTTCTGATTTGAGATGTTCATAACCGCTCTGCCTTTGCTGGATTGGAACAAGGGCAGGGATTGGCAGGTCAGGGCGCCAAGGGAAAACGGAAGAAACCGATGGTGTCATCGGAGATGCCGATGGTCGCGCCGCGCAGGCGCCGCCTCGCTCAACGCGCCTTGTCCCTGAGGAAGACATGGATGTCCATCGGGTCGGTCGGCCCGGTCTCGACCACCATGGCAAGGTCGACGGCGCCATCGCCGTTGAAGTCACCGGTGACCGCGGTGATGATCTTCTAGGTTTCGATCGGTTCGGCGAACGCCATGGTGGGGAGCAGGAGAGCAAGAGCGAACAGCAGGGATCGCATGGCATTTTCCGAGGGTGGGAGAAAAACGGCGTCCGAACAGGACCATGGCAAGCCTCGCGGGATTTTTACAGCAGGGGGCGCCGCCGCGCGCTGCGGACGCGAAGCGCGAGGCTGCTCACTCCCCGCAATCGGTAAAGCTGGCCCCGCTGTCCCACTCGGCGAGCGGGATGACCTTGCCTTCCACCGCCACCGTCCTGTGCACACTGGTGCCATCCGGCTGCATCTTGCTGCTTTTGCCCTTGCCGGTCAGCAGATTGTAGTCGCAGTCGCTGGCGACATTGTCCTTCATGTAGTTGTGATAGTCATAGGCAAAGCCGGCGACGACGAAGGCATCGTTGCGCCAGGCGATTGTCAGCGTCTGGTCGGTCCGCGCGCCATTGGTCGGTATCCCCGGTATGTAGAGCTTGATCGAGCCGTTTGGCAGCGCGGTCAGCTCCGGCTCGATGTAGGACGCCTCGTAGCCCGGCCGGTCGTAGCCGTTCCATTCGCCATACATCTGCTCCTGCACAATGCCGGCAGGCTTGAGAAAATTGTGATCCTTGTCCCTGAGGAAAAAATGCATGTCCATGGCAACGCCGGGTTCTGTCTCGACGATCATCGCCAGGTCGATGGCACCGTCGCCGTTCCAGTCGCCGGCGGCTGCGCTGATGATTTTTTGGGTTTCGATCGGTTCGGCGAGGGCGGTTGTGGGGAGCGCGAGGGCAAAGGCGAGGAGCAGAAATCTCATGGCGTGTCCCCCGAGTGCGGCACCCGCTGTGGTACAGCACAGCACGGGGAGGCGCCAGCGCTTCCCCTTCTCGCCGCAGGGAGAGGGCAAGCTGCTAGAGCAGTTCACCGTTCCATGGAAACGGCAAACTGCTCTAACTCTTTGTTTTGACGCAATTCCGGACGGAAAACCGTTTCACACTTTTCCTGGAATTGCGCTAGTCGCGTTCCGCGCTGGCAAACACCACCAGGTTCCCGTCGGGATCGCGCATCCGCATGATCCAGAAATTGTCCGCTTCCTCGATCGCACCCGGCTCGAGGCCGGCATTCACCAGTCGCTGCCGCTCTGGCGCCAGCGGCAGCACGCCGAGCGTCAGCGTGGAGGTGCCGGCCTTGTCCTTGTCCTCGAAGAGCTGCACCTCGGCGCTTTCGGTGAATTGCCATTCGGCCAGGCCCGGCATCGGCCGGCGCAGCGGCGGCTTGCCGAAGAGTTTCTCGTACCAGTCGATGCTGGCCTCGAGGTCGGAGCAGCTGACATGGGCGAAAACGGTCTGGATCGCCATCGGCATCCTCCACGGAGCGGTTGCACTGAAGCGGGAACGCGGCGATGGATGGTGCGTTCCGTTGCTTGGCTTGGTGCGTCTGCTGACGAAAACTGACAGCTGGCAACACTAAGATACGGGAATGCTACGATGCCGGAGGCAAGATGACAGCGACGCCAGCGAAAACACAGAGCGGGCAGAGTGGCTGATGGCGCCGGTCAAGGTCGATCCCGACAAAGTCCGGGAATTCCCCGACGCGGCGAGCTTCTATGCCTGGCTCGGAAAGCACCACGCCACGGAAACCGAAGTCTGGATCAAGATGCACAAGGTGGGGTCTGGGCTGAAGTCGATCACGCCGAAGGAAGCGATCGACGTCGTGCTGTGCTTCGGCTGGATCGACGCGGTGCGCAAGGGGCTGGACGAGAACAGCTTCCTGCAGCGCTACACGCCGCGCGGCAAAAAGAGCATCTGGAGCAAGATCAACATCGACAATGTCGCGCGGCTGGTCGAGGAGGGCCGCATGACCGAGCATGGCTTAAAACAGGTCGAGGCAGCCAAGGCCGACGGGCGCTGGGCGCGGGCCTATGGCAGCGGCAAGGAGATGAAGATCCCTAGCGATCTGCAGGCGGCGATCGACGCCGAACCCGAGGCGAAGGCGATGCTGGAAGAACTCAGCGCGCAGAACCGCTTCTCGCTCGCCTTTCGCGTCCACAACATGAAGACCGAGGCCGGCCGCAAGAAGAAGATCGAAACCTTCGTCGCGATGCTGAAGCGCGGCGAGACGATCTATCCGCAGGGCAAGAAATAGCATTCAGGCACCCGCTCGGACATGTCGGCGCTTGAACGCCCCCCTCTGTCCTGCCGGACAGAGGGGGGCGCCACGGAGTGCTATGCTGTCACTGATCGAGGTCGACCGGTGTTACGCCCAGAAGCTTCAGGGCGTTGGCGTAGCTGCGGATGCCTTGCGCCTGCTTGCGCTCGGCACAGAACCGGCTTGCCTTGTCCTGGAGTGCCCTTGCCTGCGCGATCTCGCTCGCACTGGCACCGGGGGCGGCCTTGGTCTGGATGGCCCCGTCGAGTTGAAGACCGAGCCGGCTGCAATATTCGCTCCGGGTGACCGCCGCTTCCGCGCCCGACGGCGCGACCGCAAGCATGGCGAGTGAAATGCCGGTCAGGGCACCCATCCATCCGGTCGAACGTTGCATTACAGGCATATCTCTTTGTGTCGTGTGGCGACCGCTGGCCGCCGCGGGGCGGTTATCGCAGACGATCTTTTCGCCAGTTTTTCCGGTGTGTTGAATCTTGTTTCTGGAGTGTGTCTGGCTCTTACCCTCCCCCTCGTGGGGAGGGTCGCTCCGCGCAGCGGAGCGGGGTGGGGGCAGCGCCGCACCCCCACCCCGTCTCGCCGGTGTTGCTTCGCAACGCCGGTTCGCCGACCCTCCCCACAAGGGGGAGGGTAAAAGCGCTGCGGCGCTTCTGCCTCTTCCCCCCGTGCCATCCTTCGCGTAAGGCGCCGGGCAAATCCTTTCAGCGCAGTCCGGAAAACGCATGATCAGACTTGAAAGCATCAGCAAGCAGAACGGCCGTCAGCTTGTCTTCATCGAGGCGTCGGCTTCCTTGCAAAAGGGCGAGAAGATCGGCCTTGTCGGGCCCAACGGCGCCGGCAAGACGACGCTGTTTCGCATGATGACCGGGCAGGAGCAGCCGGACGAAGGCCAGGTGCAGGTCGATCGCGGCGTCACCATCGGCTATTTCAGCCAGGATGTCGGCGACATGGCCGGCCATAGCGCTGTCGCCGAAGTGATGAACGGCGCCGGGCCGGTCAGCGACGTGGCGGCCGAGATGGCGGAACTCGAGGCTGCCATGGCCGATCCCGACCAGGCCGACCGCATGGACGAGATCATCGAGAAATATGGCGAGGCGCAGCATCGCTTCGAGGAGCTCGACGGCTATGCGCTCGATGGCCGGGCGCGCGAAGTGCTCGATGGTCTCGGCTTTTCGCAGGAGATGATGGACGGCGATGTCGGAAAACTGTCCGGCGGCTGGAAGATGCGCGTGGCGCTGGCGCGCATCCTGTTGATGCGGCCCGACGTCATGCTGCTCGACGAACCGTCCAACCATCTTGACCTCGAAAGCCTGATCTGGCTGGAGCAGTTTCTCAAAGGCTATGACGGCGCGCTGCTGATGACCTCGCACGATCGCGAGTTCATGAACCGCATCGTCAACAAGATCGTCGAGATCGATGCCGGTTCGCTCACCGCCTATTCCGGCAACTACGAATTCTACCAGCAGCAGCGCGCGATCGCCGACAAGCAGCAGCAGGCGCAGTTCGAACGCCAGCAGGCGATGCTGGCCAAGGAGATCGCCTTCATCGAGCGCTTCAAGGCGCGCGCTTCCCATGCCGCACAGGTGCAGAGCCGGGTGAAGAAGCTCGACAAGATCGACCGCGTCGAGCCGCCCAAGCGCCGCCAGATCGTGAATTTCGAGTTCCAGCCGGCGCCGCGCTGCGGCGAGGATGTCGTCACCTTGAAGAACGTGCACAAGGCCTATGGCAGCCGCACCATCTATGAGGGGCTCGACTTCCAGGTCCGCCGCCGCGAGCGATGGTGCATCATGGGCGTCAATGGCGCCGGCAAGTCGACGCTGTTGAAGCTGGTGGCCGGCGCTTCCGACCCGGACAACGGCACGGTGGCGCGCGGACCCAGTGTGAAAATGGGCTATTTCGCGCAGCACGCCATGGAGCTGCTCGAGGGCGAGCGCACCGTGTTCCAGACGCTGGAAGACAATTTCCCGCAGGCCGGGCAGGCGCCGCTGCGGGCGCTCGCCGGCTGCTTCGGCTTTTCGGGCGACGAGATCGAGAAGAAATGCCGGGTTCTGTCAGGCGGCGAGAAGGCGCGGCTGGTGATGGCGCTGATGCTGTTCGATCCGCCCAATCTCCTGGTGCTGGACGAGCCGACCAACCACCTCGACATCGCCACCAAGCAGATGCTGATCGAAGCGCTGTCGCAGTATGAGGGCACCATGCTGTTCGTCTCGCACGACCGGCATTTTCTGGCCGCGCTCTCGAACCGCGTGCTGGAGCTGACGCCGGACGGCATCCACACCTATGGCGGCGGCTACACCGAATATGTCGAGCGCACGGGGCAGGAAGCGCCGGGGCTGCGGAGCTGATTTTACTTCACCGTGATGCTCATCCCACTGAGATCGGCGTTGACCTGCATGCCCACCTGTCTGCCTGTGAGTTGGAGCTGGGCGCCCTTGTCATTGGTCATGACGATCACCTGGGCGCCTCTGCCGAGCGCACCGCCACCGCCCGCCGCGCCGTATACGCCCGTCACATCCCGGGCGCGCCTGATGTGGCGCACGGTGCCTTGGAAATAGGTCTTGGAAACGCCAAAGGCGAGGCCGCCCGAGATGCCGCCGACCGAGATGGGATAGCGGCGACCGTGGAAGGTCAGCGTGCCTTCGCCTCCGGAACCGCCGACGAAGAAGGCGGCCTTGTAAACGGCGAAGCTGATCTTGCCGCTGTCGGCATGCGCGGCGCTGGCAACACTGGCGCCCGCGATGGCCATGGCGGCAACCGCGATTGATCGGAATCCGGACGAAATGTTCATGATGAAAGCTCCTCAAGGTTGGCGCTTTGCCGGCCGGGGTCAGCGTTGGATCAACGTTACAACTGAACAGTCTCGCCCGTCATTTGTTCCAGGTAGGCGGTCTGAATCTGGCTGTGGGAAGACCACGGCGAATGGCCGTTTTGACGGCCAGCCGTATCGGACCTGGCTCATCGATGCGGTCTCTTTGTGGAGACCAGAGTTCTGTGTACTCTCCACATGATTGCGGGAAGGGTTCGGGATTGAGATTTGCGAGAATTGCAATGTCCGCATTGGCCGCGACGGTGGCTGGATGCGCGACCTCTCCGGTCGACTATGGCGCGTCGCTTTCGCAGCAAGACCAGAAATGGGCGTCGCCGCAATGCCAGCAGGCCCGCGCGGAGGCTTCGGACTACGAGGTTCGCGAAAAACAGCACCCGGGCTGGGAATTCGCAGCACTTGGCCCCTACGGACTGGGCATCATAGCGGCCACCAAGGAGCACGAGCAGAAGCAACGAAAACTGTTCGCCCGCACCGTGCACCTGCAATGCTCAAGCCTGCCGCTGCCGAAGGAGCTGGAGGGCGATCCGAGCCCGCGGATGCCAATCGGGGGAAATACCCGTAGCAGCCGTTTTTTCCGCGCGAAGCGGAGTGCCCAGCCTCCTCCGCCCGCCGTTGCGGCGTGGAGACCGTCAGCTGAGTGGCGAAAGCGCGCTTGAAGGCAGGCCGTACTTCGCCTGAGGTCAAACTGCGGGAAATCCATGCAAAAGCTGTATGGAAGCGAGAAGGGCGAGAAGCCGTTCTGAGATTAGACTGGTACAATCACTATTGGTCCAGCGATGGCGAGGGCCAGCCGCCCTCGCCATCGGACGAACGGTGATGGGCAAGCTAGCGCGCCTTGTTCAGTTCGAATTCGCTCAGCACCCGCTCGTTGGGATCGATCAGACCCAAATTCTTTACAACGCGGAATCGACCGCCCTGCGCCTGCGCGATGTACATGTTCATGCGGACATGGTGCTGGCCGGGAACCATTTCGGCCGGGCCGCCCGGGCCCTCGCTGATCCGAGCGTGATCGAGCGCTCGGATGACCGCGTCGCGCTCGACCGTGCCTGCTTCGTTCACCGCCGCTTCCCACATTTTGATCGCGCGGTAGTGGCCGGTGCAGCCGCTGCCCGCGGTCAACATAGCGCTGCCGGGGAACCGGTCCTTGTAGCGACGCAATAGCGCTCGGCCAAACGGATCGTCGAGTTCCTGATAGTAGTCGAGGCAGCTGTAGAGGCCCTCGATCTGCTCCGACGGAACGAGATTGAAGAAGTTCTCGTCGAAGTAGGTGCAGATGATCTTGCCGCCCCGCTTGCCGAAATCGGCCTTGTGCAGTTCGTCGAGGAACGGCGTCAAGCCTGGTGGAACGAGGGTGTTGAATACGACCTCGGCGCCGCTTGCCATGATCTGCCGCACCGTGTGCCGGAAATCGATGGTATCGAGCGGAAAATACTCCTCACCGACGATCTCGCCGCCATTGGCGCGCACCACCCGGCTGGCCGCCTTGTTCAGCAGATGGGGCCAGATGTAGTCGGCCGACGGCAGGTAGAATTTCTTCGCCCCGGTGGTATTTATGAACCATGGGATAAGCGGCTCGACCTGCTGTGCGGGCACGGGCCCGGTGCAGAAGATCAGGGGATCGTTTTCCTGCCCCTCGTACTGCTCGGTGTAGATGTAGAGCGTCCTGCCGCGCGTCACCGCCTCGCTCTTGATGGCCTGGCGGGTCGAACTGTAGATGCCGCCGATGACAACATCGACCTTGTCGACGTCGATCAGTTTCGCTGCCCTTGCCTTGGCGACGCCATCGACGGTTTCGCCGTCCTCGATGACAAGCTTCAGCGGCCGACCGAGCAAGCCGCCCCCGGTGTTGATATCGTCGACGAGCATGGTGGCGAGGTTCGCATTGGCGATGCCCATGAAAGACAATGGGCCAGTGAGTTCGGCAATAAGGCCGATCTTGATGGGTTTCGTATCCATTTGATTTCTCCAATCTCTGGGTTCATTGGGCGCGCCGCCGCCGGGCGGCGGGCGGCGCTCAGCGCGGGACCTCAGGCCTCGTAGTGGCCGAGGAGCAGTGCCGCTTGCGGCTTGCCGACATGGCCGGCTTCCTGCAGGATCGCAGGCACCTCCGGATCCGACACGAAATTCTTCCAGCCCTCGGCGTCCCAGTCGAAGATCGCCCAGACGCGGTCGGGCTCGCTGGGGTCGCGGAAGACGGTCGCGCCGTTCGAGCCGTGCAGCCGGCGCTTGTCGGCGCCCTTGGTCGAAAAGACATGGATGAAGCGGTCGACGTCCGCCACCTTGGTCGTTGCGAGAAGCATCTGATTTCCTCCTGTCGGTCGCGGCCACCATTGGTCCGTCGACAGGATCACGATGCGCGCCCGCGAGCGGGCGCACATGGGGTGGATTCCCTATGCCTGCGTTTCGCCCGGTCGGACAAGACCATGCTCGACCGCATAGAGCGCTGCCGCGGCGCGGGTGGTTACGCCGATCTTGGCATAGACGCTCTGGATATGGTGGTCGGCGGTCTTGGGCGCGATATCCAGCTTGCGCGCCGCTTCCTTCGCCGTAAGGCCGGCGGCGATCAGGCGCAGCACCTCGATTTCGCGCGGCGTCATTCCAGCCAGCGGCCGGGGCGGCGCCCGGCGCGACGGCTGCCCGGCGAAGGACAGCACGGCCTCGGCGGCGTCAGGGCAGATCCAGCCCTCGCGAACGGCAACACGCAACTGGGTTGCCGCCGCCTCACTGGACAGTGCCCGGCGGTGAGGGCGTTCCTCTCGCGACGTCTGGAATGCTTCGGCAGCGGCCAGGATCCTCGCCGCCGGGGACAGGTCGGAGCCGTGGACCTTGCGGTGATAGCCCGAGCCGTCCAGGCGTTCGTGATGGCGCAGGACGAGTCCGGCCATCGCCTCGCCCTCGCGACCGAACGAGGTCAGCGCCCGCTCGCCGTAATAGGCGTGCAGTTGCGCCGCGTCGCGTTCGCGCACCGACAGCGGGCCGTTGCGCATCCAGGTCGCCACCGGCACCACGAGTTCGCCAATGTCGTGGATACAGCCCGACCAGCGCAGTGCAAGAACGTCAGCGGCGGGCAACCCCATCCGTTCTCCCGCACCCTCGGCCAGTTCCGACACCATCCGCGAATGGCCTTGCGTAAGCGGCATGCGCATGTCGATCATGTCAGCGATGGCGAGGAAAGCCTCGTCGCAGGCTGCTTCGTCTAGCGTCACCGGCGGATCGGGCTCAAGCGCCAGGATCGTCTCGCGGTCGACCGTCGCGCCGATGCCCTGCATAAGCTCCGACGCGTTGGCCGAGACGAGCTGGGCCAGAGCCGCCTCGTATGGGCCGTCGGCGCGGCTGGCGATGGTTTCGGCCATCCCCTCGATGCCGACGGCTTCGCTGAGCGCGATGGCATCCTGCGCCAGCGTGATCAGGCGTACGGCCGGCAGGACATCCTCGCCGCTCAGTCCACGCGGTAGCCCCTTGCCGTCCCAGCGTTCGTAGATCTGCCCGAGATTGCGCCGGATCTCCTCGGAAAGGCCAAGCCGTTGGCCGATCCGCTGCGCGACCTCGCAATGCGCGGTGAGCACCGGGCGCGCCACCGCGAGCGCCTGCGACATCGCGGCCTCGATCGCCCTGGCCTGCGCGTCAGGCTCGAGATCGTAGTAGAACCGCTTGAAGGCCTGCACGAAGACCCTGCCCAGTTCCGCACGATTGCCCATGTCGAGACCGACAAGATCCTGGCGGAGCGCGATTTCGTCGCCGAAGGTAGCTGACAGCAGGTCCGTGTCGGCATTGCAGCCGACATAGCGCAGCATCGACTGGTGGTAGGCATTGCGCCGAACCTCATCGGAAACACCCGCAAGCTCTGCGATCCGCATTGCAAGCACACAGGATTTCAGCGCGAAGTCGCGAGAGTGGCCGGTGGCGAGATCCGAAGCATAAGCCAGGACCATCATGAAGTCCGCTCGGCGTATCGAGGCGTCTGTCATCGCACACCCCCAGTCAGCCCGTATGCTAGTCCCGCCTGTCATCAATACCTAGGGGAAAAAATTCAAGTCGGATGTCGAGGCTGCGAGTAACATCACGCTTCCTTTTGGGTATCTCATGCCGAGGCCATCAATCTCATCTCCGACATCTCGCGGCCGCTCTGAGAAGCGTCGGGCGCGCACCTATGCCATACCGTGGAGATCGGTGATAAAGGGCCTCGGCACGGAAGAGGCAACGGTTCCGGATACACAATGGCCAGGCGGTTTGCGTTTCTGCTGGTGCGCGACTTCACGCTGTCGCCGCTGTCGCTGTTCATCGACACGCTGCGGTTGGCGGGTGACGAGGGCGACCGCAGCCGCAGGATAGAGTTCGACTGGGAGATCGTCGGCGAACACGGCCTGCCGATCCGGGCAAGTTGCGGCGTCGAACTGCTGCCGACAAGGGGGATCGGCCATCCCGAGGATTTCGACAACGTCGTCGTGGTCGGCGGCCTGCTCGACACCAACCGCAGCCTGAGTTCCGACAAGGAGGCCTTCCTTCTGCGCGCCGCAGAGAAGGGGGTGCCGCTGACGGCGCTCTGCACGGGAAGCTTCGTGCTCGCGCGCTACGGCCTGCTCGATGGCTACAGCGCCGCTGTCAGCTGGTTCCACATCAAGGACTTCCGCAACCAGTTTCCGGAGGTCAACGCCCATGCCGACAGTCTGTTTTCCGTCGACCGTGGCCGTTCGACATGCGCCGGCGGCACGGGCGCCGCCGACCTCGCCGGCCATTTCGTGTCTGAGTTCATCGGCCGGAAGGCGGCGGAAAAAGCCGCCAAGATCCTGGTGCTCGACCGGATCAGAGGCAGCAGGGACGTGCAGCCCGTCGGCGACCTGTTTCCCGAGGCATCGAGCCGCGCGGTGAAGCGCGCCTTGCTTTTGATGGAGAGCAATCTCCAGGAGACGCTGTCGGTCAGCGAGATCGCAAGCCGGCTGAACTGCTCGCGGCGTCAGCTCGAGCGTCTTTTCGGCATCGAACTCGGCATCGGCCCGATGGCGGCATACCTGGCGCTCAGGGTGCATCAGGCGAAGTCGCTTCTGGAAGGCAGCGACCTGCAGATCGGCGACATCGCCTATCGCTGCGGCTTCACCAATGCCGGCCATTTCAGCCGCGTGTTCCGCCAGCAGACCGGCATCACGCCGACCCATCTCAGGCACCCCAACCGCATGCCCGCGAGACAATGAAGCCCGACGCCTGGGCGACGCGGGTCACGAAATCCGCTGACCGTCCTCGTCGAGCAGAACGCAGCCTTCGGGATCGAATCCAAGATCGATCGCCTCGCCTTCGCGAAGGACGCGGCCGCTGATCGGCGCGTTGGCGCGGATGCTGGTCTTGCCGCCGACGTCGATCTCGTAGATTGCGCTGCCGCCCAGATACGAAGCCGAGACGACGCGGCCGGACAGTCGGTTAGCGCTCACCGCCGCGCCGACCGACAGTTTCTGCGGCCGCACGACGATAGTGACCTTGCTGCCGGGGGCAAGCGGCCTTGGGCAAACCACATTGACCGTCTGGCCGGCGGCGAGCACGACCGCCGTCGCCCCGTCGGATTTGCTCACGGTCCCGGCAAGCATGTTGGCCTTGCCAAGGAAGTCGGCGACGAAGGCCGTGGCCGGTGTTTCGTAGACCTCCTGCGGGGTTCCGATCTGCTCCACAGCGCCCGCGTTCATCACCACGATGCGATCCGACATGGAGAGCGCTTCTTCCTGGTCGTGCGTGACGAAGATGGCGGTGATGCCGGTTTCCTTCTGGATCTTCTTGATCTCGACGCGCATCTCCTCGCGCATGTTGGCGTCCAGCGCCGATAGCGGCTCGTCGAGCAGCAGCACCTGCGGCTCGAAGACGATGGCGCGGGCGAGCGCGATGCGCTGCTGCTGCCCGCCCGACAGCTGCGACGGCAGCTTCTTCTCGCTGCCCGGCAGCCGCACCATTTCGAGCGCCTGGCCGACCTTGCGCGCGATCTCGGGCTTCGGCACATTGCGGTATTTCAGGCCGAAGGCGACATTGTCGAACACGTTCTTGTGCGGGAACAGCGCGTAGCTCTGGAAGACCAGCCCGATGTTGCGCTTGTAGATCGGCACGTCGTCGACCCGGCGCCCGTCGATCATGATCTGGCCGCCCGAAATGTCGACCAGGCCGGCGATGGAGCGCAGGATCGTGGTCTTGCCGCAGCCCGAAGGCCCGAGCAGGGTGACGAAGCTGCCCTTGCGGATCGAGAGCGAGAAATCGCGCACGGCGACGAACTTGCCATAGGCGATGTCGATGTCGCGGAACTCGACCGCCGGCCGGCTCGTCTCGCCGCCGCCCGCAGCGGATCCGCCCACGCCGGCCCTGGCCACCCCGGCCGCTGCCGGCCGGGGCACTTCTGAAAGGTCATGGCTGTCAGGCACCTTTCGAGATCCTGTTCCACTGCTTGGCCCAGGCGTCCTCATTGGTCGCCCAGTAGACCGGATCGGCGAAGGTCAGCGATTTCATCGTGCCCGTCTTGTCGAAGGCCGGCAGCTTCTCGATCTTCTCGGTGAGCTTGACCTTTGTCGGGTCGAGCGACGGCGGATAGCTCTGGCCCTCGGCCACCGCGATGGAGGTCGCCGGCTCGAGCATGAAGTTGATCAGTTCCTCGCACTCGGCCATTGGCGAGCCTTTCAGGATCAGCATGTCCTCCATCCACGCATAGGAACCGGCGGGATCGAGATAGCCGATCGGAAGGCCCTGGTCCTGCAAAGCGGCAACGCGGCCCGACCACGCGTCGGTCACCACGATCTCGCCCTTGGAAAGCAGGTCCATCAGCTCCGCGCCGGAACTCCAGAACTTCTTGGCGAGGTCGCGCGTCTCGCGCACCTTGGCCCAGATCGCGTCCATGTCCTTGAGGTTGTTGGGATCCTGTCCGGTGGCGAGCGCCGCGTACCAGACGCGCGTGGTCATGTCGTTATAGCCGCCGACCTTGCCCGCATATTTCTTGTCGAGCAGGAGTGCGGCACCCTTTTCCTTGGCTTCCTCGGGCGAGATCACCTTGGTGTTGTAGGCAATGCCAGTCGTGCCGTAATCGTAAGGCACGGCCGAGAGTTTCGGCGTCAGCTTGCGGAACGGATCGATCATCGGCTGCAGCACATTCACCATGTTGGGAATGTTGGCCTCGTTGATCTCGGAGGTGAGCCCGGCATTCACGTATTTGATGTAGTAGTTGACGCCAGAGGAATGGATGACCTGGTAGTCGCCGGGCTTGGCGGTCTTGATCTTGGTGATGATCTCGTCCTCGTCGCCGAACGTGCCCTGGACGACCTTGATCTTGGTCTTGGCCGTGTAGGGCTTGAAGGCATATTTGTCGATCGCATCCTGCACCGTGCCGCCCCAGCCGTCGAAGCGAACCTCTTCGACCGCGGCGAGCGCCTGCCTCATCCAGGGCATGTCGAGGCCGGCCGCGGCCGCGGCGGCAGCGGTCAGCGTCAGGAAAGTGCGGCGGCTCAGATCGCCGTTGAGATACCTATCGTGCAGCCGTTCAAGCCGTTTGCCGTTGGACAGTTTCATCGTGCTTCCTCCTTGGGTTGGCCGCGTCTTTTCAATCTGGTCAGGCTTTGCAGGATCAGGCCGCCGAGCAGCGGGATGCCGACCGTCACCAGGATCATCACGGTGCCGAGCGCGTTGATCTCCGGGCTGATCGAGATCTTGAGCATCGAAAGGATCTGGGTGGGCATGGTCTCGACGCCCGCCGGCCGCCAGAACAGGCTGGCCGACGTGTTGTCGAACGAGATGGTGAAGGCGAGCAGCGCGCCGCCGACGACGGCGGGGATGAGCAGCGGCAGCGTGATCTCGCGGAAGGACGAAAAGCGCGAGGCGCCGAGCGAGAGCGCCGCCTCCTCATAGACGCGCCTTATGCCGACCATGCGCGCCTGCGCGATCAGCACCACATAGGGCACGGCGAGCATGATATGGCCGAGCACCAGGAGAAGCATCGTCCTCGGCTGGTCGACCGCCTTGATCAGCACCAACAGGCCGACGCCAAGGATGGTCTCGGGCACCAGCGCCGGCAGGATCACCAGCGTGCTCAGCGCCTGCTTGCCGCGGAATTCGAAGCGCACCAGCGCAAACGCCGTGACCACGCCTATTGCGGTGGTGGCGGCGGCGGTGACCAATGCGATCCACAGCGACGTGCGGAAGGCGGTCAGCACCTGCTCATTCCCCATCAGCTTGGCGTACCATTGCAGGGAAAAACCCGTCATCGGGAAGCCGCCGAACATCGAGGCGTTGAACGACAGGATCACCGTCGCGGCGATCGGCGCGAACATGAAGATGTAGACGCAGAGCGTGACGAAGCCAGTCAGCCGCCAGGCCCATCTGCCTTCCTCTTTTCGCCGCGCCTTCATCCGACCAACCCCCATCATCCAGCAAGTCCTTTGACGATCTGCGACATGCCCATGTAGCGGGTGTAGATGGCGGCGAAGAAGCCGAGCACGACGAACAGCACGATCGAGAGCGTGGCGCCCATCGGCCAGTTCAGCTCGCCCATGATGGTGTCGTAGATCAGGTTGCCGAACAGCGCGTCGCGGCCGGAGCCGAGAAGCTGCGGCGTCACATAGCTGCCGGCCGCGAGCACGAAGCAGAGCAGCAGGCCCGCCGCCAGGCCGGGCAGCGAAAGCGGAAGCGTGACCTCGCGGAACGCCTGCGCGCTGGTGCAGCCCATCGAGCGGGCCGCCGAGATCAACGTGCGGTCGATGCCCTCGAGGCTCACATAGACGTTGAGGATCATGTAGGGCAGCAGGAAGTGCAGCAGCCCGAGGATCACCGCGCCCTCGTTGTAAAGCATCGGCAAAGGCTCGTTGATGATGCCTAGTTTCAGCAGCGCAACGTTGATGACGCCCTGTTCGCCCAGGATGTTGATCCAGGAGAATGTCCGGATGGTGAAGCTGATCCAGAACGGCACGATGAGCAAAAGCAGCAGCAGCCATTTGTGTTTGAACGTCGTCGCCCAGATGAAATAGGCGGGAAAATAGCCCAGCACGCCGCAGAGCAGCGCCGTCATGGCGCCAACCCTCAGCGTCTTCAGCAGGAAGCCGTGATAGTAGCTGTCGGTCAGGAATTCGTGCCAGTTCGCGGTCGTCAGCGCGCTGGTCTCCACACCGGCGGTGACGAAGGTGAAGAAGGTGTAGGCGGCCATCACCGCGATCGGCAGCACCAGGAAGAAGATCAGCAGCAGGAGCACCGGCGCGACCAGCATCCAGGCCAGCCGCGGATCATACAATGTCCATCGTCGTTCCATGAGCACCCGGTGCGCTTTCTTTGAAGCGCCTGTTTTGTTCCCGGGGCCAAGATTGGGTGATTGCAGGCCCGATGTCTACAGTCGGCGATTGAGCCAGTGGATCCGCGCGGTGCCGGTCGCGGCAGACACCGAAACTTTGTCGGCGGACGGCAGCGCAACGGCACCGCTCGTCATTGGCAGGCGTAGTTCAACCCGGCCTTGCGGGCCTGATCGACAATCAGATCGATGGTGCTGGTCCGCCGCCTCAGCCCTTCGGCAGGCCGCGCTCGATCAGGCGAGCAAGGCGTTGGGAGAACGCCCTGGCGTCCGCCGGCTTGTCGCCGTCGAGCACGCGTGCCTCGTCGTAGAGGAGATGGGCGGCATCTTCCTTGAAATCCCGCTCGTCCTCGCCAAGGCCCGCAAGCGCCAGCACGCGTTCGTGGCGCGGGTTGATTTCGAGGATGGGCTTGGCTGCCTTGTCGAGGCGGCCAGCGGCATTGAGCAGCCGCTCGAACTGCCGGTCGGGGCCATGTTCGGGCGCGACCAGGCAGACGGCACTTTCGGTCAGGCGGTCGGAAGCCTTCACATCCGAAACGGCGTCACCAAGTGCTGCCTTGACGAAAGCCAGGAAGCCGTCGACCTCGGGCGTCGCCACCGTCTCCGGCTTCTTCGCCTCGTCGAGCAGCGGGATGTCGGACAATTCAGCCACGCCCTGCGTCACCGATTTGAACGGTTTGCCGTTGAAGTCCGGCGCCATCGTCACCCAGAAACTGTCGACCGGGTCGGTCAAGAGCAGCACCTCGATGCCGCGTGCCTTGAATCCTTCGAGCTGCGGCGAGGCTTCGAGCCGGGCGCGGTCGTCGCCGGCCATGAAGAAGATCGCCTTCTGGCCCTCCTTCATCGCGGCGACATAGTCGGCAAGGCCGCGCCAGCCTTCGCCCGAACTGGTCGAGCGGAAGCGGGCGAGCTTCAGCAATTGCTCGCGCCGCTCATGGTCCTCGTAAAGCCCTTCCTTCAGAACGACGCCGAAATCCTCCCAGATCTTGGCGTAGGCCTCGGCCTCGTTCTCGGCCAGTTTTGTGAGATCGCCGAGCACGCGATTGGTCAGGCCCTTGCGGATCGAGGCCAGCAGCGGGCTCTCCTGGATCATCTCGCGCGAGACGTTGAGCGGCAGGTCGGCGGAATCGACCAGCCCACGCACGAAACGCAGGTAACGCGGCAGAAGGTCGGCATCTTCGGTGATGAAGACGCGGCGCACATAGAGCTTCATGCGGCCCTTGCGATCCTGGTCGAACAGGTCGAAGGGACGCGAGCCGGGCACGAAGGCCAGCACTGAGTATTCCTGCCGGCCTTCGGCGCGGAAATGGATGGTGGCGGCGGGCTCGTCATACTGGCCGGCGACACTGCGGTAGAAGTCCGTGTATTCCTCGGGCGTGATCTCGCTCTTCGGCTTGACCCAAAGCGCCGTGCCGTCGGCGATATCGCGCGCCTCGGCGCCGGGTTTTTCCACCAGCGTAATCGGCACCGGCACATGGCCCGACTGCGACTTGGCCAGCTGCTCGAGCCGGTAGGATCCGGTGTAGGATACGGCGTCGTCCATGAGATGCAGCACGACCCGCGTGCCGCGCTTGGGTGCGGCTTCGAGCGGCGCCGGCGCGATCTCGTAGGAACCCTTGCCGTCGGACGACCAGCGCCAGGCTTCCTCGCTTCCCGCCAGGCGGCTGATGACGTCGACCCGTTCCGCCACCATGAAGGCGGAATAGAAGCCGACGCCGAACTGTCCGATGAGCTGCGTGTCCTCGGTGCCTGTCTCGACGCGCTCGATGAAGGCGCGTGTGCCCGAGCGGGCGATCGTGCCCAGCGCCTCGGCCATGTCGTCACGGCTCATGCCAATGCCATTGTCCTCGACGGTGATCTCTTTGTTGTCGGGATCGGCCGAAATCGAAATGCGCGGCTTGGGGTCGTCGGCCAGCAGTTCAGGACGGCTGACGGCCTCGAAGCGCAGCTTCTCGCAAGCGTCGGCCGCATTGGAAATCAGCTCGCGCAGGAAGACGTCCTTATCGGAATAGACCGAATGCACCATCATGTGCAGCAGCCGCGAAACATCCGCCTCGAACGCCCTGGTTTCCGTCGCTTTCGTATCCGTCGTCATTGAAATTTTCCCACGCTGTTCATCCGCCCGCCGCGCCGAGGCGCGTTCCAGGTTCATCCTTCAACCATTTTCTATTGCGCTGGCAACCGGCAGGTGCCAGCGCGACGACAATATCGTGACGGGATGTGAAGGCAACAAGATCGCCAGTTTACAGATTTCGGCGCCGCCCCTCATCGCCCTGCCGGGCACTTCTCCCCGTATAGTGACGGGGAGAAGGGGACTGGCCGAAACGCAGACACCCTCTTTGCAACGCTGGTGAACGGCGAAATCGGTGACGACAGCACCCCTCTCCCCGTCACTATACGGGGAGAGGATGCCGGCAGGCAGGTGAGGGGCAGCGCCGACGTTCCGCCTTACTTCCCCTCTATATCATCCGCCAGCGTTTGCGCCTCGCCGAGCAGAGCCGGGAAGGCCGGGTCCTTCGGCAATTGCTCGCCCATGCATTTGCGATAGTCGCCGTCGCCTTTTTCCCAGGCGGCGTTGGCGGCGTCGTAGGTCTTTTCATCCTGCTGGCCGGACGCCTGGGCGGCGAGTTTCTGCGCGGCTTCGTCGGCGGCGGTCCACAGGGCCTCGCAGGCCGCGATCTTGGGAACAGGGGGTGTTGCCGACGCCGAGGCGATCAGGACGCTGTTGCCCTTGACGATCGTGACGACGACCTGCTGCTCGTAGATTGGTCCGACGTCCTGCGTCCAGCCGCCGAGCCGCGCGATGGCGATGTCGGCGCCATCAGGCTTCTTCAGCGGAAAGTCGAGCGTGCCCATGAAGGCGGCGTCGCTGTTGATCGCCTGGGTGTAGAAGGCGTCGAGCTTCAGCGCCTCGTCGATGCCGGTGGGCAGTTTGAAATTCGGGTCCGTCTCGGCGGACCGGGCCTGGAGCCAGCGGTCGAGCAGCCCGCGGGTCGTGGCCAACAGGCTCGGGCCATCATCGCTCTTGGTGTATCGCAGCCCGTCGAGCATGCCATAGCCGACATCGGCGTCGCTCAGGCTTTCCAGATTGATGGTGCCGGTTGGCGGAAAATCCTTGACCGCTAGGGGCCCGAGAATTGCGGAAAGGCGCGCTTCGAGGTCGGTCCGCGCCTTGGCGTCGGCGGCATCGAGCGTTTCCACGGGAGCGTTCGCGCTATTGAGCGCCGCGATGACTGCAATCGCCTTGTCGCGCGCTGCGATATAGTCGTCCTCAGGCGAGGCCGCGAAAGCCGCGCTGCTCGCCAGCGCGAACATGACCGTCCAGACCAGCCGCATGATTTGACCCTTCCTTGTCGCGATCAACCAGGCTGCCAGCCATCGGGCAGCTTTGCGGCTATTGCGCGGCAGCGATCGTCGAGGCGAAGCATCCTCATCGGGGAGGGATGCAAGCGTTCCCATTAACCATCGATTAACTATCCGGTCGCCTTTGAATCAAATTTGGCGGATACTGTTTTTGGGCCGAACGAGGCTGCTCGAGGGAAGGCAGCAATCGTCAGCTTGGCGCGCCGCTTCCGGTCGCGCGGCAGTCTGAATCTAAAGCAGTCCGAATCTAAAAAAGAAGCGACGGACCACCGTCGCCTTGCGGGGAGGCGCCAGCATCATTTTTGATGAGGAGCGCCAGAATGAACATCGAAGACGCAGTTACGGCGGTGACAGCCGAGGCCAACGCGCTGTTGTCGTGCCTCGGCCAACCCGTCGTCGCCTACCACGTCACGGCTATCATGCGAGAGGCAGACCTGGAACACGCCAGGCAGATGCAGCTTGCCTTGATGCGACGAAGCATCGAGGCGCTCGTCGATGACGGACTGGAGGACGTGGCCGCGAAGCATTTTGTTTCGCAATTCGACTGGCGTCTCGGCTCGACCTGGAGGCTGCTGCACGCATCCGATGGCGTGGCGCACTGAGTTCGGTCAGCGGGCCTTGATCGAGCCCCGGCTGCCAGTCCTGCGTATGACGGCAATGCGCCTGGAAGCAGTCATCCAATCGCACCTGTTTAACTATCAGAATTGGCGGCGAAGCGGACGATCGATGAGGAGTTTGGCCTGACCTGAGTCAAGACTGGCCCGATCTGGACTGCACGGTCTTCCAAGACCTAGCGAGGCCCTGAGACGGATGCTCTCGCTGTATTCGGTCTGTTCGCTACGACCATGACGGCTCGTCTGCTTATGCGCTCGACGAGGGTCGCTGCCTCTAGTTCGTCCTAGGGACTTTGCCGGGGTCCGCGCGCTCGCACCCACCTACGGCTTTCTCCTGGGCGCGTGACCCATCGCTATAAAAGGCAGAGAGACGTCAAACCTGGGTCTCAAGAGCAAGCCGAATGACTGCTCGCGGCGCCCCCCATGTCGCCGGCCGAAGGCGACGCATTTTGATCTACGTCAACGTGTTCACATGCCCCCAAATGTAACATGTCACAGAGTTAGAAGGGGAAAGCGTCATGGAAATCTCACTGCGTGATCTTTTGACCGTCCTTCATGGAATGGGTTTTGGCGCGCTATTCATGCTTGCCTTTGCAGGGGCTGTCGCCGAACTCTACCGAATATCGGCTCCTGCGGCCGCCATACTGCCGACACCGGGAGCGCAGCGTCTCTTGCGATGGTACTTGATCGCAATGGTCGTCCTTGCCTGGGCTGCGGTACTCTCGGGCACGTATATGGTCTATCCGTGGTATCGTGCGGTTCCGCCTGCCGGCACCACCGATCTGTCGCTCTATCCGAAGTTCCTGCTGAACTCGAGTCCCGACACGTCGGCCTGGCATAGCCTCGGAATGGAGTGGAAAGAGCACGTCGCCTGGCTGGCGCCGATCGCGATCACCATGGTCGCTTACGTGACGGCGAAGTATGGCGCCGGGCTTACCCGCCCGCGTCATCTTCGCACCGCCGTGATGGCCTTCGTCGTGGTCGCTTTTGCTGCAACCGGCGTAGCTGGAGCGTTTGGCGCTTTTCTCAACAAATACGCGCCTGTGCGCGGCGGCCCAGCAATCCACATCATTCAGGTGCAGGAGCGAGAATAGCCATGAAGAAGCCCGAAACCATATCGCCTTCAAAGGCACTTTCCGGTGAGACCCTGCCTAACGGACCCGGCGCCGCGGCGATCCTCGCTGCCGGCATCGGCTCCGCCGCTCTTGGGATACTGGCGCTCGCAAATGATGCATTTCCGGCGATCAATAAGCTGCTCATCTTCTATGGTCCGAGCGGCGGACTATCCGGCGTATCCACCATGGCGGTCGTCATCTGGCTTGTCGCCTGGTTCATTCTGGCGCGTCGTTGGGCAACCGCTGCGGTTCCGATGGCAAGAGTGAACCTGATCTCGTTCGCCCTTCTCGCGGTAGGCATCTTGCTGACCTTCCCGCCATTCATGGACCTGCTGCAGGGGAAGTAGGGCGAACCAACCGGCATCAAGACGGCGCGTGGCGACCCCTGTGGATACTCACAAAGGTGCCATTCATGCCTAGTCCACATTCCTCAGGACGGTGCGGGCCGGCATCATCGGCACCGGCATGCTGGCCGTCTTTTGCTTGCCGGCTCGGCTGCCTATGCCGTCGCCGAGATGTTCCGCTGGCCGGAGGCGCTGGATCGGCGATCCCGTGAGGCCAAGGCTTTCTGTACAACGATTACCGTAGCGATCCTCGGCAGTGTTGTAGTCAGCTTTACCGCACTCGATCCAATCCGGGGTCATGACCGTCTTCGAAGGCTGGCCTGACGTTGCAGCTAACAGTCGTGCACATCACGCGCACATCAATTGCGATTGTTGACGGGATCAATTTGTTACCGGGGTAGGCACTTTGGGCGTGGATGAGCCATACGCCGGCGACTCCGAGCTGGCTGGCGTGCCCCTCGAGTCTACTCCGCCTCCTCGTTGCCGGCTCCATGGAAGAAGGATCGGATTTCCTCCATGTCGACGCTGCCATCTCCGTTCTCGTCGACGGCGTTGAAGATGCGTCCGATGAAATTCTGAACCTCGGTCTGCGAAAGCGAACCATCGCCGTCGGCATCCACTATGGCAAACATTATTCGCATCTTTGCGCCATGCATCATTCCGGCGCCCATACCACCGCGGCCTTCCGTCATCGGCCGCCCTTCGGGCAGGCCGTTTCTGTAGTCGCGATGCCAGCGGTCGCCACCTCGACGGTCCGCTCGGGGGCCGCGATCTCCTTGCTGTCTATTCTGAAGCATCTCACTCATCATTTGGCGCATCATTTCGCGCATGGAGTCTTGAGTCTGTTCGCTCACTCCGGGCGACTGTTCTGCTCCGCGAAGAGTGGCATCCCTTTCGAATACTCTAGCCTTGCTTCGCGACTCACCCGGAATCAAGCACCCTTAGGCGTTACAGCAGCGCGATCGCGCCGAGACCGGCGGCGGTGATTCAGGGAGCGTCCGGTCGCCTGGGTCATTCATTGATTCGGATCAATGCGTTTCATGGTTCGGACACTTATTCTACTGGCGTCACTCTGGTTAGATGGAAGGTTCGATCATGTTCAAACGTAACGCGATTGGAAGGCCACTTTCTATCCGCGCATTTCTGCCGATCGCGGCTTTGGCCATCGGAGTGGCGACGGCGAGTCCATCCCAAGCCGCAGGGACGGTGGTAAACGTATCGCTTTGGGACAAGGGAGTGGAAACGGCTATGGCGACCGACCTCGGGTTTCCCGCGGCCGGCAAGGATATGTCAAAGGTGACGATGGGCGTTGCACTTAGCGTGGACACAGTCAAAGCTGGCGAGATAACGTTCGAGGTTCTCAACTCATCGAAGGACACAATCCACGAAATGATCATCACGCGGCTCAGGGATTTGTCGAGGCTGTTTCCATATAACAGCAGCGAGAGTAGGGTGGACGAGGATAAAATGCCGGATATTCTAGGCGAAGTCTCGGAGCTCGATCCGAATAAGACTGCCGCCCTGCGGCTCGATCTAAAGCCGGGCACGTACCTTCTCTTCTGCAACATTCCAGGTCACTTCACATCCGGGATGTGGACGATCTTCACGGTCAAGTAGTCGTTCGTGTATGGTGGGCTTCGCGCACGCCGCACACGCGCTTTGGGATTCGACCGAAATCCGGCGTCATCGCGCTCATTCGAAATTCGGCCTTCCATCACGATTGCCCTCCGCGAAAATCGGCACTCGCAAGTCGACGATGACATTTTCTGTGCCTGCAGGACCCTCGGTGCCCCTACCGGAGTGATGGGTTGATTCCCCTAGAATTGGGCCATCTGGTGTTGGTCCCGCTGCTTGCTCGTTCCGATTGGCGAAAAACCCACCCGAACTGGTCATTCGACGCTGTCACTGGCCTGATGAGGAGCTGACGCGGTTTTTGCCTCGACTGCATCAGGAGCTGACTTCGGTGAGTCAGGAAAGCATTTCCGCTTCGCCCCGTTATAGGACGTTGTACGGTGAATAGATGTTAACGGCAGCAACCTCCGTCTGGGTCGGGGGTTCTACTTTGACTATTGGCCCCGAGAACCCAAATCGGCATCGGTCGGATCGGCAATGGTTTGTACAAGGATGGCAAGTTGCGGGTCGTCGATCAGCTTCGAACTAAAAAGGGGATCGGGGCGGAACCATCCAATGAGCTGTTCGAATTGATTCAGATCAAAGCAACAAAGTGCCATCTGGGCATTCTTCTTCATCGTCATGCGGAGACAAACTGGCCATACACCATGGAGAACCGTTCAAGCGAATGGGAGCCAGGCAGGTAAACCAGATTGCCAGTGAAACATGATGAGCGAACCTGCGGCACCACCTAGGCGACTCTGGAGTTAAGTTCAGAGCTGGAAGGTGGGAGCCGCGGGCTCGGGACTCATCGCTCTATGGCGCACCGCCGATGGGCGGTGAAGAGCGGGGAGTGGCCCTGCTGTACATCGAGGGAACCCGAGCGCCTTGCGGCGCGGCTTTCCGAGGAGGAGACAATGATAGCACGAATGCTATTCGGCGCAGATCCTTTCCGCAACATACGCCGCCTCCAAGACGAAGTGAGCCGACAGGAATTCCCGGCGGTGAATATCTTCGTAAACCAGGACGGCGTCATCATCACCGCCGAACTGCCTGCTGTAAGATCAGAAGACTTGGACATCTTGATTCACAGAGATTCCGTTACGCTCAGCGGAGAGCGGCAAACCGAAACTGAGGAAGCCCGGCGGGGATACCACCGGCGTGAGCGTCGTCGAGGCCGGTTTGTGCGGACTGTGTCATTGCCGTTTGTGGTCGACCCGAACAAGGTTGAAGCGGATCTCGTCAATGGCGTACTGACTCTGGATCTTCCTCGGGCCGAAGAGGACAAGCCCAGGCGCATTCACGTGAAGGCGAGCAAGGAGGCGGGTCATGGCTAAGCCGGAGACCACGAGAGCGGGAACGAAGGGGAGCAGGCAGTCTCAGGCCACGCCGACTAGCCAACCGGAGCTGGAGGGCAAGCTGTCCGCGGAGCAGGACGCGGGCGAGCGGACCCACGAGAGGCTGGTCTTCGTACCATGGGTTGACATCTACGAAACTGAAACGGGCCTCGTCGTCGTTGCGGACCTGCCCGGCGTCAGCCCGGAGGGTTTGGAGGTCACGTTGGAGAAGCGGGTGCTGTCGATCTATGGCCGCGTCGAAGAGGATACGCCCGAGGGCTACAGCCAGGCCTATCGCGAGTATGAGGTCGGCGATTTCGAGCGGCAGTTCACTCTCTCCGGGGATTTCGACATCAATGGAATTGAGGCGAACATGAAGGACGGTGTGCTTCACCTCGCCATTCCGAGAGCTCCGGAGGCAGCGGCAAAGCGGATCGAGGTTAGATCGGTTTCCTGACAGTCGAGGAAGATTGCGCAGACGCCGCGCTCGCCAGCGGCTAGCAGAGGCTACTCCACCTCTCGGCAACCGACGTGGGCGTTGCTGTCGGAGGAATATCGTGAATATCCTGATTGTCTATGGAACGACCGAAGGCCAGACGCGGAAAATTGCCGCACGGACGGCAACGCATATTCGCGAGCGCGGGCACCAAGTCGAGCTGCTAGATAGCGCAGCGCTCGCATCCGATTTGAAGCTCGGACACTTCGACGCGTTCGTCATTGCCGCGTCGGTCCACCAGGAGCACCACCAGGAAGCCGTCACGAACTTCGTCTTTGCGCATCACGAACTGCTGAACACTAAGCCTTCAGCCCTCATATCCGTCAGTCTGTCGGCGGCGCTGGAAGACCAAAAGACGGAAGCGCAAAACTACGTGGATCGCTTCGTCTCCGTGACAGGGTGGCAACCACGCATGACCCTCCTTCTCGGGGGTGCTTTGCGCTTCACCAAGTACGATTACTTTCAGGAGCAGTTCGTCAAATTCGTCGTCATGAAGAGCGGCGATCCGAGCCCCGAGCGCGATCACGAATTCACTGACTGGAACGCACTTGCCAACTTCGCTGATCGATTTGTTGAGATGGCCAGCTAAACAAGAAGGTGCTGGCGTGCCCCTCGAGTCTACTCCGCCTCCTCGTTGCCGGCTCCGTGGAAGAAGGATCGGATTTCCTCCATGTCGACGCTGCCATCTCCGTTCTCGTCGACGGCGTTGAAGATGCGTCCGATGAAATTCTGAACCTCGGTCTGCGAAAGCGAACCATCGCCGTCGGCATCCACTATGGCAAACATTATTCGCATCTTTGCGCCATGCATCATTCCGGCGCCCATACCACCGCGGCCTTCCGTCATCGGCCGCCCTTCGGGCAGGCCGTTTCTGTAGTCGCGATGCCAGCGGTCGCCACCTCGACGGTCCGCTCGGGGGCCGCGATCTCCTTGCTGTCTATTCTGAAGCATCTCACTCATCATTTGGCGCATCATTTCGCGCATGGAGTCTTGACTCTGTTCGCTCACTCCGGGCGACTGTTCTGCTCCATGATCCTCTCCCGGTACTGCGGGCGCAGGTGTCCCGCTCGTCTGGGCTAGTGCCGGCGAGGCCAACATAGCCAACACCGCGGCAACTGCTGTGGCTTTGCTCGCTCGTGTCATCGTGCTCTCCTTTGGATGTGGATGGTTGGACCGAACGTGTCGGCATCCCAGCCAAACCCGCAGCTCACTTCATGGTTCCTGGTGAGTTGGCAGATGGGTGCTGCGTCTCGGCCTCGATTGAGCGAGGCTGCCAGTCGGCTTCTGGCCCCAATCAGTCGTTCGGAGGCCTGGGTGGTGACTGGCTAGAAAACGTAGTTTCTACCTTTGTGCCCCGCTTCACCCCTTCCGCTTCTCCACCTCGGCCTTCCTCAGCAAAAACCGCTGGATCTTGCCGCTGGGCGTCTTCGGCAGTTCGCTGACAAAATCGATCTCACGCGGATAGGCGTGGGCCGAGAGCCGTTTGCGGACGTGTTGTGCCAGCTCCTCGGCGAGTTCGGGGCTGCCCTGGTAGGCGGGCGCCAGGATGACGAAGGCCTTGACGATCTCGGTGCGCTGCGGGTCGGGCACGCCGACCACCGCCGCCTCGTTGACGGCGGGATGTTCGATCAGCGCGCTCTCGACGTCGAAGGGGCCGATGCGGTAGCCCGACGAGGTAATGACGTCGTCGGCGCGGCCGATGAAGGACACCGAGCCGTCGGGCTCGTATTCCACCGTGTCGCCGGTGCGGTAATACCCGCCGACAATCGCCGGCGTTTCCGCCTGGTGGTAGCCGTCGAACCAGCGCAGCGGCGAGTTGGCGATGTCGACGGCGAGAATGCCGGGCTGGTTGGGGCCAAGTTCATGGCCTTCGTCGTCCAGCACCACCATACGGTAGCCCGGCATGGCGAACCCGGCGGAGCCCGCGCGGACAAGATGCGCAAGGCCATGGTGATTGTTGACCATCATGCCGTTTTCGGTCTGGCCGTAATGGTCATGTATGGGCGCGGCGAGATGGGCGTCGAACCAGCGGATCACTTCCGGGTTGAGCGGCTCGCCGGCACTGCTCACCACGCGCAGCCGGCCCTTGATGCGGGCGGCGGCGTCGGGTCCTTCGGCGAGCAGCAAGCGGAAGGCAGTGGGCGAGCCGGCGAGGCTGGTAACGCCGAGCCGCTCGATGACGTCATAGGTGCTCTTGGCGGTGAAGGCGCCTTCGTTGAAGGTGGTGGCGATGCCGAGCAGCAGGGGGCCCGTAATGGCATAGTAGAGGCCGTAGGCCCAGCCGGGATCGGCGATGTTCCAGAAGACGTCGTCGGGGCGAAGCCCGATGGCATCGCGCATGTAGACGCCGAAGGCGAGCAGCGCGCTGAGCGGCACCGGCACGCCCTTGGGCAGGCCCGTGGTGCCGGAAGTCGACATCATCATGAACAGATCCTCGCCGCTCCGCATCACCGGTTCGCAGTCGGGCGAGGCGGCCGCAAGGGCGGCGCGGAAATCGATGTCGCCTTGGGGCAGGGTGTCACTGGGGCCGAGAATGGTTGCCACGCGTGGGCAGGTTTCCATCTCGTCGAGCTTGCCGCGATTGACCGGATTGGTCACCACCAGCTTGGCCCCGCTGTAGCCCAGCCGGTGTTCGATGGCCTTGGGACCGAAAGCAGTGAACAGCGGCTGATAGACGGCGCCGATGCGCCAGGTGCCGAGAATGAGCGCCACGAGTTCGGGAACGCGCGGCAGCATGCCGGCCACGACGTCGCCGGGGCCGACGCCCAGCTTCTTGAGCAGATTGCCGACGCGGCCCGACATGTCAGCGAGATCGTCGAAGCTGAATTGCCTGAGCTCGCCCCCGGCCGAGATCGAGCGCAGCGCCAGCCGGTTCTCACCCGTGTGGCGGCCGCAGCATTCGACATAGGCGTTGATGCCGGTCGCCGGGTCGCCATCGAGCCTGGCGATCTCATCTTCGATGCGAAAGCGCAGAACAGCATCCTCGTAGCGCGGCAAGCCGGCTTGTGTCCTGATCATGGCAATCCTCCCTGCCGGCGCACCATCTCCCCATGGCGTGCTGTGGCGGCAACAATGACACCAGACGGCGCCGATGAGCAACGCCGCTGCCATTTCTTGTGACGCAATTCCGGACGGAAAACCGCTACACACTTTTCCTGGAATTGCTCTTCTTGTGACGCAATTCCGGACGGAAAACCGCTACACACTTTTCCTGGAATTGCTCTAAGGTTCGCCTCGGCGAAGATGCGCGCGGCCCAGTCGAGGAAGACGCGCAGGCGCGGGGAGAGCTGCCGGTTCTGCGGGTAGAGCGCCGAGAGCGGCGTCGGCGGAAGACTATCGCGTCACTAACGACTACTGACCGAGCCGAGCTGGCCACCGCTCCCGACGTCGTGGGCAACCCAGGTCCTGCAAGGTTTGCGCCAGCACCCCCACCCGGACCTTCGGTCCGACCTCCCCACAAGGGGGAGGTGGGAGCCTAGCCTTTTCCGGAGTTGCATAAGGGTTTTGCCCCGCCGGCGGGCAGAGCGTTTCCTCACCCTCCCCCTTGTGGGGAGGGTCGCTGCGTAGCAGCGGGGTGGGGGGCAGCGCGGCGCTTCATTCGCCCTTGCCTGCCCCAACCCAGTCGGCCGCGATTTCGGCGAACAGCCAGTCGCGGAACGCCCTGATCTTCTTTTGCCGCAGCGCGCCTTCGGGATAGACGACATAGTAGCGGGCCGCCGATTTCAGCGCGAGGTCGAAGGGCCGGATCAGCCGACCTGCCGCCAGGTCGGCTGATACCAGCGCGCTTCGGCCCAGCAGCACGCCCTCGCCATGCACCGCTGCCTCGACGGCGAAGGTGGCGGAATCGAAGCGCACGCCGCGCTTGGGGTCGATGCCGTCGACGCCGGCCTGTTGCAGCCATGTCGCCCAGTCGATGCGGAAGGCGTCGTGGATCAGCTTGTGATGCCGGAGATCCTCGGGCCGGCGCAGCGGATGTTCGCACGCCATGAGTTCCGGGCTGCAGACCGGGAAGACCTCTTCATCGGCAAGAAACTCGGCGGTTACGCCGGTGTAGTCGCCCCTTCCATAGCGGATGGCGATGTCGATGCCGTCGCTGACGAAATCGGCCAGCACGCCCGAGGTCGAAAGCCGGACGTCGATGTCGGCATTGGCGCGGTGGAAGCGATGCAGCCTCGGCACCAGCCAGCGGCCGGCAAAGCCGTCGGATGTGCTGACATTGAGAATGCGCGTCGAGCGGTCGGGCGTGGCGGCGATGGTCGCGGCGGCGATCTGGTCCAGCGCCTTGCCGACCTCGACCGCGTAGGCAGCACCGACGGCGGTCAGCCGCACGGATCGCGTTCCCCGGTCGAAAAGCTGGATGCCCAGCCTATCCTCGATGTTGCGGATGGCGCGGCTGACCGCGCCATGGGTGAGGTTGAGCTCGTCCGCGGCCTTGGAGAAACTCAAATGCCGGGCGGCGGCGTCGAAGGCGGGCAAAGCGGTGAGGGGCGGCAGTCTGCGCGGCATGATCTCGACCTGTGAGCGTTGCTCACAAATCCTGCACAAAGAGTCGTTTGTCGTCCAGCCCGGAAATGCCCAATATCCAAGGCGTACCGCGCATCCAGATCGGGTTTCCCGGATCACCGATGCGCTGAAGACCAGACATGAGTGTGAGCGATCGTCATGCTTGCCCTTTGGGCGGCACCGGCACGCTTGCGCCTGACCAAGCACAGGAGACGAATAATGAACTTCACCCTTGGACATATCGGCGCCGCGATGAGCGGCCTTGCCATGCGAAGCACGGCAGCATTGGAGCGCCGCCGCGTGCTGCGTCGGATTTCCCGGCTTTCACACCGCCGCCTGCGCGATATCGGCCTGGAGCGCGACTGGGACGGTTCCATCCTTGGCAATGGAATTCTGGGCAATGGGAGGGGGATATGAGCAGCACCCTGATCATCGGCGCGACGGGACTTCTGGGCAGCGAAATGGCGAAGGCGAGTGCGCGCAATGGCGACAGCCTGCATGTCCTTGTCCGGCCGGCAACCGCAGGCAATGAAGAGCGGATGCGTCCGCTGCGAGACCTCGGCGCCACAGTGCAAATCGGCGATCTCGACGATTATGACAGCCTCGTGCGCGTTGTCGGCAAGATGGATCGCGTCATCAGTTCGGTGCATGTTGGCTCGGCCAGCGAGATGACGCTGGTGCGCGCCGTCAGGGATGCCGGCGTCTCGCGCTATGTGCCCTCCGCCGGTTTCGGCCTCGACTTTGCCGCCGCGGCTCCCGGCTCGATCGAACCGCTCGATATCAAGCGAGCCGTCTTCGAGGCCGTCAGGCAAGCCGATCTGCCTTATACGGTGATCTACACCAACGGCTTCTTTTCGACCTGGGTGGCGACGCTGGGCGACCTGACGCGCTTCGGCTCGACTTCCCTGCCGCCGGATGAGGTCACGCTCTATGGCGACGGTAATGTGCCGGCCACCTTCGTCAGCGAAAAGGACATCGCCGCCGTGACCATGCGCGCGCTGGAGGATCCCGGTACCGTCCGCCGCGAAATCCGCATCGCGCAGAACAGGATCACGCAGAGCGAGATGATCGAGCTGTGGCGCCAGGTGAGCGGCCGCTCGCCTGGTATCAAGCACATGAACGCCGACGAGCTGGACGCGATGATCGCGGCAGTCCCCGGCCTCGGATTGCTCCGGGCATTCTGGATCCGCGGCGAGACCGCGCTGGAGACGGCCACATCGGAAGCGGGTGTGCTTTATCCGGAGCTGAGCTTTGAAAGTATTGAGAGTGCTTTTGTGGGGATGGCCGAGAGGAGAGGGCAGACTGTGTGAAGGTTGGGATGTTTGGCAGAGGGGGGCGCCGTAGGGCGCGGCGGTCCTGGTTGGCTTACCGTGATGGTTGACCGCGCCCCCCCATCCGGCCGATAGGTCCGCGCAAGCCGACCACTCCGAGACCTGCAATGACCGACCTCAAAGACGCAATCCACGCACCCGACGCCACCTGGCAGGACGATGTCCGCCGGGGCGTGCGGCATGTGCGCGATCTTGACCGCCTGCCGCTGTCGCCCGCCGAGCGCCAAGCCGCCCAGGAAGCTGCCAGCCGCCACAAGGTGCGCGTGCCAAAAACCTATCTCGACCTGATCGACTGGGACGACCCGGCCGACCCGATCCGGGCGCAGGTGATCCCGTCGCCGGGGGAACTGGAGGAGGCGGACGGCGAGCTTGGCGACCCGATCGCCGATCATGATTTCAGCCCGGTGCCCAGGCTGACGCATCGCCATGCCGACCGGGTGCTGTTGTTTCCGACCTATCAATGCGCTGTCTATTGCCGCTTCTGCTTCCGCAAGGAATCGCTGACCTCGATCGGCCGTGGCTATACGCGCGAGGCGCAGGAGCCGGCGCTGGCCTATATCGCGGACCATCCCGAGATCCGCGAGGTGATCCTGACCGGCGGCGATCCACTGTCGCTGCCTGACTCCGCACTGGCCGAGATCCGCGCCAGCATCGAGGCCATTGCGCATGTGCGGCTGCTGCGCATCCACACGCGGGTACCGGTGGCGCTGCCGTCGCGCATCACATCGGGGCTGGTCGCGGCCTTGCAGGGCCGGCTGATGGTCACCGTCGTCACCCATTTCAACCACGCGCGCGAGATCACCGCCGCCGCCGAGACAGCCTGCCGGACGATGCGGCAGGCGGGCTTCGTGCTGCTCAACCAGAGCGTTCTCCTCAAGGGGATCAACGACAGCGTCGAGGCGCTGGAAGAACTCTGCCGCGAGCTGATGTACCGGCTCGGCGTCAAGCCCTATTACCTGCACCATGGCGACCTGGCGCGCGGCATGGCGCACAGGCGCACCACGATCGCCGAGGGCCAGGCGCTGGTGGAGGCGCTCAGGGCGCGGCTGTCGGGCATCTGCAATCCCGTCTATGTGCTGGACCTGCCGGAAGGCGGCGGCAAGGTGCCGCTCGGGCCGTGTCCTATCGAGGGGCGAGACGGCGAGACCTGGCGGATACGAGGGCTGGATGGCGAAGTGAGGACCTATCGGGAGATCGTCAAGGCGTAGTCCACAAGGCTGCCTCCCGATCCTATCCCGCATTTGCCTCCACAAACGCCAGGACGACCACGCGCGGGGCAATGCAGTAGGCGAGGCGGACCTTGCGGCCCGTCTTCGTCGCCGCGCGCCTCGCGTCGAGGTCGACCGTGATGTCCTCATAGCCCAGGATCTCGCGATCAAGCGGATAGACCGCCTTGTAGACCGCTTCCTTGGCTGAAAAGAGGATGCGGCCGGCAAGATGCAGGGGCGCCGCGCCTGTCCGATCCGCGGGGGTTGCAACGAGCGTCTGGAGTTCGTCGGGCAGGGGCTGTGCGGGCTCGACGTCGATGCCCAGCGAGGCGATGCGGCCAACGGGTGCAACCGCCGCCACGGCCATGTCGTCGTCATGGGCGAGCGAACCCGTCATCCCGCCGGGCCAGACCGGCGCGCCGGAGGGCGCGCGCAAGATGGCGACGTCGCTGATGCCCATATCGGCCAGCAGCCCGTGCGCGATCCAGCGGGCGGCACCGCTCGCGCGCCGCATCGCCGGCTGGCGCGCGGGAATGGAACGCGCTTCCCCGGCCAAGAGATGGGCCTCGTCCCCATGGCGTATCAGCCGGCATCCGACGCGGACACTTGCGGGCGCGATGGCGGTCATTGCCTCCAGCAGTTCGCCTTCAAGGGAGGACGTCAACGATCGCCCGCCGCGAGGATGAGATCGGCGATCATTTCGCCATCCTCGTCGAGCCCTTCTTCGACGAAACCGGCGGCACGGTAGAGCTGTCGTGCCGCCTCGTTCTCGGGTTCGTAGCAAATCGAGACGTGCCTGACGTGGCCAAGGGCGCGGATTTCGCCCAGCACCTCGCGCAGGGCCGCCTTGCCGTAGCCTTTGCCCTGGCTGGAGCGGTCGATCATGAAGCGATAGATGCGCGCCTCGTCGTCGTCCCGCGGCGCCTCGTACATGAGGAATCCGACGACACGATCGCCGGCCATGACGGCGCGTGGCCGTGCGTCCCTGTCCGATCTGGCTTCATCCAGGGATTCCGCGTTGCTCGCGACGAAATCGATCTGACCCGGCGCCAGTTCCAGGGACGCGACCAGGGCCCGGTTGGCCCCGGTCACCGGCACGAGACGGATTTCCACCATCTCGCGGGACGATCCGTCACTTTTCGCCATCGTCCGTGACCGGGGTCACGAACCGGTGCAGCTTGGCCGGGTTGCCGCGCCACAGGGAGTAAGGCTCCAGCTCTTCGCCCTTCATCACGAAGGAATCCGTGTCGGCCACCGACCCTTCGCCCATCACCACGCCGTAGTGGACGAAGGCGGAAGGCCCGAGCGTGCAGCCATTGCCGATGCGGATGTAATCGGACTTGAACGCACCTTCTTCCAGTGAATGGGCCTGGATGACGCAGCCCTCGTTGAGGGTGACATCATCGCCGATCTCCACCAGGGAGCGTTCAGTCAGGTTGCTGCCGCCGTCATAGACCCGCTTGCCCATTTTGACGCCCAGCAGGCGCAGGATCATCGGCCGGAACGGCGTGCCGCTGAACAGGCGCACGATCGGTGAATCGGCGAGCTTCCAGTGGCGTTCGTGGCGCCAGAATGCGACGTCGTAGATCGTCGTCATCTGGGGCTTCAGCCTGCCAAAGCCAAGGCTTGCCCGCTCAACCAGGATGTAGAACGGAATGGTGATGGCCGAGGTCAGGAGCACGGCGACGAAGAGCGCGACCTCCGCCCATTCGGTATAGTAGTTCAGCGCCCGGTCCCAGATCGCCAGCGTGGCGAACAGCATGACCCATTGCGTTGCCACGAACAGGAGGATGGTCACCAGATTGTGGCGGTTCTTGTGCGGGATGCGCTGGCGCCGATCCGCCTCGTCGACGCCGGCGATGAGTTCCTTGTCGCGGTTAACCATGCGCGGGATCTCGAAGGCCGGCGAGCCCAGCAGTCCGACATTTTCGCGCAACGGCCCATCGACGGGGATCATCACCTTGGTGCCGAGCAGGCAGTTGTCGCCCGTGCGTCCATCCGGCGGATAGTAGATGTTGTTGCCGAGATAGTTGCGTTCGCCGATCCGTGTCGGCTCGAGCCGGAATGCGGTGGCGGATTTGTGCATGTTGATCATGAACAGCCCGTCCGACACCATGGTCTCGGTGCCGATCTCGCACAGCAGCGGGTTCTCGTGCTGCTGGTTGGAGCCGAAGTTGGAGCCGGTCTGCACCACCTTGTTGAGGTTCCAGCCGATGGCTCGCATGTAGTGCACGATCGCCGAGCTGTCGCCGAACAGCAGCCCCAGGACACGGGAATTGCTGGTGAATTCGGCAACGGTCTGCAACCAGTAGCGGAAACCGTAGAGCGTGTAGGTGCGGCCCGGCTTCAGCACCAGGCTTATCAAGCGCGGGACCAGCGTCGCCGCCAGGAAGGCCACGGCGATGTAGCCAAGAAGCGTGACGGTGGTGCCGATCGCGACAACGCCGATCGTTTCCTGATAGTCGTCGCCGACATTCTCCCAGTAGCTGTGGAACAGGAGCGGCAGAGGGGTGACGATGGCGAACAGCCCAATCAGCTGAACCGCTTCGTAGAGGACACGCCGAACATGGGACGGATCCACGTTGCGCACCTTGCAATAGTCCGCCGTGGTCGGCACGGCCGGCGAACCATGCCAGTGTTCGCCGGCGGGGATGCTTTGCCCGCGCTGCAGCGACGACGAATGGCCGAGCTGGCCGCCGTCGCCGATCGACGTGTCGATGTCGAGAGTGGAGCCGACGCCGATGAAGGCATCGCAGCCGATGGTCAGCGGTCCGGTGTGGATGTAGCCGGCCTGGGCCCTGAAGCCGAGGATCATCGATTCCTTGCGCAGGATGGTGTTGGCGCCGATCGAGATCAGGTCCGTGCAGACGGGCACGGACTTGGATTCGATGACCGCGTTTTTCCCGATCCTGGTTCCCAGCAGCTGCAGGTAGATGCTGTAGAGCGGGCTGCCGCGGAACAGGACGACGGGCGCCGTGCGGATCAATGTCTTGACGACCCAGAAGCGATAGTAGCGAAGGCCCCAGATGGGAAAGCTTTCCGCCTTCCAGCGGCCCACGAGCAGCCATTTGGCGGCAACGGCGAAGCCCGTCATGCCGAAGAACACGCCGGCCGAAAGCGCCACGCACCTGATGTAGAGCTGCAGCGGGTCGTCGAGCGCGTCATAGACCCAGTTGAGGCCGTCATTGAACGCCCACAGCGCCACATAGCTGTAGAGAGCATAGAAGGCGAGCTGCGCGGCTCCGCAGGTCCAGTAGGCAAAATTCGACGCCTGACGGGTGAGAACCGGCTCGTTGGTGGCCGTCGTCATCTCTTCGGGCACGCGCAGGTGCTTGGCTAGGCGCGCCACGGTCGGATAGAGATAGATGTCGCGCATCGAAGCCGTCGCCCATTCCTTCCTGGTGCGCACGCGCGCGCAGAAATGGGCCATCAGCAGGGAATTGGCGCCGAGGTCGTCGAAGAAATTATCCTCGACGGACACCGCGTCGAATTTCAGCACAGCGGCCAGCGCGTCGGCGAGGAAGCGCTCGTCGTCATTGCCGGGCGCCACCATCTCGCGGTCGGCGGAAAGCCTGAGGCTCGTCGGCTTCGGAAGCTGGCGAAGGTCCACTTTGTTGGAAACCGTCATCGGGATCGCCGGCAGTTCCTCCAGATAGGAGGGCACCATGTAATCCGGCAGGCGCCGCTTCATGGTGCTGGCAATGTCGGAGCGCGACAGCGGCGGCAGGCCGGCCTTTGGCGCGAAATAGGCAACGAGTTCCACGCGGCCGGGCTCGATCTCCCAAGTGGTGACGGCAGCCTGCGCGATGTCGGGCTGGTCCAAAAGCACCGCCTCGATCTCGCCGAGCTCGATGCGATAGCCGCGGATCTTCACCTGGGTGTCGATGCGCCCGGCATACTCGATCTCGCCGTCGTCGTTGATCCGGCCAAGGTCGCCGGTCCGGTAGATGCGCCGCGACGGATTGTTCGGCAAATCGAGGAAATCGGCGATGAATTTCTGGTCGGTGAGATCAGGCCTGTTGAGATAGCCGACGGCGAGCCCGATACCGGCTATGCCGATCTCGCCCAGCTCTCCCGGCTCGGCAAGTGCCGGCACGTCGGGGTCGAGGATGACGATGGAGTAGGTGGGCAGCGGCGCGCCGATGGTCACAGGCTTGTCGGGCGTCAGCGCGCCCATCGTTGCGGTGACGGTTGCCTCGGTCGGGCCATAGGTGTTGAGTATCCGCCGTCCCGGCCGCGACCAGCGCACCACCAGATTGTGCGGGCAAGCCTCGCCGCCCACCAGCAGCGTGCGCAGGCTGGGCACGTCGCTTGCCATGGACGACAGCAGCGTCGGGCTGCACGCCATGCAGGTGATTTCATTGTGGCGCAGGAAATCCGCCAGTTCCTCGCCCACCAGTGTCAGCGGGCCAGGCGCCGGCACGACCGTCGCGCCGGCGACGAATGGCACCCAGATCTCCTCGGAAGAAAAGTCGAAGGCGATGGTCATGCCCTGGTAGACGCGATCGCCCGGGCGGTACCCGTAGGACGCGGCGGCGACCCGGATGAAATTGACGAAGCTCTGGTGCCGGATGACGACGCCCTTTGGCCTGCCTGTCGTGCCGGACGTGTAGAGGATGTAGCAGGTGTCGTCGGATGCGGGCGCCGCATCGAGCCGCAGCGGCGCGTCGGAGCGTGCGGAAATCTCGGCGGCGGCACCGTCGATCAGCACATGGGGAACCGGCAGTTGGCCGGCCCGCGAGGCATAGGCGGCGATGGTGACGATCAGGCTCACACCGGCGTCTTCGATGATGAGCGTCATGCGCTCCTCAGGGAACGCGGTGGCCAGCGGCACGAAGGCCGCTCCCGCCTTCATCACGGCGAGCACCGCAACATAGGTCTCAGCCGACCGGTCGAGGATAAGCCCGACCCGGTGACCCGGCCGCACGCCGCGTTCGACCAGCAGACGGGCGAACTGGTTGGCGCGCTTGTTCAGCTCCTGATAGGTCCAGACGCGGCCTTCGCAGATCACCGCCGGCAACGCGGCGAATGTTTCGGCCAGATTCTCGAAAACCACATCGAGCCGCTCGTCGGGCTGGCCTTCCCGGGCGAAGTCGGCGCCGGTCAGAACCTGCGGGCGCGCCAGCATTCCGAAGCCGGAGGCAGCCCTTGCAAGCGTTTCGCCCGTTGCGGGCTCGCTGCCCGATCGTGCCGCTTCCCTGTCCAGTTCGGCGATATCGACACCGTGGTCCATTTCTAAATCTTTCTCATCCTGCCGAACCGGCACGTATCGATCACGCCGCCGCGCCGGCAGGCATTGTCGCCGCCGCTGCAACTTGACCGTTGTTGATGGAGGACTGGCGCTTCCAAAAAGGAAGAGCCCGGATTCCGACCGGAGTCGCACCCCTCTTTGCGCGGGCCGGTATCACGGAACCGGCCGCTCCGTGTTCACATGTTCGGGAGCACGGGCGCGGGGCGCAGGCGGGCGCACCGTTGCGGCACGGCTGGCGGCGAGCGCCATGCCCATCCATCCGTTCGAACCTCGTTGCATTGCCGGTAACCACCCCGTGCGCGTTGCGCCCCGGCCATTTTCCGGCCGCCGCGGGATGCTTATGCCATCCGATCTTTTCGCCAGTTTTTCCGAACTGTTGAAAATTGTTTCTGAAGTGTGTCTCGGCGCGCTTTCTCATCCTCCTTCCGGGAGGTCGGCCCCTAATGCCTTCCCTCCCGAAAAAATCTCGCAGCCCTCGGGAATAAAGCGCGGCCCTGCCGGGTCTTCACTTCAGCGGGGCCAATCCAGCGGCCCGCGACCTGAAGAAACGAAACAAGGAATTATCGAAATGACCAAGCTCGCTCTCGGCGTGGCTGCGATGTTGCTTGCCTCGAGCGCTGCCTTTGCCGGCAGCGACCATGGCGCCAACAATGCCAACCAGCCTGTCGCTCCGGTCGACACCGGTGCGACCGCTTCGATCCCCTACACGGCACGCCGCGCCGGCGTCGACACCAAGGTGACGACCGGACCGAGCCAGGGCTCGGTGCAGGACATCATCACCAAGCACAACAACGACAGCCTCTGGGGTCACTGAAACGCGCTGCCGCCTTCGACCAATCTCTCAACAAACAGGAACGATCATCATGAAAAACCTCGCTTTCGCCGCCGCCGTCATTCTCGTCGCCACCACCAGCGCCTTTGCAGGCAGCGACCATTTTGGCCAGCGCCCCGTCAACCAGCCGGCCGTCGACAACACCTACACCGCTTCGACAGGCAAGCCGGACATGACCCGCCACGGCATGCCGGCTGCGATGCAATCTGCTGCGGAGGAACCCGGCCAGGGCATCTGGGGCCGCTGAGTTCATGAGCGCCGGCACCGGATCCCGACGGTGCCGACCTCGACCGCATCAGGACGGAGGGCCAGGGCTTGGCCCTCCGTCATCTCTCCCGGGATTTCTGGCCTGCCGCGACTTTAGCCACCACTCAACAGAGGAGATCACCATGTTCAGCATGACACGCCGCACAGTGCTTCAATCCGCCGCCGCCGCTGCCGCCTTCGGCCTTGCCGGCAAGCTCGAATTCACCCGCTCCGCTTTCGCGCAAACGCCGGTGGAACCCACCGTCGGCTTCTACAAATACACGGTCGGCGATATTGAGGTCACCGCCATCTATGACGGCATCTGGCGCAAGCCCCACGATCCGGCCTTCATCAAGGACGTTTCCGTCGACGACACAAAGGCGGCCCTCGCCAAGGCCGGGCTGACCACCGAGTTCATGCCCATCCCGCTTACCGTCGTCGTGCTCAAGATGGGCGGCAAGCTGATCATGATGGATGCCGGCTCGGGCGTCGGCCAGTGGCAGGCCAACGCCACGCATCTGCCGGCCAACATGGCCGCCGCCGGCATCGACTACAGGGCGATCGACACCATCATGATCTCGCATTTCCACCCCGACCATGTCTGGGGCCTGATGGAGAAGGGCACCAACACGCCGGTGTTCCCCAATGCCGAGCTGATCGTCAACGCCACCGAGTACAACTGGTGGACCGACCCCAGCCGGCTGGCGAAGCTGCCCGAGGGCCGCAAGCCGGCGGGCAAGCGCATCGCCGAAAACTTTCCGAAATGGAAGAACTGGAAGCTGGTTCAGGACGGCGCCGAGGTCGCGCCCGGCATCCAGATCATCGCCGCACCCGGCCACACGCCCGGCCACTCTGTCTACCTCGCCAATTCCGGCAAGGAGCAGCTGATGATCTCGGCCGACACCATGTATGTGCCCGCACTTCTGGCGCCGCATCCGGAATGGCAGGGCGCCTACGACCAGGATGGGCCGACGGCGATCACCACGCGCCACAAGATCATCGACCGGGTGATTGCCGACAACATCCGCATTTCCGGGTCGCACTTCCCGTTCCCGGGCACCGGCGTCTTCGTCAAGGACGGCAATGCCTACGGCTTTACGCCCGTGCAGATATGAGCGCGAGCTCCCAACCCAAGCGAGAAAGACAATGAAACAGCTTCTTTTGGGCGGAAACGCCCTGTTCGGCCTGCTCGGCGCCATTGCCGTGCTGACCGTCATTCCCGTCGCCACCATCATGCCGGCCTATGCGGTGGACGACATAGAGGGCACTGATGCGCCCGACCTCAGCGCCGTCCAGGCCAAGATCGCCGCCAAGGACTACAAGGGCGCGCTGGCCGATTTGCGCGACCTGGCGCAGGACAACCAGCAGGCCGACGTCTACAATTTGCTCGGCTTCACGCTGCGCAAGACCGGCGACTTCACCACCGCGCTGACCTACTACAACAAGGCGCTGGAGCTGAAGCCCGACCACAAGGCCGCCCGCGAATATCTGGGCGAGCTCTATGTCGAGACCGGCGACATGGACAGGGCCAAGCAGCAGCTGGCGTCGCTGCAGAAGCTGTGCCCCGCCGGCTGCGAGGAACTCGCGGATCTGCAAAAGGCCATCGACACCAAGGTGACGCAATAAGCCCACAGCGCCTTTCCTCTCGCTCCGCAAAGCGGGGAGAGAGAGGTGGCTCGGCGAAGCCGAGACGGAGTGGGCGGCCTGGCGCCGACCTCAACCCTTATCCACCGCCGTTCGGGCGCTCGTGGCTGGCGCCCACTGCCGGAGCCGGCACCTCTCCCTCGAGCCGGCTCCGGCCCTTTCAAATTGGAGGCTGACCCATGACACCGACCGAATTCGCCGCGAAGCTGCGCGGCCTCGCCGCGAAATACCATCTCGGGGACGCGGCGCTGCTCGTCGGCCGCCTGCTGCTTTCCCTCATCTTCCTGCATGAGGGCGTGACCCTCGCCATCCATTTCGACGGCGCCGCCAAGGCGATGGCGGCGCTTGGCGTCGGCCTGCCGCTGTTCGTCGCCACCGTAGCACTGCAACTGGGGGCAGGGCTCTCCGTCGCGTCGGGCCTGCTGACGCGGCTAGGCGCCATCGGGCTCGGCCTGTTTTGCCTGACGACGGCCATGCTGTTCCACACCAACTTCGCCAGCCAGAACGAACTCTTGCATTTCGAAAAAGATCTGGCGATCGCCGGCGGCATGTTCGTGCTGGCCGTCGCCGGGGCCGGCAGGTTCTCGCTGGACTGGCTGGTCGCCCTCTACCTGCAGCAGCGCCGGCGCGACAAGGAAATGGTGGCGGCGCTGCTGGCCGTGGAGAACCAGTTTTCCGTCGACGTGGAGCTGCCGGTTTGAGGGTCGCCCCCCGGCCACAGCGGACGCCTGCCGCGCGTGCTTTTCTGGAACAAGCCTTGACGTCCCGCATTCTATTAGCAGGGGCGCAAGGAGTGTTGCATGAAAGCGGTTTTGGGACTGGTCGGCGGCTTCATGCTGACCCTTGCGGTGTTCGGCAGCGGGCTGGTGTTCGCCGCCTGGCTGCTTGCCGCCAAGCCCGCGCATGAGGCAAGGCCGACCGTCAGCGTGGCCGAGCTGTGGACCAGGAAAGCGCGGCCGGTGAACAGAGCGGCGCAGGACCTCGAACGCGTGCCGGCCGAGCAGCCCGCGCCTCCCGACATCGCCGCCAAGGTGCCGGCCCAGGAGCCGGCCCAAGAACCGGCCAAGCAGCCCGACCCCACCGTCACCGGCGCCATTGCGCCGGGAGAGGCCGAGCTGCCGCCGCCGCATCTCGCCTGGTGCGCCAACCGCTACCGCTCCTACAATCCCGACGACAACAGCTACATGTCCTATAGCGGGCAGCAGCGCACCTGCGTCTCGCCCTATCTCGCCGCCGACCGCGCCAAGCCGCCCGCCGCCGAGGCCAGCTATGTCGAAGACAACGGTACGGGCCTCGGCGCCTACGCGGCCACCGGCGGCGACGCCGACCATGTCGCCTCCTGCTTCAGCCGCTACCGCTCCTACCGCCCGGAAGACAACAGCTACCAGCCATACTTCGGCGGGCCGAGACGGCAATGCGAGTAGCGGGCTGGCGAGCCCACACGTCGAAGGGCGCCGCGTGCGACCGCGCAATTTCCTGGTTCGTTCGGATCGGCACTGCACCCAAACAACAGAGGAGGAACAACCATATGGACGACGACCGGCACGAGAAGATCCAGCAGCGCGCATACCAGATCTGGCAGCGTGAAGGCGGCGGCGACCCCGAGGATCACTGGCACCGGGCCGAAGCCGAGATCGACCGCGAGGCGGCGTTGCCGCTGACGGCCGGCGACGCGCTGCCACGCGAGATCGCCAGCGCCGACGTGCTGACGGTCGAGGAACTGGCGGTGCGCACCGGCATATCGGGCGACGAGGCGCAGGAACTGATCGACCGCCTGGGCCGCGACCGCGCCGCCATCGAACAAGCCGCGCGCAGCCTCAAGTCCAAAAGGCGGCGCACCCCTCAGGAGGGCCAGGCGAAATGATCAGGAAACTCAAGGACGGAAAATACCGGCTTTATTCGCGCAAGAAGGACGAGAAGACGGGCAAGCGGCGGAATCTGGGGACGTTCGAGACACGCGAGGCGGCGGAGAAGCATGAGAAGGAGGTGCAGTATTTTAAGAGGCACTGAGAGGCGCGGTGAGTGTGGGTGGCGAGGGCGCCGGCGGCCGCGCGTATCGGGACGACTTCACGAAAGCTATCCTGGACAAGTCTGATCTGGTCGGGCGTCATCGGCACGCTCCTCTGGTGCGCTGATCGAGACGCTGGCGGCTGGTCTTGGCCCCGCCTTCACGCTGCCGGTTCGCGAGGCCTGAGAGGCAGCCTACGGCTTGCTCGCAAGTGTCATCATCATCGCCGCCGCCCGCGAGGTCCAACTCGCGGCGTGAGGGCTGGCGCGCACGATGTGACGACGCCCCGACTTGTCATAAGCGTCGGCATGACAATTTTTGCCACTCGGCTAAGTGCAATTCCAGGAAAAGTGTGTAACGGTTTCCGTCTGGAATCACGCAAAAACAAATAGTTAGAGCGGTTCAATGTTTATCAAATACTGAACCGCTCTAACCTCCCGCGGGCTTCGCGCCCGCATTGGCTTTCCCGTCTTTTTTCAAGTGATCTTGATGCGCCGCGTCACCTGGCCATTGCTCTCCCAGTATGTGTGCTTCTTGGCGATCAAGGGGTCGTCCATTGCTGGTTGAACCTGTCCCGTGGTGCTGACCGCGCGCGAGGTCACCGTGTGTTCTCCCGGCGAGGGGTTCGCCCATGGCAGGGACCAGATTTTCCAGGCGTGTTCGGCCTCCTCGCTGTGGTCGATGGTTGCCGGCGCCCAGGGCGCTTGATCGATTTGCACTTCGACCCGGTCGATCGGCGCCCCCCAGGCTGCGCCGACGATGGCGTAGTCCGAGCCTTTCCGGGTGACCTTCGCGGGCGCCGACTTTAGCAGCGAGCGGCCCACCGAGGTCTCGGCCCATACGGTCTCGCCATTGTGGTCTTCCTCCCGGATGGTGACATAGTCGCGGGCCATCAGCAGGCTCATGAACCTCGTGTCGCGAACCTCGATGCGCTTCAGCCACTTGACGTTGGCGATCCCGTACCAGCCCGGTGCAATGAGCCGCAGCGGGAAGCCATTGGCCGCCGGCAAGGCGGCGCCGTTCATTTCATAGCAGAGCAGATTGTCGGGGTTCATCGCATCGGCGAGCGACATGCTGCGAGCGAAGTTCTGCTTCATCTTGACGTCGCGTATCGGGATCTCGCTTTCGTCAGTACCCCAAAAGACGACCTCGATGCCCTTCTCCAGAACGCCGGCTTCCTTGAGGATCGGCGCCAGCGGCGTCCCTGCCCAACGGGCGTTGCCGATGCCGCCGGTGAAAAAGGGAAAACCGTGGTTGCCCGAGCATTCCACGGTGAAAACGACCTCCTGGCGCGGCCTCGCCCTAATGTCGGCGAGCGTCAACTTCAGGGGCTTCTTGACCAGGCCTCCGATCTCCATGGACCATGTCTTCTCATCGATCGTCGGTCGATTGAAATGCGAGATGCTGAAGAACTTGTCGTTTGGCGTTATCCAGCTATCCAGATTCTCCCAGACAAGCTGCGTCTTGATGCCTTCTGGATTGGGATTTTCGGTCGGCTGGTCCAGCCACGGAATGACTTCCTCGCCCGCCTGTGCCGGAAAAGCGTAGGCGCGACGCGAGAGAGCAGCGATTGCGACAAGAGCGGCACTTCCTTGAACAAGAAGTTCCCTGCGTTGAATGCCATGCATGTTGTTTACCTCCCAGTTGATCCGGAGCAGGCTGCAACGTGCGTTAGGCCGTAGCCCGATCACGGATAGGCGACACAATGAAAGCTCTGCCCAGCCGGAAGTATCCGGATAGGTCAGGCAATCACCGACGCACCTCAAGCATGTGTTGGACGAAACTCTAGCTTGGTTTCGCAATCCAAGAGTGCGCCTTTGTAAAAGAAGTGTCCACAACTTGGACGGGACATGACAACAACTTCGACGGGACATGACATTTTTTGTGGCATTCCAGACCGGTTTTCCGGCGCTGCCAAAATCATTGCTGCCCAAATCGCAACAGGCCCGGCGCCCGCCGCGATCGAACAAGCCGCGCGCAGCCTGCTCCTAGCGGCTCGCCCGGCGCGGTGCGGAGAGCGCGTCAAGCCGGTCTTGCAGGTGACCATTGAGAACGATCATTTCCTTCAGCGTCTTCACCGGGTCGCCCTTGTGCTGTGCAATGAACTTGTCGGCGATTGCTTGCAAGGCTGCTTCCTGGCGGCTGTCCAGCGTCACAATGTGGTCCATGGGGGTTGCTCGAAAAGCTTGTGCCCACAGTGAACAAAAACGGAACAAAATTGTCAAGGGCGAATTGACTCCGCGAGGAATGAGTTCCTATCTGGGCGGGAGGTGGGGCGGTCGCTCACAACAGGGAGAGCCGCATTGGGCAGACGCAAGAGCCGCTATGACAGATTGTTCCGGTCGGACGCGGAAGCGATAATCCGCGACGCGCTTGACCTGCGCAAAACCATCCTGGCGGCGCAACTGCACCTCAAGGCCAATGGCGAGATGTTCTGGCTGCTCGCGGGGCTCGTGGACAAGCTGCACGAAGCGTTGGCCGCGGTGGCTGAAAAGGAACCGGACTTCCGCATGAGCGGCCTTGGCCTTTTGCCGCTTGGCGAGGACTATTCGGGCCGGGAATGACCCATGGCCGGGCCAATGGACAGCGTTGGGCGAGCGGCCAAGGCCAACATGCTGCTCATCGTGGAATGCGGCCATTGCTGGCATGTCGGCCGCTTCCGCGCCAACGACGTGGCCAAGGTGGTGGGATGGAACAAACCGCTGGAAACCATCCGCTTCCGCTGCAAGCGTTGCGGCCGCGGGGATGCCACCGTGAAAACCCAGTTTATCGACCAGGACCACCCGCCGAAGGGCTACATCTGGGTGATGCAGAAGTACAAGGCTTAGAACAGCGAGCCCTGCACCGGCGGCGGTGTTTGCGACGGAACCTTGATCTGCGTCGCCGGCTTCTCGACAATCACAAGAGCATCGTCCGGTGCCGTGCGCTGCAGCCGTTTCGCCTCCGACCATGGCGCGGTAAGCCACGTCTCCGTTTGTTCCTGCGTCGTCAGGATCACCGGCATTGCTTTCTCGTGGATAGGCTTGATGAGGGCGTTGGGTGCGGTCGTCAAGAAGCCGTAGACCTCATGATCGCCCGGGCCTTCCCTGACCTTGCGCACTCCTTGCCAACGCGTCCACAGGCCGGCGAAAAAGAACAGGGGGCGGTCCTCACTGAGGGCGAACCAGAAGTTCCGCTGGATGCCGCCCGTCTCGGGGTCCTTGTCGCCCGGCGTCGGGCTGGGCTCGGCGAAGCTCGTCACCGGAACGACGCAACGGTGCTCCACCCCGACATATTGCTGCCAGTGCCCATATTGCGGATTGCGGATATTGGTCGTGCCGGCGTCGGCGTTGCCCCTGACCCGCTCCAGCGGCGTCGGCATTCCCCATCGCAGGTTCGCAAGCTCGCGCTCGCCGTCCGGTGCGTTGCGAACCACCGGGCCGAACTGATTGGGGTAGATATCGATGGATGGCTCGAGGTTGCCCAGGATGTCGCGCAAAGCGCGGGTCCACTGGCGGACGGCTTCCTGCGAGGTGGTGATGTTGTAGAGGTTGCACATCGCAACATTCTGCCGTGAGGGCGCGGCGTCGGCTAGTCGGAAAGTTGGGAGGGAAATGCGTATTGCGGTTTCACCGATTGGTGCCGCGATCCAACAAGCCGCCCGCGCCCCCAAGCCAAAAGGCGGCGCACGCCTCAGGAGGGCCAAGCGAAATGATCAGGAAACTCAAGGACGGAAGCTCGCCTTCGGTGCGTCGTTGCCTGCGGTTCCACTCCGAAAATGGCACTCGACTGTAGCGCTGAATAAGCGTGGGCTATTTGATGGGTAGGTGCAAGAGCCTCAATTCACTCGGGCTCCGCCTCTATTAATCACTTTTTGTCAGTGTTAAATGTCGCGGAACAGTGGGGCATAGCTATGACCGCCAAATGGCTGGTTGAAAATCTGAGGCTTTCCGTTTTCTCAAACGAAGCGGTGAAGGGGTCCGAAAGTGATTGGTCGCGCCTAACGGGCCAAGAGGAAGCCGAGTCAAGACAAGCTGTGCCGGCGGGTCGTATTTACGCTGGCGAGTTTGGGCCGGGAAGGCTAAGTTTCTCCTATCAAGCGTCGCGTGCTGACATCATCTTGGCCCAAAGCCAATCGATGGAATCCGACCACGATCTGCCGGTGTTCGCAGAGTTTGACCAAGCTACCGATGCATTCGTTGAGACAGTGACCGGATGGCTTGAGACTGCTGCTTTCCCAATAGTTCGCATTGCATTTGGTGGCGTAATTCTCCAACGCGCTGAGGACTTCCAGCACGCAAATCGATTGTTGGGAGACTACGTCCGCTCTGCTAAAGTCGAAGACAGGGTAAAGGATTTTCTAATAAGGACTAATTGGCCCACCAACAGCAAAGTGAATGGCGCGGAATTAAACCGAATAACTGCGTTTTCTGCGATGCGTATATTGTCTGGCGCGGTTAGCCTCGGCGCGGAAAATGGCATGGTAGCGATGGGTGAGCCAGTTTTTGCCGTCAGATTGGAAATTGATCACAGCACGGATGCGGCAAACGCAAAACAATTTGAGAAATCGCTGTTAGTGCCCATATTTATGGAACTTGTAGATCTAGCACGCGAGAATGTTGAGACTGGTGAGTGCCCATGAATGCGTTCGCTGCGGCCAATATCACCGCACCAATTTTGCCGCTAAATGCCTTTAACCCGATGGATGGTGAGTTCTCCCATCCGCAGGGATCCACGCTGATTAGCGCAAACATTACGGCGAGACCAGAATTCTCAATTTTCGCCGATTGGCACGCCGTCTCTTCGGCTCCAAGATCGGAGCCGAAGGCTTGGCAGCCTATTACTTTTGATGTCGCGCTGCCCTTTAGGACGGACTTGGAAAGACCCTTCCGCGCCCGGCTTTTGTTGGCATTGCTCACCCGAGAAAATGCCACCAGCAGGCGACTCGATGCTCTCAAAATTAGGGATAGGCTGGCCAGCTATGCCAAGTACGAGTCGCGAGATTGGGACGGCTTCGATGCCGATCCAATTTCAGCGGGTACCCGAAAGGCCGCTACAAATTTCTTGGCAGCGTTGCCTAGAATGCTTTCAGCCCCCGAAATTGCACCCGGCACGGATGGGACAATAGCCCTTGAATGGCTCTGGAACAGCGGTAGCCTTCGTAAGCTGTTCATAGATATCGGACCGGGTAATGTTTGGAAGGGCTACTGGAGGCGCATGGATGGGCAAAGTGGAATCTTGCCTCCTAAACCGATCGCGACTGATAGTCTGAAGTTTGATTTGGCAAGTCTCGTGCGAAGGCTGAATAGTTAATATGGCGCTGAATGCGGGGGACGGCGCAGATGCTGCGGACTACTGGCTCCGTGTGCTTACTAACACGGATTATTGGAAGGCAGATGGTACGCTCCACAATGCTGCCTTTGGTGGAAAGGCCATAGGTCAGCCCGACGCGCGTCCATGGAGTATCGAATTTTCTGGGCGCTTGCTATCTCTCGTCAAGGATGTGGAAAAGGAAGCGATTGAATTCTGCGGCGACAAAATGCCGTTTGCAGGGGTCATGTATCAAAGCGTTGAAAATCTCCGCACCGATGGTAGCGCCGCAATCCCAAGCTTCCCAACTAACGTGATTTATACGCCAAAAGATTCTGATCCGGCCCACGGCGATCTAGTTGCTTACGGGCCTAGTGTCGAACATAAGTACGCGCTGCGAGACTGGCTGCAGGACATTATTCAGGCCGTCCTTCCGGACAAATGTAACGTGGTCGAGCAACTGCGACGCTAGGCGTGCGCCTTGAAATATCGCGTGGCTGGTGAGCGCGGTCGCCCCTCGGGTGCCACCCCACCCCATCCACTAACCTCGAATGCTTTGTCTATGTCGGGATGGATAACGAATGGCAACAGGCGTTGTGGCCACCCAGCCACAGAAGGTAGCCGCGCCAGCTCTTAACGGCCTCCAACTGCAAAATTAACCATTCGTTAACCATTCTCTCGCTAGCGTTTACCTCTCAGTAAGGATTCGCCAGCCGTGACCTTTGCCGCTCCCCTCGAGGCCAAATCCATTCGCTTTCGCGCCCGCTCCTTCGTCGCTTTCACGTTGACGCCGGAGGCGCCGCTGGCGGAGTGGCTGGTGGGGCTGGATCACTGGATCGGCAACTCGCCGGGCTATTTTGCCGGGCGGCCGGTGCTGCTCGATCTCAACGTGCTGAAGCCTGAAGCCGGCGAGATCGCGGCGCTGGTGGCGGAGCTGGGTACGCGCGGCATCCGCATCTATGCCATCGAGCTCGACGGGGCTTCGCTCGGCCCCGAACTGCCGCCGCTGCTGGTCGGCGCCAAGGAGGCGACGACGGATGGGCTGCTGCCCGGCCGCAAGGGCAGGGCGGAGATTTCCGACATGGCCGACGGCGGCGCGGCGGAAGCCCGCGTGGATGCGCGCGCGGATACGGGTCGCGCGGGCAAGGCCAAGCTGGAAGCTGACAGAGCGGACGAGGCGGGCAAGGCCAAGCTGGAAACGGGCAAGGCGGACGAAACGGGCAAGGCTGGCGCAAGCAAGGCGGGCGAAAGCGGGCCGCAGGTGGCGCACTACGATTCGGGCACGCTGATGATCAAGGCGCCGATCCGCTCCGGCCAGACGATCATGCATGCGCATGGCGATGTCATCGTGCTCGGCTCGGTCGCGTCCGGTTCGGAGATCGTCGCGGCGGGTTCGATCCATGTCTACGGCACGCTGCGCGGGCGCGCTTCGGCGGGAGCGCTCGGCAACACCGGCGCGCGCATCTTCTGTCGCCGCAACGAGGCCGAGCTTCTGTCGGTCGACGGCTGGTACATCACCGCCGAGGAGATGGAAGGGGTGTCGCGCGGAAAACCAGTGCAGGCCTTTCTCGACGGCGAGGGCCTGCGGGTCGAGACATTGAGCTGAGAACGGCCGTCAGGGCGGCCGGAGGCCGGCAAGCCGGCCAGGGATAACAACGACAACAACGGAGGCATTTTGATGGGCAAGGTAGTGGTGGTCACCTCAGGCAAGGGGGGCGTCGGCAAGACCACCTCGACGGCGGCTCTGGGAGCCGCCGTGGCCAAGACCGGCAAGAAGGTGGCGCTCGTCGATTTCGACGTCGGCCTCAGGAATCTCGACCTGATCATGGGCGCCGAGCGGCGCGTCGTGTTCGACCTCGTCAACGTCATCCAGGGCACGGCCAAGCTGTCGCAGGCGCTGATCCGCGACAAGCGGGTCGAAACGCTGTTCCTGCTGCCGGCCTCGCAGACGCGCGACAAGGACGCGCTGACCGAGGAAGGCGTCGGCCAGGTCATCGAAAAACTGCGCTCGGTATTCGACTACGTGTTCTGCGACAGCCCGGCCGGCATCGAGCGCGGCGCGCAGCTCGCCATGCGCTTTGCCGACGAGGCGGTCATCGTCACCAACCCGGAAGTGTCGTCGGTGCGCGATTCCGACCGCATCATCGGCCTGCTCGACGCCCGCACCATGCGCGCCGAACAGGGCGAGCAGATCGCCAAGCACGTGCTGGTGACGCGCTATGACGCGGCGCGCGCGGCGCGCGGCCAAATGCTCTCCATCGACGATGTCCTGGAGATCCTGTCGGTGCCGCTGCTCGGCATCATCCCCGAAAGCCAGGATGTGCTCAGGGCCTCCAACCTCGGTTCGCCGGTGACGCTGTCGGAGCCGCTCAACACCGCGGCCAAGGCCTATCTCGACGCCGCAAGGCGGCTCGAAGGCGAGGAATTGCCTGTTATCGTGCCGTTCGAGCGCAAGGGCTTCCTCGATCGTCTGTTGGGAAGGAGGGCGGCATGAACGTGTTTGACCTTTTCCGGCGGCGCTCCAGCGCGCCGGTGGCGCGCGAGCGGCTGCAGGTGCTGCTCGCCTATGAGCGCCGCAACCGCAGCCAGCCCGACCTCGTCTCCATCCTGCGCGAGGAGATCATGGCCGTCATCGCCAAGCACGTGCAGATCGACCAGGATTATTTGCAGGTCTCGATGGACCGCGGCGAGACCATGTCGACGCTGGAGATTGATATCCAGATCCCCAACAAGAGCGCCGTGCCGCTGGCGATAGCGGGTTGATCTCTTCACCCTCCCCCTTGTGGGGAGGGTCGGCTCGCAGTCGGAGCGAAGCGGAGATTGCGGGACGGGGTGGGGGTCTGCGCGGCGCTGCAAGACCTGGGTCCTGCAAGGCCAGCGCCAAGCACCCCCACCCGGACCTGCGGTCCGACCTCCCCACAAGGGGGAGGTGGGGAGCCAGCTTTTTTGCGATCCGCTCCCAACAAAAGTGCTGGCCCACTGGCGGGCAGGCGCTTCTTCACCCTCCCCCTTGT
>NZ_JAFFIW010000047.1 GCF_018588885.1 Mesorhizobium sp. dw_380
AAATAGGTAGCGCGGGCTGACCGGCATTTCGCGCTGATCAGCGGGCACGATCGGACTGGGTTGTGGGACGCCGCGCCGCAGGTGCAAAACGCAGCTGCCGATATCAGGCAAGCGACCCTAATCGCTAGGTAACAGCATCTGTGCTTCCTTAGCCGCTGCGGCGAAAGCCTTCCGTATTATCTGCGGATCAATGGGATCGCCCTCCAAGGCAGAACTGCAAAGGGTCATCGCCTTATGCCATCTGGGGCCACGTTTTGCCCATTTTAGCAGTTCGTCGGCGGCTGCTTCAACGTGGTCGACCCTATGGCGCGAGCCTGGCAAATCGGACCTCACATAAACTGGAGAAACGAACCCATGCATTGCTTGTCCGCGCTATCAAAAGACCCGCCGACCTTCAGCCGGCGGGAGTCTGGAGTAGCCAGTTGTGATCTGGCGTGTGAAAACGGGCGGATAAGCTTTTTGTTGCAATTCACCGACGGAATATTAGCAGTCCCTTGACGGCCAGGATTTCCGCCCCAGAGTCTCTTTTATGGCGTGGAAAATTACGGACATCAGCATTGGCGACGAAGTTGCCATAACCGTGACCGTGCTCAGAATGCTGGATGGTGCGCGAGCAAGCGTCAGCATTCCGTCCTATGCCTTTCCCCATTCGATGTCAGCACCAAAGAGGACCGAACCGGGCGACGAACTGGAGCTTAGAGGGAAGGTCAGTCGAATCGATGCAGAATCCCAAAAGGTCACGTTGAAGGCTGGCGGTTTGATTACCGTCGATGCCGATGTGATCACTGACTGGACGCCCGTTGCGCGCACGACGACGGCCCTTCGACATGAGGCGCGGTAGCGACTCCGATCAAAGAGGAAAACATGGAAGCCCGAGCCGGGGTCAAATTGGTTCGCATGGCCATAGAACAGACCTACCCGGCTGGCGTCCTCCAAGCGAGGAGGCCACGCTTCCGCTCTTTGGTCCGAGCCTAGTCCATAAGGCCGAAGCTCTTGCCAAAGCCGTCATTGTGACTTGAAAAACCTTACCGCTAGTCGGTAGCGCTCACCTTGATCGGCCGAAAACCAAGCCGCAACAGGCGAAGTGGTGCTTCACCAGTCGAGCAGATCATCCAGAATTGTTGTCGGCCAGTCGGTATCGGAAGCGATTGCGAATGTGTTCGTTGAAATAGCGGCCCTTGGCAAAAGCGGATCGGAACTCGGCACAGGTTTCCGGCGGCACGCCCTCAAACTCATACCGTTTGCCGCTGGCCACAAACCACACAGACAGGACTCGCTTGTCAGGATCATATTCGGTTTTGCGTATTGAGGTGGAGGGCATCCGGGAACACCTATTTGTATAAACCCAATTCCTGGCACAAGGGCGCGGCGAAATCCGCGACCGATCATTCGAAAGTGCCGCATCGACAACTTCTTCGCGAAGCTCAGGCATTGGCTGCTCAAGCTGCTAAGCGAATAGTCGAAATCCGGACGACCAGGACAAGTCCCGCTCATCCTAAGATTTCAGTCCTCTCTCGCAGCACCAGACTATCCCATTGAAATCATTGAAGCCATTGACACACAACGGTTTCTGTCCATTCTGATGTTACAAATGCCGTAACAAATCGGATGGAACTGATGACAGGCCGTGTTCGAAATCTCCTGAATCGTGACGGCCGCTTTTTTGCACGGCTTGTAGTCCCGAAAGAGCTTCGGCGGTATATCGGGAAAACCGAATTGCGAACGGGGCTTGGTCCAGACTACCGGAGAGCCCTGAAGATGCTGCCCGGTGCTGTCGCCGCCCTTCAGCATGAGATTGCACTTGGCGAGCGCCGCGCCGTCGCGGCTGGCGAACAGTCCATCACTGTCGGTCGCTATCCACTTCTTCCACCACAAATAGCCAGCCGAGACTATCAAATGCGGCTGGCCGACGATGCAGAGATCCGGGCGCACCATTATCAATATGCGGGCTTTGAGGTCGACTACGAGGCTGCTAGGCGCTTTCGCGACGGCTACTCGGGAAAGCTGTCCGATGATGAGCTGGAACGGCTGGTCGGCGAGCGCCTCGAGGAGTTCAAGTCGTTCGGCAATCACACAGCCACCAAAGGTGGTGTGGAATGGCGCCTGATCGCACAGGCTCTTTGCGTCTCCGCCTATGAGGCCATGTCCCGACAACACGAACGAAACGACGGTGACTTCAAGGGCGAGCCCTCGCACCCATTGCTAACGACCGCACAGCCGGCCGAGGATGACCGCCAGCCGGTTTCCCTGAAAGGTCTGCTTGCTGACTATCTGGATGAGCGCGCTGCGGATGGGAAGGGCAGAGAGGCACGCAAGCGCTGGACGCCTGTTTTCACTGACCTATCTAAGTTCATCCGCCACAACGACGCCCGTAAGCTCACCAAGCAGAACCTTCTCGATTGGAAAGATACGAACTTAAAAACGCTCGCCAGCAAGACCGTCTCTGACGTGTATTTGGCCTCGGTGCGGACGGTCTTGAAATGGGCGGTCAATAATGATCGGCTCGAAACCAACGTCGCGGAAAACGTTCGGATCAAAGTTTCGAAAAAGCAGCGTTCGCGCGAACAAGGCTTCACCCTAGATGAGGCGGTTGAGGTTTTGAAGGTCGCTCGCGATTATCAACCGAAACACTCTGACAATCCGCGGACGCGGGAAGCACCGCAGACGACCGCCGCGAAGCGTTGGTCGCCAATTCTTTGCGCGCATACAGGGTCGCGAATTACAGAGATCACTCAGCTTCGAAAACAGGACTTCCGCTATGAAAAAGGTGTGCCGGTGGTTCGGATTGCGCCAGACGCTGGTTCTGTGAAGTCGGGCAATTATCGCGATGTCCCCCTACATCAGCAGCTGATCGATCTGGGCTTTATGGAGTTCGTGAACGCGGCTGCTGACGGCCCACTATTTTATCCAGCCTCCAAAAGAAAGGAGGGGACGCTTCCGGCGCAAACGGTGGCCGGCCGCATAAGTCAGTGGCTGCAGGCCAAGAACGTCATCCCTGAAGGCGTGAGTCCTAACCACGGGTGGCGCCATCGGTTCAAGACGGTCGGTCGCGAGATCGGCGTTGCTGACAGGACGCTTGACGCTATCCAAGGCCATGCAGGACGAACCGCGGGCGACGATTATGGGGACGTGACGATCGCTGCGAAGGCGGCTGCGATTGCACGGTTGCCCCGATATGAATTTTAGGTGTTCTGAGCCGCGGATCTCCGTTGATTAGCGCGTGTCCTAAGGAGCGGTAATGGAAAGCGCGACGCGTTGCCAAATCGGATAGGCGGGTTTTTCCCACCCAGAACCTGGGCGACCGGCTTGCGGGGGTATGAGGGAGCATAGGTGTTCGATGCAACCACTCGGGTCAGAAGACCCAATAACTTGGTCGGTGTAGACCATGCTCCAGCACCTTCACCCACCTTCCTATGCCCCCAGCTTCTCCAGCGCCATCGCCGCCCGCCCATTGAGGTCTCGTAGGCTGGGAAGCTATCAGAAGAGCCGGTGCCGACCCTAGCCATGCGTCGGATCTTGAGCCCCTTAGCCCGCAAGAACTCCTTGAGAGCCAAGCCTAGCACCCTTTCTGAACGACCGTAACCATGTCGGACTACAGCATTTCCTTGGCATCTGAGCTAATATTGCGGCTGAGGGACCCGAATTCAGCCTTGGGAGAGTTGTGTGGACGTTGCCGCTTGGTTGCGAGGCCTCGGCCTCCAGCAATACGAGCAGGCATTTCGCGACAACGCGATCGACGCGGAAGTCTTGCCGGAACTGACCGATGCCGACCTCGAGAAGCTCGGTATGCTCCTCGGTCATCGCAAGCGATTCCGCAAGGCGGTAGTGGGGCTGGGGCCGCCGTCAAGCCATCCCGACCCGAGCACCGATGAGGTCGCGGCTCAGAGCCGCACCCGGGAGCTAAGCGCGGAGCGTCGGCAGCTGACCGTTATGTTCGTTGATCTCGTCGGCTCGACGGCGCTGGCGACGCGTCTGGATCCCGAGGACCTGCGTGAGGTCATCGGAGACTATCACCGCTGTGTCGCCGATACGGTCGCCCACTTCGGCGGCTTTGTCGCCAAGTATATGGGCGACGGAGTTTTGGTATATTTCGGCTACCCGCAGGCGCATGAGAACGCCGCCGAGCAGGCGGTGCGCGCTGGCCTTGCTCTCGTCAATGTCGTTAGGTTACTCCCAGAGCCCGAGCCATTGCTGGTTCGTATCGGCATCGGCACCGGACAGGTCGTCGTTGGCGATCTGATCACCGCCGGCGAAGGGCAAGAGCGCGGCGTCGTGGGCGAGACGCCGAACCTCGCCGCCCGCCTGCAAGCTCTTGCCGAACCTGATGCGGTTGTGATCGGGCCGCAAACGCGGCAACTGGTCGGCGATCTTTTCGAATATCGCGATCTTGGCGCCGTCGAGGTGAAAGGCTTTCCCGAGCCGATCCATCCTTATCAAGTGGTTCGTGAGAGCGCCGTCGAAAGCCGGTTCGAGGCGCTGCATGGGACCGCGCCTACGCCGCTGGTCGGGCGTGAGGAGGAGGTCGACCTGCTGCAGCGCCACTGGCATCGCGCGAAAAGTGGTGAAGGTCGTGTGGTGCTGCTCTCAGGCGAGCCCGGCATCGGAAAGTCGCGCCTCACCGTCACCTTGCAGGAGCGGATCCAGAATGAGCCACACAGCCGCTTGCGCTATTTCTGTTCGCCGCACCATCAAGACAGCGCGCTCCACCCGACCATTGCGCAGCTAGAACGTGCCGCCGGGTTGGAGCGCGACGACCCACCTGAGACGAAGCTGGATAAGCTTGCGGCCCTGTTTGCCCCGGCCTCGCCGGAGGATTGGGCGCTGCTGGCCGATCTGCTGTCGTTGCCGACCGAAGGCCGCTTCCCGCCTCTCCAATTGACACCTCAGCGTAAGAAAGAGAAGACCTTCGATGCGTTGCTCCGGCAGCTCGAAGACCTGGCGCGACAAGGTCCGGTGCTGATGCTCTTCGAGGACGTCCACTGGATCGACCCCAGCTCGCGCGAGCTGCTCGACCTAATCATCGAGCGGGTGCCCCGCCTGCCAGTGCTGCTTCTCCTCACGTTCCGCCCCGAGTTTCAACCCCCGTGGACCGGGCAGTCGCATGTCACGGTTATGGTCCTCAATCGGCTCGACCGTCGTGAAGGCGCAGCGCTGGTCCAGCGGGTCGTTGGCAGCGGGGAGCTGCCGAGCGACGTTGTCGCGGAGATCATCGAGCGCACGGATGGGGTGCCACTGTTCGTCGAGGAGCTGACCAAGGCGGTGTTGGAGAGCGGCAACGCCAGGACAGTGCTCTCACGAGCTGCCGCGACGGTGTTGAACGTTCCCGCCACACTGCATGCCTCGTTGATGGCGCGGCTCGATCGCCTCGGCTCAGCCGTTAAGGAGGTCGCACAGGTCGGCGCGGTTCTCGGCCGGGAGTTCTCCTACGAATTGCTGGCAGCAGTCGCACGGCGAGATGCCGCCGAGCTGGACGGCGCACTGGATCAACTCATCGGCGCCGGTCTGGTGTTCTGCCGCGGGACGCGGCCATTGGCCACTTACCTCTTCAAGCATGCGCTCGTTCAGGACGCAGCCTATGGCACGCTGCTGCGCGCGAAGCGCCAGGAGTTACATAAGCGTGTTGCAGATGTGTTGGAGGAAAAGTGGACCGAAATCACTGAAGCGCAACCTGAGCTCCTCGCGCACCACTTCCAGAAAGCTGGGGATTGGGCGGGGGCGCTCGATCACTGGCAAAAGGCGGGAAGCGCCGCCGTGGCCAGAGCTGCCACTCGGGAAGCCGTGTCGCACTTTGCCAGTGCGATCGACTGCAGCAGGAGGCTTGGCGACGTCTCCGGCGGCGCCGAACGGATGACCCGTCTCCACCTTGCGTCGGCCAATGCCTTGATGCAGGCTGAAGGGTATCGTTCTGAGCGCCTTGGGAAGGCGCTTCAAGATGCACGTCTTGCCGCCGCGAACACTGCATCGGTCGAATTGCAATGTGACGTTGCGCTTTCACTCGCTCCATTTTTTTATGCCACCGGGCGCAATCACGATTACCTGACCCTGGCCGAAGAGCAGCTCGCAAATGATGCCAATCTCGTTCCGGCGGCCTATCTGAGTGCACTTTGGGCGGCAAAGGGGATTGCTCACTCCAACCGGGGAGAACAACCGCTGGCAGAGGAGGCCCTACGCAAGGCTTTAGCTCTGATTGAACGTGTTGAAGCAAGTCGTCGTATCTTGTTCGCCGGTGCGGATCAACGTCTCTCCGCCCAAGAGTATCTTAGCGGTTCACTGATCATATTGGGTTTCTTTGACGATGCCGTCGAACAAAAAGAGCAACTGATCCGAACTGTCGGTCAGCTCGATAAACCCTTCGACCTCGCCTGGTATCTTCTCGCTCAGTGTGAATTTTTTGCTATATTCGGTCAATACGAGGAACTACTTGAGACCGCAACGAAGATCGTCGAAATTTGCGAGCGGCATGGCTACGCCGCGCGTCGAAGCAGCGGCATCAGGTGGCGTGGTTATGCCCGCTCCCATTTAGGTGAACTGGATGCCGGCATCGATGACGTCCGGGAGAGCATGGTTCTCTGGCGTGGACAGGGCGTCGTATTTCATACCCCCGAGAAAATATGCGCACTCTGTGCTCTTCTCCTGCGGGCCGGTCGCATCGAAGACGCATCAGAAATGCTTGATGATGTCGATACCCTCGTTTTCGATACGGACGAAGCGTCCTACTTAGCCGAATGTATTCGTCTTCGTGGCCAGATCGCCGCGGATAGAGGTGACCTGAGGGGTGCCGCAAACCTATTCGAAGCAGCAATCGCGACTGCCCGTCGGCAGCAAGCGAGACTCTTCGAGCTTCGCGCCGCAACGCAACTAGCACCAGTTCTGGCACGTCAAGGCCGTGTCCATGAGGCCGCGACCCGTCTGCAAGCGGTGGTCCATACATTTAACACTAGGTATCAAATCGTCGACCTCATCGCGGCACAAAGGGCGCTGGACGCTCTGAGCCGTTGAGGTCGCACCATCTGCGTCGGCTCCGACAGCCTAGTTTGGGTTGGTTTTGATGCAAGCTTGGCTCATTGCGCACCCGAGACGTTCACGGCTGTTCCTGCGTAGGTCCGAACATCGTGCAACCTCGTTCTGGCAGATGGCCGAACGACAACATTCCACCTATCTGGCGAGTGGAGCGGGAGCCCGCTGTTTTCGACTCTGCTGCCTCGAGCTCGAGCGCGGACCCGAACGTGGAGCGCATGCTCGTCGGCTCTGGATGCCACCGTAAGGAAGCTGACGAGGATCAGCTCGGTTTCCGGGAACAATTGACTTTATTCGCAATGGGGAACACCCCAGATGCGTCGGAAGTAGAGAATGATATATAGACCGTGTAAATATCTCGCTTAGGTTGCGAGATAGTGAATATCCCCGTTGTAACCTCGCTATACATAAGAGACGATTGATCTTGTGTAAAAGAGAGCGAGAAATAAACATGAAGATATCTTCAGGTCGCCCAAATGCGAATTCAGCAATCGCGAAATTCATAGATGGTCGCATTGATAAGCTAAAAGGACGGAAAAGCCAGAAAGACGTTGCCGTCGAAGCTGGGTTCACCAACGTAAACGTGCTCTCAATGATGAAATCGGGCACTGTTAAGATCCCGTTCGACCGCGTTCCTGGTCTCGCAAAAGCGCTGGAGTGCGACCCTGCAAGACTTTTCCTCCTGGCGCTCGAGCAATACTTTGAGAGCAGCGCGTTGGTGGCGATCAAGCGAATTTTCGGAACTGTCGTGAGCGAGAACGAGGTGTCTTGGATCGAGGCGCTTCGCAAATCATCCGACAACGCTGATCCTCCCTTAACTGCCAAGCGGGCAAAGATCTTGCGCGCAATATTCGGAAAGATCGGACCTTACCCGGGTCAATGACAGCTGCCGTGTGAGCAGTCGAACGACACTTTGGGTCGAAATCTCGCCTACCGGCGGTCGCTCCCACACATGAGGATATTTTGCGCCCACTTTGGTGCCGTGGGCGGCAAAAAAGGCGGGTGAATCATGCTGGGTGACGCCAGGGTCCAGACCCAATCACTGTGAGCGACCGAGTTCGGCTCTTGCGGTCGCTCAGTCGTGATCATTGGACGACGCGATCTGACCCAAACGAGCCATTCCGGCAGGCAAGCTCGAATGTCTCGAATGTGGTGAATACGACATTGACAAAACCTCAGCCGTCGATGAAAGCGCGGAAAGAAGGGATTTGCTGAGCGCCGGTGAGGTCGGTTTCCTTTCAGAACAACTGATACTATGATCTTGCGGGGCCAGGCCAACAATGGACCGCAAGCTTGCCGCGATTCTCGCCGCCGATGTCGTGGGCTATTCGACTCTGATGGAGCGCGATGAGGCCGGCACGTTCGAGCGCCTTCGTGCCGGACGCAAGGAACTGTTTGAACCCGAAATTGCACGCCACCACGGCCATATCTTCAAGCTGATGGGCGACGGGATGTTGGCCGAGTTCGGCAGCGTCATCGATGCCGTCGAATGTGCGGCGTCGCTGCAGCGCGGGCTTGGCGAGCGCAACGCTTCGCTTCCCGAAACCGAGCAGATTCACGTGCGGATCGGCATCAACCTCGGCGAGGTGATCGTCGAGGGCGAGGACCGGTATGGTGGCGGGGTCAACATCGCAGCCAGGCTTCAGCAACTGGCGGAACCCGGCGGCATCTGCGTGTCGGGAAAAGTGGCCAAGGAGGTGGAGAGGAAACTGGCTTTCGCCTTCGAGCCGATGGGCGAGCAGAGGGTCAAGAACATTGCCGAACCAGTTCAGACCTATCGCGTGGTGCTTGATCCAGCGGCAGCGGGCACGACCCTCAAAGCTCGCCGCCGGCCGCGCGCCTGGCGCCTTCCGGTAGCGGCGGCTGTTCTCATCCTGGCGCTCGGCCTTGCCGCGGCATGGTGGCAGCCGTGGGAGAGACCTGCGCAACCTGCTGCGCCCGCGGCCAGCGAGGCGGTAGATGCCCGGCCGTCGCTCGTAGTCCTGCCCTTCGACAGTCTCAGCGACGACAAGGAACAGGAATATCTCGCCAACGGCTTCACCGAGGACCTGACGACCGAACTGGCGCGCGTGCCCGGCCTTTTCGTCGTCTCCCGCAACGCGGCCTTTGCCTACAAGGACAAGGACACGAAGCCGGCGGAGATTGCTGCGGCATTGGGCGTCCGCTATCTGCTCGAGGGTTCGATTCGCCGCGTCGGCGACGACATGCGCATCAATGCGCAACTGATCGACAGCTCGACATCCGGACATCTCTGGGCGGAGCGCTTCGACGGCCGGTGGGCGGACGTGTTCGCGCTGCAGGACAAGGTCGTCGGCAGCATTGCCGGCGCGCTCCAGCTCCGCCTGTTGAGCGTCGCGCCGGCCGCCCGCGCGGGAGGCACAAACAATCCCGAGGCCTATGATGTCTATCTCAAAGGGATGGACATCTATAACCACATCAACACCCCCGAGGAGTTTGCGCAGGCTGTGAAGCATTTCCAGCACGCGGTGCAACTCGACCCCGATTTCGGCGCGGCTCATGCCCAACTCGCCTGGGCCTATTGGGACGCGGACATCGACCGGGCCGTGGTGATGGGGCTCACGCGAGCCGAAGCCTATGACAAAGTCCACGAAACCCTGAAGCTCGCCGCCCGACATCCTTCGCCGGGTTATTATCAACTGGTCGCCGAGTTGATGGTCAGGGAGCACAACTCGGACGAAGCAGTCAGCGTTCTTCTGAAATCGGTGGCGCTCGATCCTAGCGATTCCTGGAATTATCTCTCGCTGGCCAATGCCCTGAATTTCAACGGCCGGCCGAAGGAAGCGCTGAGCTATCTCGATGCGGCTGCGCGCGTCGACCCGATCTCGTGGATGGACTACAGGCGCTACCAGGCCGGACTGGCCGAGTTCGGTCAAGGGAACTTCGAGAGCGCGGTTCGCTCCATCGGGAAGATGGACCTTGCTTCGCCCGATCCACCGGCCAACTTCTATGCCCTGCAAGTCCTTGTTTCGGCCTATGGGCATCTTGGGCGCACCGACCAGGCCGCGGCCGCCTTGGAAATGTTTAGGAAGGTTGTTGCGCGCAGAATGGAATACGGGGCGAGCCAGTTGATCACCCAGGACTACATGGTGTTCAAGAATGCGGCCGATATCGAACGCCTTTTGGCCGGCCTGACCAAGGCAGGTGTGCCCGATCTGCCGGTATTGGCAAGTGCAGGCATGAATCCGAAGGACCGGCTCACAGGCGCGGAAATAAGGTCTCTCATGTTCGGCCACGAAACGCGCGGAAGATTGGCGTTTGACAAGTTCCTGCCTATGCAGCGCACGACCTCCGTCGACGGCGCCGTCAGCGAGACCATTGGCCAGAGGACCCACTCAGGAACCTCGTGGGTGCAAGGCAATTTCTTGTGCAATGCCTTTCCGGTAGAGCTGACAAGCTGTGGAGCAATTTATCGCAATGTGTTCAGGACGCCGGGGCGCGACGACGAATACAAGGCCGTTTACCGCGGGGACCAGTTCGAGTTTTCGGTCGTTAAGTGAACTCCCAAATGCCGCAAAGGCCGAAAGTCTGCTTGCGGGATATACATGCGACCTTGTTCGCCATAACCGCATCTGCTAGATGGCCGAACGGCAACTTCCTGTCCACGTGGATCATTGGCGGCCAACTGATTTCAACCCTACCGTCCCTAAGCCCAAGCGCGGACCGCGAGCATCGAGCGCATCTTCGGTCAGTCCCGCTAGCAGCGGCGTCGGCGCACATGGCAAGCGCACCACTAGGGCAATCGGGTAGAGGCGTCGATGGTGGAAGCGCAGCGACGAAACATGCTCCGATCAGATCAAATAGCAGAGACCCAGATAGCTGCGAGGGCGCTCGTCTACGGTCTCGCACGCATGTGCATTGACGGACACTTTGCGCAGTGGGCAGTGCCTGGACAAGCTGCAGAGCGGACTGTGGAGGCGTATTAAAGCACTTCGTGACACTCATCGGAAACGTCGTGCCCTGATGGGAAGGGCGCCGATGGCAACCTTCGGAAATGGCGCTGCTCGCTCGTTTCCCTCGCCGGCACGAATGGCGCCATTCGATCTATCCGGGACAACCTGCGAGATTTTGGACCTGCTACCTCACGTTTGAGCGCGAGCCCGTGAGGACGGAGTGCATGGTCGGTCAGTCCAGCTAGTCCAGCGGGTCGGCGAAGTAGGCGCACGTTTCGAGCGCACCACTATGGCAATCGGGAGTCGGTTCTGCATGCCATGGGAGGAAGCTGACGAGGGTCACCTCGGTTTCGGGGAACCAATCGACTCTCTTCGCGAGACTGGATGAACCTGATGGAGCGAAGTCCTAGGATTGCCGTGGTGAACGGTGGGGATGCCTCTTGTTGCGGCAGCAGAATTTTCCGCCAATGCTCCGCTTTGTGCGGGAGGGAAGATGGGCCGAGTGGCAGCACGGGTTGTCGACGGGCAAAATCGACCAAAGCCGACATATTCCAGGAGCAGCGGACAGCCCATTCAGACAGATCAAACCTGTCGCGCGATCCGATGAACCGATGCCGCGTGGCGCTACTGCGGGCTTCCAGCAAGGGTGGGCGCTGGTCCGGCAGGAAGAATAGGCCAGAGCCGGACCGGCCGGAGTGGACCACCCCGCAGCATCCTTTCATCCCAGTGTGAGGGTAACGGACCGCACGCTCGAAGATGGCAGGAAATCGACTCGACGTCGGCTTGCCGCGATTTTGGTCGACCTCGCGTGCTCACCGGCTGATTGGCACATGATGCCGGCGTCCCCAATGCGCTATTGCCAAGGGTGTGCTACTGTAATCACTCGCGCAGTGTGATGCTATCCACTGGGGGGCGGTCATGGACCGAAAGCTTGCTGCCATTCTTGCCGCGGACGTGGTTGGCTACTCCAAACTGATGGAGCAGGACGAACAGGGCACGTTCGAGCGTGTCAAGGCCGCCCGCAAGGAACTATTCGAACCTGAGATTGCCCGCCACCATGGCCATATCTTCAAGCTCATGGGCGACGGTCTGCTGGCGGAATTCTCTAGCGTCGTAGACGCCGTCGAATGCGCCGTGGCACTGCAAAGAGGCCTCGGAGAGCGCAATGCGGCCGTTCCCGAGGATCAGCGCTTCGCGGTGCGCATCGGCGTCAATCTTGGCGAGGTGATCGTCGATGGCGACGACCGCTTCGGGGAAGGCGTGAACATCGCCGCCCGCCTGGAGCAGATCGCGGAGCCTGGCGGCGTCTACGTCTCCGGAAAGGTGGCCAAGGAGGTGGAGAAGAAGCTTGCCTTCGCTTTCGAGGCCATCGGCGAGCAGCGGATGAAGAACATCGCAGAGCCCGTCCCGGTCTACCGGGTGAATCTGCGTGGGCAGCCTCGGCGCCGCCTGATCAAAGCTCGTCGCTTGCGCAATAGATGGCTGATGCCGGCGGGGTTGGCTGTTGTTGTGGCGGTAGCCGCCGGTGCCGTTCTCGGCATCCAGGGCTGGTGGAAATCATCGGGTGCGACTGTCGATTACGCGTCGATTGCCGTCCTGCCGTTCGACAACCTCGGCGGTGATCCCAAATGGGAACGGATCGCTGACGGGATAACAGAAGACATCATCACCGACCTATCCCAAGAGGACCAAGTTCTCGTCATCGCACGCCACTCGACCAATGTTTACAAGGGCAAGGCCGTGGACATCCGCCAGGTCGGCGCCGACCTGGGCGTGAGGTATGTTCTCGAGGGTAGCCTGCAGGCGACCGGCGATCGCGTTCGCATCACGACGCAGCTTGTTGATACGGCCACAGGCGCCGACGTCTGGTCCGAGCGCTACGATCGATCGGACGAAGATATCTTCGCGGTGGAGAGCGACGTCACTGCGAAGATCGCAAACAGCTTGGCGTCTCAAAGCGGTATCCTTCGCAAATCTCAATTGAAACTCGCCCAGCACAAGCCACCCAATAGTCTGACGGCTTATGATACCTATTTGATGGCTGACCAGATGGCCTTTACCCCAGTTGGGGGTATCACCAAGGATGGGTTGATCGAAGCAGAGAAGCTGTTCAAAAAAGCCATAGAACTCGATCCGCAGATGGCGCGGGCCTACGTCGGCTTGTCCTACGTCTATAGCTACATGTTTGGCTATGGCTTTGCTGTTTCTCCTGCGGAGGCACTGTCAAAGCAGTTGGAGGCTGCCCAAAAAGCCGTGGAGCTGGATCCGAACAACAACAAGGCCCACGGCGCTCTTGGCCAGGCCCTCAGCTGGAATGGTCAGTGGGCGCAAGCGCTTGTCGAGTTTGAGAGCGCGGAAGCCCTTGGGCCAAACGACGCCGACACTCTTGCGCTGATTGCCAACAACGTTGCTGCGGACGACTCTGCACGGGCGGTCCGCCTTGCGGAACGAGCTGTCTTGCTGAATCCTCACTACCCGAACTGGTATAATATTGGTCTTTACTGGGGATACTTTTTTCAAGAACAGTTTGACAAGTCTCTTAAGTATGTAAGGCTTTATCAGAATCCCTCAGTAAATGAGAAATCCTTTCTTGCCATGCTGTATGGTTACCTTAACCAGCCGGACGAGGCGAAGAAAGTGGCTGAGGAGGTGCTCAAAGAGGACCCCGGGTGGACCGCAGAGAATTTTCTCACAAAGTGGTCAGTCGGCGGGGAGCACGAGACCGAGCTGGTTGCAGAAGGAGCACGGAAGGCCGGACTCCGAGCCTGCGCGACCGCGGCGGAGCTCCAAGACAACCCCAAGATGATCCACGTGAAATCGTGCGACGACGAGCGCGCTAAGGGAGCCTCGGGCTGATTAGCGACTAGTCGGAATGAAGCCGCTCCGCCAAAGCGCGAGCGAGCGCCGCCGGTCCGGGGTTCGAGGCAGGTCGGCTAGGGGGCAGAGTTGGCGCACAAACAGTCCGCGCTATGACACGAAGGTCGGCTTTGTCGTTCCGGAAGCCGCCCTTCGGCTTTCGGCCCAAAGCTTGCGAGGGTAGTTACCCCGGAGGAGGGTTAGGGTGAAGGTTGCGTCCTGTCCGGGAAATGAACCTGCTCCCTGCCGCGACACGGATACCCGCCCGACCCAACCTGGTCCGCGTTGACATTGTCAACTTGCGGCCAGATTGGCGGCGTCCCACACTCAATTCTGTCAACCAGATAGCCGTGCGTTCTCTTAAGCCGTAAGAAAACGCTTTACCCTAAGTTTACATCAAGTTGACAAACCGGAGCCCAAAGCCACATTTTGAAAGTCTGTCAACTTCGCCGGAATCCAGAAGCTGCGCCGTGCCCGGGGAGGCGGCCGCCGTGGAGGCCGAAGGTAAGGCGCTCGGGCGTTGTGATCCTTGATACAGCGGGGAAACTATTTCGCGCCTGGCCCCAATTCGGAACCTGCAGGCCCTCTAAGCCTCTGACAGGCCACATCTAAATAGATGCATTCACGTAGGCCGAATGCACGTGCCCACGAGACATAAGGGACCTGGGCGCAACGACTTCACAGTTTGTTTCCGCGGTTGGAAGTCCCAGGCGCTGCGATCTCGACCCGACGGCTTTCTCAGTCGACTCGTTCTCGATGATCGTTCATTCATCGCGCATCGTCTTTGAAGATCAGCAGAAGTCCACGAACTAACCGGTGTCTTGCGAGTTAGCGAGGTGCCATGGGGCATCAGGTTTCAGTGTGCCGAATTCGCTCACCAAGCTGTCGGGAGAGACCGTCAGACAGCGCCGTGGTGTTGTGCAGCTGAATACTTACAGCTCGGTGCTCGAGCCCTCCAGTGAGGCCCCTTGCCGTTAGCGTCCATCACACAGACCTCGGCGAAGATTGCGGGCATGTCGGTGGCATCGGCGCCCTTTGTCTCGCGCGTAAGCGCGGGCAGGAAGTGTTAGACTCCATCCACTGGCTAAACTCCTCGTCGCGAACGTGTCATCGTTCGGGACACCTCGTTTGCCCAATGCCTCCGCCCTCTAGCCGAAGAATTTGTGGTTCATTGATGTCAGGTGACGACCAGCCCAGACCGAATTCCTCCACTACTTTTTCGTTTGATGTCGTGATGCAACACATGCGCATTCATCATCCAGGCTGCCCCAAGAAGACGTGCCTCACTATGGCTGCACGGGTCAGCGCCAGGGATTGGAAAGGCCTAAAACTGGGCGCAGCGGTCGGTATCGAATTGCAGAAATATGTCCGGCATTCCTATACCAACTACGACAAGCTGCTCCTATCCAGAATGATGACGCGCGAGGAAGCGCGGGCTTTTATTGCGCCTCAGGTCGCGGACATCCTTAGGTCTTGGCGGGGGCCGAAGCTAAAACTGCGACTTGTGCAATTGAAACCGGAAGGTTGATAGTTGGGTATGGTTTCGATCAATCGCCCTTGATGGGAATATCTCGCTCCTAAACCGTGGTATGGCCAGTTTTAGACATTGCTACGCCAATAGGTGCCGTTTCGCTGCAGTCCGATATCGTTCTTGACGGCATCGGACGACAGCCAGCACGGAGACACTGTCATTGTGGCGGTCGCTTTACAGCCTGGCGCAAGAAGACATGGCTAAATATCGCGTGTTCGCATAACATCGTGAACACGTAATGAGGGGGATTCTATTTGCCGGACGCTGCTTCTATTTCAGTCAAGGAAACACTCGCGCTCTTCGACGGCGAATTCGCGGGGCTGAGCAAAGGCGCCTCGCAAGGCGAATACACTTTCTGGCTGGGGTCTGGCATATCTCGCGATCGGGTCGTTGGGCTTGACGGTGTCCTCGCCAAGCTCCTCGAATTCCTTCGTGTCCACGCTACTGCGGAAGCGAACTGCGGATATCGCCTGGCGCTCGAGAAGATCATCGACATGGCGGCTCCCTCCGCAGACGAACGCGCCGGGATCGACATGGCGCAGCAGGCATCGACCTGGCCCAGCCTGAAGAACATCCTCAAAAGGCTGTGGAAGCAATATTCGGCCGTGCTGTCGGTGGAGATACCGGGCGAGAGACTCGACTACCTGCTATGGGAGGGCGTCGACTTTCCCCACACCTTCGGCGCACAGCCCGCCGACGCCGAGCATCTAGCCATCGGCATGCTTGCTCTGGAAGGCGTCGTGACTGAACTGGCAACCGCCAATTGGGACGGCTTGCTCGAAGCGGCGATGCAAGAGCTCGGATATGACGAGACCTTCTATCGGATCACCGTGACCGGCGAAGACCTCCGCAACCCTGCTGCAGCCGCCATCCTCTACAAGTTTCACGGATGCGCCCTGCGCGCGATCGCTGACGAGGCTGCCTATCGCCCTCTACTTGTCGCGCGCACAGCTCAGATCACAGGCTGGAAGAGCAACGAGACCTTTAAGATCGTCCGCGATCAACTTGGCGCCCTCGTTCAACGCAGCCGAACGCTCATGATCGGCATGTCCGCGCAGGATGAAAACATAAAGCATCTTTTCGCCTCGATGAATGCCCAGAAAGGCTGGAAATGGACCGACCAACCGACCCCCATCGTGTTCTCCGCGCAGGAACTTGGCGACGATCAGAAGAACGTCCTCATCGGGGCCTACGGAGAGGCTGATTACGAGGCGCATCGCGACCAGATTTGCGAAGCGGCGCGGCTCCAAGCCTATGCCAAGCCGTTACTGCTGGGGCTGCTTCTCCATGTTCTCGCCGCCAAGCTTGAGGTCCTTGCCAGTGATGCGCAGGCCGCCAATCTCGACCAACCGGCCCGGGCGGCGATTGCCGAGGGGATCCGGGCGCTCCGCGACCGCGTGGCCGATGCAGGTGACGCTGACCGGCCGGCGCTTGCCCGCGCGATAGCGGCTGGGCTCGCTCGCGCACGCCACCAATTACAGAATGGCGTTAGTGCCGCAGGTGTGCAGGCCTATTTCCCGCTCGACGGCGAACCGACGCATCGCATGAAGAATAAGCTGGCCCTGAAAAGTTCGGGCCAGCGAGAGGCCGCTGTGGCCTTGGGTCTTATCGGATTGGAGGAACAGGCAGCGAATTGGGTCAGTTCGATTGACGATCCTGCCGATCCGCGAACTGGTGCACTGCGGCTCACCTCGTCGAACGCCAGCACGCGCATCTTTTTCGCCGCAAACGACGACACCGTCACCAGCTTGCTCGACGCAGGCGCAATAGATGAGACGGATGAAGACGCTGTGGTGATCTGCTCTGGACGCGTTTCGGAGCGACAGCAGCGCAGTCCGAGCGCCGCTATGCGCAGTGGCGCCCTTGGCCCGCGATATGTCGCTTTCGGTCCGATGCTCGGCAGCGCTACCGACCTGAACGAGTTGCGTGACCAGTTTCGCGGCGAGGTGGGGCTATGAGCACGACCGATCGCGTCCTCGATATTCTCGTTCGGGAGGGCGGCTACCGCCAGCTTCCGAAGCCTTTCAAAGTGGGCTCGATTTCCTTCGACTTCACGCATGCGCTCGTCGCCGGCGAACGGGCCAATGACCTCGTCATCGTCATCGAACTCAAGGGTGATACCGTCGATGACGGGGTGGTCCGAAAGATTATGGCACTTACGCGCGCGCTTGACGTGATGCGGTCGAAACGGCCCGTAACGGCGGTTCTTACTTCTGGGCAGCCGCGCACCGAAACCGTCCAATCTATCAGCAAGGTGTGTCGCGTCCTGCCGGTCGGCGCACCAACTGGACCCAACGCGATCAGCGCTGTGCGCGACTGGCTTTCCGCCCTGTTGCCGCTGACCCAGCCGCCTCCCGTCGAAATGCTGCTCGATTGGGAAGCCGACCTGCGCGCCGCTACGGCGGCGTCGGCCAACGGCGAACTCATGGACAACCTAATCAACGCAGCATCTGGCGGCAAGGAAGCAGTTGAAACTGTGCTTGCTGCCGCGATCACCAAACACGTCGATGTCGCGATCAGCGATGAAGGAGACGAGGAATGACTGGCGTTCGGCTGAAGAACCTCGTCGTCGAAAATTTTCGCAGCCTTCGTGGCAAGGTAGTCATCCCGCTCGACGCCCAGGTGGTGCTGATCCACGGCACCAACGGCATGGGAAAGACGAGCGTGCTGTCGGCGCTGGAACTCGGGCTGACAGGCAAGATCGCGCATCTTGCGGCTGAGGGGCCGAGATATCAGTCGTATCTCACTACGCTCGACACCGGCGGCGGCTCAATCTCGCTGAACACAACCGCTCCTCTCGCCGAGGGAGCGGCCATTGGCGGCACGCTAGCTTTTTCTGATGACACCTTCCTCCCCAGGCCACTGCTCGAGACCGACAACGCCCGCTTCTTCGCGGAGCGGTGCTATCTGCCGCAGGCGACACTCGGGCGACTGCTAGAAATCTATGACGACCAAAAAACGGGAACGGCGTCGCCGCTGACCTTGTTCGTCAAGGAACTGCTCGGCCTCGATCCGCTCGATGCTCTTGTCGATGGGCTCGATCACGCATTCAACGTCGCGCGCGTGCGCAAGCTTGTGCCGGAGTTTCGACGCCTCGAAGCGCTCAAAGCTTCGCTGGACGACGAGCGCCGCCAGAAGGACAAAGCGATTGATGACGCGGCGACGACGGCCGCCGAACAGCTCGCTCGCCTCAATGGGATCCTCTCCGCAATCGCCGGCGCCGACGCGTCGCCGGCGGTCACGGAGGCCACCGACCTCAGCCAGCTCAAAGCCAGGCTGGGAGCCGCCCGAGACGGGGATCGTCAGCTCACAGACCTCACCCGGACCCGCTCGGAATTGCGCGGGCTGCAAGAACGCTGGCGATCGCTCCCGTCGCGAGAGTTGAGCCGCGACCAGGCCGGCAGGGAAAGGACTGATCTGGCAGCGGGCGAGGCGCTCACCACCTGGCGGTCGACTAGCGGCGATGCCCTCGATTACGCGATCAACGCGGTTCGCGCCTATTTCTCCGACATCCCCTCATTGGAGGACGGCCCCGAGCAAGGCAGATCAGAGGCGCACCGTCGCGCGCAAGCAGAAGCCGAGCGTTGCGGAAGGCTGCTCGCGGCCCACGCCACGGCAAGTGCACAGGTCGAGACCTTGAATGCGACCGTGCAACGCGCTTCCACCCGGATCGACGAGCTCAACCGAGACCTTTCCGGCGCGGCTGCAGACGCAAAGACGCTCGCGAACGCACTCGCCGGCATCGTTCCGCATATCGACGGCGATATGTGTCCGGTCTGCAGCCGCAACTACGCCGAAATGGACGCTGGGTCGCTTTCGGCCCATGTCGCTGCCAGCATCGCATCGCTCACAAGCGAAGCCGGGCGTCTCCAGTCGCTGGCGACAGCACGGGCCGAAGAGAGTTCGCGTCTGGCCGCCGCTCAGCGCGACCTGCTCAGCGCCGCCAACGCACAGCTTTCTGCCGACGACTTCTCCGAGCTCACCGTGCGCCAGGCCCAGATGACCGATCTGGCGCAACGCCTATCCGACCTGAAGGAAACCGCCGCAGAGGGAAGCAAGTTGATGACCGACGCGGCAACCGCCCGAGAAGGGGTGGTGACAGCCCGCCGGCGGGACGAGCAATCGGTCTCGCTGCTCCCTGAGACCGAGACCATGGTGCAGGCCGTGCTGCAACGCTCCGCCAGCAGCTTTGACAGCATCGATCTCGCGCTTGCCGAGGCCCTTCGGGTCGTCGAGGAGCGCGTCACAGAAGCCGAGCGCGTCGGCGCTGTCAGGATCAAGGCCGGCTCGGAGCTCGACCTGCGCATCCGCGACGTCGCCCAGATCGGCATCCTGCGATCAGAACGCGATGAGACGCTCGCGCGCCTGGAGACCCTCGACACAGCATTCAAGGAAATCGAGGTTACGCGCGGGCGTGCGAAGAAGGTCTCTGAAGCCGCCGATAAAGTGCGCTCCGACATCGTCAAGAAGGTGTTCAACACGTCGCTCAACAAGATATGGCGCGATCTGTTCGTAAGGCTTGCCCCATCGGAGCAATTTGTCCCTGCGTTTCGTCTTCCAGGCAGTGGCGGTGGCAAGGTCGAGGCTGTCCTCGAAACGCTGCATCGTTCAGGCAAGGCATCTGGCTCGCCCGGAGCGATGCTAAGCCAAGGCAATCTCAATACCGCGGCCTTAACGCTTTTCCTCGCGCTTCATCTCTCCGTTCCGGTCCGTATGCCTTGGTTGATACTCGATGACCCTGTTCAGTCGATGGACGATGTCCACATCGCCCAGTTTGCCGCTCTGCTCCGCTCACTTTCCAAAGGCATGGACCGCCAAGTGGTAATCGCGGTGCACGAGCGCGCGCTGTTTGACTATCTGACCTTGGAACTCAGCCCAGCATTTCCGGGCGACAGCCTGATCGCGGTCGAGATCACGCGCAACTTCGACGGAGATGCGGTCGCGACACCCCGCGCATTCGCCTTCGAGAACGATCGCGCCATCGCTGCTTAATAGACGAAACCGCAATGGCGGCTATGCGAAGGCGTGAGGCGGGGAGGGGTTATCGCAGATGAGAGGCGAAAGATTGGCGTCTGAAGCCAGACCGGCGGGTGTCCACCATTTCCTCCAACTGTAGCGGCGAGTTTTCGCCGGTTGGCGTGTGGCATAGAACGCTCTGAGACCGCGACTCTCGGTCGCGTCCCGGGACGTGGTGTAGCTCGGCGGTAGTGAAGCCGTTCGCGAGCGCGCCCTCGATAGCGCTGTAGCGAGCGAGCGGCTTTGCGGTGGTCATCGACAGTTCGCCGGTAAGGTCGGGTTGCTGACACCAACCTGATTCGAAGGAACCATCGATGACCGACGACATGATGAACCTGCGTGCGCTCGTGGAGAAGACTCCAGATTCCGATCTCTTGCGCGAGATGATTGGCTTTGCCGCCGAGCGGCTGATGGAACTCGAGGTTGGGGCCGCCACCGGCGCCGCCTATGGCGAGAAGAATCCGTTGCGCACGGCCCAGCGCAACGGCTATCGCGAGCGCGATTGGGAGACGCGGGCCGGCACCGTCGAGTTGCGCATTCCCAAGCTCAGGAAGGGCTCCTACTTCCCCGGCTTCCTCGAGCCGCGCCGCATGGCCGAGAAGGCGCTGACCGCCGTCATCCAGGAAGCTTATGTGCAAGGCATCTCGACACGCTCGGTTGACGACCTGGTCAAGGCTATGGGGATGAGCGGCATTTCGAAGAGCCAGGTCTCTCGGCTGGCCGCCTGTGCGGTCGTCGGCTTCCATGTCGATGGTAACGGTTATGCGGTATTGCGTCATTCAGGCTTCCTTACTGCAGATTCGTCCAGTTCCGCCTCCAGCTGGTCACTGACAGGCTTGTTCTTTGTGGCAGCGGCGAGAGGAACGCCGTCGAAGCCCTGTAGCCAGGCGTCGGCGTGCGGCTGCCAGTATTCCGGCACTTGGCGCTCCTTGCCGTCCTTGCGGGCTTGGGCGCCATAGAGCAAGGCGTAGTTGTTGCGCTCCTGGTCCGCCTTCGAAACCGCCATGTCATGCTCCTCAATAATTGTGGACCGGTGGCGAGATCAGCAAAAAAAATGCCGGAGACAGCCATGAAGGCGCAACACCACATGCCCACCTTGTCGCCTTGCTTGAAACGCCAAATACCGCCAAACGTCGGCGCGGCGACATAGGCACCAACAAAGAAGCCCTCGATCATCGATCACCTCTGGTGTTCCGACTAATCATGCTCTTTCTCCTGCAATGCCTTCACCGATGCAGAAGGCTGGCTAAATCAGTCAATCTTTGTGCACTTACCAACCGTGATCGAAGGAGTGCCGGTTTGCTCGTTATCCTGGCCGTTGACGTAACCCTCATCGGCGACGGTTACAAACCGCAGCTTGTCGAGATTGAACTGGTAGTTCTCAAACCCTGGTGAGCAGCTGAAGTCGCCAGAGTTGATGAACACGCTTTTGGCGTGCGCGTCGTCGACCATACCGAGGATGGGCTCCAACGGTTGGCACCATTGCGACGCCCGGACCCCTGGCTTCCTTAGGGTCACCCTGTAGGCCGTCGCGCCTTCCACCGTCCCATACATATTGATAGTGGTGTCATCCTGCTTCGCGACTTGGAGGACGAAGGTGCCCTTGTCTGTGTTGAAGATCGCGCCCATCCACTGTTTCGATTGCGCCTCAAACCGGACGCCGCCGGCGGCCTCAGGGATGCAAAGATAAGCCCCTGCGTATTTCCCCGCGGCATCGTAGACCCCCTCGTCCACAGCTCCCACTCGCGAAACCGGCACAAGTGTCGCCGTCGCAATAAGAACGATCGCGCCGCTCAGTGAACGGATATTAAACATGGGATTCTCCTTAGGGCGTCGGCGTGTCCTACGGATTCAGACCGCGCTGGGCAAGCCAGTTATCGAGGAGCTCGAGGCTCGGCTTTGCCTGGTTGTTCTGGTCTCCGGGTGCGCTAGCGGCGACATAGTGCTCCGGCAACAGTTTTGAGATCTGAAAACAAGAACCCGGCGGCCTGTGGAACTGCCAGAGGCGAAGAAGGCGGCGATGCGCTATCAGAACGCCACGGCCTATCATTTCCTGGCGCCCTACCTGCTGATCTTCTCGGTCTTCTGGCTGTGGCCGAGCAGCAGCTCGTTCCTGATCTCCTTCCGGGCCGCGCGCACTGTGCCGTGGAGGTCGTGCCCGGTTTCAACTGGGGCCTCCTGATCGGCGAATCGGCCTTTTTCAACGCGCTGAAGAACACCCTGTTCATTCAGGTCATTCATGCTGGCAAGAAAATAGACCGTCGAGGCCCCGATCTAACTCGACACGCCGGCCGACTGTCCTCTACGTTCCACGTCGGAGTTTCGGCAAGGGGCATCACTATGAACGAACGCTATTCGGCCATCATACGCAGGTTGGGTTCCGCTGCGCTTAGCACCACGACACGGCGCTGGACCGCAGGGGGATTGCTCATTGGGCTCCTGGCTGTGTTTTTCATCCCGGCCATGGGATTGGCAGTAGCTGGCACTGCTATCGCAATCTGGGCCTGGGTGGCTGGAGGCGTCGTGTTTACTGGAGGCTTGATCGGAAACGCTCTTGGAGCGAACAAACAGAACCGCGCGCTTCGTAAGGAAAAAGCTCAATAGGTCTGTGGCGCAGCGCCACGGCGAGCCGATTGGTTGGTCATTTCTTGGTCCGTCACAATGTTACAAAACAAACCATAAGTCGTTGATTTTATTGAAGTGGATCAGAGTTCAATCCTCTCTAGGATTTTTCTGCAAGGATCGATTCAGCAGTCTTTTCGTCGGTGATCAGGACATCAACGACACCAAGACGCAATACGGCCCGCAGCACCGGAACTTTTTCGAGTCCACCCGAAGGCAAGATCACCGTATCGATGTCACGCAAGTTTTGAGGCGCGAGGCCGATAACGCGGCGATTGAGCGGGTGATCAACGAGCTGCCCGTCCGCGTCGATCCAGTGGCCGCAGATGTCGCCAACGGCGCCGGCCTGTTGGAGCGACGTGAGGTCATCCTCGCCCACCAGCCCGATGCGAAAAATCGTGGCGTCCTTGTGCACTGCGCCAACTGAAACAAAAGCGGCGCCGACAGCGCGGGCATGTGTGAAGGCATCTTCCAGAATGGACTGGCGCATGAGCAGATCGCGCGTGGCCTCGGTATCCGTGAACACCGGAGCCGCGATGTAGAAACATTCGGCATCGAACAGCGCCGCGAGCCGAGATGCCATATCATAAATGTTGATGGCCGACCCGCGCGTCAGCCCGCCGAGCAAAGAAACGATCGACATTCCTTTCACCGGGCGCACTGTCACAGACCGGAGGCTAAGCTGGAGCGTCCGCCCCCATCCCACGCCGACCGACATTCCGTCCCGGATTCTAGCTGATAGAGCTTCGCCCGCCGCGGCTGCAATGACCTGCGGTATCAGAGCGGGGTCGGGAGGCGTTGGGACCACGATTGGATCAGAGACGCCATAGACGTCCCGCAGCCGGTGCTCTAGGTCTATGCAGTTGGCTACTTTGGAATTGATGCGAATCTGAACTATTCCCCGCTCGCGGGCAAGCGCCAGCATCCGGTTGACGCGAAGGCGGGTTAGACCGAGAGACTTGGCGATCTGCGCCTGTGTCAGGTCACCCACATAGGCAAGCCAGGCGGCCCGGACGAGGAGCCCTTCCTCGCGATCGACGCTGACGGAATTAGCGAGGGTTTGGCGACCGTCGCGTTTCTTTCGTGGTGGTTTCTCCATTAGAAAGTCATCTCCACACGGGGCGCTACGGCAGCCGGGCGGCTCGGCGGAGCCGTGTCATCGACCTGAAGCGCTTTATGTATTCGCCTACTCACGGTGAAAACTGTCGAAAGACAATACCAGCGGAGCGTCATGGCAAATTGCTTCGACTATGGCGGCCGTCAGCGGCAGGCGATCGCGAGGAAGTACGCCACGGCCCATCATTTTCTCCAGTGTTGGGCCAAGATCCAGCGCCAGCTGCGCCCCCTCGACCGTATCCGAACTCATATGGTCGCGCTTTGCCACGGAATAAGGCAAACCGCGGCCAAGCAAGCGTCCCATGCGACCGTTGCGGCCAGCCTGGCAGGTCACATAAAGGTCGCCGGAACCCGCCAATCCGCGCACTGTCTCAATTCTTCCGCCCAGGGCCTCGACCAGGATCGCCATTTCTTCGAGGGACTGCGAGAAAAGGGACGAGGCCAGATTGTGCATGAGCGCGCCATTCGGCGCCTTGTTGTCGCGCTCAAGCAGCCCGACTGGAGCCCCAACGGCGAGCGTGTAGAAATTCTTGAAAGCAGCGCAGATTTCAACACCGGCGAGATCGAATGACGGCCGCACATGATAGAATGGGGTTCGCAGGAGGCGAGATGCCGCAGCAATACTGTCGGCATTTTGCCCTGCCACGATCACAGACGTATCGCGCTGCGCCGCCAGTTCTCCGGCAATACACGGTCCGCCGACAGCCATCATCGGCATCGACAAGGCGGTGCGCCGTTGAATTTCGCGGGCAACCACGTGCGGCAGGATCTCGATGCCGTCGTCTCCCGCGGCGAGACCCTTTGTGACCATCAAAATCGGCACGGGCGACCTGACGCTCTCGGCGATACGGTCGATCGCCCAGGGAACGCCGGCCGACGAGACACCGAGCACAAGTAGGTCGGGTCCGTCGCTCATGGCGTCAACGAATTCAGTCCACGGGTAGGCGGCAACCGCGGCAGGCAGAGTGACGTTGAGACGCGGATGGTGGCCTGTGCTGACCACAGACGCAACGATCTCCTCATCAAGATGGGTCCCGACGAGGCTGATGCGGTTATCCGCGTGAGCGGCCGGAAGCGTCATGGCAGAGCCCATGACGCCGGCACCGAGGATGACGATGTGCGCCATTTAGTTTCTTCCCTTGTCCAGCCGTTCGCCACTGCCTTGGTCAAACAGATGAATTTGGTCTGGCGCGGGCTCCAGATGGATTCGAGCCCCTGGAGAGAGCTCCATTCGCTGGTGCAGTACCGAGCAGACTGCGATGCTGCCCACGCTGGCGAAGATATGGATTTCAGGACCAGTCGGCTCGACAACGGTGACGGTCGCCGGGATGCCGCTCCCGTCCGTCACAGGTCGAAGATGCTCGGGGCGGACGCCATAGACCACCTTTTGGCCCGGACGGACGGCGGCCTTCGGCGGTAGCGGCAGGGCCAAGTCACCGATCCGCACCACGCCTGCATCGCCGTCGGTGGCCACCTCGCCATGAAACATATTCATTGCAGGCGAGCCGATGAACGAGGCGACAAAGAGATTTTCCGGGCGATCGTAGACGTCGAGCGGGCGCCCGATCTGCTCGATGTAGCCGTCTCGCATGATTACGATCACGTCGGCCATGGTCATCGCCTCGATCTGGTCGTGCGTGACGTATACTGTCGTGGTCTTCAGCCGCTGGTGGAGTTCCTTAATTTCGGTCCGCATCTGCACGCGCAGTTTGGCATCGAGGTTGGACAGCGGTTCGTCGAACAGGAACACGGTTGGATCGCGCACGATTGCGCGGCCCATGGCAACACGCTGCCGCTGACCGCCCGAAAGCTGGCGGGGATACCGTTCCAGGTAGGGAGTCAGATTGAGAACTGACGCGGCCCACGCCACCTTCTGTTTGATCTCTTCCTTAGGGCGTTTCTTCAACTGCATGGAAAAGGCCATGTTGTCGAAAACCGTCATGTGCGCATAAAGCGCGTAATTCTGGAAAACCATTGCAATATTGCGATCCTTGGGATGAAGGGTGTTGACGACATGGTCGCCTATGGCGATGCGACCGGATGTGATGGGTTCAAGACCGGCAATCATGCGCAGCAGTGTGGACTTACCGCATCCTGAGGGGCCTAACAGGACGACGAACTGGCCATCTCCGATCGAAAGGTCGAGTCCATGGATCACCTCTACGGCGCCATAGTCCTTCTTTATGTTGTTGATGGTCACAGACGCCATAAATCGCTACCCTTCAATGCTTGCTGCTGCGTTTCCACTCGCCATGCGAGCCACTGGGAGGATAAAAATGGGTCTCACCATTCGCTCTGCAGAAATTCTTCCAGGAGACCTGCATCGGCCGCCAAATTGACAAAGGACCAGCGGCCGCGGATTTCTCGCGAATAGCGAATGGCGTCGTGCCAAAGCTCTCGGGGCAAGCCTAACTCGGTGCCGGTGACCGGGCCTCCAGCAGCCTTGAGCGCTGCCTCCATGCGGCCGACCGGCATAGCCATCGGCCGAAGCTCCCGGCGCAGAGCCGGCCAGATTTCCTCGAGCTTCCGATTGAAAGCTTCTGTCGCTCTGTGGTCGAGTGCTGTCTTCCTCATTTCGGCTATGCACAGCGGTCCAAGTTGCGCACCGTAGCGTCCCAGCATCGCCGCCTCATCGATGAGCGTCGGCTTTGCCCGAGGCGGCTCTTCCATGTCCAGCAGCATCGCTTGCATACGTGCCATGACCAGCGACGCCACGCCAACCTGCTGACCGTGGGTGGTACCGGGATGATGCTCCCGCGCGAACATGTCGACCCAATGGGAAATTTGGTGCTCCCCCATGGAGCCGGGGTGCGAAACGCCGGCGAAGCAAACTCCCATCGAGCACAGCGTCAAGACGCGCTGCAGATGCCCGACGGCGGTGACATCATGGGACGCGAGGCCCGACGCGTGGGCCAGCATCGGCTCCTCGTCGCCGGCCTGCAGCCGATACGGCACGTCGGAGTAGTAGGTCCCGAAAAGCCGATGCGAAGCCCACCAGTCGAGCTGCGCAGTGGACCGGCAGAGGCTGTCGCCAAGGCCAGCAGCACTGAGCCAGCTGGGCGCCGCCGCCGACACACCAAGGTCCAGGAAGATACCGCGCGGGGCGTGCGAGGGCAGCGAGATCTTGAGCCCCGAAGCCAAGGTCACCGACGCTGTCGAGGCACCGTAGCCATTCATCGACGCTGCGGTTCCAAAGACCGCATAAGGCCGGCCGTCGAGGAAGGTTGCGTGCTTGCAGCTGTCGTTGAGGACTCCGGACCCGACGGCAACGATGCCGTCGGCATAACGCGTTTTCTCCCTGACCAACTCGACCGTCGTTTCTTCGCAGTCGAGGCCGTCGGGCAGCACGATTTCGTCAATATCGGCGACAGTGCGCAGCGCCTTAGCGACGCGTCGGCCCATTACTTCGAAAGTGTTGACATCGGACACGACAGCAATCCGGCTGCCCAGCCTCAGAGGCGCGATGAGATCTGCCTCGCGGCCCTCAGTCGTCTCAAGCAATTCGATCGTCTGGAAGGGCAGGTCAGCGGCAGCGCCGGTCTCAGAATCCTTCCAGCGTCCTGCGACAACATCCTCGATCAAGGCATTCCAGTTGATCCTCTCAGCCACGGTCAGCCTCCGTGTAAGCCGCCAGTCGCTGGTTCCAGGCCGAAATCGTTGGCCAAAGATCGGCGTGAATTGCAAGGAGTTCGGCATACCGGCCGGCATGGCCTGCATCGGGTTCGAAGGATTTGGCGGGCTCGCTGGCCATTGCAAGCGAGGCTTCGGTGATGCTGGAAAACCAGCCCACCCCCTTTGCCGCTGCCATTGCCGCGCCGAGCGAGGAGGCTTCCACAGTCCTCGAACGCTTTACGGGACGATTGAGTGCATCCGCCAGAATCTGCATCCACAGGTCAGACTTCGCTCCTCCGCCGATCGCTATAAAGTAGTCGATGTCCTGGTTGGCGGCGGCAGCGGCCCGCTGACTTGTAGCTGCCTGATGGAGCGCTATGCCCTCCAGCACCGCGCGATGGATGTCACCGCGGCGGCTCGAGCCGGAAAGCCCGGCAATCACACCGCGGGCGCCGCTGTTCCAGTGGGGATCCATGACGCCTTGCCAGTAGGGCAAGAGCATTATGCCGCCGGCGCCGATCGGGCTGGCTGCGGCCTCGGCCTCAAGCGCCTCCAGGTCCCCGTTGCAGCCATGCAGATCGACGCCAAGCATTTCGCGCGCCATCCAGTCGACGAGGAAAGTGCCGGCTCGCAGACACGTCTCGTATATGTAGCCATCCTCCGCGATGGCATTTTCGGTCCGGAAAGCCGGATCACAGACGTAGTCGGTGCCGAAACTTCCCGAGACGACCGCTGTGCCAAGGTTGATATAAGCGCTTCGCGGCTGCAACACACCGGCGCCCGTTCCGGCGCATTGACCGTCGCCACCACCGGCCACGATCGGCGTGCCCTCCCGCAAGCCAGTCAGCGTGGCGGCTTCCTGAGTAACCTGGCCCAGGACGATCCCAGGCCGAGCCAAGTCCAGCATCACATGCCGGGCGACGCCTGCCGCCTCCAGTATCTCGTTCGACCAGTCGAGTGCGCGCATGTCGAGCACACCCATCGGGTCCGCCGAGGCAGTGGACGTGATCCATCGGCCGCTCAGGCGAAAAACGAGATAGCCGTGGACTTCGGCCATTCGTTCCACCCGGGCAAAGATCTCGGGCTGCTCCTCGCGAAACCAGATCATGCGATAAAGGCAAGGGATGACGTCCAGCGGCTTGCCGGATATTGCGTGGACGCGTGCCGCGCCGAAGGTCTCGCCGAAGCGGCGTGCTTTCTGGCGAGCCCGCTCGTCCAGCCAGAGTGTCGCGGGCCGGAGCGCTTCGCCCTGTTCGTCGAAAAGGCCGAAGGTCTCGCGCTGGTTGGAAATGGCAAGGGCGGCAATGCGCGTTGGCGAAACTGTTGCAGTGACAGTGCGCAGCGCTGTGACCGTCGAGGCCCACCACTCTGCCGGATCCTGCTCGAAATACCCCGCGCGCGGGTTGGACATCGCTATCGGCGCGCGACCCTCCGCCACGACGCGTCCATTGCGATCCCAGGCAATTGCCTTGGTTGCCGAGGTCGAGGAATCGATGCCGATGACGAGGTCCGGAGCCATTGCCGCCACATTGCCAAGGGCGAGGGCGGCCGAAACCGCCATCGCCGAAATACCCCAAATACGCCGTTAAAGCCCGGCGTCCTTGACCTTGCCGTCGACAATGCCGGCGATGGCATCGAGGCATGCCTTGGCGTCGCCGCCATACTCTTGGCCAGTCAGCAGCTTGCCGAGTTCGACCGGAATGTCATTGTTCGATAAATCCGCCCAGATGGGCATGTCCGGCTCGGACCCCATTTGATTGTCAATTGTATATTTGATCGCGTCGAAATGGCGTGTCGTTCCTGGTCCAACGACGGCCTTCGCCTTCACCCGAGGATCCGTGAAGGAGGAATTGCGCATCGGCGAGGCGCCGCCGCCGAGCGTCGAGACGCGCGCCATCACGTCCTTCGAGCAGACCCACTGCATGAACAACCAAGCCGCTTCCTTGTTCTTGGAATATTCCGACAGGGAAATCGTCGAGCCACCCTGGTGACCGACGGCCGGGATTTCGTTGAAGCCGCAATCCGCGACGGCGCGGCGGCCGGGAACCTCCCTGGGCGCTGGCAAAGCCTCGAACAGGCCTTTGACCTTGGAATCGTTGGCATCGAAACCGGGGAAATCCTCACCCCAGGTGATGGCCATTGCGGCCTGCCCCTGTGTCAGGGCCTGCCCCTGTCCATCCCAGGTCCATGTCGTTGCCGATGGTGGCGAGTTCTTGACTAGTTCCTGATAGAATTTCAGCCCGGCCACGCCGCGCTCATCGTTGCCGACGAATTTCTTGTCCTTGTTGAAGATCGAACCGCCATGACCCCAAAGTGCGAAGGTCCAGTCGCATTCGAGCGAATAGTGGCCGGACTTCGCCTGGCATGCTGTGCCAAAGATGCCATTGCCCTTTTCCGCCTCGGTCAGCGCCTGCACGGCTTTGATATAGGCGTCAAGGTCTGTCGGCAAAGCGATGTTATGCTTGTCGAAAAGGTCCTTGCGATACATCAAGATGAAGATGGGAATATCGAAGGGAATTCCGCATTGCTTGCCATTGTACATGGCGATACCGTCGACCAGCGGCTTGGAAAAATCGTCCCAGTCGAAGTTGGGCATCGCCAGTGCTTTGTTCTTGTCGTAATACTCGCGTGGATCGATGACATCCTGTGCAAATGTCGCCATCCAGGACTGGTCGAGATAGTAGACATCATAGGTGCCTAGTTGGCCTTGCACGTCCTGCGTGGCCTTTGCGAGTACCTGCTCTAGCGGCACGATCTCGACCTCGACCTCAATGCCGGTTGCCTTGGTGAATTCGCCCGCGACAAGTTGGTTGGCGACAATCGTGGGCGGCGTTGCTTCCGAGGTGTAGCGAATTTTCGTGCCGGCATATGGCTTACCGACATCAGCCAGCCACTTCAGCATGTCCGTGTCCTGGGCTCGAGCCTCCTCGATCCCAAGACCCAGCATCCCCCGATTGGGGCGGCCGCCACTCAACATAGCCGATCCGAAGGCGGAAAAGCCAACGCCTGCCAGCGCCATTTTCCTCATAAAGTCGCGTTTGGTTATTCGACGCGCCGTAAAGTCGTTGCAGGTATCGGCGACGAATGTCTTCTTGTCGTGGTCTCTGAAGCTCATGATCGTTCCTCCGTTGCGTTGTCGTCGTTCTTCTCGTCCAGGCCTTACTCCTTGAGAGATCCAAGGGTGAGGCCGCGGACCAGATGTCGTTGAACCAGCAGGATAAAGATGAAGCTCGGTATGATCGCAGACGTGCCGAGTGCTGTGATGTAGCCCCATTCGGTCGCCGTCGAAGTCACAAACGTCGAGATCTTCACCGGGACAGTGCGGATCGACGTCGTCAGGAACAGTGAGAGCAGGAACTCGGTCCAGGAAAAGATGAAACATAGTACGGCGGTTGCGGCGACGCCGCCCTTCACCATAGGAAGGACCACGCGTGCGAACGTCTGCCATCGCGTCGCACCGTCAATCAGTGCCGCCTCGTCGACCTCGCGTGGAACATCGTCGAAGAACGACTTCAAAAGCAAAACCGCCAGCGGCAGATTGATCAAGCTATGGACGAGGATGAGCCCAGTGTAAGTATCGCGCAGGCCAAGGTCCCGGAACATGAAAACGATCGGTATGACGATCGCGATAGGCGGCATGAAGCGTTGCGAGAGGATCCAGAACAGGAACGACTGCTGCCCGCTAAAATGCATTCGCGACAGACAATAGGCAGCCAGCGTCGCCAGGAGCAGTGTCAGTGCCGTCGACCCGACCGCTATGATCGCGCTGTCGAGCAACGACTGGCGGGAATCGTAGGAATTGGCGCCCCCCTTGATTACCCCTGCCGCCTCGCCCCCCTGTTCCATGCCGATTTCCACCCGCGAGACGCCGAGCAGCGTCACGCGATAATTGTCCGGCGTCGGTTTGAAACCGGTATAGACCGGTCCACTGCGGTCGAAGATCGCCGAATAGGGTTTGATAGAGGACAGCGCCCACCAGGCGATCGGGAACATGAAGATCGCGACCACCAGCACGGCGAGCAGGTCACGTGCGATCATCTGGGCGCGGGAGGGTTCCATCAGAACCTCACCTTGAAAAGCTTGACGAAAAGGTTCGACACTCCGATGAGGACGACGAGCACGATCAGCGACAAGGTCGCGGCGTAGGGAAAGTCTCCCGTGAAATAGATGCGGCCCGCGTAGAACGAGAGCGTCTCGGTGGCCGTACCCGGCCCGCCGGCAGTGATGATGTAGACATAGTCGTAGATTCGAAAAAGATCGACGCCGCGGATCAGCACCGCGACAGCAATCACCTTGCGCAGCATCGGCAATGTAAGTCGCAAGAATGTCTGGATCCCGTTGGCTCCATCGATCGCCGCCGCTTCGAAAGGCTCCTTCGGCAGCGCCCGTAGGCCTGCCAGGATGATGAGCACCATGAACGGCGTCCATTGCCATATGTCCGCCAGCAGGATCGCCAGCAGTGCGGTTACCGGCTGGGTCAGAATCGGCTGTGCCGGCGAGATCAGGTTGAGGGCATAGACATAGAACGACAGGACACCGAACGAGCCGTCCTGCATCAGTAGGAACATCATTCCGGTCACCGCGGGTGGCACGACCAGCGGCAGCGTCATCAGCGCCCGCAGGATCCCGTACCCCTTACGATCGGTGTCAAGCAGAAGGGCGATGAGGATGCCGAGTGCAAGCTGAACTGCAAGCGCGATGAATGTATAGATCAGCGTCGTTTCCAACGCATGCCACATGCGCGTATCCGAAAATGCGCGTGCCCACTGGTGGAATCCGGCAAAATCAAGCTGCCGGGATACGACATTGCGTTTGTGAAAGGACAACCAGACCGAATAGGCGAGGGGATAGATGCCGAACACAAGAAGCATCACGGTGATCGGCGCGAGCCAGGGAAATGGATGCTCGGCCGTCATGAACCGGGGCAGGGCCCATCCGGACCTCTTTCGCGTGAAAGTCGCCGTGCTCACGCGCAAATCTCCGCTGGATAACAGAGATGCATCGGCCTTCTCCCTACCGGCCAGATCGTGCGGACTTGAACTTTTGTAAGTTTGTTGTGTCTTTTGTTAAGGTAACGTGTGGGACGGCCGTCGATTTGTCAAGATAGGGTTTGATGGCACCCGTGGAGTGGATCCGCACGTTGGCGATCACGTGCGAACAGGAACGGTTCTTCAAAAAACAACGGCAAGAATGTCTGCGGATACCGAGAAACCCGCATCCTCCGGCCGCTGCAGCCATGCAGGCCCAATACCGTCGCCCGTCTACTCCGCGAAGCGCGTGACAAACGCGCGACGCATCAACAAGATTTGAGAGCAGCCAGTCTCACATTAATCCGGTAGGGTGATCTGAAGCTTCACGTCGGCCGGCCGGCCTTCGACCGCGCGGTCGAAGGCTGCGATTGAGTCCTCGAAGGCAAAGGTCGCCGAAATGAGCGGCTTTAAGTCGACTCGGCCCGACCCCATAAAAGCAATCGCCCGCTCATATTGGTGTGCATAGCGGAACACAGTCTCGATGCGGACTTCCTTGGTTGAAGCGGTCGCGATGTCGAATGGCACCGGCGCCACCGGCAGGCCGACGACAACCACCGCGCCACCGGGCCGCAGCAGATCAAGAAGCTTTTCCCACGCTTTGGGCGAGCCGGAGCATTCGAACACCACGTCGGCGCCCCAGCCGTCGGTCAGGTGCTTGACCTCCCTCGTCAGGTCCTTTTCTCGAAGATTGACCGGGATCACCCCCTGGTAGCCGGCGGCAATTTCGAGCTTGGGTTGCGCGAAATCTGCGACGATTGCGCGCGAACAGCCCCCAGCAAGGGCAGCGATTGCGACCATGGTGCCAATTGGTCCGGCGCCGAGCACGACAGCTGTATCGCCGGGGGTGATTTTCGCTTTGGTCGCCGCCTGCATCCCCACGGCGAAAGGCTCCACCATCGCGCCTTCACCGAAGCTGATATTGTCGGATAGCTTGAAGGTGTAGTTGGCGGGATGGACGACATGGGCCGTCAGCACCCCGTGGACAGGCGGCGTTGCCCAGAACCTTACGGCAGGATCTATGTTGTAGAGGCCAAGCCGGCTCGCCCGCGAATTCGGGTCGGGGATGCCCGGCTCCATGCAAACGCGGTCGCCGACCTCTAGATGCTCGACGCCTTCGCCTATTTCGACAATTGTCCCGGCGGCTTCATGGCCCAGAACCATAGGTGCTTCGACCACAAAGGGGCCAATACGGCCGTGGGTATAGTAGTGGACGTCCGAGCCGCAAACCCCGACGGTGTGGATCTTGATCCGGACCTGGCCCTGGCCGACGGCCTGCGGCAGGTCTATGTCACGCAGCTTAAGATCGTGCTGGCGTTCAAGAACGAGGGCGCGAACTTTGGTCATTAGCATCTCCTTCTTCAAAACTGGCTGCCGTGTTTCGAACCGCAAGCCCTAGCCAGCTGAAATTTTCCATTTCACGGTAAATCGTGCGATTCGCACATGGGGAAATCGCCCTCCAGAAAAATTGCATCCAACTACCGACTAAATTCGTTTGCATGACAGCAACGACGGCGAGAAACTGCAGTGTGAAGACAACCTAGCCATTGGTGCAAGCAGTGCCGTGAATCGGAGGGCGCGCTGGCCAGGCAAAGGTATTCCGATGCATCGGGATTGCCGCTTCGATGTATCAGCGATTTTGACGGGATCGCCGAGGAAGAAGAAAATGGCTGAAGATCATGTGAGGGCCCGGATCTGGTCCAAGGCATCGCGTTGTCCGAGCTTCCCGATGGCAGAAAGGTTGTCGGCCATTGCGGCGACGAGCAGGTGTTGCTGGTGCGCCGCGGGGCCGAGGTCTTCGCCATCGACGCGACTTGCACACATTACGGCGGGCCTCTCGGTGACGGTCTTGTGGTGGCGGATACCATTCGGTGCCCGTGGCATCACGCTTGCTTCGATTACGCACAGGCGAGGCCGTGCGAGCGCCTGCCTTCAATCCACTCGCTTGCTGGTCGGTGGAACAGCAGGATGGCCAGATATTCGTGGGCGAGAAACTCAAGCGGACGGCGCCGCAGCCACGTGACGGAAGCGCTGGCCAGATGCCCGACAAGATCGTCATTGTCGGCGGCGGCGCGGCTGGCTTCGCGGCGGCCGAAATGATGCGGCGCCAGCAGTACCAGGGCAGCGTCATCATGATCAGCGATGACCAAGCGCCGCCCGGCACAGCTTGGCAAGGGAGCGGTGATGTTTCCGCAAGACCCCAAGAATGACGGCAATCGCAAATCTTTAGGAGATGCGATGCACGCGGCTACGGTGGCTGTTGCGCTTGCAGGGATGATCGGCGTGGCAACCGGCACCTGCCAGGCGGCGGACGCGCCCCTGGCGCAGGTGCAAACCATCCCGCTCGAAAGCGTTCGCGGCCGCATCGACCACATCGCCGTCGATGTTGCTGGGGACCGCCTGTTCGTCGCCGAACTCGGTAACGACAGCGTCGATGTGATCGATCTGGAGGCCGGCAAGGCCACTGGCAGGATCGAGAACCTGAAAGAGCCGCAAGGAATCGCCTATCTGAGCGATAGCGATTCGATAGTCGTCGCCAATGCAGGGGACGGCACAGTGCGATTCTTTCGGGCCGCCGATCTGGGCCCCCTAGGAACTGTTGTGTTGGGCGATGACGCCGACAATGTCCGGATCGACCTGGTCACAGGCAGAGTGTTCGTTGGCTACGGCAATGGTGGACTGGCAGTGATCGACGAGACCACTCGATCCCTAGTGGGCGAAATCAAACTGGCCGGACATCCGGAAGGCTTCGAAATCGACCCGAAGCCGAACCGTGCCTTCGTCAACGTGCCGGACGGACGTCAGATTGCGGTCGTGGATCTTCAATCCGCCAAACAGGTCTCTACCTGGAAATTCGCCAGTCTTGGCGGGAATTTTCCCCTGGCGCTTGCCGACTCGGGCGGGCCACTCGCTGTTGTTTTCCGCAGCCCGCCGAAACTGGTGCTGCTTAATCCCAAAACGGGTTCGGCAGAGCAGAGCGTCGATACCTGCGGCGATGCCGACGATGTCTTTTTCGACGGCAAACGGGAGCGCCTTTACGTGAGCTGTGGCGATGGCGCTATCGATGTCATTGAGCGCGACGCGAATGGGCTCCGCACGATTGGCCGCGTTCGAACATCCGCCGGAGCCAGGACATCTCTCTTTGTACCTGAACTGGACAGGCTCTTTGTCGCGGCGCGTGCCGGAGGGGTCGAATCGCAGGCTGCTATTCTCGTGTTTCGCCCGTCCCCGTGAAAGGCAGGTCGCAGTTGAATTCCACGGTGGATTTCATCGAAAGCGACAATAATGGCCAGCGAAATGAAGGATCCTCGACGAATAATCCCATTCTCGATCGCCGGCGGCATCGCGATTGCCGCGGTATTCTATGCCGTTGCAGAGTACCTCTTGGCGTACTCGGCAGCGCCGAGCTGGGCAGGGACGACGTGCCGTTGTTCAAGGCTGCTAAGCGCGCCATTGGCAGCTGGGGCGGACGGGTCATCTTGGCCGCCGCTTGGCTCGCATCACTTGATGAATTGATCAGTGACCTGCTCAGTGCTTCACGAGTGGGGCTGGCCATGGGCGAAGCGCACGAAATGCCTCGCTGGCTCGGCGAGTTGCATCCGAGCTTCAATGTTCCTCGACATGCTGTACTGGCAATCGGCGCCGTGACGTTCGTTTTGGTGCTGTTCTTCGACTTGCGACAGATCCTGCCGCTCGCGAGTCTCTATCTTTTGGTTTGATTCGCTGTCACCCACTTCGCTGCGCTCCAGCTTTCTCGCGAACAGCGCCTGACCTTGCCATTCTTTTCCTGGTTCGGACTCTTCGGCTGCCTCATCCTGGTTTTCTTCATTCCACCGATGTTGCTTGTTATCGGTGCAACCTCGCTCGGCGCTTTACGCGGCCAGGAAGGATTCTCAGGGACTCCTAATGGCGAAGTACGAAACGGGGACAACCGACGTCACGTTCGGAAGGTCTTCGGTTTGGAGGCTGAATCTGAGCTGCCGCCCCACTCGCCTCGTTGCTCGATGCTATTGAAGAGGCTCATAAGGGAACCCCAAATTAGCCTGCATGGGCCGGTTGAGGTATGACCTAAGGCAAGACCCAGACGGCACCTGGACGGGGCTCAACGTGTTCACCGGAAGGCCGGCTGAGGCGTGGGGCGCGCGTGCTGAACATCTTGACATGGGTACGCAATTGACACGGTTGGCCTCCTGAATGCCAGGACCTGAAACGAAGGGTCGTCCGTAAGGAAGCCGCCTATTGCGATGGCCTCGCCCTTCGGAGACGTAGAGGCCGGCGCGGCGGTGAGCGTTGAAAACGGGCCATGCCGGCCTACCGGACCTACGGCATCCAGCACCATCTGATGGCCTAATCCTCTTGGAATACAATGGATGGCCGACACGGGTCGGGACACTAGGAACAGGCTAGTACCGTTGAAGATGTCGGTGTCTTCGCAAAGAAGCAGAAAATCAGCCGCGCCATGAAATGGTTCGGGGCGGCGTTCGGCGGCATCCCAATCAGGGTTTTCTTCCAGCAGTGTTCGATACAGCCGGTTTAACCGGCCGGTGGCCCGGATATCGAATGAGCTTTCGCGGACCTGTTTGACAGTTGTGATGCCAGCAAGCTGGAGAAAGAAGCCGAAGTAGTTCGGGAAGTCCGCATAGGCGCAGGCGACGGTTTCGCCGTTCGTCAAATCTTCGGCTTCAAGAGTGTCGCCATCCGTGGCCAGCACGAATTTCGCCTTTGCCCTAGCCGTCGCCGGGCTGGCTTTCAGGGCGTCGAGAGTTGCCATGACTTCGCCAGGAGCGGCGACGGCGACATGGATGTTGCTGGTCTGAAGCACGCCGCCCAGATCAGACTTGTTCGACGCGCCCGCCCGCAGCTTCTTGATCGTCGTTTCCTTGTTCCCGAACGCTTGCAGGAAAGCCTACGGGAACTCGGTCGGATCAAACGCCTGCTCTGCAAGAGCCGTAATGGTTTCCTCGATCTCGACGGCGTTCAACGAGTGCCCCTCCGAAGGTCAGGAACCGCACGCGACCGCCAAACCAGGCTTCAGCCATTCGCGGCCTTGTTGCTCTTCAGTCCTACCGGCGCCGGCCCGCCGACCTTGCCTTGCACGCGATCCCATAGGCGCTGGCGCTTGTCGGCCTTGAAGGTGACGATGGCGCCGCCGGTATAGTGGCCCTTGTCAGCCATGAGCACCATGGCAGGCTTGCCCGCCTCGCGCTGCACGCCAATGATGTCCATTTCCTTTTCGGCATAGCACTTGATCTTGCGCCAGTTCATTGTCGGGCCACTGCGGTAGGCGCTTTCCTTGCGGTTCGAGACCATACCTTCAAGCCCAGCCTTGTCGACAAGACGGTAGACAGCGTCGCCCGTGCCCGGCATCGCTTCGCTGAACTGGATGTGGCCGCCGGTCGGGATCAGATCCTGAAGGATCTCCCGGCGGTCCTCCACCGGCATATTGCGAAGATCGTGTCCGTTCAGTGCAGGAGGTCGAATGCCACCAGGTACAGGTCGCGCGACAGCGCGGCTGGTGACGGCTGACTGCAGCCTGTGGAAATCGGAGAGGCCCGCCTCATTTGAGCTGATCGCCTCGCCGTCAATGATGAAGTTCTCCGCCTCGATGGCCGCCGCTTCCCCGGCAAGCTGGGCATAGCGGCCGGGCCAGTCGTACCCGTTCTTGGTGATCAGGCGGATTCCGTCCTCATCCTTGATGACCTGGGTGCGGTAGCCATCGAATTTGATCTCATGCAGCCAGTCATTGCTCTGCGGTGGCGTGTCGACGAGCTCGGGCTCCATGGGCTTGATGAACTTCAGACGCATGCACTGACTCGCAAAACCGCGATTCAATTTAGCATGCGCTAAATGGTTCCGGAACATTTTAGACAAATTGGAAGTTCCGTGGCCAACGAAGCTTTCCGAGTTCGGACCTCGAATTTCAGGCAACGGCATGGCGGCGAGCCGCCCGACGAGCGAGAGAATTTCTACCTTTGCCCGATCCGCGGGCAGCCCGTGGACTCAGAGAACGAAGCCATCAGGCGGCCAGGATGCAAGGACGCATGGGCGAACCTACCCGACCATCCTAAGGAACATTCGTCGGTTCTCAGGGTTGGGTCACTGGCCCGTGATCGAGGTGCCAACAGGCGTATCGGTGGGCTTTTGGGAGGAAGTCATGATCCGCGTCACCCCTTCAATTCAACTTTCGCGCAGACGCGCTCTGCAGTTCAGCTTGGGAGCCACCCTCGCCACCACAACCGGCGTGGCGCAAGTTTCTCGCGCCTATGCCCAGAACGAAGTGCAGGATGAAGACATTTTCCGCTTTGCGCTCAACCTCGAATATATGGAGGCCGAATATTACCTCCGGGGAACCACGGGAAAAGGCATCGAAGCAGCCGATGTCGGTTCGAAACCCGGCGACGTTGTTGGTGGAAAGAAAGTCTCCTTCGAGACGCCCGCCATCGGCGAATTTATGCAGGAAGTTGCGGAAAACGAACTCGCGCACGTCCGCTTCTACCGCAAGACGCTTGGAACCAAAGCCGTTGATCGGCCCGCCATCGATTTCGATGCGGGCTTCAAGGCCGTGGCGGAGGCCGCTAAGCTCGGGCCAGACTTCGACCCCTTCGGCAACGAAATGAATTTCGTCCTCGGCGGGATGTTGTTCGAGGATGTCGGGGTCACGGCCTATGCCGGAGCTGCGACAGTTCTAAAGAACAAGGACTTCCTCGCCGCCGCTGCAGGCATCCTTGCGGTCGAGGCCTATCACATGGGAATGGCGCGATCCACGCTATACCGGAAGGGAGAGAAGGCTTGGAAGGCAGCCAACGCCATCTCCGATGCTCGGGACAAACTTGACGGGCCGGACGACAAGGACCAGGGAATTCAGGTAGACGGAAAAGCCAATTTCGTTCCTTCGACGCCCGATGCGATCGTGTTCACCAGAACGCCGCAGGAGGTGCTCCGGATCGTCTATCTCACAGACAAGGACGGAGTGAGCAAGGGTGGCTTCTATCCGGAAGGGATGAACGGCACTCTCAAGAGCACGTGAGCTGTTGGCCAAGCATTTGCTAGCCCGCTGTGGTCGCCTGTGGGCCCGCACCACGCTTGCGGCGATGCGGGCCCGGCCGAGGTTTGCGGCCTTCAGCCAGCAGCGACCCAACTTTGGAACATGCCCCGGAATATCAGGTTCCGCCTATGCAACAAAAAGGCCCCCCGTGAGGCCGCGGGCCAATTTACCTGTGGTCGCGCACTGGATGGGAACAGTGCAATGGCCGAAGTGTTTCGGCGCAACAATGTTCCACGGGGAAAACTAATTCTGCGCAAACCCCCGAAGCGCTATCAGTGGGATGTGGCGCCAGGCCCTAACCCTCCCCCGCCGCCGCTTCCTTTCTCATCGCTCGTGCGGCATGCCGCCACGATCAATAGAGGACGGAGGCCATGGCCCGCGAAGTCGAGTTCCAGGATGACCATGTGGTGATAACATCGCGGCAATCCGCTGAAAGGCATCTTGCTGCTGATCACGGATGACGATGATGAGGTCGAGCTGCAACTCGACAAGGAAACCGCCGAGGCATTGCTGAGTGCGCTGGGAGCCTTTCTAATGGAAGGCGTGATCGGTCCCCTATAGCCAGCCGCTCCGCCGAACCCGTAGCGTTCGTTTCGGCCCGTTCTCCGATTAACCCTTTACTAACGATTAATTTGCCGTGCCGTTCGGCGGGTGCTTTTATAATAGCGCTGGAGGGGAGCACGGCTTTGTTCATTGACTATTACGAGCTTCTGGAAGTCAGCCGAAACGCCAACTCAGAAACGATAGAGCGCGTGTTTCGCTATTTTGCCATGCGCTATCATCCCGACAATCAGAGCACCGGGGATGAAGCACGCTTCAGCGAAATCGTGGAAGCACACAACACGCTCAAAGATCCCGCCAAGCGCGCGCAGTATGACATTCAACACAATGAGCAGATGAATCTTCATCGCGAGCTGGCGCAGGAAGCAGCAGACAGCAAAGGCGGCATCGAACGGGATAGCGACATCCAAGCCAAACTGCTCTCGTTGCTTCATGTAAAACGTCGAAAGGATGTCAACAATCCGGGCATTGGCGACGTGGAAATCGAACGATTGTCAGGGTGCCCTCGCGAACATCTGGAGTTTCATATCTGGTATCTGAAGGCGAAAGGCTGGATTTCGAGGATTGAAAACGGAACCATCGCGATCACGGTCGAGGGAATCGATCGCGCGAACTCCGAATATCCTCGTAGGGCCGAGGTGACCAAACTACTGGATCACGCTCATTAGACCGGCCTCCTTCGCCGCCGATGCCTCCCGCGCCTCCTGGCGGCTGCCGGACGAACACTGGACTGAAGTCCGATCCGTATGCGCCAGAAGGCCCATGGCTGAAACATTCCACCAATCTGGGTGTTGTTGTGGCAGGGACACCTGCTGGCGGCGAAAAGTGAATAACTTTGTCCGATGATCTGCACGACATACCAATGGAGTTTCACTGCCCGGCCTGTTCACATCCAATTGTGAGGCCTGGCTCCTGGCTCAGAACGATCGGAAGCTTCAGATGCGATAGCTGCAAAGCTATGGTGCGCATCGGCTATGAAAAGAAGCAGGCGATTTTCGCCCGCTATCTCAGAGGCCTGCGCACCTTACGCGCTAGCGATAAAGAGCCTCGGCCGCCAGCCGGAAGCCGGTAGGCGTCGTCGCGGCCGGACTGCAACCCCGCTTTGGGTTGCTCTCGACTCGAACTAGCCGACCCGGCGAGCGGTCATTACGCCGGCGGCGTCGGAATTGGTCGGAAAACTAAACATCAAGCGGAGCCGCCGACCGATGCCGCTGATTACCCGGCGATCATCAACCCGCCGCTTGCCGAGTGTGTCAGTTGGCAACAGCGCCGCGAGTAGCCTGAACTGCTCCTCGGTCAGCCAGAAATAATCGTGATTCATCCTTTGTAGTCTCCCTTTGCGGCGAATCCCCGTTGATTTCAAGCCTCCTTTGGACCACTGTCCCTAAATCGGGCAAAAGGCCGCGCCCGGATGAAGGATTCAGGGGAGCGCAATGCCCAACGCCTTCGCCACTCTCGTCGGCATAGAAATTCCGATTGTCCAGGCGGCCATGGGCGGAGCTACTTCTCCGCAATTCGCCGCCGAGGTGAGCAATGCAGGCGGTCTCGGGATGCTCGCCCTCGGCTGGAGTCCGCCTGAAGCGGTACGCGCAGAAATTCGGGCCACCAAGGCCCTGACCAAACGGCCGTTCGGCGTCAATCTCGTGTTGACATATCCGCAGGAGGAGCGCCTCGCGATCTGCTTGGAAGAAGGCGTGCAGGTAGTCTCATTTTTTTGGGGCCAGGCAGGTTCGCTGACGGCTGCGGCGCATCGTGGCGGGGCAAAGGTGCTGCATACGGCAGGAAGCGCCGAACAGGCTCGGATATCAGCCGAGGATGGCGCGGACGCAATCGTCGCGCAAGGCTGGGAGGCCGGTGGCCACGTTTACGGTAGAGTAGCCACGATGGCGTTGGTTCCGGCAGTTGTTGACCAGGTCGCGCCGGTCCCAGTTCTTGCCGCCGGTGGCATTGCGGATGGACGCGGTCTAGCCGCGGCGATGGCACTTGGTGCCGCGGGCGCTTGGATCGGTACCCGCTTTCTCGCGAGCATCGAAGCTCCAATCCATGCGCGCTATCGCGACCGCATCCTCTCGGCCAAGGAGACGGACACAGAATATGGGACGGTTTTCGACGTCGGCTGGCCCGACGCTCCGCACCGTAGCCTCCGCAACAAAACCATTGAAGCTTGGGAGACAGCCGGACGCCCGCCGGCGGGTGGGCGTCCCAACGAAGGCGTCGTGGTAGCAAAGTCGCCATATGGTGATGTGGTTTCATACCAATCTCATACGCCGGGATCGGGTGACGAGGGCGATATCGACGCCCTTGCCCTATGGTCGGGCCAAGGCGTCAGCCTCGTCCGCCGCGTCCAGCCGGCAGCCGAGATTGTCCGCGAAATCAGCGACGAGGCGCGGGCAATCCTCGCACGGCTTGGGAACGATCCATCTTTCTAAGGCCTGTGTGGGAAGTACCGCCGATCTCAATCGCGAACTTATGGGTCTGGACGCCCGCCTCGCGCAGCAGCGATCGCGAATGCTCGTCTTGCTCGAAGAGCTTGCTCACGCCCGAATGCTCGTTAGAGATGCCGCCGCGATCCGCGCTCACTTCAAAGGTGCCCATTTATACCAAACCGTACAGTGAATCCTTTTGGGCCATCCTGAAAATGGAGTAAAAGTTATTCTTCGCCGGAAGGGAGGCCGCGATGGGTCGTGCCCCGCTGAGTGGTGTAGCTCGGCGGGGCACGACCCGGTGCTCGGCTGCGGGATGGGCCCTGCCTGAGCTCAAACCTAGTCGTTCAACGCCTTTTTCCGCGACCGTTGGCGGAATTGCTGCCACGAGGCCCAGTTTGAACTGGCGTGTTGTTGCGGTTTTCGTCGGAGAGTTTGCGCCAGCGAGCAAGACGCTCAGGGTCCAGCGTGCCGGCGGCCAAAGCTGCCTGTACCGCACAGCCCGGTTCATGAGCATGAGTGCAGTCGCGGAACCTGCAAAGCGGGGCAAGCTCGGTAATTTCGGCGAACAGTGCGTCGATGCCGTAAGCTACATCGCTAACCTGCAGCGTTCGCATTCCTGGCGTATCGATCACCCACCCGCCACCTGCAATGGGATGCAGGGATCGCGAGGTGGTGGTGTGGCGTCCTTTGGCATCGTGTTCGCGAATGTCTCCGGTCTGTTGAGGCAATTGCTGCGCTGATCCGGCCAGCGTGTTCACCAGCGTCGATTTGCCCACGCCTGAGGAACCGACCAGTGCAACTGTTTGTCCTGCGCCGCACCAGGCGGCTAGGGCGATTGCGGCATCAGCCGTGCGCGGGTTCAACGTCACTACGATCAGCCCCCGCTGCAGTGCGGCAGATTGCTTTTCGTACTCCTGGGCGTCAGCCACGGTATCGGCCTTGGTCAGTAGGATCACTGGAGTTGTTCCGGCCTCGTTCGCTAGCGCCAGGTAGCGCTCTAGCCGAGCGGGGTTGAAATCAGCATTGCATGAGGTGACGATAAACAACGTGTCGACGTTGGCTGCGGCAAGCTGCGGCGCCTTGGCGCCCTGAGTGCGGCGTTCCAGCACTGTCTTGCGGGTCAGGCGGCGGTGCAGCAGGTGGGCATGGGGATCGACAAGGACCCAGTCGCCAACGGCGTAGTCGCCACTGTTAGTATGCGTCGGCAGTGTCAGTTCCGTTCGCCCTGTTTGAGATATGCCGGTCAGGCGGTCACGGTGCACCGTGGCAATACGCATCGGGAGTAGGTTTGCCTCATGCGGACCAAGCTGATCGCCGAAAAAATCCGTCCATCCCAGGCTCGCGAGGGACATTGATCGAGTGGCGGTGGAGTGATCCGTCACGGCTTTGACCCAAGGTACGGCGTTGCAGACATCGGACAGTATTCCTTGGCAAAATGAGGTGAGCGCCGAAAACAGCCGCTCGGCATGGGCGCGATTGTTCGAGCCGTGTATGGGCGGCACGGCGGGATTTGGCAATGCTCGTCATCCACTCTATAACTCTCGACAACGCTTCAATGCGTTGCGTGAAGAAGAAGCGCAGCGCCGACACGATGCTGTTCATCGTCGGCACGGGAACGCCGTCGTCCTGCTGCTCGATCTGGAACCGGCACAGGTCGTCGGTGGTCGCTGTGTCTGGTGAACGCCGGAGGAACGTCGCCAGGCGTCCGAGCTCCCGTGAGAAACGCCGCAAGTTCATGTCGTCGATCAGTCGCTGGCGCAACGGGCTGATCGAAGCTTCGAGAACTGGATGAGGCATGGTCAGGCCGTGAGCCCGTTCTTTATCCTATCGGGGGACAGCCAGCCGGCTAGAGCTCCGAACATCGCCGCCACAGCTTTGGTGGCCACCGCTCCCGCGATTACGTCATGTTCGTTCTGCGGCGCCAAGGCTGACAGTCAGCAACGGGCCGCCAAATCGACCGTTCACCTACGAACCCTTGCCGCGTGAAAGCCGACATCCCTGTTGAGGACGTTAGGCGTTCCGGAACTACGGCAAGAGATCCGTCACAGCGCGCCCACTACCGTCCATTGCCATAGGGAAGCTGGCGTGTTCGTGGATGATTTTCCAAGAACCGCCGATGCGCCTTAGCACGATGGTTCGCCGGCTCCAGGAGTCGACCTTTGTGCCATCGGTCTTAATGCCAGTCATGCGCGACAGCCCGAAGGCCACTGCAAGATCGCCGTCGATTATGAGCTGCGGGTCAGCCATGTGAACGGTGACGCCATTGCGCCAAGTTGCAAACCAAGCATTTATCCCTTCGATGTCGCGTGCCTGTTCGCCTCGATAAGCGAGCGGCGGCGGCAGATCGAAAACCACGACATCCGGGTCCATGGCATCGACGTTGGCGCGGGCGTCCCCCTTGGCAGTTGCGTATTCCTGGCCCCGGATGACAGACAAGACTTCCTTTTCAGACATATCGTTGCTCCTTCATTTTCTGGAACGACGAGGCCGGGGCGATCAATCCGACATCGACGCGCCACAATTCGTGACAAACATGGCGGGTCCTAGCTGCTGTTGCATCGTGGTATCAAAAGTGATGAGCCCCGGACACCGCATCATCGGGGGCTCTAGTGGCCTTCTTGGTGGGCTTCATCCACCTGTATGCCTCCTTGACGGCGGCAGCGGTCACCCAGGCCGAAAAATATTCGTTGCGTGAAGAAGGTCGACTCTAGGACCATGACGATCTGAACGCATTCCAGTTCGGCCAGGGCCTGATCGGCCTGCCGGAACCAAGCCAAGCCACGGCGAACCCAATTCGCCGCACCTCTCGGCGCGTCAATACTTACTTCTTGCGATGGAATTTCCCGGACGGTCTGGCAAGCTCGTACCGAAGGAGTTTCTGCCATGACCTCTCTCACCTGCACTCTTGCCGCCGATGCCAACGGAACGTGGCGGGTCGTCTTCGTGCCGGGGGATCTGCATCTCTATGTGGAATTCAAGCTACCCCAAGCCGGTTCAGATCCGGTGGACTGGATGAGTGTGGACGACTTCCTTGCCTGGCGCCCAAAAGGCGCGCTCCACAAAAGTGCGCGCGACCGCTTGGTTTCGGTCATTTGCCGGGCGATGAGAGATCCATAAACGCAAAAATCCGCTGCACCCGGTGGCACGGCGGGCTAGATCGGTGCCTAGACGACACATCTCCCTCAGCCGATCACTGGCTGCAGCAAGAGAGAGTCCGACGTCAGCCGCGCCGTGGGTGATACTGCCAGCGTCAGCGACGGCGAGGAAAAGACGTAGGTCGGTGAAATCGAAGCCGAATCGATATGTTTGGCAGCAAGTGAAGGTGTTGGCGTGGCGATTGTTCCAGAGACGGTAGCCAGAAAGCGCAAGCGAACGTTTTCAATTTCGATTACGCCGCTACTGGACGGCTGGGCTCGCCGACATCTCTCAGTGTGCGTCGCCGCTAACCTTGATATATCCCCGATCGCTCAAGACCTTTTCAACCATCTGAGAAGCCATGACCTGACGCCTGCTTAGTTCTGTTGACAGCGTCTGACGCGGCTATGTAGGCAGTCATCGTCAGCTCTTAATGATAGCTCTGGCGCCGGGCGTCAAACGCCTGCGACCAGCTGAAGGTTAGAGACAGATATGTGGACAAAGAATCCTCGCAACTTGCTGGATGTTGAAAAGAGCTGGATAAACAGACTCAACGACAGGTGGTCGGATGAATATCTGAGCGCAATCCAGGTGGTAATTTTCATTGTCGATAACGCTCACACAATCAGGAACGCCGCCCTCTTAAAAGGGGGCGTAAAACCGATCTCCTCCGAGCTTGCTGCGGATGGCGACGGGTCCCCAGTGGAGGTAACCCTCTACGAGGCTGAAACGGGTGATTTTGGCGAACTGGAATTCAATCGTTTGGACACTGGGCCATTGATCGAAATCCCGAAACTGATCATCTAAGCCTGGCTGATGAATGACGGAAGCCACATTATTACGGCCGCGATTGCCAAGAAAGCCGCGAACGACAACCTTGTCTTGTCATAACGCGTTGCGATTCTCCGGAACTGCTTGAGACGGTTGAACATTCGCTCGATGCGGTTGCGGTCCTTGTAAGCATTGAAGTGCCCAGGAAGGCGGGTCTTTACGGTTCGCTTTTGGCGGGATGACTGGCAAGATGCCGTGGAAAGCAACTCCTCGCGGATAACGTCGCTATCGTAACCCTTGTCGGCGAGAAATAATTTGGGCTTGGCCAGCAGATCGGGAACAGCATTGTAATCGGAAACCTCCCCACCCGTCAGGATAAAGCCAAGAGGGCGTCCCTGATCGTCCGTGCGGCCGTGGATTTAGTCATAAAACCGCCGCGTGATCGACCAAAAGCTTCCTGATAAGTCCCGCTTTTTGTGCCCGCCGCCTGCGAATGGCCCCGAACCGTCGCGCCATCGACCATGTGTCGCCAATCATCACCCTAGCTCCACAGGCGTTTCCAGCAAGGCGTCCCACACACCTTGTCTCGCCCATCGACGAAAGCGCACATAGACCGAATTCCACCTGCCATATCGTTCGTGCATATCCCGCCATGGGCAGCCGACGCGCAGAACATGCAGCATCCCATTGAGATACCGTCGATTATCCAACGACGGACGGGATTCCCTGCCACGCTCCGCTGGCAGGAGTCCGGCTATCCGCCATTCCGTATCGGTCGGGTCCCGCGCGCCAAAGCCACCTCCTAAAAGGCAGTCTTGAAACTTCGGCCGATTTTGGAATCCACTTTGTCAACAGGACCTAGGTCAATGTCCTTGCAATCGCGGTAGCTTGCATCGCGAGTGAATGGTAAACGGTGTCTCGCTAGCAGAATGAACTGGTTGAACCGTGCTGAAAATAGATAGCGGGCGATCACAAGACCCAAAAATTCTTTCACCGGTTGGGATTGCCCAGGAATGCGAGACGCGTGGACAATTGGTTGTTCAGTTCAGCAGGCCAGAAGCATACACGCCCGCGATTTTGGCGTCGCTGAACGAAGCCTGCGGGCTGGCCAAAGATCGCCTTCAAGTTCGATTCTATGGGCATTACGGGGGGCGTTTCGATGCAATGACTCTCCGTCATCTGCCTGAAATTCGTAACCTCGCAGTCGATTGTCTGACTGCAATCGACAATGAGGAGGAGATCGGGCGGCTTCCAAATTTGAAGTTGCTAAACTTCGGGGTCTTTGAGCTGGACCGCCCAGACTTTCTGAGAACGCTAGAACTTCGCGATTTGGCGCAGCTTTCGCTCGGCGAAAACCGCAAGCGGAACTTTGATCTTTCACCTTTGGCCGACTGCGAGTTGCTCGACAACCTTTTTATCCAAGGCCACTCAG
>NZ_JAFFIW010000048.1 GCF_018588885.1 Mesorhizobium sp. dw_380
CGTTGCGGTCATTGCGTAAACTCGCCCGATCGGCCGCTAGTATCCTACCTCAACTGCGACGCCAGTCCACCAGACGTTCGTTGATTTGTCACGGTCGCCGAAATCTGACGCCCGGGTGATTGCCGTTCGTGAATTCCACGCCCTCGGCCTCAGGACAGCGCGGATCCTGTCCTGGGTTTCGGCGGACACGACGGCGGCGCGCTCGCTGTCGCTTTCAGAGGGGGCTGAATCTCTGCCTCTGGAAACAAAAATCGGAGCAGAAAAGGAGGCAGGAGCGTACACAACGGCTATGCGCTATTGGAGAGATTTCGAGGATGCTTGCCCGGACGCGCCGAGGCTCGGCTTAAGCGCCGCGAACAGAGCGGTAACGGCGGTGGTAACGCGCGGTAACGGATTAAGAAATTCGCAAGGAATTTCAAACCGCTGGCCAGCCATCAATTTAACCCGCCCTTAAATCGCCGCATCTACTCTTCAACCCGGACGCCATTGGCACCGGGGATATCAAGCGCAGGCATGGCGAACCGCAGGGACAACCGCATCGAACCGAGTTTCGAGGGACCGCCGTCGGCGCGATCCTCGGCGGGTCTTTCGGTCAGCGAAGAGGACCGCGTCGTGCCGAGCAACCGCAAAGCCTCCGCAAAACGCAAATCGTCGAAGGCGAAATCGTCGCGGGCCAGGCGCGGCGGAAGCCGGCGCGGCCTGTTCGGCGTGTTTAGCCGGCTGTTCTACTGGTGCTTCGTGCTCGCCATCTGGGGCGGCATCGCGGTGGCGGGCGTCCTTATCTATTACGGTGCCAAGATGCCGGCGGCCACGACCTGGTCGATCCCGGACCGCGCCCCCAACATCAAGATCGTCTCGGCCGACGGTCAGTTGCTCGCCAACAGGGGCATGAGCGGCGGCGAGGCCGTCGGTCTGCACGAGATGTCGCCCTATATTCCCGAGGCGGTGATCGCCATCGAGGACCGCCGTTTCTATTCGCATTTCGGCGTCGATCCGATCGGCCTGTCGCGCGCCATGGTGACCAATCTGCTGGGCGGGCATTTCTCGCAAGGCGGTTCGACGCTGACGCAGCAATTGGCCAAAAACCTGTTCCTGACGCCGGATCGCACGCTGGAGCGCAAGGTGCAGGAGGTGCTGCTGGCACTATGGCTGGAGCACAAGCACACCAAGGACCAGATCCTCGAAATGTACCTCAACCGGGTTTATTTCGGCTCCGGCGCCTATGGCGTCGAAGCGGCTTCGCGGCGCTATTTCGGCAAGAGCGCGCGCGACGTCACCTTGTCGGAAGCAGCGCTGCTTGCCGGCTTGCTGAAAGCGCCGTCGCGGCTGTCGCCGGCGCGCGATCCCAAGGCCGCCGAGGAACGGTCGCAGCTCGTGCTCGCCGCCATGCGCGAGGAGGGCAAGATCAGCGAGAAAGAATTGAAGACGGCACTGAGCGCGCCGGCAACGCGCTCGCCGTCCTACTGGACCGGCTCGGAGAACTATGTCGCCGACACCATCATGGAGGAACTGCCCGACCTGATCGGCGACGTGCGCAGCGACATCGTCATCGACTCTACCGTCGACCTGAACCTGCAGAAGCTCGCCGAGCAGTCGATCCGCCGGCTTATCGACGACAGCGGCAAGAAGCTCAACGTCACCCAGGGCGCGCTGGTGTCGATCGACGATTCCGGTGCGGTGCGCGCCATGGTCGGCGGCTACGATTATTCGACCAGCCAGTTCGACCGCGCCTCGGAGGCGCGCCGGCAGCCAGGCTCGGCGTTCAAGCCGTTCGTCTACATGGCGGCGCTTGAAGCCGGCCGCACGCCCGACAGCATACGCAATGACGCGCCGATCAAGATCGGTAACTGGACGCCTGACAATTACGGCGGCAAATACTTCGGCAAGGTCACCCTGGCGACGGCACTGGCCAAATCGCTGAATTCGGTGGCCGCGCAACTGACCATGGAAGTCGGGCCGAACGCGGTGGTGGAAGCCGCGCACCGCATGGGCATCCAGTCCGACCTGCAGGCCAACACCTCGATCGCGCTCGGCACCTCGGAGGTGACGCCGCTGGAGCTGACCTCGGCCTATGTGCCTTTCGCCAATGGCGGCTACAAGCCGGACATCCATTTCATCCGCCGCATCACGACCACCGAGGGCAAGGTGCTTTACGACAGCAGTGGCGGCAACGCGCCGCGTGTGGTCAAGCCGGAGATCGTCGGGATGATGAACTCGATGATGACCGGCACGGTCGAAATCGGCACCGCGAAAAAGGCGGCTTTCGCCTGGCCCTCGGCCGGCAAGACCGGCACCAGCCAGAATTCGCGCGATGCCTGGTTCGTCGGCTACACCGCCAATCTCACCACCGGTGTGTGGTTCGGCAATGATGACGGCACGGCGATGAAGAAGGTCACCGGCGGCGCGCTGCCGGCGCAGGCCTGGCACGAATTCATGGTCGCGGCTCATGAGGGCGTACCGGTGCGGCCGCTGCCCGGCACCTGGAAATCGACACCGGCCGACACCATCGTGCCCGACGAGATACCGTCGGCCGACAACAACCAGCCGGCGCCGGTCCCGTCCACGTCCGTTGGCCAGCAGGCGCCGGCTGTCCAGGCAAACGCGCCGGCGGCCCAATCGCCAACGCCGGTCCGCGCCGCGCGGCCTGCCCAGACCGTCGATGCCGATGGCTTCGACATGCCGGCGGACGGCGGCACAACCGCTTCGGTCGGGCATCCTGTTCCGCCAGGCAATGTCGGCGGTCCGCGGAAGAAGCGGCAGACATCGATCCTGGACATTCTGGGCGGCGGCTGACGCTGCGGCGTCAATCCGCCTCTCGCCAGCGCCACAGTGTTCGGCTACATCTCCGGCCGGAGACCGCGACATGGCTGAACTCGACACCCGAAAGACCATCGTGCTGACCGGCGCCAGCCGGGGCATCGGCCATGCCACGGTCAAGCGCTTTTCGCGCGAGGGCTGGCGCGTCATCACCTGTTCGCGCCAGGCCTTTGCCGAGGATTGCCCGTGGCCGGCCGGCCCCGAGGACCACATCAAGGTCGACCTCGCGGACCAGGAAGATGTCGGCATCGCCGTCTCGGAAATCCGCCACCGGCTGGAAGCGCATGGCGGCCAGCTGCACGCGCTGGTCAACAATGCCGGCATTTCGCCCAAGCTCAGCGATGGCAACAGCCGCATGAACTCGATCGACACGCCGATGCATGTCTGGCGCGATGTTTTCCAGGTCAATTTCTTCGCGCCGATCATGCTGGCGCGCGGCCTGTTCAAGGAATTGGCGGCGGCCAAGGGTTCGATCGTCAACGTCACCTCGATCGCCGGCACGCGCGTGCATCCCTTTGCCGGCACCGCCTATGCGACCTCGAAGGCGGCTCTCGGTTCGCTGACGCGTGAGATGGCGCATGATTTCGGCCCACACGGCATCCGCGTCAACGCCATCGCGCCGGGCGAGATCGATACCGCGATCCTGTCGCCGGGCACGGACAAGATCGTCGAGACCATCCCGCTCAGGCGCCTCGGCACCACCGCGGAGGTCGCCGACATCATCTTCTTCCTGTGCTCGCAGCAGGCGTCCTATGTCACCGGCTCGGAAATCCACATCAATGGCGGCCAGCACGTGTGAGCCGGTCGATTTCAGGCTAAATTAAGCCCGCTCACCGGTCATGGTGAGAACGGCTTTGCCGCTGAAGCTACGCTGCCGCAGTGCGTCCAGAGCCTGGGCGATGTCCGTCCAGGGCACCGTCATGGCGACGCGGGTTTCCAGCCGGCCAGCCGCGACCAGGGCGAGCAGCGAGGCGATGTCCGCGCCGATGCCCGCACCGGACGTGTAGTAGGCGAATGTCTGAAGCCTCGCCCCCTCGTGACCCGGAACGAACTGGCGGAATCCGACCGGCGTGAGTTCGCCGCTGCTCGAACCGAACATGACGATGGCCCCGCCAGGCGCGACCCGTTCGATCGCGTGTGCGAGGCTTTCGCCGCCGACCGATTCGGTGATCAGAGAAAACGGCCCTTCGGCCAGCTCGATTGTTTCGACAATCTGCTCCGCTCCAAGGCTGCGGAGATCCTCGGCATGCCGGGCGGCGGCAATTGCGGTCACCGACGCGCCCTGCTCGCGGGCGATCTGGACCTGGAAACGACCGACCGCGCCGCTTGCGCCGGTGATCAGCACCCGCTGGCCGGTGAGGTCTCCGCCATGGCGCAAGGTCCTCAGCGCCGTCGTTCCCGCGACCGGAAGCGTGGCTGCGGAACCGAAGCTGACCTCATCCGGGATGATCGCAAGACGATCTGTTGAAACGGCGACGCGTTCGGCCCAGCCGGCCTCGTCGACCAAAGCCACAATCCGGGTGCCCTCGGCTGGCCCGGAGCCATCGGCTGCCACCCGTTCGACAATGCCCACGATGTCCTGGCCGGGTATCCAGCCGCTCGGGCGTATGCTGAGCAGGCGCAGTTCGCCACGGTTCAACGAGGTTGCGTGGACCGAGACCAGAGCTTCGTTCGCGAGGGGCCTGGGGTTCTCGACCTCGGCGAGCGTAAGTCCGGTGGCGCTGTCGGGAGAGATGACTAGGGCGAGCATGGTTCTATACCTCATTGCCGCGTGGTGGACGCACAGGTCTTCGGGCAACCGAAGAAAGCTCAACCGAACTCCGCACGCCCTAGGTTGCTCATTCGCAGGCGGATCCTATCGATTTTGTCGCTTGGATAATTTAGATATCGGAGCAAATGATCGCTAAAAGCCGTCAATCATGAAACAGCCCCTTCGCTACCCCTGGCTCGATTTCGATGTGGATGAGCTTTCAGCGCCGGCGATTGCCGTGCGCGTCGACGTCCCCGAAACCAGGGCGGAGGTATCAGCCCATTGGCACCGCAAGGGCCAACTCGTCTTCGCGCTCGGAGGCGGCGTCACATGCCATGTCCCCAGTGGCTTGTGGATGGTGCCACCTCATTGCGGGGTGTGGATCCCAGGTGGCATGGAGCACAGCAATGTCGCGACCGCCAATGCCCGGATTTTCTTCGTGTACATCGAGCCGGGAGCCGCCGAACTGCCGGACCGGTGCTGCACCCTTTCGATCTCGCCGCTGCTGCGCGAACTGATCATCGAGCTGTCCGATAGCGTGCAGGACGATCCGGCAAGGGACGGGCTTCTGATCGGGACGCTGCTAAGCGAGCTGCCGCGTATGCCTGTCCAGCAGCTGCATCTGCCGATTTCGTCCGAGCCGCGCTTGAGGCGGATCGCCGAAGCGCTGGCGCAAGATCCAGCCGACCGCAGCACACTGGCGGAATGGGCCAACCGTGTTGCGCTCAGCGAGAGCAGTCTCGCGCGCCTCGTGGCAAAGGAGACCGGCTTGAGCTTCGGGCGCTGGCGCCAGCAATTGCACCTGATCGTCGCAATACGGGAGCTGGCCTCCGGTGCGAGTGTCCAGCAGGTCTCGGGCGATCTCGGCTACGGTTCCGTCACCGCCTTCATCACCATGTTCAAGAAGGCGCTTGGCAAGCCCCCGGCAAAATACCTCGGCAGCATCGCGCAAAATGGCGGCTCTGCATTCGTGGCGTGATCAATCAGTCCGTGCGTGCAGACCAGACGATCTCACTGTCGGTGAGTGTGAGCGTGCAGGCACCGGATTCAGGCCGTGGACGGCTCTGCAGCCTCGGGTTTGGACGCCGGTTTGTGACCGAGCACCTCTTCCACGATGCCGCGCGCGATTTCGCGCTCGCCCATGATCACCGTGTCGGCGCCGAGCCCCTTGAGATGCTCGACCTCCGCATCGGAGTGCGCCCGGGCGACGACGTTGATGTTGGGATTGGCGGCGCGTGCCCGCAGCACGATCTGGCCGGCTTCGAACGCATTGGGAATGGCGAGGATCAGCCGTTTGGCGCCTTCGGGATTGGCGGCGGCGAACACTTCTGCGTTGGCCGCATTGCCGGCGACGGTTTCGATGCCGTCCGCTTTCAGCTTGGCCAACGTCTTGTCGGCGTCCTCGATGACGAGGAAGGGCAGGGCGGCTTCTTTCAACGCCACGCCGACAAGGCCGCCGACGCGGCCGTAGCCGATCAGGATGGCATGACCGGCAAGTTCCGTCTTCGGCGGCGCGCCGTCTTCCTTTTTGGCCGTTGCAGCGACCGATGCGACCTGGCCGGGTTCCGTTGCCGGCCCGACCGGCTTTGCGTCCGCCGGCGGCGTCGTCCTGGCGGTGCGGGCTTCCAGCCATGGCTTCATCCAGTCAATGACCAGGAACATCAGCGGGTTGAGCACGATCGACAGGATAGCGCCGGCCAGGATCAGGTCGCGGCCCTGTTCGGGCAGAAGTTTCAGCCCGACGCCGAGTTCGGCCAGGATGAAGGAGAATTCGCCGATCTGGGCAAGGCTGGCCGAAATCATCAAGGCCGTGGCCAGGGGATAACCGAAGGCGAGGACGATGAGGAATGCCGCCAGCGACTTGCCGATGACGATGATGGCCAGCGTCGCCAGGATCGGCAAGCCATTGCTGATCAGGCTGAGCGGGTCGAACAGCATGCCGACGGAGACGAAGAACAGCACCGAAAAGGCATCGCGCAGCGGCAGCGATTCTTCCGCGGCGCGGTGGCTGAGCTCGGATTCACTCATGATCATGCCGGCGAAGAAGGCGCCCAGCGCCAGTGAGACGCCGAAGAGCTTGGCCGCGCCGAAGGCGACGCCAAGCGCTATGGCGAGCACCGAGAGACGGAAGAGCTCCCGCGACCCGGTATGGGCGACATAGTGCAGAATCCAGGGAATGACCCTGCGGCCGACCACCAGCATGACGACGACGAAGGCGGCGACCTTGGCGAGCGTGATGCCGACGATGCCCCAGATGCCGTAGCTGGCCGGCAGCGACAGCATGCCGATCGAGTGCACATCCGCCTGCTCCTGGCCACCCAGCACGCCGGCAAGGGCCGGCAGCAGCACCAGCGCCAGCACCATGGCCAAATCCTCGACGATCAGCCAGCCGACGGCGATGCGGCCGCGCTCGGTTTCGATCAGGCGGCGCTCCTGAAGCGCGCGCAGCAGCACCACGGTCGAGGCGACCGACAGCGCCAGGCCGAACACCAGACCCGCGCCCATCGACCAGCCGAGGATCCAGGAAAGCCCGGCACCGAGCGCGGTGGCAAAGCCGATCTGGACAATGGCGCCAGGCACCGCAATGGCGCGGACCGACAGCAGATCCTTCAAGGAGAAATGCAGGCCGACGCCGAACATCAGGAGGATGACGCCGATCTCGGCCAGTTCATTGGCAAGGCCGGCGTCGGCGACGAAACCGGGCGTATTCGGCCCAACCAGCACGCCGGCTACGAGATAACCGACCAGCGGCGGGATGCGGAACCGATTGGCGAGAGCCCCGAAGACGAAAGCCAGCCCCAGACCGGCGACGATGGTGGCGATAAGGGGCGTGTCATGCGGCATTGTCTATGGAGCGCCTTTCGAGTTAGCGATGTCGGATATGCGCCGCCCGGAGCCGCCGCCTGTTTTGCAATATGGTGGATGCGGCATCGGCGATGCAACCCGCAAGGCGGCGAAATCGCGGGCGAGAAGACAAATGCTCAGGCCGAGCGGCCGCCGATCCGATCTGAATTCGGCGATGTTGCTGCTCTCGGCGATCCGCGGCCGCCGATCAGGCGGACCGCAGCAGGGCCTCGATCTCTGGTATGGCGTGATTGGTCAAGGTCTTGGGGATTTCAGCGGTGACCTTGTCCTCAACCTCCTTGTGCAATTTCTTGCGCATGGTTCCGAGCACCAGTGGCGGCGCGACGAGCACGATCTCCTTGAATTCGCCGCCATGGGCGAGCTTATAGAGCCTGTCGGCGATCTCGTCGGCGAAGCGTTCCTTGCCGATGCGGTGCCAGTCCGTGTCCTCGACCGCGCTGCGGTGCACCGAGGGACCGTCATTGTAGCGGCCCGGACTGTCACTGCCTTGCTCGCGCGTGGGCGGATTTTCCTGTTCCATTTCCTGCACGACCCGAAAGTCCGGAAACTTGTTGTCACCGGCATTCCTGAGGAAAAGCGCCTTTTCGCCATCAGCCACCATGATCCAGATACCGTGCTTCAGGTTAATCATGTGGCGGGTTCCTTTCTTCGCCATTGGCGCCTGCTATAGTTCGACTTCGGGCATCAGGGGAACGCGTGGCGAACCGTTAATGTTCCACCTCTAGAATCGGTCCGAACGCCCGGGCGCCGGGGGCCGAAAGGCAGAGGCGGCCGGAGGCGGCTTTAATCTACTAAATTGGTAGAAATTAGAAAAAACTGTTTTGCGGGATGGCGCGCCAATGGCTAAAAAGACCTGAAATCAAAGCCTAGCCTTGGCGGCTTGAATCCGCTCTTTGTGCGGATGTGGAATATTTTTCTCTTGCCTTTCGCAGTTGCGAAAAAGCGATTGCCTGCCATCACAGGATGCGCGAGTGCTTTGCTTCTGATTTTTCGCGCCCGGGCGTAAAACTGCTAAACCCTTCCCGGATTGCATTCGTCATGCCGCACGCCACGCCCAAGCTCAATGCCTTTCCCGTCTTCGTGCGGGTCGAGGGCGAAGCCGTGGCCATCGTCGGCGGCGGCGAGGAGGCATTGGCCAAGGCGCGGCTGATCGGACAGTCGAGTGCGGTCCTTCGCATCATCGCTGAGAACGCCGAACCGGATTTGCTTATCTTCATCGCTCAGTCCGGCGCGAGCCATGTTGCGGTGGCTTATGACGCCTCGCAGCTCGAAGGCGCGGTCATGGTGTTTGCCGCCAGCGGCAACGAGGAACTCGACCGCCGCGTCGCGGCCGACGCGCGCCGGCTGGGAATTCCGGTCAATGCCGTCGACCGGCCGGAGCTCTGCGATTTCTTCACCCCGGCGCTGGTCAACCGCGCACCGGTCGCTATCGCCATCGGCACAGAAGGCGCCGGTCCGGTGCTTGCCCAGATGTTGCGCAGCCGCATCGATCAGATGCTGTCGCCGTCGTTAGGTTCGCTGGCGATGCTCGCTGCTTCGTTGCGGGGTGCCGTCGAGAAATTGCTGCCGAAAGGCAATGCCCGCCGCCGTTTCTGGAGCAGTTTTTTCCAGGGTGCTCCGGCCCGAGCCGTCGAGGCCGGGCAACTGTTGCACGCGCATGATGTTGCCGTTGACTTGTTGCTGTCGAACGCGCCTGCTTCCGGCCATATTGCGCTCGTCGGTGCTGGTCCTGGCGCCGAGGACCTTTTGACCCTTCGTGCCCATCGCCTGCTGATGGAGGCCGATGTCATCGTCCATGACGCGCTGGTCCCGGAGGCGGTCGTCGCCATGGGCCGCCGCGATGCCGAGCGCCTGCCGGTCGGAAAACGCAAGGGCTGCCACACCAAGAGCCAGGCCGAAATCAATGCGCTGCTGGTCGAACTTGGCCGCCAGGGCAAGCGCGTGGTACGGCTGAAGTCGGGCGATCCGCTGGTGTTCGGCCGGGCCGGCGAGGAGATGGCGGCACTTCGCGATGCCGGCATTGCCTATGAGGTGGTTCCGGGCGTTACCGCTGCCTTTGCCGCCGCTGCCGATTTCGAATTGCCGCTCACCCTGCGCGGCGTGTCGTCGTCGATGGTCTTCACCACCGGTCATGACCTCAAGGGCAATTCATTGCCCGATTGGGCCAAGCTCGCGATTTCCGGCGCCACGGTTGCCGTCTATATGGGTCGCTCGGTCGCGGCCGAGGTTGCCGGCCGGCTGATCGAAGCCGGCCTGTCGCCGGATACGGCGGTCGCCGTGGTCGAGAATGCCAGCCTTGCCAACCGCCGCCGTTTCCACGGCACGCTTGCCGACCTGCCGTCGCTGGAGGCACGCGCCGATCTTTCCGGGCCGGTCATGACCATCATCGGCGATGCCGTTGCCGGCGCCAATTTTGAACGATCCGAGCCGCTCGCGGCACATCGGCATGAAGATTTGGGGCATGAAGGCGCGGTCAAAGCCGCCTCTGAGAGAGTTCAGCCATGAAGATACTGACCGCCAACCGCCTGAGCGATGGCATTGCCGTCTGGTATGCCGATGGCGGCTGGGCCGAGGCGGTGGGTCAGGCGGACCTTGCCCATGACAAGGCAGCGGAAGATCGCCTGGAGGCGATCGGCGCAAAGGCCTATGCCGACAATGAAGTGGTCGACGTCAATCTGATCGACGCGGATATCGTCGACGGCGTCGTAGAGCCGGTGCGGCTGCGCGAAAAAATCCGCGCCGCGGGCCCGACCATCCGCGGTGACCTTGGCAAGCAGGCCGAGCAGGCAGCATAGCCAGGATATCAAGCGAAACGGGCGGACACGCCCTGAAAGACGAAGCATGTACCGTTACGATGAGTTCGATCACGATTTTGTCCAGGCCCGCGTCGCCGAGTTCAGCGACCAGGTCCAGCGCCGGCTGTCCGGCGAGATCACAGAAGACCAGTTCCGGCCGCTCCGGCTGATGAACGGCGTCTATCTCCAGCTGCACGCCTACATGCTGCGCATCGCGGTGCCCTATGGCACGTTGAACAGCAAGCAGTTGCGCATGCTCGGCCACATCGCCCGCAAATACGACAAGGGCTACGGCCATTTCACCACGCGCCAGAACATCCAGTTCAATTGGCCGGCACTGTCGGACATTCCGGCGATCCTGGCCGATCTCGCAAGTGTGGAGATGCACGCCATCCAGACCAGCGGCAACTGCATCCGCAACGTCACTGCCGATCACTTTGCCGGGGCTGCCGCCGACGAGGTCGCCGATCCGCGCCCCTACGCGGAAATCCTGCGCCAATGGTCGTCGGTGCATCCGGAATTCTCGTTCCTGCCCAGAAAATTCAAGATCGCGGTGACCGGTGCGGAGCGTGACCGCGCCGCCATCCAGACGCATGACATCGGCCTGCATCTGAAGAAGAACGCCGCCGGCGAGCTTGGCTTTGCCGTCTATATCGGCGGTGGACAGGGCCGCACGCCGATGGTGGCGAGGAAGATCCGCGACTTCCTGCCGGAAGCCGATCTTCTGTCCTACTGCACGGCGATCCTGCGCGTTTACAATCTCTATGGCCGCCGTGACAACAAATACAAGGCGCGTATCAAGATCCTGGTCCACGAGACCGGCGTTGAGGAAATCACCCGCCAGGTCGAAGCCGAGTGGCAGGAGTTGAAGGACGCCGAGCTGAAGCTGCCGGATGCCGACATCCGCGCCATCGAGGCCTATTTCGCGCCGCCGGAACTGACCGGGCGGCCGGACGGCGACGAGGCCGTCAAGCTGGCGCGCCTCGATTCCAAGGGATTCTCGGAGTGGCTCGACCAGAACGTGGTGACGCACCGCCATCCCGACTACGCGGCGGTGACGATCTCGCTCAAGGGCATCGGCGAGGTGCCTGGCGACGCTTCTGACAGCCAGATGGAGGCGGTCGCCGACATCGCCGAAAAATACGCCTTCGACGAGCTTCGCGTCAGCCATGAGCAGAACCTGATCCTGCCGCATGTGGCGAGAGCCGACCTCAAAGCTGTCTACGACGCGCTGGTCGACATCGAGCTGGCGACGGCCAATTCCAATTTGATATCGGACATCATCTCGTGCCCGGGGCTCGACTATTGCGCGTTGGCCACCGCACGCTCGATCCCGATCGCGCAGGAAATCTCGCGCCGTTTCGCCTCGCTGGAGCGACAGCGCGAGATCGGCGAACTGAAGCTCAAGATTTCCGGCTGCATCAATGCCTGCGGCCATCACCATGTCGGCCATATCGGCATCCTCGGGGTCGAGAAGAAGGGCTCCGAGCTCTACCAGGTGACGCTGGGCGGCTCGGCCGACGAGAACACGTCGGTCGGCGAGATCATCGGCCGCGGCTTCTCATCGGAGGAGATCACCGATGCCATCGAGCAGATCGTCGACACCTATCTCGGCCTTCGGCTCAACCCGCAGGAAAAATTCATCGACGCCTACCGCCGTGTCGGTCCCGCGCCGTTCAAGGAGGCGCTCTATGCTGGCGAAGCCAAGGCCGCTTGACCGTATCGTCGATGTCGATGACGGCGTCGCCGCCAAGGCGGCGGGGCTCGACGCGCTCTATGGTCATCTGAAGCCGCTCGAGATCATCGAACGCGCGGCGCGCGACCTGTTTCACGACGAGATCGCGGCCGTGTCGTCCTTCGGCGCGGACTCGGCGGTGCTGCTGCACATGATCTCCGAGATCGACCGGTCACTCCCTGTCATCTTCCTCGACACCGGCAAGCATTTCGAGGAGACGCTCGGCTACCGCGACGCGCTTGCCGCCGATTTCGGACTGACCAATATAAGGGTGATCAAGCCTGAGGAAGCGGCGCTCGAACGGATCGACCCGACGGGTAACCTTCACCAGAGCGACACCGACGCCTGCTGCGACGTCCGCAAGGTCGAGCCGCTGGCGCGTGGCGTCGCGCCCTTCCGCGCCTGGTTGACCGGCCGCAAGCGCTTCCAGGCTTCGACACGGTCAGCGCTGCCGGTGTTCGAGGCGGTCGGCCCGCGCATCCGCATCAATCCGCTGGCGCATTGGACGACTTCGGACCAGGCCGACTATATGCGCGCGCATGCGCTGCGCGAAAATCCGCTGGTTGCCTATGGCTATCTGTCGATCGGCTGCTTCCCGTGCACACAGCCGGTGCAGCCGGGCGAGGACGCGCGCAGCGGCCGCTGGGCCGGTCATGCCAAGACCGAGTGCGGCATTCACCTGTCGGGACTGGAGAAGTCGCTGACCGATGCATCACTATAGGGTATGCTGATATCCAGCCGGCCTGCGAACGGCGACCTCCACCCGGAGGCCGCCGGCTTTGCGCGGAAGGGACTTTCAGCGGACTTGGATCTTGGGGCTTTAGGAATTTTGATGACTGAAACGACGACACCGGAGCCCCGCCTCTGGACCCCGGAGGGTTTTCGCGAGGACGAGTGGTCTCATGCCGAAAGCGCTGACGCGCTGTCGGGCAATGGCCGCTTCATCCTGCCGCTGCAGGCGTTCCTCGATCTCGAGCCGGAGGTGCGCCGGTCCGCCAAAGAGCGGCTCGGCGTCTTGCTGCTGCCCGGCGATCAGCTCGAGAAGATCGCCGACCTGCTTGACCAACTGTCGCTGGTAGCGCTCGCGTTCCCGGCCTTCAGCGACGGCCGCTCCTTCTCCAAAGGCGAATTGCTGCGCAGCCGCTATCATTTCGAAGGCGCGGTGCGCGCCACCGGGCAGGTTCTCGTCGACCAGCTGCCGCACATGCTGCGCCTGGGCTTCGACGAGTTCGAGATTTCGAATCCGGTGTTGTTGAAGCGTCTCGAAGAGGGTCGCACCGGCGGCTTGGGGCTCTACTACCAGCCGACCGCCGTATCGGAGCCCAAAGGCCCGAAATATCCCTGGCGGCGCCTTCGCAACAGCTGACGCGGCGGTAATTGCGCGCGTCTTTACATCGGGATGGGCGTGGACGCGATGGCCGTCGTCGACCCGCGATCGCCGAAAAGGCGGCGGATATGATCAAGCTTGCCGCCTGACTGCTGGTCGAACCAATGATGCTGTTTTCATGTGCCACAGAGGCCCGCGGGACGACTTCGGCCGGCGCCGAGCGAAACTGGTCTTACCAATTGTGCAATTTGCGCTTTCCCTTTCGCCGTCCTGTCCTTAGGATAGGCCTATTATTTCGCGGCCCGAAATAAATAGCCCAAGGGAGGAAACGGGAATGGCTGGCAAGAAGATATTGATGCTCGTTGGCGAGTTCAGCGAGGAGTATGAGATTTTCGTCTTTGAACAGGCCATGCATGCCGTCGGACACACCGTGCATGTCGTGTGCCCGGACAAGAAGGCGGGCGACGTCCTGAAGACCTCGCTGCACGATTTCGAAGGCCACCAGACCTACACGGAGAAGCCCGGCCACGACTACATCCTGAACAAGACGTTTTCCGAGGTGGACCCGGCTAAATACGACGCCGTCTACGCGGCGGGCGGGCGCGGACCGGAATACATCCGCATCGACAAGCGCGTGCAGGCGCTGGTGCGGCATTTCCACGAGGCCGGCAAGCCGATCTTCACCATTTGCCATGGCGTGCAGATCCTGATCGCCGTCGATGGCGTGGTGCGTGGCAGGGAAGTGGCGGCACTGCATTATTGCGAGCCGGAGGTGACGCTGGCCGGCGGGATCTATATCGACGTCGCGCCGACCGGCGCCCATGTCGACGGCAACCTGGTGTCGGCCAAGGGCTGGCCGGGCCTGTCCAATTTCATCCGCGAATGCCTGAAGGTGCTGGGCACCGAAATCCGCCATGGCGAAATCCTGATGCGCGACGAGCGCCAGGCAGCCTGAACAGGATTTTTGCTTCTGGCCGCCGCGCCGTGGCACGGCGGCCATCGTTCTGCTTTCTTGTTTTGACGCAATTCCCCATGGAAAGCGCTACGCGCTTTTCCGGGGAAAACCGTTCACACTTTTCCTGGAATAGCCTAGACCGCCGCCCGTGCTTCGCGAAACGATACCAGCTTGCGGCGGTTTTCATCCCACAAAGCCAGTTTGACGCAGCGCAGGCTGTCGAGCAGCGTGATGCGACCGATGCCGCGCAGCTCCGGATAATCCCGCAGCACTTCCTGCAGCCTGTAGCCCGGCACTTTGGCGGAGAGGTGATGGACGTGGTGGACGCCGATGTTGCCGGTGAACCAGTTCAGTACCGGCGGCAGGTCGTAGTAGGACGATCCGTGCAGGGCGGCATGCTGGAATTCCCAATCGTCATCCTTCGCCCATTCCGTCTCCTCGAACTGGTGCTGGACGTAGAACAGCCAGATGCCGGCGGAACCCGCCAGAATGACGATCGGCAGATGGACAACAAGGAATGCACCCGGCCCGATCGCCCAGATGAGGGCGGCCGCCGCGAGCACGATGGCAAGATTGGTGGTCATCGATGATACCCAGGGCGTCAGGCCGCCGCGCATCATGCCGATCGGCAGCCTTTGCGAGAAGATGAACAGCCAGATCGGGCCAAGCCCGAACATTACCAGCGGGTGGCGATAGAGACGGTAGGCGAGGCGCCCGCGCCAGGACAATTGGCGATATTCGGCAACCGTCAGCGTCCTGATGTCGCCCATGCCGCGCTCGTCGAGATTGCCGGCGCTGGCATGGTGTGTCGCATGGGCGCGCCGCCAGCAATCATAGGGCGTCAGCGTCAGGACGCCGAGCACGCGGCCGATCCAGTCGTCAGCGGCGCGGTTGGCGAAGAAGGAGCCATGGCCGCAATCGTGCTGGATCATGAAGATGCGCACCAGGAACCCGGCCGCCGGAAGGATCAGGATCAGACCCCACCAATGGCCGTAGGCATAGGCGGCCGAAGACAGCGCCCAGAGCGTGGCAAACGGAATGAGGGTGATGGCGAGTTCGACGGCGCTGCGTCGCCGGTCCGGCTTCTTGTAGCGCGCCAGAATCTTCAACCAGGCGCGCTTGCTGTTGGCGGCCGCATCGAGGGAAATCATGTTCATCAGGAAGCATAGGCGGAGGCGCTGCCCTCGCGCAAGATAGCACTCACGCGAAATTACTGTGTGTAATTGTCGCGCGATAGAGAGAGCCTTGTGGGAGCCTACTGGCGTTGCCAGCCGGCTTCCTCGTTCTCGACCCGATCAAGGCGGTCGAGCAAATCCCTGAAACGGTCGGGAATGTCGGCTTCGATGCGGAAGGCGGGCAAGGTGCGCAGAAAGCGCGTCATTGCCTCGGCACCGAGCTGGCGCCGGACCTCCGTGGCGAGCCGTTTTCCCTTTTCAGCCTTGTTGCGGGTCTTCATTTCAAAAATCCTGTGTCGGCTCCCAAACTCCTCCGGCAAGGGAATGGTTCCCGCATCATACCTCTATGGCGAGCAAAGGCGGGAGTACGGTAAATTTTGATTTAAAATCGAAGTGTCGTCGCATCATCGTTCTGGGCCCGGCCGAGGCCCTTCACGGTCGCTTACCCCTTGATTTTTGCCTGCCGAACCTCGATATCGGGCACAAAATCCAAACCATTCGAGATGACGGGAAACGGCGATGAGCGACCAGGCAAAAGACGAACGCGCGCCCGATGAAGTCGAGGCGACCGAAGCCAATGCCGAACGCACGGAAGGCAGCGTCGATGGCGACTATGAAGCGCTTGTTCGGTTGCTGAAGGAAAATGAAGAGCTGAAGGACCGCGCTCTGCGCGTCGCGGCCGAGATGGAGAACCTGCGCCGCCGCACCGCACGCGACGTGCACGACGCGCGTACCTATGCAGTCGCGAACTTCGCCCGCGACATGCTGTCGGTGTCTGACAATCTGCGCCGCGCACTGGATGCCATTCCGGCCGAGGCCAAGGCGTCGGAGGACGCCGGCTTCAAGGCGCTGATCGAAGGCGTCGACCTGACCGAGCGCGCCATGCTGTCGGCGCTGGAACGGCACGGGGTCAAGAAGCTTGCTCCCGAAGGCGAGAAGTTCGATCCCAACTTCCACCAGGCAATGTTCGAAGTGCCCAATCCCGATGTTCCGGCCAACACCGTGGTCCAGGTCGTGCAGCCGGGCTATTCGATCGGCGAGCGGGTGCTTCGCCCGGCCATGGTCGGTGTCGCCAAGGGCGGCCCCAAGGTTGCCGCCGAGGCGCCGGTTGAGCCGGGGCCGGTCAATGAGCAGGCCGAGAAGGATGCGTAATTAAAGGCAGTAGGGGAGTAGGGAAAAAGGGAGTCCCACCAACCGCGCGGGTTCGTGTTAGACATACTGCCCTACTGCCCTATTCCCCTACTGCCTGGCCTTCCATGCACCCCATCGCCCTTCTCGACTATGCCGGCGTCGCCGTTTTTGCGGCGACCGGGGCGTTGGCAGCGTCGCGCAAGCAGCTCGACGTCATCGGTTTCCTGTTCCTGGCCAGCGTCACCGGCATTGGCGGCGGCACTTTTCGCGACCTCATCCTATCAACGTGCCTGTCTTCTGGGTGGGAAACCGCGACTATGTGCTGATCTGCGCGGTGGTTGCGGTCCTGGTCTTCTTCACCGCGCACCGCGTCGAATCCCGCTACAAGCTGCTGCTCTGGCTCGACGCCATCGGGCTGTCCGCCTTTTCGGTGATGGGCGCGGCCAAGGGGCTGGCCATCACCGGTTCGCCGGTGGTTTCGATCATCACCGGCATGCTGACCGCGACCTTCGGCGGCATATTGCGCGATCTCCTGGCCGGCGAGCCATCGGTGCTGCTGAGACCCGAAATCTATGTCACGGCCGCCCTGGCGGGCGCCACCATCTTCACACTGGGCGACGTTGCCGGGCTGGCGCAGATTGTCTCTGGATTGGCCGGCTTTGCCGTGGCGTTCGCCGTGCGCGGCGGTGCGCTGCGTTTCGGCTGGTCGTTTGCATCCTACAAGAGCCGGCCCGGCCGGCGGCCGGAAGATATTAAGTGAGAAGTGAGTGGCGAATAGGGAGTAGCGAATAGGGATTGCGGATCGCAGGATTGCGGACTAGCCCTCGCTATTCGCTATTCGCTATTCGCTATTCGCTATTCGCTATTCGCTATTCGCTATTCGCTATTCGCTATTCGCTATTCGTCAGGCGGCGAAGCGCTGCACTTCCCCACCATAGTAGTTGACGTAGCGGGCGCCGATCTCCTTGACCGGCATCACCACGAAGACATCTACCGTCGAAAATTCGCGGTCGATGACGCAGCCGTCGCCGATGCGGGCACCGACCCTGAGATAGCCTTTGACCAAAGGCGGCATCGCCGCGATCGCCGCCTTGGCGTTGACCGCCTCGATCGGCATCAGGTCCATGGAGCAGTAGCGCCCGGACACCGCGCGCACGTCCCAGGCCGAGTTCGTGCGGCAGTGGTGAGCGAGATAGGTGAGCGCCTCGGCGTGTGCCGCCGGTACGGTGCCATGGAAGGAGGCACAGCCGGTCATCACGCCGATTTCGTAGTGGTTGATATAGGCCCAGATGCCTTGCCAGAGCGCCTCGATGGTGCGCTTCGAGCGGTACTCGGGCAAAACACAGGAACGGCCGAGCTCGAGAAAACGCTGTCCGGGATGGCGGGCGATGAGCTTGGTCAGCTCGAACTCGCCTTCGGAATAGAAACCGCCGGCGGCAGCCGCGATTTCTTGCCGCAGCAGCCGATAGGTGCCGACGATGCGGCGATGCTCGGGGCCGGAAATTGAGTGGTCGAAGACAAGCAGGTGATCGCAGAGCGGATCGAATCGGTCGGCGTCACGACGGTCCTGCGCCTGGAACAGATCCTTCCTGGCGCCAAGCTCGTCGTAAAACACCCGGTAGCGCACTTCCTGCGCGGCCGCGATCTCGGCCTCGTTGCGGGCGAGCCGCACTTCGAGATTGCCGATACGGCCGAGTGCTGCGCCTTTTATGACGGAATCGACATTACGTCCGGCAAGCAAGGCGCTGCTGGCGTTCGGCCGAGTGTCACATTCCGGCATAACTGTATGCACGAGTGATTCTCCTTCGAGCCATCCCTCTTGGCACGGGGATACGGTGTAGGTGCAACAGGATTGTGACAGTACCGTGATACGGCGTCGCGGGCAATACTTCGTCGGCTGGCGAAAACGGTCAACCGGCTATGTTAGGTGAGGAGACTTGAGGTGCGGCGCGTCCGCTCGGGGTCAGGCACCGCGCTCCAGGCCTTTGTTTTCATGCTTGTCGTTTTCCAGAAGCCGAAGCCAGTTTTGGGGCAAAATGCATCAGCCGCGCGCCGGAAAAAGTCGACTCAAGCGGCGACCTGGCCCTCGACGGCGTTGACCAGCGCGTCGGGGTCGAGCGGCTTGGTGACGAAGCCGCTGGCGCCGTGGGCGAGCACGGCATGACGGGTCTTTTCCTGGCTGTCGGCCGACAGCACCATGATCGGCACAGGCGGCGCGGACGTTTCCTCCTCATGGCGGCGGATCGCGGCAATCGCGTCCAGTCCATCCATGACGGGCATATGCAGGTCCATCAGCACCACGTCGAATCGATGCTTGTGCCCGGCGCTGGTGACGGCCTCGACGGCGGCCTTGCCATTGCCGACCACCTTCACGCGATGCCCCGCCTTCAACAGCGTGGCGCGGGCCAGCATGGCATTGATGTCGTTGTCTTCGGCAATCAGCACCGAGAGGCCCTGCAGGCGGTCACTCGAGGCGCGAAGCGCGGGGGTGCGGCGCTTTTCCGGCTGCGGCTGGGCAAACGCCGGTGCATGGCTGGTCAAAAGGACACGCAAAAGTGTTCCCCCGCGCACCGGCCGGGCAAGGAAGGTCGCGTAACCGCTGGCGCGGAACTCGCCGAGCATGCCGCGGTCGGTCGGCGCGATCAGGGTGATGGCCTCGCAATCGGAAAAGCCGCCTTGGCGCAACCGCTTGAGCAGCCTTCCGTCACCATCTTCCATGGCCGCGTCGACGAGAAGAACGTCACAGCCGTCGGCGAAGGAGGCGGCCTGCGCGACGGTGGTGGCGATCCCGGCGGTGCCGCCATTGGCGCGGATGGTGCGGGCGATGGCGTCGGCCTCGACAGTGTTCCTGGACAGGATCACCGCGCGCCTGCCGGCAAGCGCGTTCAGCCGGCCCTGCGGCGCTTCCGTGGCCTCCGTGGCCGGAATTTCGAAGACGAATTCCGACCCTTGGCCAAGCCGGCTGGACACCGAAATGGTGCCGCCCATCGCAGCCACGAGGCGCTTCGAGATGGTCAGTCCGAGCCCCGCCCCGCCATGCGCGCGCGTCGAGGTGCCGTCGGCCTGCTCGAATTCCTCGAAGATGCGCTCCATGTCCTCCTCGCGCAGGCCGGGACCGGTATCGGCGATGGTGAAGCAGATGCGGTCGCGGCTCTCTGTGCGAGCGCGCGCGACGGTGACCAGCACGCCGCCGCTGTCGGTGAACTTGATGGCGTTGCCGATGAGGTTGAGCAACACCTGCCTGACCCGGCCCGGATCGGCGGTGATCAATTGCGGTACATCCGGTTCGACGTGGCAGCCGAGGCCAATATCCTTGGCGAACGCACGCGCGGCGAGCAATTCGATGATGTTGTCGGCGATCTCGCGCACCGACATGGGCTGCGGTTCCGGATCGAAGCGGCCGGCCTCGATCTTGGAATAGTCGAGCAGGTCCTCGATCAGGGCGAGCAAGGCGCTGGCCGAAGTCGAGATAGCGCCGACATAGGTCTGCTGTTCCGGCGACAGGCTGGTGTCGGCGAGCAGCCTTGCCATGCCCATGATGCCGTTCATTGGCGTGCGGATTTCATGGCTGACAGTGGCGAGGAAGCGCGATTTGGCCTGGCTTGCGTATTCGGCCCGCTCGCGCGCTGTGATCAGCGAGGATTCGGCGCGTTTGCGGGCGGTGATGTCGCGGGCGATGGCACGATGCGAAACCGAACCGCTGTCCTTGTCGCGCACCGACAATTCGATCCAGGAGAACCAGCGCGGCCCGCTTGGCGTGCGGATGGCAACGTCGGTGGAACTTAGGCACTCATGGTCGGAGAAGGCAGCATCGGGGACGATGCCGACCTCGATGCCGAGTTCGGTCAGGGTCTTGCCGGCAAGGTCGCGCTGATCGGTTTCGACGAGATCGGCGAACACCTTGTTGGCATAGACGATGTAGCCGTCGCGATCGCGGTGGATGACGAGGTCGCCAAGCGCGTCGATGAGACCGCGAAAGCGCTCCTCGCTTTCCTGCATTTCCCACATGCGGTCGGCCAGCGTCTCGATCTCGGCGCGGCTGCGGGCGGTGGTCTCGTCAAGCAGCACCACGGTGCGGTGTACTCTGCGTCTGGCATGCAGATGCATGGCAAGTCCGGCGAGGCCGGTTGCCAGCAATGCGAGGCTGATGAAGACCGGCGCCCCGGTCAGATGGGCGAGGCCCGCCAGTATGACGATGGCAACGAAGGTCAGGAACGGCAGGCCTTCCCGCCTGGCCACCTGCTGCTCGGGCACCAACGGAGGCGCAGCGATAAACCGCCGCGCCGGCGCCGGCGCGGCAATCGCATCGACGTCGTCGCCAGTGTCCGCCTGTTGGCTGCCGGATTCCGCGATCATGCGAAATCCTTGCCAGACAGAGATTATGGAAAATTGCGGCTGATCGTTCGAATTTTAGGCAATACGCGTTTTTTGTCCCGGCAGCGGCGGATTAGCCACCGGCTTCGGCAATTCAATCCGCTGGCTGCAAGCCCGCCGAGGCGGGTCACATGTCGACGACGACTCGTCCGCGGATCTTGCCGTCAACGATGTCGCGTGCCGCATCGATGATGCCGTCGAAGCCGATGGTCCTGGACAGGCTGGCGAGCTTCTGCAGGTCGAGATCGGAGCCAATGCGCCGCCAGGCCTCAAGACGTACAGCCTTCGGCGCCATCACCGAATCGATGCCGAGCAGCGAAACGCCGCGCAGGATGAAGGGGGCCACGCTCGACGGCAGATCCATGCCGCCGGCCAGGCCGCAGGCGGCGACCGCGCCACCATAGGAGGTCATCGACAGCACATTGGCCAGCGTGTGGCTGCCGACCGAATCGATGCCGCCGGCCCAGCGTTCCTTGGCCAACGGTTTGGCCGGTTGGTTGAGCTCGTCGCGCGAGATCACCTCCGCGGCGCCAAGGTTGATCAGATAGGGGCTTTCGGCATTGCGGCCGGTCGACGCAACGACATGATAGCCGAGGCTGGACAGGATGGAGACCGCGACAGAACCGACGCCGCCGGCGGCGCCCGTCACCACCACCGGGCCACGGTCGGGCAGGATGCCGTGCCGCTCCAGCGCCATGACGCAGAGCATGGCGGTGTAGCCGGCGGTGCCGACCGCCATCGCGTCATGCGGGCTCATGCCGTCCGGCAGCGGCACCAGCCAATCACCCTTGACGCGGGCGCGCCCGGCATAGGCGCCGAAATGGGTTTCGCCGACACCCCAGCCGTTCAGGATGACCTTGTCTCCCTTGCGCCAATCGGGATTGGACGACGAGATGACGGTGCCGGCAAAGTCGATGCCCGGCACCAGCGGCCAACGGCGAACCACCGGCGCCTTGCCGGTGATTGCCAGCCCATCCTTGTAGTTGACGGTCGTCGCCTCGACCGCGACGGTGACGTCGCCCTCCATCAAGTCGGAGTCGGTGAGATCTGTCACGGCGACGGACTGTTCCTTGTCGGCGTCGCGCGAAACGAGGATGGCTTTGAAGGTTTTGGTCATCTTTTTCTCCGCGATCTGCTTGGCGTCCGGACTGTGCGGCGATGGGCGCGCAGGGTCAATCGTTCGAAGGCGTAGGCTCGCGCCGCCAGCCGATGAGCTCGTCGAAGACGATCAATGCCGCGCCGACGGAAATGAAAGCGTCGGCAAGGTTGAAGACGGCAAAGGACCAGACCGGCGTGTGGAACAGGATGTAGTCGATGACGTGGCCGTGGATCGCGCGGTCGATTAGATTGCCTAGCGCGCCGCCGATGATCAGGGCGAAGCCGGTGCGGGCGACGACATGGCCCGACGGCGTACGGGTGGCGAGATAGAGCACGAAACCGACGACCAGCACGGCGATGACCACCAGGCCGATGTCGCCCAAGGAGGAGAACATCGAGAAGGCGATGCCGGTGTTGTAGGTGCGGAACAGCGCCAGGAATGGCAGCAGATCGAGCTTTTCCTGAAAGGGCAGGCCGGTTTCGACCAGATGCTTTATCCACTGATCGAGCGCTATTGCCGCGGCGACAAGCAGCGCGTAGGGGGACCATGATCTCAAGGGCGGACAACCTTCATTGCTGGTCGACTAATGGTTCGAGTTTCAGCGCGCCGCGCCGGATCTCGAACAGCATGATGCCGGTGGCGACGGCGAGATTGAGCGAATCGGCGCGACCCGCTTGCGGAATCCTGAGCAGCCTGTCGCAACTCGCCGCCAGGCTTTCGGGCAGGCCTTGCTGCTCGTTGCCCATCATCAGGAGCACGGGGCCGCGGGAAAAATCGATCGAGCGGTAGTCGACCGCGCCTTTCAGATGCGTGCCGGCGACGAGGCCTGAAAACCCGCCGCGCCAGGCCAGGAAAGCCTCGGTCGTGGCCTTCGCCACCGGCACGGCAAAGATCGAACCCATTGTGGCCCGCACCGTCTCCACGGAAAACGGATCGGTGGTGTCGCCGACCAGGATGACGCCCTTGGCACCGACGGCATCGACGGTGCGGATAACGGTGCCGAGGTTGCCGGGATCGCGCACCCGGTCGAGAGCCACCCAGACATCGCCATTGTCGGCGCGGATGTCCTTCAGGGCCAGGAACTTCTGCGAGAAGACGCCGACCACCATTTGCGGATTGTCGCGGCGGGTGATGGCGACAAGCACCTTTTCCGACACTTCAAGCACCGTGCCGCCGGCGGCAACCGTGCGCGCCGCGACCTTTTCCACGGCTGCATTGCCGCGTCCGGCCTTGGCGAAAACCAATGTCCTGATCTGCCAGCCAAGGTCGAGCGCATCGATGACCAGCTTCAGCCCCTCGGCCATGAAGGCGTTCTGCTGGTCGCGGAATTTCTTCAAGGCAAGTGCCTTGATGTCCTTGACCAGTGGATTGGCGAGGCTGGTGACTTCCTTCACCTGGCCGGGAGCGCCTGCCTGCCGCTCGTTCATTCAGGACTCCCGGGCATTCAGGCCACCCAACGCGAAAACAGTGAGGTCGAAAGCGCCCTGCCGGCGGACTTTTCGCGAATGATCAGCTCACCCGATTCAACCCTGCCGCCCATGCCGGCGAAGGTGTCGCGCATCAAGGCATGGATGGCGAAGAAGGAGGCGCGGATCGAATAGGCGGTCAGCACCACGGCAAGCGGTTTCGGCGTCAGGATCGCGCGGCAAAGGTCAGTCAAATCAGGCAGGTCCTCGAACAATTGCCAGACCTCGCCCTTGGGGCCGCGGCCATAGGCCGGCGGGTCGAACAGGATGATGTCGTAGCAGCTGCCGCGGCGCTCCTCGCGCTCGGCGAACTTCACGGCGTCGTCGACGATCCAGCGGATCGGCTTGCCGCCGAGCCCGGCCATCTCCTGGTTTTCACGAGCCCAGCCGATCGCCTTCTTCGAGGCGTCGACATGGGTGACCTCGGCGCCCGCGCGGGCTGCCACCAGAGACGCGAGCCCGGTATAGCCGAACAGGTTGAGCACCTTGACCGGCCGTTTGGCCGCCGCGATCAGGCCCGCCATGTGGTCCCAGTGCGAGGCCTGTTCGGGAAAGACGCCGACATGGCGAAACGAGGTGAAACGGCCGAGATAGTCGATGCCGTCATGCTTCATCGGCCAGGTCTCGCCGAGCGGCGTTTTCGGAAAACGCCAGCGGCCGAGGCCCTCCTCGTCGGTGTCGCCGGTGAAGATAGCGTCGGCTCGCTCCCAGTCCTTCGCCGGCAAGGCCTTCCGCCAGATTGCCTGGCCCTCGGGCCGCACGATGCGGTAGGGGCCGTACTGTTCCAGTTTTTGGCCGGCGCCGCTGTCGAGCAGTGCATAATCGGCATTGGGCGCCACTTCGAGGATCAGCGGAAGCTGCTCCGCGGGCAGGGCGCCGTCGCGACGGGCGAGGACGCGCGGCACGGATTTCGGTGTGGGCTGGTTTTCCGGTTTCAAGTCACGCGGTTCGCGCGGCCTGGCGTCCGGCCGTGCCGCTCCACGCATCTCGTGCGGGCGCGCCTCTCCGGTTCCGCTTTTCGCGGGCGGGCGGTTGTCGCGGCGTTTGTCGCGAAAAGACTTCAAGCAGGCGCATCTCCGAGCGGCGTGCCGCTTTTGGCATAGGGCAACCGGCTTCGCAACCAAGTCTGCCGTGACCGCCTCTCCTGTTCATGTCGGTCAGCGATGGACCAATGTCAAAGAAACAGGCAAATCTGCTGCATGTCCCGCTCCGAACGCCTGCTCGACCTGATCCAGTGCCTGCGCCGGCACCGCCGGCCGGTGAGCGGGCAGACGCTGGCCAATGAGCTTGGGATTTCGATCCGTACGCTCTACCGCGACATCGCCACGCTGCAGGGGCAGGGCGCGCCGATCGAGGGCGAGGCGGGGTTGGGCTATGTGCTCAAGCCCGGCTTCATGCTGCCGCCGCTGATGTTCAGCGACGAGGAGATCGAAGCCATCGTGCTCGGCTCGCGCTGGGTCGCCAAGCAGCCGGACCGGCGTCTCTCGGCCGCTGCCGCCAATGCACTGGCCAAGATCGCAGCTGTGCTGCCAGACGATCTGCGCGAGGAACTCGATGCTTCGACGCTGCTGGTCGGGCCGCCCGCTGCAGCCATCGAGGGCATCGACCTCGGCGTCGTGCGGCAGGCCATCCGCAACGAACGCAAGCTCGCCTTTCTCTATCGCGACGCCGGCGGCGCCGCGTCGCAACGCATCGTCTGGCCGTTTGCGCTCGGCTTCTTCGACAAGGTGCGGGTGGTGGTGGCGTGGTGCGAGATGCGGCAGGATTTCCGCCATTTTCGCGCCGATCGCATCGCTGAGCTCAACGCCATCGATACACGCTATCCCCGACGCCGTCAGGCAATGCTTAGGGAATGGCGGGCGACCATCGAGAAGCCACGCGGATCATGACGGCTACTGCCAGAATCTGACAGTAGGCTGTTCTATATCAGGCACATCGAAACGCCGAACCCTGGAGTGCCGATCATGACCACCCCAAATTTCGTTATCCTCTATGTCGACCAACCGCTGCGGAGCGGCGCCTTCTACAGTGCGCTGCTGGGGCGCGAGCCGGTCGAAAGCGCACCGACCTTCGTGCTGTTCGTGCTCGACAATGGCTTCAAGCTCGGCCTCTGGTCGCGGCATACGGTGGAACCGGCGGCAGAAGCGGCGGGTGGCGGTGCCGAGATCGTGTTCGCGCTGGAGACGCCCGATGCGGTCGACGCCACCCATGCCGACTGGTCCGGACGCGGCCTGAAGATCCTGCAGGCCCCGACCGACATGGATTTCGGCCGCACTTTCGTTGCGCTCGATCCCGACGATCACCGCCTGCGTGTCTATTGGCTGTCCGACGCAGAACAGGCCAATGGAGAACGGAAATGAGCGCGTGTTGGATCGCGGTTGCGTCGGTGCAACATGTCCGGCGCGGCCGCAAGGAAGGCTTCATGCAGGTCAACCACGGCAAGGCGGCACCTTTGCGTCGCGTCAAGCCTGGCGACGGCATCATCTATTATTCGCCTACGACCGTTCTGGGCGAAAAGGATGGCCTGCAGGCGTTCACGGCAATCGGCACCGTGCGGGAAGGCGAGCCCTATCAGGGCGACATGGGCGGCGGCTTCACGCCGTTCCGTCGCGATGTCGAGTGGATGGCGGCTGAAGAAACGCCGATCAAGCTGCTGCTCGACCGGCTGGACTTCACCGCAGGCAAGTCGAACTGGGGGTACCAGCTTCGCTTTGGTCTTTTCGAAATCAACGATCACGATTTTCGTCTGATCGCCGAGGCGATGGGTGCCGCGACGAAGTTTGCAGGCGCTACGGCTTGAGCGCCTTGTAGACGGCAATGCCCGCGGCAAGATCCTCGAGCGCGGCACCGACCGACTTGAACAGCGTGATCTCGTCAGGGCTGCCGCGGCCCTTCTTCTGGCCGCGCGTCAGTTCGTGCAAATCGGCGACGATGGCCTCCGGCTTCAGCAGGCCGGAGGCCAATGGCTGGACGATATCGCCGGCTTCCTTGGTGGCGCCGGCACGGGTGTCGACATAGACGCGGGCGCGCGCGATCGCGTCGTCATCGCTTTCGCGCATCGTCGGGGTAAAGCCGCCGACCAGGTCGACATGGGTTCCCGGCCGCAACAGCGCTCCCTTGATAAGCGGCGTGGTGGTGATCGTCGCCGAGGAGACGATGTCGGCCTGGCCAAGCTCGGCATCGAGATCGGTCGCGGCGCTGGCGGCGAAGCCCTCGGCGCGCAAATCGGCCGCGACCTTTTCGGCATTGGCCGGGGTGCGGTTCCAGATACGGATGGTTTTGATCGGCCGCACCGCGCAATGCGCCCTGGCCAGGAAGGGCGACAATGCGCCGGCGCCGACCACGAGCAGCCGCGAGGCATCGTCGCGGGCGAGATAGGACGCCGCGAGCGCCGAGGCGCAGGCCGTGCGCCACTGGGTCAGCCGTTGGCCGTCGATCAGGGCCTCGGGTTCGCCGGTGCTGCCATTGAGCAGGAGATAGAGCCCCATCACCGCCGGCTTGCCGATGGCGTTGTTGTCGGGCGAGACGGTGACGATCTTGACGCCGATGTGACCGCCGGCCGAGGTGCCGGCAGCTTTGAAATCGGTCCATGCCGGCATCAGCAGCAAGGTCGAGGCCGCACCATCAGGCCGCTCGACCGCGTGATGATGCCTGACGGGCTGCACCGCACCCTCGAGAAACGCCGTGCGCAACGTCTCGACCAGTCCAAGAAAGGTCAGCGCACGATCGACCTCGGCGGCCGAAATGGTCAGCATGGAAAGCTCCGTGGAAAGAAAGGCGCGCGCTCGCTGCTCAACTGGTCGGCTTCGGCAATACCGGCCCTTGGGCTGACCCTTGAACCGGCCCCTGTGGCGCCGATGGCGCGCGGCTGACGGCCTGGCGCAGGTTTTCCGCCTCGACGCCGCGCTGGCGCGCCAGCTTGCGGTAGCGGCCCTGCTTGACCCAGGTCGCCAGGCTGCCGACGATCATGCCGATGGCAAGCGCCAGGAACAGGAAAATGAACAGCGGCAAGGTGAGCGTCAGCTTCGGATTGCCGGGATTGAACGGGTCCAGCGTGAAGGCGACGAGTTCGCGGTTGGCGACGGCCAAGGCGATCAGGATGATCGCCAGGGGCACGAAGATCACGATGAGCATGAAACGATTGAGCATGATTTCTTCCGTCGCAAGCGGGCCGGATAAGGCCGTCTGGCGCTGACGCCGCGCCTACTTGCCGCCGTTCAGCCTTTCGCGCAGTTCCTTGCCGGTCTTGAAGAACGGCACCCATTTCTCCTCGACCTCGACGGATTCGCCGGTGCGCGGATTGCGGCCGGTGCGGGCGGGGCGGTTTTTCACCGAAAAAGCCCCGAAGCCGCGCAGCTCGACGCGGTTGCCTTCGGCCAGCGCGTCGGTGATCTCATCGAAGATCGCGCCGACAATGTTTTCGACGTCGCGCAGGAAAAGATGCGGATTGCGCGTGGCAATAATCTGCACAAGTTCGGACTTGATCATCAGACGGGTCCCCTTGAAAGCGGTGCGGTCAGAATTATGAGGATGATTTTATTTGCTTTTCAGCTGTCCCAAACGGCGCTCAAGGGTGCCAGACGGAAACGAGACCGTCAAGAAACAAGCGGTCGGCGCCAAGTTCGTGGATGACATCGCCGCTGTAGTCCGGCAGGCCGAGCGCGCTGCCGATCGTTTTCACCATGGTTTTCGACCACAGGAAGCTTCCGCGCCGTTCCGTGTCCTTCCATTCGACAACCTTGAGTTTGTCGTCGACACCCTTGGTCGCCAGCCAGTCGATCGCCTCGGTCTCGCCGCCGACGGCATCGATCAGCCCGTTGGCGACACCCTGGCGGCCGGTGAAGATCGAACCGTCGGCGAGCGCCAGCGCCTGTTCGTGGGTCATCTTACGGCGCTCCGCGACGATGCCGACGAACCAGTCGTAGCTGTCGAGGATGAGCTTACGGACCATGGCGCGCTCGTCGTCATTGGTCGGCTTGAAGGGAGAGGGCGAGGCCTTGAGCGGCGAGGATTTCACCTCCTCGAGCTTGACGCCGAGCTTGTCCATGAGGCCGCTGACGTCGGGGTACTGGATCAGCACGCCGATCGAGCCGACGATCGAGGTTTTGCGGGCGACTATGTGATCGGCGGCACTCGCGATCATATAACCCGCCGATGCGGCGAGCGTGCCGACCTCCGCCACGACCGGTTTGTCGGCGGCCACCTTGCGCACCTCGTCATAGATCGATTCACCGCCGACAGTGGTGCCGCCGGGTGAATCGATCGCAAGGATCACGCCTTTGACCTTCGATGACTTGCGGATGCTCTCCAGCCGCTTGATCAGTTCCTCGTCCTCGGTGATCGTACCTTCGATCCTGACCTTGGCGATATGATCGACAGCCGAGCCGCCGAGATCGTCGCGATAGAACCAGGCCGACAGCGCAACCACCCCGAGTGCCACGATGCAGAAGGCCGCAACACGCCAGAATGTCAGCTTGCGCCGCAGACGGCGGCGGTCGATCAGGTCGTCGGCTCTCAATGCCATGGTCAGCCTCACAGTCGGCGGGAAAAAACGCTTTTAGACCATGATCTCCCCATCGGGAAGCAGTTCCGTCTCCCATATGGCGCGGCAATCCGCTCGCGGCCATCCCAGCGCTGTCCGTTTTTGTGACTGGCCTGCGCAATGGACGCAAGATAAGTGGGCGCAACGGCGGTGATGAAAAAACGGCGCAAACACGTCCATTTCTGCTATGAAGTACCGGCTGTTGTGCTGACCTCGTTTTCGTTTGTACAACGACAGTTGTCACATTTTTGCGGTTTTCGTGGGCTTGTGCTTGCTTGAGGGCACCGGCCCCCCACCTATAGGCGGTGCTCCCTGGGGGCGGGTTTTAGAAGAAAGCAGTCATGTTAGCGCGACCGAATGAACCGACCAGCCCGGAGACGGAGCTGGCTCCCCCGGCGGGTGGCGCGACGCGGAGCGATGCGTTCGACCGTGCCCAGCGTCATTCGCGCCGCGTGCGCGTGCTCAAATTCGCAGTGCCCCTGGCTGCCGCGTTGATCGCCGTCGCCTTCCCGGTCTATTCCTATCTGGCCGCACCCGTCTCCGTCGCGGTGCAGGCGGAAGGTACCGCCTTTTCGAATGGCAAGCTGGTGATGGCCAATCCCAAGCTCAACGGTTTCACAAAGCTGAAGCAGCCCTATTCGATGACGGCCCTGCGGGCGATACAGGACGTCAGCACGCAAGGCATCATCGAACTCGAAGGCATAGACGCCAAGGTGCCGATCGCGCCCGACAATGTCGCGGCGGTCAAAGCCTCGCACGGCACCTACGATCGCGACGGCAATACGATGAAACTGAACAGCGACGTCACGATCACTACGACCGACGGCTTGCAAGCCAAGTTCAAATCGGTCTTCCTCGACATGGGCAAAGGCACTATGAAGACGGATGATCCCGTCGATGTCAGCCGTGGCGGGTCGCAGATCACGGCGGATTCGATGTCGGTCCAGGACAATGGCAGGATCCTGGTGTTCGAGAACAAAGTGCGCGTCAACATCGATCCCGCCGTTCTGAAGGCGGCTGAGGCAAAGGGCGAAGAAGCGAATGTGGCTCAATAGTTCGACACGGCTGATGGCCGCGACTTCGGCGCTTCTCCTGATGGGCCTGGCGCCGTCGCTGGCGCAGTCCGGTGCCGCCAGCCAGGTGTCAGGCCTCAAGCTCGCCGGCGACAAGCCGATCCAGATCGAAAGCGACAAGCTGGAAGTCCGGCAGGCCGAGAGTGTCGCCATCTTCACGGGCAATGTCACCGTCGTCCAGGGGCCGACGCTGATGAAGGCCGGCAAGATGCTGGTCTATTACGTCAAGGATCCGAACGCAGGCGCCAAGGGCACGGAAGCCGCCGGGGCGGCAGCCATGACCGGTTCGGCCAACATCGACCACCTGGAGATCTCCGAGAAGGTTTACATCAAGTCGGATCAGCAGGTCGCGACCGGCGACCAGGGCAGTTTCGATATGAAGAGCCAGGTGCTGGTGCTTTCGGGCAAAAAGGTCGTCCTGTCGCAAAACGACAACGTCCTGGTCGGCTGCAAGCTCACCGTGCAGATGAAAAGCGGATTGGCCCAGGTCGATCCATGCGCGGGGCAGCGTGTCCAGATGTCGATCACCCCGCCGCCGAAATCGGGAGCGACGAACCCCTGATGGCCAGCTTGTCGTCGCTGACGGCGCGTCTTCCGGGACGGGCCGCAGCTAAGCTTTCGGCTCCGGCCACGCTCACCGCCGACAAGGCGAAGTTCAAGGGAACCTTGATCGCCAAGGGCCTGACCAAGAGCTACAAGGGCCGCAAGGTCGTCAGCGGCGTTACGCTCGGCGTGCGTGCCGGTGAGGCGGTCGGGCTGCTCGGTCCCAACGGCGCCGGCAAGACCACCTGTTTCTACATGGTCACCGGCCTGGTGCCGGTGGATGAAGGCACGATCGAGATCGACGGCTTCGACGTCACCTCGATGCCGATGTACCGCCGTGCGCGGCTCGGCATCGGCTATCTGCCGCAGGAGGCCTCGATCTTCCGCGGCCTCAATGTCGAGCAGAATATCCGCGCCGTGCTCGAAGTGGTCGAAAAGGACCGCAAGGCGCGCGAGCGCAGCCTCGACGAACTGCTCGAGGAGTTTCACATCAGCCATCTGCGCAAGGCGCCGTCAATGTCGCTCTCCGGCGGCGAGCGGAGGCGCCTGGAAATCGCGCGCGCGCTGGCGACGCGCCCGGCCTACATGCTGCTCGACGAGCCCTTTGCCGGCATCGATCCGATCGCCGTCGCCGATATCCAGCAATTGGTCCGCCATCTGACGGCACGCGGCATCGGCGTGCTGATCACCGACCACAATGTGCGCGAGACGCTTGGTCTGATCGACCGCGCCTACATCATCCATGCAGGCCAGGTTCTGACCCATGGCCGCGCCGACGAAGTGGTGGCGAACGCGGATGTGCGGCGGCTTTATCTCGGCGAGGGTTTTACCCTTTAGGTGGTTCACCGTTTCACGAAAACGCCGACGCAATTCCGGACGGAACGCCGCTTCACACTTTTCCTAAAATTGCTCCCAAGCGTGAAATTTGTTTCCTAACACGATTTTTTGCGCGTTCAGGGATGTTTTTCCGCGATTTTGATCCGGGATAACGCTCCGGTAAGCGACTTTTGCTAGCTTTGCCTTGACAGGCAAAAGCCGGGCCAGTTTCTATGGCCGGCCGCGAAATTCATTCCGGAAGCCCGGACGCGTAGAGGAGGCGTTTGAAACCGAACCATGGCGTTGGCGGCGAAACTACAGCTTCGACAATCGCAGTCGCTGGTGATGACGCCGCAGCTGATGCAGTCGATTCGGCTGCTGCAGTTCACCCATGTCGAACTCGAGCACTTCATCGACGAGGAGATCGAGCGCAACCCGCTTTTGGAGCGTGCCGAGCCGCAGGATGACGCCGCGAGCGACCATGCGCAGAAGACCGAAGCGGAGCCGCAAGCAGCCGTCGAGGGCGACTGGTTCGAGAACGAGGCGGGGTGGAGCGCGGAGGCGATCTCGGAAAAACTCGATACGTCGCTGGAGAACCTGTTCCCCGACGATCCCGGCACCAGCGAGCGGCTCGGGCCCGACCTGACGGCGCAATGGAAGTCGGCTTCGGGCAGCGGCGGCGGCTCCTCGTCCGAGGGGCTGGACGCCGGCGACATGGCGGCGAGCGCCATCACGTTGCGCGACCATGTCGGCGAGCAGGTCGCACTCGCCTTCGCTGATCCCGCGGCGCGGCTGATCGCCGGGGAACTCGCCGATGCTCTGGACGAGACCGGCTATGTGCGCGCCGATTTCACCGAGATCGCCACGCGTCTGGGCACCGTCGTTGCGGCCGTGGCCAAGGTGCTGGCGGTGTGCCAGACCTTCGAGCCGGCCGGCCTGTTCGCCCGCGATCTTGCCGAATGCCTGTCGCTGCAGCTTGCCGTGCGCGACCGCCTCGATCCGGCGATGAAGGCGCTGGTGGCCAATCTGGAGCTTCTGGCGCGGCGCGATTTCCAGGCGCTGAAGCGGATCTGCGGCGTCGACGAAGAGGATTTGCTCGACATGCTGGCCGAGATCCGGGCACTCGATCCGCGCCCGGGCATGGCGTTTTCGGGCGGCGCCAGCGACGCCGTCGTCGCCGATGTCGAGGTGCGTGCGGCCAATGACGGCAGCTGGACCGTCGAGCTCAATGCCGAAACGCTGCCGCGCGTGCTGGTCGACCATATCTATTTCGCCCAGGTCTCGCCGCACGCGAAGAACCAGGCGGAAAAGGATTTTCTGGCCGAGTGCCTGCAAAACGCCAACTGGCTGACGCGCAGCCTCGACCAGCGGGCAAAGACGATCCTCAAGGTGGCCTCTGAAATCGTGCGCCAGCAGGATGCGTTCCTGGTCCATGGCGTGCGCCATCTGAAGCCGCTCAACCTGCGCACGGTGGCCGACGCCATCGGCATGCACGAATCGACCGTCAGCCGCGTCACCGCGAACAAATACATGCTGACCCCGCGCGGCGTGTTCGAGCTGCGCTATTTCTTCACCGCCTCGATCGCGTCATCGGGCGGCGGCGACGCGCATTCCTCGGAAGCGGTGCGTGACCGCATCAAGCAACTGATCGACGAGGAGAAACCTGTCGATGTGCTGTCGGACGATGCGATCGTCGACATGCTCAGGGATAGCGGCGTCGATATCGCCCGGCGCACGGTCGCCAAGTACCGGGAAGGCATGAATATTCCATCTTCGGTGCAGCGCCGGCGCGAGAAGCGGGCGCTGGCAAGCGCCGGCCGCTAGCACTTGCGATTTTCCACAACTTTCGAGCTTCATTGACAAGCTGCGGTGAAGTGGCTAGAAGCCCGCCCGCATGAGACGGGCCCGATGCCCGCTAGCGGATGGTCCGTCACGACAATGGCCTCGGGACGGTCAAAAAGGCGGCTTGTGATCAACCGGAAAGTTCGGATTTAAATCGGCGCGAGTGACGCCGCAAAGCTTGTGCGCACGGATCACGAGTATAAACTCGGGCCAGTTTGAAGCCTGAGCAAGGAAGGTCAGTTTTCAGATGAATCTGCGCATATCGGGAAAACACATGGACATCGGCGATGCGTTCCGCACACGCATCAACGATCGTGTCGGCGAAGCGATCGGCAAATATTTCGATCGTGGCTTTGCGGGACACGTCACGGTCATCAAATCGGGCTCGCGCTATTCGGCGGATTGCATGATCCGGCTGGATTCCGGCGCTTCGCTGCAGGCCACCGGCGATGCCCAGGATCCGACGCTCGCCTTCGAGGCCGCCGCCGATCGGCTGGAGACCCGGCTTCGGCGCTACAAGCGCCGCCTCAAATCGCACAATTCGGGCGGCGGCAACGGCGAGTTGACCGACATCGCCTATACGGTGATGGCGCCGCTTGCCGATGATGAAGAGGAGATCGCCGAGGATTTCGCGCCCGCCATCATCGCCGAATCGACCATGACGCTGAAGACTATGTCGGTGGCCTCGGCGGTCATCGAACTCGATACCAAGGACAGTCCGGTGTTCGTTTTCCGCAACGCCGGAACCGACCATCTCAATATCGTCTATCGCCGGCCCGACGGAAACATTGGCTGGATCGACCCGTCCACGACCAAGGTCGCACAGGGATAAAGCCAGCCGCACGAGGGGTGGGGACTGGTTACGGCAGGCGAACAAGGGATTTCAAGCATGGATCTGAGCGATCTTATCAGCGTTCCGGCGATTTTGCCGGCGTTGAAGGCGAACTCCAAGAAGCAGCTTCTGCAACTGCTGTCCGAACGGGCAGCAGCGATTTCGGGCATTCCGGAGAGGGAAGTGTTCGATACCATCCTGCAGCGCGAGCGGCTGGGTTCGACCGGCGTCGGCAATGGCATCGCCATTCCGCACGGCAAGCTCGCCGGCGTGAAGCGCATTGCCGGCGTTTTCGCCCGGCTGGAGACGCCGGTCGATTTCGAGTCGCTGGACGACCAGCCTGTCGATCTGGTGTTTCTGCTGCTGGCGCCGGAAGGCGCGGGCGCCGATCATCTGAAGGCGCTGTCGCGCATCGCGCGCGTGCTGCGCGATGCCGACACGGTGGCCAAGATCAGGGGCACGCGCGATGCCACGGCTATCCACGCGCTTTTGTCGGACACGCAGGCCTCGCACGCGGCCTGAAGCATCTTTTTAAGCTAATCGCCCCAAGGGCCCTGACGGCCCTTTTCGTTCAGCCTGCCGATCGCCCTTAATGAATGGCGACGGTGGTCAGATCGTTTTCCATGGCGCCGGCCAGTGCGCGGTCACGCGCATCGGAAAGCAGGATCGGCTGGCCGTTGGCGGCAAACAAAGCCCACAGCTCCAGGCCGGGCGCGATTTCACCGATGTTGGGGAAGCGGCCGAGCAGTTCATCGCTCGAGACCTTGCGCAGATAAGCGACGGAGCCCTCGCCGAGATGGGCGAACTCGCCATTGCTCATGGTGATATTTTCAGTTCTGGTCATTTCAAGCCTCCTTGGCGCAAGGACGCCGCCCTTTCCGGGGCAATAGGCCATCCCGCATGAGAGCCATCGGTAAAGATCAGTCTTTCACCGATATGTTTATTTTCCGTACCAGCCGTTCGGACTCCGGCCGATCGAGGTCGATCGACAAAAGACCGTTCTTCAGCTCCGCCGCGATCACCCGCATGCCGTCGGCCAGCACGAAACAGCGCTGGAACTGGCGCGCGGCTATACCGCGATGAAGGAATTCGCGCTCGGTATCGTCAGTCTGACGGCCGCGCACGACCAGCTGGTTTTCCTCCGTTGTCACATCGAGATCGCTTTCGGCGAAACCGGCGACGGCGAGCGTGATGCGCAGCCTTTCGGCCTTGCCGTCGGCGCCGCTGAGGCGCTCGATGTTATAGGGAGGGTAGCTGTCACCGGATTTCGCCAGACGTTCCAAGGTCTTTTCCATGGCGTCGAAGCCCAGGAGAAGCGGGCTGGAGAAAGGCGTCATTCGGCTCATGTTACACTGTCCTCTCAAGAGCGACATAAACTGGAAAAACCCAGATGGCATTTTTCCCGATGCTCTTGATATGGTCCGCCCCACGACCAAGTTCAAGCCGTCAAAAGACCCGCCCAAAAAGACCCGGCCGTGGACTCACAGGAATAATCGACATGGCGCTTGAAACGATGCGCGGATGCAAGGAGAAGCGCTGGGCCGGGATCGTTCCCCGGTCGAGCGGTTCGGCAGTTTGCAGCCGGTTTGGCGTCCTTGCGGCGTGCGATCTGCCCGGTGAGTTCACGGCCAGCTAAACAAGGAATTGAAATGCCTCAACCACGCAAGATCATCATCGACACCGACCCCGGCCAGGACGACGCCGTCGCCATTCTGCTGGCGCTTGGCAGCAGCGAGCTGGATATAGTCGGCATATCAGCCGTTGCCGGCAACGTGCCGCTGAAGCTTACCGAAAAGAATGCCCGCAAGATCTGCGAACTGGCCGGCCGGCCCGATATCAAGGTCTATGCAGGAGCCATCCGTCCTCTGGCGCGCGAACTGGTCACCGCCGAGGAAGTGCACGGCAAGACCGGTCTCAACGGCCCGCAATTGCCCGAGCCGACCATGAAGCTGCAGGAGCAGTATGCGGTCGACTTCATCGTCGAGACGCTGATGAAGGAAGAGAGCGGCACCATCACGCTCTGCCCGCTCGGGCCGCTCACCAACATCGCGCTGGCACTGATCCGCGAGCCGCGGATCGCGCCGCGCATCAAGGAAATCGTGCTGATGGGCGGTGGCTTCTTCGAGGGCGGCAACGTCACCCCGGCGGCCGAATTCAACATCTATGTCGATCCGCAGGCCGCCGATCTGGTGTTCAAGTCAGGCATCCCGATCGTGATGATGCCGCTCGACGTCACCCACAAGGCGCTGACCACCGCCAAGCGCATCCAAGCCTTCCGCGCGCTCGGCACCAAGGTCGGCATCGCGGCCGCCGAGATGCTGGAGTTCTTCGAGCGCTACGACGAGGGCAAATACGGCACCGACGGCGGGCCGCTGCACGACCCCTGCGTCATCGCCTATCTGTTGAAGCCGGAGCTGTTCAGGGGCCGCAACTGCAACGTCAGCGTGGAAACCGCCTCGGAACTGACCATGGGCATGACCGTGATCGACTGGTGGGGCGTGACCAAGCGGGAAAAGAACGCCATGGTGATACGCGACATCGATCACGACGGCTTCTTCGCGCTGCTGGTGGAAAGGCTGGGGCGGCTTTAGGGCCACTTTTGGCCTTCTCCCCTTGCGGGAGAAGGTGTCGCCGAAGGCGACGGATGAGGGGTGTTCCAGGGAACGCAAACGTCTCACTCCGCTGGAACACCCCTCAACCGTCTCGGCGCTGCGCGCCGATCCACCTTCTCCCACAAAGGGGAGAAGGCAAGGGGCGCCTCACTTCGACCGAGAAAACGCCAGCCACAGGCCGCCGCCGACCAGGAAGCTGCCGCTGATCCTCGACATGAGCTTGATGCGGCTGGCCGACAGCAGACGCCCGGCGCGGCTGGCGGCGAGCGCATAGGTCGAATCCGACATGGCCGCGAAGATCATGGCGGTGAGGCCCATGACGACGATCTGCAGCGAATAGTTGCCTTGCGGTGCGATGAACTGCGGGAAGAAAGCGCCGAAGAACACCAGCGTCTTGGGATTGCTGAGCGCCACCAGCAGGCCCTGCAGGAAAAAGCCGCCGCGCGGCTTCCGCGCCGTGCCGTCGGCATTCAGCGCGCCCTTGGAACGGAACATCTGCACGCCCATCCAGATCAGGTAGGCGGCGCCGATCAGCCTGACCCATTCGAACCAGTGGCCCATGCCCGAGATCAGCGTGTTGAGGCCGATGCCGACGATGGCGATCATGATGGCAAGGCCGGCCTGCGTGCCGGCGACATTGGCGAGACCGGCGCGTGAGCCATGGCGGATGCTGTTGGCGATGATCAGCGTGACCGTCGGGCCGGGCACCAGGATGATGACGATGCAGGCGAGGACATAGGCGGCGTAGAGTTCCAGCGACATGGATTTTTCCCTTGGAATGCCGCCGATGCGGCGCGAACGGGATAATCAATGCATGGCAACAATCTCTGCGCAAGCCGTGCGCGAAGCGCTGTGCCGATGCGCCGGCTTCAAGCGCCCGCCTGCCAGGGCAATGTCGCCTCATAGGCTGCCGCCGCCCTCAGCACCGCGAGGTCCCCGCGCGGCCGGCCGATCAGCTGCATGCCCATCGGCCGGCCCCTGTCGTCGAAGCCGACAGGCACGTTGACCGCCGGACAGCCGCCCAGCGTGGCGAGGGCGGAAACCTGCATCCAGCGATGATAGCTGTCCATCGCTCGTCCGGCGACCTCATGTGGCCAGTGGGTGCGAACATCGAAGGGAAAGACCTGCGCGGTCGGCAGCGCGATGAGATCGAAACGATCGAAGATCGACAGCAGCGTGCGATGCCAGGAGGTGCGGATGACCGAGGCGGCGCGGATCTGCGGCGCCGTAAGCCGCATCGCGTTTTCCACCTCCCAGATGGCTTCCGGCTTCAGCAAGCCGCGCTTCGCGGGGTCGTCGTAGTGGATTTTGAGGGCACAGCCACTGCTGGCCTGGCGCAGCGTCACGAAGGCTTGCCACAGCGCTTCGAAGTCGAAATCCGGCAGCAAGGGCTCGGTCAGGAAGGAAGCAGCGGCAAACCGGCTCAGCGCGGCCTCGCACAGCTCGAGGATGCCCGGTTCGACCGGCAGATGTCCGCCGAGGTCGCCGAACCAGGCGACGCGCCCGCCGGCGGCGGCTATTCCAAGTCCCTCGAGGAACGAACCCGGCTTGTCATAGGATAAGGGCGCATGCGGGTGATAGCCCGCCTGCACGTCGAGCAGCAGCGCCATGTCGGCGACGTTGCGGCCCATCGGCCCCTCGACCCCCATCTGCGCATGAAAGACCTCGATATCCGGCCCGCCGGGAACAAGTCCCTGCGACGGCCGGAAACCGTAGACATTGTTCCAGGCGGCCGGGTTGCGCAGCGAGCCGCCGAAGTCGCTGCCGTCGGCGACGGGCACCATGTCGAGCGCCAGCGCCACCGCCGCACCGCCGCTTGAGCCGCCGGCGGCGAGTGCCGGATCGAAGGCGTTGAGCGTCGGCCCGAAGACATTGTTGTAGGTGTTGGAGCCGAGGCCGAATTCCGGGACATTGGTCTTGCCGATGATGATGGCGCCGGCGTCGCGGATGCGTTCGACGAAGAAATCATCTTCCTGCGGCACGAAATCGGCAAAGATCGGCGAGCCGAAGGAGGTCCTGAGCCCTGTGGTCGAGGCAAGGTCCTTGATGGCGATCGGCAGGCCGAAGAGCGTCCCGGCTTCGCTCGCCTGCCGGCTATCGGCGGCGTCGGCCTCGCGCAGGATGTCGTTGCGATCGCGCAACGAGACGATGGCGTTGACCAACGGATTGACCGCCTCGATGCGGTCGAGGAAGGCCATCACCACCTCGCGCACGGAAAGCGTCTTGCGGCGGATCGCGTCGGCCAGTTCGACAGCGGTCAGGCGGCAGATATCGCCGGCCGGTGGTATGGCGTGCTTGGTGCGGGGGCGCATCATCTCAGCGCTTTTCCTTTAATGCCTTGTCGACATCGGCGGCCTGTGGGATTGCCGGCTGGGCGCCGGGCTTCAGGCAGGCCAGCGAGCCGGCCACACCGGCGCGCTCCAGTGCCTTGTCGAGCGCGAGGCCGGACGACAGGCCGGCGGCGAAATAACCGCAGAAGGTGTCGCCGGCGCCGACCGTGTCGACAGGCGTGATCTTCATTGCCGGAATGGTCAGGAAATCGGTCGGTGTTGCCGCCATGACGCCGTCGCCGCCGAGCGTGACGACGATGGTGCGGCCGGTTTTCGCCGCGAAGTCGCGCATGCGCGCTGCACGGTCGCGGCCGCTCAGCGCCAGTGCCTCGCCGTAGAGGTCGAACTCCGTCTCGTTGGCGACGACGTAGTCGGCCTTGCCGAGGAAGGCCGCCGCGTCGCTCTGGAAGGGCGCGGTGTTGAGCACGGTGATGGCACCTGCCGCCCTTACCTGGTCGAGTGCGGCATCGACGGTCGCAAGCGGGATCTCGTGCTGCAGCAGCACGACATCGCCTTTTTCCAGAAGGGCCTTGGCGAGGTCGCCGGGCAGGACCGAGGCATTGGCGCCCGACACGACGGCAATGATGTTCTCGCCGTCGTCGCCGACCATGATCAGCGCCGTACCGGTCGAGGCAAAGGTCTCGGCGACACCGGACAGGTCGACCTTGCCGTCGCGCAGCAACGCCAACGCCTCGGCGGCGAAGCTGTCCTTGCCGACAGCGCCCACCATGCGCACCGAGGCGCCGGCGCGCGCGGCTGCCAGCGCCTGGTTGGCACCCTTGCCGCCGGGCGCGGTAACGAAGCCGGAGCCGCTCACAGTTTCGCCGGGACTCGGCAAGCGGTCGACATTGGCGATAAGGTCGAGGTTGATCGAGCCGATGACGATTATCAAACAAGGCCTCCTGCCTGCACGAATTCAAGGTGCGGGAGCGTCCTTAGCCATCCGGCGAACGCACCCTCGCCCATTCGCGCGGGAAGCTAACCTGTAAGGCCGCGGCTTGCCAGACCACGCGAATGGTCCAGCTCGATTTGTCGTATCATGGCCTATTCGCAGCGTATTGTGACCGTGCCCTGATAGCTGCCGGTAGGAAAGATGCCCGCCGATTTGGTCGCGGTAAGGTCGACCTGGATGGCATGGGTGCCGTTGCCGACCCTTTGCGGCACGCTTCCGTTGTTGTCGGCCCCCGAGCCATCGAGGCGGAAGACCGAGGCGAAGGTCACGTTGGTGCCGCCACCGCTCGGCGCGGAGGAGAATGCGGCGGGCGCCGGCGCCGAGACGGAATAACAGTCCAGCAGATTGAGCACGGAGCACAGGAGCGAGCTTGCCACGACGGTGACGCTGGCGCTCGACCCGCCTGCCTGTCTGGAGCTCAGTACCCCGATGCTGGGATTTGCGGTCATCGTTCCGGACGCGCCGACCATGATCGTGCAGGTGCTGATGATCGCCGCTTGCGCCGGAAGACAGAAGCCGGCAAGCGCTGCCATCGCAAGCAGCGCGCGATTATTTCCTCTTCTTTTTCTTGCCATCGCCAATTCCGGTCCTGATGCTCCAGCCTTCGTTGGCTCATCCGGGTGAGGCGGATGCGGGAGCTGAAGCTGCGGCCACGCTCCCCGTCTGGCCGCCGTCGACATTGAGGCCCATCTTGAGGAGTTTCAGCTCCAGCTGCAGGCGCTCGACCTCAAGCTCATAGAGGCGGCTGCAATCGACGCGCTTGGGCGTGCGCCCGATCGGGATCACCACGCGGCCGTAGGTGGCGACGTCATTGTTCGATCGGTTGTTGCCTCTGATGACGCCGAGGTCGAAATAAGCGCCGCTGCCCGATACCGCGGAACGGCAGGTGGTGCCATCGGAAGCGTGCACCTCGTCCTGGCCCTGAGGCAAGGTCACACCGGGCAGGTTGAAACCGCTCTCATTCTGATTGAGATTATAGACGTCCTCGGCGAGAACCGGCGAGATCCCCGTCGACATCGCCGCAAGCGCGATTGTCAGGACTTGCGGTGCCCAAAAAACTTTCCGCATATCTGTGCCTTTATCTGCGTCTGTTGATTGGGAAAGGGAATGCTCTCGGTACAGATACGCACTTTACGCTCGGCGGCGCCGCCGAAGGGCACGACCACAAGGACAGGACGGGAAGCTTGGGAAGCGAGCTGAAAGACACCGGGAGAGATCCTGGCGTCCACCGGCTGAAAGTCCTGGTCATAGACATGGATTTCGACCTTGATCTTCTGGTCGTAGGGATTGGCGGGGAAAACGCGGACGGCGAAGGCGTCGGTGAAGCTGTTGACCTCACCTCGCATCGGCGACATCGACTGAGCGCTGGCGGCAACAGGGATCAGGCCGACGGCCAGTGCCGCCGCCAGGGTTCCAAAAAGTGTCACGGAGGCCTCCTTCCCGAGGGCTATTCGCAGCGCAGCGTCACCGTCGCCTGATAATTTCCGGAGGCGAAGCGGTTGCTGCCGCCCTTGGTGCCGGCGAGATTGACCGAAACGAGCGAGGCGCCCGGAACGGTCAGATTGGTGGCGGAGCCTGTTTCGACGATCGTGTGGGCGCCGCTGGCCGAATAGGTCGGCGTCCATGTGGTGGCCGTGGCGTCGGCCGCCGGGGCGGTGGTGGTGGTCACCGGATCGACGCTGAGCGCCACGCCTCCCGTGGTGGTGAGCGTGACCGTTCCCGCGGAGCCGCCGCTGTTGTGCGAGCTCAGCGACTGAAGGTCGGGGCTCACCATCATCGTGCCGTTGGTGGCGACAACAAGCGTGCAGGTCGCGGTCACCGTGCCATTGAAAATCACATTCTGCGTTGTGGCCATTGCGGCCTGATCCAGGCACGCGGCCAGCAAGGCTGCACCAAAACTGGTGCGTAACCACTTCATAGGGACCTCCTATTAAGTCGGATCGCCCGAATTAATAGGAGTCACCATCGCTTTATCGTGGTTAATTTAGCGTAAACTTAAATATCATGGAGCAATAACAGCCATGAAGAAACCGATGGTTGTCCCTGGTTGTATCCAGAAATTCTGACCAAGAAATCGTACGAATACTTTCTGAAACGAATATTCACACATTTCTTCAGCAGAAATAGAAAACTCGACATTTCAGGACGAAATCTGCCCCGCCTCCCAACCCAGGATGGCGCGCTTGCGGGTCAGGCCCCAGTGGTAGCCGGTGAGGTCGCCGGACTTACCGATGGCGCGATGGCATGGCACCACGAAAGAGAGCGGGTTGGCGCCGTTGGCGGCACCGACCGCGCGGCTGGCGCTTGGCGCGCCAATGCTGGCGGCGATCGAGGAATAGGTGCGGGCCTTGCCCATCGGAATCTGGAGCAGCGCCTCCCAGACGCGAACCTGGAAGTCGGTGCCGATCATGACGACATGCAGCGGCTGATCGGGGCGCCACAGCGTCGGATCGAAGATCCGTACGGCATAAGGCCCCGTCGCGGCCATGTCCTCGACATAGATGGCGTTCGGCCAGCGGCTGGACATGTCGGTGAAGGCGGCGCGCTCCTCGCCGGGATCGCTGAAGGCAAGGCCGGCAAGCCCGCGATCGGTGGCCATGATCAACGCGGTGCCGAATGGCGAGGGATGGTAGCCGTAGCGGATGGTGAGCCCGGCGCCGCGCGTCTTGTAGTCGCCCGGCGACATCGCCTCGTGGGTGACGAACAGGTCATGCAGCCGGCCGGGACCCGACATGCCCAGTTCGAACGAGGTTTCGAGCAGCGGCATGCCAGAATCGAGCAGCCGGCGCGCATGGTCGAGCGTCACCGCCTGCAGGAACGCTTTTGGCGACAGGCCTGCCCAGCGGGTGAAAAGTTTTTGCAGGCCGGTCGGCGTCTCGCCGACCTCTTCCGCAAGTTCCTCGAGCGATGGCTGGTCGCGGTAGTCGAGGCTGATCTTCTCGATGGCGCGGCGCACGATCTCATAATCGCTGCCCTGCGGCGTGATATCCTTCTTGAGGACTGCTGTCTGTGTGCTCATCGAACCGTCTCCTTGGCCAGGAATATCGCCCCTCGGGGCGCCGATCGCCACCCGAAACTTGCCTTCCTGCGGCGCAAGCCCAGATAGATTCGCGTTTCGAGCCGAGGAGTCGCTGATGGCTGGGGAGAAGGTGCATCTGAGCGGGGCAAAAGAGACCTTGACCCTCTACGGCAAGGCGCTCAAGGTCGACGATAATCTCGGCATCGGCCTGGCGATCAGGGCAAAGACGCTCGAGAAATCCCGGCGCGATCGTGCTGCATCTGGCTGCGGGCTTGACCTAGAGCAGTTCACCGTTTCACGGAAACGGCGAACTGCTCTAACTCTTTGTTTTGACGCAATTCCGGGCGGAAAACCGTTCACACCTTTTCCTGGAATTGCTCTAGCCTTCGTTCACCATGTGAGTCTAGGTGCGCTGGCTGCTGCCGGTGCACCCCCACGAAAACCAGGGAGGTCCTGTGGAGGCGGCCGCC
>NZ_JAFFIW010000049.1 GCF_018588885.1 Mesorhizobium sp. dw_380
CCGCGGTGCGCACGTGCCCCCCAGGGGGTTCACGGGGTGCAGGACCACCAGGCCAGTAGCACTTTACCCTCCCCCTCGTGGGGAGGGTCGGCGAACGATTTTTGCGTAGCAAAATTGGGGGGACGGGGTGGGGGCAGCGCCGCCCCCCCACCCCGCTCCGCTTCGCGGATCGACCCTCCCCACAAGGGGGAGGGTAAAGTCACTCCCCCGGCCGATCCGCCGGATAGGGGGTCCCGACCAGAATCGCCATGCCAATGCCGAGGAACAGGATGATCACGGCCATGCCGAGCCGCGCCGAGCCGCTGAGTGCGGTGATGGTCGCCACCAGGAACGGCGCCAGGAAGCTGGTTGCCCGGCCGGCCAGCGCGTAGATGCCGAAATAGCGGCCGGATTCCGCTGCCGTAACGCTGCGCGCCATATAGGAGCGCGATGAGGCCTGCACCGGCCCGAACGCCAGGCCGATCAGCAGGCCATACAGGATGTACGCTTTTTCGGCTGCCGTGCCGAACAACCCTCCCGAATCGGTGGCTGGAAGCGGAATCAGGCCAAGCAGCGTGAAGCCCGGACCGGTCGAGATGACGCCGATGGTGGCGACTGACAGCATGACAAGCGCAATCATCACCACCGCCTTGGAGCCGAGCCCGGTGTCGAGGCGCGCTGCGATCCAGCAGCCGACGATGGCGACGACGTTGAGGATGATGCCGAACATGCCGATCTCGGTGATCGACCACTGGAACATGCCTGCCGCGAACGTACCGCCCAGCGCCAGCAGCGCATTGACGCCGTCCTGGTAGATCATGCGGGCAACGAGGAAGCGGAAGATGCCGCCGCGCTTGCGCACCTCGGCCAATGTCGATTTCAACTCCGACAGGCCTTCGCGCACCGCCGGCCCGATCGGGATGCCCTTGATGGCGTCCGGCGTGAAGAAGAACATCGGCAGGATGAACAGGAAATACCAGCCGGCCGACAGCGGCCCGGTGGCGCGCGCATCCTCGCCGAGCTTCGGGTCGAGCCCGAACAGTGGGTCGATGCCGATGATCGTCTTGCCGGTCTCCGGCGAGCCGGCCAGACAGGTGACGACGAAGATCAGCGCGATCATGCCGCCGAGATAGCCAAGGCCCCACGCCGTATTGGAGATGCGGCCGATCTCGCTTTTCGGCACCAGCCGCGGCATCATGGAATCGTTGAACACGGTGGAGAACTCGGCCGCCACCGAGGCCAGCGAGAACAAGGCCACGATCAGGAACAGGTTGGAGCCGGGCGCGGCGAACCAGAGCAGGGCAAGGCTGGTGATCTTGATCGCGGCGAAAAAGGCGATCCACGGCTTGCGCGGCCCGGTCTGGTCGGCGATCGAGCCGAGGATCGGCGACAGCACGGCGATGACCAGCCCGGCCGCGGCGATGCCGTAGCCCCAGACGGCCTGACCGGTGGTTGGATCGCCAGCCATGCGCGAAACGAAATATGGACCGAAAATGAAGGTGGTGACGACCGTGAAGAACGGCTGCGCCGCCCAGTCGAAGAACATCCATCCCCAGATGCCGCGTCCCGATGCCCGCTGCACTGCTACCTCGACCATATCCCCTCCACTCGCCTTCATGTCGCTGGCGGTTTGCGCCATGTCTGCATGTTTTCTCGCGGCCATGCAAACCACAAGCGTCGCGCCGCTGTTCATTGATTTGCCTGCCCATATTTCTGAGTGAACGGGAGCAAGGGCGCCAACCCCCACCTCCCCCTTGTGGGGAGGTCGGACCGAAGGTCCGGGTGGGGGTCCGGCGCTGACCCCCGCCCCGCTGCTTCGCAGCGACCCTCCCCACAAGGGGAGGGTAAGACCACGACAGCTCACATCCCCGTCAGATCACTCATCAGGCCCGATGCCACCGACAGCCGCGAGACGGTGATGTCGCCGCCCTCGGTCAACGCCTGCAGCCGCTCGCGGATGCGCGCCACCCGCTCGCCGCCAGCTTCCAGCCAGGCCGCCACCGGATCCGACGTGCCAGTGTGGCCGGTGAGTGCTGCGACCGCAATGCCGCGCCGGGCCGCGCCGATCGTGTCGGTGGCACGCGACAGGGCAAGCTGATCGTAATAGTCGGACGGTGTGATCGAGCGCGCGGCGTCCTCGACGCGCGGGATGCGGAAGGCATCGCTGACGGCGAAGAACGCCTTGGCGGCAGCGACGATGTCGGCACCGGCGGTGCGGGCCGCCAGCGCGATGTCGGGGATGAGTTCCGCCACCTCGCTCAGCGCCAGCTGCTCGGCCAGTCTTTCCGGCGCGCCGGCCTTGAACAGCCCGTGCCGCTTTTCTTCGATCCGCTGGCGCGAAAAAACCGGCAGCAGCGAAACGAGCTTGGGCTCCAGCGCCTTGCGCGCTTCCTGCAGCTCGGCGATGCGCTGGCCGAGCGGCGCCGTGCCGGCATCGTTCTTCAGATACCAGCCGCTGGTCACGTAGATCAGCCGGCTAACCATCTGGTAGAGATCGAGCTGCACCTGGCCGTCGATCTGGTTGTCGAGCGCGTCGATCTCGCGATAGAGCGCCGGCAGCGCAAAGCCGTCGCGCACCACGGCGAAGGTGCGCACGACGTCAGCGGCGGTGCGGCCCGTCGCTTCCTGCAGTCGGTTGACGAAGGACGGCCCGCCGCGGTTGACGAGGTCGTTGGCGACGACGCGGGCGATGATCTCGCGGCGCAGCCGGTGACCGTGGATTTCGGCGGCGTATTTCTTTCCCATCCGGTCCGGAAAATAGCCCATCAGGTCGCGGTCGAAATGCGCATCGTCCGGCACGTCGCTGGCGACGATGTCGGAAAACAGCACGATCTTGGCATAGGCGAGCAGCACGCCGAGCTCTGCCCGGGTCAGCGGCTCGCCCCGCGCCTCGCGCTCGGCGAGCGCTGCCGGGGACGGCAGCGTCTCCACGGCACGGTCGAGCAGGCCGCGCGCTTCAAGCGCCGTCATGAACCGGGCCTGATGGGCGATGTCGGCAAGGCCGCGCTTGCGGGCGATCGAAAGCGCCAGCGTCTGCTGGTAGTTGTTGGACAGCACCAGCCCGCCCACCTCGTCGGTCATCTCGGCCAGCAGCTTGTTGCGCGCCGGTCGCGTCAGCGATCCCTTGCGCATGGCCGATGCCAGCGCGATCTTGATGTTGACCTCGACGTCGGAGCAGTTGACGCCGCCCGAATTGTCGATGGCGTCGGAATTGCAGCGGCCGCCATTCATGCCGAACTCGATGCGCGCCCGCTGCGTGACGCCGAGATTGGCGCCCTCGCCGATCACCTTGGCGCGCACGTCGGGCGCCGTGATGCGGATGGCATCGTTGGCGCGATCGCCGACCTCGGCATTGGTCTCGGTCGATGCCCTCAGATACGTGCCGATGCCGCCGAACCACAAGAGGTCCACCGGCGCCTTGAGAATGGCGGTCATGATCTCGACCGGGGTGGCGGTCGTTTTGGCAAGGCCGATCGCCGCCGCAGCCGCGGCCGGCATGGTGATCGACTTCTGGTTGCGCGAGACGATGATGCCGCCTTCCGACAGCTTGGTCTTGTCGTAGTCCTGCCAGCTCGAACGGGCGAGAGCGAACATGCGCTCGCGCTCGGCCATCGAGGCCGCCATGTCCGGATCGGGATCGATGAAGATGTCGCGGTGGTCGAAGGCGGCGATCAGCCGGGTCTTCGGCGACAACAGCATGCCGTTGCCGAACACGTCGCCCGACATGTCACCGACACCGGCGACGGTGAAGGGCGAGGTCTGTATGTCGCGGTTCATCTCACGGAAATGCCGCTTGACCGCTTCCCAGGCGCCCTTGGCGGTGATGCCCATCTTCTTGTGGTCGTAGCCGGCCGAGCCGCCGCTGGCGAAGGCGTCGTCGAGCCAGAAGCCATGCTTCTCGCTGATCGCATTGGCGGTGTCGGAGAAGGTCGCGGTGCCCTTGTCGGCGGCGACGACGAAATAGGGATCGTCCTGGTCGCGCCTGACGACGCCGACCGGCGGAATGACACCGGCCAGCCCAATATTGTCGGTGATCGACAAAAGGCTGGAGACGAAATTCTTGTAGGCCGACGTGCCGGCCTCGAAGATCGCGTCGCGCCCGGCGCTCATCGGCAGTTTCTTGGGATAGAAACCGCCCTTGGCGCCGACCGGCACGATGACGGCGTTCTTGACCTGCTGCGCCTTGACCAGGCCGAGCACCTCGGTGCGGTAGTCCTGGGCACGGTCCGACCAGCGCAGGCCGCCACGCGCCACCGGGCCGAAGCGCAGATGCAGGCCCTCGACCTCGGAACCGTAGACGAAGATCTCCCGCCATGGCCGTGGCGCCGGCAGCCCCTCGACCGCCTGCGAGTCGAGCTTGATCGCCAGCGACTGGCCCTTCTCTTTCGTATCGGAAACGAAATGATTGGTGCGCAGCGAGGCTTCGATCAAATTGAGGTAGCGGCGGATGATGGTGTCGTCATCGATGTTGGGCACATCTTCCAGCGCATCCCTGATCTTGGCCTTGAGATGCTTGGCCGCGACAACGCCTTCGCCCTCGGCCGTCGGCCCAAGCCTTGCGATGAACAGCGCGTGCAGGCCGCGCGCGATCTCGGGATAGCGGTTGAGTGCCGCGGCGATGAAATCCTGGCTTTGCGGAATGCCGATCTGCTGCAGATAGCGGCCATAGGTCCGCAGGATGGTGATCTCTTCAGACCAAAGGCCGGCGGTCTGGGCAAGGCCGTTATAGCCGTCATTGTCGACGTCGCCGCGCCAGACCGACAGGAACGCGTCCTCGAACAGCCCGCCGCCGTCGCCGAGGTCGATCGGCTTGCCATAGCTGTTCTCAAGCTCCATGTCGTGGATGAAGACCCGGCCGGCCTGCTCGTCACCGACCTCGAAGGTGCGCTCGCTGATAACGCGAAAGCCGATGTTCTCCAGCAGCGGGACCCGCCGCGACAGCGCCACCGGGCTGGCATGGTGAAAAATCTTCAGCGCCGCCTGTTGCGGCTTCTGCTCGGCATGGCGGTAGTAGTCGATAGCGATCGGATTGTCGGCACTGATCTTGGCGATGCGCCCGGCATCGACCAATGCCACCGCTGCGCTGAACGAATCGCGATAGCTTTCAGGCAGCCTCGCGGCGATGGCCTTCAGCGCCTGGTCGCCGCCATGGGCATCCGCCGCGTCGGAAAGGGCATCCTCCCAGGTCCGCACGATGTCCCGGATCGCCGCCTCGATCGTCGCTTGCTCGACCTTCGGTGTCTTGCCGCCGGAGCGGCCGATGATGAAATGCACACGCGCCAGCCCGCCTTCGGGGAAGGCCGGGTAATAGGCCGACAGCCGGCCCTCGAAAACGGCTTTCAGATAGGTGCCGATCTTCTCGCGCACGACACTGTCGTAACGGTCGCGCGGCACGAAGACCAGGATCGAGACGAAGCGGTCGAACTGGTCGGCACGCACCAGCGCGCGCACACGCGGCCGCTCGACCAGGCCGAGAATGGCCGCGGCATGCTTTCTCAGGATCGGCACCGGCACCTGGAACAATTCGTCGCGCGGATAGCTTTCCAGCACGTTGATCAGCGCCTTGCCGGAGTGGTCGTGCCGGTCGAAGCCGGACTTGGCGATGATGGTTTCGGCCTTGGACCGGAGATACGGGATCTTCATCACCGAGCGCGTATAGGCCGTCGAGGTGAACAGGCCGACGATCCGCAGTTCGCCCGACAATGCGCCCTTGGGTGTGTAGGTTTTGACGCCGATGTAATCGAGATAGATGCGCCGGTGCACGGAAGACTTGGCATTGGCCTTGGTGACGATCAGCGGCTCTGGCCCATGCAGGAAGGCGCGGATTTCAGGTGTCGTCGTCACCGCTTCGGTGCCGCGCCTGAGCACCAGCACGTCGGGATCGGTCAGGATGCCGAGGCCGGCCTTGTCGGCGCGCTCCAGCGTGCCGCTCTCCTCGCCGCCTGTGTATTTGAACTCGCGCATGCCAAGGAAAGTGAAATTGTCGTCGCGCAGCCATTCCAGGAAGGCGATCGCCTCGGCAACGCTCTTTTTGTCGAGCGGCACCACCGAATAGCGGAACTCCGAGATCGCCTGGTCGAGCCGGGCCAGCATCGGCTTCCAGTCGTGGACGGCGGCGTGGACCTGGCCGAGCATCTTGCGCAGCCGCTCGGTCAAGCCGTTCGCCCGCTCCTTCGTCAGCCGCGGGATGTGGACGTGGATGACGCTCAGCCGGTCGTGATTGCCGTCGTCCTTGGCGAAATTGCCGTCGCCGAGGATTTCTTCCACACCGCCCTTGCCGTGGCGAACGGTGATGACCGGGTGCGTGACCAGGCTCGGTTCGCCTGATGTCTCGGTGACCTCGCCGAGAATGGAATCGAACAGGAACGGCATGTTGTCGTTGACGACGGTGATGACCGTCACCGGGCGGCCTTCGCGAAAGACACCCGAATCGGCCTCGACGGCGACGACGCATTCACCCTTTTTGTGGCCGCCGACCGCCTGGCCGGCGAGATCGGCGGCGCGTTCGAGGTCGGCGACGTCATAGGCGGCGATATCTTCGGCCGGGGCGCGGGCGAGCAGGTAATCGGCGAGCCTGGCTGGCCTCTCGTCCGCCTTCGCCGCCGCTGTTGCCTTCCTCTTCGACTTAGCTGCGGTTTTCACGCTGGCCATGACGCTTCTTGCCTCCCGTCGCATGCTTTTGCGACTATGGTAGCAGATGACCGCTGTTTGGCGACAAAGGTTTGACGGCTTGCCAAGAATTATCGGAATTCGGCGCCAAGGCACCGCCGACGAGGAGAAACGACCCATGACCGGCAAAATCACCGCGCTTGACCTGGCCTCTGGAGAGCTGAGCGACGCGACAAAGGCCTATTTCGCCAAATGCGAGGAGAAGCTCGGCCTGGTTCCCAACGTGCTCAAGGCCTATGCCTTCGACGACAAGAAGCTGCGCGCCTTCACCGACATGTACAACGATTTGATGCTGGGCGATTCCAGCCTGTCGAAGCTGGAACGCGAGATGATCGCGGTCGCCGTTTCCTCGATCAATCATTGCTATTACTGCCTGACGGCGCATGGCGCGGCGGTGCGCCAGCTGTCCGGCGACCCGGCGCTCGGCGAGATGATGGTGATGAATTTCCGCGCCGCCGATCTTTCACCGAAGCAGACCGCGATGCTCGAATTCGCCGTCAAGCTGACCGAAGAACCGGCGAAGATCGTCGAAGCCGATCGGATGGCACTGCGTCAGGCCGGCTTCAGCGACCGCGACATCTGGGACATCGCCTCGACCGCAGCCTTCTTCAACATGTCGAACCGGGTGGCGGCGGCAATCGATATGCGGCCGAACGACGAATACCACGCCATGGCAAGGTGAGGCGCGGCGCTGGAGCCTGGCCTCCTTATATTAGTCATCCCTCATTCTCGTTGCTTGTTTGCCCGTTTGGTCCGATGATCGGCAGGCGGCATGACCGCATGCCGGTTCGATGCCGCTCACCAAGGAGGAGAACATGGCGAAATTTCTCTACGTCTATCATGGCTCCGGCAAGATGCCGACCGAAGAGGCCGAGCGGAAAGCCGCAATGGATGCCTGGACCAGCTGGTACGGCAAGCTTGGCTCGGCGGTTGTCGACGGCGGCAATCCGGTCGGCATGTCGAAGACGGTGTTGCCTGGCGGCAAGATCGAAAACAATGGCGGCAGCAATCCGACCGCCGGCTACACGATCGTCAACGCGAAGAACATCGACGATGCCGTGGCCAAGGCCAAGGATTGCCCGATCCTGACGGACCCGGGCTTCAGCGTCGAGATCGCGCCGATCATCGAAATGATGTGATGCGCCGTCTATTTGAGCATGATCTCGGACAAACGAACCGTTTGTCCGAGATCATGCTCAGGACCGCGCCGCGATTGCCGCAGCCGCGCCAGCCATCGTCGTGGCGCTGACGCGGTTGGCGATCTTCATGGCGCGCTTGCTCCTGAGGAGCTTGCGCGCCTGCGAGGCGGCAAGCACCCAGGCGAGATCGATGGCGATGAGCACCACGGCCATGGTCGCCGTCAGTTCGGCCCAGCCGACGATGCTGACCGAGGCAAGGTCGATGATGGTCGGCAGCAGCGCCAGGTAGAACATCATGATCTTGGGATTGCCTAGCGTCACCGCCATGCCGGCGAAAAACAGCTTCGCCGGCGAATCCTCGCGCGGCATCTCGCCCTCTTTCGCGTCGACAGGCGCCGTCCACATCTTCCAGGCGAGGTAAGCGAGATAGGCGACGCCGACCCACTTCACCACGACGAACGCGAAATGGAAGGTCTGCGCCACGACGGCCAGCCCGAACACCGCCAGCGACAACCAGATGCCCTCGCCGATCCACATGGCGAGCAGGAACGGGAACACATCGCGAAAGCCCTTCGAGATGACGCGCGCGACAAGTGCCGCGATCGAGGGGCCAGGAGAGCCGGCAGCGACGAACAGAGCGGCGGCGAAGATCAACAGCGAGGTGAGGTGCATGGCGAGGATCTCTGTTTGAAAACCTTCGATGCCAGACATTAGCGCAAGTGACCGGGCTTCGGTAGCGTCGAGAAAACACACTTGCCGGTCCTACGTCTCGCGGTTAGAAGGGCCGTCGCGAAACAATTTTTGAGCTTCACTTTGCCTACGTAACCGCCGGTCTCGTCAACTCCCCCGACACACCTGATGGCGCCGCGTTCGCGGGCCTGATTTCATTTTTCATGTGTTCCTCTGGGCGGCGGTTCGAGACCGGTTTGGCACTGCTGAACCGCTGTCGCGCGCAACCGCCCGTGACGCCTGATTTTCCGATCATAGCTAGCTACCGCCACGCCGCGCCCGCATGGGCATCTCGACATCGCCGACCTGATGAACTTCCCGACGGGAAGGTCTTATCGGCATGTCTCTGCGCATCCACTGGGCGATCGCGCCCGAAATCGCACCACGACCCCTCATCAACTGCAACCACTGCGGCGACGTGAAGGCCTATCGCTGCAGCGGAAAATTCCGCGTCAACGCCAACGGCAAGCGCATCGACGTCTGGCTGATCTATCGCTGTGTCGACTGCGACAATTCCTGGAATTTCGGCATTTTCGAACGCCGCAACCGCCGCGACATCGAGCCTGCGCTGTTGCAGGCGCTCGAGAGCAACGATGCGGCACTCGCCCGGCGCCACGCTTTCGATAGTGTTGCGTTGCGCAACCAGGCGGGACGCGTCGAGGAATTTCCAGATGTCGCCGTGCACAAGCAGGTGATTGGAGTGACAAGGGAAAGCGCGACGGCGCTGGAGCTCCAGCTCGGGCTCGAAATGCCGACATCGCTGCGACTAGACCGTCTGCTCGCCAACGAACTCGGCATCTCGCGCTCGCGGCTTCAGGCGCTGGAGGAGAAGCGATCGCTGGTCATCGATCCGGACGGGGTCAAAGCCCTGCGCAAGCCGGCCCGCGCGGGAACAACGATCCGCATCGACTTGGCCGGCGAGCCGGATCACCAAGCCATCATCCGCGCGGCCGGCGGGTGAACGAGAGAGGGGCGAAGCGTCAGGTGCTCCGCCCCTCTCGGAAACGATCAGAAGTAAGAAGATTACGCCGCGCCGACCGCCTTGGCCGACTTCTCGAAGCGCTTGCGCTCGTTCGGGTCGAGATAGAGCTTGCGCAGGCGAATGGTCTTCGGCGTCACCTCGACCAGCTCGTCGTCCTGGATCCAGGCCAGTGCGCGTTCCAGCGTCATGCGGATCGGCGGTGTCAGCTTGACCGCCTCGTCCTTGCCGGCGGCGCGGATGTTGGTCAGCTTCTTGCCCTTCAGCACGTTGACTTCGAGGTCGTTGTCGCGGGAGTGGATGCCGATGATCATGCCCTGATAGACTTTGACGCCCGGATCGATGACCATCGGGCCGCGGTCTTCCAGGTTCCACATGGCGTAGGCGACCGACTCGCCCTGCTCGTTGGAGATCAGCACGCCGTTGGTGCGGCCGGGCAGTTCGCCCTTATAGGGCTCATAGGCGTGGAACAGGCGGTTCATCACGGCGGTGCCGCGCGTGTCGGTCAAAAGTTCCGACTGGTAGCCGATCAGGCCGCGCGTCGGCGCGTGGAAGACGATGCGCTGGCGGTTGCCGCCGGACGGGCGGAGTTCGACCATCTCGGCCTTGCGCTCCGACATCTTCTGCACGACGACGCCGGCATGTTCCTCGTCGACGTCGATGACGACTTCCTCGACCGGCTCAAGCAATTCGCCGTTCTCGCCCTTCTGCATGACGACGCGCGGACGCGATACGGCGATTTCAAAGCCTTCGCGACGCATCGTCTCGATCAGCACGGCGAGCTGCAATTCGCCGCGGCCGGAGACGAAAAACGAATCCTTGTCGGGCGATTCCTCGATCTTCAGTGCGACATTGCCTTCGGCCTCGCGCAGCAGGCGGTCGCGGATGACGCGGCTGGTCACCTTGTCGCCCTCGGTGCCGGCGAGCGGGCTATCATTGACCAGGAAGGACATGGTCACGGTCGGCGGATCGATCGGCTGCGCATGCAGCGCCTCGGTCACCGCCAGGTCGCAGAACGTGTCGGCGACGGTGCCCTTGGACAGGCCGGCGATGGCGACGATGTCGCCCGCCTGGGCTTCTTCGATCGGCTGGCGCTCGAGGCCACGGAAGGCAAGGATCTTGGAGATGCGGCCGGTTTCGATCTGCGTGCCGTCATTGTGCAGCACCTTGACCGCCTGGTTCGACTTCAGCGTGCCGCTCTCGATGCGGCCGGTGATGATGCGGCCGAGGAACGGATTGGCTTCCAGGATGGTGCCGATCATGCGGAACGGGCCGGGATGAACGGTCGGCGCCGGCACATGCTTGATGACGAGGTCGAACAGCGGCGCCAGGCCCTGATCCTTCGGACCTTCCGGATTTTCCGAAACCCAGCCGTCGCGGCCCGAACCATAGAGGATCGGGAAGTCGAGCTGCTCGTCGGTGGCGTCGAGTGCCGCGAACAGGTCGAACACCTCGTTGACGACCTCGACATGGCGGGCGTCCGGACGGTCGATCTTGTTGATGACGACGATCGGCTTCAGGCCGACCTTGAGTGCCTTGCCGACGACGAACTTGGTCTGCGGCATCGGGCCCTCGGCAGCGTCGACCAGCACGATGGCCGAATCCACCATCGACAGGATGCGCTCGACCTCACCGCCGAAATCGGCGTGTCCGGGCGTGTCGACGATGTTGATGCGCGTATCCTTCCAGTCGACCGAGGTCGCCTTGGCCAGGATGGTGATGCCGCGCTCCTTTTCAAGATCGTTGGAATCCATGGCGCGCTCGGCGACGCGCTGGTTGTCGCGGAAGGAGCCGGACTGCTTCAAAAGCTGGTCGACCAGGGTGGTCTTTCCATGGTCAACGTGCGCGATGATCGCGATATTACGGAGTTTCATGTTCTGGGTCTCGGAAGCGTTGCAGGCAGCAGGCCAAAGGCGCTGCCTCTTTCGGTTGCGCGGCTCATACAGGGTTTTTCGCAGTTGCGAAAGGGGAAGCGCGACACCAAATACTCATCAAATCTTAAGCATCTGCGTGCGAAATGATTTTGTTAACCAAGGCGGGAACCATTCAGGGCCCGGGCAGTTCGACCGTCATGACCGATAAACTCAACCGTTTTTGGCCGCTTATCGCGTCCGTTGCCTTTGCCATGCTGCTGGCGGCCAACGCCGCGCAGTCGGCCGCGTCGCTGAAGGAGGCAAGACCGGCCTTGCCGTCCAATGCGCCGGCCGAACAGGTCTTCGCCGACGCCCCCGACGGCGTGGATCCGGTGGTGACTGGCCCGGTCAGCGCCGCCTTCAAGCAGCGCCAGGATGCCGCCAATTGCGACAGCGCGGTGTGGCCGAACATTCCGATGGCCTGCTATCCGGACTGACGACGAACTTTACCCTCCCCCTTACGGGAGGGTCGCGAAGCGGAGCGGGGGTCCCAACTGCGCTAGCGCTCTCCCCACCCCGTCTCGCCAGCTTCGCTTCGCGAAGCCGCCTCGCCGACCCTCCCGACAAGGGGAGGGTAAACAGCGCCCTTACGCCGACCGCACCGGGTCGAGCGTGACTTTGTAGAGTTCGTTGTCCTCGCGGTCCATCAGCCTCACCGTCATCTGCTCGCTGGCGCCGGAAATGTCGACAAGACCAAAGAATTGCAGGCCGGCTGACGGCGGCAGGTTCTGACCCTGCTCAGCGGTCGGCGCTTTGATGAACTTCAGCTCCGGACCGAAGGTCATGTCGAAATCGTTCGGACCGAACGTGCCGGCATGGATCGGGCCGGAGACGAATTCCCAGAATGGACTGAAATCCTGGAACCGCGCCTTGTCGGGATTGTAGTAATGCGCGGCCGTATAGTGCACGTCGGCGGTGAGCCAGACGGTGTTGGTGATGCCGGCATTCTTGATATAGCGCAGCAGGTCGGCGATCTCGAGCTCACGTCCCTTGGGCAGGCCGTTGTCGCCATTGCTGACAGCTTCCGCGCCGGCCTTCTTGGCGGCATCGTCCCAGACGACGAGGCCGAGCGGCATGTCGGCGGCGATGATCTTCCATGTCGCCTTGGAGTTGGCCAGTTCCCGCTTCAGCCATTTCGTCTGCTGCTCGCCGAGCATGCGCGACTGCGGCGTCATTTCATCCTGCATGTCCGGACCATTGGGACCGCGATAGGCGCGCATGTCGAGGAAGAACACGTCGAGCAGCGGTCCGTAGGCTATCTTGCGATAGACGCGGCCGGGCTCGGACGGCTCGTAGCGGATCGTCGTCATCTCATGGAAGGCGCGCGCCGCACGAGCCGCCAGCACATGGATGGATTTTTCCGTGTAACGATTGTCGGCGCTCAAATTCTTCGAATCCGACCAGTTGTTCAGCACTTCGTGGTCATCCCACTGGTAGAAGGTGGGGCAGATGGCGCTCAGGCCGAGCACGTTCCTGTCCATCATGTTGTACTTCCACTGGTCGCGGTATTCGTCCAGCGTCTCGGCGACCTTGCGCTTGCCGTCGATCAAGACGACGTTCTTCCACTTGCCGCCGCCGGGCAGGTCGACCTCATCCTTCATCGCGCCGTCGGCATAAATGGTGTCGCCCGAATGCAGGAAGAAATCGGGCGTGTGCTTGCCGATCGTGGCGTAGGTCTTCATGCCGGTCTCGTCGATGCCCCAGCCCTGGCCGGCGGTGTCGCCGGACCACGCGAACTTGATGTCGCGCTTCGAGGCCGGCGCGGTGCGGAAGCGGCCGACGATCGGCTCGGAGACGGCGTTGATGTCTGCGAGGTCGGCCGCCGTCATGCGGTAGAAGATGTCCTGATCGGAAGCGAGATCGGTGAGCAGGCGTTTGACCGTATAGTCGCTGGCCGGCGACGTATCGAGCGGCGCCAGCCGGGTCGCGTTGGCGAAATTCTCGGTCGACGACACTTCGAACATGACGCGCGACGGGCGGTCCGTGCGCGTCCACACCATGCCGCTCGTGGCGTCGACATCGCCGGACTGGACGCCGTGGGTGAAGGCCGGGCGCTGGCTGGCGCGGGAATAATAGGGCAGCGCGAGGCCAGAGGCGCCGAGGAGACCGGCCGCGCTCGCGGAGGTGACGAAGGCGCGGCGGGTTATCGAGAGCTTGTTCATGGCTGTCTCCTGGATGGCGTTGGACGTTGCCACCAAGCTCCAGCGTTAATGTTTCAGGCGCATCTCGAAATCATGAACGTTTGATAACAGTGAACAGGCTATCTCCCCCATCGAGGGGGACATGTCGCCGAAGGCGACAGAGGCGGTCACCTCGCGTAGAGCGCCAACCTCTTTCGTCTGCGGTAAGGCCGAGCCCAGTCGGACCGACCCCCTCTGTCGCCTTCGGCGACATCTCCCCCTCGAGGGGGGAGATTACAGGGCCCGCTACGCCTCACGCCGCCTGCGGTTCCGGATCGAAGGCTGGCCGGCTGGTGTTGATCAGCAGCGAGATACAGGCGGCGGCGATGGCCGTCATGCCGGCGATCAGGAAGGCCAGCTCGTAATTGCCTTGCAGCTCGCGCATGGTGCCGCCGAAGGCTGCGGCAGTGGCGGCACCCACCTGATGACCGGCGACGATCCAGCCGAAGACGATCGGCCCGCTGCGGTCGCCGAATGCCTCGTTGGCGAGCCTGAGCGTCGGCGGCACGGTGGCGATCCAGTCGAGGCCATAGAGCACGGCGAAGATGATCAGGCTGGTCGCCGAGAAGCCGGAATAGGGCAGGTAGATCAGCGACAGGCCGCGGATGGCATAATAGACGCCAAGCAGCTTGCGCGGATCGAAACGGTCGGTGAGCCAGCCCGACAGCGTCGTGCCGATCAGGTCGAAAATGCCCATCATCGACAACAGGCCGGCAGCCTGCACCTCGCCGATGCCCATATCGCCGCAAAACGCGATCAGATGCGTGCCGACCAGGCCATTGGTGGTGAAGCCGCAGACGAAGAAGGTGGCGAACAGGTACCAGAACACCCGTGTGCCGGCGGCGCGGCGCAGCGTGTTGAGCGTATGCGCCAGGAAATTGCCTTGCGATGCCGGCGATGTCGGCGGCACGTCATCGGCCGCGGCGCCATAGCGCACCATGCCGATCGACGCCGGGCGCTCCGGCACCAGCAGCCAGACCAGCGGCAGGAGACAGGCGGTGGCGACCGCGACGGCGATGGCGACCGGCTTCCAGCCGCCCGTTTGCGCCAGCGAGGCAAGCAGCGGCAGGAACACCAGGAGGCCGGTGGCGCTGGAGGCCGACATCAGGCCCATGACCAGGCCGCGATTGGTCTTGAACCAGCGGTTGACGATGGTGGCGCCGAGCACGCTGGCGACGGCGCCGGAGCCGATGCCGGAAAACACACCCCAGGTGATGAAGAGATGCCAGGGCTTGGTCATCAAAAGGCTGAGCGCAGTCGAGCCTGACATCACCACCAGCGACGCGATCAACGTGCGGCGCAGTCCGATCCGTTCCATCAGCGCGGCGGCGAACGGACCGGTCAGACCATAGAGCAGGATGCCGACGCCGGCAGCCAGCGAAATGACGTCGCGCCGCCAGCCGAAACTGTTTTCGAGCGGCAGCATCATGACGGCGGGCGCCGAACGCAGACCGGCGGCGATCAGCAGGCAGAGGAAGATGACGCCGACCACGACGAAAGCGTAGCGCTGGCCAAACGGACGGGATTGAGCTATCATGTTACTGACCGGTACGTTGCAAGATGGGAGTATGTATACGTACCGATCGGTAACATTGTCAATCGAGTCCCATGATGCCAACCGACAAAAATATTGAACTGACCATCAACGAGGGTCATGCGTCGGCGCCACCCAAGGCCGCCAAGAAGATCCTCGACGTCGCCTATGACCTGTTCTACAGGCGCGGCATCAGGGCGATCGGCGTCGACGAGATCGTCAGGCGCGCCGGCGTCACCAAGCCCAGCCTCTACCGCAGCTTTCCCTCCAAGGACGAATTGGCCGCCTCGTACCTCAGGCAATACGACCTTGAGTTCTGGGAGCGCTTCGACGAGGCGGTGGACGCCCATCCCGGCGATCCCCGCGCGCAGATCCTCGCCTTCCTGACCCGCGTCGGCAAGCGCACGCAACGGCCGGACTACCGCGGCTGCGGCATGACCAATGCAGCGGTCGAGTATCCCGAACACGGCCATCCCGCCCGCGTCGTCAGTGAAGCCAACAAGCAGGAACTGCGCCGCCGCCTGCGCGCCATGGCCGCCGCGATGGGCGCGCAGGAGGCCGACACGCTGGGCGACGGGCTGCTGCTTCTGATCGAGGGCGCGTATATCAGCGGCCAGCTGTTCGGCCTCGGTGGTCCCGCGCAGTCGGTCGCCCGCAATGCCGACCTGCTGATTGAAGCGAGCTTGAAGAAATAGCGGTTGGCGATACGCTGGGACAGCCTCCAACGGAGATGTCCGCGATGCGCCGCCTGCTGATCCCGCTTGCTCTCGCTGGCCTCTGTCAGGCAGCCCAAGCCAGTGAGATATCGAGCGCCTATACCGATCTCGACTGGAAGAGGGACTGCGTAACCTACGCTCAGGCCGAACAAGGCGACGGCGACTGGGCCGATCTCGCCTGTTCGGGCTATCGCGGCTATCCCGTGCTGATCGCCTATGACGACGCCCGCGAATCGCTGTTTTACGGTTTTCCGCCCGGCGGCGACATGACATCCGCCTGGGAGAGCTTTTCCGCCTTCAATTCGTCCGGGGCCAAGGTCGAATGGCGCGTCGAGACAAATGGCGACAAGGCCGTGCCCTTCGCGGTCATCCACCGCCGCACGATCAGCAATGCCGAGGACGAGAAAAAGTCGACCGAAGTGCTGCTCGTCGCCAAGGTCGGTCAGATGGATGCGCGAGATGGCTGCACCGTCGGCCTCGTGCTGGCCACCGGCAATCCGCAAGCCAACGACCAGGCGCGCAAGCTTGCCGACGAGAAGGCGCGGACCTTCGCCTGTGGCAAGGACCGGCACACCGTCATCGGCAACGTGCCGGCCTTCGGCCGGGTGGATAATTGACCAGGTTGGAGATTGGCCGCCACGCCCACAACTTCGTCATCCTGGGGCGAAGCAAGGAGCGCAGCGACGCAGCGCAGACCCCAGGATCCATGCCGGGACATCAACATCGCCGCAACGGCGCAAAATTCTGTTTCCGCCGCGCACTTCAGCTAGCGTCGCGGCATGGATCCTCGGGTCAAGCCCGAGGATGACGAAACCCAGCTACTTACTCTTCTTCGCCCGCTCGATCGCGTCGACAATCATCTTCTTGGCGTATTTCGAATCGTGCCAGCCTTCGATCTTGACCCATTTGCCGGGTTCGAGATCCTTGTAGTGCTCGAAAAAGTGCTGCACCTGCTGGAGGGTGATGTCGGGCAGCTGATTATACTCGGTGACGTTCTCGTAACGCAGCGTCAGCTTGGGCGACGGCACGGCGATGATCTTTTCGTCCTGGCCGGCATTGTCTTCCATGATCAGCACGCCGATCGGCCGCACGTTGATGACGCAGCCCGGCACCAGTGCGCGCGTGTTGCAGACCAGCACGTCGATCGGGTCGCCATCGCCCGACAGCGTGTGCGGCACGAAGCCGTAATTGCCGGGATAACGCATCGAGGTGTGCAGGAAGCGGTCGACGAATAGCGTGCCGGCCTCCTTGTCCATCTCATACTTGATTGGCTCGCCGCCGATCGGCACTTCGATGATGACGTTGACGTCTTCAGGCGGATTCTTTCCGGTGGCTATGGCTTCGATGCGCATGGCTTTATCCCTCTCTCGATGGGGAGGAGATAGCGGGCGGCGCTAAATGGCGCAATGCGGCGAATGGTGCTCACGCACGTCAGGCGAGACGCGACGGCATTCGGCGCGTTCAATCATCAGCACAAGATGTTTCAGCGTCGTGATTTCCTGGAGGCGTCCCGGGCTTCCGCGATCATCTCGGCGATCATTCCCAGACGAAAGCGACCTTCTTCAGCGCTTTCTGTTCGAAGATCTCGACACCCTCGGCGACATCGCGGCCGCCGGCGCCGGCATAGAAGGCAAGCGCGTTCTGGTTGTCTTCCAGCGCCCACACCACCATGCCTTTCAGGCCATGGTCAGCGAGCCGAGCCCTGGCTGCCGAAAACAGGCGCCGGCCAAGACCAATGCCCTGATATTCCGGGCGCAGGTACAATTCGTAGATTTCGCCTTGCTGCTTGAGTTCCCGGGCACGGTTCTTGCCGATCGTCGCATAGCCGGCGATTGTGCCGCCGATTTCGACGACCAGAACGGTGGCGGCACGGCGAATCGCGTTCGCCCACCAGTCGGCACCGCGGCGGTTGATCATCGACGTCAGCGTGCGGTGCGGGATGATGCCGGAATAGGCACCGCGCCAGGCTTCCAGATGCACCTCGGCGATGGCGCCTGCGTCGCGCGGCTCGGCCTTCCGGATGTCGATCGTCAGCGTATTCATGATTTGTTAACCATAAACCCGCATGGCCCGATTGCAAGAGTACGGGCGGCCCGCCGGCCGCTTTCTCACAGCCGATCATGACATTGCTGAGATCGGGCAAAGCCTGTCTGAAAACGCGCTCAGGCGAGGCGGATGGCGCAGCTTTCGAGAACCGACGCGCAGCGGACTTTTTTGTCCGTGAGCATCGAAAGCGCAGGAAGCCGCGTCAGGCGTCCGGCTGAGGGGCGTTTGCAGGCAGGCTTTTCAGATTTCGACCAGATGATCGTCAAGCTCGTTGATATCGCCTGAGGTGACCGGGAAATGCTCGGCCAGCACCGCCCCCACCTGCTCGATCGCCTTGACGAAACCGTCGGCGAGCCGGTCATCGCCGGCATGCGCGGTGAGATCGCGCACCACATCATCCCAGACATGCTGGCCGACCTTGGTGTCGATGCCCGAATCGGCGACCACCTCGGCATAGCGCTCGGTGATCGAAACGAAGACCAGCACGCCGGTGCGCGCCGTGGTGCGGTGGACGTTGCGGGCAAGGAACTGCTTGGTCGCATTGGCGTGCGCCGCCTGATAGCGCAGCCGCCGCGGCACCATATGGATGCGCAGGCCGGGCAGCGCCCATAATAGGGCCAGCGCGCAGGCCAGCGCCAAAAGCTCAGCGAGGACGAAATGCGGCAGGCGGATGGTGAGCCACCATGCCTCCAATCCGTAGGCGACGGCGAGGCTGGCGATCAGCATGCCCAGCGCCGCCATCAAGGCGGCTGGAGCGAAATAGCCGTCACTGGCATACGCCACGACGCAGTAGATTTCGCCATCGGTCCGGGCTTCAGCAATGCGGATCGCGTCGGCGATGCGCTCATGGTCCTGAGGGCTGATCGGTCGTGTTGCCATGGTCTTGTCTCACCAGCCTCCCGAGGAGCCGCCACCGCCGGACGAACCACCGCCGCCCGAAAATCCGCCGCCACCTCCGCCGGAAGACCAGCCCCCGCCGGAACTTCCAGAAGACCAGCCGCCGCTCGAGGATCGCCTGCTGGGCTCGAAGGTCATGCCGAGCCAGCGATAGCGTCCAGGCCCGAGCTTCTGGCCGAAGATCGGCGGCAGGACCGAGGCCGCGATGCCGCCGAAGAAGATGATCGCCCAGATGCTGATGAAAATGGCGAAGAACAGGTCGTCGGAATTGAACGGCGCCTGCTGGTTGCGTTTGCCCCTCGCTTCCAGCTCCTCAGGATTGCCTTCCAGCACCATGATCATGTCGTCGACGGCCTTGGTGATGCCGCCGGAGAAATCACCGGCGCGGAAGGCCGGCACCATGTCGTTTTCGATGATCAGCTTGGTGTGCAGGTCGGTCAGCGTGCCTTCCAGCCCATAGCCGACCTCGATGCGCATCTTGCGGTCGTTTGGCGCGACCAGCAGCAATACGCCGTTGTTCTCCTTGGCCTGGCCGAGCTTCCAGAAGCGGAACAGCCGGTTGGCGTAGGGTTCGATCTCTTCGCCGCCGAGGCTCGGGATTGTGGCGACGACGATCTGGTCGGAACCCTTTGTCTCGAAATCGGCAAGCTTTTGCGTCAGCGCCGCCTTGGTGCCGGCATCGATGATGCCGGCATTGTCGACGACACGGCCAGTGAGAACAGGCAGGTCCGCGGCGAATGCGGTTAGGGGGAGAAAGAAAAGGCTTAGAAGAGCGAAAAGGAACCCTAGGCTTGCGTTCCGTGGCGCCCCCCTCTGCCCTGCCGGGCATCTCCCCCTCCAGGGGGGAGATTGGCAGCTTCGGCGCTGACGCTCATCTTGCCACGTTGAAAAATGGCGAAAGCGGAGATCGCGGCCAATCTCCCCACTTGAGGGGGAGATGTCCGGCAGGACAGAGGGGGGTGTTTGCACGCCAACGGTCCGTTTTTTGCGGAATTTATTCCGATGACAGTCGCTGCTCACCCGCCCTGCTTCGTGCCGAAATCCACCTTCGGCACCTGCAGCTTGTCCTCTTCGATGGTGAAGTTCGCGAAGGGCTGGTTGGAGCGGAACCACAAGCTCGCCCACAGCACCGAGGGGAAGGTCCTCAGTGTCAGATTGTAGTCCTTGACCGCCTGGATGTAATCGCGCCGCGCCACCGCGATGCGGTTCTCGGTGCCTTCAAGCTGTGCCTGCAGCGCCAGGAAGTTCTGATTGGCCTTGAGATCCGGATAGGCTTCCGACACCGCGATTAGCCGCGACAGCGCGCTCGTCAGCCCCGCCTGGGCATCCTGGAATTTCTTGAGCGCTTCGGGATCCTTCAGCGTATCGGGCGTCACCGTGATCTGCGTCGCCTTGGCCCGTGCCTCGACCACCGCATCGAGCGTGTCCTTCTCATGTGCGGCGTAGCCTTTGACTGTCTGGACGAGGTTGGGGATGAGGTCGGCGCGGCGCTGATACTGGTTCAGCACCTCGCTCCAGGCTGCCCTGGCATTCTCCTCCGCCGTCGGAATCGTGTTGTAGCCGCAGCCGGCAAGCAGCGGCAGCACGAAAGCCATCATCAGGAAGGCGGGCAGCGTGCGGAATGTCGATGGTCGAGCAAGGCGCTGGGCAAGCATGATGGAGTCCCTCGGTAGAAGTTTGCATGCGAAGCATTACCACAATCGGCGCGCAAGAAAACGGCCTCGGCGGGAACGGTTATCGGCGCGTTACCATCGGCCGCAAACCCCTGTAATTGGCGGGGCGAACGCGATAAGGTCGGCAGAAGCAGGACACCATCATGGCCGGACATCAGGACAGCGACGGCGAATCGCGCCGTATCCTTGAGCGCGTCGCGCAGGAGACGGATCCGGCCGGCACCTCGCTGGTGGCACGGACCGCAAAAGGCGTGCGCGACCACGTCGCCGCGGCCGACGCCGACCGCGCGGACCCGATCGAGGTCTGGGGCACCCGCATTGGCAGGATACTCGGCCTGCTCGTGGCGCTGGGCCTGATGGTCTGGCTCGTGCTTTTCCTCACCCGGGGCAGCTAGGAATCAAAAACAATGAGCGCCGAAAAACCCGACGCGCCGCGCGCGGTCATCGTCATTTCCAGCCATGTCGCTCGCGGTTCGGTCGGCAACCGCGCCGCCGTCTTTGCGCTGGAGACACTGGGCTTTCCGGTCTGGGCGGTGCCGACCGTCATCCTGCCCTGGCATCCCGGCCATGGGCGGGCGACACGCATCGTGCCGCCGCTCGACCAGTTCAAGGCGCTGATGGCCGATCTCGAGCGCGCGCCGTGGCTGGGCGAGGTCGGCGCCGTGCTGTCGGGCTATCTCGGCGAGGCCGGCCAGGCCGAGGCGGTCGCCTCGCTGGTCGCCGCCGTCAAGGCCAGGACGCCTGGCGCCGTCTATATCTGCGATCCGGTGATGGGCGATTCAGGCGGCCTCTATGTGCCCGAGCCCACCGCCGCCGCCATGCGCGACCGGCTGATGCCGATCGCCGACATCGCAACCCCTAACCGCTACGAGCTGGAATGGATGGCCGGCGCCCCGCTGCCGGACCTCAAATCGGTGATCTCGGCCGCACTCCATGCCGGACCGTCGACCATGCTGGTCACCTCGGCGCCATCGATGATGATTGGCGGCACCGGCAATCTCCTACTTGACGGCACCCAGGCGCTGCTCGCCGAGCACCGCCTGATCGACAAGCCGCCGAACGGCCTGGGCGATCTGACGGCGGCCGTCTATCTCGCGCGCATCCTCTCCGGCCAACCGGCGATCAAGGCGCTGCAATCGACCACGGCGGCGGTCTACGAGATCCTGGCGCGCACCGCCAAGCGCGGCGGCGACGAGCTGCAGCTCGAAACCGACGCGCAGAGCCTGTCTCACCCGATGGCCATGGTGCAGCTGCGCCACCTCACCCATCCGGGGCGGGATCGCCGCGCGTGACCTCGAAGGTCGCGCTGGTCGGCGTCGACGGCTGCAAGGCCGGCTGGATCGCCGTGCGGCGCGATCCGGGCGCGGCGCCTTCGATCAATGTCTTCGTCAGCTTCGCCGCGCTGCTTGCGGCAATTCCCGACGGCGCGATTGTCGCCGTCGACATGCCGATCGGCCTGCCGGAGTTCTCCAGCAAAGGCGGGCGCGGACCGGAGGCGCTGGTGCGGCCGCTGCTCGGAGCACGCCAATCCAGCGTCTTTTCGATCCCGTCTCGCGCCACGCTCTATGCCGATACGCAGGACTTCACCACTGTCGAAGCCTGGTACGCCGCGCATCGCAGAGCAAGCGAGGTGGCCAGGACCACGTCCGACCCACCGCGCGGCGTATCGATTCAGGCCTTTGGCATCTTTTCGAAAATCCGCGAGATCGACACGTTGCTGATCGCACGCCCCGATTTGCGCGGCCGCGTCTTCGAATCGCATCCGGAAGTCGCCTTCTGCCGCCTGAATGGCGATCAGGCCATGCTGTTGCCGAAAAAGATCAAGGGCGGCATCAATCCGGCCGGCATGGCGGAGCGCAAGGCACTGCTTTGCCGCCACGGCTATGAGATGGGCTTCCTTGACCAGCCGACACCGCGTGGCGCGGCCGCCGACGATTTCCTCGATGCCGCGGCAATGATGCTGGTCGCCGACCGCATCGCCGGCGGCAAGGCCAGGCCGTTTCCGGACCCGCCACTGGTTGACGGTTTTGGCATACCGGTCGCCATCTGGGCGTGACAACATTGGCCAGCGTCGCGCCCAACGCATGGCATTTCCAGCCAGCCCCCACAATTCTGCATTGCTCGCGACGCGCTTTTACCGTTAGAGCCTTTTCTCGACCGCAACGAGCTGCCGCCTCCAACCCGGAAAGGCCTTAGCCGCCCATGCCTCATCTTCCTGATCACCTCCTCGCCGGCTACCGCAATTTCATGAACGGACGCTACCTCACCGAGAGCGGCCGCTATCGCGAACTCGCCCGAGACGGGCAGGCTCCGGAAACCATGATCGTTGCCTGTTGCGACTCCCGCGCTGCCCCCGAAGCGATCTTCGACGCCGGGCCCGGTGAACTTTTCGTGCTGCGCAATGTCGGCAACCTCGTGCCGCCTTACGAGCCGGATGGCGAGTTCCATTCGACCTCGGCCGCGCTCGAATTCGCGGTGCAGAGCCTGAAGGTCAAGAACATCGTCGTCATGGGTCACGGCCGCTGCGGCGGCATTCGTGCCGCGCTGGACACCAATTTCGCCCCGCTGTCTCCCGGCGACTTCATCGGCAAGTGGATGAGCCTGATCGCACCGGCCGCCGAGACCGTCTCCTCCAGCACCTTCATGACCGCGACGGAACGCCAGACGGCACTGGAGCGCATCTCGGTCCGCTATTCCATCGCCAATCTCAGGACCTTTCCCTGCGTCTCGATCCTCGAAGGCAAGGGGCGGCTGTCGCTGCACGGCGCCTGGTTCGATATTTCGACTGGCGAGCTCTGGGTGATGAACAAGGAGACCGGCGATTTCGAGCGGCCGGTGCTGGAATGAACGGGAAGGCGCGCCAGCGGGCGAACGTCCGGTCGGCCGTTTTCACGGCGGCCGCGCTGCTGACGGCAATCGTTGTCGCCCGCGCCGATGACGGCGCCATCATCAGCCGCTGGTATTCGGCACTGCTGGTCGCCGATCGCACGGAACTCGCCGACCTGCTTGCCGACGACGTCCGCATCAAGCTCGATGACCTCGGCATCACTCAAGGCAAGCAGGAGTTCATCGCCTCGCTCGACGAATGGGGGGCGGTTGCGGGTGCCGCGATCCGCCACCGGATCGAGAAGAGCGAAGGCGGCGTCACCACTGTGATCGCCTGCTACGACTTCCCCGACAACGACATGCTGGTGCAGGAAACTTTCGCGGTGGCCAACAACCGCATCACCGCCAGCTCGCAGGCGGCAATCGCCGAAAACTGCGAGGGCTACTGAGGCGGCCAACTGCCATATTGCGAGCCCATGCGCCGCACCCTACATCGGTGACACCCTCCTTCTTGACGCCAGCGAAAGACCCTCCATGCCCTCCACGAAAACCGTCGACCTCGCCGCCCATCCGCTGGCCGCATGGCAAGGGCCGCTCGGCCTGCCCGATTTTGCCCGTATCGGCGACGGCGATTTTTCCCCGGTTTTCGACGCGGCACTGACGGCGCATGAGGCGGAGATCGACGCGATCGCCGGCAACAAGGATGCACCGACCATCGAGAACACGCTTGCCGCGCTGGAACTCGGCGGCGAGGCGCTCGATCACGTCTCATCGATCTTCTGGTGCCGCGCCGGCGCTTACACCAACGAGACCATCCAGGCGCTGGAGCGCGACATTTCGCCGAAGATGTCCAGGCATTTCTCGGCGATCTCGATGAATGAGAAGCTGTTTGCCCGCATCGATGATCTCTACCAGCGCCGCGAGAGCCTGGGCCTCGACGCCGAGACCCTGCGGGTGCTGGAGAAGACCTGGAAAGGCTTCGTCCGCTCCGGCGCCAAGCTCGACGCCGAGGGCAAGAAGCGGCTGGCGACAATCAATGAGGAGCTGTCGTCGCTCGGCACGACTTTCGGCCAGAACGTGCTCGCCGACGAGCGCGACTGGGCGCTGTTCCTCGATGAGGCCGACCTTGCCGGCCTGCCGGACTTCGTGAAGAGCTCGATGGCCGAGGCAGCTGAGATGCGTGGCCAGAAAGGCCGCTACGCCGTCACCCTGTCGCGCTCGATCTACGAGCCGTTCACGACCTTCTCGGAACGCCGCGACCTGCGCGAGATCGCCTTCCGCGCCTTCACCATGCGCGGCCAGAATGGCGGCGCCACCGACAATACGTCCGTGGTGCGCGACATGCTGAAGCTGCGCGCCGAAAAGGCGAAGCTGCTCGGCTATGCCTCCTTCGCCGCGCTGAAACTCGACGACACCATGGCCAAGACGCCGGAGGCGGTGCACACGCTGCTCGACCCGGTCTGGGAAAAGGCGCTGGAGAAGGCCGCCGCCGACCAGAAGGAGCTGGAGCGGCTGGCGGCGGAGGCCGGCAGCAACGAGAAATTCGCCGCCTGGGACTGGCGTTTCTACCAGGAGAAGCTGCGCGCCGAAAAGTTCGCTTTCGACGAGGCGGAATTAAAGCCCTACCTGCAGCTCGACCGCATCATCGACGCCTGCTTCGACGTGGCGACAAGACTGTTCGGCATCACCTTCGAGGAGAAAAAAGGCATTGCCGCCTGGCACCCGGACGCGCGCGTCTTCGTGGTGAAGAATGCCGACGGCAGCGAGCGCGCTTTGTTCCTCGCCGATTATTTCGCGCGGCCCTCGAAGCGTTCCGGTGCATGGATGAGTGCGCTGAAATCCGGCTACAGGCTCGGCGAAGGCTCGAAACCCGTCATTTACAACATCATGAACTTCGCCAAGCCGCCGGCAGGCGAGCCGGCGCTGCTGTCGGTCGACGAGGCGAAAACGCTGTTCCATGAGTTCGGCCATGCGCTGCACGGCATGTTGACGGAGGCCACTTGGCCGTCGGTTTCCGGCACCTCGGTCAGCCGCGATTTCGTCGAATTGCCCTCGCAGCTCTACGAGCATTGGCTGACGGTGCCGGCGGTGCTGGAAAAGCACGCGCTGCACGTCAAGACCGGCAAGCCGATGCCCACGGCGCTGCTCGACAAGATGCTGGCCACACGCACTTTCGGCGCCGGCTTCGCCACGGTCGAGTTCACCGCCTCGGCGCTGATCGACATGGCCTATCACGCACGGCCCGACGCCCCGGAACAGCCGCTTCGTTTCGAGATCGAAACGTTGGAAAAGCTCGACATGCCCGATACCATCGCGATGCGCCACCGCACCCCACATTTCGGCCACGTGTTCTCGGGCGACGGCTATTCGGCCGGCTACTATTCCTACATGTGGTCGGAAGTGCTCGACGCCGATGCCTTCGCCGCCTTCGAGGAAACCGGCGATCCCTTCAACCCGGCGCTGGCCGAGCGGCTGAGAAAGAACATTTACGCCGCCGGCGGCTCGAAGGACCCCGAAGAGCTCTACACGGCATTCCGCGGCAAGATGCCGTCGCCAGATGCGATGATGGTCAAGCGCGGGCTGGTGTAGCACCGGATAATCTCCCCCCTCGAGGGGGAGATGGCCGCGAAGCGGCCAGAGGGGGTCGGTCCGACCGGACTCGGCCTGTTGCTGCAGATGTAGGTTGGCGCTTCACGCGAGACGACCCCCTCTGTCGCCTTCGGCGACATCTCCCCCTCAAAGGGGGAGATTATCCTTCCACGGATCCGCCACCCTTGGCCACACCGGCCGCGTCAGCTTCCTGTAGTCGGTCACCGCCGGATTGCTGGGATACGAACTCGGCGCCGAGACGTAGATGATCTCGGCGGCGATCGGCTCGAAGCCGGCATAGAAATGGTTGGTCGATTTGATCAGCAGCATGTCCTTGCCCAGCGGATCGACGCCGATGTTGGAAAAAATGTCCGGCTCGAAGGTCTGGGTGCGGTTGGTGTTGAGGATGATGTCGACGTCGGTGCCTTCGATGCGGACCAGCGCGGTCGGCCCGAGCGTCACCCGGCTCGGCCCGAAACTCTGCCACCCCTCTGGAACAGCCTTCAGCACCTTGACGCGCGCGTCGATCGGCTCGCCGGCCTGCGGGCCGGCCTTGCCGCCGAAACGCAGGTCGATGATCGCGCCCTCGCCGGCTGCCAGGCAGAAGGTTACCGCGATCGGATCCCAGATCGTCGCCACGCCAACATTGTCCAGACCACGCGCCAGCATCTGGCGCAGCACGAAGGTGCCGTCGCCGGGAACGCCGCCGCCGGGATTGTCCCAGATGTCGGCGATGACCACGGGCTTGCCCGGATTTTCGGTGCGAACGGCCAAGGCGCGATCGATGCCGTCGGCGGCGCTCAGCATCGTCATCGCCGTCTTTTCGCGCAGCGTGTAAAGCTCCCTCCCCAGCCGTTCCGCCAGCGCATCGCCCTTGGCCTTGTCGTTGTCGGTGACAACAAGGATGCGCGTGCCCATCTCCGGCACATCGGCGGCCATGAAGCCATGGATGACCGAGACCGACAGCACGCCGTCCTTGCCATGCAGCGCCTTGATGCGATCGACGAAGGAGCGCATCGGCTCGCGGCTGGTCGGCAATACCTGGATCATGCGGCAGTCGAAGGTCGAGATGACCGGTTTGATCTCGCCGCGCGCCGCCGCCAACCCAAGCTCGACGACGTGCTCGCCGCGTTCGTAGAAATCGGTGTGCGGGAACTCGAGGAAATAGGCCATGATATCTGACGCCGCCACGCGCCTGGGCGTCAGATGGCTGTGCGGATCGAACTCGGAGGCGATCACCACGTCAGGCCCGACGATGGCCCGCACGCGCTCGAGCAGATCGCCCTCGCAATCGTCATAACCTTGCGCCACCATGGCGCCATGCAGGCCGAGGATGACCGCGTCGACCGGCAGTGCCGCTTTAAGCTGGCCCAGAATCTCGTCGCGCAGCGCTTCATAGGTCTGCCGCTGCACCAGGCCGCCGGGCTCGGCCCAGGTCGCGGTGCCTTCGATCACGGTCAGGCCTTCCTTTGCCGCGCGCCGGCGCAAGGCGACGATGGGCGAGGAACACAACGTCGGTGTCTGCGGATGCTTGCCCGGCGCGGCATAGAACGCCATCTCGAACGATGCCCGGTCGGTCGGCACCGGCGAGAAGGTGTTGGTTTCCGTCGCCAGCGAGGCGGTGAAGATGCGCATGAAAGCTCCGTGGGAGTGTAACGGCTATTTAACAGCCCCGAGCGCCAGTCCGCGGACGAGATAGCGCTGCAGCCAGATGAACAGGATCGCGACAGGCAGTGTCGCCAGCAGCGTGGCGGCCATGACGTGATGCCACTCGATCGTGTAGCGGCCGGCGACCAGCGAAAATACCTGGATCGGTAGCGTATAGCTCTCCTGGCTGCGCAGCATGGTCAGCGCCACGACGAACTCGTTCCAGGCGTTGATAAAGGTGAAGATCGCGGTCACCGCGATCGCCGGCAGGCAGAGCGGCAGGAACACTTTGCGCAGGGTCAGCCAGCGGCCGGCGCCTTCCATCCAGGCGGCTTCCTCGAGATCGCGCGGGATGGTGTCGAAATAGCTCTGCAGCATCCACACCGTGAAGGCGACGTTGAAGGCCATGTAGATGAAGCCGAGCGCCGTCGTCGATTCGACCAGCCCCCAGGCGGCCATCAGCCGGAACAGGCCGAGCACCAGCACGATCGGCGAGATCATCTGCGAGATCAGCAGGAACTGGCGGAACGCGCCATAGCCGGCAAAGCGAAAGCGCGACATGGCATAGGCGGCGGGAACAGAGATGAGGATGGCGCCGACCGTGGCGATGATCGAGACATAGAGCGAATTGGCCAGCGCCTGGCCGAAGCCGGTCGCCACCCACATGTCTGAGAAATTCGACCAGCGGAACTCGCTCGGCCACCATGTCGGCGACAGCACCTCCTGCCGTGGCTTGACCGCGGTCAGCAACATCACCGCGAAGGGAAAGATCGTCACCACGATCAAAGGCGCCAAGAGCAGCCAGGCGATGATGGTCCGCTTCAGCTTGCCCGTCATGAGCTTGCCTGTCATGAGCCTATTTGTCATGCGCGCTGCTCCCGCATCGCCAACCGCACATAGATCATGGTGAAGACGAGCAATATGGCGAACATCACCAGCGACACCGCCGAGGCCTCGCCCAGTTTGCCAATGCGGAAGGCAAGCTTGTAGAGATGGGTGACCAGGATGTCGGTGGAGTTCGCCGGCCCGCCCTGCGTCATCACCCAGATGATCGGGAACGAGTTGAAGACGTAGATGGTGTTGAGCACGATGGCGATGTTGATGAACGGCTTCAAGAGCGGAAAGGTGATCTCGCGGAACTGCTGCAGCGGCGTGGCGCCCTCGAGAGCCGCCGCTTCGTAGAGATCGTCCGGGATCGACGACAGTCCGCCGAGGAAGATCGTCGTCGTGAACGGCACCGTCACCAATATGCCGATCAGCACCTGCATCGGGAAGGCGGTCTCGGCCTGCGCCAGCCACTGGATGTTATGGTCGATAAGGCCGAGGCCAAGCAGCGCCGAATTCAGCATGCCGCTTTCGCCGCTCAGCGCCCAGCGCCAGACCACCGCCGTCATGGTCAGCGACACCGCCCAGGGCAGCATGATGATGACACGGGCAAGGCCACGGCCATAGAAATCGGTGTTGAGGATCATCGCCACCGGCACCGACAGAAGCAGCGCGCCGCCGACCACGAGCACGGTCCACAAGCCAGTGCGCCAGAGTGCCGCGACGAAATCGGGATCGGCGGCAAGTCCCGCGAAATTGGCAACGCCGCTGAACTCGCGCAACTGGCCGAAGCGGTTGACGTCATGCGTCGAGATCTGGACCAGGTCCCAGACCGGCCAGAAGATGACGATCGCCGCCAGGAACAGGCTGGGCAAGGTCAGGAGATAGGGCAAGAAACGATTTTGCATCGGCCGGCTGTACCGTTTTGCGGGTGGAGATTGGATTGCGCTGGCTTAACAGATTGACTTAATCTCGCCTCGTTCTTCTCAGGCACCGCTTCAGGATTCCTTGCAACCGTCGGCGCTGCCCTCACCTGCCTGTCCGTCCTCCGCAGCAGTTGCGGAAGGGGCCCTTCCTCTCCCCCGTCGATCGGGGGAGAGGTGTCGAGCGAAGCTCGACGGAGTGGGGGTCGACCCTTGAGCGCAGGCGAGGCGATGCTTGCGCCCGGTGCCCTTGCTATGTCCGTTCGCGGCGGCTGCCAAGTGGTTCCCCCACTCCGTCTCGGCTTCGCCGAGCCACCTCTCCCCCTCCGGAGGGAGAGGAAAGGAGCCTGGCTGGGCGGCGCTGACATCGACGAACTATCTTTCTGCTCAAGTCTGCAAGATGTGGCGCGCCCCGCCTGAGTGGGACGCGCCACGGGCGCAGGGAGATACGCCCTATTCCTTGAGCACAGCCCTATTTCTTCAGCACGGCATTGGCCTTCGCCGCCGCGTCCTTCAGTCCTGCCTCGGGGTCGCCGCCGAGGTAGATCTTCTGCATGGCGTCCGACGTGATCTGGGCAACCTCTTCCCAGCCCGGGATGACCGGCGCGAAGCGGGCGTCGGGCAAAAGCGCGGTGAAGGCGGCGAGATCCGCGTTGTTGACGTAGTAATCCATCTTGGCCTCTTCCTTGTTCACCGGCAGGAAGCCTTCGCCCTGGGTGAACTTGGCGCGCTGCTCGGTGGTGAACAGGAAGTCCATCAGCTTCCAGGCCTCATCCTTGTTCTTGGAGTTCTTGAACATGATCATGGAATCGGTGACGCCATAGGTGCCGCGCGCACCGGTCGGACCAGCCGGAATGGCGGCGACGCCATATTTCAGGCTCGCGGCCTCCTCCTTGATCTGGTTGGACAGGAAGGGTGCGGTGATCATCATGCCGATCTTGCCCTGCTTGAACAGGTTCTGCACGTCCTCGCGGCTGTTGGAGGTGACGCCTGGTTCGGTCAGCCCCTCGTCGATCATCGACTTGTAGAGCTTGGCGGCCGCGAGCGCGCCCGGCGTGCCAAGGCCCGACGTGCCATCCTTGTTGAGGATTTCGGTGCCCTGCGACCACATCGCGTAATAATAATAGACGTCGGTCTCGATCTCCTTGCCCTGCAGGCCGAACCCGAATGCGCCGGTTCCCAGCGCCTTGATCTTGCGCGCATCGTCCTGCAGCTCGGTCCAGGTTGCCGGCGGCTTGGCGATGCCGGCCTTCTCGAACAGCTCCTTGTTGTAATACATGGCGCGCGCCGAGGCGGCGATCGGCAGGCCGTAGGTCTTGCCGTTCATGATCGAGGGCGACAGGAAGGTGTCGATGAAGCGGCCCTTGAATTCGGGCGTGATGTAGCCGTCGAGCGGTTCGGCGACGTCCTGCTGGACGAAGTCGATCAGCCAGCGCGTGCCGATGATCGAGAGATCTGCATTGGTGCCGGCGGTGATGTCGGTGGTCAGCTTCTGCAAGAGCACATCCCACGGCACGACTTCGAACTTGACCGTGATGCCCGGGTTCTTCGCCTCGAACTCCTTCTTCACTTCCTCGAAATAGGGGCCGGTCTTGGCGCTGTATTCAGCGACGGTGACCCGCACTTCACCCGCATTGGCCTGCGCCGCGAAGGCCAGCATGCTCATTCCGGCCATAAGGCCGACAGTCCATTTCGCAAGGCTCATCCGATCTCTCCCATTTGTTCCGCGCATTTGCGCTCCCTGTGCCTGATCTGGCGCAGGATTTATGTGACTTTCCTACATTATCCATGAATTCGCGGCATGCAAGCGGATTATCATGTTGCTAAATTACATTCGGTTCCTTAACCTGCCGGCATCTGCCTGACCTGCGGGAGGAGCAAGCGCCGTGGTTTCGAAAGCCGAATTCGAAGGCCGCACTGTCGTCGTCACCGGCGCCGGCGGCGGTCTTGGCTCCGCGATCGTCACGCTGCTGGCCAAAAGAGGCGCGCGCGTCGTCGGCTGCGACCAATCCGAGGAGGCGCTGGCCAGTCCCCACCTTGCTTCGCGCCATGTCTTCAACCTTCTCGACCGGGCTTCGATCGAGAAAGCCATCCCTGCCGTGCTCGACAGGGACGGTGTGCCCGACATCCTGATCAACAATGCCGGCTGGACGCGTGCAGAGACGCTCGGTGCGCTGACGGCGGATAAGATCGAGCACGAGCTCGACCTCAACCTGACCGGCGTGATGACCTTCGCCGACCCAATCATCAAGGCGATGGCCGCGCGCGGGTCAGGCAGCGTCGTCTTCATCTCTTCCGTCAACGCCATCGCGCATTTCGGCAATCCCGCCTATGCCGCCGCCAAGGCCGGCATCAACGCCTATGCCAAATCGATCGCCGTCGAGCTCGGCCGCAGTGGCGTACGCGCCAATGTCGTCTGTCCGGGATCGATCCGCACCGCCGCCTGGGACCACCGCCTTGCCAAGGATCCGGAGATCCTGGGCAAGCTGCAGCGGCTCTATCCGCTTGGCCGCATCGTCAATGCCTCGGAAGTGGCCGAGGCGGTGGCCTTCCTTGCCTCGGACCGCGCATCGGGCGTAACAGGCGTGGTGATGCCCGTGGATGCGGGACTGACCGCCGGCTGCCTGCCTTTCATCGACGATATATTGGGAGCGTGACCATGACCGACGTCCTGTTTCGCAACCTGTCGAAGTCCTTCGGTCAGCACAAAATCCTCGAGGACATCAGCCTCGACATCAAGAGCGGCGAGTTCGTCGTGCTGGTCGGCCCGTCCGGCTGCGGCAAGTCGACCCTGCTGCGCATGCTGGCCGGCCTGGAGACGATCACCGCTGGCGATCTCCTGATCGGCGGCACGCGCGCCAACGACCTGCCGCCGCAGCAGCGCAACATCGCCATGGTGTTCCAGTCCTATGCGCTGTTCCCGCACCTCAAGGCTTCGGACAATATCGGCTTCGGCCCGAAGATCCGCGGCGAGAACCGTGCGACGATCGACCAGAAGGTCAAGAAGGCGTCCGGCGTCCTCAACCTGTTCTCCTATCTCGATCGCTACCCCCGCCAGCTCTCGGGCGGCCAGCGCCAGCGCGTCGCCATGGGTCGTGCCATCGTGCGCGAACCATCGGTGTTCCTGTTCGACGAGCCGCTGTCCAATCTCGACGCGCAATTGCGCGTGCAGATGCGCACCGAGATCAAGGCGCTGCACCAGAGGCTGAAATCGACGATCGTCTACGTCACCCACGACCAGATCGAGGCCATGACCATGGCCGACCGCATCGTCGTGATGGACCGCGGCCGGATCCAGCAGGTCGGAGGGCCGCTGGAGCTTTATGACAGGCCGGCCAACAAGTTCGTCGCCGGCTTCCTCGGCTCCCCGTCAATGAGCTTTATCTCCGGAGCTCTCAAGACGACGCCTGAGAGGACCTGGTTCGAGTCGGCCGGCGGCGGACGGCTTGCGCTTGCCGGCAACCCGGTGCCGGCGGGCAGTGCGGTGGAGGCCGGGATCCGGCCCGAGCACTTCATCATCGGTGAAGCGACCGACGCCATGGCGCTTAAGGTGGATGTCGTCGAGCCGACCGGCTCCGAGACCCATGTTTATGGCGTCATTGGCGCCGATACGGTGCGCGCCGTGTTCCGCGACCGGGTGCCGGTCAGGCCGGGCGATCTGCTGCCGGTCTCGGTCGATCCCGGCAACATCCACCTGTTCGATACGGCGACGGGCCTGCCGCTGAGATGACGACGGAAGCGCCAATATGAAGACGAAAACACGGGCATGAAGACGCCGGCCGACATCATCACGCGGCTGCAGCTGATATCGCAGGACGGCACCAAGTCGGACCGCCGGCTGGCCGGCCTCGTTCTGTCCGATCTCGATTTCGCCTCCAAGGCCGCGATCTCCGAGATCGCCGCGCGCGTCGGCGTCAGCGAACCGACGGTGACCCGCTTCTGCCGCAATCTCGGCTGCGAGGGCCTGCGCGATTTCAAGTTCTATCTGGCGCAGGCCATCGCCATTGGCGGCCAGTATCTGTCGCCCGAGCCGCTGAGCCGCGATGCCCGCGAGCAGCGCATCGCTTCGGCCATCACCGAAGCCGCAATCTCGGCCATCCAGCGCGCCAGCGAGAACCTCGACATGACGACGCTGGTCGCCGTCGCCGAGCGGCTTGCGACGTCAGGCAATGTGCTGTGCATTGGCTCCGGCGGCATCTCCTCGATGATGGCGACCGAGATGCAGAACCGTCTGTTCAGGCTCGGCCTGCCGGTGCTGGCGCAGATCGACGGCCAATTGCAGCGCATGTATGCCGCCGTTGCGACGCCTGAGACCACGCTGGTCGCCTTTTCGGTGTCCGGCTATGCGCGCTCGGTCATCGAGGCGGTGCAGGTCGCCCAGCAATATGGCGCCACGACGGTCGCAGTCACCGCGCCTGACTCCGCGCTGGCCAAGGCCGCCGACACGGTCATCCATCTGCAGCCGCTCGAGGACGGCAACATCTACAAGCCGACATCGTCGCGCTATGCACTGCTGACGATCGTCGACATGCTCGTGACGTCGGTTGCCGAGACGCGCGGCCCGAAGGTGCTGGAGAACCTGCGCCGCATCAAGCAGAGCGTGAACACGCTGAAGGTCGACGATCCGCGCCTGCCGCTGGGCGATTGAACTTCAGCCGGAGGATTGCCCGGTGAGGGCTTCGATGCGCTGCGCCAACAACTCGGGCTCGCCCGCTACACGCAGCGTCTTGAGCCGCGCCGTGCCGCCGGCTACGACCGAAACAGCCGAAATAGGCACTCCCATCGCCTTGGCGACCAATCTTTCCAAGGCTTGATTGGCGGCGCCGTTCTCTGGTACGGCGCGGACCCGCGCCTTCAGATGACTTCGCCCGTCCGCGGAGGTTTCGATGCCTTCGAGCCTGTCCACGGAAGATTTCGGCGTCAGCCGGACGAACAGCTCGATGCCGTTTTCGCGGAGGCGGAACGGCGCGCTCATGCGATCGTCAGGCTCACAGCACCAGCGGCGCCACCGTGGTGAGAATGAACTGCCTCACGAAGAACAGGATCAGAAGCAGGATGATCGGCGAGATATCGATGCCGCCAAGGTCTGGCATGAACCGGCGGATCGGCCGCAGCGCCGGTTCGGTCAGCCGGTAGAGCATGTTGCCGATGCTGCCGACGAACTGGTTGCGCGAGTTGACGACGTTGAAGGCGTAGAGCCAGGAAAAGATCGCCGAGGCGATGATGATCCACCAGTAGAGGTCGAGCGCCATGACGATGGTTTGAATGAGGGCGAGCATGCCGGTCTCCAATTGTTGCCGACATGTAGCCATTGCATGCGACACGGGCAAGGGCGGCTTTGCGTGAAGCGCCAGTGCCGAACAATGATCATTTCCGCTCGGCTCGATGCCGGCGTGTCAAAAATGGTCCGGTCACGGCACCGAGGCTTCATGGACAAACCCAGTCCTCGAGTTCTACAAAGCGGCCGCGGGCACGCGACGTGAGTCGGTGCAGGCTGCGGTTTGATTCAAAGGAAAATTCATGCACATTCGGTCGATGATGGCAGGGTTGGGAACAGTTGCCCTGGTGGCGGTTGGGGCATTCGCCTTGCCGGCCCAGGCGGAAGGATTCCAAAACATCGTGCTGTCCGCCACCGAGCACGCGGAGCAGACGCAGGCGACATTTTCACCGGATACCGCGAAGATTTTCCTCTCCGCCGACCTTACGGACGCGGTGGCTTCTGGATCGAAGCTCACCGTGAGCTGGATTTCGGTCGATTCCGGCGGTGTCGCGCCGGCGAACTACAAGATCGATGAAGTCAATCTCGAAATCGGCATGATCGACAACCACATCGATTCCTCGATAGCCAAGCCGGATGCGGGCTGGCCGGTCGGCACCTATCAGGTTCAGATCGCCGTCGACGGCACCGTGAAGGAAACGGTCGATTTTTCCGTGAAGTGACCGGCGGGCCTGACGCCCGGCGGCTTTTCGGCAAAACGCCGCCTTGACAGAAATCCGCCACGCCCGATAAATGCGCCATCCGCTGGACGGGGCTGTAGCTCAGCTGGGAGAGCGCGTCGTTCGCAATGACGAGGTCAGGAGTTCGATCCTCCTCAGCTCCACCAGCGGAATAATCGGTTCTTCCCTTTTGCTGCGCCGCCAATGCGCAAGCCGCATCCCATGCGATGCGGCCTTCAGCGCCGATACCCCGATAAAAAGCCATCCGCGATTTCGCGCGATTTCCGAGGCAAGACAATTGTCAATTGGACTTATGGCGATGGCCGCCGCCGGATCGGCGCTATTTTTTTTGGAAGCGGTCCCATTAGACTGACGTTCTCAAATCAGTTTTTTCTGTGTGTTGTGACAAGGCGTTTCGGCGGGGGCGACCGAAGGCGCTATATGGATTCGAAATGAAGAACCCGCCTGCGAAAGCAAAGAAGTGTCCATTCGCGAGAACCTCGGTGCAAATCTTAGACGGCTCTGCAAGGACCATGCCTCCGTTAGTGCGGTATGCCGTGAGTTGGGTATCAACCGCACGCAGTTCGAACGTTACCTGCAGGGCCAGACGGTTCCGAACAAGGCCACTGCCAAGCTGATCTGCGACTATTTCCGCATCGACGAAGCCGAACTGTACCAGGACCCCGGTATCCCCGAGCCCGCGGCTCCCGGCCTGCCGCCGATTTCCGAAAGCCTGTTCAACCAGATGATCCGCCCACCCGCCCCATCCATCGCGGGAGGCACCTATTTCACCTACCTTTCGATCCCGGCCCGTTCCGACCTGTTGATGCGGTCGGTGACCTTCGTGCGGCGCGAAGCCGAACTGGTCACATTCCGGCGGGTCACCGGATGGTCGGAGCGCCGTGGCTCGACATGGGCGCGAGCGCGCGGCAACCACTATGGCGTGGCGATCTCACGCCTGAACTGGATTTATTTCAGCGGCGTCAACCGTCGCCAGACCGGCGAACCGTCACTGATCTCCGTGCAATGGGCCCCCATCTCCGAGCCGGTTCTGATCGGCAAGGCCATGCTTCTGACCGAGGCCGGACCGGCATTCGTATCCGTCATCATGCGTCAGGATATGTCCGGTATCCGGGCACGGCATGCGATCCGCATGGCGCATGTCGTCAGGCTTGACGATCCGGGCATCGACCAGTTGGTCGTCAGCCTTGTCCGGGAAGGGCAGGGATAGCCGCATGTTACGCTAAATAAGAACAAGACTATCCCGAAAAAGCGTATGCTAGCGATCGCCTACTCCATATCTGAGTAAAATCGTTTTTTTAGACTTTATCGCCAAGAAAGATATTTTAGATCATATCTGCTTTACTACAATTTTAACAAACCATTAACTCTTTCGACCTTACCTTTCTTCTCGCGGATCCCGCTGTGGGGATCTTTCAACAGATCCCATTGGGGTCGGGAAAGGGACAAAAATGGCCAAGAAAGTGAGCAATACCCCGAAGCTGACGGTTGCCGCGGGCACGCAGACCGTCTTCTTCTCGCAGGGCATGCACTACAACAAGCGCTGAAGTCGTTCGGCGCCGACGGGCTATCGGCCTGTCGGCGCCTCACATTAAAAAACGTCATTCAGCATCATGAAAATGCGCTCTTCAAAAACGCTTGTCTTCTATCCCGGGACCAACAAGGTCACGGCTTGCAATTTCCTGACCAGAAGCGTCTTCGACTGCAGCCCCGAGGTGATTGGTCTGCTCGCATCCTGGGACGAATGGGCCTCCGCGGCGGAGATCGCACGCGCCCACGGATGGTCCAAATCCGACCTGAATGCGGTCATCCCGCAATTGCTTGATTTTTCCGCCCTGGTCACCGCCGGCTCGCCTCTGGCCGAACAGGAGACAAAGTTCTCCGGGCAATGGAACTGGGGCATCCCGACCGCGCTGATGCATTTCTGCGTCCAGGACAGCGAGTTCATGACCATCGAACAGGCGGAGGCACGCCAGATCGAACGCGCCGGTCACGTCGCGCAGCCCGACCTCCTGCTCAAGAATGCCACAGGCGCCATTCGGCTGCCGAACGCACTCGACGACAATGAACTTCTGGGCTTGATGGCGCGACGCCGCACCAACCGCACCGCGGCTGCGCCCACCATCACAATGCAGCAGCTCTCCGACTGCCTCTTCGCCGGCATGGGCATTACCGGCGAGACCAGCAACTGCGTCGGCGCCCTGCCGCTGGGCATGACGCCTTCGGGTGGAGCGCGAAACCCCTATGAGGCCTATGTGGTTGCGCTTGGCGTCGAGGGTCTGGAGCCCGGCGTCTATCACTATTCCGCCGCCGATCACGATCTCGGCAGGATTTCGGCCAACCATCTGCCGAAGATCTCCGAACTGGTCGGCGGGCAGGAATGGGCGGATGCCATGCCTTGCCTGATCCTGCTTTGCGCCAGGCTCGACCGCACCATGTGGAAATATGAGGATGCCAATGCCTATCGCGTGGTGCTGATCGAGGCTGGCCATATCGGCCAGAACATGATGCTGGCGGCGACCAGGCATGGCCTGTCGGCCTGTCCTACAGCGGCGCTCAGCCATTCGGCGATCAAGCGTCTCCTCGGCCTCGAACACCTGACCGACGCACCCATCTATGCCTTGACCCTCTCGACCCCGCTGCCGAACTCGCATCCGGCGGGCCAGACAATTAATTAGCCGCCTCAATATGTCCAGCGTAGCAAGTACGCGTTCCCTGAGGTCCACCCAATGACAGGAGCAGCACGTGTCAAATCACGCCTTACGTCAATCGGAGATCGATAGTATTCAATATATCGCGACAATGAGCAACGAGCTGGTGCAGATGGCCGAAGCAAGCCGTTTTCCCATGATCTCTTATCTGCTGGGCATGGCCTATGCCGAAGCATTCGATGTCCTGCGCGGCGCCAGGCCGGCAAGGCATGCGCAGCTCAGTGGCAACCCGATGCATCCCAAGCCAAATGCAAAGGACAACCATCAGCCAAGGAGAGCGTAGCGGCGGCCCGCAAAACGGACGTCCATGCTTAGAGATTTGAGGGGACCGCTAATGAATATGATCGCGACCATCAGCGGCGCCGCCGCCAGGGAAAGCGTCTTCGGCCGCCTTCACGCCCTGATCGCCAGCCGGCCGGCATCGCCGGATGCCGCGCGCGTCGAGGCCCGGCAACTGATTTCCATGGCGATGGCCGACACCTGGCAGGCCGACAGCCTCTGGGGCGCGGCGGACGCCTTTCATGTTCATTTCGACTTCACGATGCAGACCATCGAGATCAACGGCGCCGACGACCCAAGCCTCAGGATCCTGCGCACGAAATGCCGCTTCTACCTGGACCAGGTCGAAGCGCTGTGCCAGTCGATGAATTGAACCGCTATCCCATTGTCTTGACGCAAATTCCCAAGGGAAAGCGCTACGCACTTCCTGGAATTGCTCTAATCCCGCAAACTGAACACGAATGGCGCCGTGCGGCTGACGCGCGAGCCGAGTTCCGGCGGCGGCGCCGGCACGGTGGCGCCCTGCAGCACCGCGAGCGCGGCACGATCGAGTTCAGGGTCGCCAGAAGAACGGACCACGCGCGCCGAGATCACTTGGCCTGAAGCATCCACCGTGAAGGCCACATTCGTATTGCCCTGCGAGCGCCTGGATTTCGCGGCACTCGGATAACGCTTGTGCCGATTGATCCACGCCGTCAGCCGGGACTCCCACTTGGCCGGGCTGATACCGGAGACTCCGGCCGCCGATTTCGGCGCGGCCGCCCGGGCCGCGGGTTTTGTCTCCGCGCTTGCCGTGGCAACGGCCCTTGCCGGCTCGGCCTTTTCCTTCCTTGGTCCTGGCTTGGGCTTTTCGACCGGCTTTTTCGCCTTGGCCTGGACCGGTTTCTTCTCCTTGGGCTCCTCGACCGGCTTTGGCTGCGGCAGCGGAACGACGATCTCTGGCGTGATAGCTTCGATGGCGTCGGGAATGACCGCGTTGGGCGGCGGCTGATCGACCGGTTCGGCCTCGGTTGTCTCGGTCGGCTCGATCTCGTCGGGAGGCACCGTTTCCACCTGCTCGGCCGGCCGCGCCTGCTCGACCATTTTCTCGGGCTCGGCCTCGGTGACCCTTTCGGTCTCCTCGACAGGTTCGGTCTGGTCCGGCATCGCCGCATCCAGCATCGCGGCCTGTTCGGGCACTGCCGGCGTGACCACCATTGGCGCCATTTCGATCACCGTGGCCGGCGGCGGCCCGCCATCCGTCTCGATCGGACTGATACTCTGCACCGCATAGGCGACCGCGACATGAGCGCCAAGCACCAGCGCCGCCGCACCCGCCCACAGGCCGAGATCGCGCCAGCCGAAACGCGACAGCTGCATCGCGGGCGAGGCGGCAGGCGGTGTCATGGCGCCGCCGTTCCGGCCGGACCGGCTGCCGGGGCATCGGCCGCCGGCGCGGTCTCCAGGCCGACCAGCGCGATCTTCAGATAGCCGGCTCCGCGCAGCAGGTTCATGGCCTCCATCAGGTCACCATAAGCGACCGCCTTGTCGGCGCGCAGGAAGATGCGCGTCTGCTTGTCGCCTTTTGTCCTGCTGTCCAGCGTGGCCGCGAAGAGCGGTCGCGGCACGGTGTCGTTGCCGATCGCCAGCGTGAGATCATCCTTCAATGTCAGGAACAGCGGCGTCTCCGGCCGCGGCGCCGGGGTTGCCGTCGAGCCCGGCAGGTCGACATTGACGTCCACCGTCGCCAGCGGTGCCGCGACCATGAAGATGATCAGGAGCACCAGGATGACATCGATGAAGGGGGTGACGTTGATCTCGTGGCTCTCTTCGAGATCGTCATCCATGGTCTGTCGGATCCTGCTTGCCATGGCGTCGCTCCCGCTATTCCGCAGCCATCGCCGTCGCCGGCGCAATCGCGCGGAAATCCAGGTCGCGGCTGACCAGCCGTTCGACGCCCGCCGAGGCATCGGCGAGGATCTGCCTATAGCCGGCTATCGAGCGGGCAAAGACGTTGTAGATCACCACCGCTGGAATTGCCGCGACTAGGCCCATCGCGGTGGCCAGCAGCGCTTCGGCTATACCAGGTGCTACCACGGCCAGATTGGTGGTCTGCGCCTGCGATATGCCGATAAAGGCATTCATGATGCCCCAGACGGTGCCGAACAGACCAACGAAAGGCGCGGTGGAACCGATCGTCGCCAGCACGCCGGTGCCGCGCGACATGCGCCGTGACGCCGCCGCCTCGATGCGCGACAGGCGCGAGGTGACCCTTTCCTTCAGCCCATCGCCGCCGGCATGGTCGAGCGCGCCGGCCGAGAGAGCCGTCTCTTCTTCCGCCGCCCGCACCAGAAGCGCGCCGGGGCCGCCGCTGCGGTCCAGCGCGCGGCTCGCCTGCTTCAGCGTCGCGGCGTCGCCGATCGCCCGGACGGCACGGCGGATGCGCAGCTTGCCGCCAAAAATCTCCAGCGATTTGGCCAGCCATATCGTCCAGGTGACGAGCGAGGCGAAGGCCAGTCCGATCATCACCGCCTTCACAATGATGTCGGCGGCCATGAACATGCCCCATGGCGACAGGTCATGCGGCAGGTTCAGCTGCAT
>NZ_JAFFIW010000005.1 GCF_018588885.1 Mesorhizobium sp. dw_380
AGACTACGGCGCTTACGCAATGGGAAATGAAATCGTTGGGATAGAGGCTGCTGTATATGGCGGCCAGCCGCATTTCGTCTGTAGTGAAGGAACCTTCCCAGCCCCGCTCATTGATGACGAGTACAAACTTATGGCCGATGTTTCGCTGAGTTGCTTGCGATCTCTCGGCCTTGGCTGGGGGCCAACCAGTATCCAATTCCGATGGACGACACGTGGTCCAGTCGTTATTGAAGTCAACCCGCGGCTTGGTGGTGGTCCTCAACCGGTTCATCTGGCTTACGGAGTCGACCTCGTCACCGAACACATCAAGCTTGTCATCGGTCGCGAATGTAACCTGCGCAAAAGCCATTCACATATCGCGGCCTGGCGCTCATTGTTTCCTGATCGCGATGGCATCCTCGATTGGATCCATGGCGGCAGTCAGGCTGCTGCTGTACCGGGTGTCGCCGAAGTCAAATTTTATGTTGAGCCCAAGACGCCGATCATCAGGAAGGGCGATTACCGAGACTCCATGGGGTACATTATCGCCGTTTCATCCAACCGTTCTCGGACAAAGTCGATACTCCAGCAAGCCATCGACCTAATCGACTGGTCGATCACACCATTTCCGACTGAACAGGAACAATAATCGGTTCCTCGTCTCTCCGCACCAGCGCAGATGTCCCAGCCAAAGAGTGATCGTTGCCGAACATTGGTGCGATTGAGAGCACGAAAGAGATGCGGAGCCATAGCTATACTTTGCGATCCGTGGCGAATCGCGATCGGTTGATTTTTGCTGATTCACAGAAGCCTCGTGCTTTGCTTTCCGCGACACGATCGTGAGTGGCGACTGATTACCTGCGCTCCAAAGGGGCTTTGCGCGAGCTAGGCTTCGCTTGATCAGGCGGCCGCCACCTGCTGAACAAGTCTCTCGGAGACATCTTGCAGCCAGATGACGTCGATATGGAAACTGCATTTGACCATGGCCGCTGGGCGTTCAATCGTCTGACTTCTCTAGCCGCGAGTTGAACAACAAGCACAGGACGATCAAGCCTCAGCGACCGGATTGTGCTGGCCAGTCTTAGCGGAGGCTGTGTCATTGTTGCGCGAATGCAAACCTCAAAAATCAATGGAGTAGACTCATGACGATCCCAAAGGGTGTACAGGCATTTCCACGCACTGAATACCTGCGCCGGCTGTCCGCCGTGAAGGCTGAAATGGAGGGACGCGACGTGGACGTACTGCTCGTTTTGGACGCTTCCAATATCACTTATCTTTCAGGCTATACCACGCCGTCCGGATATGTTCCTCAGGCGCTTGTGATTGACGGGGTGGCTGAGGAGCCGACATTCATCCTTCGTCGTTGCGATGCGCCGGCGGCCATGTACGAATGTTTCATGGAACAGGATAAGATCATCGGCTACCCGGAAGCGCTCATTGGCAATCTAGCCAACGACGGATACGATGCCGTCATCGACTTCCTGAATGAAGCTGGTCTCGCGAAACGGGGGCTGGGTATCGAGATGTCGAGCCTGCCTGCAGCGACATCGGAAAAGTTCAAGTCACGGCTGCCTGAGGCTCGCGTTGTAGACTGCACCAAGCTTGTCAGCTGGCTCCGCCTAGTCAAATCCGATCTCGAAATAGAAGTCATGCGGGAAGCCGCCGCCATTTCCGACGCCGCGATGAAGCGCGCCAGCGAAGTCATACGTGCCGGTGTAGCGGAAGCCGACGCGGCGGCAGAGATCGCGGCGGCGTTAATCCGGGGAGCGAATGGAAAGCCGGGAACGGCGCTGAAGGCCTTCTATCTCTGCGCCTCGCCTCGGATAGGTACCTGTCACATTCCGTGGACGGGGGACGTGTTCCGCGACGGGTCCCAGATCAATCTCGAACTCGGCGGCACTCGCCATGGATATTCCGCGGGCCTCATGCGTACTTTCTCGATCGGCGCCCCGTCCGAACGCCTGCGCCGCATTCATGAGGCCCAGGTCGAAGGCCTTGAGGCGGCACTCGCCGCAGTCCGGCCGGGATCAACGTGCAGCGAAGTGGCCAACGCGTTCTACAAGACGCTCCGCAAACACGGTTTCGAAAAGGAAACGCGCTGCGGCTACGCGCACGGCATTGGCTGGCTCGAACCGACTGCAAGCCTCCGGGATGGCGACACGACTGAGCTGAAGCCGAACATGACCTTTCATTTGATGCTGGGCAACTGGATTGAGGACGACTTCGGTTACGTGATCAGCGAGACATTCCGGGTCGCCGGCACCGGCGCTGAGGTAATCACAAACACGCCGCGGAAGATCTTCGAAATCTGAACGGGCAATCGTGTCCGGTCGCCTATCTATTCGATCGTGTTGATGTCAGGCGCTTCTAAGTTGTCCGAATCGCCGGCGTTTTGATGTCCTCCGGAGGGTCTTGCTTCTCTCCGGATTGGCTCTTGGGATTAGAAGAATGGCGGAAAGATCTGTTCGGCGTCTGATTCAATGATGCGATCAGCACGTGGACCGTAGCGAACTCCCTCCGAAGGACTTCTGTCCGCCAGTTGGCGGATTTGAGGTGACACTAGTTGCGATGGCTTCTGGAGCGATTGCGGTCAAGCTTGTTAGTGCTTCATGTCCTATTCGATTGTTCGATCGGTTGGCGACCATCTCCTCGTCCTGACTTGGCTTCGGCTGTGCCGCGGGGGACTGGCCGGTCGTGTTGGCCGGCAGGTCATCGCGTGCGCGACGTGGCTTTGATGGAGCTACGAGCCCGATGGCTGCGATCGCGGCTGGTCTCGCGGCGCACCGCGACGATTTCCAGATCCGTGCCTTCCTCATCGAACAGGCGCATGGCTTGGCCTCGTGCCACGGCAATACAGTACCGGAGGGAAGCCGACTGTCCGCCGCATCTCAAAACCAGGAAGCCGCTTATCTGCGAATTCTGTTAATCCAGGCGGCCAGCTTCGGCGCATGGCTGCAGAATGCCGCGCCGCGGCTTCATCGCAGCAAGCTCGCCACGGCACTGGCTATCGCTGAAGCGCCAAAGTCCCGACAGCGATCGAAGGCTTCGCTGTGCCGATCGCCGCGACCAGGAGATCATCGGCGCGACGCCGGCACGCTCATCAGGCGACGGCAGTTCGCCTCGTTCTGGCTGATCTCCTCGATCTCCTGGCTGACCGTTTCGATGAGCTCGTCGAGCCACAGCCAGTCCTCGTAGAGTCCAACGATCGGATCGCTCATGCGCGGCGATATCTCGTCGGCACGGTTCTCCAGGATTGCGAACTGCGAGTTGCGAAGTGCTCTCGCGCCGGGCAGCACGGCAATACCGTGCTGCGCAATGGCTGGACATTCGGCAGCACCGAAACGAGGTGACGGCCATCTAAACCGCCACCCCCCAGTGCGCGAGAAGCATGGAGCGAATATGAACGCACCCGGAATCTGTTTGACCCAAATGGTTGCCTGGCAACCTATCCGCTAATGAGATTAACGGTGCGTGCGAATTCCCCATCAAGGCCATGACACGCGAGCCGACCAAAAGGGCCGGATACATATGAGCGACTTCCGCTATCCTCCACGCCTCACTTGCGATCAGCAGCCGGTCCATACAATTGGGTCAGGTGGCCGCAAGCATGGTGTCTTGCCGTTTCCAGCGAAGTTCGGTGGCGTCCAGCCACGTGCGAGGCATGATCACCGCCAGTCTTCTGGCAAGCGCGACAATGGCTTTTTGCGTCCCTCGCCGATTGGCGACGTTCTTCGCCCCGGCCTTAAACCACGACCAATTTGCCAACGCGTCAGCGGGACTGGGCGGCCTCGAAGGCAACGACCTCTTCATGCCTAGGCCCGCAGGGGGACATGCATTCAACGCGCTCCCTTTCTCCCTGCTGAAATTACCCGGTCATGGCCGACTTCATTATCTCCGGAGGGACAACCCCGGTCGCCTACGAAACAAGATCGATCACGACCAAACAATTGCCCTAGCCACCTGACGGCGATCATCGATGCTGTGATTTGCGACAATGACGCTGCTTCCCGGACCCTTTTTCGATCGCAGCCTGATTATGCTCGATGTCGGAGGGAAATCCTAGCTTCCGCCGCCCCGTGACTAGTGCCATCGCCGAGGCCGCGGTCCACGCTGTCATGGATGATCTGGTCAGAGAGGGCCTCACGATCTTAATTCGGTGGGCCGGGCCGACGCGCGAGGACGCAGACATCCAAGGGTCAGTTCCGTAACCGACTTGCCCCACGGCGACCTAGCATGTGCTGGCCGGGACCGACCTCTGTGCTGAAAAGCGAGCCTCGGGTCCATCTCGTTACTAGATGTCGATGATACACAAAAGGCATTTGACGAAATCGTGCTGCGGAATGATGCTCGCTTAAATAAGGCACTAGGACAGAAAAAGCTGGGAACTAATAGATGTACAGCGTCGACACTTTCCGACATCTCCAGGAAGAAGCCACGCAATGGCGCCGCTACCTGCACCAGAATCCGGAACTGGGATACGAGGTGCACAATACGGCGAAGTTCGTTGCTGAGAAGCTGGCCTCCTTCGGTATCAATCACATCGAGACGGGCATCGCCGAGACCGGCGTGGTTGCCCTGATCCAGGGTGAGGGCGGGGAGGGGCCGACGATCGGACTGCGCGCCGATATGGATGCCCTGCCGATCCTGGAAGCGTCGAACAAGGCCTGGTCCTCGCGGATACCCGGCAAGATGCACGCGTGCGGCCATGACGGCCACACCGCGATGCTATTGGCGGCTGCAAAACACCTCGCCGCGACGCGCAACTTCAAAGGCTCAGCGGCTTTGATCTTCCAGCCCGCCGAGGAAGATGGACGAGGTGCTTTGAAGATGGTCCAGGAAGGAATCATGGAGCGCTTCAACATCTCCCAGGTCTACGGCCTGCACAACTCACCCGGCACTGACATTGGCCAGTTCGCCATCCGGGAGGGCGGTATGATGGCGGCGCTTGACGAGTTTGACATCATCGTCAAGGGGAGGGGCGGGCATGCAGCTTCGCCCCACAGGACTGTCGACCCTGTGGTCACCGCCGCACAAATCATCGTTGCCCTCCAGACCGTGGTGTCCCGCAACACCGACCCCACTGACGCCCTCGTCGTTTCTGTCACGAAGTTCACGGCGAGCCAAGCCTACAACGTCATCGCGGACCAGGTCGAAATGGGTGGGACTGTCAGGAGTCTGACCTCCGCCGTGCGCGATCTGGCGCAGCGGCAGATCAGGTTATGCGCCGAGGGCGTGGCCCACGGGATGGGCGCGGAAATTGAGTTCAGGCATCGGCGGCTCGAACCCCTTACATTCAATCACACGGCCGGAACACATTTCGCGATCACCGCAGCCCGCGGCCTCGTGGGCCATGACGCCGTAAACGACAACGTCAAGCCTTCGATGGGATCCGAAGACTTTGCCTACATGCTGGAAGCGCGGCCGGGCGCGATCATCCTCTTGGGGAACGGCTCGACGCCGGGCTTGCACAATCCCGCTTACGATTTCGACGACGAGGCGATCCCGTATGGCGTGGGCTATTGGGTAACCCTCGTCGAGAAGATTCTGGCGGCCTGACTTGTCGGGTTACGGCTCGTGAACCGGGCTGAACGGCGAGAGATGCTTCAGTTGACCGTGAAACGCGCAGGACAGGACCGCGTCGGCACCGCCACGTAGATCACTTCGCGAAGTCTCGATTGCGGCCGTCCGCTGGGTCGGCGAAAATTGCATATTCAATTATGCTCAACATTAAAAAAGGGGAATGGCCATGAGCTTCTCTATTATCATTAACCGCAGGCGTTTCCTGCAGGCAGCATCAACCGCCTTGGCTGCCGGCGCACTTCCTTCCATTGCCAGTAACAAGGCATCGGCGCAGACTCCTGGCGAACTGCGCGTCCTTGTCTACGGTGGCGATACCGGAAAGGCGATGATTGAGGCCTATGTAAAACCATTTGAAGCCGAAACAGGCATTAAGATGACCCCGATTACCGATCAGGGCGACCGGGCATCGATCGAGATGATGGTTGCGCAGAATAACGTCACCGTCGATGTTGTCACCGCTAACCAGGGATCTTCGTTCGAGTTGTCCCAAAAGGGTCTTTTTGAGCCGATCGATTATTCTATTTACAGGAATGAAGACCTAGACGGGCTCGCCGACTTCGCAAAGCAGCCGTTTGGCGTAGCTAACGTAGTTTATGCGTTCGTCATGGTCTACAATACCGAAAAATTCCCAGCGGGTAAGCTGCGGCCGACCACATGGGCGGAATTCTGGGACGTGAACAGTTTCCCGGGTGTCCGCAGTCTTGTCAGCGGCCAATATGGTTCAGAAGGCCCTTGGGAGGAAGCCCTTCTCGCCGATGGCGTAAATCCAAAGGATATATATCCTATGGACCTAGATCGTGTTTTCAAAAGTTTGGACAGAATAAAGCCCGATATTCGCAAATGGTGGGGAACAGGGTCCGAAATCCAGCAGATGATGCATGACAAGGCAGTAGATCTTGTAAATGCCTATGATGGTAGGGCCGGCACGTTGATCAAGCAGGGAGCACCGCTTGAAATTAATCGTAACCAGGCGAAAATAACTTGGGACTACTGGCAGATTGTGAAGGGGTCTCCTAACGCGCACGCTGCGCAACAGTTTGTCGCATTTACCGCGCGCGCCGACCGTCAGGCAGCATTTTCACAACTCATGCCGTTCGGCCCGAGCAACCTCAACGCGTTCAAGGTTCTACCGGAAGATATTGGGCGCTCGCTGGCCAGCCACCCCGACTACCTGAGGTCAAGTGTGCTAATCGACTCGAAATGGTACGCCGAGAAGGGATCGGACGGGCTCACGAACACCGAAAAGCTGGTCCAGCGCTGGAACGAGTGGATCCTGCTTTAAGCCCCTGTCGGCCTTTTGCGACGGCATTTACCGATGACGTGCCGCACCGAACCAGCACGTCATCGTTCGGCTTGGAGTGACGAACATGAATGCACCAGTCAGAACGCTGCATCCGCTAGCTAAGGATAGACCATTGGAGAAACTCGCTCTTTCCGAGCAAATCGAATTTCGGAACGTCACCAAATTATACGGTCAGGTCATTGCGGTCAGGAGCCTGTCGTTGACCGTTGGGCGCGGCGAGTTCCTCACGATCCTTGGTCCGAGCGGTTCTGGCAAGACGACGACACTCATGCTGCTGGCGGGGTTCGAGGCGCCTACCGAAGGTGATATCCGCATCGCTGGGAAGTCCGTCGCCTCGGTACCTTCCTATCGGCGCGATCAGGGCGTCGTCTTCCAAAGCTATGCGCTCTTCCCGCACCTCACCGTTCGCCGCAACCTTGAATTTCCGCTCGAGATGCGCGGCATCAGGTCGGCTGAGCGGGCCGCGAGAGCCGAACGCATCCTGTCACGTGTCCATTTGGACGGCTTGGGTGACCGCATGCCATCACAGCTCAGCGGTGGGCAGCAGCAGCGCGTGGCGCTCGCCCGGGCCCTCATAGCCGACCCTCCAATCTTGTTGCTAGACGAGCCGTTGGGAGCACTAGACCGTAACTTGCGTGAGCAAATGCAGGGTGAGATCAAGGGGCTTCACAAAGAGTTCGGAATCACTACGGTGTGTGTCACACACGACCAGGAGGAGGCGCTCACGCTTTCCGATCGGATCGTGGTGATGAACGCTGGACGAATTGAGCAAACTGACACGCCTGAGGCGCTATATGACCGTCCTGTCTCCCGGTTTGTCGCGAATTTCCTTGGGGACGCCAACATCCTCGATGATCCGTCATTCGCTGTTGAGTCGGATACGCCGCAACCGGACGGCACCGTCGCGATGATCCGGCCGGAACGTATACGGATCTCCGCCCCTGGCGCCACGAAGAGTGCCGACGCCGATCAGCGCCAGCATGTCGCCGGCACCGTGACCGATATGATCTATGCCGGCCCGCTGCGAAGATACCATGTGGCTGTCGGCGATAACGACGTGGTCATACGCGAACACGTCGCCGCGGGGCGTCAGATCTTCCAGATCGGGGACACCATTCAGCTCGACTGGTTGAGATCGGACATCCGCTTCGTCACGACGTGATCTCAGGGGACTCGCAGATGTTGACTTTACAAAAGCTTACGCGGGCCTCTGTTGTGCTGACCTTTCCGGCGCTCTGCCTCCTGCTACTCGTCTTTGCCATACCGATCGTCCAGCTCTTCTTAAACAGCATCAACGCCCCCGCGCTCTCCCTCGTCAATTACGTGACGTTCTTCGTGCATCCTGCGAACGTTCGCGTCCTCATCCAGACCATCGAGGTAAGCATCGTAGCCACGGTCATCTGCGCTATCATCGGCTACCCGACGGCCTACCTGATCACGGCTGCTTCGAAGCAGGTCCGGTCTGTCTTGGTCATCCTCGTCCTGATCCCGTATCTCACGAGTTCGCTGGCCCGAACCTACGCCTGGGTCATGATCCTAGGTGACCGCGGCCTTATCAATAACCTGCTGCTCGATCTGCGCGTCATCACCAGTCCTCTGCCTCTGATTTACAACCGTATGGCCATGTATATCGGCATGGTCCACATCATGTTGCCGATCATGATCCTGCCGCTAGTGAGCGTGATGCTCGGCATCGATAAGTCGCAAGTGGCAGCCGCGCGCAGCATGGGCGCGCGTCCGTTCTCGGCCTTCTGGCGCGTGTTCTTACCGCTCAGTCTGCCCGGCTTACGCAGTGGTGCGTTGCTCGTCTTCATCCTGAGCCTCGGATTCTACATCACGCCCGCAGCCCTTGGTGGCCTGCGCGATGCCATGCTCTCGACTTTCATCGCGGCTGAGGTGCAAAGCTCATTCAATCTCGGCCGGATAGGGGCAGCGTCATTTATTCTCCTCGCGATCGCGATGACGGTGCTCGCCGTCCTCAGACTCAATCCGGCCGGCCCCAAAGGCAATGCTGCGTCGGATCGGCGAAACCGTTTTCCCGCAGCGGGGGCCTTGGTGCGACATCTCACTGAGCTCGGCACGCTTCGGCGGGCGCGTCGCTGGAACATGCATCTTTACCGCGCTGGCGACGCCACCCATGTGTGGAGGTTCATAGGGATCACGGTAGTCATATTCACCCTACTCTTTCTCCTCTTCCCGGGCGTGGTGGTGATCATCGTGTCTTTTAGCGCCGGAACGCAGTTGGAATTCCCTCCATCCGGCTTTTCCGTGCAATGGTATCGTTCGTTTTTTGCCGATCCGTCGTGGAACGGGGCCGCGCTGAGCAGTTTCGAAATTGCAATCTCGGTAACCATAATCTCGACCATACTCGGCACGCTGGCCGCCTATGGACTCAGTCGCAGCGCGCCAATGCTGCGCAACGTGCTCACGTTGGTCCTCCTAGCACCGATCACCTTTCCGGTGATCGTGGTCGGCATCGCAGCCTACCTTGGTCTGGTATCCTTCGGCCTAGTCGGATCGAAGACAGGCATCGTCTTGGCGCACAGCATTGGCGCTATGAGCTATGTCGTAGTTGTCGTCGCGGCAACGCTGGCCAACTTTGACATTAGTCTTGAGCAAGCCGCTAAGAGCATGCGGGCCGGGCCGTTCCGGACATTCATGAGGGTGACTCTGCCTTTGATCCGGCCAGGCATCCTCGGCGGGGCGGTTTTTGCGTTCCTCCATTCGTTCGACGAAGTGGTCATATCCTTGCTCGTCAGCGGTCTATCCATACGCACGCTTCCCTTAAAGATGTGGGAAAACATCCGGCATGAAATCGACCCCACCGTCGCCGCGGTGGCGTCGCTGCTGATGCTTCTGCCCGTGCTCTGGCTCGTCGCCATGTACTTCATCTGGTGGCGGTCAAGATCCAGAATGCAAGCTGCCTCAGCCCGCATGCTCGCCGCGGTCTGAATCCGCACTACTCGTTAGGGCTCCCGGGCAGTGCCAGCGTGTCAACCGCACGGCATGTTACGCGCCTTGGGGCCGCGGTCACTCTGCGCCTGACCATTCAGAACTCTATAGGAAGAAACACGATGACAGAAATCGAACCTACCGTTGCCGTAACAATCGCTCGTGCGTTGTCGCGCCACGGCGTGAAGTTCATATTCGGTCAGAGCCTTCCTTCCGCCGTGATCCTCGCTGCGGAGGAAATCGGAATCCGTCAAATCGCCTACCGCCAGGAGAATATGGGTGGTGCGATGGCCGATGGTTTCGCGAGGGCCTCGGGACAGGTCGCGGTGGTCACCGCCCAGAACGGTCCAGCAGCGGCACTGCTCGTTGCACCGCTGGCCGAGGCCCTGAAGGCCAGCATCCCCGTGGTGGCTCTCATTCAGGAGGTAGAGCGACTGCAGGTGGATAAGAATGCCTTTCAGGAACTCGATCACCTGGCGCTTTTCGCATCCTGCGCCAAGTGGACGCGCCGTATTGGCACCGCGGATCGGGTTGACGACTACGTGGACGCCGCGTTCGTGGCTGCGGCGAGTGGCCGGCCGGGGCCTGCCGTCCTTTTACTGCCGGCTGACCTGCTCCGCGAGACAGCCCAGCCCAGCGCCCACAAGCGCGAGGCATGCCTCAGCGCCTGGCCCCTCGACCGGACCCGGCCGTCGGATGCCAGCATTGCCGAAGCGGCTTTCCTAATCGCGAAAGCCCATTGCCCGGTGGTCATGGCGGGTGGGGGCGCCCTTTCCACCGGCGCGCCATCGGCTCTGGCGAACCTTCAGGAATTTGCCTCGCTCCCTGTATTCACGACGAACATGGGGAAGGGTGCCGTCAATGAATTCCACCCCCTTTCATTCGGCGTGCTCGGATCCCTCGTAGGGCCAACATCGCTTGGCCGCTTCACGCGGAGCTTGGTCGAGGATGCCGACCTGATCCTGCAAGTTGGAACACGAAACAACCAGAACGGCACCGACAGCTGGCGCCTCATTCGTCCGGGTACAAGGATCATCCAGATCGACCTTGACCCGCAGGAGATCGGGCGCAACTACGAGGCAGTCCGCCTCGTCGGGGATGCAGCAGAAACCCTCAAAGCACTCACGCAGGCCCTCAAGACCCAAGATCTCAAGGCAAGGTCACAGGCGCGCCCCGGTCTGGCCGAGCGGATTGCCGATGCCTGGCGCCAGTTCGAGACGGTCAGGGCACCCCTTCTAAAGCAGGCAACCGCAGGGATCAGGCCAGAACGCGTGATGGCGGAACTGCAGAATCTGCTCCAGCCAGAGATGATCATCACTGCTGATGCAAGCTACTCATCGATGTGGGTCGTCGGTCATCTGCGAGCGCCACGGGAAGGGACGCGCTTCCTCACACCCCGTGGGCTCGCCGGGCTCGGATGGGGCCTTCCGCTCGCCATTGGAGCAAAAGTCGCGCGGCCTTCGGCACCTGTTGTGGCGCTTGTCGGGGACGGCGGCTTTGCCCATTCCTGGGCCGAATTGGAGACGATGGTCCGCATGGGAATTCCGGTGACGGTCGTCGTCCTGAACAACGGCATCCTCGGCTTCCAGAAGGACGCAGAAACCGTGAAGTTTGGGGCCTATACCACAGCCTGCCATTTTGCAGCGGTTGATCACGCGGCGATTGCGCGCGCCTGTGGCTGCGAAGGGATAAGAGTCGAGGACGCTGCGGCTCTGCCGGAGGTCCTCAAGCGAGCCCTCGTCGCCGAGCGGCCGACACTCATCGAGGTGATGACGGATCCCGATGCGCATCCTCCGATTTCGCTGTTTGCCGGGACCCTGGATCACTGAGCGGAATGGCGTTACGTGGGCAACCGATGGAACAATAAGCCGGAAGGCGCAAACCGGGGCCTGTTCGGCGCCGACGACGAAGTCGGGCGCCTCAACCTGATCACGGATGACATCCGACTGAAAGCGGCCGCCGAGATCAGGACCGGCCGGGCTTTCTGCCTCAGCTTGCCACTGGATCTCCCCGGCGGGACTGCGCTCAATCCGAACCGCAAGCCGCCGCGTCGTCATGTGGCGATACGCAAGCAGGGACTGCCGGCGGTGAACTATCCCCTATATCTGGAGAACACTCATTACATTGACGCGTCCTGCGATGACAGCGTGACACTATTCACACAATATTCGACGCAGTGGGACGCCCTTAGCCACATCGGGCAGCATTTCAACACCGACGATGACGGCACCGCTGAGATCGTCTATTATAATGGCTTCAGGGGCGGCACGGATGTTCTTGGACCCGATGCCGAAGGCGGAGCTCGCGCGCGCCGATTAGGCATCGACAAGTTCGCCGAGACCTGCGTCCAAGGTTGGGGCGTGCTGCTTGACCTAGGCAGGATCTATGGACGGGACCGAACCCTGGTCGGCTACGATGCCCTAGTGCGTGCTATGCAGACTCAGTCCGTTAAAGTCGAGGCGGGCGACATACTGTGCGTTCACACCGGATTCGCCAAACTTGTTGTCGACATGGACGGCAGCCCGGATCCGCGTGTTCTGCACAATGCCTGCGCCGTACTAGAGGGGCGGGACGACAGGCTGCTCCGGTGGATCGACGACTGCGGTATCGCCGCGCTGGTTGCCGACAACTTCGCGGTGGAGGCGTATCCGAATCGCGTACCGGACGGCTGCGACCACTGCGCCGGCCTGCCGCTGCACCAGCATTGTCTATTCAAGCTTGGCCTTGACGAGCTCTGGTATCTATCGGACTTGGCTGCGTGGCTAAGAGATCATAACCTTAGCCGGTTTTTCCTTACCGCTCCGCCTCTGCGCCTGCCCGGCTCGTTCGGCTTGCCGCTGACACCCGTCGCCACAGTGTAGGAGAAGTAGGTCGTGGACCAGGTTTCGCACGCGACCGCATTCGCCGGCAAGGTGGCTCTGGTGACAGGCGCCGCGCGGGGCATCGGACTTTCGATCGCCACCCGGTTTCTCAACGCCGGCGCCAATGTTGTGCTGGCGGACCTCTCCGAGAGTGACCTGAACGCCAGCATTTCGACCCTGTCTTCGGACTGTACTGGGCGGGCCTTGGCGGTGCGCGTTGATGTGTCCACAGACGCTGATGTCACGCGAATGGTCCAGGCTACATCGGCTCGATTCGGGCGGGTCGACATCCTGGTCAACAACGCGGGAATCTCTCCGAAACACGGCGGACGGAAGGCAACGGTTGAGGAGATGCTCGCCGTGGAGTGGCGTCAGGTTCTCGAAGTAAATCTGACAGGCGCCTTCCTCTGCTGCCGGGCTTGTCTTCCCCACATGCGGGCGGCGAAATGGGGCCGGATCATCAACATCGCATCGGTGGCCGGCCGAACGAAAACCGAGATTGCAGGAGCACACTATGCCGCGTCAAAGGCCGGCATGATGGCCCTTGCCCGCACCCTTGCGGTTGAAGTCGGCTCAGCGAACATCACGGTGAATTCCATTGCGCCGGGTCGCATCGAAACTCCGATGGCTGCCGCGGCTGGTGCCGAACTTAACCAGGCCTACGTCGCCAGCATTCCTGTCGGCCGACTGGGCACCGGTGACGACATCGCCGCTGCGGTCGCCTACCTGGCATCTGAAGACGCTGCCTTCCTCACGGGTGTCACGCTCGACGTTAACGGCGGCTCATTCATGATCTGATCCGCCTGGCGGCTGAATACTTACAAGACTTGAAAGTGGAGCTCTGGGTATGGGTGTACTTACCATGATGCCGGAGGGACTGGCCGTTCCTTCTCTTCTGATCGAACGCGCCTATGTCGCCGGCGAATGGATTTCGGGCGGACGTCGCTTTGACATGACCAATCCCCTCGACCGGCGCGGTCGTTTCGTCGGTCCCCGATGTCGGAAGGGATACGGTGGAGCAGGCCATCGACCCCGCGCACCGCGCGTAACGGGAATGGACCCGACGCACAGGCAAGGAGAGAGCTGGGGTCCTGCGCGCCCTCCATGACCTCATGGTCGCGAATGCCAACGATCTCGCGGCCGTCCTCACCGCCGAGATGGGCAAACCGTTCGCCGAAGCGCGCAGCGAGATCCTGTACGGCGCGTCCTACGTCGAGTGGTTCGCCGAGGAAGCAAGCGTCCTACGGCGACGTCATTCCCGGACATCAGGACGACAAGCGCATTATGGTAATACGCCAGCCGGTCGGCGTGGTCGGTGCGATCACCCCGTGGAACTCCCCGGATGAGATGCTAGCGAGGAAGGTGGCGCCAGCGCTTGCTGCGGCTGCGCCATCGTCTCCAAGCCCGCCGCCCAGACACCGCTCTCGGCGCTGGCACTGGCGCTGCTCGCCGAGCGCGCGGGACTGCCGGGCGGACTGTTCTCGGTGATCACTTCGAAGGACGCGGTCATGGTGGGCAAGGCGTTCTGCGAGAACACCAAGGTTCGCAAGATCACGTTCACAGGCTCTATGCAGGTTGGCCGCACGCTGATGCGGCAGGCTTCCGGCCGGATCAAGAACCTTGGCCTCGAACTCGGCGGCAACGCCCCTTTCATCGTCTTCAACGACGCGGACCTGGATGCTGCCGTCGAAGGCGCGATCCTGTCGAAACTCCGCAATGCCGGGCAGACCTGTGTGTGCGCCAACCGCCTCTACGTGCAGTCCGGGATCAATGATGCCGCCGCGGCGGCGTTGACGAAGCGCGTCAGGAGCCTCAAGGTCGGCGACGGCTTCGAGAAAGGCGTGGCGATCGGACCGCTCATCGAGGAGAAGGCCGCCGCCAAGTGAAGGAGCACATTGCCGACGCATGTGCAATGGGTGCTCAAGTCGTCGCCGGCGGCGAACCGCACGAAAGAGGTGGGCTGTTCTTCACGCCGACGATCCTGACCGATGTAACGCAGGAGATGAAGGTCGCGCGCGAAGAGACATTTGGGCCGGTCGCGCCTCTCTTCCGATTTGATACGGAAGAAGAGGTCATCAAGCGCGCAAACGCTACCGAGTTCGGTCTCGCGTCCTACATCTACACCCGCGATGCATCCCGGATCTTCCGTGTCTCCGAGGCGCTGGAATAGGGCATGGTCGTCATCAACACGGGGCTCATCTCCACCGAGGTTGCGCCGTTCGGTGGCATCAAGCAGTCCGGCATCGGCCGCGAAGGTTCGAGTACGGCCTCGAGGACTACACCGAGTTGAAGTATCTATGCCTGTCCCTCCAGGATCCCGGGCAGAGAGTTATCTCCTGCACTAAGCCGGGTAGGGACCGCGTTGCTGCAGGTCATGAGCGGTCTGGATGATCCCAAGCTGTCGACCTCGAGCGCGGGACGCTTGTTGCCGGTCCGGCCGGATTGCGTCTCCTCGAAGATCTACTCGCAGCCGGCGCGCATCAGAGCATCAGAGCATTGCAGGTCCAAGTTCTGGCCGTCGAAACGTGCGCGTAGCCGATCTGCATGTCCGGATTGAATCACAGAATTACAGAATCGATTCCGTAAGAGCTCACGTCCGGACATACAGACGTTATTTCGGCCGGATGCCGCCAACGCGCATGACGCTCCGCAGATGCCGGGAAACGGTCGCTATGCAGATATGCGGCTGGTTTGCTGCGGGGAGACAGCCGCGACGTCGCCGGGAAAGCCATCTGGCCTCACGATGGTGCCGCCTGCATTCGATATTTGACCGGCCGGCACAAGTGCGATCACATGGGCACGTGACCACCCGCAAGGGCGGCGCTGCCTCCGATGATGATGATATAGAATACTGCTCGAGGTTCCCCGCGTGACATCACATAGACCTCCTGCCTCCTTAGGCTTTCTCGAGCTTGAGCGCGGGCTCGCGCCGGGCGAGAAACCTCCGCAAACGTATCCCGGTTCCCTGCTCAATCCAGATACTTACGACTTTCCGATCATCATCGAGACAGTGGAGGGTGCTTGGGCGGATCGCGTCATCCGAGGCGATCCGTCGCTTGAACCGGCCTACGTCACGTCAGCGCAACGCTTGGTCGAACGGGGCGCCGTTGCCGTGATCGCCAACTGTGGGTTCGCCATCCGACATCAGGCAGCGGTGGCCGCGTCGGTGAACGTACCCGTGGCGCTGTCAAGTCTCCTGCTTATACCGACCCTGCTACGTCAGCTTCCACCCGGCGCCAAGCTCGCGGTACTGACTGCCGATTCCACGCATTGCAGCGAAGGCCTATTCGGGATCGACGACCCGGCCGAGCGTGCGCGGATAGTGGTCGGCGGTATCGAAGGTGGAAAGCTCCTGGATAACGAAATGCAGCGCCCGCCGCGGCGCACGCTAGTGTCTGAAATCGAGGACGATGTCACGGCGTGCGTCACGCGACTGAGAAGGAGATATCCGCACATCGCGGCTTTTCTGTGTGAATGTACCGCATTCCCTCTGGTGTCCCCGATCATACGCCGGTTGACTGGGCTGCCTGTTTTCGACACGGTGATGCTGAGCCGAATGTTATTCACCAGCGCGGCGTGGACCGAATCATTCGAAACCAATCAGCGGACCCTCGCAGAAATAGTGAAGGACCGGGATGAAGGCGCTTATCTGGATAGGCGAGTGAAAGTCTTCACGGCGTCGCGATGGGCACCAGCGGCCGGGTCGCCAGCTCCCTCAAGCGACGCCTGTCAGTCGACGTCGACCATGAGCGATGGCAAGACATCGTAGTTATAGCGTCACCTTTAAGCGTTGGCCGTGCAGGAAAATCTGTCGGGCGAGACGCTGCACATTTGGGGGAACGGCATGACATCACCCGCACCCTGATCCTTGTCTGGATTGGCAGAGGCAGGTGGAGTGGTTCGATGAACATACGGCTTCGGCCGCTCTGATCACGGAAATGAGGCGCGAATCGCCGCAGCTGATCGGCAAGCAGGCTCAGGAGCTGGAATTTCTAGGGCGATCACGGCCTGCAACCGAAGGTCAGACGCCGGTTCGTCGCCGCGACCGACAGCATTCATAGCAGTCCGATCTACTCCAATCTGGCAAAAGGACATTGTCCCGACCTGCCAACCAACTCTAGGTCGGCGATATCACCTATGCCGCGCTACCGGCCCGCTTCGTCTACGTCGCCGTCATTCTCGACGTCTGGTCGCGCATGATCGTCGGCTACGCCATCGCCCGCGCGATCGATGCCCCCCGACGGTCGCCGTTGCGCCGCAATCGAGCGCAGAAAGCCGCCGCCAGGCCGCGTCCAGCGGCTCCCGGCCCGCAACGATCGAGGATTAACACATCCGGCAGACGAGCAAAACCGTAGCCCGATCGGTGTAACCCTAGAGCGCACTCCAGATCGCGGTCAGTTTCTGCAGTCGAGCATTGCGACCAACATCTCATGTCGACCGCCGTCATCACCGCCGCCTCGCACTCGGCGCAGCACCGAAATCGGTTGGCGACGTCTCGGCTGCCACGCTGATGGGGCACCGAGTGGGCGCCGACTCGACGCGTGACCGGCTACGGGATGCCGATCCCGAAATACCGCTTGTGGGCCACATCAAGGATGCGATTGATCAAGCTCGAATAGCTGTGCCCAGCGGCGATTGCGGCTAGGACATATTCGGATTGCATACTGAGCCCAGGCATCGTGTTGATCTCCAGCACAAAGGGTTGGCCGGAGCGGTCGATCCGGACGTCGAGGCGTGCATAGTCCCGGCACTCGCAGGCACGGAAGGTTGCAATCGAAATATCCCGCAGCAAAGTCGCAAGACTGCTCCCGACTCGCGCCGGGCAAATCGTCGACGCCTGCTCGGCAGGCAGGTACTTCGCTTCCCAAGTCAAAAGGCCAATTTCGCGTTCGCCGAAGTCGATCTCTGCGAAGGGCAACACCTCGGGTTTTCCGTTTCCCAGCAGCGCGACATGGATTTCCCGCCCATCGATGTATTCTTCCACTAGCGCATCCTGCCCATATTGCCCAATGATCATTTCGACGGCTTGCGCCAGCTGAGAGGGCTCATGCACGAGTTGCAAACCGAAGCTGTTGTCTTCACGGCGCGGCTTCACCACAAGTGGGAATCGCAAATCGCCGGTGCTGTCGGTGCCGCAGCGCATGATGCGAAAGTTCGGCGTCGGCACGCCGCAACTGCGCATGAGCGTCTTGCTGATAACTTTGTCGTCCGTCAGTCCATGCCCGAGTGGGCTCGATCCGGTGTATGGAACGCCGGCCATCTCAAGCATGCCCGGAACGTGCGTGAAACGGTAATCTCCTTGAATCCCCTCCGCCAGGTTGAAAACAAATCCTGAAGGGCGGGCTTGCGGATCGGGTGGCATGAAGCGCTCGAGCGTATTGAGCAGTCCTTTGTCGCCTTCACACAAAAGCGTTTCATGGCCGCCATCTTGCAGTGCCGCCACCGCCCTTTCGACTGTCTCGCCGGGCGGCCAAGGCTGCGGGGGCTGTGGATAAGGCTGACCGAATCGGTTGATCACGCCTGTAAAATCACGATTCCGGACGACGGCTACTCGCATGACGTACTCCTTGATGGTTCGGTTCTGCACTTCATTCGCTCGGATTTGTTTTCTCGAGGGAACAGCCCGCTTTATCCGCGCTCGCCTTCACGGAGTCCTATGCAATCCGCGTGCCACCAAGAGACGGTGCGAATAAAGGGGCAAGCGCTATGTGTCTCGCGGCGCGCCCGCGCGGGACACTTGTGCCTATGCCGCCGCTTGACTTCTGCCGAGGGACCCAGCCCGAGCCAGGCGGCGAAATCGCGACCGCACTTGAAGGGTTCCATCGGTGGCGAAAATGCCAAGGGCAGCAATAGGGCCGACACCGGGCATGGTTTGCAAGCGCCGAGATGTTGCAGCTTGCTTGGACAGCATGTCGATCGTCTTCTTCAATGCCGCGAAACGGCTGCTCAACTGTTTGATTTGGTCAAGAGCGCTGCAGATGTCGCGGACCAGATCCGGCAGGTCTGCACTCTCGTCCTCGACGATCTCTGCCAGACGTGGCAGGTGGCCGATGCCTTGCGGAACAACATAACCGAACTCCTAGAGGTGCGCGCGCAACGCATTCACCCATTCGGTTCTCTGATTCACGAACTGCTCTCTGGTGCGAAACACGATAGCCCGGGACTGCTACTCCTTGGTCTTCGGTTCGACAAAGCGCGTTGTCGGTCGTTGCGCTGCTTCGACGATCGCCTCCGCTTCGGCGACGTCGTTCTTCTGCCGCTTGACGGACGGTTTGGGACATAGGCCGGGACAATCAGTCTTGGCTCATGGCCAAGCCGAGCCATCTGACAGGTCTGTAGTGGGAGCTGCCGCACGCTTCCATTGCCACGACACATGCCGGTTGACTCGCCATGAACTTGCAAAACTGCAGGCGCGACAGCTTCTTGCGGAATACAACCGATCCATCAGCTGCCGCCCCCTGCAGCTGAATGCCGTTCTTTCCCAGATCGACCCCAATGATAGTAACTTTTCCATCGATGCCTGCCTCTCCTTTGCGTGGCGCTAACACCACCAAGTTGGCACATTGCGATGCCGTCGGAGAAGGCTGGCATCCACCCCATCAGTAAAATGGGACAGCCATGGTGCTGGTCGCGCGGCTTGGCGCAGAGCATGTTTCTTGTGCTCACGCAGATCGTCCATGTTGATCTAGCGGTTGGCGCCATCCGTTTTCGTTGGTTTCGACAGCCAATGTCCTGACGGGGGCGGCATCTCTATGTTTTGGAAAGATGAGCACGACACAGGTGCGCCGGCGGATTTCCTCGTTGAGGCCGCCCTCGTCCATCTCGGCCTCGAGCACCTCCTGCATCCGCACGGATCACTTCGTGCGGACCTGCGGGGCTGGAAGCAGAATGTCTTTGGCGGCAGCGCTGGTCGATTACCGGGGAATCAACAGGTGCGATTTTCAGAGCTGCACCGTCGACAGAAAGCGTCCATCTGGGCGGGGAGAGTCGTTAGCCATCTACTTATTAGATGGCGATTATATCGAGTCTCTATTTGCCAATTCAGCAGCTGTCGAAGAAATCTAACTTAAGACTATAAAGGGGAACCGCCACACCAATTACCTTGTGCACGCGCTGGCCATCAGTTCCAAATGGGCGCGACGAGGTGCGGGAATGCGGCGTGGCGAGGCTTAAAGGAGGACCAGAATGAATGATTGGTCTATGAATCGCCGTGCGGTCGTCAAAGCAATGCTGGTGGGATCGGTTGCCCCGTGGGTCATTAACTCAAGGGCGTTCGCTTCGTCTTGTAGCGACCATATTGTGCGTGTCGGCTCGATGGGTGCTCCCGATTCCATGAATCCATTCGCCACCTGGAGTTCGTTCTGGCCGCTTGTCTTGTCCTACGATTCGCTGGTCGGCGTTGACGCCCAGCGACACCCTGACCGGAGGGGGTTTGCGAAGGCGTGGGCCGTTGCTGATGACGGGCTCACTTGGACAATCAAGGTATGGCCCGGCATGAAGTGGTCGGACGGCCAACCCGCCACCGCCAGAGACGCCGCGTTCACCTATAATTATCTGCTTGGCTCCGTGGGCAAGCCAGACGAGCTGAATATTGGCCAAAACAGCACAGACGGCATGGAACAAGTCGCATCCGTTACGGCCATTGATGACGAAACTCTGCGGATCGTGACCAAGGCTCCTACGCGCTGGCCAATTGACAACTTCGTTCTAATGGTCCCTGAGCACGTTTGGAAGGACATCGGCTACGCGGATGCGCGCAGCACTTTTCGCAACGACCCGCCGCTGGTGGGAACTGGGCCTATGATCGTTGCGGAGTTTCAGCAAGGCCAATTTGTGCGCCTTACGCCAAACGCGTATTTTCGCACTGAGCAGCCGAAGACGGCCGGGATGATTATCCACTTCTTCACCACGCAGGATCCAATTGCCCAGGGTCTGAAGAGTGGGAGCTTCGATTGTGGGGGCGTGACAACCGCACAGTGGGCTGCCTTCTCGAAGGAGAGCGATATCGGGGTCTATGAATCTCGCGTGGAGCAGCGGGACTATCTGGCATTTAATACGGCCTCCGGGAAGGGGGCGGGCAGCACCAAGGCCCTGCAGGATCCAGCGTTTCGCGACGCGATCGGCTATGCGATCGATCAGAAAGCGATCGTGGATCGCGCCTACCGCGGGCACGCAGACCCTGGTGTCGGAATTGTGATGCCGGTAGCCGCCGACTATTACTCAGACCTAAGCGACATCAGGCGCCGCTTCGATCTAGCCGAGGCGGGTCGTCGGCTAGACGCGGCCGGATATCGGGACACGAACGGCGATGGTGTCCGGGAGGACAAGGAGGGAAAGAGCTTACAGCTTGAGCTAATCACAGGAAAGGCTTCGGGTGTGAGCGAGATTCCGATTGCAGCCGTGCAGCTTGTTGCGGGCTGGCTGGGACAAATTGGCATTCCCGTGTCGGTGACCCAGCTCGATTCCGGTGCGCTCACAGCCCGCACGACAGCGCCGACGGACGGCGGCGGAAGCTGGGATCTGCTAATCGCCAGCAACTGGCTGTCTTCCTCGCCTCACGACCTGCTCGTCTTGGGCAGTAGCAAGTCCATCGGCCTCACTAACAGATCGTACTGGACAAATGAGAAGTTCGACGCGCTCCTGACTGAGGTCGACCGTACCGTCGACCTGAAGAGGAGCCAGGAGCTGGTCGATCAGGCAGCGCGCCTCATCTATGCTGAGGCGCCGTATATCATTCTGAGTCACCCCTTAACGCTCGGTGCCTATCGTAAGGACTGCTTCCAGGGCTGGGGACCGGAGGACGCGATATCGGATTGGAGCTATTTCCCGTTCGATCGGTTGAGGCCGATCTAACGTGGCTGGCAACGCACAGGAAGGGCGAACAAGCCGCATTGGGAATGTCCTGATCAGGGCGGCCATAACTCTTTCGATGGTGGCCACACTGAACTTCGTCCTGTTCAGGGTCATTCCCGGTGACCCTGCAGCGCTTCTGCTTGGCGGTGCTCGGATGAGCGTGTCCGCTGAACGGATCGAGGCGCAGCGCCAGAACTGGGGACTCGACCGGCCGCTTTTCCCGGACCAGATACTTGACTACCTGTCGGCAACTCTACATGGCGATCTCGGCTACAGCTTCAAGTTCAGGGGTAGACTTGTCTCTGACCTTATTTGGGAGCGCTTGCCGGCCACCATCGCCCTGGTTGGCTTGGCCCAATTAATCGCCATGCTATGCGGTGTCATGCTTGGGCTCTATGCGGGTTGGCGCAGAGGAGGAGCTGTCGACCGTATCGCCATGGGAGCATCTCTAGCGCTCTATTCTACGCCGTCTTTCTGGCTTGCTATGGTACTAGTAGTCATTTTTAGCACGGCATTGGGGTGGTTTCCGGGTTATGGCATCTATTCACCCGGCGCTAGCATAGGTTCAACTGATAAGATCCTAGACTACTTGCGACATCTCGCACTTCCGGTCGCCGCGGTAGCCCTTGGGCTGATCGGGCAATACGTTGTGGTCGCGCGTGCAGCGATGAGTGACGTCGTTACTGAGGACTACATGGTGACCGCACGCGCCAAGGGACTTACCAACGGTCAGATGCTGATGCGCCATGCATTTCGTAACGCAATGCTGCCGCTCGTGACCTTGATTACTCTCAATCTTGGCTACGTGGTCGCTGGTGCGATCACCGTCGAAGCCGTCTTCGCCTGGCCGGGAATTGGTGGTCTCACGGTCGAAGCGCTCAACGCGCGGGACTACCCAGTTCTTCAAGGGATATTCCTGTTGCTTGGTGTATCGATCGTTGTCGCGAACCTCCTAGCCGATCTTGCCTACGGCATTCTTGATCCGCGAATCCGGCAATGAGTGAAAGTATCGTGCGATATTCCTCGCGTAGCCGGGCGAGAGCGATCAAGAGCTTTCTATCCAATCTTCTTGGTCACGCCGGGGCTCAGCTCGGCCTGTTGTGTCTGGTGTTTTTCCTTGTCCTCTCTGCTGTGCCCAATATCCTCGTAGGTCCACTTGAGACCGTAGCCACCGCAACTGGTGATTTCCTCGTTCCACCATCAAGCCAGCATCTGCTGGGGACCGATGAGGTGGGGCGTGACGTGCTCAATCTGGTCGTCCATGGTGCCCGGATATCGCTCACGATCGCGCTGCTGGCGACCGTCATCAGCCTCGTCGTCGGCACTACGGTTGGTATCATTGCTGGCTACTACGGTGGCAGAGTTGACGTCTGGCTGATGCGGCTGACGGATTTCTTTTTCGTCATGCCGTCCTTCGTCCTTGCGCTGGTCATCACACCCGTGGTGCTCGAAGTAATGGGGCGGGGCAGAGAAATCCTCGGCTTCCGTCCTTCCCTCTTCGTGATCCTTGTCGTCATCGGCATAACAAGCTGGGCGTTTGTCGCCCGTATCGTTCGCAGTCAGACACTATCGCTTAAGGAGCGAACATTCATTGATCGCGCACGAGTTGTGGGCAGCAGCAATTTGAGCATCATGGTGCGGCATATCCTCCCCAATCTCGTTCCGCAAATCGCAGCGAATGGTGCGCTGGTCGTCGCTGGCGCAATCTATGTCGAGACGTCGCTCTCGTTCCTCGGGCTTGGCGACCCATTGCAGCCTTCATGGGGCACTTTGCTTTCGCTCGCTCAGCGCGCCGGTGCGGCCAGTACCGGAGCTTGGTGGTACCTCGGCGCCCCCGGGCTGTGCGCCCTCGCGGTTTCCCTTAGCTTCGTCCTGGTCGGCAATGCCCTCGACGACACGTTCAATCCACGGCAGAGGGTGATCCCATGACAAACCTCTCCCAAGACAAGGCATCGCTTTTGGAAGTCGACGGGCTTTCTGTTGAGTATCGGCTCAAGGGCGTTTCATTGCGAGCGATCGACCGCGTGAGCTTCGCGCTCCAGGCTGGAGAGGCCGTTGGCCTCGTCGGTGAATCGGGCAGTGGCAAGACTACCACCGCCATGGCGATCGCTGGTCTACTATCGCCCAATGCACGGGTCAGCGGCGGCCAAGTGCGCTATCGTGGTAACCTGCTGTCGATCGACAATGATGCGGCGATGCGGCCACATCGCTGGACCGAGACGTCCGTCGTTTTCCAGGGCGCGATGAATGCGCTCAATCCCGTTCACCGCATTATCAAGCAAATCGCCGAGCCATGCATCCTGAAGCTCGGCATGTCGCGTGCCGAGGCGACCGCGCGGGCACGGGAGGTTCTAGAACTCGTCGGCATTCCGACGGATCGCGGCACTGCCTATCCCCACGAGTTGTCGGGCGGTATGCGTCAAAGAGTGATGATTGCCATGGCGCTCGCATGTCGCCCCTCGATCATCATCGGTGACGAGCCGACCACGGCGCTCGACGTCATCACACAGGCTCAGATCCTCAAGCTGTTGGGGAAGTTGCGATCGCAGCTTAACCTAGCGCTCATTTTAATCACCCACGACCTGTCTGTCGTCGCTGAGTCGTGTGATCGCGTGATGATCATGTACGCCGGCCGGATAGTCGAGGATGGAACCGTCGCGGAGATCTTCGCTAAGCCCAAACATCCCTACACTCGCCTGCTGATCGAATCGATCCCCAACCCGGCGAGCGGCATACGGATAATTCGCCCTATCCCCGGTGATCCTCCCAACTTAATGAATCGACCGTCAGGCTGCGCCTTCCATCCACGTTGCCCGTCAGCAACGGGGGTCTGCACGACCGAAGTTCCCAGCCTCGAAAAGTTCGGGTGGGGACGCGTCGCCTGTCACCTTCACCGTTCCTCGCAAGAAGGCAGGGTTGCAGTTCATGCCTGACACCTCCGACATCCTGAGTCTCGAGAGCCTGAAGGTCCATTTTCCTATCCAGGGCGGACTGTTCGACCGGGTCCTGGGGCGATCTGCCGGGGCGGTGCGTGCGGCGGATGGAGTCGACCTCAACATTGGACGAGGTGAAATCGTCGCCCTGGTTGGAGAATCCGGAAGCGGCAAGACGACAGTGGGCCGCGTCATCACCAAGCTAGCCCAGCCCACAGGAGGCAGGTTGCTGTTTGAGGGCCGCGATATGACGTCTGCAAAGGGCTTCTCGGCTCTGCGTCCCTACCGGCGACGCGTGCAAATGATCTTTCAGGATGCTTATCAGGCGCTCAACCCGCGACACACCGTGTTCGACAGTGTGGCAGAGCCGTTGCGCTCCCTGCGGCTGGTCAAGAACCATGCTCAACTCACAGAAAGGGTCAGCGAAGCGCTTTCGGCGGCCGGGCTCAATCCTCCCGGTGATTTCTTCGCCCGCTTCCCACACGAACTCTCCGGCGGCCAGCGCCAGCGCGTCGTGATTGCCGGAGCGCTTGCCGTGAAGCCGGAGCTCATCGTTGCCGACGAGCCCGTGTCGATGCTCGATGTATCGATACGCGCACAAATTCTTCAGGTCCTGGTTGACCTGCGCGCCAAGCACAACATGGCGCTACTGTTCATCACCCACGACCTGCCGCTCGCCTGGCTGATCGCCGACCGGATTGCAGTCTTATATCTTGGGAGATTGGTCGAGATCGGCAGCGCCGATGACATCACATTCAACCCCCGGCATCCCTATACGGTCGCGTTGCGCAACGCCACGCCGCAGATTCGCAGCGACGCAAGTCGCTTCGAGCTGCCGGCGTTGCAAGGAGAGGTTCCAAGCGCCGCACGCGTGCCGAAGGGCTGTCGTTTCCATCCTCGCTGCCCGCTTGCTTTCGACCGGTGCAAGGAGGAGGAGCCGCCGGCCATCGAAGTCGGGCCGCAGCATATGTCCGCATGCTGGCTGCCGACGTCAGGTGCGAAAGCAGAATTGTCGACACCCAACCTGAAAAGTGCCGACCATGGTTCCGTCTGACAGTAAGTAATAATAGGGCACTCGAAGCGCTATTCTGCCAGAACGGAATTAACGGATGTTGGTAATAACGCACCGTGGCTCGTTAAACGGTTTACACTATATCGCCTAGGAGCAACATTGATGCACAAACTGTCTGCTCGCGGACTGCCGCGCCAATTCCTTGCTCTTTTTTCCTGAGGGCCTTGTGATGGTAGACAAGCACCTGCAGCCACCGCTTCCTCGTTCCGAGGCACGGATCCGGGTCCTTCATGGCGACGTCACGATAGACTCGTATGGCTGGCTCAGGGACTGGGAGAATCCCGACGTCCGCGCGTATCTTGAAGCCGAGAACAGCTACGCGGAGCAAGCGACAGCCCACCTGGAAGGGCTCAAGGCGGAACTTATCGCCGAGATCGAAGGGCGTCACACCTGCGAGGGCGCCCCACCAACCTTCCAGGTTGGGCCTTTCGAGTACTTCGAAAGACACGGGCGGGGCCTGTCTCATCCTGCGTGGTGGCGCCGGCCGGTGACCGGAGGCTCGGCCGAGCTTGTTCTCGACCCGAACGCGATCCCGGGGGCCGAGATCTTCTATTCGCTCGGTGTCTTCGAGCCGAGTGACGACGGGCGTTACGTGGCGTTCAGCTTCGATGTCATCGGGGACGAGAACTTCGAGCTTAGGGTGCGGGACATAGAGACCGGCCATGACGTCTGGACGGGCTCGAGGCGGGCTGGGATGGTTACTTGGACCGCGGACGGCAACACGCTCTTTTTCACGCGGGAGCGGGCGGACCGGCGGCGGCAACGCCATGAGCTTATACGCCTGGACGTCAACGATTCGCACTCTGAGGTAGTGTTCGAGGAGGCGGACGAGCGACTGAACTTGCGGATTTGGCGCTCTGATAGCGGCGCCTGGCTGCTTTTGGACGTTATGGACAACGCCGGGGCGGTGGAGGTGTGGTGCCTTCCTGCCGACCAGCCGGGCGTTGGGTGGCGCCGGATTGTGGCGCGTGATCTTGGCCACCATGTCTTTGCCGAGCACTGGGGCGACAGGTTCTTGTTTCGGGTAAACGACGCTGGACCCTACTGGCGGCTCGTGTGTGCGCCGATAGGTGACCCGTCACCATCGTGCTGGGAGGAGGTCATCCCGCATCGAGCGGGCGTGACGCTTGAGGAGGTCCACGTGCTCGACCAGCACCTGGTTGTCCTGGAACGAGAGGGCCTTCGTCCTCGCCTCGTCTCGCATAACCGAAGCGGGGGGGTCGCCGCCACGATCGTTCCCGACGAGCCGAGCTGCACTCTTAAGGTCGGCTTGTCTGCAGGGGGTAGCTATTCGGTCGCACGGCATCCGTTCCGAAGCTCGAAGTTGGTCTACTCGGTTAGCTCATTCGTGACGCCCGACACGTTTGTAGAGCATGATCTCGCCGACGACCGATCGGCAGTCCTGTACCAGGCCCGCGTTCCCGGATATGACCCGGCTCAATACGTGGCGACGGTCGTCATGGCGCAGGCGGAAGACGGGGTGGATATACCAATTTCGCTCGTCGCGCGGCGCGATCGAACCACCCCAGGGCCGGTGTTATTGAATGTCTACGGCTGTTATGGAAAACCGAGATGGCCCTCGTTTTTCACTTGGCCCTCATCCATGACCAAACGTTTGAGCCTGCTCGATCGCGGAGTTGCTTTCGGCATCGTGCACGTACGGGGAGGCGGGGAGCTTGGACGTCCGTGGCACGAGGCGGCTACCCGCGATCGAAAACGTATCACCCACACAGATCTGATCGTCGCTGTCGAGGCGCTTGTTAGGCAGGGGGTCGCCACCGGCGACGGCATCGTCATTGAGGGAGCGAGCGCTGGCGGGGGTACCGTGCTTGCCACGGCCGACTTGCGGCCCGACTTGTTCCGCGCCGTACTCGCCGAGGTTCCGCTCGCCGACATCATAGATACCGAGCTGGACTTCACGATGCCGTACGCGCTGCCGGAAATAGCGGAGTACGGCGATCCCCACATAGCCGACGAATATCGGCACCTGCGCAGCTACGATCCTTACTACAACCTCAGTGCCGATCGCCCGCGCCCGCCAACTTACGTCGACGCCGCGCTCGACGACAGCCAGGTGCTCTACTACCAGCCTGCTCGGTACGTTGCCCAGCGACGTTCCTTTACGGCCGGTCGAGACCCAGGTCTTGTTTTCCACATGCGTATGGTCGGTGGCCACGGCGGCGCTTCACATGGGCCTAGTGTAGCCGAAGAAGCAGCACTTCGTATGGCTTGGATTCTAGACCAGGTCCGATGCTCGGGCAATTAGGCATTTCTATGTTACAATCGGAATCAAAGCTAGGGTCAGGACCCATAATCTATTGAGTTGATATCTGTTTGGTGATTCAGGGTGGCAGGAGGTGCTGCCTTGAGTGATTTGCTGATGTTGACGCCGGAGCAGATGCGCCGGATCGAGTCCTATTTTCCTTTGTCGCATGGTGTTCCGCGTGTGGATGACCGCCGGGTGCTGAGCGGCATCCTGTTCGTGATCCGAAATGGCCTTCGCTGGCGAGATGTCCCTTCCGACTACGGTCCGTACAAGACCATCTACAACCGCTTCATCCGCTGGAGTCGGCTGGGTGTGTTCAACCGCATCCTAGCGGAACTGGCCGCGCAGGGCGGCGAAACGGACAATCTGATGATCGATGCCACCCATCTCAAAGCGCACCGCACTGCCGCCAGCCTCCTTAAAAAACTCTATCCCGATGTATCGGACGCAGCCGAGGCGGACTGACCACCAAGGGACGTCCGCGGCTGCTGCATCTGAGCGAAGGGCAGACCAATGATCACAAGACTGCTGCGGCCGTGATCGAGGATTTGCCCGCCGCCAACGCCCTGCTGGCCGATCGGGCCTACAGTTCAGCGGCCTTCCGCCAGGCGCTCGTCGAGCGCGGTATCAGGCCATGCATCCCACCCCATGCCAAGCATCGTGTTCAGCACAGCTATGATCCTGTCCGATACCGGCAACGTCACAGGATCGAGAACATGTTCGCACGCCTCAAAGACTGGCGACGCATCCACACCAGATACGACCGATGTGCTCACACCTTCCTGTCGGCTATCGCCTTCGCTGCAGCCTTCATCTTCTGGATCAATGAGTCCTGACCTAGCTACATGTTTGATCCGGGGCTTTGATGGGGCATCCTTATCTTTCGAATCAAAGGATGCCCTATGGACCAAGTTCTCCATGGGAGCGCCATAACGAAATCAAAGGCGTGCCTTGCCATCATTCATCTCGCTGCTGCCATCAAAGTCTAACGCCTTATTCCTAGGGGTCGTAGGTAACAAGGAAGAATTCAGATACCGTCTTGTGCAACCAGCACCTAGGCGGGTTAAGACTTCGTGTGGGCTGAGGCCCACAGCTTCTGCAAGGTCATCTAAGGTAAAATCATTTCCCAGTAATTCCACAAAGTTACCTGGCCCACAAAGCGCTTCTGGAACATCTGTTATATCAATTGTCATGTTCTCCATGCATATTGTTCCGATTAGAGGGGCCGAATAACCTGCGAACCGAGCTGATATCTTGTTCGCGCAGGCCCATGGAAGGCCATGTGTGTAGCCGATCCCGACGGTCGCTACGCGGGTAGCTCGACCCGTACGAAATGTCGCACCGTAGCCAACAGCCTCCCGCCTAGCGACATTGCGCACGTCGAGTATTTTCGCTCGGAGCCTTGCAACCGCTTGCAGCGGATTTGGTCGAATGCCAGCATCGTTGAGCCCGTACAGGGCTGAGCCCACCCGTACCATGTCGAAATGATAGGATTTACCTAGCCAGATACCGGCGGACGCTGCGAGACTGCCGCAGGTGGGCTTAATCAGATCGTAGATCGCCCGGAAGCGGTTCCGTTGCAACACATTAGTTGGGTCCGCAACGGTTTCGCTGCACGCTAGATGGCTGAGTACGACCGAAGGGGGATACATGTCGAACGTACCAGAAAAATACGCGCGACGCACGTCCGCAATGGCGAGCCCAAAGCGGGAAAATCCCGTTTCCACGTTAAGAAAATATGTCTTCGTTCCTGTTGCAATAACGGCTTCCAATTCGGCGCAATTGTTCACAACCGGTATGAGGTTATTGGATTGGTAGAATCTACCAAATTTCGCGAAATCATCGCAAAAAACCGCGATTGCCTCGTCTACATGGGACGATCTTAGAAGCAGCGCTTCCTCAAGATTGCCGACGAAGAGCAGATCGCAGCCGACATGAATAAGCGCCCTTGCAATCTCTACAACACCAAGTCCATAGGCGTCGCTCTTGACGACAGCGGCGACCCTTACGCCTAACCCAACGAGGGCCGTGATGGCCCGGAAGTTCGCCTGAATAGCCCCAAGATTGATTTCAAATATAGCATTTCTGGGGCGAACTAACGGCAACATCTTTTGCTCTCCAACAGTCCCGTTTTTTATAAACCTCGCCGCCCCGCGATGCAGCCTACTATCCTAGGTAGGCGCGCGAGCTGAGATTGCCGTTTAAAAAGGGGCGCCGTCGAAGCACGGATTAGACACTGGTTAAAGCGGACTGAGACGCAAGCAGTCGCTTCGGCAGGGCACTTGCACGCAGATGACAAAGCATAGTCGTTCAACTGACTAGTAAGCTGTGTTCTGGATAGGGCAGTTGCTGCGCAGCTCTTCGTGCCAAAATCCGCCACAAGCTACTGCTGGTTTCACGCAGTCAGGGCGAAAATCTCGGCACCGGCTGCGAATACAAGGTATTGCGTAAGCTTAGATCAATCAATTTTTGTTAAGGGGTTGGCATGAGCGAACAATCTGAGATCCTTTACGTTAGTGAGCCGAACCTTGACCCGGCCGAATTCTGCCGCGTGTTGGCCGAATCCGGCTTCGGGGCGACCCATGGCGAGCTTCGGCTGCATGCGATGCTCCGCCAAGCCGACTTGGTGCTGACGGCCCGGCTCCATCGGCCGGGGCGGAAGCTGGTCGGAGTACTTCGATGCGTTACTGACTTTTCCTGGATCTGCTACGTCTCCGAGCTTGCCGTATCGGCGTCGGCGCAAGGCCTCGGCATCGGCAAGGGCCTCCTGTATGAAGCCCGCCGGCAACTCGGGCCTGCTGTGGCCATAGCTTTGATCTCTACACCCAACTCTGTCGGCTTCTATGAAGGGATTGGATTGACGCGCATTTCAGACGCATTCTGGTTAATGCGCGAATGCTAACCCAAATGAGGTGAGTACGACGTTGCAATGTCCACCTATACAATAATTCGACGTTCGTCGAATGCTTGCCGGAATACGGGGTGCATGTGTCTGACGCCGGCCATCTGAAAACGCGATGGGACCGTCCGGGACATTATGTTGGCGAACTCAAGATCAAGTGGTGCATAGTCGGCGCAGCAAATCCAACTGCCATCAACGATGTCCGAAAATCGAGCGAAGTGAAATGCAGATCAAAGACGTCCTCCTTGCGCCTGGCAATGGCGCTTTTTTCTATGACGATCAGGGTGCCATCAGGGCCGGCGCGCCCCAGGACGGTTTCGTCTATAGCGGCGAGGCGACAGCGATTGGGTTCACGTCCATCCGCGTTCCGGCATCTTCGCTCAGCATCGGGCTTGCTCTCACCGACGGGGCCGTGGTTTGGGGTGACATGATGAGCGTTCAATATTCTGGTGCTGGAGGACGAGATCCTTTGTTTGAGAGTGCTCAAATCTCGGAGTTAACCTCGCGTATAGTCGTGCCCCGGCTTCTCAATGTCGACGTATCTCGTTATCTCGATGCCTGTGCAAAGGTTTTTGAGCCTCTCCAGCACCAGCGGTTACCTCTCGCGATTGAGTATGGCGTTAGCCAGGCGCTCCTTCGCGCCTCGGCCCATCTTCAAAGTACCACGATGGCGGAAGTCGTTTGCAGTGAATTTAACCTGCCGCTGCCAATTCGCAGGGTTCCGATCTACTGCCAAAGCGGCGATGCTCGCGAAATCAACGTCGACAAAATGATCTTGAAAGCGGTAGATATACTTCCCCACGGCCTGATCAACTCACGGCAGAAATTCGGCGTCGAGGGCCAGGCCTTCATGGAGTTCGTGAAGTGGGTTGCGGCGCGGACGCGCGAAATTGGCCGCCCGGGGTATCATCCGGTGCTGCATTTCGATGTGTATGGCTGGATCGGCCAGGAAATCAGCCTGGAGCCGCAACTCATCGCCGACTTTATCTGCAGGGTCGCCGACGCTGTTCCGGGTTTCACCCTCAATGTCGAGTCCCCGGCGGATTTTGGTTCGACGCAAGCTCAAATTGAGAACTACGCCAAGATCGTATCAATTTTGGACAACCGGGGTTCCACCGCTCGCATTGTCGTGGACGAAAGGTGCAACACGCTCGAGGATATTCGGCTCTTTGCCGAAGCGAAGGCCGCGCATCTCATTCAAATCAAGACGCCTGATGTCGGCTCATTGGCTGACACGGCACGTGCAGTGCTCCTGTGTAAGGAGAACAAGGTAGGCGCGTACGTTGGAGGAAGCTGTACCGAGACAGATCTCTCTGCCCAGGCTTCCGTCCACATATCGATGGCGACCCAGGCAGACATGATGCTTGCGAAGCCTGGAATGGGAGTCGACGAGGCATTCTCGATCGTGGGCAATGAACAGAATCGGTTGCTTGCGATGCTGAATCGTCGTCGGGCTCAAAACGAAAATGTTGGATGAAGAGCGCGGTGTTGCATGCAGAACTCTCTTGAGGGGATCACTGTCGTAGCTGTGGAGCAGGCCGTTGCTGCACCGTATGCATCGTCTCGTCTTGCCGATGCAGGCGCCCGGGTGATCAAGGTTGAGAGGCCTGAGGGAGACTTTGCCCGGAAATACGATAAGTTGGTGCGGGGGCAAAGCGCCTATTTCGTTTGGCTCAACCGGGGTAAGGAGTCAGTATGCTTGGATTTGAGGTTGGAGGCGGACCGTGCTGTGCTGGACACGCTTGTTGCTGCTGCTGACGTCTTTATCCAGAATCTGAAGCCAGGCAGCATCGAAAAACTCGGCTTCGGATCTGCGGATCTGCGTCGCCGTTTTCCGCGGCTAATCACCTGCGACATTTCGGGATTTGGGGAGGGGGGGCCATTTTCTCACCTCAAGGCCTATGATCTCATCGTCCAAGCCGAAACCGGTCTGTGTGCGATCACCGGGACGCAACAGGGACCCGCCCGTGTGGGTGTGTCGGTTTGCGACATCTCGGCAGGCATGACGGCACATAGCGCCATACTTCAGGCGCTGTATCATCGCGAGGTCACTGGCGAAGGGGCTAGCATTCAGGTGTCCCTGTTCGATGCCGTCGCCGATTGGATGAACGTGCCGGTCCTGCAACACGACTACAGCAGCTACCACACGGTACGCGCGGGCGTGAAACACCCCTCGCTGGCGCCTTATGGCGCCTATCGCTGCGCCGATGGCAAGGACGTCATCTTTTCCGTGCAGAATGACCGGGAATGGGTGAATTTCTGCGAGAAATTCCTGAAGCGGCCTGAGCTCACGCGTGCACTTGGTTTCGCCGACAACATGGAGCGCCTCGGCCACCGTCCTCAACTTGATGAGATAATTGAGCTGCGGTTTTCCGAGCTGTCCTGCCACGAAGCGATGCAGGAGCTTGAGGCGGCCGGTTTGGCATATGGGCGACTGAACGAAGTGGCGGACATTTCAAAGCATCCACACGTTCGCAGGGTTGAGATTGGCACACCTGAAGGAACAGTAGAGACGATCGCCCCGGCGGCGATCTTCAACTCTGAGCGCCCCTCGCTGCGCCCAGTTCCGGGCCTTGGTGCGCATACGGAGGCTGTCCGCGAGGAGGTTCGAGCAGGTTTGCGCGCAAGAGCCGCGTCAGCATGAGCGTGCCTGTTGTCGGGAAGGAAGCGCGATCGCGATTCACAGAGTGCATGCCTAGTCCTGGCCCCTCTGGGTGCCACGGCCGCCCAGCAAACTCACTGACAGCGCCCACGCTAGAATCGACCGCAGAGGCGACTTCATGAATGACGCCGTTCAGGCCGTTGAAAGCCCGATGTCTGTTCCCCGCTGGAGATCTCTGCTCTTTGTTCCCGCTCATGTTCCGCGCTTTGTGGAGGCGGCTCATGAGCGCGGGGCAGATGGCGTCATACTCGACCTTGAGGACTCCGTTCCCCAGGATCAAAAAGGTGAGTCACGGCGCCAGCTTTCTGCATCCGTGGCAAAGGTGGGCCGCAGGGGCGCTTATGTTTTAGTTCGCGTGAATCGCGGTTTGCGTGCCTTGGCGGCCGATCTCGATGCAGCCGTAGTAGCGGGTGTTGATGCACTTGTCCTTCCGAAGACGGATTCGGCAGCGTGGGTAATAGAGATCGCAAATGCGGTATCGGAACTTGAACGAGAAAGAAATCTTGCGGTGGGTCGAATCCGGTTCCTTGCCTTGATCGAGACCCCGGCAGCATTACAAAGTCTCTCAGCCATTGCGTCGGCCCATCCCAGGATGGTTGCAATGGCGCTGGGTCCTGAAGACTTCAGTGCCTCCGTTGGCGGTGCCCCGGAACTCGACCTTCTTTTGACACCGAACCTTTCTGTTCTGTTTGCCGCTCGCGCCGCTGGCTTGCTACCGCTTGGTTTCATAGGAAGTATCAGCGAGTTCTCAGACAATGATAGACTTCGTGAGGCCGCGGCCCATGCGCGGCGGCTTGGCTTTACCGGGGCTTTGGCGATCCATCCAAATCAGGTTGCCATATTCAATGAGGCTTTCTCACCAAGCCCACAGGAACTCGAGTGGGCCCGTCGTGTCCTCGCGGCGGAAAAAGATGCGACGGCGCAAGGCAGAGGCGCGTTCGCATTGGACGGAAAGATGGTCGATCCACCGGTTATTCGAAGGGCCCGAGAAATCATCGCGACGGATCCGGGCGCCGAGTTGGCCGTTTGAGTCCTCAGCGGGTTGATCAACAAGACTGGGACGACGACAGCAAGCGTCAGCAGCTCGGCACAATTATTGCTGTCGTGCCATCACATTTTAAGATAGATTACGTCAATTGCAGTCCGCCCTCGGAAGAGTACCCGTGGAAATCAGGCAGTTAAGATACTTCGTCGGCGTGGTCGAAGCAGGCAGTTTCACGAAGGCCGCTGGCTTTCTGAATGTCGCCCAGAGTGCGCTGAGTCTGCATGTACGCCAATTGGAGGAAGGCTTCGGCACTCAGCTGCTGATACGCGACAGAACCGGCGTGAGCGTGACGGCGTCAGGAGCCAAACTGCTCGAGCGGGCGCGGGCAATTCTCAAAGAAATTCGACTTACCGAGGTGGAATTGACCAACACAGCCGCTTCCCCTGCCGGGGAGGTGACTATTGGGATTCCGTCTGGAGCTGCTCGCGTCCTGAGCGGTCCGCTGCTTGAGGCGGTGAGACACGAACTGCCCAAGGTGTCCCTCAAGATGGTCGAGGGTATGACGGGACCGCTAGAGGAATGGATGGCGGCTGGACGCTTCAATCTGGCGGTTCTGTACCGCACAGCAGACAGTGTGGGGCGAATGACGGTGCTAGCGCGCGAAGACCTTTGTCTGGTGGTTCCGTCCGGCGAGCCACCGTTTGAAGATGCGATATCGCTGGTCGACCTGCATGAATTCCCCCTGGCGGTTCCCATGCGCAACAACAATGTCAGGCGTTCGGTGGCTGATGTCGTCGCACAACACGGTTGCGCGCTGGACGTCAGGTTTGAAGTGGACTCCCTCTCAACGATCATCAACATGGTCGTAGAGGGAAAAGCGCATTCTATTCTCGCCCCGTCTGCGGTTCAGAAAGAAGCCTCCCAAGGGCTGGTCCGGACTGTCAAGATCGTCGATCCGGTGATTACTCGGTCCGTGGTGCTCGCTGTAAATCCCAAAGATGAGCGTTCTGCGGCCGTTTCTGCGGTCTGCAAGCTCATTCCGAAGGTCGCCAGAAAATTGATTGAAATCCGGGACTGGGCGGCGGTGGCGCCTGAGGCGACCTGACAAACTAACCTGTAAAGCTGGGCATGATCTTTTGCGGCCATAAGGACCAGCCCGATCTGGATTCCAGATGGATTTCGGCAATATTCGATATTTGACCCGCCGCGACCATCGCGATGAAACTGGCTCAAGCGAGTTCAGCAGTTTCGATATCGAAACTGCGCTCGTATGCAAGAATTCAGTCAAGTGGAGCCCGTGATGTCCGACGCCAAGAGCTACGAGCTCTTCATTAATGGCAAATGGCGAGCCGGTGGTAGCCGAGCCACTTTGCCGGTGATCAACCCGGCGACGGAGAAGGTATTTGCCTCAGTGGCCTCGGCTACGGTTTCAGACTTGGATGAAGCTCTTGCCTCGGCAGAACGCAGCCGCAAGGCGTGGTCCTCACGACCCGCCAAAGAGCGTGGCGAGATCCTCGTCTCTGCCGCCAGCATTCTGGCAGAGAAAGCTGGCGCCGCAGCCAGGGACCTGTCGTCCGAACAGGGAAAGACGATTGCCGAAGCGACAGGAGAATACGCGCGCGCAGTCGAAACGCTGGAATGGAATGGCCGGCATGCCGATGAGTTGTCGGCCCCGATTCCGTTGGGCTCGAACAGGATGATAGCCCCCGAGCCGCTCGGTGTCGTCGCTGCATTTACGCCATGGAACTATCCGGCCGTTCTTATCGCCCGCAAGCTCGCCCCCGCGCTGGCGGCAGGCTGCCCGGTGATCCTCAAAGGGGCCGAGGAGACGCCAAGTGTGGCTGTCCATATCGTGGAATCTTTGCGTCAAGCAGGGATACCAGAAGGCGTGGTCAACCTGGTGTTCGGTGTTCCTGTGCATATATCGCGGCATCTGCTCAGTTCGCCAATTGTGAAAGTCTTGACGTTCACGGGGTCGACGGCTGTTGGAAAACAGCTAGCCACGCTGGCCGCGAATAATCTGCAGCGTTGCATCCTTGAGCTCGGTGGACATTCCCCGGTTATTGTGTGCGAAGATGCGGATCTGGCAAGGGCGATACCGGCTATTTCGGAATACAAATTCGAGTGCGCGGGCCAGAGCTGTAATGCGCCCAGCAGGATTCTTGTCGCCCGGTCCCGCTATGAGGAACTCCTGTTCCGGATGACGGAGGCGGTCCGAAGAATCAGGATCGGACCACCGGATGACCCTGCAACGCAAATGGGGCCAATGGCAAACGCGCGGCGAATAGAGGCCATGCAGCGCCTGACCAAGGATGCGGTAGAAGGCGGCGCCCGCATCGAGACCGGTGGCATCCCCCTTGACCGACCGGGGTTTTACTGGCCGCCAACCATCCTGACGGGCGTACCGAAGCAAGCGAGAGTGCTTCATGAAGAGCCGTTCGGACCGATTCTCACCGTGGCGCCTTTCGATACGATCGAAGAGGCGATCGAGGAAGCCAACGCCACCGAGTACGGTCTGGCCGCCTACTTGTTTACTGGCGCGGCCGATACGCAACAGAAGCTTATCAATGGTCTCTCTGCGGGCGCAGTTAGTGTGAATTACCTGAAAGGGGTTTCCGCGGATGCGCCTTATGGGGGCGTCAAGCAAAGCGGCTATGGATATGAAGGCGGCGAGCAGGGGGTGCGAAGCTTCCAGATTTTGAAAATGGTCAATGGCCTCGGTTCGTTTGGATAAAATCCGGTGGGAAACAGAACACGGACCATCGCCGGTAGCGACATCACAAGGAGCGTCGCCGACGCCCTTCAGTACATCTCGTACTATCATCCTCCAGATTATATCCGGTCTCTTTCTCACGCATACACGCGAGAACAGAGCCCGTCGGCGAAGAATGCCATAGGTCAGATTCTGCTGAACTCCCGCATGGCGGCCTTTGGGCGGCGCCCGATTTGTCAGGACACCGGACTTGTGGTTGTCTTCGCAAAGGTCGGCATGGATGCCCGCATTAAGTCAACGGCCAGTTTCGCTGATCTTGTGAATGAGGGCGTACGTCAAGCCTATCTCGATCCGGACAATCCCCTTCGGGCATCGATCGTTGCGGATCCCCTCGCTAGACGGGTCAACACCCGCGACAACACACCGGCAGTTGTCCATGTCGACCTGGTGCAAGGTAACCAGATTGAGATCACCATCGCCGCGAAAGGCGGCGGGTCGGAGAACAAGGCACGTTTTACCACCCTCAATCCCAGCGCCTCCGTTTCCGACTGGGTGGTCAATACCGTTTCGACTCTTGGCAGCGGGTGGTGTCCACCTGGACTGATCTCTGTCGGCATCGGTGGTAGCGCTGAAAAGGCGATGCTGCTGGCCAAGGAGGCCATGAACGAGCCCATCGATATGGCGGAACTGATCGCAAGGGGGGCGTCAGGCGCAGAGGAGGGGCTGCGGATTGAGCTTTATGAGCGGATCAACGCGCTTGGTATCGGCGCCCAAGGCCTTGGTGGTCTGACGACAGTCGTTGACATCAAGGTTGCGACCTATCCTACTCATGCAGCGTCCAAGCCTGTGGCGCTCATCCCGCAATGCGCAGCCAACCGGCACCTGAAGTTCACTTTGGACGGCTCTGGACCCATCAGCCTCCAGCCGCCCGATTTGCGCGAATGGCCCGACATCGGAACCGACGAATTGAACCCAGCCGGCGTCCGGCGGGTCAATTTAGATACGCTGACGAAGGAAGAGACGGCATCGTGGCGCTGCGGTGAAACGCTCCTGCTGTCTGGAAAGTTGCTGACGGGCCGTGACGCTGCCCACAAACGAATGGTCGAACTGATCGATGCCGGCAAGCCGCTTCCAGTCGATCTGCGGGGACGCGTGATCTACTACGTCGGTCCCGTCCGGGCAGTGAGGAATGAAGTCGTTGGACCCGCCGGTCCAACAACCTCCAGCCGCTTGGACGATTTTACGGACAAGGTGCTCGCCGAAACCGGCCTTTTCGCGATGGTGGGCAAAGCGGAGAGGGGACCGGCGGCCATCGCGTCGATTGTAAGACACAGAACGCCATACCTTGCTGCAGTGGGTGGCGCTGCGTACCTGATTTCAAAGTCGATTAAGGCGGCGCGGATTGTCGCCTTTGAAGACCTGGGCATGGAAGCCATCTATGAATTCGATGTGCAGGACATGCCCGTCGTCATGGCTGTCGATGTTGAGGGAAACTCCATTCACAATTCCGGGCCTCTTGAGTGGCGTAAGCGTATGGCGGCCGACAGCATCGCACGCAACATCGGTGTTTGAGTCTTTCCGGTTGGGCGATTTCGGCCAGACCCGAGCGCCAAATTATCGGGCAAGCCATAAGACGAGCGGCATTTGCGGTGCCCTGCGCCTCGGCGAGCCGGCCAAGCAAGGCCTTCAATTCACCCTAATAGTTGAATGTGCGAGTGAATACTGCATTGAGTATGCCGTCCATGCGATCGAGGGTCGAATGCAGTCGCGCGTCTATCAAGTACGGCAGCGAGATTCAAGAAAATCGGTTATCTATTTATCATGGTCTCCGCCGCGGCCGGCTATCCTCTCCAGCTGCATCATTGCCCCGTTAGGCGTCGGGGCGATAGCCAAACTACTTCTGCAGCTTTTCTCAGCTGATCGCTCTCCCTCAGCTGATTTTCGTACCCCATTCTGGCACATCTCGGGCCTGGAACGGATGCCTTCCACTGCTACATTCGCTCGTTTCAATTGATGATAGAATTGATCGGCACACAACGCGATGTCGATCGCTGAGAGCATAGGTTATGAAGTCGAAACCCGATCCCGTGCAACTCGACAGTTGGGACGTCCGGATTCTCTCCGAAATTCAGGCAGACGGTCGGATTTCAAAAAGTGAGCTTGCAAAACGAGTTCATCTTTCGGCATCGGCCTGTTCGGAGCGGCTCCGAGCACTCAAGGCCGCAGGGATTATTGAGGGATTCTATGCGCGACTGAGTCCTGCCCTCATTGGCGGCATGATCTTTGTGATGGTAGAGGTCGTGCTGGATCGTCATCGTCTTGAGGACCAACGACACTTCGAAACTGCAATCCAAGAGATTCCGGAAATCCTGGACTGCTGGGCAATTGGGGGGCGCGTCGATTATCTGATGCGGGTCGCATCTCCTTCTATGGCCGCCTATCAGGATTTCATGGAGGGACTGCTGCAGGCAGGCTTGGGGATTGATCAATACTATAGCCTTGTCGTCACGAAACCAGTGAAGTCCAATTCACCGATACCTTTGTCCGCACTGAGGCAACGGTGAAACCGAAAGTTTAAGTTTCAACGGCGTTTGGCACGGATCCCGTAGATTCGTCGGCAAAAGGCGCCCATTCCGACGAAACTCAAGGGACATTTGCGGTATACTATTTGCTGGAAAAAGGTGGCCGAGCGCTATCCGCCAGTTGATGGCGAGGAAGGACGATGCGCTTGAGCAATCTGGAACCGATCATTCCAGGAGACGGATCGAAGCAGCCATCGGACGCACTTGCCCAGCACGGTTACGGCGAGAAGCCAAACCGGATCGTGCCTGGTTGAGGAGGCGTCCATATCTAAGATGCGAAGTGCCGAAAAATGCCTCTACCGCTACTTCAAGGGGGGAACTTTCGCCCTGGATTGGCGATCAGTGGCGATTGAGCTTAGTCGCGGTCAGCGCATCCGTGTAGGGGGCGAAATCTACAGCGAGGGTTTGGCAAGCCGACGGGTAGCGGGAGTGCAAGCTGGCCCGCTCGGCCTTGGCGACCAACCCGGCCCTCGACGCCTGCGGACATTCGGAGATCGCGTTTTTACGTCCTAAGTTCGTTGCTGTTCGAGATTAGGAGATCGTCTGTCCTGTTTGACATTGCTGGTCTCCGCAGCCTTCTAAGCGAGGAGCATGGCTGTGCCGGGATCGCGTAGGTGGGTGACAAGGCCGGTCACTCCTGCCACCCGACGTGGTCTTTGAGAAGGTGGAGGTTGCGCTACCGGCTGGAGAGCATGGTGCCAGTTTTCACAAGACAAGGGTCGCTTAATCGAATGGGCGTCAAGTTCATAGATTGCGAACAGATCATGGGGGGATTTGAATAGTGCTACTGACCGAGGCAGAGCTGAAAAGAGTTGCGAATGCCAGTCGAGGACATAGAGCCGCATCGATCGTTCTAAAGGAAGAGACGGCCGCAGCTACAGCCAGATCGTCATTCGACGTTTTTCTGTCACATTCTTTCAAGGACGCAGAGATCGTTCTCGGTGTGAAGCGAATTTTCGAGGAGCTTGGGTTCACTGCTTACGTAGATTGGGTCGAAGATTCACAACTGGACCGCACAAAGGTCTCCTCGGCCACCGCCGAGTTGCTGCGGACCCGTATGAGGCAGTCAAAGACGCTAATCTATGTGCATTCAAACAATTCTCCAGGATCCAGATGGATGCCTTGGGAGCTTGGCTTTTTCGATGGGTTTCGGACCGCGGTAGCGGTTCTGCCCGTGGCAAAAAATTCTTCGGAAACATTCTCCGGGCAAGAATTTTTGGGCCTATACCCTTACATTGATGGGACAGGACCTGCATTCCTGTTTATGAACAGAGGGACCGCGCCTCGCTCAAGAGTAGGCTCTGTAAGCTCGACTGCTAACCTCACGTTTGCCAAATCCTGGCTTAAAGAATTTACCGCCACAAAATAGACTGGTGTGCTTCAAAAATGAAATATCCTGGACTCTATAATAGCGCCGACGTGGCATCCAACGAGCAGCAGGCGACGTTTCTCCGCCTGATCCGGGCAGAGTACGTTCTTCTTTTTTTAGCGTCGGTGCTCTCTTTGGACTTGTCGCCATCAAAAGCCTATTTCGGTGTCTATGCTGCGGTATTTCTTTGCTCAATGGGAGTCCTCATTTTCCGGTCGGTCACAAAGCCCGAGCAGGTCTGGTATCAGGCTCGAGCTCTTGCAGAGTCGGTGAAGACATTGACTTGGCGCTTCGCGATGCGAGCACAGCCGTTCGATGACGCGCGCGCCGCTGACGCCAGAGCTGATTTTCGAAAGCTCATGGAAGGTATCCTTGATAGCAATCGTCACCTTGGTAGCGCGTTGAGCGGCACCGATTCAGCATCCCCCCAAACAACCGACCAGATGATGTCGATAAGGGACTCCCCGCTAAAAGAAAGAAAAGACCTATATCTGCAGAGACGAATCTGCGACCAACGGAAGTGGTACGAGAAGAAGGCGCGCTCGAACAAGAGGTCCGCGAAAGTCTGGATGGGCCTTGGTATTTTTGCATACGCTCTGGGATTCTCGTTCATCGTAGTACGCATCGCTGACCCCGCGATGCCTGGCTGGCCGACCGAGCCGCTAATTGTCATCGCCGCCTCGCTTATCGGGTGGACCCAGATCAAGAAATTTAACGAATTGGCATCGGCTTACACGTTGACAGCTCACGAGATCGGCTTGACTGCCGACCTTATTACGGACGCCAACTCGGATGAGGCATTCTCCGCCGCGGTGAACGAAGCCGAACTGGCTTTCTCACGGGAGCACACCCAGTGGGTTGCTCGTCAAAACAACTAAGAGACAACAATGGCATACAGCGATCCGACCTATGTAATATTTGACGGCGATGAAGACGCTTGGGCATACCGCTTTATGAAAGGGTGGAATGCCAGCGAGAATGTGAGTTTTGAATTCGCGAACGCTCACGATCTGGACAATATGACGAGCCGAGCACAGGACGAAGATTATGTTAAACGCAATCTTCGCAACAGAATGAATGGATCGAGCCAGGTACTTGTCCTGATCGGTGAGAAAACGAAAAACCTTTTTCGCTTCGTGCGCTGGGAAATGGAATTGGCCCTTGATCTAGGTCTGCCGATAATCGCAGCAAACCTTAACGGCTCGCGGCAACAAGATGCGAGCTGTCCGCCTATCATCAGGGACAAATGTGTTGTGCACGTGCCGTTCAAGATGAAGGCCATCAAGCACGCGCTAGCCAATTGGCCCAGCGAATTTCATCGGCTTTCAAACGCTCAGCGTGGCGATGGCGCCAGGAGCTATGGCGAAAGCACCTATCGCGATCTCGGCTTATAATCGCCCACCTAAAAGCACTTAGCCGCCAAAACATCCTCGCCATCCGCTGGCGGCGACTAGCCTTAGCAACGTCCCCCAGCGTGTTCCGAGCTTGCCGAGCGATGATAAGAAGAGACGTCCGATTTGCTGAGTTTGGCTGAAAGCTGCAGGTCATGTGCAACCTATTAGAGGAGCCCCGCTCGAAGCGTCGGATCGTCAGACAAGATCATGTCGCGCGAGGGCGCTGGTTTCGCGAGGAAAAGGAGCGGCTGTTCGATGTTTGAGGCTTGATCCAGCGTTTCGAGACTGCACGAGCGGCCAGCATTGATGGAGGCAGCTTTTCAGGCCGCGCAATTCTGTCGGCTCGCCCCCTCCTGCGAGCCGCAGCTCGGCTCGCCCTGCGCAGCAACCACGAATTTGCGATCGCAAGAAAGGCAACACGCTGACGATAGAACTTGGCGGCGCTGGTCGGCTGCGAATCAAGATGTCAATGGCAAGGAGCTCTCGCCGCGCGTCTTTGCCGGGCCGAACCTTCTGGCTATGCTCCTTCGAGAAGTCTGCCGAGCACCAGCCGCCGCACCGCCAAAGCGATCAATATGCGCGAGGGCACGACCTCAGCCTCTCAGCGCTGGCCAACCAGGTTGGAGCCTGTGCCGCGGCACGGAACCCGCTGCCTGCTGATCGAGGCGAATGTGCTTTGCCCCTGATCACCTGCATTACCACCCTTGGGAACGGCAAGACCGATCCGGACCGTCAGAATGTAAGGGATGACCGGCAGTTCGGCGGAACATGGCCGCCGGCGCTCTATCGTGCCTCGCGCGGCCGGCGGGAACAGCGTCCCGAGCGCTATTCATCCGTCAATATCGCCCGCTAATCGGGCACTATGCTGGGCGCATGCGCGTCGTAAGCTGTTCGTGTTTGCATGACGCGCCCCCGACCCTCGGCTAAGGCGAACGTGACGCCTTAGTTTTCACGGCAATTCGGGCCGATCCCGCGAATTTCACGGCGAATAACCTGCATTCCCGAGAAACTCAAGGGACGTTTCCGGTATGCTATTTGCTAAACAGGTGGCTGGCCGAGTGCCCTCCGCCAATTTATCGCGAGGAGAGGGACATGCGCTTGAGCAATCTGGGAACCGAGCAACTCCGGGAGAAGGATAGAAGCTTCGTCTTCCATCCTTCTACGCATTTGGCCAAGCACAGCCGAGGCGAAACGCCAAATAGGATTATGGCCGGTGCGGAAGGCGTCTATATCTGGGACACCGAAGGCCGAAGGAGCCTCGACGGTTTCGGAGGACTCTACTGCGTCAACATGGGATATGGATGCACGGAGATCGCCGAGGCCATTGCCAGGCAAGCACACGAATTGCCGTTCGCACACGTCTATGCCAGCCAAGGTACGGAGCCGGTCGCCCTGTTGGCAGAGGCCGTGGTCGAGTATTTCGGTCAGAACATGCGAAGGGTCTATTTCGGCCTCTCCGGTTCCGATGCCAACGAAACCAACATCAAGCTGGTCTGGTACTATAATAACATTCTTGGCCGGCCCGAAAAGAAAAAGATCATCTCGCGAAATCGCGGCTATCACGGGTCTGGATTGGTCACGGGTAGCCTAACTGGCCTTCCCTTCTTTCACAATTTCTTCGACCTGCCTCTGGATTTGGTGCGCCATACAACCACGCCGCACTATTACCGCCAGGCGCGTGTCGAGGAGAGCGAGGAAGCGTTCTCCCGGCGCTGTGCCGATGAGCTTGAAGCCTTGATCCTGGCCGAAGGACCGGAAACGGTTGCAGCTTTTATCGGAGAGCCGGTACTTGGGACAGGAGGTATTGTGCCGCCCCCCAAAGGGTACTGGACGTCCATTCAAGCGGTGCTCGACAAATACGATATCCTTCTAATCGCGGATGAAGTGGTCTGTGGCTTCGCGCGAACCGGCGAGAAGTTCGGTTCCCACCTGTATAACATGCGTCCGGATTTCGTGACCATCGCAAAGGGTTTGAGTTCCGCCTACCTCCCCATCTCCGGGTCAATCATTGGCGACCGTGTCTGGTCGGTTTTGGAACAAGGAACTGAGAAGCACGGCGCACTCGGCCACGGCTGGACATATTCGGGGCACACGCTTTGTGCCGCAGCCGCGCTCGCCAATATTCGACTGCTTAAAGAAAAAAATATTCTGGAGCATGTCCGCGATGTTGGACCGTATTGGCAAGACCGGATGAAGGCCGAGCTGGCGGGACATCCCATCGTTGGTGAAGTTCGCGGAGTGGGTATCCTGTCGGCCGTGGAGATGATGCGGGACCCAAAACAAAGGATACCATTCGAACCCGACCTTCAGGTCGGGGTGCGCACTGCAGCTGCTCTGTTTGAGAATGGCGTCATCGGACGGGCCATGCCGCATGGCGACATCCTCGGTTATGCCCCCCCCCTGATCATTACCCGAAAAGAGATCGACATCATTGTCGACGCGACGGTAAAGTCGGTCGATACCACCTACCGCGCGCTGAAGGCCGAGGGTGCCGTATGATTTTGCGATCGCGAAGGAGCGAGTCCGGAGGCAGGCATGTCCCTGCGCGCTACTGCGCCGAGCAGACCCAAAACTGTTGAATTCCAGATATCTGATCTTGAGCATGCTCCGGGCTATTTCAGTCACGATTTGTAACCGAATCAGTTCTGCCGCCGCTGTCCTGTTGCCCAACGACCAGGACCTCTGTGCGGCGCGCCCTGCGGGTGTACCTCCCCGCCGGCAGGGCGCCCTTTTTGACCCACGTACTCAGTATCATTATGGCCCGTGCGGAATCGAGGGTCTGGTAAAGGTCATCTGCACGTTCCGATGCAGATTGAGCTTAGACGTGCCCTTTACATCATTGCAGCGGGCCACGGTCGCCGGTTCCAAAGTGCGGCAATGCCGAAGATTATCTTCCTTCACATCACAAAGAGCAGAATAATCATTGCGGTGAATTTTATCACGTCAGGTATATAAAAGGACGATACTCACACGCTACCCCGTTCACAAGGAAAGGCATTTTAATATTGTTGAGACGATTTCCTATCAAAGAAAAGAAAGCATCGTAACACTTCTTTGCGGATCACGGCGCCCCGGGTGGGGGATGAGCGGCTATCCGAATTGTTATGCTAATGCCGACCCAAATTCCTGCAAAAGCTGGGGTCAATGATGGCTTTTGGTCAGCGCAGGATGATTTCTCCTGATTTGGTCGGTGCAGGGGCGGTCATGACTTAATGCATGGCAGCATTCTGGAGCCCGGTCAGCCCAGCGACGCCCGCGAATTCAATCGCGTTTGTCGGACATACACGACGCAGCCGGAAGGCGTGCAGAAAGAGGAAGAATCGAGCGCGACGATGACGAGGGACATGCCACTTGTTTTCGAGACATTCCTTGAAAGACTGTCACAGAGTATCGATGAGGCAGATTTCCGGGATGCCATGGCTGAGGCGGCCGGACGACTTGACCTAATCTTCTTTGCCTACCTCTCCTTGCCAGCACGGCCTTCCGGCAAACCGAGGTTAATTTCGAACTATCCAACCCGCTGGACCAGACAGTATCTGGAAAATCAGTATGAGAAACTCGATCCTGTGGTCTTGCGTGCTCGAAATGGCGGCTGCCCGTTTCACTGGGGATCGAATTTGGGAGGCGATAAAATGTCGCCGGCTCAACAGCAGCTATTCGATGAGGCGGCTCAATTCAGCATCTGCTGCGGTTTGACGATCCCAATTGTCGATCTCCGCGGCCGCATCGCTGCGGTTACTTTTGCCGCCGATGAGCCTCGTCCAGTATTTCTTCGGGTCGCTGAGCGGTACGAACAAGCTCTTCAACTGATGGCGGCCTGCTTTCATCGTTGCGTTCGCCGCAAATTGCCGAGCGATCGAACAGTGGATGGGATTTCGCTGACATCCCGCGAATATGAGTGCCTGAGGTGGGCAGCGCGGGGTAATTCAGCCTGGGTGACCGGCCGCATCTTGGGTATCAAGCCACGCACGATCGCTTTTCATTTGGACAATGCCAAGAAGAAGCTAGGCGTGCGAACCCAAAATCAGGCTATAGCCCTTTTGGGGTCCGAAGGGTCCTCAATTCTCTGAGAAGCTTTTTGATCCCCTTGTGCTCGGGCCATTCGATCGCGCGCTTTGTATCGAGCGTTGACTGGATGCCGAGATCTTCTGTTCCGCCGGCTCGGGCGATGCAGCCGTATTCTTCCAGTCCGCGCCGGTGATCATAGTCTATGGGTGCTCGAGCGGGTGTTTCGTCGCTGACGAGCTAGTCGTGCGGTTATATAGTTTCCGAGGATGGCCCGCTTGCATACCTGCCTGCCGGTAATCTCTAACCCTTGACTTAGGGCGATGGCTATCGGTTATGCGGCTTGAAAGCGAAGAGGTGGACCCTTCGTCGAGCGCCGGTACGATATGGAGTGCTGCTCCGGGCTAATACCCATCCAGACAGAGCGGAACCTTCTATCACGTCAGACGCTCGGACAATTGCCAAAACCCGATTTCCTGGGAACTGAATTGTGCTCGCCACCGGGTCCATTTTGCCGGCGCGTCTATGGTGCAGGCCCCGATCAGCCTGACCAATGGCACAGGAACTGCCTGCTTCTATGACCGAGCACTGCGAATTTGTCAGCTGGCGAACAATTCCTTGTAGCCGCTCGTCACCATCCAGTTCGCACGGTCGAGATGACTACGAAGCGCCTTCCTGGCGCGCTCCGGTTCAAGTGCCGGATCAATGCCGAGGATCAGTTGGGCCATTTCCTCTTCGGGCGCCTCATCGGCTGAGGCGTCCAGGAGCCTCATATAGATGGTAAAGTGCGCCCTGTCGTAGGCGGTAAGACGGTCAGACCAAGGGACTTCGTCGAGCAGTGTTGAGCTTTGAGTCCTATCTGTTCCCGTTGATCGATTCATGTCTGCCGCGAACCTCGCATGTTGATCGCTGGATCCAAGGCAGAATATCCCAAAATGGGATAATCCGAAACGGGGATTAGTCGCTGAGCCGGTCTCTACCTGACCGGTTCACCTAAATGCCCAAATCTCTTCGATCTCCCCGCCACCAGCGGTTTCTGGCCCAGTTGATCTCACTGCGCAATGTCAAAGGGCTGACGCAGGCGCAGGTGGCTGAGAAGCTTGGTCGTCCGCAATCTTTCGTGGCGAAATATGAGGGTGGCGAGCGGCGTCTCGATATCATTGAGTTTCTCGACGTAACTGCGGCCCTCGATGCTGATCCGTGTGAGATTCTATTGAGCCTGCGCACGTAGTGGGCGCCCGCGCCCATCACCGCGCGTGCCGTGTGCCGGTGGGTCGAGCCCCGCTTTTCTTGGCTCTGGCGTCTCGACCATTCCGCTGCGCCTCCTAGCGCGTCGTTAGACTCTCGCAATTCGCTCTATTTGTGCCTTTCCCAGCAGGTGGCGCCGCATCCTTCTAGGCCCGCCGCGGCGTCCCGCAACCCTTAGCCAGCTGTGAGCTTTCAGTAGGTTGTCCATCCGGCCCTTCGGATGCGGTGCGGCTCAGACGGCGGACCCGTTCCTGTCATGATTCGCCGACGCACCCATTCCTGGGAAGCAGCCATTGGCGAGCGGAGGACAAAATGATGAGACAGCGAAGTGCTGGGCATCCGCGCTGTGGTGATACGTCGATGCATGGTGTTACGCGACTTCGTTGCTTGAAGCGAAGCGACCGCACGGCCCATTTCGTCAACTGGCGAACAAATCCTTGTAGCCGCTCGTCACCACCCAGTTTGCACGGTCGAGATGACTGCGAAGAACGTTGCGTGCGCGCTCAGGTTCGCGTGCCGGATCAATGCCGAGGATCACTTTGGCCATTTCCTCTTCAGTGGCGTTGTCTGCCGAGGCGTCCAGGAGCCTCATATAGGTTGTAAAGTGGTCCTTGTCGTAGGCTGTAATGCGGTCCGACCAGGGGACCTCGTCGGCGAACGGCGTGTTCGATCTGGGCTGCAACATCGCTAATTCTATCTCCGGCCAATGGACCCGCGAAGCCCTGTGCCTGCTAAATGTGGATTACATATTATAGTTGATAAACTCAAGCCGCCTGATCCGCTGGCTTGCGTGCATGGATATGCGCAAGTTGGTCGGACGGAATGTGCAGAGGATCAGGCAAAGGAAGCGCCTGACGCAGGAGCAGCTTGCGGAGATTTCCGGGTTCAGTCAGCAGTACATCAGCGGCTTGGAGAAAGGCCGAAGAAATCCGACAATTATCACGATCTATGAACTGGCATTGGCCCTCGGCGTCAGCCACATGGATCTGGTTCGGCCCGACAAACAGGGCTGATGCACCCGCCCTCCAAGTAGCTGGCGGCCTGATGGCGCGCGCCGGATGCTTGTGAACCCACGCTTTTCTTAGGTCCCCCGGCAGCCCCTGCCATTTAGCTCGCCCTCGCGCGGGCGCATCCTATTGGACAGTCGGACGCTGCGTTTTTGTCAGCTTTTCCTGGGACGTGGGGTGGTCGGCATTCCCTTTTAGGCCCGCCGGCCTGCCGCAACCTTCGCTCTCGCTTCAGGGTCCTTCTCTTGTTTACGGTCCTTCGGATGCGGTCCGCCTCTTTCAGCGGGCCTAATCGCTTTCTGTTGCCCGCCCCACGGGGACAGGCACGCGAGACTAGTATGGAGCGTTGCGGTTAGCGCGCGAACAGCAAAGGAACCGAAAAAACAGGCAACTGTCGCAGTATGGCTGAACCAGCCATCGTGTCGGCATCTAGGAGCCGCGTGTTCGCCTTGCGCTGACACGAAGCTCAGACATGACGTCCGGGAGACGATGCTGGCAAATAGTCTGGCTGAAGCATTCCACCCACAATACCAAAGCCCGTCCCGATTCAAAGCGCTTCTGAGCACTCCATCTCAGGCGCGGGGCCAGCTGGCCAGTTCACCTTCTTGGTCCGCCGGAAGAGAGCCCCGCCCTCTCGACAATCGGCTTCATGAGGTCTCGCCCTGCAGTGTCGACCGTAAAAAAGGGCGCGCGAGGCGCCCTTCATTTAAACCGGCAGTCGGGAAGCAGACTTCACTCTGATATTCAAAAGCGGTAGGTGACACCTGCGCCTATCAGCCAGGGATCGAGCTCCGCCTTCCCCGTCAGCTTCGCGCCGGCCACCGTGACGTCGAAGTCCGGCTTCAGGAAAAGCTTCTTCACGTCGAAGTTGAGGCCCCAGTGCTGGTCCACCATGTAGTCGAATCCGACCTGCAGCGCCGTGCCGAACGTGTTCTTCACCTTGAGAGCATCAGCGCTGCCAGTGTCCTGGTTGTAGAAGATCGTGTAGTTCACGCCGGCGCCGACATAAGGCTTGAACGCGCCGAGATCGGTAAAATGGTACTGCAACGTGAGCGTCGGCGGCAGCAGCCAAACTTTGCCGATGTTGCCCAACCCTCCGATCGTCCCTTGGCCCGCGATGTTGGCATAAGTGGTACCGAGTATGAGTTCGGCGGCGATGTTGTCGGTGAAGAAATACGAGATATCGAGTTCCGGCGTCACCGTGTCCGAATACGAAAGACCGGAGCCGGGAAGCGTATCAACGTAGCCCAGATCTTTCGTAACGACGCCCAACGCCCGCAGGCGGACCTGCCAAGGGATTGGCGCTTCGGTGACCGAGGCTCCCGTCTCCGCCAGGACGGTCTCTGCTTGCGCAGGCTCCGCGGCGACGGCCTGCTGTCCCACCATGATCAGGGCCACCGCCGCTGCTGTTGCCCGCGCTACGCCCATTCGCGTTCTCGCCATGAGATTCACTCCTTGATGTTCAGAAAGGATGCACTGCACTATTTCGTCTCCTGCTCGAATGAATTGTTGATGGACCTCAAATGCCCCTCTTGCGTTGCAACGCGTTCCGCCGTCTCCGGAAGGTGATCGTTGAAGCCGATTGCGCTGCGGAGAAAATTGGTGCCTAGACTGATGAATGCGGCTTGCTCCCGATTGTCCTCGCCGCAGCCGTGCCCGCCTGCGCTGGCCTCGTAGAAGTAAGCGGGATAGCCAAGAGCCTGCAGTTTTGCGGCCATCTTGCGCGCATGGCCCGGATGGACGCGGTCGTCGCGTTTCGTGGTGGCGATCAGGATAGGCGGATAGGGCTGTCCCGGCGCTGCGGCGTGATAGGCGGAGATTTCCTTCAGGAAAGCCCAATCGTGAACCTTGTCCGGATCGCCATATTCGTCGATCCAGCTCGCGCCCGCCAAGAGCTTGGTGTAGCGACGCATGTCGATAAGCGGTGCTGTGCAGAACAGAGCCCCGAAATGCTCAGGATAGCGGGTCAGCATGTTTGCGATCAGCAGGCCGCCATTTGAGCCACCCTCGGCGGCAATCCGCCTCGGCAGGGTGATGCCCCTTCGCACGAGGTCGGCGGCAACGGCGGCGAAATCGTCATGGGCGAGACGCTTGCCCTCCCTGCGCCCGGCTTCGTGCCAGCGGGTGCCGAACTCGCCGCCGCCGCGGATGTTCGCCTCGACACACGTGCCGCCGCGCTCGAGCCACAGCTTGCCCAGCGGGGAGTTGTAGTAGGGCAGGAGTGATACGCCGAACCCGCCATAAGCGGAAAGGTGAATCGGAGCATCTCCGTTCCCGTTCGCCGGACCAACCTGCGTATAGGGGATCAGCTCATGATCGATAGAGACTGCCTCGTGGCGCGTGACCACCAGTCCGGATGCATCGAAATTCTCCGGGCTGCGCTTCAGGATTGCTGAAGCGCTGAGAGACGGCGCGGCATTCAGATCGAACAGCAAGAGCTGCGGCGGCGTGATCGGATCCTGAGCACAGATCAGGACCTCTCCATTGGTCTCGTGAACTGCCGCATCGAATGACCAGACGTCGACAGTACCTTCGGCGGGCAGGGTGTTCAGGACTCGGCGCGTCCATTCCTGGTGGCCGGGAGTGAACATCTCGAAACGCGGTGCGAGATTGACGAGGTAAGAGATAATGAGCTTCCCGTCATTCCAGAAGAATGACTGCATGGAGCGCCTTTCCCCTGGTTGAAACAGGGTCTCAAAACGGCGTCCGCCAGCGAGGAAAGAGGAAAGCGAGATGACGATCAGCGCGTCGGCGGGATGGGTGGTGCCTCCCACCGTCCAGGGCTTGCGCGGCCTTACCGCCAGCCAGTCGCCGAAGACCCGCCACGACGCGTCGCGAGGAAGATCGATCTGCCTCCTCGGCCCGCTCCTATCGCCGATCCAGCTGATCTTCTCGAAGAAGGCCGGCTGCTCGATGAACCAAAGGCGCTCGCTGCGGCCGGTGCGGTCCGAATGACCAGAGACTTGGAAGCTTTCGAACCCGGCCTCGAAGATTGCCGGCGTGGTGAGGGGATCCGCGTCACGCTTCCACAGTCGAACGGTGCGCGCATAGCCGGAGCGGGTGGCCATGCCATTACCAAGCGCACTGGAAAGCAGAAGCGTGTCAGGGTCCAGCCAATTAACGTAGCCTTTGGCCTCGGGGAGGTTGAAGCCGTCGGCGACAAAGCTCAGAGAGATCAGGTCGAATTCGCGATGCACGACCGCGTCGCTGCCGCCGCGCGACAGGCGCAGAACGGCTCTTTCCCGTCTCTCCGGCTCGATGGACGCGCCGTCCCAGATCCAGTCCTCTCCGTCGCTAGCCGCGAGAGCATCCAGATCGAGCAGTAGCTCCCATTGGGGATCCGCCTTCATGTAGGCGGCAAGGGTGGTCCGGCGCCACAGTCCGCGTGGATTACCGTCATCTCGCCAGTAATTGTAGAGGTACTGACTACGGCGCGCGATCAGGGGAAGATTGTCGCGATTGTCGAAAATGGCTGTCAGAGCCGCGCGGTCGCGCTCGAACTGCGTTCCACCGAAGTGCTTGAGAGTCCTTGCCGATTGGCCGGCGGCCCAGGCAAGTGCCCGCTCGCCCTCTACATCTTCAAGCCAGACATAGGGATCGTCGTCGGGAGCATCCAGCGTTGGACGGACATCAAATGCGTTCATGTCCGGACAGCCTTCAGAAAGAAGGGATAGAGGCTTCCGTCGGCTCGGGAACGCTCAGTGCTGGTAGCGGCGCCCACATGTTCGAAAAGCGTGATCATTGATGAGTTCTTTCAGTCGGTGCGGCATCGCAGTGCTTTTGCGCATAGGACCGCAACCGTCGTGCCAACTGGGAAAATCGTTTCGGAACAATGCGATCGCTCTGGAAGCGTTGTGTCACATGTCCGACATCGTCGAGAATCCGACAACGAGTGCTCCTCCTAATCACCGATCAACCTCCGGCGCCAGGCGGTGACACCGTGCAGAACTCGAGCAGTGAAGCTCATTGGTGAACCTGGTTGACGCCCAACATCTTCGCTCTGGAGCGCTTCACGCACACGGATTCATCGCAGACACCATGATGCGATCGATGCGGTTAGAGACCAAGCTGGCTGCGCCTGTGAGTTTCAGCCGCCAGCTGGAAGCAGCTGAGTTCTGAGGAGAAGGGTGGGGCACCCCTTGGGCGACCTGATGGTTGCCCAAGCCCTGCCGCAATCTTGGCCTGCACCGTCGCCTGGATTGCTGTCGATCAAGCCAGGAAGCTGCATTCGGGCGAACGCATGGGGCTGGTCCCCATGGCAACTTGGGCTGATGTGGGGCCGTCCGATATGCGATACGAGGGTCTAGGATAGGGGAGCTCGGGCTCGGTAGTATCTCAGCGAGACGGCTAATGGTCGACGAAGTCTTCCTGACGCCACGCATTGGTATGCCGCAGCAACAGGGGCAGTGCGGACGCAAGTCTGGTTGTGAAATCGGCTGCTACAGGGGCATGCCGCGCTTCATCTCCATACCGTCAGCGAAGAAAGCGCGGCGCGAGCATCACCAAAGAGAAGCGGCGCGCCTTTCGTTTTGCGGTCCACTGACCAGTCGGCTTCACCTGTACAACTACGGGCTGGCATAGCGTGAAACTTGGCCCCCAATGGCGGAAATTTCCCCCAGGAGACCTAGATGACTAAGCTTATTGCACCCGGGCTACGACAACCTGCCCACCACCAGCGTCGAAGCCACCGCCACGCCACCAAGTCTTCAGGGAACGTCCTGAACGGAACCCAGCCGGGTACTCCTATCAAAGCGACTCCCTTCGCATGCTCAGGCCGCGCTTGCTGTCGCTGCGCGGGACCGACAGCCTGCTTCTGCCCTGCACAGTGCCGACGACACATGCTTCGACGAAATGGCGTCATCGAGGTCGGGTGGCTTCGGCGCCGGTGCTTTGCCAAATTGCATGTTTGGACGTCCGTGGGGGCGGGCAAGGGGGCACAGTCGTGCCTGCAGTTCTCGTGACTGGCCCAGCAAGTCGAGTTCGCAACCGCGCACCACATTCGGTCGACGAGATGAAGGCTTTTGCCGCCAAGTTCTCTGCCTGGTCCGGCGAAAGCTATACGCTCGCCGCGTAATGGCTGGACATGATAGCCGACGCCCGTCCGAATGGCGGCGGCTTTTTCGTATTATATCGACCTGATCGGCCAGCTTCGCGGGAATGCCGGGGCTACGACTTTGAATGGTCATTTGGCGGCGGAACGGCTATGATGATCCAGATCGGCCATCGTGAAAGCCACGACATCGATATTTTCCTCGACGACCCTCAATTGCTCGGTCATCGACCATCCCAAAAGCCACCTGCACTTTGAAACGATGCCGTCCGACTATTTGGGGGACGGGCTTCGGTTCCAGAAATTCGCCTTCGAAGACGTTGGCGAAATCGACTTCATCGTTGCCGGAGCGCTAACAACGAAGCCGTTCTAGACCCGCGTGGTGGAAGGCAGGACCGTGCGGCTCGAGACCATCCCGGAAATCATCGCCAAGAAGGTCTATTACCGGGGATTTCGGAAGCCAACCCGCGCGACATCTTCGACATCGCCGCCGCAGCCCGGTCGCAATTGGACGAGGTCGTCAACGCTCTGCGTGCGCTCCCAGAACAGGTCGCTCGAACCAGACAGCGGATGGAAAAACTCACCAATGAATTCGTCGGCCGCGCCATTGCACAGCTGATGATCATGCCCTGACTACGAAGCGTCGGCCGCCGACAGTCTGGACGCAGCGTTCGCTGTGCTCGACGAGGTGTTGTCATCACTCAAAGAACCTGACCCCCACGACCTAGCGACCAACCGAGGGAGGGGAGGGGTTTCTCAGAGCCCGGACGCCTTGGTGAGGTTGGTCCGGAATCTGCCGCGCCTCCGCTGATATTTGCGGGTCATCTCGGCCGAGGCATGGCCGAGCTGCTTCTGCACGTAACGCTCCTCGACGTCGGCCGACGAGGCAAGTCCGGCGCGCAGCGACTGGCCCGAGAACAGCAGCGCCCGTTACCCTTCCGGGAGATCGGAGGGGAGGCCGGCGGCGATCGTCACCTGCTTGACCAGGCGGGCGACGTGCTTGTCGGAGAGCCGTTCGACGTCGACGGTCTTGTTGTCCTTGAAAATGCGGCGGAACAGGGGTCCACGTGCGATGCGGCCAAAGCGGATCCAGCTCTCGAGCGCGACTACGGGGTAGGTGTGGTCGCTGGAGCCGCGGCCGACCTCGACCTCGCGCCAGCCGGTCTTGCCGCGCAGGGTGACCAGCAGCCCTTGCCGTCAAAAATCTCGATCCAGCCGGCGCCATCGCTGTTGTCGTCGCGCATGACGTCGAGACCGACGATCTCGGAGCGCCGCAGGCCGCCGCCACAGCCCAGGAGCAAAATAGCGCGGTCGCGTAGGCACCTGAGGTCGTGGCCGAGCGTGGCGATCATCGCCAGGACCGCCTCTTTCTGCCGCGGTGGCTTTTGCGTGCTTGCGCGGCGAATGCCGGCAAGAACCGTATAGATATGCCGCTCCGCGTGGTCCAACGGCCGGCCGCGCTGGGTAAAGTTCCAGGCGAGGCCGGAAAGCCGCCGCTCGATGGTCGCAACCGAAAGGGCAGGGGCGCCACGCTTCGGATCGCCGGCGGCGGTGCCCAAGGCACAGGCGCTGATATTGAGCCTGATCACCTTCGAGCCCGGAGGCAGGGGATCGAAGCCAGCGCGCCGGCACCAGGAGGAAAAATGCCGCCAATCCTTGGGGTAGGCGTCGCGCGTGTTCTCCGAGGTGGCGTTGTAGCCCCTCGCGGTCTCGACCAGTTCCTGGACATGCGCCGGGACTCTTTGAGCCGGGTCTCCATCTCCTTGTAGAGCTTGTCAAGCTCGCCATCGACTGGCTTCAGGTCGTCGATTGAACATTGCGTCATCATAGGCTTTGTGCCTTGTTGTAGCAGGCATCGTCCGTTCGCGCGGCGGACACAGACATCACCGTCGCTGAGCCGAGAACGACGGTAAAAGAAAATGCACTCACTGACTTCATAACCAATCTCTTTTGCGGGTGATTTAGAAACGGACGCCGAGCTTGGCGCTGAACCCGTGTGTCTGGGCATCCGAGGCGATCTGTCCCTGATAGGCGATGCCGAACGTCGCGTTCTCGGTGATGTTTACGTCCAGCCCAGCTTCGAGCAGAGCTGCGTTCTTTGCGATCGGCACGCCCTTGATGGCGAAGGAGGAACCGCCAGCAAAGGCAAGAGCGGTATCCGGCCGAGGGTCAGTACCGTCGACGCACGCAGACCTAGCGTGGTAAACGCCGTGTCGCTCGAGCGATCCCCGCTCGACAAGGCGGCTGCGCCGCCCTTCTCGGTGAAGCCATCGGCGTCAAAATTCACATAAGCGAGATTAGCGTAGGGCTCGAAGGAAGCCGAAGCCGTATTGATACGGTAGCCGAGCTCGCCAAAGGCCTGGAACGTGCCGGCGTCGTAATCGGCCGAAAGGCTGTCGGCGAAGCCTGGAAAGACCACGGACCTGCCGGTCTCGATGCTGTGCCAGGTATAGGCAAGGCCGGAACGAAAACCGAGATTGCCGTTTTGCGTGCCGGCAACAAGACCGAGATGGTAATTCTCGCTCGAGCCCGACGACGCGCGATCGTCCGCCTCCAAGGAGGTATGGCTGTAGCCGCTGATGAGGCCGAGCCGCCAGCTTTCGCCGACAGCCGCGTCACCGCCAGCCAGAAAGCCGCCTGTCGAGTGATCGAGACCGGCGGCATTGCCGTCGCTGTCGAGATGACCCCAGGCGCCGAAGCCACGGCCCCATACGGCGAAATTCTCACTCGTTGCCGGGGCCAGTTCCAGACCACCCAGCCCATAAGTCATCACCGGAACGCTGGAGGCACCGACGCCGTCGAACGCCGCACGGATCCGTTCGCTCGCGGCATCGCGTACAGAATGACTGTCCTCGATGAGGCCGCTATGAATGGAAGCATGAACCTCGCCTGATAGCATATCGAAAGCGTTGCGGGCTTCCGGCGCCGTCAGGAACAGGATGTTGTCCTGGATCGGATTACCGCTTCCAAGCGCCTGAGCCGCTGCGGCGACCGAGCGTTGATTGAAGGTGCTGGCTACATCGGCAAATGCCGTCGATGTGCGGCTGATATCGAGATAGACATTGTTGGCATCGTAGACGAGCTGGAAATCGACGAAGGGCGTCGCGTCTGTCGCCAGAGCCCCCGTCAGCCCGCCATAGGTGCCGCTTACGCCGCCTGCTGCGGAGAGCAGAGTATATCGGGCATCGACCGATAGCGTTCCCTGCCGCAGCAGCTCGATCTGCGCGCCGCTGTCGATCGCCGCTGCTCCGCCAACATCGATGAGATCGGACGACCTTGCGAGGTCGACCTGATAGATCGATCCGGACTGCTGCGCGAAATCGCCCGTGACAGTCAGTGTGGTGACGATCCTGCTCGGATCGGTCGCACTGCCAGGAGCGACCGTGCCGCCCTCGGAAATGGTGACCGCACCGTAGGTGCCGCCGCCTGCGACGACACCGCCGCTGTTTGCGATAGCCGTGCCCCCGATCTGCCCGTCATTCCCGAGAAAGCCGGACGTGGTCGCATCATGGGAAAGCACACCTGTATCGGCAAGCAGCAATCCCGCGCCGGAACCGACCGTCGTCATGCCGGAAAAATTGTTCTTTCCGCTCAGCGTTTGCACGCCACCGGCAACGAATAGTTTGCCGCCCATATTATTGTTATCAACGTCGAGGTCGTTGATGCTGCCGGCGAAAGTGTCGTTCGAAGCCGTTAGCACCAGGGTACGCTTGCCCAGTTCGACCGTTCCGCTGCCACTCAGGCTACGAATACGGGCATCGTTGTAGGCGTCGGAGATTCCCCAATAGTCGCTGCCATTTCCATGTTCGGAGATATCGAACGTGCCGTCTGCAACGACTTTCGCTGACCGTTGGATGTTGCCGAGCCCCGCAAGCGAGAGATAGGCATCCTGAGCAATATTCGTCTCGCCGGTGTAGGTGTTGACATTCGTCATCCGGACCACCGTCTTTGTATCAAGCGTCAGCGATCCGGAGCCGGAGACGACACCCGCTATGCCGAACCCGCCCTCATTCCCCATGCTCGTCGTGATCCTGCTCAGACCGGTCCCTTCGGGTGCGGATGAATCGGTAGAGAAGTTGCTGGCAGTGACGAAATGTGACGTATAAGCGGTATACTTCTTCTCCAGATCGAAAATGACCGATCTGTTTTTGAAGAAGTCAAGACCGGCAACAAAACTGGTCTGGTCATTGGGTTGTTCCGTCGTGCCGCTGGTGTAGGTGAAGTCGATATTGTCCAGCCTTACCGGATCGCCATCCGTTCCTGCGATTGTAACGCTCGGGATGTTGCCCGATGCGCTTACGATCTCGCGTTGCTCATTTCTCCGAACATTTTTAAGTTTGACGCCCGCATCCTGAAATTGCTTCAGCATCGCATCACTGATCTCCAGACTGCCACCGCCCGGTGTGCCGGTGTCGAGCAATACCGCGGTCTTGTTGGGGTCGGTGATTGGTGGGGCTCCATCCTTAACCGTGTACTGCAGATTGTAGCTGCCTTCGTATTCGGTCGAGGCATTGGCGCCAGAGCCAGGAAAATTCTGATAAGAATCCTGATCTTTTTCCTCGGGTTCTCCCCATGGCATGGCATTAGTATATTGGGCCCGGAGGCTTGGATTGAGGTTGACAATCGTGCAGGGGGAACAGCCAGGCGTTTGGTCGCTCTCGGAATCCGGATTCACATTGGCGGAGACCACGTAGCCAGACCTGGTGACACTGCCCATCATGCCCCAGACACTTGTCTTGCCAAGAAAATCGCCGGCCCCGAATGTACCTGCGAAATCGCCGCCTTCGTCTGCCATCTTGCCAGCGGTCATTTTCGCCCGCTGCTCCTTATCGGCGTGATAAGGTTCTTGGAGATCCTGACCATACATATCTTTAAGTCCATCCGTCACGGATCCCGGCGTGCACTTAAGATTGTTGTCCTTGCAATACGCATGGGTATAGACAAAATCGAGAATGCGAGCAGCCCGGTATTTCTTATCGCTTACAGACGGCCCGTCGATTGTTATCTTTTGATCTGGATCGACATATGTAAATTTATCAATTTCCACGTTCTGAAGCTTATTACCATACGTTCCGTCCCCGTACGTATATACGTAAGGCGTGTCGGCAATCGGGCGGACCCCGGTCACCTCTGACCCGATCTGCGTGTTGAGCTGGTCCGAGCCCGTGTCGAATACGTATCGCTGCGCGTTGCCATTGTTGATCTTGGCCCAGATGCCCAGGCGGTCATGGCCTTCCCCGACATACTCCAGCGGGATCGAAATCGGGTCGTCGGCCAACGCTTCTCCAGTTGGAAATGCTACCAGACCCACCCCGAGAGACACAGCCGGCAGGAATACCGTCGTCATCGCGGTGGTTGCCGCCAGAAAGTTCTTTGTCCTGAAACAAGCCTGCATACCTGGTCCTCGAAAAAGTCTCGCAAACTGATTGATCATTGGAACGGCCTCCTGAATTGTTTAACGAGACCCTTTATGGCGGCCCTGGCTGACAACAGCCTGAAAGCTGCAAGCGGCCTGCGAGAATGGGGCGATCCTGAATGACGACAGATGCTGTCAACAATGGATGAGTGCTCGGCCTGAAAGCTGAGCACGCGTTATGCTCAGGCTGCTGACAAGGCCAAAGCAGCGTAAGTGCGGAGTGAAATCCAAGGTCCACATGGGTCGTCGCTCTTCCCGTGCGCCTGGGAAGGCGCCGGCCCGGCCAAGCTTTCCCAGATCGTCCGGATGGCGCACAAGATACCGGTTCAGGTCGATCGAGATGGAGGCCGAGGCGTATGCCAAGGCGGTCGACTGCCTGACGAAAGATCAGAATGCGTCGCTGGCGCTCTACGATTTCCGCCGGCAGCGAGCTCAGTCTCCTGCCGGGCATCCGTGTTTACTGGCGACGAGACACAAGATGTGCCCAAATTGCCACCAGACCGTCACCTGCGATGAGTTTCGGCAACTGATTTTGTCCTTTCAATCATCGCCACTTCCTGGCCGCGGCCAACATGGGCCACTCGAAGGCAGCAGACTGGCGGCTATATGGACGGGCTGTGAGCCCGAACCGGAGACATTGGCGAAATTTACGATCTCTATAGCAACGTCAAGGAGAAGCGCGAGGTGTTGCAGATGTGGTCAAATCACATCGAATGGCTGATCAAGCAGGCTGCGGATGACGCTCTGGCGGCGTAGCTGCTGGCATGGGCGGAAGATGCGGCGCAACAATCGTCAGAGCCTCATCGAATTGGAGATCATGCTTGACCAGCAAATGCGCGGCCAATGCTTCGATGGCCGACCAGTGATCGAGTACTAGCCGGGCCGTGCGATCTTCGATCCGCCCCCAATCGGGGCGGCGCGGCATCAGGAACCGCAACTCACCATAGATTCGCTTGGCATCCGCGTAGTCGCTGCTCCCCTCATTCCCATCGGACGCATTCATCGCCATATCGCGCGGGTCCAGATAGCCTTCGAATGCGGATTCTGCAAAAGGACCTGCCAGACACGCAACTATCACTTGGATCGCTTCATCGCGTTGGAAATGTCGATCCATATCGTCCTCGAAAATCGGCTTTCGCTCCGAGGTGAATCCTTGCGCTGAATAGAAAACCGTGCCTTCGACAAAACCACCGCACTCTCCGTCACCGGCGTGGGGTAAATACTAACACTTGAGAAAGCAGGGAGTTCACGGTCGTCGTCGAACATCTGACGGTGCAAAACGATGGCGGCCACCGCGGGTCCGGCTTCGTGATGCGCCACAAGCGGCAGATATTGGGAGGCTACATTCATGCGGTGCGGCTCTCAGGTCTAGTTTCCATCCAAGCCCTGATATCGGATTCAAGCCATGCGACTCGGCCGGGGGAGATGCGACGCCGCTTAGGGAACAGGCCTGCCTTCAGAGTCGCGCGGTCGCGCTCGAACTGCGTTCCACTGAAGTGCTTCAGGGTCTTTGCCGACTGGCCGGCGGCCCAGGCAAGTGCCCGCTCGCCTTCCACATCTTCAAGCCAAAGATAGAGATCGTCGTCGGGAGCATCCAGCGTTGGACGGACATCAAATGCGTTCATGTCCGGACAGCCTTCAGAAAGAAGGGATAGAGGCTTCCGTTTGATCGGGAACGCTTAGTGTTGGTAGCGGCGCCCACATGTTCGAAAAGCGTGATCATTGATGAGTTCTTCCAGTCGGTGCGGCATCGCAGTGCTTTTGCGCATAGGACCGCAATTGTCGTGCCAACTGGGAAAATCGTTTCGGAAAATGCGATCGCTCTGGCAGCGTTGTGTCAGATGTCCGACATCGTCGAGAATCCGACAACGAGTGCTCCTCCTAATCACCGGATCAACCTCCGGCGCCTGGCGGTGACACCGCATTCCTCTGTCTTTCCAGGAGACGGCGTGGACATCAATGCCGTTCCTCACCGAACCCGCCTCCTAGCCCTTCGCCTGTGTAGCATACGTCACGGCCGCCCCCCGGTTTGGCTTCAACCTGGGATTACGGCGTCCTCTTTCGCAGAGAAGATCGGGTTGTTCGTGGCGCGCGCAGCGGAGCCGAAGGAGCTTTTTCTGGGTTGCGGATACTGGCATGTCGATATTACGACCGTGTGTCCTTCGACAAGCTTGGTGGCTTCTTCAACCAGAATCTCGCCGGGGAGATCGAATCGTTATCTGCGCCGCAAAGTGCGGCCGGTGAGCGGCGTGGCCCTGCGTTCCAGTTGGCCACGGTTCTCGCTGGGACGAGCAAGTAAATGGCTTGCGCAGCAACGGTGCGATCACACCTGGAGCACGGCGTCATCAGGAAAGCGCCATCCTTGTGCGCCCACGACACCCTGGTCGCCATCGGCCGCATCGCGGGGGGGCACTGTGGGCGATAACCATTCATTGATCTGGGCGATTGAGGGTTCTGCCGGGGCGCTATTGCTGCTCGGTAGGGCTGCGGGCTGGCGAGTCTACCAAGGCGAGCAACGACAGGCGAGACGGCAGACATTACGTGACGGAACTTGATATTGCAGTGCAGCAAGCGTAGAGCACCGCGCGCTTATCGGAGTGTCGTCCATGGCCCTTACCAATGCTGGTAACGAGGCAGAACCTGTCGAACAATCGAGCCATTCTGAGGTCGAGCAGCACAGCACCAAGGCGCTGATGTTGGGCGCACTAGGTGTCGTTTATGGCGATATAGGCACCAGCCCGATCTATGCATTTCGCGAGGCGTTGCATGCATCAGCGGGTGGCAACGTCGCCAGCCGTGGCGACATCCTCGGCGTACTCTCGCTGATCATCTGGTCCCTGACGATCACCGTGACGATCAAATACATCATGTTCGTGCTCCGCGCCGACAATCGAGGCGAGGGCGGAGTGCTGTCGCTTATGGCGCTGGCGCGCAACAGTTTCCCGACCCGCTCTGCGGTGATCCTCGGCATCGGCATCGGCATCGTCGGCGCGGCGCTTTTTTTTGGCGACGCCGTCATTACGCCGGCAATCTCGGTACTGTCGGCGGTCGAAGGTATGAATGTCGTCACGCCGACGTTCCAGCCCTATGTGGTGCCGCTGACACTGGCCATCCTGGCGATCGTGTTTGCGGTACAGCGGTTTGGCACCGGCGGCGTAGGATTGGTGTTCGGACCCGTTACCGCGCTGTGGTTCCTGGCCATCGGCCTTTCCGGGCTCAACCACATCATGGACGACCCGGAAATCCTGCTGGCAATCAGCCCGCATTACATCGTGTCGTTCCTGGTCAACTCGCCTGACGTCGCCTTCGTTACGGTTGGTGCAGTCTTCCTCGCCGTCACCGGAGCCGAGGCGCTCTACGCCGACCTCGGCCATTTCGGCCGCAAGCCGATCGTGCTCGCCTGGCTGGCGATCGTGTTCCCTTGTCTGTTGCTCAATTATGTCGGGCAAGGCGCCTTCGTGCTGGCAAATGGCGGCGTTGTCGGTCATCCGTTCTTCGAGATGAACCAGGGCTGGACGCTTATTCCGATGGTCGTGCTTGCCACGGCGGCGACCGTGATCGCCTGCCAGGCGGTGATCTCCGGCGCCTTTTCGCTGACCAGGCAAGCGGTACAGCTCAACATGCTGCCGCGTTTCGTCATCCAGCACACGTCGGAAAAACAGTCGGGCCAGATCTATCTGCCGCGCATCAACCTGATGCTGGCGCTGGTGGTGATGCTGCTGGTGGTCGGCTTCGGCGAATCCAGCCGGCTGGCCTCGGCCTACGGTATTTCGGTGACCGGCAATATGCTGGTGACGAACATACTGCTTTTTGTTGTGATGACGCGCATCTGGAAATGGCCGCTCGGCGTCGCGATAGCCTTAATGGCGGTGTTCGTCTTCATCGATACCGGCTTCTTTGCAGCTAACATCGTCAAGGTATTCGAAGGCGGCTGGGCCTCGCTTGCCATTGCCGCAGTGATCGTGATGACCATGTGGACTTGGATAAGAGGCAGCAGGTATCTATTTGACAAGACGCGCAGGAACCAGATTCCGCTCGATTTCCTTGCGGGCAATCTGTTGAAGAAGAAACCGCAGCTGGTGTCCGGTACGGCCGTGTTCCTGACCAGCGATCCCGCCAGTGCGCCGACCGCGTTGATGCACAGCCTGAAGCACTACAAGGCGCTGCACGAACAGAACGTCATCCTCTCTGTGGTGACGGCGCAGCAGCCCGTGGTGCCCGACAGCGAGCGGATCAAGATGGAAACGATCAATGAGCTGTTCATGCGGGTGACACTGACCTTCGGCTACATGGAACAGCCTAACATCCCGCGTGCGCTGGCGATCTGCCGCAAGCAGGGTTGGAAGTTCGACATCATGACGACGTCCTTCTTCCTGTCGCGTCGCTCGCTCAAGGCGTCACCCAACTCCGGCATGCCGGTGTGGCAGGACAAGCTGTTCATCGGCTTGGCGCGCACGGCCGCCGACGCGACGGAGTATTTCCAGATCCCGACCGGACGTGTGGTCGAGATCGGAACGCAAGTGGCCGTTTAGGCATGCCCGGTTAAGCAGAATCAATTGGCATTTCGCGAGCCGGTGAATGCCTGACCGGGCGGAGGCCACGATGCTTGCGCCAAACTGGGGTCCGGTTCCAGGCCTGAAGCTTCCGGCCCCGAAAGCCGTCCTTTACGCCTGCGATCATTTCCGTTCCGCATTGTCTTGCCGACCCACCAGTCGAGATGCGCTGAAACGACCTCGCCGGGCAGCAACTTATCATTTGAACCTAATCGATGTGCCGCAAGTCCGACCTTCATTCTTCAGTTCACAGGCTAGCGTTGCCAAAATCGGCGTGCCGCCTAACCGGCGCCGCACCGTGACCTGTCAGGATGCTATGCAGGCGCGAGGCAGAAGCTGGCTCGAGGCCGCCGGCCTGGTGCTGGTCCGGCAGCGGCCGGGCTCGGCCAAAGGCTTCATGTTCCTCTGGAGGATGAGACGGGTGCGGCAAACGTCGTCGTCTGGGTCAAGATCTCTCGAGAAATTCCGGCGCGTGCTTCTTGCTTCGGCCATGCTCGGCGTCCGCGGACGCATCCGACGGAAGAGGAGGTGGTGCACCTCGTCGCCCACGAGCTGACCGATCTGTCGGCCGGGCTGGCCAGCGTGGGAAACCGCAAGACGCCGTTTCCGTTGCCGCACGGCCGAGGGACGAGGCTCATCACGGCGGATCGGGCATCGATCCGCGCGGCATGCCGAAGGGGCGCGACATCGTCGATGCAGTATGACCATATCGACCCTATCAAGTTCAAGACGCGTAACTTCCGGTAGCGCTTCCGGAGGCCACTTCAGCAGCATGTTGTGCACACTTTTGTCGGACCCTGTTAACTGCCGATTGGCAGCAGGTCACCCCGTGCCGGATCCCAAATGTCGTCGCTCTCAAGCGCAACGACTGCCCGCACCCTTTTTAAGTCAGCGAGCACCTCCACCGCCGGACGCCGCCCCGTTTCCTGAGCCGCGGCGTAACGGGTGTATTTGTGACTGTCCGGCTCAAACCACTTCAACGATTCCAAAGTAGCCATGGCATCGCCCTTGCGGCTGCGCGTGATGCGAATGATCGTGATCCCATCCTCAGCGCTCGCGTCGAATGGAGACACGCTGCCAACGCTTCATCTGCTCTACCCCATCTTTGTTCCAAGGCGGTCGGATCATCTCAATGAGCCCTGCCTCGGGGTGGCCAAAGCATGCATATTTATCGTTCGGCCCCGCATCGAATTATCATCTGCGATGTGGGACTCGATCTTGGGTTGGCGACGGCTTAGCTCCGGGAGTAGACGTCGGACCACTGATAAGTGCCGGACCTTCTCCACAATTTCTCGGCGGACTCATCGTGAACGCTCGATTGGACGTAAATGCGGTTCGCGGAAACGCAGGTCTGGCCGGCATTGCGGAACTTCGCCTGGACCGCACCGTCAACAGCACCGTCAATGTCGGCATCATCGAAGATGATGAAAGGTGCATTGCCGCCGGTTTCAAGGCTGACCTTCTTGATCTGGTCAGAGCACTGACGCATCAGCAGCCGTCCGGCCTCGTTCGAACCGGTAAAGCTGATCTTTTGAATCTTGAAATTGGTGCAGAGTTCACGGCCCACGCGATCACCTTCGGACGCATAGATCAGGTTGACCACGCCATCGGGAAAGCCGGCCTGATGGCGAGAGCAAACATTGCACCTAGCCACGCCACAATAAGATCGAGCGCGGCTTCGTTGCGTGCGGGTCTGTGGTCAGTGGAGGGCGGAGGAAAAGCGCTCGGCGTGCTCGCCCTCGCGATACCACTGGTTCGCGCCGGCAAGCGCCAGTTTCTGAGGCAAATCGCCGAACAGCTGGTAGAGCCTTACTCTCAGGGCTTGGCATCTATGTCGCCTACGACCGCCACATGCAGCCCGTCGCGTGCGAAAGCGGCTTTGTGGAAGGCGCTTAGATCGGAGGGCGTTACGCTAGTCAGGCTCCCTTGGGCGGTCTCGAATACGGATGCGTGCCGTAGATTCCGCGCCGCCAGGCCAGCTCGGCGATCGCATGAGGTTCGCGCTCATTGGCAATGATTTCGGAGAGAAGCTGGGCGCGTATGCGGTCGAAAAGTGCTGGTGTAGCCGGCTGCGGGTCCCGCCACCGAGAATGTCGGCCAGCAGTCGAGCGCCGCGGCCTCGCACCAGGGACCGCCCATGAATGACTCATGCGAGGCGTCTCAAGGCTGTCCGCGATCCAGCGCCAGATCTCCGCCTCGCCCGAGGGGCGCAGAGCTGGCCGGTTGTGCAGGAGCCGTAGGCAATATCCGCCTTCCTCGTTCGGATGGGTAACGCTTGCGATACGGAGTCTTGACTTTGGCAGTCGCTCTGTGACATTACCTATATAAAGTTCGAAAGAAGGCGATATGGATCATGCATAGGTCACAGAGACCCGAATGAAGGCAACGTATAAACGCACCTATTCGCGCTACGCGATGGAAGCGCTTGGCCTTTTCGGTAAGACCATCCGGCTTGGCCGGATGCAGCACCGGTTAACCGCACAGGAGTTAGCCGAGAGAATCGGTGTTTCACGCAGCACCCTGCAGCGCATCGAGAAGGGCGATCCCAAAGTCGAAATCGGACTGATGTTCGAAGCTGCTGCCATTGTCGGTGTGAAGCTGTTCGATGCCGACGGCAAGGGCATCACAGCCCTCACAGGCCGCATGGACGATCGCATCGCGCTGCTGCCGAAGCACGTCTACAAGGCCAGCAAGCAGATCGTCGATGAGTTCTAAGGTCCCCAAGTACGACGAAGCCTATGTCTGGGTCTGGCTGCCGGGCGAGACCGCGCCGGTTGTCGCCGGGCGGCTATATGCCCATGACGGACTCGTCAGCTTCAACTATGGCAGGAGCTTTCGTGAACTGGGCAGCGCGATCCCGCTTTATCTCCCGGAACTGCCCCTGAAGGCAGGCGAATTGCCTTTGCTTCCTGGCCTAACCATGCCGGGATGCATCCGCGATGCTGCCCCTGATGCCTGGGGACGACGGGTTATCCTAAACCGCAAATTCGGTGTGAAGGGCGATGAAATCGCGCGGCTCGATATTTCAGAACTGACGTTCTTGCTGGAATCAGGCTCGGACCGCATCGGCGCGCTCGATTTTCAGTTTTCGCCCACGCATTACGAGCCGCGCGCACTGGCCAATGCCACTCTCGAAGAGCTTGTCCAATCGGCGGAGCGGGTAGAGAAAGGTATTCCGCTCACCCCCGAATTAGATCAGGCGCTGCATCACGGCAGCTCGATCGGCGGCGCAAGGCCAAAGGCGCTGATCGAGGATGACGCCGTCAAGCATGTCGCGAAATTTTCCTCGTCTGCCGACCTTTACAGCGTCGTCAAAGGAGAATTCATAGCCATGCGGCTTGCCGCCTTGTGCGGCATCAGAGCGGCATCCGTCTCGCTCGTTCGCGCCGCAGGCAACGACGTGTTGCTCGTCGAGCGATTCGACCGGATCAAGGTCACGGGCGGCTGGCAACGCAAATCCATGGTCTCAGCGCTGACGATGCTCGCGCTCGATGAGATGATGGCGCGTTACGCCAGCTACCAGGATTTGGCGGAGATCATTCGCCACCGATTCACCGCGCCGTCGGAAACTCTGCGCGAGTTGTTCAGCCGCATTGTCTTCAACATACTTTGCGGCAACACCGACGATCATGCCCGCAACCATGCGGCATTCTGGGACGGGGCTAAGCTCACCCTCACGCCTGCGTACGATATTTGTCCGCAGGCCCGCAGTGGCCAGGAGGCCAGCCAGGCCATGCTCATCAGCGGCAATAACCGCATGAGCCGGATAGCGTCCTGCCTTGAAGCGGCGCATCACTTCCTGCTCAGCGCGCCGGAAGCTCTTGCGATTGTTGAAGGCCAGCTCCGATGCATTGCGGAGAATTGGCCGCGTGTCAGCGAGGAAGCTACGCTATCCGGCATAGATCGCAATCTGTTCTGGGGCCGACAGTTCCTCAATCCCTACGCTTTTACGGCGCTGGAAGGAAGCGCCGACGTTCTCCGCGCTCTGGCTGACGAACTACGCAACAGTGTTCACGCCTGATCCGGCGCTGGATTTCGGACAAGCTCGGCAAGCGCAAGACGCCACAATATGGACAACCCTTGCCGTGCCAGGACGAAGATTGAACAAACGGCTCTTCAACAGTGACAACGTGCACTGCGGAGAGATGTTGAGCTGACACCGCAAAAGACCAAGACGCGCGACTTCCCGCGATACAACTCCACATAACTGAGCGTCTACAAGCGGTGCAGCCAGCCAAACATCCAGCCATCAAAGCGATGATCGTCTGATCTTTTGCCGATGACATCACGTCGGGGAAGACTTGTTCGAGCGCTTGCCGCTTCATATCGATACCGGCCTGGGCGTAGCGCATCGTTAGTTCAGCCCGAGTGGCCTGGCCATCGACTGATGGTGGCGATGTCAACACCCGCCTTGACGAGGTGGATGGCCGTCGTGTCCCGCAAAGGGCGATGATGGATGCTCTTTTCCGCCATGGTGGTTCCTTCGCCCGCAGCCATGTGTGCGCAGCAAGTATCGAACACCGAACCGGGTGAGCAGTGTGGGGCGGTCGTTGCTTTGCTCGGCGGGACAGGGCGATACCAGACGAAGGTCACAATCGAAGATTCAGGATCCCTGAACTCGTGCATCCGTATTGAACATCAGCGAAAACAGAGCGTAATCCCGCTGTCCAGAAGGCGTGCGGCGGTCGATACGCGCCAGGACGCTCTTGATTTCCGGGCTCATCGAGATATCCGACAGGTGCCACCCACGCGCCCTCTTGAAGGGAAGTGTCACCACCAGTTGCAGCGTATCCTAATATTCGGGGTGCTCCGAAATCAGGAACCGCGCAAAGGCATGCATCGCCGCCAGCCTTGCATTGCGGGTCGCAACTGCCACGCTCGACCTCAAGTGATGTGAGAAAGCTGCCCATCCTGTCGGTATTGATGTCGGAGACCGCTTCTTTCAAGAATATCTTCCCGCTCTCCCGCGGCATGAGCCCGTGGCATGCTTCGGCCCAATGCTGTGGATTGATGTTTCTTCATGCCACAACCTCGCTGACGAGACCGCCGAAAGCCCCTTCAAAGCGGTCGGTGGCGATCTCTCGCAGCTTTGGAAGGTAGTGCATTGATTTTTCGTGGAATGGGGACCCTGTTTAAAGGGTGATTTTCGTCCAAACGGGACCCCTTAACGATGGGGTCATCAAGATGCCTCCGGCTTGATCGGAGGCATTTGTGTTTTGGATGTTGGTTTTAGAGACGATTGCAAAGATACGTCGGCTGTCGCTGGTCCAGGGGAAGTCGATCAAAGCGATCTGCCGTGAGCTGAAGATCTCGCGCAAGGTGGTGCGCAAGGTCCTGCGTTCTGAGGAGACGCAGTTCCGCTACGAGCGCAAGCACCAGCCCTATCCCCGCATGGGAGCTCGGCGTGAGACGCGGGACCGGCTGCTGTCGGCGAATGCGGCCAAGCCGCAGCGGGAGCGGCTGCCGGTCGCTTCGACGGCTTCCATTGCATTCCCCCGTCGGTGTCGAAGACCTGCACGGTGCGCTTCGACAACAACAAATACTCGGTGCTGTCGAGTGCCGTCGGTCGGCCCATCGAGATCCATGCTTATGTCGATCGGATCGCATCCGCCAGAGGATGGCGTGGTCGTGGGAGAACACGTTCGCTCCTTTGGCCGCAACGAGGTCGTCTACGATCCCTGGCACACGGCGCGCGCCGTTCCTTGGCTGGGTCGTGCGGTCGGCAATGGAGAAGGTGCGGCGCAGCTCAAGGCGGTTGATGACGTCGACCGGCAGATGGTGTTGATCCTCACCTGGGTGCTGACCGACGGATTGAGCGCGGTCGAGGCCGCCTGTCAGGAAGCCATCGAGCACGGTGCATCGTCGGCGCCGGTGATTCTCAACATCCTGGCCCGCAGCCGCGATCCGGCGCCGGGCACGATCCTTTCCATTCCCCAAGCGCTGAAGCTAGCTCACGAGCGGTCGCCGACTGCACCCGCTATGACAGTCTCAGGAGGACAAACAGCCATGGAACGCACCGAGGTACTGGAACTTTGGGAGCGCTGAAGCTCTACGGAATGCGCAGAGCCTATGACGAGATCATGGGCGCGTCGCCATCAAGCGACGGCACGAGCCGCCCAGGATTGTCGGTGATCTCTTGCAGGCCGAGATATCGGAGAAGCAGGCCCGCTCCATCAAATACCAGTTCGCTGTCGCCAAGTTGCCGCTGGCCAAGGACATCGACGACTTCGACTTCGCCGACACGCCGGTCACCCCCTGATGCGCGATCTCGCCCGGCCGCGCCTTCGTCGCCGATCAGCGCAACATCGTCCTGGTCGGCCGCCTTCACGGGTCACCCAACTCGCGCGGAAGGTCGACCGCATTGCGACGGGCGCGTGTCGACTTCCCAACAATGTCAGACAGGAGACGCAACGCTATCGGAGCGATCGCATTGCCCGAAACGATTTTCCCAGTTGGCACGACAATTGCGGTCCTATGCGCAAAAGCAAACTAGACCTGAGAGCCGCACCGCATGAATGTAGCCTCCCAATATCTGCCGCTTGTGGCGCATCACGAAGCCGGGCACGCGGTGGCCGCCATCGTTTTGCACCGTCAGACGTTCGACGACGACCGTGAACTCCCTGCTTTCTCAAGTGTTAGTATTTACCCCGACGTCGGTGACGGAGAGTGCGGTGGTGTTGTCGAAGGCGCGGTTTTTATTCAGCGCAAGGATTCACCTCGAAGCGAAAGCCGATTTTCGAGGACGATATGGATCGATGTTTGGAACGCGATGATGCGATCCGGGAGATAGTTGCGTGTCTGGCAGGTCCTTTTGCAGAATCCGCATTCGAAGGCTATCTGGACCCGCGCGATATGGCGATGAATGCGTCCGATGGGAATGAGGGGAGCAGCGACTACGCGGATGCCAAGCGAATCTATGGTGAGTTGCGGTTCCTGATGCCGCGCCGCCCCGATTGGGGGCGGATCGAAGATCGCACGGCCCGGCTAGTACTCGATCACTGGTCGGCCATCGAAGCATTGGCCGCGCATTTGCTGGTCAAGCATGATCTCCAATTCGATGAGGCTCTGACGATTGTTGCGCCGCATCTTCCGCCCATGCCAGCAGCTACGCCGCCAGAGCGTCATCCGCAGCCTGCTTGATCAGCCATTCGATGTGATTTGACCACATCTGCAACACCTCGCGCTTCTCCTTGACGTTGCTATAGAGATCGTAAATTTCGCCAATGTCTGTCAAGGACGCCGCCTTGTGATTCAGTATGTGCTCGATGACGTGTGGCAATACCTGCCGCCTGCCGAGATTTGTCGCGAGCGTCCTGCGCAGATCGTGAAGGGTCCAGTTCTCCAAAGCCACCCCGTCAGTATTGACCTTGCCGTCTAGAGCCTTCTTGCCCTTCGCGTAGCCTGAGAAGTGGCTTCTTTCGTTGCCCCTCGCAGGGAAAAAAACGTGTCATTGGTCTTCGGTACCGTCTGGGGGACCGACACCGCCAGTGTGGACAGCGGAATAAGCGTAGGCTCTTCGTTCTTCGTGCGGTCACCCGATAGTTCCATGTTCCGGCTTCAAGGTTGAGGACCAACGCATCGCGGCAACTTCCGTACGCCTCTGTCCGGTCAGAATGAGCAGCTTGACGATGGAGCCGAACGAATAGCCGATATCGCCCGGTTCGGGCTCACAGCCCGTTCATATAGCCGCCAGTTCGGCATCGTTCACCACTCGCTTGCGCTTGACGATCGGGGCCGGATCCGGATTTTCCAATCCCTCGCGGGGAAACCGCGGATGAGCCGTTGCGGCGGTTTGCGACACCAGTTGAAAAATGCCCGCATACACCAGAAGGCCGTGTTAGCCGCTTGCGGGTGACCCCCGGCGACGATCTTCTTGGTGATGTTAGCAATGTCGGTGTCGATCACATGGTGGATAGAGCGACTCCCGAGGGCAGGCACAAGATACCGGTTCAGGCTGGCCTCGACCAGTGCGGTGTTTTGAGGGTCGTTACTCGGCGGCCTGGAGGTGACCGCCATCGCCGTCCTCGGTATCGTCAGCGCTGATATGCGCCTGATCGGCAAGGAAGGCTGGCAGTTCCGATGGAGCTATGCTGGAATTTGGGTGACGAGGCTGATCAAGCGGCGCTCTGCGGCTTCGTTTCGATGACCTGGATTCCGTCCAGGAACCTGGCACCTGCGATGAGTTTCGGCAACTGATTTTGTCCTTTCAATCGTCGCCACTTCCTGGCCGCGGCCAACAGCTTGAAGACCATCAGCTGGGCGGTTTTCGAGGATAGCGAGCCCTTGGTACGCACCGTGCGATAGCGAACGGTTGCAAAGACGCTTTCGATGGGATTGGACGTTCGCAGATGATCCCAGTGTTGGGCGGGGAAATCGTAGAGCGCCAGCGACGCAATATGATCTTTCGTCAGGCAGTCGACCGCCTTGGCATACGCCTCGGCCTCCATCTCGATCGCATGCGCAAGCAATTTGCGCGCGCCGCTGCGAAGTACATCCGTCAGGGTATCATCGATTTCGTCGGGCTGACGAAGGCGAACAATGTGTTGATAGTCTCGTTCATGGCGTATCACTCTCCTTGAGAGGTACTGGCAGGCTTCATCACCCGCCTCGATACGCCGCTCTCCTCAAGCCGCCATCATCCAGTTTCCGCCATGGCTCCCCCTGATTGATCCGCTTCACCTGTGCAACTGCACAGGCTGCCCTAGCGGGGAGATTGGCCTCCAATGGCGAAAGCTTGCCGCAGGAGACCCTCCGATGACCGTGCCTATGGCGCCGCCGCTACGACAACTTGCCGACAAGCAGCGTGCGATCCACTGCCGCGCTACTGCGCCTTCAAGGGACGTCTGGATCGCGACGCAGGAGCCGATGACTGTTACGGGATCAATTCCAGGTCGCGCTGGCCGTCGCTGTGCCAGTTCGACGGTCTGGTGGCAATTTGGGCACATCTTCTGTCGCCGACAGTGGCGATGGCTGACGCTTCAACGAAACGGGGTCTTCGACGTCTGCTGCCTACGCCGATGCTTTGCGAAGTGGCATAATGTTTCGACGCACGCAGGCGCGGGCAGGGGATGTCAGTCATGAATCTCCTGACTGGCGCGGATCAGGCCGATTGGCGGGATGAAAGATCATACGACTACACCGCTGGCCTGACGCTGCGGGAGTGGGCTTGGGAGTTCTTACGCCGCAATCCAGCGTTCCAGCGCGATCTGACCGCTGCGCGCCAGCATTGCAAGACTTGGTCTCTCCAATCCTTTCTCGATATGGTCGCGTCGGCCGGCGACCTGTCACGCTGGGGTGTTCTGTTTCGCGGAGTCTTGTGGCCGCGCTTCGGTCGTATTCTGGTGTCCGCTCTGGTGCGTCCATGTGCTGCCGGTCATTGCGGAACGGTTGCCTGCCTCGTCGCCGACACCGCCGTTCGAACTCTCGGCATTGCCCTGTCGTGCAATCGTCCTGCTGGCGCCCGACAAGAGCCAGCATGTTCTTCTTCGCAATGCGGACCACGCGCTGCAGCTCGCCGTCTCGGGCGCGAATATCCTCCACCCTGTTTGCCTGCATACGCAAGCCATCTGGCCCGCGGTGCTTTTAAAGCATCGACTGAGGGGACTGGAGTGCCTCAATGCTCTCAGTCTAGGGCAACAGTTGCCCCCCCGCTTGTTTGCGCCGGAAAAGCGCGGCGTTCGTTTGTCCTTCGTTCTTCGTGCGCTCGACGGTTCGCTCGCCGGAGCACCTCATCGCGAGCTCGCCGAAGTTCTCATCGGTCAACGGCGCGTCCATGCCGACTGGGCGGATCCTCGCGATCATCTGCGCGACCGCATCCGTCGGGCCGTCTCGCGTGGCCGCGCGCTCATGAATGGTGGCTACAGAGATTTCCTAATTTGAAAAGCGACAGTCCGCGCTGTGCGTCGGTGGATGAACGTTCGCTCGCAGCTGTACCCGTCACCAACAGTTCGCCCGCCGACAGGACTGCATGGCGCCTTGCAAGTGCGCTCTGGTCTAGCTTGTCGATGCCGAAAATGAGATGGGCGAGGGTGCCAAGGCGGTGGTTCATTAGGGCCGGCCTCGACCTGGACGCACATCATTGGTCGGAAAGCGGCGTGCACCGCAATGTCGCCATAGCAGCCAAGATCCTTTGAGTCCGGACCTGCAGTCCTGTTGGACCGGCGGGTGCAACAATATGGAGGGATTTGAGGCCTCACACCGTTCCCTGGTCGACAGCTCGGTCAGACATAGCACCCACCGCTTGATTATGGAAATGGTGTGCCTGGAGTGCAGCGAGTAGCGGCTTGCTGCGCACTGTCCTAAGAATAGCAGTCATGACCCGTCTGGGGTTCTGCAACACGACGATTCAACCGCTTGGGCATTGTCGCATATCCCACAATGTAGAATGCGCAACAGGGCAAAAGCTGATCCATCGGCGGTTTATCAATGCTTTTTGGCTTGGCACGGCACATGCAACGCAATCGGCAAAAGGCGCACGAACTGAGTGGCCCATCGGCCCTAGGAGCGCTGATTTATGCCCTCCCAAGGCATGTCCGGCCCGGCAGCGAGCTCAGTCTCCTGCCGGGCATCCGTGTTTCAGGTCAACGGCGTTTGGAACTTCCAATTAGGTGGCGGCATTGACCGCAGGCCGCCCCCCGGTGGGGCGGAGAGACAGTGCAGCAGGTTTCAAATCCCGCCCATGCAAAGATATTTCATTTCCAGATAGTCCTCGAGGCCATGACGGGAACCCTCCCGCCCGATGCCGGATTGTTTGATCCCGCCAAACGGTGCCGCCTCCGAGGACATGCGTCCCGTGTTGATGCCAACCATGCCATATTCCAGAGCCTCTGCCACACGCCAGACCCGCTTCAGGTTTGAGGCATAGAAGTATGCGGCGAGGCCGTAGATCGTGTCATTGGCCTCGCGCACGACCTGATCCGCATCGTTGAAGCGAATGATCGGCGCGAGCGGCCCGAATGTCTCCTCTTGCGCGACTGCCATGACGCTGGAAATCTCGGTGAGGACCGTGGGTTCGAAAAACGTGCCATTCTTGCCGATACGCTGGCCCCCGCATCGTATTGTGCCGCCTTTCGCAATGGCATCTGCGATGTGAGACTCGATCTTGGCCAGAGCATGCTTGTCGATGAGCGGTCCGATGTCCACTCCGGCATCGAATCCGTCGCCAACCGACAAGTGCCGGATTCTTTCCACGAATTTCTTGACGAACTCATCGTGAACGCTCGATTGGACGTAAATGCGGTTCGCGGAAACGCAGGTCTGGCCGGCATTGCGGAACTTCGCCTGGACCGCACCGTCAACAGCACCGTCAATGTCGGCATCATCGAAGATGATGAAAGGTGCATTGCCGCCGAGTTCAAGGCTGACCTTCTTGATCTGGTCAGAGCACTGACGCATCAGCAGCCGTCCGACCTCCGTCGAACCGGTGAAGCTGATCTTTCGAATCTTGGAATTGGTGCAGAGTTCACGGCCCACGCGATCACCTTCGGACGCATAGATCAGGTTGACCACGCCATCGGGAAAGCCGGCCTGATGGGCGAGGGCGAACATTGCGCCAGCCACAAGCGGCGTCTGTTCAGCGGGCTTGAGCACGATTGTGCAGCCCGCAGCCAAGGCCGGCGAGATTTTGCGCGCCACCATGGAGGCCGGGAAATTCCATGGCGTGATCGTGCCAACAACGCCGATGGGCTGCTTGATCACTAGCATTCGGCGGTCTGTCGAGGGTGCCGAGATCGTCTCCCCATAGACGCGATTGGCCTCTTCGGCATACCATTGCAGATACGCCGCCGCATGCGATACCTCTGAAATGGCTTCGGCAAGCGGCTTGCCCATTTCCGCAGTCAGAATCGCGGCGAGATCGCCTGCATGGTCGATGATCAGCTGATGCCATCGCCAAAGAACGTCGCTACGTTCTCGGGCCGTCAACGCGGCCCATCCCGACTGCGCAACATAGGCCTTGTCTACCGCAGCACGTGTCTCCTCCACGCCCATATCGGGAAGCTCTGCCAAAACTTCGCCGGTCGACGGATTGACGACCTCGAACGTCTTATTGCCAACTGGTCTGCCGAGTGCCGGCAGGCGGTCGATGGCTCCAAACAGGTGCGGGGATTTCAGGCGACGGATCATCGGCAGGCACAGGGGCAATACCGGATTCCTCCTCAACGCAGCGAACATCCAGGTCGACAGGCCGTCGGTGTGTATTCTGCACCAGCGGGTTCGTCCTAGGGCCTCGGCAAAGCAGTTGGTAGACCAAACATACGACAACAGTTCCGTTAGTTTGAGTGCCCGCGGTTCATCAGTTGATGGATTGAGCAGCCGGATGTTTGCTTCATCCACCCGCTGCCTGCTGGTGGCGTGCGAGTGTATTCTGCAAAAGGCGGCATGCATGCTGAGGAGCGCCTTTTCGGCGAGAGGCCCCTGGACCGCCAATGCCGCGCAAGGCCCGCGAAACGACTCCGCGGGTCTGCATGATCTGCTTGGCCCACCGGCCTCCATATTCGCTCTTCCCACGAGAAGCCCCAAGGAAGAAGGAAGGCGAGATGAGTTTCTTTACTCATCCTTGCCGCCCAGCGGCGGGCCGACCACCAAAATGGCGGGCTCGGCCGAAAGCAGCTTCTTGGCCGCCGCCTTGACCTGTTTGAGCGTCACCCGACCGATGCTGCGGGCGCGACGCTGGTTGTAGTCGACGTCGGCATTTTGAATCTGCAAATCCAGGAGCCGGTCTGCAATCGAGCTGGTCGAGCCCAGACGGTCAATGGCATAGGTGCCGATCAGGTGCTTCTTCGCCGCCTTGAGCTCGGCCCCGGTCGGTCCTTGCTGCGCCATCTGCTTTACCACCTCTCGCACGATGCTCAGCGTTTGGGCGGCGCAATCCGAGCGTGTCTCTGTCGTAACCAGAAGCTTGTCAAGGGTCAGTTCAGAGCTGACGTGATAGGCAAGGCCGCGTTTTTGGCGTACCTCCTCGTAAAGGCGGGAAGTCAAGTATGAGCCGCCAAGGATGTCGTTCATCAGCACGGCGGCGTAGAAATTCGGCGCGCTACGCTTCACGCCAGGCCAGGCCAACGTTAGCGAAGTCTGCGGCAGGTCGTAGTTCTCCTCCACCAGTTGACCGAGTTTCGGCGCGACATCGTAGACGGGGACGAGGGTTTGTTGCTCAGGCAAATCACCAAACAGCTGGTCAAGCCTTTCCCTCAACGTGTTCGCGTCAATGTCACCCACCACGGCAATATGGAGCCCGTCGCGAGCGAAAATGGCCTGGTGGAAGGCGAGAAGGTCGGACGGCGTGATGCCGGCGAGGCTCTCTTTTGTGCCTTCTCCCGGCCTTGAACAAGGATGCGCGCCGTAGATCGCGCGCAGCCATTTGCGCTGAGCGATTGCGCCAGGGTCTCGCTCGCTGCCGACGATGCCGGAGACAATCTCGGCGCGGACGCGATCGATCGGCCCCTGGTCGAAGCGCGGCGCGTTCAGCGCGAGCCGAAGCAGGCCGAACGCGGCGTCCTGCTTTTTGGAAAGCATGCACACCGATCCGTAGATGTCGTCGCTTTGCGCGTCCAAACTCATTTCGGCGCCGGCATCGTCGAGCTTCACCTGGAAGGCATCGCTGTCGTAATGGCCAGCGCCTTCGATGAACAGGCCGGCCATCAGTTTGGCCATCCCCTCCTTCCCGACCGGGTCCTGCGTGGTGCCGCCGTTGAAGGCAAAGCCGATGTTGACGATTTCCACTGTGTGGTCCTCCACCAGCCAGGCGATGATGCCCTTTTCGGACTTCACCTCCTGGATGTTCATCGCAGCATGGGGCTGAGCGCCGAGCGTCATCTCTTGATTCTCCGTCTTGGGCAAGAGATAGCCCGTGGTCGAACGGTCGAACGCGAGATAGCGGGCGGCAACTGCTTTGATTTGCGCGGCGGTAACCCTGCGGATGCGAGACGGCCGTTCCTCGACATCTTTCACGGTGCCGCCGGTGGCCAGCGTCGAGCCGTAGATGCAGGCGAGGTCGTCCTGGTCGTCTTCGGCAAAGATCATATCGCGCACAAAGCGCTCCTTGGCCTTGCCCAGTTCCTCGCTGCTGACACCATCCTTGGCAATGCGAGCGACTTCGGCAGCGGCCGCCGCTTCGAGATCGGCCAGCTTGGCATCGCCGCGCGGCGCGCCATAGATGGCGAACCTGGTGTCGTCGAGCATGGTGCCCTGGAAATAGGCGCAGGCGCTGGAAGCGATACCTTGCTGGACAGCGAGCGCCTGGTAAAGCCGGCTGCGGTTACCGCCGCCGAGGATTTCGGACAGCAGGTCGAGCGCTTCGGCCTCGCCCGGCTTGGCGGTATGGTAAGACGGCACCACCCACTGCGTCGAAAAACTGGGCACGCTGACGCGGGCGTCGGAGAGCGTGACGGTGCGCCTGGTGTTCTGCTCGGGCTCAACCGGCCGGATGCGCGGCGGCAGGTCGGGCCCGCGCGCCACCTTGCCATAGGTCTTTTCGGCCAACGCCCGCACCGTGTCCGGCTCGACGTCGCCGGCCACGATCAGCACGGAGTTGTTGGGCCAGTAGTATTTTTCATAGAAGGCGGTGGCGTCGACGCGGTTCAGCTGCTCGATCTCCTGCATCCAGCCGATGATCGGGATGCGATAGGGCTGGTTCTGCCACAGCGTCGCGTCGATCTCCTCATGGAGCACGTCCTGCGGGTTGGTGTCGGTGCTTGAGCGGCGCTCCTCGATGACCACGTCGCGCTCGGTCTTGACGACATCGTCGGTGAGGATGAGGTTTCGCATTCGGTCGGCCTCGAAGCTCATCATCAGCTCGAGCGCCGACGGCGCCACTGTCTGATAGAAGGCGGTGTAGTCGGAGGAGGTGAAGGCGTTGTTGCAGCCGCCGATCTCGAACACTGCGCGGTCGAATTCGCCGCCCGCATGGTTGGTCGTCGCCTTGAACATCAGATGCTCGAAGAAATGGGCGATGCCGGATTTGCCCGGCGGCTCGTCGGCGCTGCCGATCTTGTACCACACCATGTGGGTGACGATCGGCGCCCGGTGGTTGGGAATGACGACCACCTCCATGCCGTTGTCGAGCACGAAATCCCTCGCCTTGCCGTCCTCCCATGCGACGGGGATCGGAGCCGGCCCCGCGCCGACCAACTCGGACGCAACGGACGTCCTGCGAAGCCCATGAGTGCGGGGCTTGCTTGGTAGTTCTGGTAGGGAGAGTGGGGTTATGGGCTGCGTTCCTGGCAAAGTGATCTGTTCCTCATTTTGAAGGATCTATGTCTCCCGAACGCCTATTGGGAGAAAGTGGATCGGCACGCGACGCCGAGCCACAGAGCCGTCAGCGTGTTGCTGGGCCTGACGCGAGCCTCATCTTTGGATGCGTCCGGGAAACTTTCGGCATGGTGAGGCCATGGGAAGTCTGCTCGTTATCCATTGGGTGTTTGCGGATACCTGAGCATGCCCCGTGCCAAGTAAGAAAGCCCCGATTCGCAAGGTTTGATCCAACCTTGATACTTGCGATATCCGACATTGTCGGGCATCCGACAGAAAGCGCCTTTCGCCGGCGCGCCGGCTATGACGCTCGCCTCCTCCGGCGTGACGACGATCCTTTGGCGGGCGCCGCGCACACCGATCTGCCCGCCTATCAGCACCGCGACATCGAAGGACAGCGCGATCGTGACTGGATGGGTCTTACGCAAACATGCAGCAGTGCCACCGCGATCAGGACTTCATCCGCCCCACAAAGACCCGAGCGCGAGGGACGACGTGTAAGGCAACATGTCATCCTCGATAATGATGCCGCGCATAAAGAGGTAAGGTCCCTCGTCGTACCGGCGAGCCCCTTCGCTGGGTCTCGCGAGGGTCTGGTTTGCGAACGTCGACCGACAGCATCACGGCATGGGCGGCCCCATCGGTAGGCAAGCATTGACCGTGCCATCAGCGTTGAGGCAGCGCAGAGCCCAATTTCCCGGTGCCAGCCGGTACGTTGGAGCTTCAACTGTGGCCAGCCAAGCGGGCCGAGGCCGTGAAACTCCTGATACCCTGGACCGTCCGGATTGCAACGCACGACGCCTTGGTCTCGCGCCAACGTCCATTGACGCTCAGCGAAGCATCATGCGGACGAGCTGGGAAAGCTTGGCCGGGCCGGCGCCTTCCCAGGCGCACGGGACGCGCGACGACCCATGTGGACCTTGGATTTCACTACGCACTTACGCTGCTTTGGCCTTGTCAGCAGCCTGAGCATAAAGCGTGCTCAGCTTTCAGGGCGAGCCTCTTTCATGTTGATAGCATCTGTCGTCATTCAGGATCGCCCCATTTTCGCATGCCGCTTGCAGCTTTCAGACTGTTGTCAGCCAGGGCCGCCATAAAGGGTCTCGTTTAACGCATTCGGGAGGCTTCATGACTCGACCACATTAATTTCGGGCGGTTCGCCGGCGCTCCGAATGGCACTTAACACCAGATCCTCTCCAAACCCGTGATGATCCAAGAGGAAAACGAAAAATCCCTAAATCAGAAAAAAGCACCGATACGGTCGGCTCCAGGCTGATGAAATTGCGGTCTCACTGGCCACGCACGATACTTGCGATGGCGATGGCCATTGCAAAGGCCGGTCAAGCACCCAAGACGCTGACAAGCACGCCTCCGACCAAAGCTCGATCGTTGGCAGCCTTTCTAGCCGTATACTTGGGGCATTTTGGGCCGGCGATCCGGACGCCGATTAAAACCTGCCGGTCGTCTAAATGGAATGGTTGGTCCGGGTCCTTACTGGACCTGCGCCAACCCGATCGGGCCGGCGCACAGGGGCACCCAGACAATTGGACACGTCGCCTTTGCGCGGCGGCTTGCACTTTCTCGGATGGCCTTTTTTCTCCCCGGGCGAAATCGAGCGAGCGGTGAGGCGGAGCCTTCGATTTTGCCGATCATGTCGTGTCGCTTCGATCGAACTGCTCAGACGATGATAGCGGCATTGATTGCCGCGGCCGAAATGCGTTGTGTGAAGTACGATTTCTACGCCGTATACATACTGCCGTACAGTTCGCCATGTCAGCAGCCTTGCCAGCAATCCGCCCTGTGTCCAAATGTCGTCGAATTCACCGGTGTCATTGAGGAATTCGTATGATCGCCTCGAAACCATCATTGCGACCGCGGGCGGGCGACGCAAGCTCTAGACTGCCACCGATCCGCTGGATAACCATGTTAGCGATATGTAGACCAAGGCCTGAGCCCGCAGCAGGAGTAGCACCACGACTAAATCGCTTTGTAAGCCCTTCGAGGTCGGGGAGGGGCACCACCGGTCCGGCGTTTGCAATAGCGATGGTTCCATCAGTTTGGACGGAAACTGTTGTCGGAACAGTGGGCAGTCCATGTATCAGCGCATTCTCGATCAGGTTACGAAGGAGGATCCCAAACGCATCGACATCCACTTTGCGCATCAAAGTGGGGCAGCCGTCGACGTTAAGATGCAGGCGTCCGGCATATTGCGGCTTTTTCCTCAGGTCGTCGATTTCCAGCCGAACCGATCGGACAAGATCGATCGCGTGATCCGCCATGCCAACCCCCGATTCGGCTTGAGCGAGCTGAAGCACTTTTTCGACAAGGCGGCCAAGGCTCGACAGCGCTTGCTCGATGCCGCGCGCACGCATTTTGGCCGACCCATTGGGAAGCTCGGCCACTAATCTCTGCATCTGAGCGATTGAACCTGCGATCGGCGTGCGCAGTTCATGCGCACTGTTTGCGGCGAACTCGCGTTCGGCCTCGAGAGCCGCCCGCAGACGATCGAGAAGCCGATTGACGGATGCCGCGATTGGAGCCAACTCTGCCGGGAAATCGCCCAAGTCCATTGGTGACAGATTGCCGCCGTCGCGCGATCCGATCTGCTGTCGCAGTACCTCGATTGGCCGCAGCGAGCGCCGGATCACGATCCACCAAACAGCTAAGCTAAAGGGCAGGAGCACGAGTGTCGGAAGGAAGACAAAAAGTGCGCCCTTCGCGATTGTGGTACGGCGGCCATGAAGCGGTTCGGCCAACTGATGATACACGCCGTCTTGGATCTCCTCTGTGTAGACGCGGTAATCAGCGTTTCCCCAAAAGCCGTTACTCAGGGGAGCATCAGGGAAGGGCTGCTGACCCTCTTCCGGTTCAGAAATAAGCACTATCCCGTACTTATTAATAACCTGCTCACGATAGGTAAAGTACTTTTTGTAAGTGGGAAAGTTGTTATTGTATTGATCAACGTGTTTTCCATTCAAGACCTTGATCAGCTCTGGTTGTCTGTACTTTGCGCTCCCCTGGAGCAAGTCATCCGAACTTTCGTTTACATAATTGCAAAAAATGAACGCAGCCATGGTTGGGGCGGCGATCCAAACCAGGAGCGTTGCCCCGCCTAACCACGATAGCAGCTTTCTCGTCATGCTGTTCGAGTTCGTCATGTGACCACGAGCCTGTATCCGGAGCCACGCACGGTTGCTATTCTATCCCCGCCGATCTTCTTGCGGAGCCGGCTGACATAAACCTCCACTGTGTTGCTCTCGAACTCCGAATTGAATGAATAAAGCGCGTGCTCGATCCTCCCCTTTGAAACGACCGAACCGGGCTGGCGTAGAAGGCAGTCGAGCACCGCCCATTCGCGTCCAGACAGGTGGACCTCCTGCCCGTCGCGGAAGAGGCGTCGCTCGGCTGCCTGTATGGAAAGCGTCCCAACCGAAAATTGCGGCTCCGGAAAATGCCCTTGGCGACGTGCCACTGCACGGATGCGTGCCGAGAGTTCCCCCAGATCGAACGGCTTGACCAAATAGTCGTCGGCGCCAGCGTTGAGCCCCTCGATGCGATGCGAAATCCGATCGCGGGCTGTCAGAATGATGACCGGCGTTGTATCAAGCCCCTTGATCAGCTCCCGCAGATAGTCGATGCCATTGCCGTCCGGCAGGTGAACGTCGAGCAAAATAACGTCGTAGCCGGCCACAGCTGCATGACCGCGCGCTCCGGACAGGCCCTCGGCCCAGTCGACCGCGTGGCCACCAGCCACCAAATGATCGTGCACAGCACTTCTAAGGTCGTCGTCGTCTTCAATGAGCAGTATTCGCATCAGGCTGCCGAGCTCCGGTATGAGGGCAAGGCTCCTGCCTTATTGATCGAAGCTGACAGTAGGCTGAACCGGCGCCAGCGAATATCTGGGGGCTTTCAGGCTGCTGTCAGCTACAATTGCAAGAAAGGGGTCGTTAACAAAGCCAAACGAAGAGCCCCTATGAAACCCCTCCTGATCTCGGCACTTTTGCTCAATGTGACCACCGGCGGCTGTACACTGGTTGGCGGGCAATTCGACGTGGCGGTCAACGAATGGCAGCCGCGCCACGCGTCAATGTCCAGGCTTGAAACTGACAGGTGTCTTAAATACGAGGGCACCGTAGCGGGTGCCTCCAGTTATCGAACAGTGCCTAGCAGGTCAGAAGTGCACTTTGACCATAGGGGTCGTCCGTATTTTCGGCGCTCGCGAACAGAGTCGACGGTCAATCGATGCGCCACTGCCAGAGTCTGGAACGGTCAAGTGTTTGTTATCCCCCGTCCGGGCCATATTCTCTGCCGAGGACCAAGAAGGCCCTATTTTCGGTGCCCACGAACAGAGCCAACGGTCAATCGATGCGCCACTGCCAGGGTCTGGAACGGTCAAGTGTTTGTGATCCCCTGTCCCGGCCGTGTTCTCTGCCGAACTCGCCCTTGTAGTCGGCACACCAAAGATCGTTAGGGCGACAGCCGTTTGAAAGTGGTGTCCCCGTCGCCCTGTTGCGCCTGCGCTTGCGGCGCTCGACCATGCCGTGGCGGTCGAGCACGGCATGCACGGTCGAGATCGCGGGCCGGTGCACATCCGGATACAGCCGGGCCAGCCGCTCGCGTATCTTCGGCGCACCCCATGTCGGCTTGTCTTGCTTGAGGCGCACAATCAGCTTCTCGATTTGAAACGGAAGCTGATTGGCGTGGCGATAGGGCCGCCGCGATCGGTCCGTCAGCCCCTCCAGGCCGCTGTCGTTGTAGCGCGTGAGGATCTTGTAGCCGGTCTTGCGCGAGATATCGAACTCCCGGCAAAGCACCGCCATCTTCTCGCCGTCCAGCAGCCGGGCGACGAACTTCAGCCGCTCTTCCATGACGTTACACTCCTTCCAAGGCACCTTGCTCTCCTTGCAAAGGGCCGAAAGTTTAACCCATCTATCCGGAATGAACTGTCACCCATCTCTCGGGAAGGGCAGTCATGGCCAAGGCAACTGGAAGCCGAATTTTCTTTTAGAGTATGAATCAGCGCCGTCTGCCGAAAAGCGCGTCCACGATCTTCCCTTTTGAAACGACCGTGCAGGGCTGGGGCAGACGGTAGTCGAGCACCGCCCATCCGCGTCAAGTCAGGTAGACCTCCTGCCCCTCGCGGAAGAGGCGTCGCTCGGCTGCCTGTATGGAAAGCGTCCCAACCGAAAATTGCGGCTCCGGAAAATGCCCATGGCGACGTGCCACTGCATGGATACGCGCTGAGAGTTCCCCCAGATCGAACGGCTTGACCAAATAGTCGTCGGCTCCAGCGTTGAAGCCCTCGATGCGATGCGAAATCCGATCGCAGGCTGTCAGAATGATGACCGGTGCCGATTCAAGTTCCTTGATCAGCTCCCGCAGATAGTCGATCCCATTGCCGTCCGGCAGGTGAACGTCGAGCAAAATAAGGTCGTAGCCGACCACAGCTGCATAATCGCGCGCTTCGGACAGGTTCTTGGCCCAGTCGACCGCGTGGCCACCAGCCACCAAATGATCGTGCATAGCACTTCCAAGGTCCTTATCGTCTTCAGTGAGCAGTATTCGCATCATGCTGCCGAGCTCCGGTATGAGGGCAAGGCTCCCATCTTATTGGTCGAAGCTGACAATAGGCTGAACCGGCGGCAGCGAATTATTTGGGGAGCTTTCAGGCTGCTGTCAGCTACAACTTGCAAGAAAGGGGTCGTTAACAAAGCCAAACGAAGAGCCCCTATGAAACCCGTCCTGACCTCGGCACTTTTGCTCAATGTGACCCCCGGCGGCTGCATCAGCAAATTGATTTGGGAAACAGGCGCGCCGGTTCTAATGACCGACGCAGGCCGAGGTCTGGAACAGCTGGACCAGCGAACGGCGTCTTCGGTTTTTCAGGCAACAGCCACATGGAAGAATATGATTGGCTCGACCATGCGCCGAGCTTTGTCGAACGGATTGGTCGCGGGCGCACCACCACAGATTATGGCAGGTTTACGCCCTGGCCTTGACACCCGGGGTGATCGTCACCGGCGGAGCCGCGGCGTACTGATCGGATATCCAACGTCGCTGAGTCTCTCGTCGGTGCAGTGGATCTCTCGGCTTAGCCATCATGCAAAAAACGACGGTTCCGCGACACCACTTTTCAGGTCCGTGACACAGGCTTTGTGAGCCGATCTGTTGTTCTTACCCCAGGCTAATGGCTGAACAGCTCTGTCGCCGGCTCGATGCGCCAGATGGCGCGATGTTTTGAACCCTTTCACGAGGCGACGGCAGCAGCCGACCGGCTCTCCTATCGCGGCTCCCGCGATCCACACACCCAACAAGGGAATCTACCATGGTAAAGAAGGCACCGGTTGCCGACGCTAGGAATGGGTCGGTAGTAGATCGGCTGGTCGGCATCGACCTCGCTCGGGGCCTGGCTGTCTTCGGGATGTATGCCGCCCATCTCGGTCCCGACCCCGGCGAAGGAGGACTAGTCGGGTTTCTGATGGAACTAACCCATGGGCGGCCGTCGGCCCTGTTTGCCGTATTGGCCGGTTTTTCAATCCTCCTGATTACAGGTCGCAAGGCGCCGAAGTCGGGGATAGCCGGTAGACAGGCCATCGCCAGAGTCGCAATTCGTGCCCTTGTTTTGCTCGCGCTTGGCTCAATCCTGGGCTGCCTCGGTACCCAGGTCGAAGTCATCCTAGAATACTACGGAATTTGCTTCTTGTTGGTATTGCCGCTCCATCGGCTCAGCGCATATCAGCTGGGCTTGATCGCTGCCGCTACGGCATTAGTTCTCCCGCAAGTCCGTTCCTCCCTTCTGTCGGTTGCCCCCAACCTCCTCGACCCGGTCTTCAACCTCATGGTCAACGGCTACTATCCCGCGGTGACCTGGGTTCCTTTCCTCATCGCTGGCATGGCCATCGCGCGCCTTAATCTTAATACGCTAGCAGCGCATTGGCGCCTTGGTCTGGCGGGGGTCGCGCTGGCCGTGTTGGGCCATGGGGGATCCTTGCTCGCGCTGAGTTCCCGCGCTTTGACTGAAACCTCCTTGTGGTGGTCTGACGTTGACGGCGCTTTTGAGCCTTCCAAGTCGTCATTTATAGTCAAGTCGTCATGGATAGCCGCACCTCATAGCGAAACGACGCTTTCGATCGTGGGCAGCACCGGTTGCGCAATGATCATCTTGGCGGCTTGCATGCTCGCTGTGGATGCGCTCCCGCGTCTGCGAAAGCTGGTCTGGCCAATAATCGCAGTCGGCTCGATGTCTTTGACGGCCTATGTGCTGCACATTGCGGGAATAGCCTATCTTATGAAGATAAACATTTTCAAAGACGAGAGCCTGTCCACGCTCTTTGGCTTCGTTGTGGTTATCAGCACTTTTGCGGTGCTTTGGCTGCGCGTCTTCCAGCGAGGACCGGTGGAAGTGCTGATGGGTAGGGTCGCAGATCTCGCGCGTCACATCCGCTGAGCACCGCCGCGCCCCGGCCTCCCGATCACATTACGGACAAGGTGGGGCTTTGTCCAAAGCTTGTTCGCGGCAGGGGAGGGTACTTCCTCCCACCCTGCCGCCTTGTTGATGGAAGCTAAAACGGTCGCGCAGGCGCTAGAGTTGAATCGGCATAATCAGCTTAAACTCGCGAAGTTAAACCCGCGGTTGGTCTATCTCGGCCCGCCTCACCTGAAAGGCTAAGGTATCCGTTTCGGTCAAGGGTTTTAGGGGCCATTTTCGCTGCGCCTTGAGGAGAGCGTTTGCTAGGATGAGGAGCTTTCGCAACAAGATGATGACCTTTGCGGGTTTGCCTGCCGCCTTTAGCGCCTGGTATTTTGCCTTGAGGTCGGGGTTGAAGCGCAGGGCGAAGGCCGGGCATGTAGAGGGCCTGGCGAACATTGGCCCGGCCGCCCCGGATGAAGGCGCGGCCGCTCCATTTTGCCGAGGCCGGCGAGGCTTGCGGCCTTTGGTTCCGAGTTCCGGCATGTCGATGGTGAGTGTGCAGGCGGTGGCATCCGATGCGCCATATGCTGGTCAGGATTTCGCGGCGCTGGACAGCGTCGGGATCGGCTTTCATGAGGGTAAGCATCGTCTGATCGATATCGCTGAGTTCACGTGGATCTGCTTCCAGCCACTCGTTGTTGTGGCGCCTGAGCAAGGCAAGCGGTCAAGGTCTGGCTCTGGTGCTGGCTGCGGTGCGATCCCCGCACGGGCCAGGTGCCGATCGTGTCGACGATCCACCTCGCCGCGACCAGAGAGCTGCTACTCTCTTCCGCTGTTCATTCTGGCCTCTTCGCAATGAATGTCATAAAATCACCTGTCGCAATTAATGGTTTTTGATTTGGCTCCAACAGCTGGCAGATATCGCCGAGAGTTCCGCAGAGAGCGTCGAAAGTTTTGGCCGCCTTCTTCCGCAGCCGCGCCTTGAGTTTTGAGCAGACCTGTCTTGATCGGGTTGAGATCGGGCGAGCATGGCGGCAGGATCAGGAGCCAGTGCCCCTTTGGCCAACCAGTGGGCGGCGCGTACCTTGCCGACAATCTGGGGTTCCGAACCCGACAGTTGGTTTTCAACCCGACAGTGGCCCGCCTCAGAGCAGGCTACCGGCAGAAGCTAATCGAGGTTCGCGGGTTCCGGTTTGAATGTGCAGGTCGCTGCGCGCCTGATCTTTCGGTCTGGCGGCACATGACAAAAACCCTCATTTTGGCCGACGATACCCGGTCAGGAGCGGGTATCGCAGTCGAGAAGCGACCCGAGCACGTCCACAAGATGTGCCGAGTTTGCAAGGTGTGTCATTGTTTCTGTCAACGTTCGAGCGACAGGGCACGACGAAACGTCTGGCATACGCCTCGTCTGGCACGCGCCTCGCATATGTTGCAGTTGCTGCTGGAGATCAGGCGATCGAGTGGGCCTTGCAATTTTCCGATTTTGATGCGCCTAAAGTCTCGTGTACAAATCAGGCTGGCGTGAATGGCCTGCCTAAGTTGCGACTTATTACAAAGGAATGGATATGGCGACTGGAACGGTGAAGTGGTTCAACAGCACGAAGGGTTTTGGTTTTATTCAGCCTGACAACGGCGGTCAGGATGTCTTTGTCCACATTTCCGCTGTTGAACGAGCGGGCCTGTCGACCCTTAATGAGGGCCAGAAGATCAACTACGAGGTGGAACAGGATCGCCGCACGGGAAAGTCCTCTGCAGGCAGCCTCAGCAAGGTTGGCTAACGGTCCGGGAAAGCCTTGGCAAGGTTCGTCATCGCCGGAACGCATTGACGGCTCGAAACCCGGGCCGGAGCATGCAAGTTAATGCCGCGGCAGGGATTGCTGGAGCCATCATGAATTACTCTGGAAATGAGGCTCTTGGACGGGAAAGGCGGGGCTCATCCCCGCCCTTTGATTCCGCGCAGATTGGGCCAACGGCTGCTGCGCGTCCGAACGACTGTTGATACGGATTTAGGCTGCGACCTTCTTGCGGGTCCGTTTCGCCGGCGCCGTGGCTGGGGCTTCCGGCTCTTTCGGTTTGCGGCCGAGTCCCATGGTCTTGGCCAAGGCGGAGCGCGCAGCGGCGTAATTCGGCGCCACCATGGGATAATCCGACGGCAGACCCCATTTGGCGCGATATTCGTCTGGGGTCAGACCATAGTGCGTCGCCAGATGGCGCTTTAGCGATTTGAATTTCTTGCCGTCTTCAAGGCTAATGATGTAGTCCGGTTCGATCGACTTTTTGATCGGGACAGCAGGTTTTTTTAAAGGCACAGGCTCTTCTGCCGGTATGAGTCCAGCCGTGCCGTTTAGAGCCCCGTGCACTTGGGCGATCAGGGCAGGAAGCTCCCCCGCCGGGACGGGGTTGTTGGAGACGTAGGCTGATACAACATCGGCAGTGAGCTCGATGAGGATGTCGGTCTTGTGGGGTTCTTCTGTCATAAACTTCTCCGGGCAGCTTGAAACACAGTTGGGCGAAGTGTCGCTTCATAGTGGCGGTTGCCGCTGAAAGCAAATGGATCGACGGGTGCGCTGCTCCTCCACCATTGAAGTCTCGGCGACGCATCCCGTCATCGTCCATCGCTAAAGGCAGCGTATTGAATAGCGTATTGAATTATGGGAGCGGTCGCGCCCGCCCCACCATAGCGATACAGCAAGACAATCAAAAAAGCCGGTCTTTGCTTGGCCCCAAATCTTTTCTCCTTTCGTGAACGCTGAGCTGCCAAGCTGCTACAGTTCACCTCGCGGGGCAACCGTGCACAACACAGGAGTCGCCCGAGCGATACATTCTTCACTTGCCGCTTATCAGCGCTGGTGATTGCACTTTGCAGCCTGCCTCCGGACCCGCAGCGCTCACGCTGTTGGTTTTGCGCCTGCAGGCGTCGGAAGTCGGATCGCCGCAGCTAATTTCCTCAGGCGGACGAATTCAACAAATCGATTGTTTGGATCGAAGGCATCCACACCATCGATGCCTCTAGAATATGATCCAGCTACAATCACCGTGCTGTAATGGCCGGGACGGCCAGCACAAGCGCGACACGATCCGGCGGGTCCATCGCTGCGTTACGTATTCATGGCTACTGCATCGGGCGCTCGGTCGACCGCCTTAAGCCAGGTCGCCGCATTGCGAGACGGTGACCGGCGAGGGAGAGGGCGCTCTGGCAACGAAGCGAGGCGGGTGGCCTTGCGGGTGGCCGCGTGATGTCATCCGGCTCTCCTGCCGATCTCTGCCGGCCAGATCTGGAGCAACTGTTTTGCATAGATATGGCTCTCTTCAGGGGGCCATCTATGATGGGAGCCGAGCGCGTGTTCGAGCCGGGGAACAGGCTGCGCATGCACTGTGCCCACCTATTGCGATCGTGCTAACCTTGGTTGTTCGGACTTGCCGTTAAAGGCAAGCGACAGATTGAAGTTATGCTGCACCATCTGATTGCCTGGCTCGTTTTCGAGAGCTCGCCGATACAGGGCCTGTGCCGCGTCATGCCGCCCCTCAATGTCCAAAATCACGCCCTTCGCATTCAATGCACGTACGTTTCCTGGGGCTGCAACCAAGACGCTGTCGAGCACCTCAACCGCTTCGTGCGGGCGCTTCTGGCCCACCAAGGCATTTGTAAGTCGTATCGCCGCATCAACATTGTCCGGGTGCTGCTTCACCTCATCCCGCAAAGCCCGCTCTTGAACATCCTGACCAACTTCGCGCAAAATGCGTTCGCGCATAGCCGGATCGATTTGATCGGCGCTGAGCAACTCGGGGGAAGATGTCTCCTGCACGGAAAGAGCCGGCTTTTGCCAGCTGGCGCAACCGCCCAAAGGCAGAATGGCGAGTACGGCAAAAAGAAGTGAGTTCCGGCGCAGAAACATAGGCGATGGAGAAACTGTATTACTATTCATGTTATCTCTCAGTTATCGGGGAGGCGCGTGGCGTTCAGTTAGGAAAGGTGGGACTACTCTAACAATCCGCTGTTCGATCCGTGCGGGAGTGTGACGGATCCTGCGGGGCGAATTGTAAAGTCGGAGGCGAGGTCTTGATACGACAGCACGGCGAGATCAACCCCGTTTCGCGTCAGAAAGCCGCGGACGAAACGTCGGACATCCATCGACGTCAACAGAATAGGGCGGGTTTGACCCGGTTCTGCGTTCGAAAGGACCTGACGTATCTGTGATAGCATCGCTTCGCTTTGCCGATCCTCCAGTGCGAGATAGGGGCCTGCATCCGAATCTCGAACCGCGCCACGCATCACATCCTCGCTCTCGCGCTCGACGACCAGGGCGGACACGATGCCCTCCGTGTTGGCATGGCGGTGGCAGATCTGTCGCTTCAAACCAGAACGGACATATTCCGTCAGCAGGGCAACGTTTTGCTCACGCTCGCTCCATTCGGCCAATGCCTCCAACACGAGACGGGTGTGGCGGATTGGGATACCTTCCTCCAGGAGGCGGCGCAGAACATCGGCAATCCGAGGAATCGGCGTCGTGCGTAGCACCTCTTTCACAAGCTCAGAATATTCCTGCTCCATTCGGCCCAGGAAATGTCGGGTCTCTTGGATGCCCACCAATCGCGGTGCGTAGCGGGTCAACGCTGCATGGACGCGCAAGGCGAGGAGTTCGCCGGGAGCCCTATGCTCCGTGCCGGCGCCCGTAAGGGCCTTTGCAGGGGTATGTTCAACCGGGAGTCTGTCCGTTTTCGGCTCACGTCTAAGGGGGACACCGCTCGAGTCGACGTGCGCTACATCGGCTCGGAGCGCCATCTGGTTTGGATCTAAGGCGTCCTGTTCGACTGGCACGCCCTCGACATCAATTCGGAATTGCGATTCAGGCAGCTGCTCGTCAACCAAGACAGGGATGCGAGGAACGATAATGCCCAGATCGGCTGTGACCAGGAGCGAAACGCGCCCAATATGTTTTTGCAATTCGGCTTGATCGACCGCCTGCATAAGATCTGGCGCTAGAAAAAATGCGATCGGGAATTCCTTCGCAGGCGCGGCTTGCTTAGGCTCCGCTGCAGTTCCACCTTTCGCATCGGCAGTGCCGGCGCCCAGCACATCAGCCTTGACAATGCTTACCGCAGCGAACACTGCGGCCAGCATCAGAAAGACGGGGAGGGGAAACCCAGGAACGAACCCCATTACAACCAGGACGCCGGCCGCCAGTCGCAAGGCTCGAGTGCTGGCCGTGAGCTGACTGACCATTTCTGTACCGAGGTTGATCCTCGCCGTCCCAGTCACACGGGTGACGATGGTCGCCGCAGTAATGGAGAGCAGAAGGGCCGGAATCTGCGATATCAATGCATCGCCTATCGTCAGCAGAGTGTAGTGATGCAGTACCTCGCCGAAGGACATGCCCTTGGAGAGCAGGCCGATCGAAATTCCACCCAGCATGTTGATGCAGATAACCACCAGCCCGGCGATGGAATCGCCCTTCACAAATTTCATCGCGCCGTCCATCGCGCCATAGAGTTGGCTTTCCTTCTCCAATTCGGCGCGCCGCCGGCGGGATTCGTTGGCATCGATGTGGCCGTTGCGTAGCTCTGCGTCGACCGCCATTTGCTTGCCCGGCAGAGCATCCAGCGTGAAACGCGCCGCCACTTCTGCCACCCGTTCGGCACCCTTCGCGAGGACCATGAATTGCACCATGGTGACGACCAGAAATATGACGAAACCCACCACGATATTGCCTGAAATGACGAAATCGCCAAAAGTATGAATAATGCTGCCGGCCTCCCCCTCGGCCAGGATCAGTCGCGTCGTTGCGACCGTGAGCGCGAGACGGAATACAGTGGAAATCAAAATAACGCCGGGCAAAGAGGAAAAATCAAGTGGAGTACTGACATACAGGGCAACCATCATCAGCAGTATGGCCAACCCCATATTGAATCCTATCAGGGCGTCGACCACCACGACCGGGATAGGCATGACCATCATCGCGACAGCCAGAAGCAGCATCAACGCAACCATTAAATCCGGGCTGGCCGGCGCACGCTTGATGAAGTCACGCAGGACGTTGGCCATCGAGACACCTTTGCAATCGGTTGAGACTTACACTGCTGTTACGCCATGAAACGTGGCTTTCGAACTCCGAAGGCGCCTCAGCCTTGGCCAGCGCGTGACCCTGCATGAGAGCCACAAGCAGGCGCGAAATGGCTGGGCAGCAAATGTTTCCAACGCAGCCAGCTTGTCAGCACCGAGCGCGGCAGGATGTTTGGCTGGCCATAGAGTGCTGCTTGATGGGGCCTGCGAGCTTTCAATATTGGAGAGCAGCAATGCGGCCATTCCTGCTCAGCAGCACACGGCTGTCCTCAATCCGTTCGACCACCCATCCATCAGCCAAAATGGCGCCGACAAAATACTTCTCGCTGTCGATGACAATATATGGTTGGACCCCATGCCACACAGCTTCGACCGCGATTGCGGATGGCGCCTTCTCCTCTTTGATGAGCACTCCGTTCACCAGTGTTAGAGTACCCTTGGTGCGACGATCGAACGATTGCTGAAGCTTCTGCCAGCTGATGACCGATTCAGACGTGACGGTGCCTTCGGCGGTCACAACACCCTTTGCTGACCCAATCTTGACGTCGAGAAGACCCGCTCGATCGACTTCCTCCTGCAGCTCTTGGGCCGCTGCCTCCGTAAGTTCATTGTCAGCGCGGTGACTGATCGTTCTGGACGCGACTTCAGCCCGAAGTGAATTGGGGCTCGATCCACTTGCATTGCCAAGATAGGAGATCGTGCCTGAAAGCGCGCCGATCCCGAGTGAGCTGATTATGACCATGGCGAGCACACCGATCGGTAGGCGCGGTATGCCGGTCGAACCAGGCGGCTCTGCATCCTGCACGGACAAAGCAATGGACATCTCGCCTACGAGCAGGACGACAGGAAGGGGCACAACAACGGACTGGCCTGCGGCCATATTCCGGTTGCCCTCGATACTGATTCCGGGTGCAAGCGCCTCCAGTTCGATCGACTTGCCAAGAAGAGTTACACGAAGGTGATGCGGTGCCAGTCCCTGCTCGACAAAGACCAAATCGGCATCGAAGCCGCTGCCGATTAAACACTTTTGAAGATCCGTCTTGCCGGTCAGACCGCAATAGTGCCCCGAACGCACTTCGAAACGGAGGGAAACGGCGTCATCCACAGAGCATCTCTCAAACAGGATAGAAGCCGCATGGCAATTGCCATGCGGCTCATTTCGGGACTACGTCGCGTCAATAAGGAGACGCGCTAAGGGGCAGTCTAAAACCCGCCTCCGACATTACGAAACGCGTTCGTCGGCGGCCTTCTTGATGGTCTGGAGATTGGTCGTTAGAGTGCGCAACTGGACACTCCTTTTCGTCGCCTCCAAGCTAACATTGGTTAGTTCCTGCACTTGCGCCTGAAAAGCAGTAGCATCAGCTCCGCTTGTATTGCCGGGAGTGCCACTGTTAGTTTTATCGGTATTGCCGGCGCTACTGGTATTGGTATTGCCTGATTTTTTATTATTATCAACTGCAGCCATGATCATTCCTTTTTCTGTTGGAGTTGTGCCGTCAATAACGGCCTGTATGACCTCACGCCGGATTTTCCCGCGTCAGGCATCTTCTGTGTCATCCAAAGCTTCATCGGCCTCAGCCATCGCATCGTTCGCGAATTGGAACGCGAACGATCGCAGGATACTTTGGAAGGCTTCACTTTGTGCTGCAGACTGTGAGTTGTCTTGAAGTTGATCATTTGAAACGGTTCGGTTATCCGCCCGATCGTTCCCGCCAGCTGCCTTGCCATCATTCCCACCAGCTGGCTTGCCATCATTGCCATCAGCCGGCTTGCCATCACCAGAATGCTCGGATTTCGAATCCCCATGGCCCTTTCGGATCAAGGAAGTCCCGAGGTTGCCAACTCCACTCCCAATTGCTGCTATCATCAGGTACTCCGGCATTTGCCATTGGCGGCGACGTGTTAAAGGTTAACCTCGATCAAGCTAAGCGCGGGAGCTTTCGAGAACCTGACGGCTTTTGACAAAAACCGGCCAGCGCAAAAACCGTATGCTCTGCAGGATGTTGCTCTCGCATCGAACAGTCGACCACGATCTCGGCTGTTCGGCCAATCCCGCCGTCCACGCATGCCGCGACCGAATGGCAGCCGCAGCAGCTCGTTTGCATCTCGATGCTGTGGTGTCGAACAGGAGACGCGGTCCACGTGCTGCATGACCGCAATGACCGTATTCTTGCTGGCTCCACGGGCGCACGCAACGAGCAGGAACTCGGTCTTTGCATCACCATTCTCTCGCCTGCACATCACGGCCCGGCGCGGTGAGCTCATTGGCCTCGAGAAGGTCGGCGACCGTACGAACATGGGATGGTCTGCCGGCTTTGGGAGGCCGGTGCGGATCCTCTTCTCACCATATCGAAAGCTTGAAGCGGTCGGATTTTCTTGCCCTGTTCGTGAGAACTCCCATCGTCAGCTAATCGTCAGCCAAGCGGTCTATCTAGGCCGGCCGTGCCTGACCTTCGGATCCAAAGGTCCCGTCTCGACACTTTTTGTAACTATAGATCGAAATGGTTTCCCGCGCGATACGCAACGCACACGCTTCTCTGAAGCAAATGTGTGACTTTTTCGGTGGCGAACGAGAGGAGTGACGCATCAATAAAATCGTCAGGCACGTGTCTAGGAAGGGCAGCTGGCCGAGTTGGTCTGATTTCATTCGCTGTTCCTGGAAATCGGCGGACTGAAGCGCTGATAATCTCAGGACATCGATGGCAACGTTGCGAAAGTCCTGTGAGCTCGGGCCAATCTTGGCCTGCTACTGAGAAGCACTTTGGCGGGAACATTACGCCGTCGCGGGTCTGGCTGACCGTGACGTTAACCGAAAGATGCCGCTGGTCTCGTCAGCCGCCAGCACAATAGCAGCACATTCTCGCCTACTACGGAGACGCAATATGAAGGGCATTGGCCGACCACGGAAATCGCAGGCTGAAACTGGAGCCAGCCGCGCGGGGCGGGCGAGCAGTTCCCTTTCGCAATCAAGTCTTGCTGCGGGAGAAGGTGGACAGTCATTCGATTCCGTTGTGGAGCAGATGCGCTCTGGGGACGCCGATAGGAGGCCCTCCTCCCTTCCAGTTGCGCGCGGTCCAGGCGATGCCCGCGAAAGTCTGCCAGGCGCCTCGATTGGCGAAGATCAAATCCTGAACACACCGCCACGTGGAGCCGCTGCGCCACCACGCGGAACCGTAGCGCCACGTGGCGCAGCCGCAAGGCGGCGCGGTTCTCCCTCCATGTCTGAGGGCGAAGCCATGGCGCCGGTCGGTAGCCAACTATCAACCGCGCAGGTGGAAGGCACCAGCTCATCGTCAAATGAAGATATCAGTCCGACACAGCTCAGAATGAACAGTCTTGTTCAACAACTGACTGATTGCGAGGCTGCGGCCAGGAAAACCGACGTCCCCGAGGAGGCGGTGGAGCTGATCAGTCGGGTCGTCGGTGCAGCCTCAGCAATTCTGGAGTACCGCGCTAGCCTGCCTGCGGCTGAGGCGCAGACAATTATGCCAGACGACAAGGTGCGTAGATGTTGCCAGATCGTGTGCGACGCCGCGAATGAAGTAGACCAACTTGGCCTGTCGACGATCACGAAATTGGACGAAAAGACCAAGATAGCGGCAGGTATGGTCGATAGACTCTACTCCTACTCCCAGGCGGACCGGCAGGAGCTGTTGATTTTAAATGTGGAGAACCACCATACGGCGGCAATTAAGTGGTGGGAAAAAAAGGCATGGCGCTCCGAACGACAGCGATCCGCCTGCGCTGCCACCGCTAGCCTATCCAGTGGAACGCCCGTGATGCGGGAAGCCGAGCGGTGCGCACTGCGGCTGCGTGCCGGCTCGGTACTGAGTGTCAGGATCTGGCTGGTCCGTGAGCGGATCGGTCTTGCGCGGGCCAAGATTGAACTGCGGGCGAGCAGGTTCGAGCCAGATTTGAAGGAACTCCTCGTCGGTCGAAATGGAGTGGTGCAGCTGATGGCAAGCGCCGCTCAAGAAGCTCTTCGCGCCCTCTCTTTGGCGAAGGGCATAATGGATGGCAAAACACTCAACGCTCATGATTGCGCGGTTGTAGAAAAAATCATGGAGCGGCTTTCGGATTTTGGATTGGCGTTGCACGAGGTGCATACCAAGCTAAGCCATACCTACCCAGATGCCGGCCTCCCATTGAAACTGTTCGAACGGATCGTGGACGATGCATGGATCACTGCGCACGATGCCATGCACTTGTTGAACCTGCAGTCTCCGCCGTCAGCCATCATGGCGCCACAGACCCAGGCGGGCGCTGCGATGCCGGCCAGGGCAGGCGCTGCGATACCGGCTGACACTGCTGGTACGGCTGCAGTGTCAGAAGGCACTACAGCGCGAAGGAAAGGGAAGTCAAAGCATAAGTCGGCAGCTCGCGCCGGGACTTCTGCCGCCGGGCAGCCATCAACACCAGTCGCTGCGAACGCCGGCACAGTGCCAGCAGCCAAGGTTCTCGCGCGCTCGGATCAAGTTGCGAGTACACAGGTGAGAGCGCAAGAGGTGGCTGCGAGTTCGTCGGGGGCAGGCTCGACAATCGGGGGCGCCGCGTTGTCAATGGAGGTATTGACGGAGCGGCTCAAACGATTGGACGAACTTTTGCAGTTCGATCTGGCCGGTCAGCAAAGCGTCGTCTCCCAAGTGCGCCAGATGAAGCCTGAGGAGGCCGGTAAGGTCGTGGACGATGTGGCCCAGTACCTGCGAGCCCAGGCCATTGAGATGCAAACCTGTCTCGCCGGGTTGCAGGGGCGTAATGTACGCCTGCTACTCACCTCCACCCAGCTACCCAAAGTGCACGAACGCACAGACCAGCTCAAAGGGTTGCTGAACATGGTGCTGGGACAGGCCAACGCATTGAATGAAGGAAAAGCCGGCATTACGACTGATTGCATGAAGACCTACGCATTTCCGGCGCAAAAATACCTGGAACATTTGTGCAATGCCGACGAATTGATGCCGCCGGAGGCACCGGTCGCGCTGCGTGGCGAGCCAGGAAAGCTGTTTGAGATGAAGCTGCAGCCCAAGATGCTGGTCAATGGTGCGATGCCGAGCCCGATGTGGGTGCACATCCACACGAGTCGCCCCGTCTTGGCCAGAAACTTAGAAGGGCTGGCTGATTCCGAATTCACCGCTTGCCACGTTAAATCCAACGAACAGCGCGGCTACAATCGAGAGCGAGAGGAAGCCGATGCTAGGTCCGGTCGCGAGAAGGTCATAATTCATCGCGGCAAACTCACCCCCGCTTTCTGTAAGTCTTTGTTGACCTCGGGGCTTGGCCGCCAACCACGCAATTCGCGTGCCGAGCTCCCGTCGGCGCAGGCTGCATGACAGGGCACGTACTTTGGGGTCTAGGGCAGAATGCGGCCGGCCACGCTGTGAGTCAGCGAGCATTTCTCCTGGCCAAACCGCGAATGCCGCTGCGCGAGTTGCGGTCCGGCGATTGGAGTCGATCGGCTACCGTCAGGGCCGATTTGCGATGTCGCGTTACCTGCTGTTGACGTGGCGGCGTATCTTGCCTCCCATCCAACTTATCGCCGAGATCGCGCCGCCAAGATCGAGGCGGAAGGTCTTCCTGCGAGCGCGGAGCAGGCATAGCCGATCCGATCGGGATCGGCGCATCGCAACGACCCAACGGTGTGGTGGAGAAAATTGGATTCGGGAGAGCTCGTATCCAAGAGGCGGAGTTCCGGCCCGAATACAATCCGCTCGCAAGCACCCACGATGCGCATCCGCAGTTTATTGTCTGGGAGATGGGCTGGATTGCTCGGCGGCGCTGGCGCTAAGGCGGGGCTGTCGCCGGACAATTAGCATTCACTGCCAACAGCCTTGCAACCGTCACCAGTTGCAAGGCTCGGCGGCGGGTCGACAAATCACATGAAATCGTCGTCGGACCCGCTATCGCTGCTGTCGCTGTCCTCGGTTTTGTGGAGATAGAGTGGAGGTTTGCCTGCACGCTGCCACTCACCGGCACTGTTCTTCGTCCATTTGTCGGGATGCTGCGTAGGGTCAAGCACCAGGTCGCCATGATCCACTTCAACAAACCCCATCGTCTGCGCGCGCGCTTGTGCTTCCGGATTAGCCGCACGCCAATTCAGCAACGGTCGGTCGCCGTCTATCCGAAGTTGATGCTCCAGCAGAATATCGCCCGCATTTTCGACGAGCGGATGGGCGACTTGAAGATCCACTATGGAAGTGACCTCAGTTCGACCAGGAAATTGTTCCCGCCAACTTTCCGATTCGAACTCGTTCATGCTGAATCCGCCTTCCATTCTCAGCAGTCCGGCACTCCGGTCTCCCAATTGGTAACTGAAATATCGCGCGTGCTCCGTATCTCGACGGATGCCATATTGCTGAGCAACGTCCGCGGTGCGCCTGGCTCGTGACGATACGAACTCCGAATACTCTTGAGGATTGTCGGCGATGTGCGTGATTTCATCACCATGAAATTGCCTCACCTGTCTCCTGAAGGAAGTCCTGTTGATCTCCACCACAGGAGGTCGGGAATTGAGGGAGTATGCTTGGGGAGCCGCCGATGATGAGGCGCCGCTACCTTCCGATCCGGATAAGTGCATTCGGGCGAATGTGTCCGCGAACCCTTCGCTTCCTGCATCCGATTGCTCGCCGGCATTATGCGCGCGGTAACTATCGGATGAGCCACCAATTCGACCATACATGACGATTCGTACTCCTATGTTTCGCAACCGAGCTCAAGTTAGCACGGCTGTTCAACATAGGGCGCTTAGTTGACGACTAGCTGACGAGGGCATTCCAACGGCTGCACCAATCAAATCCGTACTGCCGGCCTCAAAACCTCGGACTGCGCCACGCACCGGCCAGCAGAGGCTGCAAGGTCATGCCCGGAGGACTTGCCGTAGTTGCTGGGTGGCAGATCCGAGGGGAGTGATTGCCCCAGGCCCGCGGTTGCGCGGTTGGCCTGACAGAGACACTGGGGCACGGATGGCCAGCCGACATTTGCCACTAGCATGGAGCCAGGTCAGTTTTGAACTGGCAGTCGTGGACTTCCAATGACTAGGCCAAGCCTGCGGCAAAGAATGCTTTCGCGACAGGCTGGAAATATTGCATAGGAACCGCGTGGCCGAGTTTTGTAGTGCCTATCAGCTGACGCGCTAAGACATGGTCATGGACGATCGTCAGGCGTAGTGCCCGCGCCTCGCTCAACACATGTGAAACGCGCTCACCTTCGGCACGGCAAACTAAGAACGGCACCCCGGTTTCACCGCGAACGTAACGCAGACCGATCAGGACCGCCCTTCCTGTTAAGACCAGCGTGGCGCGATGCACGCCAAGCGCAGGCTCGTCGGCCGCCTCCTCGCGGATGCGACGCTGTTCACCTTTCAACTCTGGCGCTCCTTGCTGATCCTTCGACTCGCGCGTCACTTCGGTATTGGTCATGCGCATTTCGCGCAGATACAACGCGCGCTGGAGCAGGAGATCGATCAGTCCGCCGACCAGCAGTGCGCCGGCGCCAATTCCCATCAGCAATTTTGTCTCCATAAAGATGAGGCCAACACAGCCCATGCCGCAGATCGGCAGAGGGACCATTGTCTTCCACATCCCGAGAAGGACAATGGAAAAGGTTGCGCTGAGAACCAATACCTTGAACATGGTCTTGCAGACTTCGACCATGGAACGAGCAGACCCCAAGCGCTTCAGCCCTTCAAAGGGGTCAATTTTCTTAAAGCTGAGCTTCATCGGCTCCAGAGAGAAGACAAATCCACCATTGGCTAGCAGGCTGGCCAAAATCACCGCGGCGACGAGGGTTCCAAGCAGCGGGCCAACAGCCGCGACGGTGAGTTGGACGAGCACAACCAATGCCTGCGGCACCGCGGTATCGAAAGGTAGGCTCTGCAACTTGGTGGCTAATAGGAGCGCTTCCCGGCATTTGTCCTCGATCACGCTGCCTCTTAGCCAAAGGTAGCCGAGCCCAGCGCAAGTCCCGACCGCGCGGACGAAATCGGAGCTACGTGGCAGCTGTCCTTTTTTGCGCGCTTCACTTAACTTCTTCGGGCTGGCGGCGTGTGTCTTCTCTTCACTTGTGTCGCTCATGGCAGCAATTTGTCGAACCACTCCAGCACGCCGTTGGCACGTGTGACCTCCAGTTTCATGCTCTCCACCAGATAGGCAGCGTAGGTGACCATGAGAACTGGAAAGACAATGTTCTTGATTGCCGGAGACAGTTGGCTCGCCTTAAATTGCGGGGCAAAGCGACGCAGCAGCATCATCGATATATCAATCAGTATCAGGAAGAACACGACAGGCCCCGATACCAATAATGCCGTGCGCATTATGCTGTCGAGAAGCCCCAACAACTCCATTGCTCCTGGCCCGCTCAGTGTCGGGTGAAACTGATACACCGGCCAGATCAAGTAGCTGCGGTACAGGACACTGATCAAAGTTTCCAGGCCTCCTGATCCGACGAATATGGCAATCGCAGTGATCCCCAGAAAAACGCCCATCGCGGAAGCCTGACTGTTCGTCGCGGGATCGGCCGAAGCGGTCGGGCTGCTGATGCCGCGTTGGTTGTCGATAAGCTCCCCGGCAGCCTGAAGGCCCCAAAGCGGAATGCCAAGAAAAGTGCCAAGGAGTACACCGACAAAAACTTCCTTGAATCCGAGCAGGGTTAGCTGGATCAGGCGTGTATCAGGATCCAGCGCCGGCAATCCGCCACTGACATGTGCCAGGCATGGTAGTGCGAAGCCAACAGCCAAACAGCCCCGGATCAGCCCACTGATCTGCGAGCGTGTGAATACGGGAAAGATCAGCATGATGCCCATCGCGCGGGCTGCCCCAAGACCTGCCGCAACGACGAGTTCGAGAGCCGTCTGGATCAGAATTTGAATATCGGCCGATGGCGCGTCCATGGGGCGGACTAGTAGCTAAGTGTCATTGCGGGAAACTCGGTGAAGATCTGATCGGCTAGCTCTATGAGCGGGGCGCTTAGCACAGGAGCAAACAGCCCAATCACCGCGACAACGACCAGAAGCTTCACGGTGAGCGGCAAGCTTTCATCCTGGATCTGCGTCGCCGCCTGGAGGATGCCGATGACGAGGCCGACAACCACTGATGCAATGAGCGGCGGTAGAATCCAGATCATGAAAACCACCAGTGATTGGCTCATAAGAGTAATGATGCTGGATTCAGTGATGATCAGCCTCCCGGTAACGTATAACTCAGCACAAGCCCATGCATCAATTTTGACCAACCATCAATGGCAACAAACAAGAAGATCTTGAACGGGACAGATATAACAGTTGGTGAGACCATCGACATGCCCATCGCCATCAAGATAGTTGTCACTATCAGATCTATAACAATAAAAGGCAGATAAAGTAGAAATCCTATCTCAAATCCACGCTTCAATTCCGATAGCAAGAAAGATGGTACAAGTATTGCAAAGTCATCAGGCGTGGCTGCAGCGTGCATTTCCTCTGGCCAGACCTTTTCTGTCGAAGATAGGAAAAATCGCCGCTGCTCTTCATTTGTGAATTTCTTGAGATGCTCGCGCAAGGGCTCACTTCCGGCTTTAGCGGCGCTTACCCAGTCGTCGAATGTCTGATAGTGGAGCTTGGGATCCGACATGCGGTCATAGGTCTGCTCAGCAACGGGCGCACTAACGAACATAGTGAGGATCATCGCCGCGGCGTACAGCACCACATTGGGTGGTATGGTCTGGGTCCCGAGCGCATTGCGGACGAGGAAAAGAACAATTGATACCTTTACAAAGGCCGTTGTCGTGGCAACTGCTAAAACCAGCAGACCGAGTCCGGCGGTAACCGCAAGAAGCGCCAGGATTGTCGGCTGAGCTTCACTCATTGCATGCAAACCCGCCACGCAGCCTGATGCCCAGCTCTTCTCCGATGCGGACAATGTCGCCACGCCCGATACGCTGACCATTGGCCACTATGTCGACCGGGCCGTCGATCGGCCATCCAAGTTCAAAAATATGCCCTTCGCCGGCACTTCTTAATTCCCCAAGAGAAATAGGCCAGCGGCCGCATTCAAAGACAAGCACGATCTCGACATCGTCGAGATCCTTAGTAAGCTCCAGTTGCGATCCGGGTTGTGTCATATGCGCACTCTCCAAAGGACACGGTCGCGGGCGGAAAGGCCCCCGCAAGATTAATTCATCGCCGTCAAGATCCGCCTCGGCGCACAACTGGCCGACAGCTAGGGTGATCTGGCCGCGGCCGAACGGCGCAATATCGGGCAACAATGCATCACCGACACATGCGCTTCGAAGAAGCGCCGCAGGAAGGCGAAGCGTGCCGACCTCTCCTGCAACAATGAGCGGGAGCTCTGGAGGCAGCCCGCCCAGCTGCCGCGGCAACTGGGCAAGCAGTTCGCCTAGCGCGCGAAACGCAGGCGGTACTAAGCCGTCAAGTGGCGTGAACAGGAATAGACGGCCCTTGCCCTTGACCGCGCCGAAAATGATGTCGAGTTCAAGATGAGGAGCCAGCATCGTGGCTTCGCATACCCGCACGAGTTGCACGTTCAGACGCGTCGTCTCCTCCAGTCGAGTGACAAGCGGCTCCAGAGCGAGTTCGAGAATTAGCGAAGCAGTTGGCTCGGAAGGGAAGGCCAAGCCGTTCTGCACTGTCGTGATGAACTCCTCTACGAGCGGGCGCGACAGTGACAAGATGACCGTTTCGGCTCCCACTCTCCAGACGCAGTCAAGCATCGGAATGGCAGCAGGTTCCTGCTGCCAGACAAGCCCTGCCGTTCGCACCGATAGCGGCACCTCGTTGATCCGGCTTTGAAACGGCGTGCGCGGCGCTGCTGTATCATTGAGCCACGAGACAACCGTGTGGGACAGTTTCAGAACTGGTTCGAACATGGCGGGTGTGACCGCAGCGCCTATCAAAGACTGCACGGTCGTGTCATTCGGACGACCTCTTGCGACCGTCGGATCCGGTTGCGCGGCATTTAGGCAAGCGACCCCCTCGCATATTTCAGCAGTATCTCATCGTCGGCCTCGATCTCGGCTGCGGCCTCCGAATGAGTCTCGACGGCGCGCCGCACGTCGTCCTCGATTTGTTGCCATTTGTCCCTTGCCGCCGAACATATGACCCATAGCTCCCTCGTCCTGGACGCCGCCATCTCAGCCTCCTCTTGAGCGATTTGGGTATCATCAAGCATCTGCCGTCTGGAATTGATCTCAGCGGCAAGCTGTTCAGTGTGAAGGCGGTGACGGTCGAGCGCTGCGCTAGACAAGTTGTCGAGTGACATCAGATGCTGATAGAGCGCTGCTTCTTTTCTTGAACAATGTTGCTGTATCATTGCAAGCTCCCTAGAGGCATTTTGTACGGCTGAGGCGGCCACATCGCGCTGGGCTTCCTTCTTGGACAGCTCGCCAAGGGCACGACGCTCTTGCATTTCCTTCAGAAGCCGTAACCTCGAAGACTGAATCCAGTTTACGCGGTCAGACGCGACATCCATGCGACCGTCTCCTCGAAATCTGACGCGTCATCTTCGCTCTGGCGCAGAAACTCCCTCAGTTCGTCGATTGACGCGACAGCCCGGTCAGTCAGGGGATCTCCACCTGGCTTGTATTCGCCAACATTGATCAAGAACTCGGTCTCGGCATAGCGCGACAGGAGCTCGCGGAAAATGGATGCTGCCTTGCGATGTGTCCCCGAAACGACTGCATCCATGACGCGGCTGCGACTCTGCAGCACATCAATAGCGGGGAAATGCGATCGCGCCGCAATAGCGCGTGAGAGGATGACATGGCCATCGAGAATACCACGCGATTCCTCGGCGATTGGATCACCCGTGCCATCACCCTCTACAAGCACCGTATAGAAGGCCGTGATTGAGCCCCGCTCACCCATGCCGGCGCGCTCGAGCAGGCCTGGCAGCATGCCAAAAACGGAAGGAGGAAAGCCCCGTCGCGTCGGCGGCTCACCCGCAGCAAGGCCTATTTCGCGCATAGCGCGGCAGAAGCGCGTCAGCGAATCCAGCATGAGAGCAACGCGTAGGCCTTGATCTCGGAAATATTCCGCGAGCGCAGTCGCCATTGGAGCGCATTGCGCACGCTCTACCGCCGAGCGGTCGGATGTTTCAACCACGACGACTGTACGGAGAAGGCCCTCTTCACCAAGATTCCTTTCGATGAATTCACGAACTTCCCGTCCACGTTCGCCTATGAGCGCCACTATGACGACGTCAGCGGCGGCACCCTTTACGATCTGTGACAACAGCGTCGACTTGCCACCACCTGGCTCGCCATAAATCCCGATCCGCTGGCCCTCGCCGCACGTCAGCAGACCATCGAGGACACGGACCCCAAGCGGGAATGGCCGCTCAATCATGCGCCTCGTCATCGGATTGGGGGCTCTGCCATGCAGGGGCCGAGTTTCGACGGTCTTGATTTCGCCTTTGCCGTCCAATGGGCGGCAACGACTGTCGATCACGCGACCGAGCAAATCGCCGCCGACGGGCACCTCACGCATTCGGCCAGTGGCCACGACCTCTGCGCGGCTGGATAGGCCCACCAAGTCCCCGATCGGTGTCAGCAATACACCATCACCCGACAGGCCGATCACCTCGGCCTCGAGCGACAGCCCGGTTCGCGGGTCCTCTAGGAGGCAAAGTTCCCCAATACGAGTGTCTGGCAAGACGGCATGAACCAGTGTGCCGATAGCCCGCGTGATCCGACCGCGCACCGCACGCGTGTCAATTCGCTTGGCCGCAGCCCTCAAAGACGAGATTGCTGGAACGAGAGCTCGAGTGTCGGCGTCAGCGTTATGTTCTGGGACGGGCTTTCTCATAGCTCGCCTTTCTCACAGAGCGTCCCGAAACCAAGGCGCAGCGCGCGCATCTGGGCGTCAAGTCCAAGGTCAACATTGCCGTACTCGCTCCACAGCACGCAGCGTTGCGGCGACAATGTCGGGTCGGGCTCGATCCGCACCCTTGGTCGACCATCCTGGCCGTCGCATCGAGCAAACTCTCGTGCAAGCATGTCGACTTGCATGGGAGAAACATGAAGGCAAACGTCGGCGCCGCTGTATTGACACTCTATGGCGTGACGAACAGCCCTCACCAATAGCTCGCCCGGATCGAAAGCGCCGATAAGATCGCTCAATATTTCCATCACGAGCTGCGGCAATTCCTGCTCCAGAGCCGCCTTTCGTCGCGCGATTTCGGAGATTGTCTCCGCAATCAACCCTGCCATCTCCTCGGTGCCTGCATTCGAGCCCTCCATGTGGCCGCGCGCCCACGCCCGCTGGTAAACCGCGCGTGCCCAGTTTCGAACGCGCTGCCGATGCCGTTCTGCCGCGGCAAGGGCTTGCGCGGCGCTGTGCCAGGTTTCGAGCTCGCTCGCGGGTATCAGTGGTCCGACTGGACGCATCTGCGGCGCTATTGGCCCCTCGGAAACTTCGACTGTCATTTCACCGGGGTCTCTGTCTCAAAATGAGCTACTACAAGTGAAAGCAATTGGCCGGCGTCGGTCCAATGCTCAGGTGCTGGAGTCTCCGCGGCAGTCCCCTCGGGCAATCGAAGAAGCACGCGGTTACGCTCGGTAGCTGAACTGTCCTGGAGCCAAGCCCCAAGACATGCGTGTCCATCGTATTCGATTTGCTGAGCGAGTTTTTCTGGGTCCGAGATCAGTCTTTTGTCAACAGCATGCAGCAGGTGTCGGATTCCGAATGCGTGTGCCTCCACGCCGATGCGTTTAACAAGGATGGCAAGCTCAGGCTGAGAGACAAACGCGACCAGCGAACGGGCATGCCAGATACTACCAGCAAGAAGGGCCGCTCGATATGGATCATGCCCGCGTAGAAGGTCCGGCCTGCAGCCGATGTGGTTCAGATCCACGTCATCGTTGCCCAGCAATTCTGCCAGCCTTGGATGCAGTCTGGAACACTTCTGCAACTTCACTAACGTTTCGGCCGATAACGCTGGATCAAGACGCGCCGCAAGACGGGTTGGATGGGCCGAAGCCGCAAGCTCGCTCGCGCCCGGAAAGTGCGGACCATCAGGTCGGGCGGTCTGTATAGGCATTGGCAATGAGATGTCACCCACGTCCAATTGCAGGCATTCTTTTGCGAATGGCCTCGACAGCAGAAGCATCCCGGCGCCCCTCGACCTTGGAAACGCCGGTTGATTGCTTGCGCCGACGCGTAACAACGCCGATCAAGAGATAACAGGCCACGCCGAATACGGCTGCGGCAAAACCTGTTACGGTCGCCAGAAGTGGCGCAGGAAGAGGTAGTGATGCTTGTGGCAAAACAGCAGTCGGATCGGGCCGTTGCTCGTGTGCGGACCGTTCTACCGGCACCAAAACCACTTCCACCTTATCGTAGGACAGGCCTTCGATGCTGTCGGCTACAAGCATCTTTATCTTTGGCAGCAGAGCCGCGACATTTGTTTTTGCGTCGTGCCTGATAAACACCGAGGCCGAGGATGGCGTGGCACCGGCTCGCACAAGGTCGTTATGCGGCAGCACGACGTGAACACGTACAGAAAAAACGCCATCGATATCGCTGATCGTCCGCGACAACTCTTCGCTCAGGGCATACACGTAACGGGCACGCTCTTCGGTCGGCGAGGCAATCAGGCCTGATCCTTGGAATATCTCACCGAGGTTCTTGAAGGATTGGCGCGGCAGCCCCTTGGCGTTCAGAAGGTTGATTGAGAAGGCGAGCAGCTTTTCGTCAACCTGGATCGTGCTGGTTCCATCCTTGGCGACCACCCGGATCGCGGCGACCCCGTTGTCTTCAAGAAGTGCGAGCATTTCATTTGCCTCACGCTCTTGCAATTGCGTGTAGAGGTCGGCTTTGCAAGCAGTGAGGGCGACGAGAACTGGCAGCATGACAAGTCTAACCGACCGCCACCCTGACAGGCCACGCATGATTTCGCCCTCGGCCAAGCCAATCATGCGCGCGGTTCAGCCTTCCTTCAAAAGTTTATTCACGGATGATGTGACGCCGCTGACGCCTTTGGAGATAAGCGCCACCTGGGTGACGCCGTTGTAAACATCCCGAAGACCAGCCATCATCGTTTCGAAGTCTTGCCCTTGTTGGGGAATGCCCGAGATTCCGGTTCCCGCCTCACCTGGAACGGGAAGCTTCTGCGCCGGTCCCGGTAGAGCGCCCTTCGAAAGGGCTATGTCATGGTCGAGCGCGGGGAAGGAAACAGTGTTGTGTGGATATAGGGAGGAAATCGTCTGCAACACGCGATCGCCCATGCCGCTCGTCGGCGCAGCCGCGCGCTGAACATCCATCGCCGCAGCAACTGGCGCCGCACTCGCTGGCCCCGCGGCGGCATCGTTTTTCAGCGAGTCGGCTGCATGCCCTAAGGCGCGCTCAAACTGGGCCTGCTCGACAATCGACGGTGATCCGACCCTGGGGAGGCCAGCCGTTAGAGTGGCAGAGATCGACGTGACAGGCATCATCATGTAAGGACTCGGTTGCTCTCTCTGACCGGGCGAGCCCCGCCCATTCATCACCCGGTGTCGGCGCAACACTCCTAGGGGGGCAAGCTGACAACAAGCTGACTAACGGCGGCGTCATTTCGACAATCTAAAATCTCTTCGGCAATTTAGTCACTTGTGATGATTTCAGCGTTTGGTTTATCAGTGCGACATGCCGAGAACGCTTATCCAACCCGTCACCCTGCATGTTTTGAGACTTCTTTGTGCCGGGTTTTTTCTGTCCACCGGGATTCACCCGGCGCATGCAGTCCCGCTGTCCCTTCCGGCGACACCCTATAGATACACGGTTCTGGATCAGGAGCTCGCTGCAGCGTTGCAGGAATTCGGCAACAACCTGAATATCAGGGTCAACATCAGTCCTGCGGTGAAGGGGCGAATTCGCGGACGTATGCCTGATTTGCCACCGCGCGCGTTCCTCGACCGCTTGACGAACCTTTACGGTCTACAATGGTACTATGACGGCCTTGTGCTCTATGTGTCTGCTGCACAAGAATCGCAAACTCGAATGCTTTTGATGACGTCGATTCGCTTCGATGCGTTCAAGGGGGCTCTCGACAAGCTTGATATCTCCGACGAGCGCTATGTGGTCAAACCCGTGCCAGGCAATGGCCTCGTCTTCGTTTCCGGTCCACCGCGCTTCGTCGCACTCGTGGAGCAGACCTTTAACGGCTTGGTGGCGCAGGCGCAGGCGCAGACTCACATAGCGGCAACGCCAAAGGAATCAGTGCTGATCTTGTTTCGCGGCTCCTCCACTACGGTCGTTCGCGACGGACGACCGGATGCTTCTTATTCTTCTGACATCCCACAACAGGATAGCGTTGGCGGGAAGCCTGAGCTGGGCAAGAAATGAACATTGAGGATTTCCCGCAGCTCTGAAGAACATGACTGCGGCTACCCCTTTGTGAACTCTTCGCAAACTCGTCAGTTTCTCGAAAGCTAATCCGCTCATGATGAGTCCCGGCAGCTCTCGCGGTGACTCCGGCCATTGTGTTGGACCGAACCTTGGAGCCGGCCCGGAACACAGCAATTGAAGGCAGGGCAGGCGCATTCGTGACCTGCCGACGCTTGGAATTGTCGAATTTTGTGAAACGCAAGGGATCTTCTGTCGGGGTCTCTTGTGGGGATTTCAACGTCACGTCTGAGGATGCATAATGTCGGCCAGTAATCTTTCAACTTTCTACCGCTCAAATTCGCTACAGTCCGCAAGGGGTTGGCCGGGCCTGAAAGTTTCCCATTTTGCGACCCAGCATCAGCAAAGTGCATCGTGCTTCGAAGCGATGCTGTCCACTTGTGTGCTGGCAGACAAGCCCGGCTCTTTCGCGCAAGGGGATCTGCCAGCGTCGAATCTTGATTCGACAATGGATAAATTGCGGCAGGACCCTTTGGGCCATATGGCACCGGATGTCTTGACATTGAATGGCTTGGAGCAACACCCACTGGATCTGCTGCCGCCAAATATGAGGGCGGCTCTCAAGGAGGACCAATCGCAACGCTCCAAGGCGACTGAAGCCCAACATCTGCTCGGCGTCACTCCGAAGATCGAGCCGGCTCCCAGGGCGAGCCCCGGAATCACGTGGAACGGTGGGTCGCTGACCACGGCTGAGTTGCAGATTGTTGCGGTACTCAACCGTCACAAGGACCAATGCCCGCTTACTTGGAAGTCGTTGACCGACAAAGCCAATGATCCCTCTACGCCACCGGATCTGAAAGCGGCGATCCAGGGACTGCAGCAGGATTCGGGACTTTTTTATGCGATTGGCTCGCAGGGCGACGGCCGCTGTGGAGGCAAGATCAACGCCAAGGACTTGGCCGGATTTTCAAACCACCACCCACAAGTTGCTGCATTTCAGGAAGCCCAAGCGCGAAGCTACGAGCAGAACTACATACCATCCGACGGCAGCGGAGGTTTGCAGCCTTCGGTCATGACCTTGAGCGATGCCTTGCGGGAGTTTTACCGGTACTCCGAAAATCTGTCCAAGGACCTGAGTCTGGATGAGTTCAAGAAAATGGTCGGCGGCGAATCGAAAAACGGCAAATTTCCGCCCCAGGTCATTGCGGCGGCGCAATATTTCCTCGATCACCCCGATGCTTGGAACCAGTTGTGCGGTGGCTCGAAAGGGAAGATGCACAAAGAGGATTTCCTGCAAGTCGCCTCATCGTCGATGAGCCTCACGCAAACTGAGCTGAATACGGTCGAGATGATCAAGGACCATCAGGACACGTTCTTTGGAAGCGGTGTTCTGACTCGCGACAAACTGGCGAAAATGAAAGACGACAAGAGCCTTGATCCGAAAGTGCGGGAAGCAGCCTCTCAGCTCCTTTCAGATCCTCTTTTGTTTGGCCTCCTGAACAATTCGATCACGGGCTATAAGACCCATCATAAATTCTTCGACTTTGGCGGCGGGCATACGGTTGATTCCGGCAATATCAGCAAAAAAGACTTTGCCCATTTTTGCACAAACATGTCGTCTGCGAACCGCAACGTTCAGCAGCCAATCACCCACGGCGCCCAAACCGCAGAAGAGCAGAATGCCGTCGCGGACATGAAGATGGGCCTGATGGACCAGCCTGACATTAAGTCAGCCAAAAAGAACGGCGGGGCCGTCATGCACGTCGTCGACTCCGTGCTCAAAATCGAGACGAAAGTGCTCGACTTGGCGGCAACGGCGGTGGGACTGCTCAGCTTCATTCCGGGCCTCGGACAAGTAGCCGATCTTGCCTCGATGGTTCTCGAGGCTGAGTCGCAAGCAGCCAATCTCCTGCGTACGGCCATTAACGGAGGCGATATGAAGCGAGCGCTGGAGGAAGCTGGCCTCAATATGGCCGCGCAGGCGATCGGCCTTATCGCAGGCCCCGAGGTCAAGCTGGCCATTCGAAATGGGCTCGTAAAGCACCTGATGGAAGAGGCCTTGGCGGCAGGCATTGATCTTTCGGTCTCGACGGCGCAGGACTACGCAGAAGGCTATGTGAATAACCTCAAAGCGCGCCTTGCAGGCGGCCCTGAGCAAAGCCTAGGCCTTCCGAGCATGCCATCATTCCAGAGTGTGGCAAGCAATGTGCCCTTCGTCGGCATTGCCTTATCCTAGCCGTCGCCTTGCGCGGAAGCTTTGGCTCGCGCGCTGACATAAGGGTCATTGTGGCACAAGCAGGGGTTCATCCGCATCAACGCAAGCGGTGTTCCTGACGCCATCTGGATCGGACTGTGAGGGGGATGTCCGAAGTCTGTGAAGGCTTCGGTATATGACGACTTCAGAGTTACGCTGAGCCCAGCCATCTCGAGCCGGTGCGCCGGGTCGAGGTTTTCACGGGCGCCGGCCGGTAGCGGGAATGGTCTCCGGAAGGCACGGCGCGGATGGTGGCGGAGCGGCGCAGCCGAAGGAACGGCTGTCGCGCGCCCAGGGCGGCCTCCCGAACAGCAGACGATGATCTCCTGCCTTGGGCCTATATCCTTGTGCCCACGCTCAAGGCAGTCGGCTGAAAACAGCGCTGATTTAAAACAGCATTATCCTGCACTGCACCCTCGATCCTTGCGCTCACCGATCGCTCGTCGACACGCACGCGGTCAAGTCGTTATCGGCGCTATGCCGATGGGCTTCGAGAGCAAGGTGGACGCTGAGCGGTGCGTCAGCCTCAGGGCGCGGCTGGCCAGCTTTGGGTCTCACGCTCTATGACGGCAACACCCGGCTGATCCACTTGGCCTGTTCGCGGGCTCCCGGCAGCGGCGCGGAAGCCACGGTCCGCCTTCCTCGGCTTCAGGCCAAAGATACCGCAGCATGCTCCAGAGCTATGTCTGCCGCCTTCGCCCCATCGTCGCTGGTCATGTGGAAAGGACAAGCAGGCTACGCACCCTATAATCCCGTCGGGCAGGATTCGACAGTCGACGGCGAGACATTCGCCAAACCTCCCCCTTGATCTCAGCAACGTTAAAAAAAATTCACATAATGTTCGTGAGTGTAGTCTCCTGTCAGGTGGTACATTAGCCCCAATATCTGGCGTCTTAGTCGTAGAAAGGACTGTGATCTATCTTCCATTAGCATCCATACCAGCGGATTTACAGCAAATGACGAGAGAGGTCTCATGCGGATTGATGGGGATAGAAGGGCTAGCGGCTTGCTGCATCCCGTCCGGGTTGATGCCAACCAATGTTGACACTGGTAAATCGCCTAAGGACGGCAGCGCATCTTGATCGCCTTCGAATCCTGGGCCTTTGCGCGCATGCGGATCTAACCGTCGGCGAGCTGGCCGATATTACCAGTCTGCCTCGCGAGCAGGTTCGACGCCACGTTCGGCGGCTGGTCAGAGCCAACTTTCTTTGCTGCAACGAACAACGTCCGCAGTCTTCGTACCATATGCAAGCAGGAGGCAAGGATGGCGGGCTGGCTCAATTGGTGGTCGATCTCCTGCCCCACGATGATGGCCATCATAAAAGAGACCTACAACGCCTGGAAGCAATACAAGACGCGCGGTTGAAGGGACCGCCTGCTTGATCGTGAAATAGATCAGTCCAAATGGAGCGCGACTACCATGGATAACTCCGCCGGCGGCGCCATCGCGCAGCCCGACACTTACGGGCGGCCTCACTTAGCCGCCGTCGACTCCCGCGTTCACGAACTGCTTCTAAGACAGGAGCGTCAGGAGCGGACAACTCTCAAACTGATCGCCTCCGAGAACTTTGCCTCCTCGGCGGTGTTGGAAGCGACCGGGTCGATTTTCACCAACAAGTATGCCGAGGGATACCCCGGTGCGCGCTACTACGCCGGAAACGAGATCGTCGATGAGCTTGAGACCCTCGCGATCGAGCGCCTGAAAGCGCTATTTGGCAGTGAACACGCCAACGTCCAGCCTTATTCAGGCTCGCCAGCCAACCAGGCTGTCTATCGCGCGCTTTTGAGCCCCCGTGACAAAGTCATGGGCTTGCCTTTACCCGAAGGCGGCCATCTGACTCACGGTTGGTCCGTCAATTTTTCCGGCAGCGATTATCAGCGCGTCCCGTACAGGCTGCACGAAAAGACACAGCAAATTGACTATGACCACTTGCGCGAGACCGCCAAGCGGGAACGCCCGAAGCTAATTTGGGTCGGCGGAACTGCTTATCCGCGTATTTTTGACTACGCGGCAATGGCCGAAATTGCTTCGGAGGTGAACTCGTATCTGGTGGCTGACATCGCCCACATCTGCGGCCTGGTTGTCGCAGGAGTGCATCCGAACCCCGTGTCCCATTGCGATGTGGTCACCAGCACCTCTCACAAGTCGATCCGCGGTCCCCGGGGTGGCTTCATTTTATCAAGGAATGAAGACCGTTATCAGCCCCTCCATCATCCGAAGAGCAAACACAATCTGGCCAAACGTATAGACCGCGCCGTGTTCCCTCTTCTGCAAGGCGGACCGCATATGAATACTATAGCCGCGCTTGCCGTCGCTTTGCAGGAAGCAGCGAACTCGTCCTTTCGTGTCTACGGTCAGCAGATCGTCCACAACGCCAAGGCTCTGGCCCAGGCACTTCTGGAGCGAGGTTATGAACTCGTCACCGGGGGCACTGACAATCACATGCTGATCCTTGATCTTCGGGACCGGTCGCTGTCAGGCAAAGCCTATGCGGAGCGCTTATCGCGTGCAGGCATCATTGCGAATTTCAATATGGTCCCGGGCGACCGGCGGCATCCGGCGCTGACAAGCGGCATCCGCTTAGGGACACCAGCGGTGACGTCCATGGGCATGCGCGAAACGGAGATGGTGCAGATCGCCGCTTTCATCGACTCGGTCTGCCGCCAGCCCGATGACCAGGAAGTTCATGCGAGCGTACGAAGAGACGTTGCCGACTTCTGCACTGCGTTCGATGTTCCCGGCATCCCCGACCGATAAGCCACCCCAATCCAGAAACTCCTCACTAACTCCAGCACTTGAAGCGAGGGCATTTTTATGACCAGGCAGTTCGTGTTCTCTTCCGAATCCGTCGGCGCGGGACACCCCGATAAGATGGCAGACAACATCTCCGATGCCATTCTCGATGCGGTCCTGCGCACCGATCCGAAGGCGCGCGTCGCCTGTGAAGTGTTGGTGAAGACGGGGATGGTCGTTGTGGCTGGCGAGATCACCAGCCATGCCCACATCGATTACAGCCAAGTCGCCCGCGATACGATACTCGATATTGGCTACGACGATGATGCGATTGGCTTTGATGGTCGACGTTGCGCCGTCGTTCTGGCCCTCACCGAGCAGTCGCCCGACATAAGCCAGGGCGTTGATGAAGGACGAGGGCAGGATCTCGGGCAAGGGGCAGGGGATCAGGGCATCATGTTTGGATTCGCATGCAACGAGACGGATACATTGATGCCCCTGCCGATCCAACTCGCTCACCATTTGACGAAAAGACAGGCCGAGGTCCGGAAAGCGGGACAGCTTGGCTGGCTGCGTCCGGACGTGAAATCTCAAGTGTCGGTACGCTACGAAGGGCTCCGCCCGGTGGCGCTGGATACCATAGTCCTGTCAACGCAGCATGACGAAGCGGTCTCACAAGCCACGGTCCGCGAAGGCGTCATTGAGGAGATCATAAAACCGGTCCTGCCGGCCCACCTGGATACTTCGGGGATCAGATTTCTGGTCAACCCAACAGGGCGGTTCGTGGTCGGTGGGCCTGCCGGCGACTGCGGCCTCACAGGACGGAAGATCATCGTCGATTCCTACGGTGGGACCGGGCGTCACGGCGGCGGTGCCTTTTCGGGCAAGGACCCATCCAAGGTTGACCGCTCGGCGGCCTATGCCGCCCGCTATGTCGCGAAGAACATCGTTGCCAGCGGCCTTGCGGAGGTCTGCGAGGTTCAGCTTGCCTACGCGATCGGCGTGGCCAGTCCGGTTTCTGTCATGGTCAATACCTTCGGAACCGCAAGGATCGAGGAAAAAAGGATCGAGCGCCTTGTTATCGAGGTTTTCAATCTCCGACCGAAAGGCATCATCAAGATGCTTGATCTCTTACGGCCGATATACCGCAAGACGGCGACATACGGACACTTCGGGCGTGAAGAGCCTGAGTTCACTTGGGAGAAGACGGACAAAGCTGACGATTTGCTGCGTGAAGCCGGACCGGCAGCTGCGTGAGGGCGGCTGGATCAAGCGCATGCGGCAACCCATTTCAACTCGCGAGACCACGCCCGGCCGGCGTGGCAAGAAGCCGGCTCGGGTTTTGGCGGAGATTTTGATGCCGGATTATGACGTGCTTTGCATCGGCAATGCCATTGTCGACATCATCGCCCAGTGCGACGAGGTATTCCTCGAGACCAACGGCATCATCAAGGGCGCGATGAACCTCATCGACACACAACGCGCCGAACTGCTCTACAGCCGCATGGGCCCGGCGATCGAGGCCTCCGGCGGCAGCGCCGGCAACACGGCGGCCGGCGTCGCCAGCTTTGGCGGCCGCGCCGCCTTCTTCGGCAAGGTCTCCAACGATGCGCTGGGCGAAATCTACGCCCACGACATCCATGCGCAGGGCGTCGCCTTCGACACCACGCCGCTCAAGGGTGAGCCGCCGACGGCGCGCTCGATGATCTTCGTCACGCCCGACGGCGAGCGCTCGATGAACACCTATCTCGGCGCCTGCGTCGAGCTCGGACCGGAGGATGTCGAGGCCGACAAGGCGTCCGGCGCCAAGGTCACCTATTTCGAAGGCTATCTGTGGGACCCGCCGCGCGCCAAGGAGGCAATCCGCCAGACGGCGAAGCTGGCGCACGCGGCAGGCCGAGAAGTGTCGATGACACTGTCGGATTCGTTCTGCGTCGACCGCTACCGCGACGAATTCCTCGACCTGATGCGCTCGGGCACGGTCGACATCGTCTTTGCCAACAGCCACGAGATCAAGTCGCTCTACCAGACATCGTCGTTCGACGAGGCGCTGGCGCAGATCCGCAAGGATTGCCGGATCGCCGCCGTCACCCGCTCGGAAAAAGGCTCGGTGATCGTGCGCGGCGACGAGACCGTGGTGATCAAGGCGACCGCCATCAAGGAACTGGTCGACACGACGGGCGCCGGCGATCTCTATGCCGCCGGCTTCCTGCATGGCTACACGCAAGGCCGCGACCTGCAGACTTGCGGCGACCTTGGCTCACTGGCAGCCGGATTGGTGATCCAGCAGATCGGCCCCAGGCTCCGTCAGAATTTGCGCCGCGAGGCCGAGCAGGCGGGGCTGACCATTCCGGACGTTCAAACGAGTTAGTGGCCTACCTTCCCGTTGTGCAGGCTATCTCGCCAGAAGCGCAATCACGGAATAGGGAAATCCTGATGTCGAACATGATGAAGGCGCTTGTGAAGGCCAAGGCCGAACCGGGCATCTGGATGGAAGAGGTGCCGGTGCCGGAAATCGGCCCCAACGACGTGCTGATCAAGATCAAGAAGACGGCGATCTGCGGCACCGACGTGCACATCTACAATTGGGACCAGTGGGCGCAGAAGACGGTGCCGGTGCCGATGGTGACGGGCCATGAATTCGTCGGCACCGTTGCCGATTTCGGCGCAGCGGTCACCGAATACAAGGTCGGCCAGCGTGTATCGGGCGAAGGCCACATCGTCTGCGGCCATTGCCGCAACTGTCGCGCCGGGCGAGGGCATCTGTGCCGCAACACGCTCGGCGTCGGCGTCAACCGTCCCGGCGCTTTCGGTGAGTATCTGGCGATCCCGCAGCACAATGTCGTGCCGATCCCCGACGATGTGCCCGACGAGATCGCCGCGATCTTCGATCCGCTGGGCAATGCCGTTCACACCGCATTGTCATTTGATCTGGTCGGCGAGGATGTGCTGGTGACCGGCGCCGGGCCGATCGGCATCATGGGCGCGCTCGTCGCGCAATGCGTCGGCGCGCGCAAAGCGGTCATCACTGACATCAACCCGGTGCGGCTGGCGCTAGCCAAGAAACTCGGCGTCCAGCATGTCGTCGACGCCTCGAAGGAGAAGCTGCGCGACGTCATGCCGGTGCTCGGCATGACCGAGGGGTTCGACGTCGGGCTCGAAATGTCAGGCGCCGCCCCCGCTTTCCGCGATATGATCGACACCATGAACAATGGCGGCAAGATCGCCATTCTGGGCATCGCGCCGACCGGCTTCGAGATCGACTGGAACAAGGTCATCTTCAAGATGCTGCATCTCAAAGGCATCTACGGCCGCGAGATGTTCGAAACCTGGTACAAGATGATCGCGCTTGTGCAGGGTCCGCTGGATGTCTCCGGCCTGATCACCCACCGCATCGGCATCGACGATTTTCAGATCGGTTTCGATGCGATGAAGAGCGGCAGTTCCGGCAAGGTGGTGATGGACTGGTAGGGATTGCCTTGGCCGCTATTCAGGAAAAGCTGACGACAGCACCTCTGGTCCGCCGGACATTTTCCAACTAGGGGAACATGGCTGGGTGGAGAGCTATGGCTCCGCTACGTGCGCTCGCTAATCATACACGGCGACGTATCGCGGCCCACCCGGTGACGGTCGATGGGGCAATTCGCTTCAGTCGATGACGGAAACCCGGTGAACCGATGCTGAGGCCCCGACGCGATCGTCTATTTCCTATGATCTGCGATTGAGGTCGAGGTGTTGCCGCTTTCAGCGGGTAAGATGCGATAGACGACTTCCGGTACCCTTCCGGTCAGCGAAAAGGAAGGCAACGAGCCGCATTGCCTCAAGCAAAATGTTACCAATAGTGTCCTGTTCCAAAGGGGATGGACAGGTCGTGCCATTCCGGTTCGGGGGAAGGATGGCGCGGCTCAGCATGGCGACACGGTGAAGCGGCGATCGTGGAGCTTTATTGCGGCGTTGACAAGCGGCGCATTCTGGATGAGTTCGAGGCGGTAACCGGCTATTATTCGCAAGCGCGCGATCCGTCTTATGAACCGTCGTGAGCAGAGGCCGTCTGCGGGCAAGAGCCGCAGCCGCTGTTACGGCAGCGATGTCCGCGACGCGCTCATCGTGTTGTGGGAGGATTCGGAGCGGCTGGGTCCGCATCGACGCTCGCGGCGGCCAGCGCCGCCGGGCAGGAATGAGTTCGCAGTTCGCCGCTCGGTGCCAGCCCGCACCTTCGGCGATTGGAAAGATCCGCCGCCCGGCTTTGTTGAGCGCATTCGGGCACGTCTTCGTCAGGGAGCTTCGTGCAGACGATGGTGCTGACCGGATTGCCGCCGGCTGGACCGATTGCATTCCGCTCCGCACGCGCGACAGCGGCAATGTGATCATGGCGACCAAGCAGGCCCGCTCCCGGTTTCGCTGACCCTGTGCTGCTGTTTGCCGGCATCCGCCCGCACAGGAAGAGCTTGTAAAAGCGGTCAGTGCGGAAATCGAGGAGCCGTTGGTCGTCGATCTTCAGCCTGAACGCGGTCGTTTGCTGGTGCCGCAAATCGGCTGTTGCATGTACATCCCTGTCAGACGTCAGTTTTCCTCGCCTATTTTGGTGTCGAGCGCGAAGTGCTCCAACCAATTGCAAGGCTTTTTGGAAATGAGAGCGGCTTTGCGCAGGGCGCTCCGTTGTTAAGCATTCAAGCTACCAAGCCAATGACGCGCAGGTTCCACCAGGCTCGCCAGCCTTGAAGGACAGCGAAAAAAGCAGAGCACGACAGACACAACAGTGCATCAGGACGCCGCAGTCGTTGAAGATGGTGCGCTGCATCCATCCCGTGGATGCATTCGATCCAAATAATCGATTTGTTCAATCAGTTTCTCGAAAGCTAACCCTACCCTCTGTGGGAATCGGGCTCTGAGCCGCGACGCTGCCTTGCGAGCGCAGGGGCTGCACGTAGGAGAGATGATGCAACGAGAAATCGCACGCGGGTTGCTGGCCTCGTGGGTTCGCCGACCGGCGTATTTGAGCCCGTCAGTTGGTCCTCACCCGCGCCTATTGCCACCGAGCGACTTGCATGTCCCTCCGACTCGGACCAGTTCCGAGAGCTGCGACGAGTTGCGCGCCGTGTGCTCCGATCAGATGGCCGCCGGTGACGCGTTCGATGGGCCGTCCCTCTTCGAGAGGAGATGAAATGCGAACGCTGCTCGTGGATCATCATGCGGATCTTGCGCGCGCCATGCGACTTGCGCTCGGGGATGGCGGCTTCGTCGTTGATGTCGTTGGTACTCTGGAACTGGCTTCGAGTGCATTTTCTTGCGCCAGCTATGAAATTCTCCTGCTGGAATTGGCTCTGCCAGATGGCGATGGCTTGGGTTGGCTGAGGCAGTTGAGGACCCACGGGCATTCAGTTCCTGCCGTCATTATGAGCAGCCTTAACGATCTCGATAAGCGAATTGCGATCTTCAACGGAGGTGCGGACGACTTTCTGCTCAAACCCATCTCTACCGATGAGCTTATTGCCAGAATGAGAGCCATTCTGCGCCGGGCGACACAGATGACCGACCTGAGGCTCGTATTTGGCAATCTCGACTTTGATCCGGTCGCCCGCCAGGTTTTCGTTGATGGGCACCCAATGATGATCGCACGTCGCGAACTCTGTATTCTAGAGCACCTGCTTAACCGGGCAGGCCGCATCGTGCCCCGTGCGCAATTGGAAGATCACCTCTATTCATTCAACGACGACGTGTCTGCCAACGCGCTTGAAGTCGGAATTTATCGTTTACGGGGACATCTGACCAGATCAGGTGCAACGCCACGGATCAAGACCATCCGAGGCATTGGTTACATCCTAGAATTGACTGACGCCTCGTCCGCATAGTTTGTCGAATCGAAAGAAGATCTATTTTGCTGATCCTTCAACATCCTTGCCCTGCGCCCAATTGGCGGGCGATCGCCAACAAGGTTACAAGACCTGCAGTGCCCCGTTACCTGGGCCATCTCCTCTGCGCGCTTATTGTGACTTTCCCACTTGGTGTCGCGGCGCAAAACAAGCCGGACAAAGGCCCGCCGCATGCGGCTTCGAATAGCATCAACGCCACGCTGACCCTTTCCTCTTCGCTCGGGGAGACCGTTCATCTGCCCGCGCCAGCCACGACCATCTTTGTTGCTGACCCCACGATCGCGGATTTTCAGGCGCCATCGAGCAAAACAATCTTCGTCTTTGGCAAGAAATCGGGGCGGACCAGCCTATTCGCCTTGGATGGCAATGGCGAGCCTCTCGCCGAATTGCGTATCGTTGTCACGCAACCGATCGGGGATTTACGCGCCATGTTGCGGGAGCAGGTCGGCGACTATCCCATCCGCGTCAACTATACGCCGCGCGGCGCAATCCTTAGCGGGACGGCGCCCGACGCAGAGGTCGCCGACACCGCAAAAAGAGTCACTGAGCAATATCTGGGCGACGGAGCGCAAGTCGTCAACAACATCAAGGTCGCTGGATCCCTGCAAGTTAACCTCAGCGTGCGCGTAGCCGAAGTCTCACGCAGCGCCATGAAGTCACTCGGCGTCAACTTGTCCGCCTTCGGTCAAATCGGCAATTTCAAAGTGGGCGTTCTAAGCGGAAGCGCTGCAAGCGCTGGGTCTGGTTCAACCCAGGGTGGCGGTACAGCAGAAATCGGATTCGACAACGGTGCCGTCAACGTCAGCGCGGTTCTCGACGCGCTCGCCAAGGAGCATATAGCTTCCGTCCTGGCTGAGCCGAACCTCACCGCTATGTCGGGTGAAAAGGCCAGCTTTCTCGCGGGCGGCGAATTTCCCATTCCTGTCCTGCAGGAAAACAGGCAGGTATCGGTTGAATTCCGTCACTTCGGCGTCAGTCTGGAATTTGTGCCGACAGTTCTCAGCAACAATCAAATCAACATTCACGTAACGCCCGAAGTCAGTGAACTGTCGACGCAAGGTGCCGTGCAAATCAACGGAATTTCCGTGCCGGCAGTTTCCACGCGCCGAGCCGATACGGTCGTCGAACTCGCCAGCGGCCAGAGCTTCGCAATCGGCGGTCTAATCAGGCGGAACGTCAACAATGATGTCAGGGCCTTTCCCTGGCTCGGAGAACTGCCGATCCTGGGACCGCTTTTTCGCTCGACCTCGTTTCAAAAAGAGGAGTCAGAACTGGTCATTCTAGTTACGCCTTACATTGTAAGACCAGGCTCCAACCCAAACCAGATGAGCGCACCGACCGAGCGGGCGGCACCGGCTTTGAACGGAGGGGGCGCTCCGACGAATTCCGTGACAAGTCCCCCGCGAGACCGCGCTGCTATCCGTGCGGGCGCGCCAAGCGCCCAGGGCGGTCTCGGCTTCATCATCGAATAGTGTCATCCAAAGATGTTGCGTTTTATAATCCTCTTTGTCGCTCTGGCACCAAGCGTAAGTGGCTGCACAAGCACTACGCCAGTTGATGTCGAACCATCGGCACCAATGCTTGTCCGAGAGGAGACCACCGTCCTGAGGTTGCAAAGCCTGCGCGCTTCCGAACGGCAGCGTTTGCGTGTTTTCCTAGACAAGGCCAGTCGCGGCCGGTTCGATGCCATCCACCTCCTCATCAGCGGTTCGCCCCAGCTCAGCACAGGGGTAGCCCATCAGGCCAGGCAGTTGGCAATCGAAGAAGACAACATTCAATTGCGCGATCAACACGACGCCGGCTCAGTGCGAATTGAGGCGATTGTCTATCACGCCCGTCCGCCGGTCTGTCCCTCATATGGTGCCTTACCCAATGAAGAATCCTTCAAACAGCCGCTTGGTTGTTCGACAGGACATAACCTGGCCGTGATGGTCAACGATCCGCGCGATCTGCTCGACAATCAGGCCGTCAAGGCCGGCGATGGCGATCGTGCTTCTGTACCAGTTGCAACTTACAGAGCATTCGGGACGGATAAAGGTGGCTGATACCGCCCTTATCTCGGCAGCACTCCTACCGGAGATTGAAAGCTTCCAATCGCGTCCTGATTAAAATAAAAGGAACCGCTGGATGCAATATAGGCGCTATATCGAGGGCCTTAGGGCCGTTGCTGTACTTCCGGTCGTACTCTTTCATTTCGGAATTTCGGCGATCCCGGGTGGCTTTAGCGGGGTCGATATCTTCTTCGTCATCTCCGGCTACCTAACCAGCGGAAGCCTCCTGGATGACCTTGAACGCGGCCAATTTTCCATCGTCAACTTCTACTGGCGCCGTGCCCGGCGCATTCTGCCGGCGCTCGTCTTTGTGATGCTTCTCACCTGCATTGCGGCATTGTTCATTCTTCTGCCACCGGATCTGCGCGGATTCAGTCTTAGCATCATAGCTACCTCGACCTTCTGGTCGAACGTTTTCTTCTGGAAAACGTCAAGTTACTTCTCTATCGATGCCGCGCTTCTACCACTGTTGCACACTTGGCCGCTTTCCGTAGCGGAGCAGTACTACATCTTCGCACCAATCCTGATGTTCCTAATCTATCGCTACATCGGGAAGCGCTGGCTGACGACACTTCTTCCGATAATTCTCTGCAGCTTCGTAGTGGCGGTGATGGCGACATCGCTGGCACCCACCGCCGGATTCTATCTGCTGCCGACCCGAATCTGGGAACTCATGTTGGGCGCCCTGCTCATGCTCAAATGCCCCTCGCCGCTGGGCAACCGATTCCTGATGGAGTCGGTGGGGGTGGCCGGATTTGGCCTTCTCGCCATCGGGTTCTTCGCGATTTCGGCGAGTGATCCGTTCCCAGGCTACAACGCCTTGTATCCATGCATCGGAACGGCCCTTCTGATCTATGTTGGCCAAAATACCCCCTCGACGGTCGCCACCCGCATGCTCGAAGTCCGGCCGCTGGTCTGGATTGGGCTCATCTCGTATTCGTTGTATCTTGTTCACTGGCCTCTCAATGCGTTCGCGCACTATCTTTCGTTCCAAAAACTCGATCCGTTGATGACCGGTGCGATGTTGGTGGCAAGCCTCGCATTGGCTGCATTCTCCTGGAAGTTTGTAGAGCAGCCGTTTCGACAGAAGAGGGCCTTCACCTCCCCGGGGCCTATCTTCGCCTTTTCAGCGCTCGCGATCGTTGTCCTTTGTGCCGGCGGAGCGGCGGGGGCGCTCGGCAACGGCTTTCCGCAACGGTTTCCGGACTATGTCCAGCGGCGCATTTCCGTCGGGGACTGGAGGAATGGCATCTGTTTCAACGAGGGCACCAGCCGGATCGAAAGCTGGAATATGGAGGATTGCACGCGCACCAGCGGTTTTCCAACAACGGTTTTTTTGTGGGGCGACTCCTTCGCCGCGCACTATGTTTCCGGCTTGGGTGCTAACATAAATCGATTGCAGGCGAACATCGTTGAATATACGTACGCCAGCTGCGCGCCGATACTCTATTACTACCCTTACGATCGTCTTGATTGTGTCCGGTTCAATCGCAAGGCCTTGGACGTCATCTTGGAAGCGGACATCAAGACGGTTATCCTCAGCGGTAGATGGAGTGACTATGAGGTCAGAGGTTTCGACGGTCTTCAGCAAACAATCGCTACGCTTCGTGCCCTGGGCGTGCGCGTGTTTGTCATCGGCCAGTCTCCGCAGTTCCCAACTGACGTCCGGAAAATTGCGTTCTTCGCCAAGCGCCAAAATCTGGACGATACGTCCTGGCCGATCGCGATGGACCCCGACATCAACGAACGTGTGCGCTCATTTACCAAAGGCGCCACATTCATCGATCCGCTGAAATTCCTGTGCAGCGCAGGACGCTGCGCCTATTCCGATAGAGGAGAGTTTTTATATTTCGACTATGGTCATTTCTCTTCAGCCGGCGCCACACTGGCAATCTCGAAATACTGGCCGGCTTTTGGCAAGGACAATGCTCTTCCCAAGACGAAGTAGCGGCTCAGCGGCTGACAAGCACCAGTACGGGTCCCAGTGATAGCTCCTGCTTCCGCAGCAGCCGCGACGATGGAGCTGTTCAGGTTTAAGGCCCCCCGATAGTGACCTGGGATGGGTGCTGCCACGCGGCTCGGACTCAGCGTGCATTATCACGTAAATGTTGAGAGAATGAATGGCGCCGCGAAGGGCAATTCCAGCCGTCCAAAGCGACAGGCGTGTCGCGGCCTCGACATTGCAGTGGCGCTTACCTAACACGGCCTCACACTGCCCTCTAAACGGCCCCGAATTTGAACTGACGGCCCCTGGCCGGTTCATCGGGCAGGTCAAGGGCTAGGCTGTAGTACACAGGGCTCATCCCTTTCAGTTTCAAGTTGGTACGATGGGCCGTGGACGGTTGATGCAGACTTCAAGATGGCGAACGAAGCTCTCCATGCGTGCGTTGTCGAGGCAAGTGCCTTTGCCATGCTCGCGACTGGAGAGATTTCAAAATGAGCCTTGTAAGCGGAGAATGCCGCCGACGCTGTTCGGCTTGCTCGTGCCCTTGACGGCGGTAGGCTCGGCAGGGCCGAGGCCAGAGTTGCCGTAGTGGTCGTAATCGACCTCGGCTGTGACCGTGAAGCCGGGAACGACCATGTAGGCGACGTTTGCAGCCACACCAGAATCCTTGAGCTGATCACCCGAGACCTGAAGGTTGAACGAAGTTTTCTCGTCAAACTCGTAAGTGGCGCCCGCCCAGAAAGCCCACTGGCCGTTCCAGATTTTGTACGAGCCGCGCCCATGATTGGCAATTGCGCCGTTTGAGTCCTCGTTGAGACTGGCATTGGAACCGTAGCCGAAGAGTCCAAACAGCGACAGCTGGTTTGTGACAGCGACGTCGACGCGGATCTTGCCGGCAAAAGCTTCGTAATTGCTGTCATAAGCCGCGACGCCGGTGATCGAGCCCCAGCCTTGCGTGTATTTCAAGCCGGCGACAACGTGCGGAATATAGCTGTCGATAGTACCGGCTGAGCCCGATCCTTGTTCGAGCGAAATCACAGTCGAAATGCCGTTGCCGGCGTCGAAGTGGTACTGAGCCACGTTGGTGTCGAAGCCGGCCGACGGAACGAGCATACTATCGAGAACGTTGCCAGCGTAGCTTGCAAACGTATCGAAGGCCGACCCCTCCTTGCCAACTCGCAGGCCTCCCAGCTCGACCCAGGCAGAAGCCAGTGCGAGGCCGCTGTTGAAATCATAGTTCTGAGGACTGTCATGCGAGTTAGCGCTGTTGCCAAAATTCACGTGGGTTTCGGTATAGGTCGTCAACGCGCCGAGCTCGGTCTGCTGGCCGGTCCAAGTTTTGAACGTGAAGCGTGTGCTGTTTCGCCAAGTGCCTTGGTCCTCGCCAGTTCTCACGTCCGAGGTTCTTGCGCTGTCATACGATCGGACGTCACCCAGGCCGATATCGTAACGGACATAGCCGCCGATGCGCAGGCAGGTCTCGGTGTTGGGAATATAGGAATATCCCGAGCCGAGGACGTCGCAGATCTTGATGTACTCGGCCGGTTCCCGCTCGGCGCCAGCTGCTCGACCGACGGAAACGGTCATCAGAGCAGTTAAGCCCAGAAGAGGACTCTTGATGTACATGTCTAGATCTCCATGAAGGAATAAAAAGGATAGAGGCGAAAGAGCAAGCTTTTCCTCTAAATTTTGTGCGTGTTGTCTCCAATATGTGGACGCCAAAGCGCTTGACACGAGAGGTGAGCCAGCGTAAAAGCCGCATGTACTTATAATAGTGTTTTTTGCTAGGAGATTCATTATCGTTTACATGTGAAACACTCCGGTCGGACCGCTGCAGCTCTCCGAAATAGAGCAGCAAGCGACATGCCAACCTGAAGCGTAAATGCGGCCGACACCAAAATCGGGCCGACGCGCCTTCGTCTCGCTGGAATCACTTTTTTTGAGGGTCACTGCGAAAAGCAATGTGCGACACGGTTCGCCATGTTCGATATGTGACAGTCTCGTTTAACAGCGACGGCTTCCCGTCTGACCGCAACGCAGGCCGCGCCATGCGCTACCGAGAAGGATCACTGCGCGTACGCTCCGCAAGGGCTGCGCCAGGAACAGAGGGCGTGCACGTCCGAGGCGTCGCATGGTGGCCGCAGCACCTTTTCGCCGCTGTAAGTTCGCCGTGCAGGTACATTGCGCGGCCGGAAGCGAGAGGGAGCGCACCCTGAAACGGCTGCCTACGGCTCGCCTCGAGTAATTGGCGATGAACAGCATTCTCGAGAACTTAGTCTCGACGGAAAGAGCAACGAAAGGAAGCCGCTTGGACGAGCACGATCCGAAGGAAGAACCGATCGAGACCATTTTCCGCAACGGCACAATCACTGCCGTGGGTATCCTGCTTGCCTTTTCGCTCGGCTTCCTCACTCATTGGGCCGCGAACCCCTTGCCATGGCAACTCTACGATCTGTTCGCCGTAGTGCCGATCCTGCTCGGCATCGCACTGCAGATGAGAGCGCTGTCCATGCTGCTCGACATGAGTTCCTTGCGGCGCCCCATCTACGAACGCGCCAATCGCATTTTCATGGTCGGCCTCATCCAGACCGCGTGTGGCGTCGGCATGGCCATCTTGGTCGATCTTTTCGGGATATCGGTAGGGGGCACGCTGCCCGGCGCTTGACGACAAGCCACACCGCCGCTCTTCGCTCGAAGCGACGTCAAGCCGGGGAACCTTGTGCACCCCCTAGCGGCGTCCTCCTTTCATCAAATGAGCCGACGTCAGCTTTAGAGCGTCTCGGTGGCTAAAGCCGGTATGGTTTTTCGGCCGGCAGGGAAGGCCGCTGGCTGGACCTGGATGGCGTCTGAACGAGGCTTGACAGGTCCGTTGCGTCGGACATGAATTTCGCATTGCAAAGTTCTTCCGCAGACGCCTCAAGCACACTGCACTGGCGTCACGTACTCAGACGTTGAATGCGGCACCGCACCATCACCTCAGGCGCAACCATGGCACGCGCGCTCCCCGGCGTGGTTGACCCCATCCTGTCCAAACGAGACTGCGACATAAGCGGGACGCACTGACTTAGGTCAGAGACCAGGACGAGCGCGCAACGAAAGAATGATGGATCAGCGACGTGGGATGACAGCTCCTTGCACACCTCAATCCTGACAAAGTACCGGGACCCCCGGCCGCCTTGGTATACCATCTATCCGACTGTGCCAGACTTCTCTGCGGCAGTTGGTGCTGACGATTATGAGGAATGGCTGGGGGGCCTCCCGGCCGACGAATCGGTGTCGCTCTATTTCCACATTCCGTTTTGCCGATCCATGTGCTGGTATTGCGGCTTCCCTACCGCGGTCATCCGTCGCAACGGCCCGATCCTTAATTATTTAGCGGTGCTGCGTCAGGAGATCAGTTTGGTGTCGGAGCAAGTGCGGCAAGGGCTGCCGGTGAGCGATGTGCATTTCGGCGCGGAACGCCTCACCTTATCGGGCCAGCCGAGCACTTGGCGCTGATGGAATTTCTACGCCGCCACTTCGCTTTCAGCAAAACTGCTGCGATCGCCGTGGAGATCGATCCCCGAACGTTCACACCGGAAATGGCCGAAGCCCTGGCAGCTAACGGTGTCAACCGCGCGAGCATCGGCGTGCAGAGCTTTGATCCCGATGTGCAAAGGCGATCAATCGGATCCAGAGTAAGGTGCAGACGGCCGCTGCAGTCGAAAATCTCCGCCGGCATGGCGTTGGCCATATCAACTCCGACCTCATCTTCGGTCTATCGAAACAGACTGTGCAGTCCTGCATCCAGACCGCGATGGCTGCGGTCGCCATGCGCCCCAACCGGCTTGCGGTGTTCGGATACGCGTATATTCCTTCCGTGATAAAGAATCAGCGCCTAATCGAGCAGGCAGGTCTACCGGACGGTGATCTTCGCGCCGAACAGGCTGCAGCTGTCGCCGAGACACTGGTTGCCGCTGGCTACCGGGAGATCGGGCTCGATCATTTCGCTCCGCCGGACGACGAACTTGCGCTAGCGCAGAAGACCGGGCGCCTACGGCGTAATTCGCTGGGATACTCGGCCGATACTTGCAAAACCGTGATCGGCTTCGGCGCGTCGGCTATTGGCCGAGTCCGCGAGGGGTATGTTCAGAACGAAGTAACACGGGATTCTTACGCTCGGCACATCGCAAGTGGACGTCTGGCGACATCAAAGGGCCACCGTCTGACCGACGATGACCGGGTGCGCGCAGCGATCATCGAGCGACTGATGTGCGATTTGGAGGCCGACGTGCCGACCATCTGTGCCGCCCACGAAATCGAACCAGCTCGTTTTCTCGATTCAGTTGAGAGTTTGGTGACGCTGGCTGAGGAGGGGATCCTGGACGTCGAAAACGGCTTCATCCGCGTGCGGCCGGAGCACCGCTTTGTTGTTCGCGCCGTTGCTGCTGCATTCGATGCTTTTCTCGCGAATCGATGAGTTGAGGCCACGACGCCGAAAGGCATCAGACCTTGTTTGGCGCTCGTCGGCATGGGCTCTCGCAGAAGACTCCGCAAGCGTATGCAGGGGACTTCCACTTGACGCCGCGTTCACCATCATCTCGCCTGGGTGCGCGCGAAAGCGCACAACCCGGAGCACGCTGCTCTCGGTGTGAGGCTGTGCTCTGCAAAGCACCGGTGATCCACCCTGTCCCTGGACAGCAGCTTGATGGCGTCATCTTGGAGGACGAGAAAAGATTGTCGAGGTACGGGTACGAATTGCCTCGGTCGTCCGTTCAATCGAAAGCACTGTCTGCGGAGGCACCTCTCCTTCATGCAGTGACAGGAGATGCTGGGCGACTTCCTTATCTGCTGCGGTGAGTCGATGATTTAGGCGGAGAAAGTCCATCCAGGTGGGGGTGCGGAATGTCTCCGTCCAAAGTGACGGTGTTTGCAGATTTCGCTGGAGCGTCCAGTTTCGTGCACCGGCACGGCTCTGGACGTGTCGCCGCGTGCGCATGGAGCCCAGAAAGGCCTCGATATTTTCCTCCGATATCAAATACTCGACCTTGGCCACGATAGGGCCACTTCTGGGTTTCAGATCGAGAGCCACGTCCGGCGGATGAAAAACTGAACTTTCTTGGTCGGTTTCTTCCCAGGGACGGACCGGCAACACGATCCCCGCTGCTGCAACCAGCAACAGAGCGCCTGCGGCGCCCTCCAATGCTGAGGTCAAGGAATAGTTTTGCGCGACAGAACCCCAGATCCAGCTGCCAGCAGCCATACCGCCTGCGCTCAAGGCGTAGTAAATGGAGAGCGTGCGGCCTACAACCCACCTTGGGCTTGCCAACTGCACCGACACGTCAATGCCCGTCCAGGTGATAAGCCAACCCGCTCCGCCGAGCGCCAGCGAAATGGCCGCCACAGGAACCGACGATGTAAGGGCAAGGGAGAGGCAACAGACTGCACAAGCCACAGAGGCGAAGGCCACCAGCCTGTTTTGAGACGTGACCTTCCTCAAGAAGCCGTTGCCCATGCCCGCGATGAAAGCACCCATGCCGAAGCCGGCCAATAAGATACCGTAGACAATTGGCCCACTCTTCAACTGATCCCGGACCACGAGGGGGAGCAACGCCAGAATGGAGATGCTTGCCAATCCGAAAAGAGCGGCTCGGGCGGTCGCTGCCCTGATCTCCAAAGACATCGCCGTAAAGCGCACTCCGTCATGAATTGCCGTCGTCATTCTCTCACGAGGGAGAGGCGAAGAGCGGACCTCCCATTTGGTGCGCCATATCGCGCTTATGGGCGCCAGATCACTCACCGCAGCCAAGGCGAAAGCGGCCAGCGGCCCAAAGACGGCCAGGATCACGCCCCCCAAGGCCGGACCAACGCTGCGCACAATGTTGTATCCGACGGACATAAGCGTCACTGCGGCCGGAATGTCGCGTTTGTGAAGGATATCGCCGACCGAAGCGTGCCAAGCCGGATCATTCAAGGCAAAGCCGCAGCCGGCCAGGAAACCTAACCCGAGAATCAGCCAAGGACTGACAAATCCCAGACCCACAGAAATCATCAGCGTCGTCGACGCCGATGCTATCAGGCAGTGTCCCGCAAACATCACCCACCGGCGGCTGAAGTTGTCGGCAATGGCTCCGGCGAAAACTGAGAGGAAGAACACCGGCAATGTGGATGCGGCCTGGACGAGTGCCACCATGAGGTCGGACGCTGAAATCGTTGCCATAAGCCAACTGATGGCGACCGTTTGCACTAGCCAACCGAGGCTCGAAATCTGGGTGGCCGCCCAAATTGAGCGAAACACCTTGTTTCGAAATGGGGCGAGCGTCTTTGAAACGGGCGGTTGAGGATTTTCGCTCTGCATGAGGTATTGCTGGCCTTCGATGAGCGCTGCGATTTGAGCAAGCGGGTCGATACTTAGACATCGCGGAGCACCGCACGGAACCCAGCTCTATGGAGCTTGCCGGCGACTATTTACGTATTGAGCCATTCTCATAGTCTCATTCATGAGCAGTCCTGTGCGCAAGCATTGCTTTGCTAAATTCCCACCACAAGCGCGCCGCCGCTGAGACCCGCACCCGCTGCCGCCAAGAGGACTTTCTCGCCAGGCCGAAACGGCTGCGCCCGATGGGCCAGCGACATGAGAGCGGGATCGTCGCGGCGGAAGAGTTGCCATATTCGGCGATCGTCTTGACGATCGAGTGATCAGCGATGCCGAGGTTCCTGCCGACCGCGTCGAAAATGCGCGCATTGGCCTGATGCGGCACGAAACGATTGAGGTCTTGCGGCCTCAGTCGGGCAGCAGTGAGCGCATCTCTCGAGCAGGCGGTCATCATCTCCACGGCCTTGCTGAATACTTCACGGCCGTCAGTGATCGTCATCCGTGTCTGCGCGAGGTCGAGGTCGGCATGGAACGGAGTGTTGCTTCCCCCGGCGGGAATCTGGATTAGCCCGTAGCGCGAGCCGTCGGAATCCACCGAAGCGCCGAGAATGCCTCGATCCGGGTCATCGCAAGGACTGATCACCATGGCGCCGGCGGCATCGGCAAACAGCACGGCGCTGGCGCGCTCGGCCAAATTGATGCGGTGGCTGAGGATGTTGGCGGCGATGACAAGGCTCGCTTTGCCGTGCAGGCGGGTGAACCCGTCGGCGAACATCAGCGCATAGATGAAGCCGGCGCAGGCGCCGGTCAGGTCGATCGCTCCGGCGCGGCCTAGCCCCAGCCGATGTGCGACCAGCGGCGCGCTTGGCGGCAGAAGGTGATCGGGCGTCGACGTGGCGAGCAAGAGTAGACCGACGTCGCCGCGGTCGATACCGGCATTGGTCAGCGCCATGTCGCCGGCAGAGGCGGCAAGGCCCGACAGCGTGTCTTCGTCTGTTGCCCAGAAGCGCGAGCGAATTCCGGTGCGCCGCTCGATCCAGCCGGGCTCAAGCCCGAGCCGGTCTTCGATTTCCGGGTTCTCGACCTTGCGCGCCGGCGCATGATGGCCGAAGCCGAGAACGCGCGACGATAGGTTCATGGCCGCGAGCCGAAGCGTTCGCCGGCCTCCTCTATCGCGTCATAGAGCCCGTCCAATTCGTCGCTGGTGATGCAATAGGGCGGCAGAAGATAGAGGACATTGCCGAGCGGGCGCACCAACAGGCCGCGCTCAAGGAAAAAAGCGCGCAGTTTTGGCCCGATCTCGGCCAGATAACCGGCTGAGCCGGTGCGTAGGTCGAGTGCCGCGATGGTGCCGGTTGTCCGGCAGTCGGTGAAATATGGATTGTCCCGGAAGCGTTGCAGCCCCGCGGCCTGCCTCGCGCTCAAGACCGCGATCCGCTCGGCCACCGGCTCGTCACGCCAGATCTCGACATTGGCAAGTGCTGCCGCGCAGGCGATCGGATTGGCGGTGTAGGAGCTCGAATGGAAAAACGTCTTCTTGCGATCCTCCGAAAAGTGAGCGTGGAAGATGGCATCGGTGGCGATCGTGGCGGCCAGCGGGATGGTACCACCGGTCAGACCTTTCGACGTGCACAAGATGTCCGGCGAGACGGACGCCTGTTCGCAGGCAAACATGGTTCCGGTGCGCCCCCAGCCGGTCATCACTTCATCGGCGATCAGCAGCGTGCCGGAGGCTTCGGCGATCCTCTTCAATTCGGCAAGAACCCAGGCCGGATACATCAGCATGCCGCCGGCGCCAAGCACCAGCGGCTCGACGATCAGCGCGGCTGCGCGCCGGTCGCTGCTAACGGCCTCGAACCGATCCAGCGTTTCCTGCTCGCGCCCGGCGGCCGGGAAGGGGATGGCGTCGACCTCGAACAGCAAAGGATCATAGGCGGCGTTGAAGACGCCGCGGGCGCCGACGCTCATCGCCCCGATCGTGTCGCCATGATAGCTGTGCTCCATGACGGCGATGCGCGAACGCGGCGCGCCGATGTTGCGGAAATAGCCGAGCGCCATCTTCAGCGCGACTTCGACTGAGGTCGAGCCACTGTCGGAATAGAACACCCGGTCGAGGCCGGCGGGTGCGATGCCGACAAGCGCCTCGGCCAGCCGTTCGGCCGGCTCGTGGGTGAAGCCCGCGAAGATGATCTGGTCGAGGCTCGACGCGGTCGTCTCGATGGCCTTCATGATGCGGGGGTGGCGATGGCCATGGGTGACGACCCACCAGGAAGAAATCGCATCGAGGATGCGGAAGCCGTCGGCCTTGTGGAGATAGGCGCCTTCAGTCAGCACGATTTCAGGGACCGAGGGCTCTAGCGCGTGCTGCGTGAACGGATGCCAGACTCGAGACTCCGCCATCAGTCGCCTCCGGCAATCATGGCCAGGTCGAAGCCGGAAATCATTGCATCTCTCAACGTTTCACCCGTCAGCGGACCGAGGTGCGGCAGCCTACCCAGCTGCGGCACGCCGCCGAATTCCACGATTGTCCTTTGTGTATCGGCCGCCTCTTCGCCAATGAAGGCAATGCCGATGAGCGGGATGGAGCGGGCTCTCAGGGCCTCGATCGACAACAGCGTATGATTGATGGTGCCAAGCGCGGTGCGGGCGCACAGTATGACCGGCAGCCGCCATTGTTCAAATATGTCAATGAACCTTGTCTGTCGATTGAGCGGCACCATCAGCCCGCCGGCGCCTTCGATGACGAGCGGTGTCGGCAGGACCGGAAATGAAAGATCGTCGGCCTCGATCGCGACGCCGTCGATTTCGGCTGATCGATGCGGCGACAGCGGCATCGTCAGTCGATAGACTTCGGGCAGCACGCGTCCGTCGGGCAAGCCGGAAAGCCGGGCGACGACCTCGCTGTCGGTCTCCTCGTTGAGGCCCGATTGCACCGGCTTCCAGTAGAAGCCGTCGAGCAGCCCGGCAAGTCCGGCCGAAAACACTGTCTTGCCAATTCCAGTGTCTGTTCCGGTGACGACGATGCGTTTGGTCATGCTGTGGCCAACACTCCGACGAGAGCCTCGACCATGGCGGAAATGTCGGCTTCGTCGACGTTGAGAGTCAGCGAAATGCGCAGGCGCGACGTACCCTCAGGCACTGTCGGCGGGCGAATGCCGCGTATGTCGAAGCCGCGTGCCTGCAGTCCTGCCGCCACCGCCATGGTGCGGCTGTTATCGCCGATCACAAGCGGCTGGATCTGCGAACCGCTGGGCATCACGCCGCAGCGTTCGGCCAATTGCCGGCTCGCGAAAGCGACACGCTCGTGCAACTGAGCACGACGCATAGGCTCGTCAGACAGAATAGTCAGCGCCTCACGTGCCGCGACTGCCATCAGCGGCGATGGTGCGGTCGCATAGATGAATGGCCGGCACCGGTTGATAAGATAGTCGCACAGTGTTCGCGGTCCGGTAACGAGCGCGCCGGATGCGCCAAGCGCCTTGCCGCATGTGTGGAGCGTGACGATGTTGTCGCGGCCTTCATACGCGGCGGCCAGTCCCCGGCCGTCCGGTCCCCAGACGCCGGTGGCATGCGCTTCATCGACGACGATGAATGCCTGGTACCGATCAGCCAGCGCGACCAGGCTCTCCACCGGCGCACGGTCGCCATCCATGCTGTAAAGGCTTTCTAAGGCGATCCACACCCGCCCCATGCCGCCTTCGGCGCGCCAGCGGGTGATTGCGTCCTCGACAGCGTCGACGTCGTTGTGCGCGGCCAGCTTGAACTCAGCGCGCCCGACCTGGGCACCCTCATGCATGCTGGCATGAGCGAGCTCGTCGAGGACCAGCAGGTCGCCTTTCTGCGGCAGGGCCGTCAGCAGAGCGAAGTTGGCGATATAGCCGCTGCCGAAGAACAGTGCACGCTCGGCTCCGAAAAATGCCGCTGCGTCCGCCTCCAGTTGCTCATGTTCCGGTGCATTGCCGCGCAACAGCCGCGATCCGGTGGCGCCCACTGGCGTGCCCCGCGCAATCGCCGTCGAAACCGCATCGCCCAGTCTTTTGGAGGCGGCAAGTCCGATATAGTCGTTCGACGAGAAGTCGAGCCCGGCGCGCGGTGCGAGCGTCCGCAACCGGTCCTTGCGCCCCAGTCCCCGCAAGGTTGCGTCATAGCGGGCAAGAATTGCCTCCTTCATTGCGTGGCGAGTTCCATAGGCTCAATGCCGAGGCGCCGGAACAGAAGGGTATCCTTGTCCTCGCCGGGATTTCCCGCCGTCAGCAGCGTGTCGCCGACAAAGATCGAATTGGCCCCGGCAAAGAAGCACAGCGCCTGCGTTTCGTCGCTCATCGCCGTCCTGCCGGCGGACAGCCTTACATAGGATTTCGGCATCATCACCCGCGCGAGCGCAACGATGCGGACGAAATCGATCGGATCGATGGCGTCGGCCGCGGCAAGCGGCGTGCCTTCGATGGGAATAAGCATGTTGATCGGCACGCTTTCCGGCGGCTCAGGCAGGTTCGCGAGCGTGACCAGCATGTCGATGCGATCGGTCTTTTCTTCTCCCATCCCGACAATGCCGCCGCAGCAGACTTTCATCCCAACCGCGCGCACGTGCCCAAGCGTTTCCAGCCGGTCGGCAAAAGTCCTGGTTGAAATAACCTCGCCATAGTAGCGCTCAGAGGTATCGATGTTGTGGTTATAGTAGTCGAGACCGGCCTGCTTCAGGCGAGCAGCTTGCTCAAGATCGAGCATGCCGAGCGTCATGCAGGTCTCCATGCCGAGGGCCTTGACGTCCTCAATCATGGCGACCACAACGTCCATGTCGCGCTCCTTGGGACTTCGCCACGCCGCGCCCATGCAATAGCGCGTTGCGCCGCCATCACGCGCCTTGGCCGCTTCGTCGATGACATGCTTGACGTCCACCAGCTTCGACGCCTTCACACCGGTTTCGTAATGCGCAGACTGGCTGCAATAGCCGCAATCTTCGGGGCACCCGCCGGTCTTGATGCTAAGGAGCCGCGACAGCTGCACTCGGTTTCGATCGAAGTTCTGGCGGTGGATCGTCTGAGCCAGGAACAGCAGATCGTTGAATGGCATGCCGTAGATGGCCTCGGCCTCTTTGCGGTTCCATCGCGGAGGCGTTCCATCGACCGATTGCATGGTCTGGTTCACGTCGAACTCCGAGTTCATTCCAATCGTCATCGTCAAACCTTTGTTTGCTAGTCCGGTACGCCTTCTTGGCTTTGGGGCGCACTCGCTAAAGGCGAGCTGCGGCACGTCTTTCCAGCACCTCCTACGCCTGCCGAGCTGATGTTGCTCCTCACGCCGTAATCCTCAGTTCAAGTGCTTGCAGATGTTCTGGTGGTCCGGCATGTCCAGGCCGATGTCGAGGATCGGGGCGCTGTGCGTCAGCCAACCCATGGAGATGAGATCGACACCGGTCGCCGCAATCGCCGCCGCCGTTTTCGGCATCACCCGACCGGACGCCTCGGTGATCGTACGGCCATCCACTATAGAAACCGCGCGGGCAAGATCCTCGACCGACATATTGTCGAGCAGCACCGCGTCAACACCAATCGCGAGCGCTGCATCGAGCTGCTTCAGCGTGTCGACCTCGACCTCGACCTTCACCATATGCCCTGCTGCGGCGCGCGCCCGCTCTATTGCTGTGCGGATATCGCCGGCGATCGCGATGTGGTTGTCCTTTATGAGCACGCCGTCATCGAGGCCGAACCGGTGATTGGCACCGCCGCCGACGCGCACGGCGTATTTCTCCAATGCCCGCAGCCCGGGCGTCGTCTTTCGCGTCGATACAATCCTCGCCTTGTGACCGCGCACGGCCTCAACCATGGCCGCTGTGGCAGTGGCAATGCCGCTCAGCCGGCATAAGAAATTGAGGGCCGTGCGTTCGGCCGTGAGCAGGCCTCGTGCGGGTCCGGACAATCTTGCAATGGTTTCCCCGGCCCCAACCTCGCTGCCATCAGGGCGCCAGATCTGGATGTTGATCGCCGGTTCCACGAGAAGGAAGGCATACGAGACCAGATCGAGCCCGGCAACGACGCCCGCCTGCCTCGCTTTGAGCACCAACGTGGCAGTGCAATCATACGGGATAACCGCATCGGTGGTCAGGTCGCCGGATCTGCCCAGGTCTTCGAGGAGCGCAACGCGCACAATCGGTTCGATCAGGGTCGCGGGGAGGGGGGAGAATGAAGTCATATCAAGTGCTCCGTATGGTAGCCCGGCAATCGAGTGCGGCCGCGGCCCGCATTGCGCTGTGCAGTGTGAGCCGTGATGGGCGCACGTTGGCATCGTGGAGCGGGAAATCGGACCGACAGTGCGCGCCTCGACTCTCTTCCCGCCTCAGGGCCGCCGCGGCGATCATCAGTGAGACCAAAGCCGGACCAGAGGCAGCGACACTATTGGCTGCGATCGGCAGCAGGGTCGCCACCGCTTCGCGCATTGCCTCGCCGTCGCGGATGATACCCAGGGCGGCGGAGACAATCGGGCGGACCACGGAAGCGTCTGGTCGTGGAGGGACGAATGTGGAGCATCTGCGCGGTCGCCGGGTATACGACGTGCCGGCAACGCTTTCGGCAACCCAGCTCGCGGTGACCGCCGCTTCGGTGAGCGAGTTGCTGGCCAGGCGGTTGGCGCCGTGCAGGCCGGTACAGGCCACCTCACCGCAGGCCCACAATCCCTCGATGGAGCTGCGGCCGGCGCTGTCTACGGCGACGCCGCCCATGTGATAATGTGCCGCCGGGCGCACCGGGATCACGTCGGTCGCGGGGTCGATTCCTGCGCTCCGGCACAATTCGGCGATGCCTGGAAAACGCTTGCCAAATCTCGGGCCGAGACTTTGCCGTGCGTCCAGGAATACGCGGCGTCCAACGGCAAGCTGGTGCCAAATGGCGCGCGCTACGACGTCGCGAGGCGCAAGTTCACCGCCAGGTGTGTCGGCGAGGAAGCGCTCTCCTCGCTCATCGATGAGCACCGCGCCTTCGCCACGCACGGCTTCGCTCACCAGCGGCATCGGCCGGCGCGGACCGTCGAGCGCAGTTGGATGGAACTGTATGAATTCCAAGTCGGCGAGTTCCGCCCCCGCCCATGCGGCGAGCGCCAGCCCGTGACCCCATGAGCCAGCGGGGTTTGTCGTGTCGCAAAACAGCCCGCCGACGCCGCCGGTCGCCAGCACCGCGCGACGCGTGGGCAGAGCGAGCGCGCCGGCTCGTCCTGCTGCGACCACGGCGATGACCGACCCGTCCTGCACGACCAGCCGGCGGACCTCCACATTTTCGATAATGGTGATCGAGGCTGTACGCCGAACCGCGGCGACGAGCGCGCGCACCAACTCGCGACCGGTGGCGTCGCCGGCTGCATGCACAATCCGCCGTCGCGAGTGTGCCGCCTCGAGCCCAAGTCGCAACGCGCGGTCAGGGTGCTGGTCGAAGTCGACGCCGAACCTTTGGATCGTCCTAATCGCTTCGGGTGCAGCTCGTACCACTCGCCGCACCGTGGCCTCATCGCAGAGTCCGTCGCCGGCAGCTATCGTGTCGCAAAGGTGAAAATCTGGGCCGTCGTCGCCCCCGAGACTTGCCGCAAGACCGCCCTGGGCAAGTTCACTGCAGGCTCCGGTTCCAAGCGGCGCGTTGGTCAAAAGCACGACCGGTTCCGGCGCCAGATGAAGCGCCGTCATCAGGCCGGCAATGCCGCCGCCGATGACGACCGGCGCCCCGGCGATGTCGCGAACCTCCAGACTCATAGGGAAAGCATGCGCTCGACCGCGCGGCGGGCGGGGCCGGCAATTTCGGGATCAATCCGGACCTCATGCCGGTTCTGCTCGAGTGCGGCGCGAATGTTAGCCAGGTTGATGCGCTTCATGTGCGGGCACAGATTGCATGGGCGAACGAACTCGACGTCGGGATGCGCGACCGCGACGTTGTCGCTCATCGAACATTCGGTCAGAAGGACGACACGCGTCGGTTTCTCACGCTCGACATAATCCGACATCGCCGCGGTCGAGCCGGAGAACTCCGCCTCCGCGACAACGTCTGGTGGGCATTCTGGATGGGCCAGCACGATGACGCCTGGATGGGCATCGCGCAGTTCCCGGATGTCTGCTGCGGTGAAGCGCTCATGCACCTCGCAATGGCCTTTCCAGGCGATGATCTCTACGTCTGTATCGGCTGCCACGTTCCTCGCCAGATATTCGTCCGGGAGCATCAGCACACGCGCCACGCCAAGCGATTCCACCACCGCCTTGGCGTTGCCGGACGTGCAGCAGATGTCGGACTCCGCTTTTACGGCGGCGGAAGTGTTGACGTAAGTAACAACGGGGACCCCCGGATACCGCAGCCGCATTAGCCGCACGTCGTTTGCCGTGATCGATTCGGCCAGCGAGCAGCCGGCGCGGAGATCCGGGATGAGCACGGTCTTGTTCGGATTGAGCAGTTTTGCCGTCTCGGCCATGAAATGAACGCCGGCAACCACGATGATGTCGGCGTCGACCGTCACCGCCTTGTGGGCCAACGCCAGGCTGTCGCCGACGATGTCTGCCACGCAATGAAAAATTTCGGGCGTCTGGTAATTGTGCGCCAGCACCACCGCATTGCGCTCACGCTTCAGCGCTAAGATGGCTTCAATATCGCCGGCGAACGCGGGCCATTCAACGGGTGGGATCACCCGCCGGACACGCTCATACAGGGACGCAGCCATAGGTAACGCCCCAGTCATTGGCGCCTCGATTATATTCGGTTTGACAATAAGGGAATATATCTACCTTGACTATAAGTATGTCAAGCCCGCGCCAGCGGTAATTTTGTCCCGGCGATAGCCCTGTCGTCGAGGACGGCATGCCGGAAGCGATAAAGCTTCGCCGGTCGGCCGCCCGTGTCGAGGGAGGTCTCCCCGGTCTCCTCAACAAGTTCCTGCTGCTCGACCAATCTCCGGAAGTTCGGCTTGTTGATCAGCCTGCCAGCCAAAGCTTCCACGGTTCGCTGCAGTTGCAGCAGCGTGAAGGAAGGCCGCATAAGCTCGAACACGACCGGCCGGTATTTGATCTTCGAACGCAGCCGCGCGATCCCGGTTGCCAGAATACGTCGGTGGTCAGCGACCATTGGTTTGCCAGCCGCGGCCGCAATCGCGTCCCTGCCGCCACCGGCCTCCTCAATCAGAGCAGCTTCATAGAGCAACTCGTAGCGTTGGAGCGTGAGTTCCTCGTTCCAATGGCGGTCGTCGAAGCCGAAGGCTATCGCAGCGCGCTGCCGGCGCTCGCGTTGAGTGGTCGGCTCGCTGGCGCCGCCGGCCCACTCAATCAGGCGGGGCCGCAATCTATCGAGCAGCACAGGCGGCGTGCCGAAGCGGTGGTCCTCCCAGGGAAAATATTCGTACCAACTTTGCCAGCCGCACGCGGCCGAGTTCGTTGCCTGTTCCTTCCTGGTCAATGCGAGATAGCTGATTGAGATGACGCGATGGTGGCGCTCAGTGCCGATGCGATCGCGATCGGCGAAGGTGTAGAGTTGCTCGATGTATCCAAGTGCATGGCCGGTCTGCTGCTCCACCCACCCCCTCAAACCCGACTGCAGTGATCGATGCTCAAGGGCAAAAGGTCCAGAAGGGAGGGTGTCCGCATGACCGACTGTGAGGACACAGGGCTCACTGTCGTTTACGGCGACCACGACGGCAGTCAGGTCCACTTTAGCTTCGTCAGCTTTGACGGCGGCTTTGCCTTTCTTGGTTCTTCTTGTCTGAGGATCCATGTTTGCGAAAGCGGGTTGGCCCAACGGAGCGCCTTAATCGATTGAATGTAACCTTGGCAGCCAGCACGTCAACACCGGAGTACTCAAGCGCTGTTTTTAGCTCTTCGCAGTCGCACAAAAATATGCCAAACGCGACACCCGCTGTTGGTAACGTAAGGGAAGGGGCCTCGGTTGAGCGCGGCTGGTGAGATAAAAGGGATGACTCCTCCAGATATTCGATCGCGAAAAGGCCAGACGCCACTTGTATGCTTGACGGCCTACACCACGCCGGTCGCGAGGCTGCTCGATCGCCACTGCGACATCGTTCTTGTCGGCGACAGCGTCGGCATGGTGCTGCACGGCCTGTCGTCGACGCTGGGGGTCACGCTCGACATGATGATCATGCACGGACAGGCCGTTCGCCGCGGCCTTGAACACGCGCTGATGGTCGTCGACCTGCCCTTCGGTTCCTACGAGGAAAGCCCAGAGCACGCTTTCGGCAACGCTGCGCGCGTGATGGGTGAGACCGGTTGTTCAGCGGTAAAGATCGAGGGCGGCGAGACCATCGCGGAAACCATCCGCTTCCTTACCGCGCGCGGCGTACCTGTCATGGCCCATGTGGGCCTGACGCCGCAGGCGGTAAACACGTTTGGAGGCTATCGTGTGCAGGGCCGGGGAGCCGATGCAGAGCGGATCAGGCGCGACGCCAGGGCGGTAACCGAAGCGGGCGCCTTCTCCTTGGTGCTGGAAAAGATACCGGAGCAGCTTGCACGGCAGATAACCGCCGATATCGACATACCCACAATCGGCATCGGTGCCTCGCCAGCTTGCGACGGCCAGATTCTGGTGAGCCACGATATGCTCGGGCTCTTCACCTCATTTCGGCCGAAGTTCGTCAAACGCTATGCCGAGCTCGGTGAGCAGGCTGAGGCGGCAATCGCCGCTTACGCCACCGATGTGCGGAACCGGCACTTTCCGGCGGTCGAACATCTCTATGTCAACGCCTTGAAGGCCGGTGACTTCACATGAGCGTGCCGATCGCTCGGACCGTGAGCGAGCTGCGCGGCGTCGTTGCGCAATGGCGTCGCTCGGGTGCCACGATCGGTATTGTGCCGACCATGGGAGCCTTGCACGACGGGCATCTGAGCCTCGTGCGGAAGGCGCTCGAAAGGGCCGAGCGGGTGATCGTGACGCTGTTCGTAAACCCCAAGCAGTTCAACAGCCCCGCCGACCTGATTGCCTACCCTCGGACGGAAAGCGACGATGCTGCCAAGCTCGCTCTGCTGGGCACGCATCTGCTCTATGTGCCGGACACAGAGGAAATGTACCAGGTGGGCTTCGCCACGGCCGTTTCAGTGTCCGGCATCAGCGAATGCCTTTGCGGCGCATTCCGGCCCGGCCATTTCAATGGCGTGGCGACGGTCGTGGCCAAGCTCTTCCTGCAGGCCGGCGCTGACTTCGCCTTTTTTGGCGAAAAGGATTTTCAGCAACTTCAGCTTGTCAGGCGCTTGGTCCGGGATCTCGACATTCCGATCACTATTGTGCCCTGTCCGACAGTCCGCGAAGCCGATGGTCTTGCGCTATCGTCGCGTAACGTGCGGCTCTCCCCAGCCCAACGCGCCATTGCCCCAAAACTAGCATCGGTCCTGCTCGATACGGCCGAGCGGCTTGCACGCGGCTCCCCCATCCTGCCTACGCTTGATGAAGCGCGTGCAGCAATTCTGGCTGCCGGCTATCGCGAGCTCGAATACCTGGAGCTTCGCGGAGAAACAGACCTGCAATCGTTAGCAAGCCTTGACCGACCGGCACGCTTGCTTGCTGCGGCTTGGCTTGGCGACACGCGGCTCATCGATAACGTCGCAATATCACCCATTGGTAGTTGGTCAGGTGGGCGGAGCTCTCTCCAATCGGAAGCAGCACAGCAATTGCGGTGATGACGGCGGCGCGTCTGCCCTGCAGGGACAGGCCATCATTTAGAATCACGTCTCCGTCGACTTCCAGCAACCTCCGCGAGGTACGCTAAGCGCAGATGCATCGCGTATTTGAAACCTTGGTCGAGCAACTCTCTGCAAGCGTCGATGCCGTCGATCTCCATGAGGCAATGGCGTCCGCCGCAGCCGGGTTCGACTTTCCGCTCTTCGCTTATTTCACCTACCCATCCGCTTCCGGCGACAGGCCACGATTTATCTCGAATTATCCATCATCATGGACATCACATTACCTGCAACAGCGCTACCACAGCGTGGATCCCGTGATCCTGCGGGGACTGCGGGGCTGGGATACCTTCGACTGGGGTGTGGACCGCGATCACCGTTATTTGCCGACCTCTCAGCAGGAAGTCCTGGAAAAAGCAGCTGAGTTCGGCATTCGCGGCGGACTGACCATGTCGATGCATGATCATCGCGGCCGGTTCGCCGCACTGACCTTCGCCTCCAACGAGGCGCATCCGCCATTTCTGAGGTCGCTGACGCGCTACGAAAAAGCAATGCAACTGGTTGCGATCAACGTTCATATCCATGCCCGGCGCAGGCTCGCCGAAGATTGCGTGGTAGATGGCATAACGCTCACCCGGCGGGAGTTCGAGTGCCTGAAATGGGCGGCGTGCGGCAAGTCGGCCTGGGATATCAGCCAGATTCTCGGTGTCTCGAAACGCACCGTGACCTTCCATCAGGAAAACGCCAAGGCGAAGCTTGGCGTGCGAACCATCAACCAGGCCGTAGTGCGGATGGCTGCTCGGGCGAGATCCTGATCCTCTCCAAGTCTAGCTGTAAAGGTCTACAGGCTGCATTCATGACGGCTTTGCCCTTCGATTGCGTGGACACATCCCGCACGGAGACGACAATGATGCAGCTGATAACACCCGACTGCTACGCCGAGTTTGCGAGCGAACTCAAGGAAATGCACGGACTTAGGTATCGGGTTTTCAAGAAGCGGCTCGATTGGGAAGTGCAGACCGAAGGCGAAATGGAAACGGACCCGTTTGACAGCCTGAACCCCGTCTACCTGCTTCTCAAGGGGTCCGATTGGCGAACTTGCGGCTGCGTCCGCCTTTTGCCGACCACCGGACCGACAATGTTGCGCGATACGTTTCCGACGCTGCTGGATGAGATGGTGGTCCCTGCGAGTGCCGATGTCTGGGAGAGTAGTCGTTTCGCGCTCGATCTCCCTGCGACAGCGCCGAAGGCAGCTGGCGGCCTGGCCCAAGCAACCTACGAGCTCTTCGCGGGGATCATCGAATTCGGCTTGGCCAACAATCTCTCCGGGATCGTAACGGTGACAGATACGCGCATCGAAAGGATCCTTCGTCTCGCGACCTGGCCGTTGTCACGTATCGGACAGCCCAAGCAGGTCGGCAACACCGAGGCAGTCGCCGGCTTCCTCGATATTTCCTACGCCAGTCTCTTGCGCATCCGCTGGAGGGGACGCCTCAACGGGCCGGTGTTGTGGCAACCAGTTCTCATCCAATCGGCATAGCGCCTGCGGATGCTCAGCCGTGACTTGAGTTAAGTCTGCTCACGGCCGCCACCGCCGCCGTGAGGGTGAGCGGACCCGCCCCCACGAGCTTTCGACTGTTCCGGTCGATTGGCTCGCGCGGCCGGACTTTGGATTTCCGTAGGCGCAACCCGGAGTCCAGCGTGAGCACGCCAAAATGGCGCCCCTCCGCTTCGTCCAAAGAAGCCAACGTGGCTTCTGAGGTCGTCTTAGAATATTGGACCGGCCGCCGTGAGCGATCGCAACCTCAAACCTTTGCCGGTATGCCGGTTTGGCCGGACCGTCGGCCAGTCGGAGCAGTCCCCTGATAAGGACCCGAGCTGACGCGCGGTCCAACAGCGCCCGAGCCTATGCTTTGTGCATTACCGTTCGGTTGGCCATGTCGTCCAAGACCGCATGAAGAAGGCTTCCAACCTCCTGCGCAGCGAGCTCTGGCGCAATTCCTACATCGGACAATTGAATGAGCATTTTCTTGGCAGAACAGCGCCAGAACGCACTCGCCGCCTCGCCGTTCTTGGTCTCGAGGGCCTGGGCGATACTTTCGACCAATATACGTCGCCGATGCAGCGGAAATACGCAAATGTTTGATTCATGCATCAATCACCTCACAGATTCAGTTCCACAAAGAAAAACACCGGCGTCTTCAAAAGAGCCCCGCTAGCGCGGTGACGGTTCGCGGCGACATGACGAGTTCCACTTCCCCATCGACAAGCCATTGGGAGATGAGCCGCCGGACCGCATATCCGGGACCGCACATAAGGTGAACCACCATTGCTCATCCGGCTGCATTTTCCTGGGCCGTTCGACGAGGCGTTCCAGCCGAATTGACGTCCAATGACTTGATCTCTGAAAGGGCAGGGCGGTACGAATCACCCGATTGTTCCGCTGCTTACATTCCTGCGAGCTTGTGTATGAACGATTAAAGCGTGCCCGAGCCGTTCTTGGTGGCCGCCGAAGAAGGGAATCATGTCATCCGCTGCCTATCGTAGGCGGCGCGACTTCTAGCATGACTGCACTGCCCCGACAGGGCTTTGCAATCGCGCGTTTCGAAGCCTATGCTTTGGCATCGGCCGGCATTTACTTCGGTGCAGCCGACAGTAAGACGTACGCGCTCTTGCCCCGTTGGAAGAGAGCCTTGCCCGATCCCTCTTTCGCGACCAGGTGCTGAAGCCCTCACCCCGCAGGACTTCGCGCTTTTGCGACCATCGCTGCATCACGTCGAACCGGGCATCAAGGACAAGTTGGAGGTCGCGCATCAGCCGATCAAGAACGTATATTTTCCCGAGAGGGGCATCGCGTCGGTGGTCGCCACCATGACCGGCGGGCGGCAAGGTGAAGTCGGCATTGTCGGCGATGACGGGATGAAAGGAATTGCCGTCATTCTCGGAAAGGAAAGCACTACCTGGCGCCTGCCGGTTGAAAACCTTCGCCCTGCGATTAGCCCGTCGCTTCGCACCTCAGTGCTGGACTATGCCCACGCGTTCCTCATCCAATCATGCCGGACGGCACTGGTCAATGGCCACTCCAAGATCGAAGAACGGCTGGCCCGCTGGCAGCTGATGGTCCACGACCGTGCGGAAGGAGATAAGATCCTCCCGACGCATGAATTTCTGGCGACCATGCTCGCGCCCACCGCCCGGGGTCACCACGGCCCTGCAAATGCTTGAGTATCGAGGACTGGTGCACGCCAAGCGCGGCGAGATCACGATCGTGCCGGATTGATAAAGCTCACACATGGCGCTTATGACAAGGAGGAGCAGCGTTATTTCGGCCTGGCCGCTGCCTGAAGCATGTCGGGTTGAAACGGGTTCAGCCGACGTCTCCTTGCCCTTCACCAGGTCGCCCAAAAGCATCAGCGGTTTTGAACGAATCGCAGCGATTGTCCGCAATCGGACATAGGCTTGAAGGCGGTCGAATTCGTGCCATAAGTCGGGTTGGTCAGGGTTCAGGGAGGAATTCGTCATGACCAATTCGTTTCACACCGTCACCGTCGAAAAAGCCGCCGAAGCCTATGTCCTTTCCAGGGGAAGGGTCCGCTTTCTCTCCATGGCGCAGGCGATCCGCACCATCCGAACACTAATGCCGGCATGCAAGGCCACCGAACGCGAGTTGGAGGAACTGTTGGCGGCCGCTTCCTTCGTTCATGCGTGCCCCTTCGACACAAAAACAGCCGATGGTGTAGAACCACGGCTGCATTCCTAAGAGGGCATGCCGCGCCATGCAGACTGTCAGAGGGCATTCGTCAGATGGTAGTCCGCTAACTTAACTGCAGAGTCTAAAGGACGTGTTCCAGCATTGCGAACTCACCGATCGCTTTGTTGCAAAGCTGCCAGCAAGCGATCGCCTCGTCCATCCGTTTGCACCATCTCATCACAGACATCATCGGCGATGCTACCTGTCCAGCATATGTCCAGCATTTCGCAAGGCGGCCAGAAGGAGCCTCGCATAGCCTGTGACATCGATCTGGGCCTGCATCGAAAGGGGCATGCTGGTCCAGTTCTCCAACGGTGCAATGAAAGGTGAGAAGGTGCCATTGACAAGGCAACAACAGCTAACAAGGCCCTCTCGGTCCAATGCCACCACACCGATCTTGTCGCCTGGATATCCAATGGCTGCGACTCGCTGGACCTCCAGGTCACCGTCCACCCGCACGTCAAAAAGAAGGCTACCACGGCTCCTCGTGGCTATCTCAGCCGCCTTCTCATCAAAGCTTGAAGAGAGCAAGCGGACGCTTTCCACCGCCATCTGGAAAATCACCAAATCCAGTTCATTCACGGCCATATGGGCATTTCCGCGCAATGGGTGGTGATTGCAATGACACATACTGCTTGTTCACAGATGTCGGTCACGAACGATCATTCGTCGGGTTCCGGTTCCGACCAACGGTGTCGCCACCTGATCGTGCTGCGGTTCGAACCTTCCTAACGCGAGCCGAGCGCGCTATGAGGTTGGAGTCTAGGTCTCGGACCTTGCCTCGCGGCTTGCTCATCTTTGGCAGACCCGCTGCAACGCCGCGCGATGGCGCAAACGCCAGATGACGCTGATCCATCGCTTGATCGTGAACTGAGCTTCTGAACACCATTGGGACAGCAGGGTGGAAGGGCTTGACCAACGCCGCCCCCGTTTTCCAAGAGGACCCGTCCTCGATTGAATCTTTCGAGCCCCGTGCGGCGCGCAGCCAAATGATGACCATCTGGACCCTGCTCGCAGACCGCAAGGCAAAGAGGGAACCTTCCAGGCAGCCAAGCTGCGCCGACGCAAAGAGCGACCTTTGGAATTCCCAAGAATTGAGCCTTCCATAGTTGCAACAGGCAACCACTGCACGAGTGTGGGAGAGCGAATCGCAAGCATTGCGTGAGGTCCTGCGCGTTTTCCCCTCTTTGCTATTTGGCACATCGTTTGCGCCGAAGTGGGCGCAGCGTTCGACCGGAGCACTGCATGGGAGAGGGAGGAGCCCCACCCCGATCCGGTCAAGGAGAGAGACGGTGTTGGTTCCAAGAGTTCCCCGCGCGATCGCAGCGCCCCGCAAGCGCCATTTTGCCCGGACCTACGTGCAGGTACTTGCCGCCATAATCCTGGGTGCCGCAATCGGCTATTTCCATTTGGAGACCGGCCACAGCCTGAAGCCGCTCGGCGATGCCTTCGTCGAGGTCGTCAAGATAATCACCGTACCTGTCATCTTCCTGACAATAGCGACCGGCATTGCCGGCATGAGCGATCTGCAGAAGGTCGGCCGAGTTGCCGCCAAGGCGATGGTCTATTTTCTCACCTTCTCGACGCTCGCTTTTGTTGTCGGGCTGATTGTCACGAATATCGTTCAGCCTGGCGCCGGCCTCAACATCGATCCGGCCTCGCTCGATGTCGAAGCCGTTAAGGGCTATGTGGCCACGGCTCACGAGCAGTCCGTGACCAGCTTCCTGATGAACATCATCCCGTCAACGATTGCCAGTGCCTTCGCGGAAGGCGACATCCTGCAAGTCTTGTTCCTCTCGGTCCTGTTCCTCTCGGTCCTGTTCGGCGCGGTCTGCCGCTACAACGGCCGCTCGCTCTTCTCTCTCGTCCGATACATCAAGGACGAGCTGCTGCTCGCAATGTCCTCCTCAGAGGCCGCGCTGGCCTCGCTCATGGAGAAGATGGAAAAGGCCGGCGCCACGCATTCGGTCGTGGGTCTCATTCCATTCAATCTGGACGGCACGAATATGATGCTCGCCGCCCTTTTCATCGCCCAAGCGACGAAAACTGATCTCCCGATCGGCTGCCGGATCCTCATGCTGTTTGTCGCATTGTTCCCTTCGAACGGAACAACCCGCATTACCGGTGCAGGCCTCGTCACAATGGCTGCAACGCTCTTTCTTGTTCCGGCCGCACCGGTCACCTCCGTGGGGCTTATTCTTGGCGTTGATCAGCTTATGTCCGAATGCCACGCGCTGACGGTTTTTCTCCGCAGCGTAGCGGCAACGCTGGCTGTCACCCGGTCCGGGGCGAGCGGGATAAACGACGATTCGGGGAGCGCCTCACTAGCGGACCGTTCAGCGCTCTGGCGGTGGACGGTCAAGTCGCCCGGCGTGGTGAACACAATTCCCCGTGCGAACGACGCTCAGCTATTGGGGTGGACCCGATGGCGCAAAGCCGTATTTGAGAAACCGCCAGATCGCACCGGCACTTTTGCGCCTGTAGCAACTGCGGGGCACGATTCAAAACTGACCCATTTTACACCAAAAAGGCGGGCCGTTGCTGCCACGCCGTCCATGGATTGGAGACTCATGTCTAAGCCGACTGCCATCACTGTCGCAGCTCTTCTTTTACTCCTCGCCTTGCTGGCGAGCCAATATAGCGCGAACCTGCACCGGCAGGCGTGGTCGACCGACAGGCAAAAGTGGAGCGGCGCATTCGACAACTATCTCCTTCGCCAATCGCCGGCAACCCGCAAGGCGATGCCGTTCTGGTCATATTCAATGACTACCACAACTGTCCGCATTGCAGACTGGCTGATATCAACTACCAAAAAGCCTTCAAGCATGAACCCAATCTGAAGCTTGTGATCAAACAGTTCCCGGTCCTGGGACCGGATTCCCAATTCCCAGCCTTCGCCGCACTCGCCTCGAGAAAACAGGGAAAGTTCGACGAATTCCACCGCGCCCTTATGATTTCCCCCAGTTGAAGGGTCACTCTCAAGATCGCAGCGCGTGTAGGCCTTGACGTTGAGCAGCTCAAGCGGGAATGCAAGATCCGGCCATCGCAGATGAAATGCACGCGTCCGCGCACTCGCGAAAGGTCTGCACTTAGACGGTACGCCCGCGTTGGTGGTCGGCGATATAGTGGCCGCCGGACCTTGTGGACATGGCCAGCTTGCAACGCTTGCATCGCCGATGCGCGCTCAAAGCGTGCTGGCTCTCGTGCGGGGCAGCATCTGTAGATCGGCCACGCTGTTGTTGCCGGAGCGTGCCGTTTGTGGCAGCTGGCTTGCTGTCGCTCCTCGTAATCTTGTTGCGGTCATCCAGCTGCCGTGGGCGCCAACAACAATCCTGAGCGCCCGCGCCTGAAGTCGCTGGCCGGGTGCTCGTGAACCGAGCCCGCTTTTCTTCGGCAAGCTCAGGCGGTCTTGGCCCTGCGGCATCGCCCCCTGGCGCGGGGCAGCCTTCGGCTGCTGACGGTCGCCGGCCTGTCGGCCGGCGTCTTTCTATTGTGGCCTTCCCCCTGGCGCAGGGTGGGCAGCACTCCCTTCTAGGCCCGCCGCGGCGTCCCGCAACCCTTCGCTTGTCGCTTTCGGGTCCTCCACTCCGTTCCGGTCCTGCTGATGCAGTCTGCCTCCGACGGCGGGCCTTTCCGGTCGCTTTTGCCGCCCACCCCGCTTCCGGGGAGGGCGCGCGATTGTAGAGCGGAGGACATCACGATGCGTGCAAACAACAAACGTTGCGGCAGCCGACAGGCTGGCGCAGACAGTGGCGGGCGCACCGGCGCCAGCCTTTATCAGGAAATCACCGACCGCATCATTGCCGAACTGGAGCGCGGCACCGTGCCATGGGTCAAGCCGTGGGGCAGGGCAAGGACAGGCCTCGGCCTGCCGCGGAATGCGGCCACCCAGCGCCGATATTCCGGCATCAATATCCTGATCCTGTGGGGCGCGGTCATCGAGCGTGGTTTCCCCAGCCAGAACTGGCTCACCTTCCGGCAGGCGCTTTCGCTTGGCGGCAATGTCAGAAAGGGCGAGCACGGCACCACCATCGTTCACGCTGACCGCTTTGTTCCCAAGAACGAAAAGCAACGCGCCGACACCGATGGCGACGAACCGCAGGCGGTGCCCTTCCTGAAGCGCTTCACCGTCTTCAATGTCGCGCAGTGCGATAATCTGCCCGAACATCTTTACGACGCCGGCGAGCCTCTGCCTGAGCGCGAGATTGTCCCGCAGGCCGAGGCGCTCATTCATGCAACCGGCGCTGATTTTCGCATCGGCGGCGAGCGCGCCTTCTACATGCCCGGCAGCGACACCATACAGGTGCCGCCGCAGCCGGCTTTCTTCCACCAGATCGACTATTACCGGACCTGCTTTCACGAGCTTGGCCACTGGACCGGCCACCCGAGGCGACTCGCGCGCGACCTGTCCGGCTCCTTCGGGTCCAACACCTATGCGCGCGAGGAACTCGTCGCCGAAATCGCATCAGCCTTCATCTGCAGCAGTCTCGGCATCGAGCCGACCGTGCGCCATGCCGACTACATCGGCTCATGGCTGACGGTTTTGCGCGAGGACAACCGCGCCATCTTCCGCGCCGCAAGCCATGCCTCGAAAGCCGCCGATTTCCTGCTTGGCCGCAATGTCGATGTCGAAGGTGAGGCACATGCCGAAACCGCCTATGGGACCGCGCAATCCTCACACGCGACCGCCTTGCGCCTCTGATGACGCAAAGCCGCGCGCAACCAACTCGACAGTTCTTTTGAGGTTGCCCTAACACCGATGGCCGGCGTTGGCGTGGATCGTTCATCGGACCGAGGTTCGCAAAAAAAGAGGGCGGCATTGATGCCGCCCTCTCAGACTGCTGACAAACCCCTGGCATTTGCTGGGGGTTTTTGATTCACTGGGTCATGTTGAAGCGACCCGCCCCTGAACAGACCGCGCTCGAGATGGTGACGCTGGATCAGTTGGTTCCTGCCGATCACCTTTTGCGCAAGATCGACCGTGTGATCGATTTCACCTTCATCCACGATCTGACCGCGCCGCTGTATTGCCCCGACAATGGCCGCCCGCCGCTCGACCCGACCTTGATGTTCAAGGCGCTGTTCATCGGCTACCTGTTTGGCGTTCGCTCGGAGCGGCAGCTGGTGCGCGAGATCGAGGTCAATGTCGCCTATCGTTGGTTCCTGCGACTGAAGCTGACGGACAAGGTGTTCGACGCCTCGACGTTGAGCCAGAACCGGCGGCGGCGTTACGACGACACCAGCGTGTCGCAGGCGATCTTCGACCGCATTGTTGAGCAGGCGATCCGGGCGGGCTTGGTCGACGGCACGGTGCTGTACACCGACTCCACCCATCTGAAGGCCAACGCCAACAAGGGCAAATACGATCTTGCCATGATCGCCAAGTCGCGGGCCGACTATTGGGCCGACCTCGATCGTGCGATCGACACCGAACGGGCGCTGCATGGCCAGAAGCCGCTGAAGCAGAAGGAGCGGCGGCCTGCGGTTAAGGAGACCAAGGTCTCGCGCACCGACCCCGACAGCGGCTACATGGTACGCGAGGGCAAGCCGAAGGGCTTTTTCTATCTCGACCATCGCACGGTGGATGCGGCGCACGCCATCATCACCGACACGCACACGACGGCGATCGTCCACGATTCGACCGTCTACCTGTCGAGGCTCGATCGGCAGGTGCAGCGCTTCGGCTTTGATGTCGGCGCCGTCGGGCTGGACGCCGGCTATGCCACGGCAGGCATCGCCAAAGGACTGGAGGATCGGGCAATCCGCGGTGTCACCGGTTATCGTCGCCCCAGACCGCCCAAGCCCGGCCATGATGGGTCCGTCCTCCTTCACCCATGAGCCGGCGGCTGATGGCTATCGCTGCCTACAGGGCCAGATGCTGGCCTACGCCACCACCGACCGCAATGGCTACCGCCACTACAAGAGTGACCCGGCTATCTGCCGCGACTGCCCGCTGCTTGCCTCCTGCACCAGCAATGCCAAGGCCCAACGCACCATCATCCGCCATGCCTGGGCCGATGCGAAGGAGCGCACCGACGCCAACCGGCTGACCGCATGGGGCAAGGCTATCTACCGCCGCCGCAAGGAGACCGTCGAGCGCTCCTTCGCCGACGCCAAGCAACTGCATGGTCACCGCTATGCGCGGTTCCGAAGTCTCACCAAGGTCGCCTGCCAGTGCCTGATCGCCGCCGCCGCCCAGAACATCAAAAAGATCGCCCTTTGCCTGTGCCCGAAACCCAAGCCGGCCCGCGCATGAGGCTCAATGCCTCTTGTCAAAATCTCCTGACACAAACAGTCCAAGACACTTCAATCACATAACAAAAAACCCCGCCGAAAATCGACGGGGTTTGTCAGCAGTCTGAGAGGGCGGCATTGATGCCGCCCTCTCGTTGCGAAAGCTGCCAGAGCTGGATTAGAAATCCATGCCGCCCATGCCGCCCATGCCGCCGCCGCCCATGCCGCCAGGCATGCCGCCGCCAGCCGACTCCTTCTTCGGAGCCTCCGCGATCATGGCTTCGGTGGTGACGAGCAGGCCGGCGACCGAGGCCGCGTCCTGCAGAGCCGTGCGCACAACCTTGACCGGATCGACGATACCCAGGGCGATCATGTCGCCATATTCGCCGGTCTGGGCGTTGTAGCCGAAGGTCGCGCCCTTGTTCTCAAGGATCTTGCCGGCAACGATCGAGGCTTCCGCACCGGCGTTCGAGGCGATCTGGCGGGCCGGAGCCTGCAGTGCACGACGCACGATGTTGATGCCGGCGGCCTGGTCGGCGTTGACGCCGGTGGCCTTGATGTTGGCCGAAGCGCGCAGCAGCGCGACGCCGCCGCCTGCAACGATGCCTTCTTCGACGGCCGCGCGGGTCGCGTTGAGGGCGTCATCGACGCGGTCCTTCTTTTCCTTGACTTCGACTTCCGTCGCACCGCCGACGCGGATCACCGCAACGCCGCCCGCCAGCTTCGCGAGACGTTCCTGCAGCTTCTCCTTGTCGTAGTCCGAGGTGGTCTCTTCGATCTGCTGCTTGATCTGGGCGACGCGGCCCTGGATCTCGGCCTTCTTGCCGGCGCCGTCGACGATGGTGGTGTTCTCCTTGGAGATCGACACCTTCTTGGCGCGGCCGAGCATGTTGAGGCCGACGTTCTCGAGCTTGATGCCGAGGTCTTCCGAGATGACCTGGCCACCGGTGAGGATGGCGATGTCTTCCAGCATGGCCTTGCGGCGATCACCGAAGCCCGGCGCCTTGACGGCGGCGATCTTCAGGCCGCCACGCAGCTTGTTGACGACCAGCGTGGCCAGAGCCTCGCCTTCGACGTCTTCCGAGATGATGAGCAGCGGCTTCGAGGTCTGCACGACGGCTTCGAGGACCGGCAGCATCGCCTGCAGGTTGGAGAGCTTCTTCTCGTGGAGCAGGATGTAGACGTCCTCGAGCTCGGCAACCATCTTGTCGGCGTTGGTGACGAAGTAGGGCGAGAGATAGCCGCGGTCGAACTGCATGCCTTCGACGACTTCGAGTTCGGTCTCGGCGGTCTTGGCTTCCTCAACCGTGATGACGCCTTCGTTGCCGACCTTCTGCATCGCTTCCGCGATCATCTTGCCGACTGACTCGTCGCCATTGGCCGAGATCGTGCCGACCTGGGCAACTTCCTCGGAGGTCTTGATCTTCTTGGCGTTCTTGATCAGGGTCGCAACGACGTCGGTTACCGCGAGGTCGATGCCGCGCTTCAGGTCCATCGGGTTCATGCCGGCGGCAACCGCCTTGTGGCCTTCCTGGACGATCGACTGTGCCAGAACGGTTGCGGTCGTGGTGCCGTCGCCGGCGATGTCGTTGGTCTTCGAAGCAACTTCGCGGACCATCTGCGCGCCCATGTTCTCGAACTTGTCCTCAAGCTCAATTTCCTTGGCGACGGTGACGCCGTCCTTGGTGATGCGCGGGGCGCCGAACGACTTGTCGATGACCACGTTGCGGCCCTTGGGGCCGAGCGTGACCTTCACCGCGTCGGCGAGAATGTTGACGCCGCGCAGCATGCGCTCGCGGGCATCGCGGGAGAATTTTACGTCTTTGGCAGCCATTTTTAGCTCCTGGCAGGGGCTTCAATCGAGCCCGGGAATTCAGTTGACGAAAGGGCCTGATATGAGCCGATGATGCCCATGATGTCGGATTCCTTCATGATCAGAAGGTCTTCGCCATTGAGCTTGACTTCGGTGCCCGACCACTTGCCGAACAGGATGCGGTCGCCGGCCTTGACGTCCAGTGGGACGAGCTTGCCAGCTTCGTCGCGGGCGCCGGAGCCGACGGCGATGATCTCGCCTTCCTGCGGCTTTTCCTTTGCCGTATCCGGGATGATGATCCCGCCAGCGGTCTTGGATTCGGATTCGACCCGGCGAACGACCACGCGGTCATGCAGCGGGCGGAACTTCGACTTTGCCATTTTCGGATTTTTCCCTGGTGCGGATGTTGAGGGGTTTTTGTTAGCACTCGCGATGGACGAGTGCTAACGCGATAGTGAGGTAGGCTGTAAGCGGGCACTCGTCAAGACGGACGAGGGCAGGCGAGGAGCTCTGGCCCCCTCCCCGGTGGAACCCAACGCATACGCGGCATCCGCGTTGATGGCTGCGAGCCCCACATTTCCATTGAATTCGGCGTCATGACGCCAACTTGCTCGCGCCGCTTCCAAGTCGTCAGTCGTGCTGCCGTCAGCACGAACATAGGGCTGCGCTTCACTTCCCGTCGAAGCCGCGGCAAGCAGCGTCGCCGTCAGCACGCTCCTTTGCAGATGCTTGCCAAAGGTGGACAGTGAGCGCACCTGCGCCGGGCTGTTGGTGCGAACGTAAGACGTCATTGACAACTCCTTTTTGCAAGTCGAGCCCTTCTCCAGAAGAAGTCCGCATCGCGTTGAAGACGAGCTGCGAAAAAGAGAAAGATGGGTTTGATAGCTGCGGCCCCAACGGTCCCTTCAGATTTGAGATCACTTCCGCCGCGAGTGGCTGAAGCTCCTCGCAACGTCACAATCGAATCTGCTGCCAAGCCTCCAGGAAAGGAGAGCATTGCTCATCTCGCGCTTGTGCATGCAGTCAACCTTCGATCCGTGTTGCCACATCTCAAGAGCAAATGCGGTGCCAAAGCTCACTGGGAAGTGAACGCATGGCTCTCCCTGAAAACCTCACAAATCCAGCATGGTCAATTGTGCGGAACCCGACATGCGTCTTCTGCCACTGTCAGCTTTCGGACAGGCATGACGCGTTTCGCGCCGACCACCGGTCGATCGGTTTTGGGGCCGGTCTGTTCGCCTCATAAGAGCGCGTCACATTGCGTAGCGGTTTCCCGAGCGCCGCCACATGACACTGGACCTGCAGGTAGCACCGGCTTCTCATCCAGCCTTACTTTGGCCCCTTCGCGTATCAAATTCCCGCTGGCGAGCCCTGCTTTCATAGATCGCACCATGCCGGATGTCTGCTCTGGCGCCCGACCCGCTGGCCCGATCTCGATCCGGCATAAGGGCGCAGCATCTTTGCAGGCCGTTTCATCCCGGCGTCCTGCTTGGCTGACAGACCGCACTTGGCGAGCGGTCTCCATGCTCTCTCCAAGGACCATCCCTGCGGCTGGCTTGTCGACCTATGGGCGGGTCCGGCCGCCCGAAACCCTCGCGCCATCAGCTTTTTTCCCCGCCGCCTGCGGCGGCTTCCTCGCGCCGCTTCGCTCACAAAAAAGCTGCCCGCTCGGGTCCTTCACTGTCGCTGCGGCCCTGTCGGATTCAGGCGGCCCTGACGCGCCCATTACGGTGCGCCATCGCAGGGGATGGTCCCCGGCGAAACCACAAAAGGAGACTTCGAAATGACCGCGATCGGTTACGTCAACAAGCAGGAAAACGGCGCCTACAAGGGCCAGCTCAAGACGCTCAGCGTCCGCGCCGACATCGATATCGCCCCCAACCAGGCCAAGAGCGCCGATAACCATCCCGACTTCCGGGTGCTGACGCAAGGGGTCGAAGTTGGCGCCGGCTGGATCCGCACCGGCGAGACTTCTGGCAAGGATTATGTGAGCCTGTCGATTGCAGCGCCGGAGTTCGGACCGCGCAAGCTCTACGCCAATCTTGGCCGCGCCGCCGGCCAGGACGATGACGACACCTACGCCATCATCTGGAACCCGGCCGACTGATCGGCCGACATAGAGCCTCGCGCCGCAGCCCGGCGCGGGGCTCATTCCCAGGAGTTCCACCCAAACCCCGTCCGCCCTAAAGGGCGGCGAAAACTCTCCCCCGACTCTTCGCCCGTCCCCGAGACGATCTCCCTCGCCCATCCTCGCCCTCGCTTGTCCGAAGCGAAACGAGGATCATCATGGAAGACGAAAACGAACGCGCGGCCCGCGCGAAAAAGGGCAGCCCGTTTCTCAGCACAGCCCAAGCCGCCTTCTATATCGGGCTCTCCCAGCGCACGCTCGAAAAGATGCGGCTCAAGGGCGGCGGCCCGAAATTCCGCAAGCACGGCCGATATGTCCGCTATCACATAGATGAACTCGACCATTGGTCGAAAGGACACCCGCAGCACTCCACTGCCGGCGATGGCGAGGCCGGTTCCGGCCAGGGCGGCAAGGGAGGCCGTTCATGAGCCGGCGCCCTTCCATCCATCTGATCGGCAGCCGCCTGCGGCGTGTTCGAGCCCGTAAGACGGTCGCCTTGGCCGCGGCCGGTCTCGGTCTTTTGGGCTTCACGGCGCTGGCAAAACCCACCCCTTGGCTGGTCTGGAACGCCTCGGCCAGCGCGCCGATCGGCCTTTACCGCATCGCTGCGGGAGCGCTGGCGCGTGGCGATCTCGTGCTCGTGCGCCCGCCTGAATACGCGGCGTATCTCGCCGCCGAGCGCAGCTATCTGCCTCGCAATGTGCCGCTGGCAAAACGTCTTGCAGCGCTGCCGGACGATAATGTCTGCGCCTTCAATGACGCCATCATCATCGGCGGCGACATCGTCGCGCGCCGGCTCAAAATCGATGCCGAAGGCCGACCTTTGCCATGGTGGAACGGCTGCCGAGCGCTCGGCGACAACGAGGTTTTCCTGCTCGGCAGCGACAAAAACCGCTCCTTCGACAGCCGCTATTTCGGGCCTGTTCCCACTCAAAATGTCATCGGGAGGCTCGTACCACTATGGACCGAGTGACCCTCCTCTTGTTGGGCATGATCGCCATTGCGCCATGCGCCTGTTCCGCCTCGACCGGCGCTGAGACGGTCGCCATTTCCCAAAGTCCGCAGCTGCGAAAGTGGCAGACGTTGGTATCGGAAGCAAGCCGGCGCTTCCATATTCCCCAAGCCTGGATCTATGCCGTCATGGCTGCCGAAAGCGGCGGCAAGACGATGCGCGACGGCCGCCCCATCACCTCCCCCGCTGGCGCCATGGGCCTCATGCAGGTGATGCCCGGCACCTATGAGGAGATGCGGGTCGAACACGGCCTTGGGCCTAACCCGCACGATCCGCGCGACAATATCCTGGCCGGCACGGCCTATCTCAGCGCCATGTATGACCGCTTCGGATTTCCTGGCCTGTTTGGCGCCTACAATGCCGGTCCCGAGCGCTACGACGAGCATTTGAAGCGTGGCAAACCGCTGCCAGAAGAGACCGTTGAGTACCTCGACCAACTCAAGGCGGCCGGAGTTTCGGCGGCCGACATCGAGACGTTCGAAAGCAAACCTGTCGCTCCAAAGGCGCAAATCGCTCCTCTCGGACGGTCGCTGTTCTTCATCCATGACGGTGTTCACGCCGGCGTAAACGGCGATCTCTTCGTGCCGCTCGGCAAGGACGGCGCGCAGCCGAGGGAGCCGGTGCGTTAGCCATGGGCGGACGGGGCGCGTCTGGCGGGGCTGGTAAGCGTCCGGTTCTTGCACGTCGCTCAGCTCTTGACAGGATTTGCCGCTTTCCAGTTCCACGGCAGCAATTCGTCGAGGCGGTTGATGGGGGTCCGTCAACCATGCGCGAGAGCACATCATGAAGATAGGCGTAGGGTTCGACGCCATTGAGCTTGCAGGTTTCGACCAGCGAGCACAGCACCGCCCATCGATGACCGCCGCCGTCGCTACCCGCGAAGAGGTGGTTCTTGCGGCCAAGACTGACCGGCCGGATCGCGCGCTCGACCGGATTGGTGTCGAGCTCGGTGCGACCGTCGTGCAGGAAGCGCGTCAGCCCCTCCCAGCGCGACAGCGCGTAACGGATCGCTTCGGCGAGCGTGCTGCGCCCTGGCAAGAGCGGAAGCTGCGCTTCGAGCCAGACCCGCATGGCATCGACGATTGGTTTCGAACGGATGCGCCGAGATGCCAACCGATGCGGGGGCGACTGACCGCGAACGTCGGCTTCGACGGCATAGAGTTGGCCGATCCGGCGCAAGGCCTCCACCGCGATCGGTCCGTTGGTCGCCTGAGCCACGTCATAGAATTTGCGCCGGGTATGCGCCCAACAGGCAGCAAGAACGATGTCTCCCTTGCCGGTGAGTTGCTCGAAACCGGCATAGCCATCGACATGCAGCACGCCCTTGAAGTGCTCGAGATGCGAGGCCGGGCGTTCTGCCTTGCGGTCCGGCGCAAACATATAGATCGCCGCCGGCGGCTCCGGTCCAGCCCAGGCGCGTTGCTCGCGGGCGTAGACCCACAGCCGCCCCGTCTTGGTGCGCCCACGACCGGGATCGAGCACCGGCACCGGCGTATCGTCGGCAAAGAGATGGTTGGAAGCGAACACGCTCTTGGCGAGGCGTTCGTGCAGGGCTTCGAGCCACCAGCAGGCGCCGCCAACCCATCCAGCGAGCGTCGAGCGCGGAAGATCGACACCATTGCGGGCGAAGATCTGCGACTGCCGATAGAGCGGCGTATGATCGCAGTACTTGCTCACCAGCACCTGCGCGAGCAGCGCTGGCGTGGCCAGGCCGCCGCCGATCAGCCGCTCCGGTGCCGGCGCTTGCACCACCGTCTCGCAGGTCCGGCAAGCATATTTCGGACGCGTGGTGCGGATCACGCGAAGCTGCGCTGGCACCCAATCCAGCATCTCACTCACGTTTTTGCCAATGGCATGCAGGGTGCCGCCGCAACACGTGCAGACTGTGCCGCCGACATCAAGCAGGACGTCCTCGCGCGGCAGATGATCAGGCAGCGATCTGCGATGGGACGACCGCTCCGCCGACGGTTTGACTTCGAACGGACGGCTCTCCTGGATGCGAGCAACATCGGCGTCGAGGTCTTCCAGCGCGAGCACAAGCTGGTCGGGGGCAAGCTGCTCGGAACTGCGGCCGAACTGCGCTCGCTGGAGCTTTTTGATGATCGACTGAAGTCGCTCAATCTCCCCGTCGCGGCTCTCGACCGCAGCCGCCATGTCGCGCACGAGACGCTGCAAAAGCTGCGGGTCGGAAGGCAGATTTTCGAGATCGATCAACATGATCGAATCTATCATAAACAGCCTAAAAACCCAAGCTTTCCGGGCTTTTCCGCGACAATCGACGAGGCGATTTCAGCCCGCCAGCATCGGTCGCCAGAAGCGTTCCGGCGTGCGCCAGTCGATCCCCTCGATGAGCATCGCCAGTTGCGCTGGCGACAGTGTCACCGAGCCGCCTGGCTCAGCCAGGCGCGGCCACATGAACTGTCCGCGGTCCATGCGCTTGGTGAACAGGCACAGCCCCGTTTCATCCCAAAAAAGGATTTTCAAAAGCGAGGCATTCTTGCCGCGGAAGACGAACAGATGTCCCGAGAACGGATCCTTCTTCAGGTGTTCCTGGATCAGCGTCGCGAGGCCATCGAGGCCCTTTCGCATGTCGGTGTGACCCAAGGCCAGATGCACTTTCACGCCGGCCGGAACGACAATCATGACGCCTTCTCCTTACCAGTGAGCTGCCGCTTCACGGCGGCCGTGGTCGCGCCCGCCGGCGCGAACACGCGCCGTCCATATCCAGTTCCATTGCCACCATTCCGTCCGGCGGCTGCACGAGATCGCGCAACGCCGCGAGTGCCGGCAACTCGTTCGCCGCGCCGTCGGCGAGCGCGACCATCGCCAGTTGCGGCGCCTTGCGGGCAGTCAGGCCGAACTCTTCGCGCCAGCGGAAGGCCATGCTGGTGGCAATGCCGTGGCGGCGACAGACCTGCGCCACGGCGACGCCAGCCTCTCGGTCTCCGCGACGATCGCCCGCTTCTGCTCGTTGGTGAAGGTGCGCCGGTTCGAGCGACCGTCCGCAGCCCCAGGCGTCAAGCGGTATTTGCGCCGTACGCAATTAGCAGCGCTGCTTAATTGGGCCCGGGTACTCGGATGAAGAAGCGACCGCCAGTCCATTTCAGTGCCGGATTCCTCGAACCGATCGCGCCATCTGCGCAGCGCGTGCGGCGAAAGATCGAGCGCCGCCGCATACTCGGCGAGCCCCATGCCGCTCCAATTCATCGCCTCCACATGCATTCCCCAGAACGCATGCAGCGCAAGCGGACCGCGGTCCGTGCGCGCGCCGTAGCGGCGGCGAGGTGGCGCGTTTTGCTTCCGCCGAGGCGCATTCCTGGCGCGCTTCTTCTGCTTCTCCGCGTACAATTCCCGCAGATATTCCGCACGTTTACGCAGGTCTTTCGGCGTCAGCAGGTGGCGCGCCCAACGCTCGAAGGTCACCGTCGAAAGCTTGTGCCGGCGGCAATATTCCTCCGCCTCCAGAGAGCTGCGAAACCAGCTGCCGACATGCGTGCGCCAGTAGGGGTTGTCAGCCTTGTCCCAGGAGCGGCGGGGCGCCATCGCAGATCATCCTCCTCGACAAGAAGGAACCCGACATGACGCGAGATTGCACTACCTCAGATATGTGCAGGGACCGGACGCTTACCGGGGCTGGGGGGCTGGGCGCGTAAGGCAAGATAAAGGCACCGCCTCCAGGAGGCGGCTAAGTCTTTGTCTGCACATCGTTTTTCCAGGAGGCTGCCGCCGGTGCCAAGAGGGTTTGACGTGTAAGTGTCTGATTTTGCTTGATATGTCTGGGAGGTCGCATGGCAGATGACGAGTTCAGGCCGAAGCTCGGCAAAATCGGGTCGCGCGGCTCGAAGGCAGGCAAACGCTATGCCGGTCAAGTCCGGGCAGCCGTCAACCGAGCCGGCGGCCAGCCCCAGCCCGGCGGTCGCTTCACGGGCAGCCGGACAGGGCGTGGCGGGGCGGCTGCGGAGCTGCTGAAATCGCGCGACCGGTATGCCGCCTTCCGCCAGCGCCGGGTGATCGTCAAGGCGCGGATCGTCAAGCTCGCCGGCAAGGGCGCGGACGGGGCGCGTGCCCATCTACGCTATCTTCAGCGCGACGGCGTCACCCGAGAAGGTGCGCCTGGCGAGCTCTACGGCGCCGACAGCGACCGCGTCGACGGCAAGGCGTTCATCGATCGCGCGGACGGCGACCGCCACCAATTCCGCTTCATCGTCGCTGCCGAAGACGGCATCGAGTATGAAGACCTGAAGCCGCTGACGCGGCGGCTCATGGCGCAGATGCAGGAAGACCTCGGCACGAAGCTCGACTGGGTCGCGGTTGATCACTTCAATACCGGCCATCCCCATAGCCACATCATCGTCCGAGGCAGGGACGACCGTGGCGAGAACCTGGTCATCGCGCGCGAATATATCTCATCTGGCATCCGCGAGCGGGCGGCCGAGCTGGTCAGCCTCGATCTCGGTCCGCGAACCGACCGCGAGATTGAGCTTCGCCTGCGCCGGGAAATGGAGCAGGAACGCTTCACCAGCATCGACCGTCGGCTGCTCAGCATGCGTGATGATGACGGCCTGGTCTCGCCGGACGGTCCCGACGCCATTCGTCAGACGCTGCACCAGGGACGGCTGCGCAAGCTCGAGCGGATGGGTCTGGCCGCGGAGGTCGGCGCTGGTTCCTGGCGCCTCGACGATGAGCTCGAAGCCACGCTGCGCCGCGCCGGCGAACGCGGCGACATCATCAAGACCATGCACCGCGAACTGGCCGGCAAGGGGCTTGCCCGCAGTGCCGCCGACTGGGTGATCCACGATCGAGCCGGCGAGCCCGTCCAGTCTCTCGTCGGTCGGGTTGTCGCGCGTGGACTGGCCGACGAGATCAATGACCGCCATTACATGATCGTGGACGCCGTCGACGGTAAGAGCCATTGGATCGACATCGGTAGAGGCGAGGCGATGGAAACGATGCCTAATGGCTGCATCGTGCGTGTCGCGCCAAGGAACACCGAGCCGAGGCAGGTCGATCGTACCATCGCCGAAATCGCCGCCGCGCATGGCGGCCGCTACGACGTCGATATGCACCTGAAGCATGACCCATCCGCCACCGAGAGCTTTGCGCGAACGCATGTGCGGCGGCTGGAGGCGATCCGCCGCGCGACCGGCGGCGTCGAGCGAGAGCCGAACGGCACCTGGCTCATCGCGCCGGACCATCTCGATCGCGTCGCGAATTATGAGGGCCAGCGGGCCAGGGCCGAGCCTGTCGTTGCCGACAAGCTCTCCTCAATGGCGCTGGAGCGACAGGTCAGCTTCAACGGCGCCACCTGGCTCGACCGGGAGCTGGTTGCCGATAGACCCGAGCCTTTGCACGGATCCGGCTTCGGCCGCGACGTGAGAGAGGCGCAAGCTCGCCGGCGGCAGTGGCTGATCGCGCAAGGCCTCGCGCATGAAGAACAGGATGGGATCGTCTATCGAGCCAACATGCTTTCGATCCTGCGCCAGCGAGAACTGAACCGTGTTGCTGGCCAACTGTCGGAGGAACTTGGCCTGCCCTATGCCGAAGCGCGATCCGGAGGACGAGTAGAGGGTACGCTCCGCCGCTCCGTCGAGCTTGCCAGCGGAAAATGTGCCGTCGTTGAGAAGTCGCGCGAATTCACGCTGGTGCCATGGCGGCCGGTGCTTGAGCGCCATGTGGGCAAGGAGGTCTCCGGTGTCGTGAGTGGGGAGGGGATTTCATGGACCGTCGGCCGGCAAAGGAGCGGACCTGGTGTTTCGTGAGATGGTGTACAGCTTTTTAGCCAGCGGCGCGGGCAGCCATGCGACCCCGCGTAGACCTTATGGCCGCAGCCCGCAATCGGTCGCATGGACCTGCCAGGCGGGGCGGCTTTGGAGCGTTCGGACCCGACACGCTGCGTGAGTGGCCAGACTTCGAGCGCTCGAAGATGGCGGACTGTTGTCTGCTGGCCGGCGTTATTCCGGCTGGCCTATGACCGCGGCGCAACAGTTCACCGCTGAAGTTGCCACGGGCGAACATCGACAAGAGAAAAAACACCATTGCGCGATACAAATCGCCGTTGAAAGCGTTTAGGTTGCATGCGCTTCGCCAAGTAAACGGATACCCCAGAAGAGAGCCATGACCACGGCCCGCCATATCGTGACGCTGCTTAAAAGCCACATTGCCGGCGACGAGGATCGTTTCCTCTCTATCGCGATGCAGCTTGCTGCGCATGAGGCACGTCAAGGCCATGGTAAGCTTGCTCAGGAGCTCAAGGATCTGGTCGACGCAGCCAAGAGCAGGGACGCCCGGATTGTCAAGAGCAGTCGGCCGGTTCCCCTTTTTCAGCCAAAGGGCGAGCTCGCAGGGCTCCTGCATGTGCGCTATCCGGACCTGCGACTGACCGACATGATTTTGCCGGACAGTCTGCGCTCGCGCCTGCACCGCGTGCTGGGAGAGCAGCGCCAACAAGCAAGCTTGCGCGAGCACGGGCTTGTTCCCCGTCGCAAACTGCTTCTGGTCGGCCCGCCAGGATCAGGCAAGACGATGACCGCATCGGCATTGGCCGGGGAGCTTCATCTGCCCCTTTTCACGATCGTCCTCGATGGTTTGATCACCAAGTTCATGGGAGAGACTGCCGGAAAGCTGCGGCTTGTTTTTGATGCAATGCAGGCGACGCGGGGCGTCTACTTCTTTGACGAATTCGATGCCATCGGCGCGCGTCGAGGCGAACGCCAGGATGTTGGCGAGATTCGGCGCGTGCTGAATTCGTTTCTGCAGTTTCTCGAGCAAGACGACAGCCACAGCCTGATTATTGCGGCAACAAATCATCCCGAGCTGCTCGACAGAGCTTTGTTCCGCCGTTTCGACGATGTCATCGAATACGCCGTGCCCGATCGGCCGATTATAGAGGCGCTGCTTCGGGCTCGACTCGACCGCTTCGACACCAGAGGGCTTGCCTGGAACGAGGCGATCTCTCAGGCAGAGAGACTGTCGCAGGCCGAGATCACGCGCGCGGCCGACGACGCTGCAAAAACCATCATATTGCGGGGGGGGAAGCGGATCACCTCGGAAGCGCTCATCGACGCTCTGAAGGAACGCCGGCAGGCGTCGCTGTTTGAGTAGCGACAGCACAGATCATAATGGCAGACGATTTTCCGCGCGACCGCGCCCATATCCACCTTCGCCATCACAGCGTCGGTGTTCCTGCCGCAAAGCGCGCAAGCCTATTATTTGCGGAAAGTCGAGGCGTATCGAGACGTTGATACTGACCGCGGCAGACCGCGCAACGAGCCGCTCGTCTCCCGCATGGAGACAGTCAGGCTGGCGACTGCACGATCGTTGTTTACCGACCACGACGACCTCTTCCCCCAGGCCGCTGACGAGCAGGTGTGGTGGGAAGTCTGGCTGCGCGACGGTCGCCGCGAGAACTTCGAGCACATTGCCGAAGCCCTGAACATCACTTTGCGCACGCATGCGGTCAGGTTTCCGGAGCGGGTGGTCATGCTGGCCCTCGCCAGCACGGCAATGCTCGACCGCATGATTGCGCACAGCGATGTCGTCGCCGAGCTGCGGCGCGCGAAGGATACGCCGTCCTTCTTCCTGGGCCTTGGCGGCGCGGAGCAAAGGGACTGGAGCGACGAGCTTCTCGGGCGCGTCAGACCGCCTCAATCCGATATTGCGGTCTGCATTCTCGACAGCGGCGTGCGTCGCACCCACCCGTTGATCGAACCCGCACTTGCCGTTGAAGACTGGCACACCGTCAAACCGGCATGGGGCAGCGACGACACACCTGCGTGGAGCGGCCACGGGACGCGAATGGCAGGTGTCGGCCTGTACGGTGATCTGGTCCCGCTCCTGGTCGGAGGCGATCCAGTTCCATTGCCCTTTCGGCTGGAGAGTGTTCGTATCCTTCCGCCAGAAGACGAGGCAAACGATCCAGAACTCTATGGCGCGATCACCGCGGAAGCGATCGCCCGCGCCGAGGTGCAGGCGCCGGAGCGCCGCCGCGCGATCGCAATGGCTGTGACAAGCGCCAGTCCGGCGCGTGGAAGGCCCACATCGTGGTCTGCCGCTATCGACCAACTCTGTTTCGAAGAGGAACAGCGACGCTTGATCGTTCTCTCTGCCGGCAACATCGGCGATGACCTCATGCCGGCCGAGCATTTGACGCGCAACGATCTGGAAGCAGTCGATGATCCTTCTCAGGCCTGGAATGCGCTGACGGTCGGCGCTTTCACAGAAAAGGTCGATATCATTGACACCGACTTTTCGGGCTACGCTCCGATCGCGCCGGTCGGCGAGCTCTCGCCGCGCAGTCGCACTTCGGTCGTTTGGGACAGGCAGTGGCCGGTGAAGCCCGAGGTCGTCTTCGAAGGCGGCAATCTCGCCCATGACGGTGTGTTGCCCGGCGAGCCGATCGACGATCTGCAGATATTGACCACTTTCTGTCGACCCGAACTGCGCCACTCCACCACCCTCGGAGATACGAGCGCGGCAACGGCCCATGCCGCACGGATGGCGGGACTAATTCTATCAGCGCGCCCCGAGCTGTGGCCTGAATCGGTTCGCGCCCTGATCGTCCACTCGGCCGAATGGACTCCGGCGATGCGCGCACGCATCGATGCGTGCAACGGAGCGAAGGGCGAGATCCAGGCGCTCGTGCGGCGCTATGGTTACGGCGTGCCAGATCTTGGGCGCGCGCTTCTGTCAACGGTGAACGACCTCACGCTTATCGTTGAAGATGAGCTTCAGCCTTTCCAGCGCGAGGGCGGCGCGGCTGCCAAAACGCGTGACATGAAGCTGCATCGCCTGCCTTGGCCGAAGGAGCAGCTCGCGGCGCTCGGCGCTGCCCAGGTCGAGCTCCGCGTCACGCTGTCCTATTTCATCGAACCCAACCCCGGTGAACGCGGATGGACCCGCCGGCATCGTTACGCGTCCCATGGTCTTCGGTTCAGAGTAAAGTCAGCGACCGAGACAGTCGACGAATTCCGAGCCCGCATCAATCAGGCCGCTCGGGACGAGGAGGAAGGGGCGCCTGCTGGAGGCGGAGAAGAGTGGCTGCTCGGCACCTTCCGCGATCGCGGCTCGTTGCACGCCGATTTCTGGTCGGGCAGCGCCGCCGATCTCGCCGAGCGTGACGCGATCGGCGTGTTCCCGGTCGGGGGCTGGTGGAAGGAGAAGCCTTACCTGGAACGCGTCGACGCTCTGGCTCGGTACGCCCTGATTGTGACGATTCGGGCGCCTGGGGTCGATGTTGACATCTTCACACCCGTCGAAGCAGCCCTGACTGTCGAGACGTCGGTCGAGACCTGATGCAGCACTGTCCAAACCGGCCAACAACGGAGGTTTGACCAGCCTCTGGTGCCATGGCGGCTGGTGCTGGATCATCACGTCGGCACGGGATCATGCGCGGAGGACGATAGGCCGGCAAAGGAGCGGGCCAAGCGTGTCATAATGGCGCCCATGGTCACGCCCACAAGCCGCGCCCCCTGCGTCTACGGAGAGGTGCGCGTCTGCTTAGGCGGCCGAGACATCGCTTACCTGATCAACGCGCTCCGTATTTGCGCCTGTAAGCGGCAATGAAATCGTCGTCGCTACAGATGCAGCGGCCGCTGGAGTCCTTGGCCTTCGGATCGTGCAAGTGAGAGCCAAGGGGGCGCAGAAGATTCACCCGAGTGCTCGTCGTCGGGCTCATGGGAAACCCCGCACTATGCTTGACCAAATCCGCGGCAAGCATAATCCCGGCAAGCACCGACTGAAAGGCCATCGGAACCACAGTTCGAACGCGGCGACTTCCTTCGCTAAGCTGGAACACCAGACCGCCGCAGATAGCCTGCTGATAAAAGGAGCGCAGGGGCTGGCCGACAAACGGGGCTAGCGGTTCAAACGGCACAGCCATCGCTGTAGCCACGCGAACTACAAAGTCGTTGGGAACTCCGGCATTTGTCTGCAGGAGCGTTTTCACCTGCTCGTGTGCTTCCGGTATTCCGAGTTCCTCGGCAATCAGCTGGTGCTCGTCCTTGGATTTTCCGGATGGCAGGTACATGCAACAAAGGCAAGCCTGGCCGTCATCGAAACCATGCCGGGAGATACCGAGATCGTGCTCCTGCGTCCAAGCGTTTGCGATCCATCGCGGCAGTGCACCTTGGACAGCCAGACGGTCGGCGGCGGTGTCAAGCGCCACACCCACTTGGTCTAAGACCCAATTGCCCCGGCGCGCAACATATTCTGCCCACGTCAGAGGGTGCGCCTCGACCTCAAGGCCAGTCGATCTAAGGGCGGTGGCTGCAAGAACCGCCTTGGACATACCAATCTCCGCCTGGCCGGCCAATGCGTAGCGCTGCAGGTTTGAGAGTTCGATCGCTTCGTGATCGATTACATGCAGACGACCCTTGAGATCGGGTTGTCTCGCTAGCGCCCAAAGCGAGCCATGGCCTATCGCACCGAGCCCAACGAGGTGGGTTTCGCCAAGGTCGACTGGGAAGTCGATCGGGCCAGCCTCCCCGGCTTTGGTCTTGTCGTAGCTGCATAGCGAGAGGTCGATGGTTTCGTCCAACTCGGCGCCGGTCAACTGGGCGGCGAAGATAGTTCGAAAGACGTTGGCGGCGCCGAAGCAACTGGCGGCGCCAGCTCCAAAAGGCAGCAGACTTGGGCCAGAGCCCACCGGGTCCGTACGCGACAGCTTTGCCGCCCAACCGTCCGATCCCACGAAAAAGATCGGGCACCGGAGTGATGGGCGCGTTACCCCTGCAACGACGCAGACGGTGGCAGACTTGCCGGAACGCCGGATGCCGACTTTTGGATTGATCGACTTTGCCAAGCGCTCCAGCGCTTGGGCTTGAGAGCTCGCCGCGCTGTCCAGCGGGAGTATCGCCAGAACCGGGTAGAGCCTAGCGAGCAATCTCACCGCAAGATCTAGTGTCGCCTGGCCTTCGGCGCAGGAAGCGGCCTGATGGTCGAAGGCGACTGCCACGACCTGCTTTTCAAGAGCTGCTTTGAAGTCTCCCAGATGAAAATCGGCCAGGACCTGAGATGCCGCCGTGGCGGCACGATCGATGAAGTTAGCGAATGCCATTGTTCAACTCGATATCATGATCATTCGCGACAGTGCCGCGGGAGGGAGCGCATTCCATTTGGCCTTTTCGTCAAGCCGATAGGCGGCGACCCGAGCAAAATCGAAAGGCTCGCGGGCGAAATTCGGCACTACCAGCGACAGACACCCAACCGTGGTAGCAACCGCATAAGCGTCGTCCGTCGTCGAATGGTAGGCGCGGCCCGGATGGCTGTGAATCTGGGCCAAGAGTTTCAGGCCGCTTTTGTAGAGCCAGACATTGAGCCGGTGCAGTTCTTCGGCCGCAACGATCACGCAAACGCCATCGTTTGTCCGAATGTGACGCTGCGCCGGGATAACCGTCTCTGTTACGGCAAAGTGCCGGTCTTGCTGAACGCCGACCCAGAGCGCCATCCCCTCATTGCCTTCGCGACCAACTGAGCGCAGATGCCCATGCGTGGTCGAGATGCAGCCGCGCGGGAGAGTCACGATCGTTACATCTCTCAAACCAGTCATTCTTGTATCGCCTGAGGGGATACCACCATTCCTACGATTGCCGGTGGGAGTTGAATCTGCAACTGCTCTATAGGAATGATTCCGTACTTGATGATCTTGTCCAGGATGAAGGCCAAACAGCCTTCGCCAGAACCCCGATGAAGTAGCCATGGATCACCTGAATGGGCTGGATTGTCGTGGTATTCCCGGACGCCCGCCATGCACAGGAATGGTTCGTCCTCGGGACTGTTGGCCTGGATGAAGTCCGTCAGCGGCACGGCGTTCTGCTGGATGAGAGCTCCTATCATCTCCGGCGGCGTTCCGGGCAGCGGCGGACGTCTAAGCATTTTCAGGTATAGATCTTTCCGGGCAATCGGATGACGCGTAAACGGATCGACGAAGACCACGGACGGTGGTCTTAAGTCGTAGTCGGTGAAGTCGACCTCGCTCGCTGCGCTGATCACCCGTGGTTTTAACTTGAGGCTTGCGAAAATGAAGAAAGCGCGCGGAAAGGTCGCCTCGATCAAGAAGCAGCCCTGAGCCCGATAGACATCAGCATATGGCCGGAACCGGCCGATCTCCCGATCAAACTTCGCTCGGGAGACCTCCGGATCCACACTTTGGGGTTTAGGCACCTGCGACGCCCGCCTTCAGGCTGAGGAACAGGGTCACAGTATTCGGGAAACCGAAATCGCCAAGCTTCTTGTCGACGTCGAGCAAGTTGCCGGCCTCATCCTTCAATTCCCAATTCTCGGCTGGTTGGGCGACATTCTGCGTGTTCTCAAGGGCTTTGGTACGAATGACGTGAAGCGGCTGGTTGGGATTGGCTTCGACCTGCGTGGGCTGGCCGTTCACCACCATCGTGATCTCGATCTTGCCCGGCCCGCCGCCGTGATTATCGCCCTTACCCGAATCCTTCGACATTGTCCTACTCCTGTGGCTTGCCAACCGTCCCACGCCCTGGCGCCCACCTGCGAGTGAGACCGGCGGTCTTCAATCGTTCACCCGGCGCCACGGCCGCGAGTACGCGAAAGACAGGGGATAAGCTACCGAATCGGTGCTTGCCTTCTTTTATGGGTGACTTGAGCCGCAAGTAAATGGTCTCAAATTGCTCCTCACAACTATAATCGATTAGAGCAATGCGAAAATATTGGCGACACGCCTATTCATCTGCTCTCTCACTCGCCTGCTCCGTGCTTGGCAAGGGGAGCTTTGACTGCGTCACGCGTCCCCCAATCCTGCAACGCATTCACCCGAGCCTGCGCGACACCAGCGCCCGAAAAAACGCTGATCGTGGCGTTCTATCGCGAACTGGCGCTGCTGTTCTGGCTAGACGATTGCAACGACGTTGGCCTGATCGCGCCGGAGCAGCTCGCCGCCGTGGAGCAGGCGCTGGGGCACGGCGTACCGTGCGTTCTCTCCGGATTCGAGGGCTGCGCTCAGCTGCGCGCTTCGCTGGTGCTGGATCGGCGAACGGCGCCGGCCACGGTGGCCGCTGGCTGGGAGTACATCCATTTCGAACACTGCGCACTGCCCGAGTTGGACCTGACGCAGATCGACCTGCGCGCCTCGCTGCTGGGCAAGGCTATGCGCGCGCCGCTGCTGATCAGCTCTATGGCCGGCGGCATGCCACGGGCCGAGGCCATCAACCGGCATTTGAGCGAGGCAGCGCAAGCCTTGCAGATCGCCATGTGCGGTTCGCAGCGTGTGAGCCTGCAATCCCGTAACTCCCAGGGGCTAACGCGCGCGCTGCGCCGCCTGGCGCCAGACATTCCCTTGCTGGCCAATATCGGCGCCGCGCAACTGCGGGAGGCCGACGGCCTGGACCTGGCGCGTCGCGCGGTGGACGCGCTGGAGGCCGATGGGCTCATCGTCCATCTCAATCCGCTGCAGGAAGCGGTACAGCCGGGAGGGCGACCGCGACTGGCGCGGCGTCCTGGCGCTGATCGCTGGCGCCGCGCGCATCGTGGGCGTGCCGATCGTGGCCAAGGAAGTGGGGGCGGCCTGTCCGCCTCGGTGGCCTGTGCGCTCGTCGAGGCGGGCGTGGCGGTAATCGATGTCGCCGGCGCCGGCGGCACCAGTTGGGCCGCAGTGGAGGGCGAGCGCGCCCGCAATGCCGCCGACCGTGCAGTGGCGATGTCATTCGCCAATTGGGGGATTCCCACCCTGACCAGCGTGCAGGCGGTGCGTCGGGCGCTGCCAACGGTGAAGCTGATCGCGTCGGGCGGGATCCGCGATGGCGTCGACGTGGCCAAGGCCATCCGCCTGGGCGCGGACATCGCCGGGCAGGCGGCCAGCGTGCTGGGCGCGGCGACAGTGTCCACCGAGGCCGTTGTCGCGCATTTCGAGATCGTCATCCGCCAGTTGTTGGGTCACCATCAAACCAATTTGACGCCCCGGGACAATATCGTCCGGCATTGTCCGGTGTGCGACGATGTTGGGGATGCGACATAGGCGGATTGCCGTGTATTAAACCGCTTTTCCTTTGGCACGCATATTGCGCCCTATCGGTAAACCTCGTCATGGGCCGGCGGCAATCGCTCGGAGATTGTCGAAATAGCACAATCTGCCGGGGTGACATCCGGCCCGACTAGAGCAGGACCTTTCAGATGATGCAGAAAAGCAAGCGGCCATACTCGCGGGGAAATAGTCGCGTCAGGGCTGCATGGACGCTCTTTCCTGGTTGTTTCGGCGACGGACGCCAACTCTTCAATCGGCACCCGAACCAGTGCCTGGATGTCCAAGGAGCGCCCCTGTTGCGCGTGCCTGGCTGCACCCGCGTGCTGGCTCTCCTCCAAGGCGACGCTCGGCGCTGCTGCAGACCGGCGACGAGAACCCAACTTCAAAATTAGCATTCCGAAAACCGAAAGAAGTGAACAGGTATGTCCAGGATCGGCGCTTTGACGCGCGCGGCATGGCGATCGGCAACTCAGACGCTGGCCAAGGGTTCGAAAAGTTTACACCCGACGCTAGCGCCGGCCGATTTCAAGCGCGCACTTACGATCAACGATCGATATGGCGGGCTCACTGTCAATGTCCCCAAAATGCCTTTCTGGCTGACCGGGGGTGAAGCCTTCGTCTACCGCCGGACTAGCCACGGCGAGCAGCAGTTCATGCAGGTCGATGCTGCCACGGGTTTCAAGCGGCCCGCTTTCGATCAGGCGCGTCTGGCGGCAGCGCTAAACAAGGTGAGCCATGAGAGCTATCAAGCCGGCAATCTTCCGTTCGACCGTTTCGAACTGAGTGAGGATGGTCGCAGGCTCGACTTCCAGATTGAAGACACCCGGTGGAGCTGCGACCTTGCAAGCTATGACTGTACCAGCACCACATTCGATGCAAGGAAAGGGGACCGTAGGGAGCTCAGCCACCGCTACACGCCGCCAGCGGAGAACAACCCCGACAAGAGCAACGCGTCGCCCGACGGCAAATGGATCGCCTATATCAAGAACTGCAACGTTTTCCTGCGCAGCGAGGACGGATTGCAGGATGTTCCTCTGAGCCGGGACGGAGCCGAAGGCAATTGCTACGTCTTTTCGACGCTGAGCTGGTCGCCGGACTCGCGCCACCTCGCCGCTTACCTTGTTCGCCCCGGCTATAGGCGAGAGGTCCGCTACCTCAATTCATCGACGGACCAGTTGGAGCGGGAATATTCAACAATATTCTATCCCAGGCCGGGCGATGTCCTTCCGCTGCCCCAGCCAGTCCTGTTCGACATTGCCGGCCGGCGCCAGATCGTGATTGACGGTGCCCTCTTCTCGAACGTCTTCGAACTTTCCCCTCTCCGGTGGTGGGCGGACAGCCGCGGCTTCACTTTCGAATATAACCAGCGCGGGCATCAGCTCTATCGCTTGGTCGAGGTAGACGCCGCCTCGGGCCGCGGGCGCTCCCTGATCGATGAGACCAGCGAGACATTCGTGGATTATTTGCCGCTGGGGCATGGCCAGGAGGATGCCGGAAAAATCTTCCGTTACGATGTCGATGACGGGAAGGAGATCATCTGGGCATCAGAGCGCGACGGGTATGAGCATTTGTATCTTTTCAACGGCCGGACAGGCGCGCTCGAAAACCAGATCACCCGAGGTGAGTGGGTCGTCCGGAGGGTCAACCATGTCGATCCGGTGAAGCGTCAGATCTGGTTCGAGGCGAGCGGGATGAACTCGCAGGAGGACCCCTATTGGGTCCATGCTTACCGCATCGGCTTTGACGGCAAGGGACTGACTGCACTGACGCCCGAACCGGCCAACCACCATATCGAGTTCTCGCCTGACAGGCGCTATTATGTCGATCTCTGGTCACGCATCGATCTGCCCCCGCGCATGGCACTCTACCGCGCCAGCGACAATGCCAAGCTCCAGCAGATCGAGACGGCCGACATTTCCGAGCTCGTCGCCGCAGGCTGGCAGCCGCCGCTCAGTTTCCATTCCAAGGGGCGCGACGGCAAAACTGACATCTGGGGCGTGCTCCACCTCCAACTTCGACCCGACGAAGAAATACCCGGTTGTGGAGAATATCTATGCTGGACCCCACGGCTCCTTCGTCCCAAAATCCTTCTCGCGGTGGACAGAGCCGCTCACGCAGCTGGGCTTCGTCGTTGCTCAGATCGACGGCATGGGCACCAACAACCGCTCCCGCGCCTTCCATGATGTTGCTTGGAAGAATCTGAAGGACGCAGGATTTCCCGATCGCATTCTGTGGCACAAGGCGGCGGCCGCGCAATATCCATGGTACGACATATCCAACGTCGGCATTTTTGGCGCATCCGCCGGCGGCCAGAGTGCAGTCAGCGCGCTGCTCTTTCACCCCGATTTCTACAAGGTCGCCGTCGCCAAAAACGGCTGCTTCGACAACAGGATAGACAAGACCTGGTGGAATGAACTGTGGATGGGGTGGCCGGTCGGCATTGAATATTCGCAATCCTCCGCCGTTGACAATGCTCACAGGCTGCAGGGCAAGCTGATGATCGCGGTCGGCGAAATGGATGATAATGTCGATCCGTTTTGCTCGTTCCAGCTTGCCGATCGACTCATCAAGGCAGGAAAAGATTTTGACATGGTCTACGTTCCTGGTGCCAATCACCATACTCTAGGCACCTACACCGAGCGCAAACTCCTAGACTTCTTCGTTCGCAACATTCTCGGTCAGACCCCGCCCGACTGGAACAGCAAACCGATCGAGCTGGAGTAGCTTGTGGCTCTTGCAATTGTTAGCTCGCCTTATCGGCTGTAATCAGGGCGAGGCGCGAGCAAATCTGCACCGAAGGACGATCGTGGAGTCTAGGACTTGCGCTGCGTATTGAGGATAGGCTCGCCGCGACGTTGGTCTGAGCAAACTGCTTGATAGGCACGCCTGCAGACCGCGTGTGTGCGATTGCAAGATCCCCTATCAGCCTGGTGTGAAGCGTTCAGGGGAAAAGCCGCACCCAACGCCGCTTCCGCTCGCCGTAACGCTACGGCGGTGCGGCCCACCCGATCCGCTCGACGAGCATAGGAACACATAGGTCCCCGAACGGACGATTACCTTGGCAATAGAAGACCCTCGTCGGTCATCGCCGCTGTGGGTGGCAGCCCGTCGGTCTGGAGCTGCCACGATTCTCATCCTCGCGTCACATATGAGCTGAAGCTTTCCGGATCGGGTATCCAATCGGCATCCAGTTGCTCGGCGATATGGTTGAATTCTACCTCAGGACAAGAGTGAGTAGAGCAGCCCCGCTACGAAAATCCTATCCTGGTTCGTTTGACGCATCGACTATTCAGATTGATTGGCGTGATACCCGGCGCGGCCGCAACACGCTAGGCCGTCAACCGCTGAGCAGAAAACCAGCCTTCGCCTTCCGCGGCGGCGGACCTCGTCAGCCTTTCGAAAGCTTGCCTGAGTAGGTTGCTCATGTGATCTGTGGAAGTGAGGCTAGCGTGCACCCGTACAAACTGGACATTCATCGTAGCAGCTTGGCTGCAGGTGCAGCACGCCGTACCGCACGAGCAAGCGGACAAGCCGGCCAAGCCGGTTTTGAGCAGCACTTGGGCGAATTGCAGGCGGCGGATGAGTTGATGAGTGCACCAGGCGAGGATGTCCTCGTCAATGGCTCGCATGGCAAAGGTGAGTTGAGACCAACGAAGAGGCAGAGGATCCAAAGCAATCTGCAGCATGCTGTGACTGAGCGGCAACCAGGTCAGGTTGGTGACTCAGGCGCTCGCGCGATGATGCAACTCCCTGCCCATCAGGTGGGTACATCGGAACGGGAGGCGCAGCTCGCGATGCAGGGGGATGAGCACGAATACACCCCAGCGCCGCATCTCGATGGGTCGATGCCCTCGACAGTGCAGCCGGATCGTCCAATTGTGGCCCCCGACGGTGCCGACAAGCGTCCTGTTTATTCCAACGATGCCACCGCCATCGAAGGGCTGAAGTCTGCACTCCTTGCGGGTAAAGCCAGGCCGGACACGGTCACTCGCAGCGCAAATTCTCTTTTCGGCTTTAGTCGTTGGCTCTTTCAAAACAAAAAGCCAGGGTTTGCTGCTCGGCTTTACCATCCGTCGCTGAGCCAGGATCTCGAGGAGTACGAGAGTAGGGGTGGTTCCTCCACAGTGGCTGGCGCACTGCGTCAACTGATGAAGCCGATAGGCGGAGCCGCCCCGATTGTGGGTCGCGCTGTCCTGAACCCCCATCCTGACGACGCCGCGCTCACTAGACATTTCAGATCCGCGAGCGGCTACGCAACTGCTCTTAACCATTTCAGTCATTACCTACGTCAAAATGACAAGCTCGGGATTGCGGGCCGGATTTACGATGAATCGCTGGATAAAGATGTTGAGAGCTACAAGGCCGCCTCCTCTACTCGTGGAGCTCCGATCGAATCTGCACTGGTTTATATCCGCAAGCACCCGCCGCGCGTTATACTCGGGAGTCATCTGGAAAACGCGGTCAGCATGGAGGCTCGTCCCCGTGGCGACGCTGCTCAGCATACCGCACCACAGCAGGGATTCGATTGGCCAGAGGAGCTCCTGCCGGTAGGTTATAAGGAGGGCACCGATCTACCATTGTCTCTCGCCCCAACCGCGCACCAACACCAAGCACCCGACTTTGGAGAGGCCGTCCCTCACTTGAACTGGCGCCACGGCGACCAGGGCGCCCCGGAGGGGCTGGTAGCTGCACGGGACAGGAGCAGCCCGCTGCCAAGCGAGGCGGTGCCACATAAATCTGGACGGGGACTCGCTACGCAGCCCAGATTGTGGGCGGAGAAATCCGCCTCGCCAGAGCTCTTTCGACGGCGGGCGGAGCAGGCTCTGCCGGCGTCCGCCAGAGGTGTGGAGACATCCTCCGCGGTTGATGAAGCCGCCGCTCGCCAAGCTTTGGCTTGGTTGCAGCAGGAGATGGAGGGGATCGAACCGATGCAGGATCCTCATAAGGTGGCTACACCGGAATCTGAGGCGCAGCTCGTCAGGCAGAGGGATGAACACGAATCCACCCCAGCACCGCATCCCGGAGCTGGTGGTTCGATGCCCTCGACAGTGCAGCCGGATCGTCCAATTGTAGTCCCCAACGGTTCCGACAAGCGTCCTGTCTATTCCAACGATGCGACCGCTATCGAAGGGCTGAGGGCAGCATTCCACGCGGGTAAGGCCAGCGCGAACACGGTCACTTTCAATGTAAATTCTCTTTTCGGCTTTAGTCGGTGGCTCCTTCAAAACAACAAGCCAGGGTTTGCTGCTCGGCTTTACCATTCGTCGCTGGATCAGGATCTCAAAGAGTATGAGAGTACGGGTGGTTCCTCCACCGTGGCTGGCGCACTGCGTTACCTCAAGAAGTCGACAAGCGGAGCCCCGATTATGGGTCGCCCTCTCGTGATCCCCTATCCTGACGATGCCGAGCTCATTAGAGATTACAGAGCCGCTTCGACCAAGGAGTACCTGGCAGCGCCTGCGACCGGACGGAATCCAGATACCGTGGGCGGCTATACAAATTTTCTTAGACATTTTAGCCAGTATCTGCGTCAAAATAACAAGCCTGGGATTGCCGCTCGGATTCACGACAAATCGCTGGATAAAGATGTTGAGAGCTTCAAGGCTGTCTCCTATGGTAATAGACTAAGTATCGGTTCTGCATTGGCTCACCTCCGGGATATCCTGCCGCGCATTGTGCTCGGGCGCGAAACTGTCCTTGCTGCTCATCCGGCAGACGCAGTCACCAGGCGCGTTGGGGCCGCTGCTGAAGCTGGGCCAGCGGCACCGGCAAGAGCTCCCCAACCCGCCTCGCCAGCAACCGCTAAGCTGCCAGGCACCTACCGCGGCCTTCCACTGGTTGATGTGACCACACTGACGACCAGTTCCTCTGGGGCTCAGATCGGGGCGCTCGATCCGACAGCCCCGTCCAACGTTGCAACGGGGCGGGTGCTCGGCGCCGCCGAATGGCTGAGCGACGCCCATGTCCAGAGAGATTACAATTTGCTGGAGCGGCAACTGCAGGGGATCAATCCGGCGCTCGCTGCCCGGACTCGGCTGGTGGATCCTTCCGTATCCCATCTACTGCGACACACGTCGCCGCAAGACGCTCGAGGCATATTGCAGTCCATCTATAATCAAAACAACGCCACAGCCGACTTCCTGTTCTTGCCAGTGAATAATGGCACGGCTACTAGCCCCGGCACCCATTGGTCGCTGCTGCTCGTTGATCGCCGCGACCCCGAAAGGCGGTTCGCCTATCACTACGACTCCCTCCAGCGAGAGGGATATAACGACGTGCCTGCAAAACAGCTCGCAGGACTGCTGAATGCTACCTTGGCGCCAGCCCCCATGGCCAGACAGACGAACCATTATGATTGCGGCGTATTTGTCCTGGAGGGCACGTGGGCGCTGGTTGAACGATTGGTGAAAGGGCAGCGGCCAGACCACGAGCCGCTGCCCCTCGACAACCTCGTTGCCGATCGGCAGGCGCTGCAAGACCGGCTAAGGAGGCGCTTGCCGCACGAGGAAGAGCCGCGGCAGCTGCTGGAGGATGAACCCGCCTCCCCACCGATGATGGCATTCGAGCCAGGGGAACTGCGGCAACTGTTGGAAGACGAGCCTGACTCCCCACCAATGATGGCGTTCGAGTCAGGGGAACTGCGGCAACTGTTGGAAGACGAGCCTGCCTCCCCACCAATGATGGCGTTCGAGCCAGGGGAACTGCGGCAGCTGTTGGAGGATGAACCCGCTTCCCCATCGATGATGGCGTTCGAGCCAGGGGAACTGCGGCAACTGTTGGAAGACGAGCCTGCCTCCCCACCAATGATGGCGTTCGAGCCAGGGGAACTGCGGCAACTGTTGAATGATGAGCCTGCCTCCACTTGGGCACAAATCAATTCGACCCCACATGCGCGAGCGGACGGTGTTCATCAGCCAGCCCAGGCGCCCTGGCTCCCTGAACGCAGAAGATAACTTTGCGGAGGAGCGGTCACGCAACTGTCGGCGGCGCCGGGCCTCAGGGTGAATGGAGAGGATGGTGTCGCGTGAAGGCGCAACACGCGTGCTGACCGACCTGCATAGTAGGAAGTCGTTCATTGCTCCCAAATCGTATGTGAGGAACATTCCTGTCCCGGCTGCACCGCGCGATGCTAGGTCGCGTTGTTCAGCGGGCCAAGCCGATGACACCTACGAAGCTACTGATCGGGCAGATCGCCGTTGTGTGCGCAATTGTCATTATCGGCGTATGGACGGCAACCCAATGGTGCGCTCAAATGCTGACCTACCAGACGCCTCTCGGCGCACCATGGTTTCTCTTCGCCGGCTGGCCAATCTACAAGCCGTGGAAGCTGTTTGAATGGTGGTTCCACTTCGATGCTTATGCGCCGGAGGTCTTCGACAAAGCCGGTACGCTTGCAGGCGCCAGCGGATTCCTGGGCTGTGCCGCCGCAATCGCAGGCTCGCTTTTGCGCGCGCGACAGCGCGGGTCGGTTACGACCTATGGGTCTTCACGGTGGGCCACGACTCATGAGGTCGAGACGGCAGGGTTGTTACGGCCGGCGGGCGTTTTCCTCGGTAGGCTGAACGATCGCTATCTGCGCCATGACGGCCCGGAGCACGTCATGGCATTTGCGCCGACGCGTTCGGGCAAGGGCGTGGGGCTGGTTGTTCCAACGCTACTTTCCTGGACCGGGTCTGCCATCATTCATGATATAAAAGGCGAAAATTGGCAGTTGACCTCCGGCTGGCGGTCGAAATTCTCGTACTGCCTTCTGTTCAATCCGACCGACCCGAGATCGGCACGCTACAACCCGCTGCTGGAGGTGCGCAAAGGCCCAGATGAGATCCGGGACGTTCAAAACATCGCCGACATCCTCGTCGATCCCGAGGGCGCGCTGGAGCGACGGAACCACTGGGAGAAGACCAGCCATTCACTCCTAGTTGGCGCCATTTTGCACGTGCTCTACGCTGAAGAGGACAAGACGCTAGCCCGCGTCGCCACCTTCCTGTCGGACCCGCAACGCTCGTTTGCCGCAACGCTACGGCGGATGATGACGACAAACCATCTCGGGACGGGGCATAACCCTCAGGTCCATCCCGTAGTGGCCTCGGCGGCTCGCGAACTCCTGAACAAGTCGGAAAACGAGCGCTCAGGCGTCCTCTCGACCGCCATGTCCTTTCTTGGGCTTTATCGTGATCCAACGGTCGCGGCGGCCACTTCGTCCTGCGACTGGCGCATCGCTGACCTAGTGGATGGAGAGCGACCGCTGTCGCTCTATCTGGTCGTGCCGCCTTCGGATATCTCGCGCACCAAGCCTTTGGTGCGACTGATCTTGAACCAGATCGGCAGGCGGTTGACGGAGCGTCTGGAGGGGGACCCGAAGAAGAGCCGTAAGCATCAGCTGCTCATGATGCTGGACGAGTTTCCGGCGCTCGGTCGCCTCGACTTCTTCGAAACGGCGCTCGCCTTCATGGCAGGTTATGGCATTCGCTCCTATCTGATCGCACAATCTTTGAACCAGGTTTCAAAGGCCTATGGCGAGAACAATGCTATTCTCGACAATTGCCACGTGCGAATTGCCTTTTCCTCCAATGACGAACGCACGGCCAAGCGCATCTCGGATGCCCTCGGCACCGCAACCGAACTTAGGTCGATGCGCAACTATGCGGGCCATCGGCTTGCGCCCTGGCTTTCACATGTCATGGTGAGCCGCCAGGAAACCGCGCGCCCGCTCCTGACGCCAGGCGAGGTGATGCAATTGCCGCCGTCAGACGAATTGGTCCTGGTTTCTGGGTTGCCGCCGATCCGCGCCAAGAAGCTGCGCTATTATCAGGATCAGAATTTCACAGATCGGGTGCTGCCTGCGCCGGTGCTGCACGACGGACCCTATGCGGACTGCCCTGCATCACGCCCGGACGGCTGGACTGGACAAGTGTGCAGCGTCGATAGCCGACTTGCTGCGGACGAGGAAAGCGCCGACGCGCCAGTTGAAGACGAGGGAGGCGTTCAGCAGCAACGCCATCCAAGCCTGCCCGAAGAAGACGTTGTTGTCTCTCAAGAGCCCGATCAGGCCGATCTGTACAAGCCCGCAGACGATGACAGCGAAGCGCTCGCGGACAAGCGTGTCATGGATCGGATTTCCACTGCGGCCCGCGCCTACGGTATCAACGAGGGCAGGGGCGACGATGTCATTCCCGGCTTCTGAAGTCCGCTGAGTTGCAGAGCGCACCTCAGCGTAGATAACGGCCATAAGCAATTTTGAGCGTCTGGCCGATGCTTCTCCCGTCGCCGGCGCAACGCCGGGCCGTCGGAACGAGCCGCATGAAGCCGCACCGCATTCGCCATCAGTTTCTGCTTGAGCCGGAGCTCAGCGAGAAACTGGACAACCTCAGTCGCGATCCGTCAACGACCAAATCAGCGATCGTGGCGAAGGCGATCGAGGCGTTCATCGAGCGGCGTGGCGAGAGCGAGTTCGATCGGCGCTACGGCGTAAGGCTTGACCGGCTCTCCCGCGATCTTGCCCACGTCAGGCGCGATTCCGAGGTGATCCTGGAGAGCCTGGCGCTCTTCATCCGCTTTTCGATCACCCTTCACGCCCACACGCCGGTCCCGGATCGGGCAACGCAGGCTATTGCCCAAGAGCGTTTCGAGAAATTCGTTGAGAAGGTCGGCCGCCAGATCGCTTCCGGCAAAAAGTCGCTTAGCAAAGACAATGGTGGGGGAGGGGAAGGATGAGCTCTCATCCCGAGGCCGACCACCGGCGGCGTGTCATGCTGCGCACCGCCATGGGTCCGGCAATCACCGAAGCCCTGGCCGATCCGTCCGTCATCGAGGTGATGGTCAATCCCGACGGCGCGCTGCGACTCGACCGGTTAGGCGAAGGTCGGGTCGATACCGACGTTCACATGCACCCGTCCGAGGCAGAACGTATCATCCGCCTGGTTGCTTCGCACGTGCGCGCCGAGGCGCACGCCGACAACCCGATCGTCAGTGCCGAATTGCCGTCTGGCGAACGCTTCGAAGGCCTGCTGCCACCTGTGGTGTTGGCGCCATGTTTTGCCATCCGCAAGCCCGCCGCGAAAGTCTACACCCTGGCCGACTATGTTGCCGAACGCATCATGCTGCCGCTGCAGGCCGATGCGCTGAAAAAGGCCGTCCGCGAGCGGCGCAACATGCTGATCGCCGGCGGCACTTCCTCGGGGAAGACAACACTCGCCAACGCTCTGCTTGCTGAAGTCGCCGAATGCGACGATCGGGTGATCCTGATCGAGGACACACGCGAACTGCAGTGCGCGGCCAGGGACTGCGTTGCCCTGAGAACAAGGCGGGGCTCGGTCACCCTTGCCGATCTCGTGCGCTCGACGCTGAGGCTCAGGCCGGACCGCATCATCGTGGGCGAGGTGAGGGGCGCGGAAGCGCTCGACATGCTGAAGGCATGGAACACCGGGCACCCAGGCGGCATCGCTACCGTACACGCCAATTCCGCGCGCTCGGCTCTCTATCGCATTGAGCAACTCGCCCAGGAAGCGGTGGTCACCGTTCCCCGCCGGCTCATCGCTGAGGCGATAGATCTGATCGTCTTCATAGCGGGACGCGGCTCGTCGCGCCACATCGACGCAATCGCCGAGGTCACCGGTCTCGACGGCAGCGGCGATTACGCCGTTGCCCCGCTCACGCTTTCGCAACTCCAGCAGCTTTGAAAGGCCTTCCTCATGCGCAAGAAGCTTCGCTTTCTTTCGTCCACAGCGCTCGCGTTTCTTAACACGGCCCCGGTTTATGCCGCCGGCTCCGGCATGCCGTGGGAGCAGCCGCTGCAGCAGATCCTGGAGTCCGTGCAGGGACCGGTCGCCAAGATCGTTGCGGTGATCATCATTATCACCACCGGCCTGACGCTTGCCTTCGGCGACACCGCCGGTGGTTTTCGGCGCCTGATTCAGATCGTCTTCGGTCTGTCAATCGCCTTCGCGGCATCGAGCTTCTTCCTCTCCTTCTTCTCCTTCGGTGGTGGGGCGCTCGTCTGATGGCCGCCGGGGAGCAGCATATCGAGGGCTTCGCAGTACCGGTCCACCGGGCGCTGACCGAGCCGATCCTGCTCGGCGGGGCTCCGCGCGCGGTGGCGATCCTCAACGGTACAGTGGCCGCGGCCATTGGCTTCGGCTTGCAGCAATGGATTGCTGGTCTGGTGCTTTGGATCGCAGGCCACTCGTTAGCGGTGTTTGCCGCAAGACGCGATCCGGACTTCGCCAGCGTGCTTGTGCGCCACCTACGTCTGAAGGGGTGGCTTGCATGCTGAACCTTTCGGAATATCGAAGCAAAGCCGACCGGCTTGCCGACCATCTACCCTGGGCTGCCTTGGTGGCGCCCGGCATCGTGCTCAACAAGGACGGCAGCTTTCAGCGGACGTTGCGGTTCCGCGGCCCGGATCTCGAAAGTGCGACGGAGGCTGAACTCGTCGGCATTTGCGCCCGGGCGAACAATGCTCTCAGACGCCTTGGCTCTGGCTGGGCATTGTTCTTTGAGGCCGAGCGCACAGAAGCGCTGGGCTATCCGAACTCGCATTTTCCTGACGCCGCGTCGTGGCTGGTCGACGAAGAACGCCGCGCTGCTTTCGAGGGGAAGGTAGCGCACTACGAGAGCCGCTATCATCTGACCTTGGTGTTTATGCCACCGCCGGACGCCCAGGCGCGCGCAGAAAGCGCGCTCGTCGACTCTCATTATTCCCGAGGAGAAAGAGACTGGCGCCAGGATCTGGCGAGGTTCCGTGACGAGACCAACCGCGTGCTCGATCTCTTCTCGGGTTTCATGTCCGAAGTACGCGTCCTCGATGATGCTCAGACGTTGACCTACCTCCACGGCACGATTTCGCCTCGTCGCCATCCTATCATGGCCCCGGAAACGCCGATATATCTGGATGCAATCCTGGTCGATGCGCCGCTTACCGGTGGCCTGGAGCCGATGCTGGGTGAGCAGCATCTTCGCACACTGACCATCCTCGGCTTTCCGAACCTCACCCGGCCCGGAATCCTCGATACCCTCAATCATCAGGATTTCGCCTATCGCTGGATGACGCGCTTCATTCCGCTCGAGAAAACGGAAGCCACGAAGACGCTGACGCGATTGCGCCGGCAGTGGTTTGCCAAGCGCAAATCGATCGTGGCAATCCTACGCGAGGTCATTACCAACGAGCCGGTCCCGCTTGTCGATAACGATGCCGACAACAAGGCGCTCGATGCCGACGAAGCCCTTCAGGCATTGGGCGGTGATCATGTGAGTTTCGGCTATCTCACCACCACCGTGACCGTGTGGGGCGAGGATCGCCAAGCCGCTGCAGAGAAGCTTCGCGCGGTCGAGCGCATCATCAATGGGCTCGGCTTCACCACGATCCGAGAAGGCGTCAATGCGGTCGAGGCTTGGCTCGGCTCATTGCCTGGCCATGTCTACGCTAACGTTCGCCAACCGCTCGTTCATACATTGAACCTTGCCCATCTCATGCCGCTGTCGTCGGTTTGGGCCGGTCCTGCGACAAACGAGCATCTCGCGAAAGTCACCCAAACCGAAGCGCCACCGCTTTTCGTTGCCGAGACCAGTGGGTCGACACCGTTTCGGCTTTCCACCCACGTCGAAGATGTCGGCCACATGCTGGTTGTTGGTCCGACCGGCGCCGGCAAGTCGGTTCTGCTTGCTCTGATTGCTCTGCAGTTCAGGCGCTATGCCGGCGCCCAGGTTTATGTCTTCGACAAAGGCAATTCGGCCCGTGCTGCAACACTTGCCATGGGTGGAGAACACCACGCGCTAGGAGCGGACGGTTCCCTTGCCTTTCAGCCACTGCGCAGCATCAACGACCAGGCTAGCCGAAGCTGGGCGGCCGAATGGATCGCCAGCCTTGTTGCCCACGAGAACGTCACCGTCACGCCGGAGGTGAAGGAGGCTATTTGGTCAGCGCTGGCCAGCCTTGCCACCGCGCCGGCGCAGGAACGCACACTGACCGGTCTTTCGGTCCTGCTTCAATCCAATGCGCTGAAGACCGCATTGATGCCCTACACGCTCGACGGTCCCTTCGGCCGCCTGCTCGATGCCGATCATGATGGGCTGGCCTTGTCGGATGTGCAGTGTTTCGAGACCGAGGAGTTAATGCACAGCCAAGGCGCTTTGCTGCCGGTGCTTACCTATCTGTTCCAGCGACTTGAGGAACGGTTCGACGGACGGCCCACGCTGATCATGCTCGACGAGGCGTGGGTCTATCTCGACAATCCGCTGTTCGCCGCCCGCATCCGCGAATGGCTGAAGGTGCTGCGAAAGAAGAACGTGTCGGTTGTCTTCGCTACGCAGTCGCTGGCTGATATCGCGGGCTCTGGCATAGCGCCGGCAATCATCGAAAGCTGCCCGCAGCGCATTTTCCTTCCCAATGATCGTGCCGTGGAACCCCAGGCGCGCACAGCCTACGAGCGCTTCGGTTTAAGCGAGCGGCAGATCGAATTGATCGCCCGCGCCACGCCGAAGCGTCAGTATTATCTGCAATCGCGCCGCGGCAACCGTCTGTTCGAGCTCGAGCTTGGCCCCATCGCTCTTGCGCTTTGCGGTGCTTCCGATCCGGCCACGCAGACTCTGATCGACAGGATCATGTCCGAAGACGGGCAAGGCAGCTTTGCCTCGCAGTTCCTGATCGCGCGCGGCCTCGATTGGGCCGGCGAACTTCTCAAGCAATTCCCTCAACCAGACAAGGAGCAATTCTCATGATGCGGCGACGCCTTCTCTCCGGCCTGATCACCGTTTCCCTGATCGCCAAGCCTATGGCCGACTATGTGCAGCCCGCCTACGCCCTTATCGTGTTCGATCCGTCCAATTATGCGCAGAACGTGCTGACGGCCGCGCGCGCATTGGAGCAGATCAACAACCAGATCCAGTCGCTGCAGAATCAGGCGACCATGCTGCAGAACATGGCGCGCAATCTTCAGCGTCTGGATTTCTCTTCCGTTGGCCAACTCACCGGTTCACTCCATCGCATCGACGGCTTGATGGACCAGGCGAGTGGCCTCAGCTTTGATCTGGGCAAGCTTCAAGACCAGTGGCGCAGCCAATATCCGGAAAGCTACGACGCCACGATCAAAGTCAGCGATGTGGCGAGTGCTGCGCGGGAGCGTTGGCAAACCGCCATGCAGGCGTTCCGCCAGACCATGGGTGTCCAGTCGCAAATCGTCGAGAACGTCCGCGCCGACGGCGATCTGCTCGCCGATCTCGTCAACCGCAGCCAAGGGGCGGCCGGTGCGCTTCAGGCAAGCCAGGCCACCAACCAGCTGATGGCGCTTTCGACAAAACAGCAGATGCAGATCCAGACGCTGCTCGCAACGCAGTTTCGAGCTGAGGCCGAGGATGCCGCCCGCAAGGCCCAGTCAGACGAAGCCGCCCGCGAGATGACGAAGCGGTTCTTGGGTACCGGCTCGGCTTATCCCGGCAATTAATCACGAGTTCATCACGACGAGAAAGGCAGCGGCATGAACGACCTTGGCGTCATCGATCGCTTCATGGAGACCTTCATCCGCTACATCGACAGCGGGTTCGGTCTGCTATCGGGCGACCTCGCCTTCCTCACTACCATTCTGATCGGCATTGACATCACACTTGCCGGCCTGGCGTGGGCGCTCGGCGACGAAACCAGCGTTCTCGGCCGGCTTGTCCGCAAGGTGCTCTATGTTGGCGTCTTCGCCTTCATTCTGAACAATTTCAAGAACCTCGCCGATATCGTTTATCGTTCTTTTGCCGGTCTCGGGATTAAGGCGTCGGCCGGCAATCTGTCGGCAGACAATCTCTTGCGCCCGGGCCGCATTGCCGCGACCGGTTTCGAAGGTGCTTGGCCAATGCTTGACCAAGCCAGTCAGCTCCTGGGCTTCCCGGAAATCTTCGGCAACGCACTGACCATCTTCGTGCTGCTGATGGCCTGGTTCCTGGTTATCATCGCCTTCTTCATCCTTTCCATCCAGCTTTTCATCACCATCCTAGAGTTCAAGCTCGCCACGCTGGCAGGTTTTGTTTTGGTTCCATTCGCACTTTGGAACCGTTCAGCGTTCCTGGCCGAACGCGTGCTCGGCCATGTTATCTCGTCAGGCATCAAGGTGATGGTGCTCGCCGTCATTGTCGGTATCGGCTCCACGCTCTTCGGGGAGTTCGCTTCCGCATTGCAAGGCAAGGAGCCGGATCTTGCCGGTGCCATGTCCCAGGTACTGGGCGCACTGGCACTGCTTGGCCTTGGCATTTTTGGGCCGGGGATCGCGTCGGGTCTCGTCTCAGGCGCACCGCAGCTTGGGGCGGGCGCCGCCCTCGGCACGACCGCGGCGGCAGCGGGTGTATCACTCGTTGCTGGAGGCACAGCATTTGCTGGCGCGCGTATGGCAACCAGCGGCGGTCTCGCCGCCATCCGAGCCGGCACAACAATGGGATCGGCTGCTTCCACGTCATGGCAGATCGGGCGCGCAACCTCGCCCGACGCTGGCCTCTCCGGTGTGGCTGCTGGAATGCATGGTGTAACCAGTGCAGCTGGCGGCGCCGCTATACGCATAGCGCGATCCGCCACTGCAAGTGTTGGGCGCAACGCCGATGCCGGGCGCGATGCCGCGTGGACCGCGACCGGCGGCGCGCCGACAGCGTCAATGACCGAACGCTCTGCCGGTTCGGCCACTGTTTCGGCGCCGACGTGGGCAAGGCGCCTACGTTCTGAACAGACCGCCCGGGCAAATCGCCACGCTGCCATGCAAGCTGTCCGAGACGGAGACCGGCCGGGAGGCAGCGCCAACCCCTCTCTCAACGACAAGGATGACTAGATGCTCTTCAAGCGACCCGTGCACCGTTACGGCAAAACACCCGAACCGGTCACGCCGTATCAAAAAGCCGCCCAACTGTGGGACGAGCGCATCGGCTCATCTCGACTGCAGGCCAGGAACTGGCGGATCATGGCCCTTGGCTGCCTGGCCTTGGCGACCGGGCTTTCCGGCGGACTCGTATGGCAGTCGATGCAAAGCCGTGTCGTGCCTTATGTCGTCGAGGTCGATGGCTTCGGCGAGACGCGCGCCGTCGCGCCGGCGGTCCGGAATTATGAGCCCTCGGATGCTCAGATCGCCTGGCATCTCGGCCGCTTCATCCAGAATGTCCGTTCCGTTTCCACCGATCCGGTTTTGGTTCGGCAGAACTGGTTGGCAGCGTACGACTTTGCTAGCGATCGCGCAGCGCTCTTCCTCAACGAATACGCCAAGGCGAACGACCCCTTCGGTCAGATCGGAACGCGCAGTGTTTCGGTACAGGTCACCAGCGTGGTCAGAGCCTCCGAAAGTTCATTCCAGGTCAAATGGACCGAGCAGGTGTTTGAGCGCGGAAGCCTTGCCAGCACGATGCGCTGGACTGCGATCCTCACGATCGTGATCCGCTCGCCAAGCAATACGGATCAGCTGCGCAAGAATCCGCTCGGCGTCTTCATCAATGCCATTGACTGGTCACGCGAGCTCGACAGCGCCGTCCCAGCCCCCCTTTCTCCGACGGAGTCCACCAATGAAAGGTAAAATGTCACCGATTCGTGCCGTGCTGATCCTATCGGTGTCGGCAGCGGTCGTTTCCGCTTGTGCATCGAAGAAGGTGCCGCCGCCTGAGATTTCCTATGACGCTGCCGACTTCAAACCGGCCGCGATCGAAAAAGCGCCGGAGAGGCCGATTAGAATTGTCGAGGTGCCAAAACCACTGCCGCTGCCTGGCCAAATGCAGCCCGAGCCCGGCAAGGCCGAGGACAAGCGCCCTCCTGAAGAACGCGTCGCTGATGCCAACAAAGCCGCGACCCAGCAACCCACCAAGTACGGGTATGTTAATGCAGTGCAAGTCTACCCCTTCACCGATGGCGCGCTTTATCAACTCTATGCCGCGCCGGAGCGCGTGACCGACATCGCTCTGCAGCCGGGCGAGAAACTAACCGCCGTGTCGGCTGGCGACACCGTGCGCTGGGTCATTGGCGATACCGCAAGCGGCACCGGTGACAATCAGCGCACCCATGTTCTGGTAAAACCCTTCGCGCCGGGTCTTGCCACCAATGTCGTCATTACGACGGACCGGCGGACCTATCATTTGCAGCTTCAAAGCACCGAGAAGACCGCAATGGCGGCAATCTCCTGGACCTACAGCCAAGACCAGATCATCGCGCTTCGCCAGCGCAATGCTCAAGCCGAGGCAGTTACACCGGTCGCGTCGAACATCGCGCTCGAAAACCTTCGCTTTCGCTACTCAATCAGTGGCGACACACCGCCCTGGAGACCGACGCGAGCCTTCGACGACGGCAGCAAGGTCTATATTGAGTTCCCTCGTCGCATAGATCAGGGCGAGGCGCCACCACTCTTCATCGTCGGCGCAGATGGGAGCAGCGAGCTCGTCAACTATCGCGTGCGCGGCAACTATTACATCGTCGATCGGCTCTTCGCCGCGGCCGAACTTCGCCTCGGCACCAAGCGGCAGCAGGTGATCCGCATCAGCAGGATTGACGGCAGGCAACCGCAACGGCGGATCTCGCTCTTTCGCGGCAGCCGGCGAGGTGAGGGCTCATGATCGAAAATTCCCGCTCTGGCATCCCGCCGAAACTGGATCCCGAGGAACTGCAGCTTCGGGCCTCTCCCCGCCGCGTGGTGCGGTTCAGGCGCGGTGTGATCATCGCTATCGCAGCGCTCGGATCCGGCGCTGTCTTCGGCGTTACCATGATCGCCCTCCAGGGGCCGGCCCTTCGCATCAGGGATCAGGCGGAAGATCTCTACAACACTGAGCGCAAACCAACCGCCGAGGGACTCGATACGCTTCCCCATGACTATTCCGGCATGAAGCCAAAGCCTCCCGTCCTTGGGCTACCTTTGCCGGGCGACCTCGGCCGCCCCATCCTCGAGCGGCAGCGCCAGCTCGGCATCGTGCCGGGCCAAGACATCTCGGCCGAGGAGCAGCGTCTAGCGCAGCAGGCGATCGAAGCGCGTGAATCGCGGGTGCTTTTCCGCGTCGAAAATCGAGCTCAACAGACAGATGTCGGAGAGAGCGTGCAAACTGCTCAGCATCCATTTGAGGCGCTTCCCCAATCCGAAGCAGGACGCGCGTCAGCCTCGGTGGCGGCGGCGGAAGGCGACCAGAACAATCAGCAGCGAAAGCTTGATTTTCTCAGCCAGCGGAGCACTGGCGGGATCTACAATCCGCATGCGCTTCAGACGCCGATCTCGCCATATCAACTGATGGCTGGCAGCGTGATTGCCGCCAGCCTGATCACCGGCATCAATTCCGATTTGCCGGGCCTTGTCGTCGCGCAAGTCACCGAAAATGTGCACGACACGGTCACGGGCAACATATTGCTGATTCCGCAGGGCTCACGTCTTATCGGCGTCTACGACAGCGTCGTCGCGTTCGGGCAAAAGCGAGCGCTGCTGGTCTGGCAGCGCATTCTGCTGCCCGACGGCTCGTCGGCCGAAATCGACAATCTGCCCGCGAGCGACACCGCCGGCTACGCAGGGCTGGAAGACAAAGTCGATTTCCACACTTGGCAGATGATCAAGGGAGTGGCGCTTGCCACATTGCTCGGTGTCGGCACAGAATTCAGCCTCGGCGAAAACGAGAGCGATCTGGTCAAGGCGATCCGGGAATCAGCCCAGCAGAACGCCAGTCGAGCCGGCCAGCGCATCACCGAAAAAAACCTCAATATCCAGCCCACCATCGTCGTCCGCCCAGGTTGGCCACTGCGCGTCATCGTGCACAAGGACATCGTGCTGCGGCCATACGCCAGTTGAGCAGGAGTTATCATGGCTGACCTGAAACTTGGAAAACTTCCGGACCGAACAGCTTCGAAGATCACCATTACCGTCAGCGCGGAGCTGAGCCAAACACTCAAGGAGTATGCTGCACTTTACCGTCAGACCTATGGTCAGTCTGAAACCGTGGCAGAACTCATCCCTTTCATGCTGGCGGCGTTTCTGGAAGGCGACCGAGCCTTTGCCAGGGCCAGAAAAGAACGTCTGCCGACGGAGCTTGCCGGAAAATCGTGACTCCTCCGCTAGGGCAGCTGGAACATTGCCTAGCTGTCGCGACCTACCTGCTCCTCGCGAAGCATAGGATCAAACCCCTTGGAATGTAGGTATGCGCAAGAGAGGATGTGGAAGGAGATACCGCGCAACAGCCTAAGTTTGCATTTTCGATTTGATGCGGTAGTCGCCTATGAGCGGTCAAAACGAACGCAGCTGGTTCGCCGATCGACCAAACGGCGAGCGCACTGTGCTTTGCTCAGACCGCCACCGAGTGCCTCGCCGTTCCCCCTTTGAAATATGTATCGAACTTGGCCGCGATGGTTCGAATGAAGGGGCGACTTTCAGTCCGTACGAGGAAACTGTCACCATCGAATTCAAGCGCTCGGGCAGGATCGTGGAGTGCGATGGACCTCGAGCGATGAAGGAGCTGCTCGCCGGCTTTGCCGAACCGCTCCACCAGATCGACTGCCGAGAAGGCAAAATCACACATCAGCCGCTCGATGATCCAGCCACGGACGCGATCGTCGTCGGAAAGGGCAACGCCGCGGACGGCAGCCAACCCGCCATCCGCAACCATGCGCCCGTACCCGGCAGTCGAAGCCATGTTTTGCACGTAGCCTTGGCGAAAACGACCGATGGACGAAGGGCCAAGTCCGATCAGTGTCGGGCAGCGATCCTCAGTGTAGCCCTGAAAATTGCGATGCAAAACTCCTGCGCGGGCCGCTATGGCCAGCGCATCGTCGGGCTTCGCGAAATGATCGAGTCCTATTGCCTCATATCCCTTGGCGACAATTGCCCGCGCCGCGAGTTGAGATTGGGCGAAACGCTCAGTGGGACTCGGCAGCCATGCCTCGTCGATCATCGTCTGATGCTTCTTGAACCAGGGCACATGTGCGTAGCCGAACAGGGCCATCCGGTCTGGCTCCAAGGTCAGTGCCTGCGCCACCGTGGAACAGATCGTCTCGCGTGTCTGATTCGGGAGCCCGTAGAGCAGGTCCAGATTGACCGATTCGACGCCCCGCGAACGAACCCCGTCGACGACTGCCTTGGTCTGCAAAAAACTCTGCTCACGATTAATTGCTTTTTGCACTTGCGGATCGAAATCCTGCACGCCGAGGCTCGCCCGGGTTACGCCGATTTGAGCAAGTGCATCAAGGCGCGCCTTGTCCATGTCGTTGGTTTCGATTTCGATGCTGACCGTAGCATCCGGGAGAAAGTCGAAGCTGTCCCGCAAGGCCGCTCCAAGAGCAACCATATCATCGGGCCTCAGAATAGTTGGCGAACCGCCACCGAAGTGGATTGCACGGACATGTGCCTTGCCGCTCAGCAGACCGGCAATCGTGACGATTTCGGCATTCAGCGAGCGCAGATAAGCGGCCACCGGCTCATATTGGTGCGTCTGCTTGGTGTGGCAGGCGCAGAACCAGCAGAGCTTGTCGCAGTAAGGAATGTGCAGGTACAGCGAGATTTCGTCGCCGCTTTCCAGCGTCTCCAACCAGCCACGGTAAATGGCAGCATCGATCCCCGAATGGAAATGCGGCGCCGTCGGATAGCTGGTGTAGCGTGGGACGTTCTCGCTGAGTTTGACAGCTATTTCCGATTGCATCTCGCGTTCACCGTGTTGCCCGCCGGAACACTGCACGCATCGCTGAAGCAGACCCTGATCTCGATCAGCCGCGCTCATGGACAAACCGCCGCAGGATTTCTCTACCCTGGATGGGTATCCTGCCGGCAGTTAGGATCGGGTAAGGCGAACGCATGACCTTTCGGCAAGACATTCATAGTTCCGGCATTCCTGTTCTTTGCTTCCCTTGCGAGGCACGGCGTCGCGGTGTCTGCGGTGCGCTCGATCCAGACAATTTGGTTGGGCTCGCCAAGACTTGCTCGCGTCGCCGGATCGAGTCAGGAATGGAGTTGACCGGCGAGGCACAGAACGTCGACAGCTACTCCAACGTGCTTTCAGGCGTTGTAAAGCTATCAAAGAGCCTGTCGGATGGGCGCCAGCAGATCGTCGGTCTCCAGTTTGCACCGGATTTTCTGGGACGTCCTTTCAAGGTGGAAAGCTCGATCAATGCGGAAGCGGCAACAGCAGTCACGCTGTGTTCGTTTCCGCGAGCGGCCGTCGAACGGATGATGAAGGCGTCACGGGAATTCGAGCATCGCCTGCTCAAACAGACGCTGAATGAACTCGATGAGGCGCGCGAGTGGATGGTGACGCTGGGGCGCAAGACAGCTCCGGAAAAGGTGGCGACTTTTCTCCTCATGATGGCCCGGAATATCGATTCCAGTCTCGATGCGGCTTCCGGGTCGGCGTCCTTCGATCTGCCGCTGACGCGTGTCGAAATGTCTGATTTCCTTGGAATCACCAACGAGACCGTGAGCCGCCAACTGACGCGATTGCGGGCTGACGGGGTGATTCGGATTGAGAACGCACGCCATGTGACGGTGGACAGCATAAGCCGTCTGGAGAAGCGCTGTGGCGGCGGACGCGAGCGGCCCTAAGCGGCGAGGCCATGTCGCATGACTCCGGGGCGGGCCGTGTTTGCCTTTTAATGCGATGTTGCCGCGCCTTCGACGAAGCGGCGTCACGGTCGAGACAAACAGCTTTCGGGCTTTGATAGGAACGTGACCAATCGCCAGGTGTGTTTCGGCACATACCGGCGAAGCATGGTCCTTAATCTGCCACGGCTCGGCGGAACGATCGCGTTCGTTTCCAATGGGATCCGAACAACGTTTGGCAGGGCATCGGCAATAGCATCCAACGCGCGCAGGGCCTCAGCTTTCGCCTCAGCGATCGCGTCTGCGCCCGCCCAACCCAGGGAACGCCTTCCATGAGGGGGTGAGCCCGCGCTGCGTTCCTCGTTCATTCGCCACCTGCTGATTGCGCCGCACAAAATCGTGCGGCCTGACATAGATCAGGGCGAGGGGGCGGCGGCTGCGCGATTAGTGCGCTGCGGATTTGGCATCCACCAGATTCGAGATCGGGATCTGCAATGAAATTCGGCACAGAGATCGTCCTTCTAAGCGTGTTCGCTTTTGCGGCCCTGGTGGCCGCCGGCTTCGGCGTGGATGAACCTTTCCGCCGACACATGTGGGTGTTGTTCTTCGCAGTGGCTGGTTTCACTGCGATCCTGTTGCGCAACACGGAGTTCAGGCCAGCAGCTCCGATTGACCCATCCGCTTACATGGATGGTCCGATCCGCTACGGCGCGATCGCCACCGTGTTCTGGGGTGTCGTCGGCATGCTGGTCGGCGTGGTGATCGCGCTGCAGCTCGCCTACCCCGATCTCAACATCCAGCCCTGGTTCAATTTCGGTCGTTTGCGGCCGTTGCACACATCCGGTGTCGTTTTCGCCTTCGGCGGCAACGCGCTGCTTTGCACGTCTCTGTATGTCGTGCAGCGCACCTGCCGCGCGCGCCTCTTCGGCCGTGATCTCGCCTGGTTCGTCTTCTGGGGCTACCAGCTTTTCATCGTCATGGCCGCGACCGGCTACCTGCTCGGCATCACCGAGGGCCGCGAGTACGCCGAACCCGAATGGTATGTGGATGTCTGGCTGACCATCGTCTGGGTCGCCTACCTCATTCTGTTCCTTGGCACGATCCTGAAGCGCAAGGAACCGCATATCTACGTGGCCAACTGGTTCTACCTGTCGTTCATCGTGACCATCGCGATGCTGCATGTGGTCAACAACCTGTCCATACCAGTCTCGTTCCTGGGCTCCAAGAGCTACTCCGCCTTTTCAGGGGTCCAGGACGCCTTGACGCAATGGTGGTACGGCCACAACGCGGTCGGCTTCTTTCTCACCGCCGGCTTCCTCGGCATGATGTATTATTTCGTGCCCAAGCAGGCGAACCGGCCAGTCTATTCGTACCGGCTGTCGATCGTCCATTTCTGGGCTATCATCTTTCTCTACATCTGGGCCGGGCCGCATCACCTGCACTACACCGCCTTGCCCGATTGGGCGCAGACGCTCGGCATGGTGTTCTCGATCATGCTGTGGATGCCGTCCTGGGGCGGCATGATCAACGGCCTGATGACGCTGTCCGGCGCCTGGGACAAGCTGCGCACCGATCCGATCATACGCATGATGGTGATGGCCGTCGCCTTCTATGGCATGTCGACCTTCGAAGGCCCCATCATGGCGATCCGGGCGGTCAATTCGCTGTCGCATTATACCGACTGGACCATCGGGCACGTCCATTCGGGTGCGCTCGGCTGGGTCGGCATGATCTCGTTCGGCGCGATCTACTACATGGTCCCGAAGCTCTGGAACCGTCAACGGCTCTACTCGCTGAGGCTCGTCACCTGGCACTTCTGGCTGGCGACACTCGGGATCGTCGTCTACGCCGCGGTGATGTGGGTGTCCGGCATCATGCAGGGCCTGATGTGGCGCGAATATGGCGAGCAGGGCTTCCTCGTCTACTCCTTCGCCGAAACCGTCGCCGCCATGCACCCCTACTATGTCATGCGCGCCATCGGCGGCGCCATGTACCTCTCCGGCGCCCTGATCATGGCCTGGAACATCACCAGGACCATCCTCGGCCACCAGCGCGAGGAGGAGCCGATGCCGAGCCCCGTCGCCATCCGACCTGCGCGATCAGGAGCCAGGTAATGGGCTTGATGGACAAACACGCAATCATCGAGAAGAACGCCACGCTTCTTCTCGTTGGCTCGCTGCTCGTGGTGACGGTCGGCGGCATCGTCGAGATCGCGCCTCTCTTCTATCTCGACAATACGATCGAGAAGGTGGAAGGCATGCGCCCCTATTCGCCGCTCGAACTTGTCGGGCGCAACATCTATATGCGCGAGGGCTGCTACCTCTGTCATAGCCAGATGATCAGGCCGTTCCGCGACGAAGTTGAGCGCTATGGCCACTACAGCCTGGCTGCCGAGTCCATGTACGATCACCCCTTCCAGTGGGGATCGAAGCGCACCGGGCCGGATCTCGCCAGAGTTGGCGACCGCTACTCGAATGCATGGCATGTCGCGCATCTTACCGACCCGCGCTCGGTGGTGCCGGAATCGATCATGCCGAGCTATGGGTTCCTGAAAGACACGCCGATCGACGTGAAGGATTTCTCGACGCATCTGGTCGCCAACAGGCTTGTAGCCGTCCCTTACACGGATGACATGATCGCCCACGCCAATGCGGATCTGGGGGCGCAGGCCGATCCCAATGCCGACACATCAGGCCTTGAGGCGCGTTACCCAAAAGCCAAGATCGGCGACTTCGACGGCAACCCGCAACAGGTCACCGAAATGGATGCCCTGCTCGCCTACCTGCAGATGCTTGGCACACTGGTCGACTTCAAAAATTACGACGAAGCCGCCGGCTACCGCTGAGGAGAACGCTGATGACCTACAATTTGATGCGGGCGTTTGCCGACAGCTGGGGCCTGGTTGCGATGGCGCTGTTCTTCGTGGGGTGCATCGCCTTTGCCCTACGCCCCGGCAGCCGAAGGCTGGCCGACGAAGCGGCCCGCATTCCGCTCGAGGACGAGTGATCATGAGCGACGAGCATATCGATGAAATCTCTGGCGTCTCGACCACCGGCCACGAATGGGATGGTATCCGGGAGCTGAACAACCCGCTTCCCAGATGGTGGGTCATCACTTTTTACGTCACCATTGTCTGGGCGATAGGCTACACCATTGCCTATCCAGCATGGCCTCTGTTGCACTCGGCGACAACGGGTGTGCTCGGCTATTCCAGCCGCAACGAGGTCAGGAACGAGCTGACCGCGGCTGAGGCCGCCAAGGGCAAATATATCTCGGCGGTGGAGTCCAAGAGCGTCTCGGAAATCGCCGCGGACGACGGCCTGCGCGAATTCGCAATCGCCGCCGGTGGCGCCGCTTTCAAGGTCAATTGCGTACAATGTCACGGCTCCGGCGCCCAGGGTTCCAAGGGCTTTCCCAATCTCAACGACGACGACTGGCTATGGGGCGGCAAGGCCGAGCAGATCCAGCAGACGATTACGCACGGCATCCGCTTTGCGACTGATGCGGAAACGCGGCTGTCGGAAATGCCGGCCTTCGGCGACATCATTACCGCCGACCAGATCGCACAAGTCAGCGCCTACGTGGCCAGCCTTTCCGGCAAGGTCCGCGATGCAAGTCTGATCCAACCCGGCGCCAAGGTCTTTGCCGAGAATTGCGTGGCCTGTCACGGCGACAATGCAAAAGGCAACAGGGAATTCGGCGCCCCCGACCTGACCGATGCGATCTGGCTCTATGGATCCGGTGAGACAGCCATCGCCGCACAGGTCCGTGCGCCAAAACAGGGCGTCATGCCGGCCTGGGTTGGCCGTCTCGGCGAGATCAAGGTCAAGGAACTTGCAGTTTATGTCCATTCGCTTGGCGGCGGAGAATAGGAATGGAAGCCCTATTCTTCGGTCCCCCCTGCCAAGCGGACGAGGCCTGGCGTGAGCCGGGCCTCGACACCATCCCTAATGCGATCTGCACAACCCGGCAAGGCTATCCTACGGCGAGGCTTTACGACAGGTGCCCCTGACATCGGCTGGGAAAGTGGAGTTGCACATGCGTGACAAGACGCAGTTGACAGGGCTCGAAACAGAAACTGTCAATTCCGCCAAAACCCGCAAGCCGCTTTATGCCGCGCGTCAAAAGATCTTTCCGAAGCGCGCCTCGGGCAACTTTCGTCGCTTCAAATGGCTGGTGATGACGATCACACTTGGCATCTATTACCTGGCTGCGTGGCTGCCTTGGGCTCGCGGTCCATTTGCCCCGGACCAGGCAGTCCTGCTCGATCTCGCGAACCGGCGCTTCTACTTCTTCTTCATCGAGATATGGCCCCAGGAATTCTTCTATGTGGCCGGCCTCCTGGTCATGGCGGGCGTCGGTCTTTTCCTGATCACCTCGACTGTCGGCCGTGCCTGGTGCGGCTATGCATGCCCTCAGACGGTGTGGGTCGATCTGTTCCTCGTCGTCGAACGTGCGATCGAGGGGGACCGTAACGCCCGCATGAAGCTCGATGCAGGTCCCTGGACCGCGCGCAAGCTCATGCTGCGCGTGTTCAAGCACACCATCTGGCTCGTCATAGGCGCGGCGACTGGCGGCGCCTGGATCTTCTATTTTGCCGATGCGCCGACGCTGGTCGGCGAACTCTTCACCGGCACCGCGGCGCCCGTCGCCTACATCACCGTCGCCGTCCTGACGGCGACCACCTACACGTTCGGCGGGCTGATGCGAGAACAGGTCTGCACCTATATGTGCCCATGGCCGCGCATCCAGGCGGCCATGCTCGACGAAAGTTCGCTCACCGTCACCTACAATGACTGGCGCGGCGAACCGCGTTCTCGCCATGCGAAGAAGGTGCAAGCTGCAGGGCAGTCCGTCGGCGACTGCGTCGACTGCAATGCCTGCGTCGCGGTCTGCCCGATGGGGATCGACATTCGCGATGGCCAGCAGCTCGAATGCATCACCTGCGCGCTCTGCATCGACGCCTGTGACGGCGTCATGGACAAGCTCGGCAAGGAGCGCGGGCTGATCTCCTACGCGACGCTCTCCGACTACAACACCAATATGATGCTGGCAACCGCGGGCGGCTCCAGTTCAGTCAACCCGTCGCTGGTCAGGACCGCTGATGGCCTGTTCTCCGACAAGGTAGCGCATTTCCACATCCGCAAGATCTTTCGGCCGCGCACCTACGTCTACATGGGCTTGTGGTCGCTGATCGGCCTCGGCCTGCTCTATTCCCTGCTGACGCGCGACCGGCTCGAACTAAACGTGTTGCATGATCGCAATCCTCAGTTCGTCACGCTGTCCGACGGCTCCATCCGCAATGGCTATACCGTCAAGCTGCTCAACATGATCCCGGAGCCGCGGACGCTCGTCGTCACGATCCAAGGCCTGGATGGAGCTGACATGAGCGTGGTCGGCGAAGATATCCCGGCAGGCCGCTCATTCGCCATTCCGGTCGAACCCGACCGCCTGAAAATGCTGAAAGTCTTCGTGCGCCAGCCCGCGGGCCAGATCCGCGCGCCGGCGCAGACTTTCAAGTTCCGCGTCGAGGACAGAGCCAGCTTCGAATCGAACGAGTACACCGCCACCTTCAACGCGCCGGAGGCCCCCAGATGACTGCCAATGTACAAAAGCCTCGTGAATTTACCGGCAGGCACATGCTGGCCATCATCCTCGCCTTTTTCGGCGTGATCATCGCGGTCAATTTGACCATGGCGACGCTCGCCAGCACAAGCTGGACTGGCCTCGTCGTCGAAAACACCTATGTGGCGAGCCAGCAATTCAACAAGAAGGCCACGGAAGGACGGGCACAGGCAGCCCTTGGCTGGACCGGCAAGCTGACCATCGCATGGGGTGAAGTCCGCTACAGCCTCACCGATGCCGCTGGCAAGCCGGTTCCCCTGCACGGCGTCAAGGTGCTGTTTCGCCATCCCGCGTACGAGAAGGAGGACAAGTCGGTCACCCTCGCACCCGCCTCGGGCCAGGAATTCGCAGCCCAGCACATGCCGAAGGACGGCGTCTGGATTGTCGAAGTCGACGCCGACGCCGGTCTGGATAAACCGTATCGCGACGTCCGCAGGATCATGATTTCCCATGGAGCGCTGCAATGAGTTGTTGTGCACCGGGCGCCGAAATGGCGCTTGATCTGGGCAGCACCACGTCGGTCCTGCCGTCTAGTCAGGAGATCAGGCTGGCGAGCCGATCGCTTGGCGATGATCTCCGCCAAACCGATCTTTCGGTGCCGAGCGTTCATTGCGCAGCTTGTATCCAGACGATCGAGACGGCGTTGGGAACGCTCGATCGCGTCGAGAGCGCCCGCGTCAACCTGTCGACGAAACGGGTCTCGGTCCGCTGGCGTGGCGACGAGGTTCCACCGTTCGTCGCCGCGCTTGGACGGCTCGGCTACCAGGCGCATCTCTTCGCCCCCGAGATTGATGAAAAGGACAGGACGCTTTCGGAGTTGATCCGCGCCGTCGCGGTTGCCGGGTTCGCGGCGGGCAATATCATGCTGCTTTCGGTCTCTGTCTGGTCCGGTGCCGAAGGCGCTACCCGCGACCTGTTCCACTGGGTCTCTGCGCTTATCGCCATCCCTGCACTCGCCTTCGCCGGCGGCATCTTCTTCCGCTCGGCCTGGAATGCGTTGCGCCACGGCCGCATGAACATGGACGTGCCGATCGCGGTCGGGGTGTCGCTTGCCTACGCCATGAGCCTCTATGAGACGATCAACCATGGCGACCATGCTTATTTCGATGCATCGGTGTCGCTGCTGTTCTTCCTGTTGATCGGCCGCACGTTGGATCACGTGATGCGCGAACGTGCCCGGATCGCCGTGAAAGGCCTGTCCCAGTTGGCCGCACGTGGCGCCATGGTGCTGCGCGGCGACGGCGCACGCGACTATCTGCCGGTTGGCGAGATCGAACCAGGGATGCAGCTGCTGATTGCTGCCGGCGAAAGGATACCCGTCGACGGCAAAATCATTCAAGGGGCATCGGATCTGGACTGTTCGCTTGTCTCGGGCGAGAGCACGCCTCGAAGCGTTGCAGCAGGCGAAGCCGTGCAGGCTGGTGTCCTCAACCTAACCGGCCCGCTGACGATTGAGGCGACAGCCGCCGCGAAAGATTCGTTTCTGGCGGAAATGGTTCGGCTCATGGAAGCCGCAGAGGGCGGCCGCGCGCATTATCGCCGGATCGCCGATCGCGTTTCAGCGCTCTATGCCCCGGTGGTTCATCTCACAGCCTTCGCGACGTTCCTTGGCTGGATGGCGGTGACCGGCGACTGGCATAGGGCGATAACCATCGCCATTGCCGTTCTGATCATCACCTGCCCGTGCGCGCTCGGCCTCGCCGTACCGATCGTTCAGGTGGTCGCCGCGCGGCGTCTGTTCGAGAACGGCATCATGGTCAAGGACGGTTCGGCCATGGAGCGCCTGGCGACGATTGATAACGCAGTGTTCGACAAGACCGGAACGCTCACGCTCGGACAACCCCGGCTCCTCAATGCATCGTCGATCGATCCGGCCATGCTGGCAATCGCGGCAGACATGGCCGCGCACTCGCGTCACCCGTTTTCAAAGGCCATAGCCGGCTTTGCCGCTCTTGACGGGCAGCACAAATTCGATGCCGTCACCGAGCATCCAGGGTTCGGCATCGAAGCCACTGACGCCGGAAGCACCTGGCGGCTGGGTCGACGCGGATGGGCTGGATGGAAGGCCCGGACCGGCGGCGAAGGCAAACATGGCCATGGCGGAACGGTTCTGACGAAAGACGGGATCATTGTCGCGACCTTCGATTTCGAGGATGCGCTGCGCGCCGACGCGGCGGCGGCGATCAAGCGATTGAACGATACTGGGGTGTCGATGCAAATGCTGTCGGGCGATACCGCAGGTGCCTGCGGCGAAGTTGCAAGAATGCTGGGTGTCGACGACTTCGTTCCGTGCCTGCTGCCGTCGGGCAAGGTCGAGCGCATCGAGACCCTGGCGAAAGACGGACACAAGGTTCTGATGGTTGGCGACGGCCTCAACGACACGCCGGCGCTGAGCGCGGCGCATGTCTCGATCGCTCCGGCCACCGCCGCCGACATTGGCCGCAATGCCGCCGACTTCGTATTCCTGCGCGAAAGCCTTCTGGCAGTGCCTCTCGCGCTGGACGTCTCGCGCAAGGCGGGACACCTGATCCGCCAGAACATCGCGATTGCGATCGTCTACAATGCCGTCGCCGTGCCGATCGCCATCCTGGGCCACGCCACGCCTTTGTTAGCGGCGATTGCCATGTCTGCCTCATCGGTGCTTGTTATTGGAAACGCATTGCGCTTGCACGGCTTCGGGGCGAATGCGACGCTGCAAGTTATTCAAAAAGTCGGACGCTCCGCAGTCAGCTATTCGGCATAATCCTCGTGACGACGTTGCTCTATCTCATACCAGTGGCCCTTTTTCTGGGTGCACTGGGTGTGTCCGGCTTCGTCTGGGCATTGCGAAGCGGTCAATACGAAGATCTCGACGGAGCCGCCGAGCGGATACTAATTGATCGGGACGACAAACCGGAACGCTGATTTCAATCCGCTGTGCATAAGATGCGCGGATCGCGCTCGTCAGTCGAGCCGGCTCGGTCGGGAACAAGCTGTCCATGCTCCATGCTCCATGACCATCTTGACCTAAGCTGCACACTACATTTGTGAAAAGCCTCTGTCGTGCGAAGGACTGCCTACCATTGCACCCAGTATGAGGCGGCTGATGCCACGAGAGTACCTCGCGTGGCCGGACGAGAGCTTGGCAATGTGCGCACGGGTTCCAAAGTGGAACGTCACGGTCGATCACCTGACCGTGAACCGCCAGTGCCGATTGGTCATGTCTGGCTGATCCAGATCAGGGTCATACTCATCGGTGTGGTCTATTGACCAGTCTTCGACGGAGAAATGCATGACTTACGGAAAGATTGGTCGTCATTATCAGCACCTTCACGGTTCTGGGTTTTCTGTCGTGTGGTCGGCCATGCCTTGTGCTTACGGCGCAGCCATTAGCTGACCGGCGTCGTGTGTATCTCGCTTGCTGGCTGACCATCCGCGTGGCTGCGCGGACAGGGGGGCCGATCAACAGCTTTCGCCTTTGATGGGTTGTGTGCGTCGTTGCCGATCCATCCCGATTCCCGGCCCGCGCCTTGAGGCTATGCGACGGTACCGGAACCCAGCGCACGTCACGCGGTTCCGCGCGCGTGGTGTCCGCTCGTCACGACGATGAACGAACAAGCGGCTGGAGTACCATGAACACCGTACACATCATCGACTGCCACAATGCAAATGACTACTTCGCCGACAGGCAAGAGGGACCGATCGTGCAGCACTTGTTAAAGGCTGTCAACATCCGCGCGGAGCTCCACATGGCGTTGAACCGAACGAAATTTGGTGAGGCTGTAGTACGAGCGATGGAGGCGGAGTGCGACGTGCTTCACATCGCCGGGCACGGCAATGGTGACGGGATCGCTTCGTCCAGTGGGCGAAGTGGCCTTCTTTGGGCTGACTTCGTAAAAATGTTCCAGGGCTCGCATCCAGCGCCGAAGATCCTCGTGATGTCAACGTGCTGCGGAGCATCATCGGGGTTGGGACGTGCGTTTTCGAGATCGATCAACCGTCCGAAGTTGATCATTGGTTCGAGTGACGCGCGCTATTTCGACGACTATGTCGCCGCGTGGGCTTTGCTCTATCGGCGACTGAATTGCAAGGACATCGACATCGAAGCCATGCAGCAGGTTCTTGATGAGATATGCGCGGTCGTGGATAAAAGTTTCCGCTACCTTGGCTGGGATGACGAGAGAGAGCGCTACGTTCGATACCCTCACCCTCGCAAGAGAGCCCGCTTCGACGTCGTGGAGCGTGAGTAGTATGCGCAAGGGTTCCAGGTGGAATGTGGCGATCGATGCGGCGCGGCCGTCGCTGACCAGCGTCGCGAGTGTCTCGCTTGCTGGCGGCGATCTGCGCGGCTGCGCGGCGAAAGGGCGGGATCGGTTAGCCGCATCCACCTCTGAGCGCTTTGAGTGCTTCGTTGCCGATCGATGCGAATCTCCCGGCCCAGCGCCTTTAGGCAATGCGGCGGGCACGGAGCTCATGTCACTCGGCTCAGTTTCACCGTTACACGAGGATAGGCGACCGGATGGCGGCACGCTGATGGGCTCTGACGATAATTTTGACATCGTTGTCGTTGGAGCCGGCCCGGTCGGCCTTTCGTTCGCTGCGTCGCTTGCCCAAAGCGAACTCAAGGTGGCAGTTGTTGAACAGAACACATTCGATAGTCTGGCGAATCCGGCTTTCGATGGTCGCGAAATCGCGCTGACCAACGCTTCGATCAGAACCCTTCGCGAGCTCGGCGCCTGGGATGTCATTCCGGCTTCGGACAAATCAGCACTTCAAGGCGCGCGCGTGCTCAACGGCTCGAGCGCATTCGCTCTTCGTTTCGATCCTCCCAGCAACTCTGGAGAACCGCTGGGGGTTTTGGTTCCAAATTGCCGGATCCGCGAGGCGCTGTTCAAAATCGTCCGCTTGCAGGATCGCGCCCGGCTGTTGTGCGGCCACTCGGTCGTCGATGCAACAAACAGCCAAGAAGGAGCAGTCGTAACGCTCTCTAATGGCGCGCGTTTAACTGCTCGGCTGGTTGTTGCCGCGGATTCGCGTTTGTCCGCCACGCGTGATCTGCTAGGCATCGGCGCCGATATCAACCGGCTTGGCCACTCGATGCTGATTTGCCGAGTGAGGCACGAGCGCGCCCACCACCAGATCGCCATCGAATGGTTCGATCACCATCAGACGATAGCGATATTGCCCCTAGCGGAGGGCATGTCGTCGCTGCTGCTCACATTGCGCTCAAACGAGGCCTATAGACTGCTTGCCTTCGATGATGATTTGTTCCTGTCGGAGTTGACGAAACGGTGTCGAGGGCGCCTTGGAAAAATGACCTTGGCAAGCAAGCGCCACACCTATCCGCTGGTCACGACCTGGGCGCACAAATTCCGGGCGCCGAGCGCCGCACTCATCGGCGACGCTGCCATCGGCATGCACCCGGTGACCGCTCACGGGTTCAACATCGGTCTCAGCAGCCAGAAGCAACTCGCCCGTGGAATCATGACTGCGTGCCGCGACGGCCGCAATGTTGGCGACCCCGACATGCTGCATATATACGAAAGGCGGCTGCGCCTGTCGGCGTCGCCGCTCTACCATGCAACGAACATATTGGTTGGACTCTACTCCAGAGACCACCTGGCGGCACGGCTTGCAAGGCATCTGGGGCTTCGCTTTGCCCAACATGTTCCCCTTGTCCGGCATGGGATTTCGGCGGAGCTCCAGCGGTGATACTGCACCAGCAGTCGCATTTTTGCGCGTGCTGGGCGAGCGATGGGAGAGAGTGCATGATGCACCGGAGTAATCCTGCTCCCCGACGCTGATCTCCGATTGAAGAATTAACCCGTCCTTCAGGGGGGCTGCATAGGCTGCGGACAAGCAGGAGTAAGCAAGCTGACCCGTCCAGCCTTGGAAAAAGAAGATCCGCTGGAGGCGAGAATCCTTCAGGACCAGCTCGCTGATCTGAGGGCAGGCCTTTTCGTCTCAATGCCGATAAGCATTGTGCTGTCCGGGCTGATTTTGACCGTGCAGGCCCTTTCCGGGAACGGTCTTGCTGGCGCGGCCTGGTTTTCGGTCGTTAATGCGATAAATGCCGCCCGCCTTGCACTCGCCCGTCATCAGCTGAAGGAACCCGGAGTCCAGGATGATCTGACACGGGTTTGGCTGCGGCTTCGCTGGTTTGGCAGGCTTGCTCTTCTGGCGGGATTCACCTGGTCATTCCTTGCCGTCCTAACGGCTGGATACACGACGTCTCAAGCATCGCTGCATCTAATAATTCTGGCGGGCATTTCAGCTGGCGCGGTCACGTACGGCAGCTCATATGCTGCGGCAGCGATATGCTTCATCACACCGCCACTCCTCATTGCCGCCGCATGTTTGCTGACGAAGGGAGCCCCGGAAAACTACATTCTGGCTTTTGCCGTCCTGCTTTTCGAGGGCGGCCTGGTTCGATCCTCGTTCGTTGGACAAGCGCGCTTCCGTGACGCGAGCCGCCTGAGACATCAAGCCGAGCGGCTTGCCGCGGAAATGGAGCGCAATTCCAGGGAGGACCATCTTACCGCGCTCCTCAACAGGCGGGGCCTCGAACATGCAATCGATCAGTTTGAGAACACCGATGGACCCTTTGTGGCCATGCTGATTGATCTGGACGGGTTCAAATCTGTCAACGATACCTACGGTCACAGAACGGGTGACGAGCTGCTTGCCAGGATCGCCCGCCGAATAGAGGAAGAAGCACCGGAGGGCTCAACGCTCGCCCGCATCGGTGGGGATGAATTCGTGCTGGTTTTTTCTTCGCGAAAGAATTCTCCTTCTCCCACCAATCTCGCGTCCAATCTCATAGCCAAGCTTGCTCGCCCCTATCCTGGGATCGCATCAGTCCGCATTGGAGCGTCTATAGGAATCTACTTGGCTGAAAACCCCGGACTAACGGAAATGTTGTTGCGGGCCGACATCGCCCTTTACACAGCTAAGCGCCGCGGCAGGAATGAATTTTGTCTGTTCGATGCCGAGCTAGCCCGGGAGTTGCAACGCCGCCAGTCAATCGAACGCGATCTTCATTCGGCGATAACGATGAGAAGCTTGGTCGCTTGGTTTCAGCCAATCGTAAGACTCGAAACTGAAGCCGTCGTCAGTTTTGAAGCCTTGCTAAGATGGTCTCACCCGCTTCACGGTCCCATTTCTCCGCCCGAGATCATGACAGCGGCACGCGAAACTGGAATGCTTCAGCTGCTAACTCAAACGGTATTCGCCGACTGTTGCGCTCTTATCGAGGGCTTGGTCAAAGCTGACCGTCGTGATGTTCGTGTGGCGATGAATGTTTCACCGTGCGAGTTGGAAGCTGGCGATATTGACGAGATGATTCTTAATGGTCTGGCGGCAAAAGACCTCCCTGCAACGATGTTCGACATCGAGATTACCGAAGAAGCCCCAGTGGATCCGGACAGAGTGGATGAAAAGCTCGCCCGGCTTTCACATGCTGGCATTTCTATCGCGCTCGATGACTTCGGCACCGGTTTTTCGACGTTGGCATCGCTCAAGGACAGTCGGATCAGGAAGGTGAAAATAGATCAGGGCTTCGTTCGCGGCTTAGCCAAGTCCCGGGAGAATCGGCTGCTTGTCAAAGCGGTGATTGATCTTGGTAGGACGCTCGGGATCGAGGTCATGGCCGAGGGCGTTGAAACAGAGGCAGATCGGCAAACTCTGTACCAGCTTGGCTGCAGAACCGCGCAGGGCTTCCTGTTCTCTAAGGCAGTGCCTCTCCATTTGGCACTTGATTCGGTAGTAAAAGAGCACGCGAAGGAGTTGTGACCGGCCTCTCCGTCCGTGCTGCTCGCGGAACTTTCATGTGGGGTGGACCTGACGCGCGAAAGCCGTTTCGGACGGTAGAGTTATTACGGGGCGAAACTGAGCACGTGGTTTGGATAGCAGCAATCCGGTCCACCGGCGCACATGCAGCGGCTTCATACAAGCGTTCAAGTTGCGAGATGAGCTTGAGTGAACGACGTCGGAGAATTGCGTCCTTTGGACGCTGGTTTCGCGGTTCCCGTAGGATTCGATTACGGGAAGCGTTCTTGGCTGCTTCTCGGCTCAGCGCTCATCGGGATGAACAACGTACCCGCGGTCAAGGTCTTCGCGACCTCAACCCAGTCACCATCCCGCAACAGCAGCGGTCGGGTCCTGATCAAGCGCTCAGCCTCAGCACAGGTGCTGGAGCAACGGTAGAGCGCGGAAAACGTGTATCGGAATGCGCTGGCTCACCATAGGAAGCTGCCACGGCATGTCGAATGTCCCCAGGGGGCGGACCGTTCCCTTGCATTTGTCTCGATGACGGGCTCTCAAAGCTAAAGCCAAGAGAGCTTTATAAAAATCGCACCCGATCGGCTGCGCAACGACGACCAGCTGAGGCCCGATCGGGTGCTAAGGTCGTGCCAAAAAAGGCGCGTCACTGTCGCATTTCTAGCCGGCTTGCGATCGGACGTCATCTCTTGGCGATCGCTGCCCCTTCTCTCAAATGCGTTTAGCGGCGCCGATGGCGAATAGCGCAAGCTTTTCCACCCGTTTCTACTCCACTACCGAGACTCGTCACCAACCTCCTTTTATTCGCTTCCATATGGCCCATCCTGTCTCCAATCGAGGAGGAGCGCGAACATGGGCCAAGCCGTAGAACGTCTCAGTCTCGGGAATTCTTCTGCTCGCCAAACTGCCGTTGTCGCCGGCACCATATTTGGCAGGGTGACAGTGCACGACAAGATATCAGGCGTTCTTGTCTGGGCTGAACTATGCTTGCAAGCCATAACCCAAAAATCGCCGATCCCTTTGAATTCGAGCCGGATGAATGGGTGTTTCAAAATTTTTGGCGGTTTTAGGCAGAACCCTCCGATGGCCCGCGTACCGGTCAAGCTTCGTGAGCACTTTAGGTTCGTCGATCAGGCATAGGTTTCTTTCCCATGCCACATGCTGGCCGTTTGCCTAGTTCGGAAGCCCTCGAGAGGCGTTGCTCGTCTTGGTATGGCGTCGCCCCTTTTTCCGATCCATCGGCCACGGAGCTAGAATGGTGTCTAGCTGTTGCCGCCTACTTGGTCATCCGGCATGGAGATGCCTATATACCGACCTTCGAAAGGCTGGAATACGAGGTCGAACAAATGCGGCGGAAGCTCGGAAATCGCGAGCGAGCGCAGCGCGTGCTGGCCACGCTCAACCTAAATGGCTCGGACAGCTGGAGCCGTGAGGTTGGTTCTCAAGGCCTGGATGGCGCCGCAATCACATTCGCCCGGGCGGGGTAAAAGCGATTTTTTGGAGCCACTCGCGCTTTTGCGCTAACGAAGGTCCCGCGCCGTATTTGGGCCGGATCCATTTGTGGCCCATCAGAGAAGCAATTACCTTCTCCGGCGCCTCAACTGCCGTCAGCCGGTCCTCGAAAGTGTGTCGCAGGCTATAAAGACTATGCTCGGAAGTCGGCAGAAGTTCCTTGCTGGCGAGCACCTTGTTGACGAGCGCTGAAAGTGACGCGGCCTTGTCGCGATAACGAGGAAAGCCGTCCGGATGGAGCTTGATGGCTGCAAGTGCGCCGCCAACCAAGGGAATGTCACGGGCTGAATGACCGGTCTTCAAGCGACGGCCATTGGGGCGCACCCGCACATGCGGGATTTCTCGATCGAGGTGGATTGTTTCGGTGGTGAGGTTTGCCGCTTCAGAAAGCCTGAGTCCGGTATCGGCAATCACATAGATTAGATGGCGGGCTTCGTCATTGAGTCCGTCGAGCGCGCCTTCAGCGAGTATCTTCTCCTGAATGAACTCCGCTGTGAACGCAGCGCGTTGCCCGGGGACGGCGCCGGAAAGACGCAGGTTTCGAAAAACCGGCTCCAGCTTGAGCTGGTGAGTCAGATCGACGACGCGCAGCATTTTCGAAACATGGCCGATGTCCTTGTTGGCCGTACCGATATCAAGTCCATCCTCAACGATCCGCTTTTGCCACCACTCGCGGAACGCGATTGCGTCGTCCCGAGTGAGGCTTGCGATCTCCTTGTCGCCAATGACTCCAACCAGATTGGCAACTGCGCGCTTTTTGGGGTTACGCCATTTCTTGATTTGGTTGGGCGACATGGCCAGCAAGTTCTGTTGCTCGATCGTCTCGAATTCCTTGATAAGACCGCTCAGGCGGACCGCTGGCCGCTTCTCCCCACCCATGACGGCCGAGACGTCCTGCGCGTCCTCGATCGATTTTTTGTCGAGGAGCAGCTTGATACGGGCCATGAGTTCGTCGAGCGGCCCCGCTGCTAGTTCCTCGTTAGTGCGATAGGCCAATCCAAATGACCGCGCGCGCTTCCTCGCGGCTTCGAAACGCAGCCCCGCCTCGGCGGATTGGCCTTCCCGCAGTCTACGCCAATACGCCTCCAGCCCCGCGCCGAGGCTTTGCACTGCATCTCGCGCCCGTACACCGCGGGGATCGTCAGCCACGGCGACGCCCGTGGAAATGCGTACTAGGCAGCGGCGATCAAACGCCGCGAATTCCTTCGGCACCCTGCGGACGAGATACCAGATGCCTTCACGTTTATGCGGCTTTGGCGCTGCGGAACGTCGCATTATCTTTCTCTAATGTTACACAGTTTGTTACACAGTCTAAGATATGTTTCGCTTCGTGCTGGTCAAGTGCAACAAGGAAGCTTTTGAAAGGAAAGGATTTTTATGGAAGCTATATGGCGGAGAGGGAGGGATTCGAACCCCCGATGGGCTTGCACCCATGCCGCATTTCGAGTGCGGTGCATTCGACCACTCTGCCACCTCTCCGCGGTCATGGTCGGCCGTTGCCGGCGCGGCGCACTAGATAACGGCTGAACGGGCAGGTTACAAGGCCAAATCCGCCGGGAAGTTCAGCTTGCTCTCCGGGTCCAGCCCGGATCGAGATCATCCCGTCCTGGACAGGTGATACCAGCCAGTCCGCCGGGCCAAGGAATCGGCCTGTTTGCCTTGACTCCCACTCAACCTTCGGTTAGGGACAGCGCGCAATCGGCGTGGAGGGTTCTTCCGCGCCGCTTGTTTTTTGAACCCGCAGACTGACAAAAAGACGGCCGAACCGCCAGAGGCGGTTCATCAAGGCCGACCGAACAGCGAAAGGCAAAAAATGTTCGCAGTCATCAAAACGGGCGGCAAGCAGTATCGCGTTGCCGCCAACGATCTCCTGAAGATCGAAAAAGTCGAAGCCAATGTCGGCGATATCGTCGAGATCGGCCACGTGCTCGCGCATGGCGAGGGCGAGAATGTCACGTTCGGCGCGCCGTTCGTCGATGGTGCGGTGGTTACCGCCGAAGTCGTCGAGCAGGGCAAGAACCGCACGGTCATCGCTTTCAAGAAGCGCCGCCGCCAGAATTCGCGCCGCAAGATCGGCCACCGCCAGCTTTTGACCACCGTGCGGATCTCCGAGATCCTGCTGGGTGGCGCCAAGCCCGCCAAGAAGGCCGCCGCCAAGGCTGAAGCCAAGGCGGAAGCAGCCCCCGCGGCCGCGCCGAAGAAGGAAGCCAAGGCAGCCGAGACCACGGCAGCGCCGCTGTTCAAGGCGCCGAAGGGCGAGCCTGACGACCTGACCGTGATCAAGGGCATCGGCCCGGTCGCCGCCAAGGATCTCGCCGAGCAGGGCATCATCACCTTCGCGCAGCTGGCCAAGCTGACCGACAAGGATGTCGCCAAGATCGACGAGCACATGCCGTTCAGCGCCGACCAGATCAAGGACTGGCGCGAGCAGGCCAAGGAACTGGCGAAGAAGTAATTTTCTGGCGAAACATCAGCCGGATCGGACTTGAAACGGAACGCGAACGCGTTCATAAGGCCTTTTAGGCGCCTTGCGGCGCAACGGAGTTAGTTAGATGGCACACAAGAAAGCTGGCGGCTCGTCGCGCAACGGTCGCGACTCGCATTCCAAGCGTCTGGGCGTGAAGAAGTTCGGCGGCGAAGCCGTCATCCCGGGCAACATCATCATTCGTCAACGCGGCACCACGTGGCATCCCGGCGTCAATGTCGGCATTGGCACGGACCATACCCTTTTTGCGCTCGAAGCCGGCGCCGTGATGTTCAACAAGAAAGCCAACGGCCGAACCTACGTATCGGTCAACCCGATTACCAAAGCCGCGGAGTAGCCGGTTCCGCACTAGAACACCGGCGCCCATCTCGGGAACCGGTGTCTGGCAAAACCAGGAAATGGATCAGGGGAGATGGGTTTCCATCTCCCCTTTTTCTTGTGCCTGGAGGACTTTGAAATGGTTGCCGAAGCGGAAGACTCAGAAGACGAAAGTTACGCGATAGACTGTCCGGTGCTGATCACCGAGCGGCTGGTGATGCGGGCGCCGCACGAAGGCGATATCGCGCAGCTGGCCGAGCTTGCCGACAACCGCCACGTCGCAGAAATGCTGGCGCGCATGCCGCACCCCTATGGCGAGGCCGAGGCACGCGCCTTCCTCGCCATGGCCAAGTCGCGCCGCGCTGGCGTCGCCTATGCGCTGACGCTGGCCGGCACCGACACTTTCGTCGGCTGCGCGGGCTTGAACACCACCGATCGCGGGCTGGAGCTGGGCTACTGGATCGGCGAGCCTTACTGGAAGCGCGGCTATGCGACGGAAGCCGCCCACGCGCTGGTCGACCTCGCCTTCCAGAAGACGTCGGTCCAGGTGCTGCATGCCTCGACGCGGGTCATCAATCCGGCCTCGCGCCGGGTCATCCACAAATGCGGCTTCCAGTATGCCGGCCAGGGCATGCTGAACTCGATCGTCGCCGGCCAGGTACCGGTCGAGCGCTACCGGCTCGACAGGAAGACGTGGACCAGCCTGCGGAACTGGGTTCACTTTTGATGGATGACGCCGGTCAAGCCAATGGTCGACAGCAGCGATATTGAAACGGTCGCGATCGCGCCGATGACGCCCGGGGACGTTGAAAGCTTTCACCGGGCTCTCGACGTCGTAGCGCGTGAGCGAAAGTACCTGTCCTTCCTCGAGGCGCCACCGCTGGATCAAACCCGCAGTTTCGCGATGGATCGTATCGGCAGAGGCGATCCAGGGGTCGTTGCCGTTGTTCGCGGCGAGGTCGTCGGCTGGTGCGACATCTCACGCCATGACCGGCTCATACATGCTCATCGCGGCACCCTGGGGATGGGGATCATTCCCTCTTATCGGGGGCATGGCCTGGGACTGCGGCTGATCAATGCGACCTTGGCGCAGGCGCGCAAGGCCGGCTTTGTCCGCGTCGAGCTTTCCGTGCATTCCGACAATGCGCGCGCCATCTCCCTCTACGACAAGGTCGGGTTTGTCAGGGAGGGCGTGCAGCTCGACGCCGTCTGTATCGACGGGGAATACCGCGATGCGATCATGATGGCGATCGTCGAACGCGAAAACGCTGCCGGATGAATGGCCATCAGCCCAGTTCGGCCCAGACCGGCAGGTGGTCCGAACCAGTTGCTTGCCGGTCTACCCACAGGCGCTTCAGCGAGCGGGCAAGCGACGCGCTGGTGAAGATATAGTCGATGCGCTTGTGGCGGCTGGCGCTGGTTGGGTCCTTGGGATCGACCCAACTGATGAGATCGTCGCCGGCGACATCGAGGCGCACGGCAGCATCGACGGCGAAGTCGGCGGTCAGCGGCATGCCGAATTCGTGGTCCGGGCGGCCGGCGAGTTCGACATATTCGGGCGAGCCGGCCAGCATGTTGAAATCGCCCATGGCCACAAAGGCCTCGGGATGCGGCAGTTCCGGCAGGCCGATCTCGGCGACGCCGGACAAGGCGCCGCCTTCGAGCGCATAATTCAGCAGGCGCCGGCGCAGGAACTGGATCTGGCTGGCACGTTCGACCGGGCTGCGGTGATCGAGATGGATGGAATAGAAGCGGATGAAACCAAGCGGCGTCTCGATGAGCGCCTCCAGCGCGCCGCGCTGGAAGTTCATCATCTCGAAGCTGCGGCTGCGCGGCAGAAGCAGGTTGCGCGACAAATGAATGGGCGTCTTCGACAGCACCATATTGCCGAGCTGGAAGGTCGTGGTGATGGCGCGGCCGTTCTCGATGCGCGAGCCGATATTGGCCTCGAAATTGCTGCCATAGACAGCGAAATGGTCGGGAAGGGCCTCGCCGATCTCGGCGACCATGTCGCGCCCGCCATTCCTCGGATTGTTGCGGGTGACCTCCTGCAGCGCGATGACGTCGGCACCGCGCACGGCGTCAGTGATGCGCCCGACATCGTAGTGCCCATCAAGACCGATGCCGTACTGGATGTTGTAGGTTACAAGCCTCATGCCGACATCTCTCCGGCCGACCCCATGCGGCCATCGTCACAAAACGGCCTCGCCCTTCGCCGCGCCTTGGTTTAGAGCAAGGCCCAAGGTTTAGAGCAATGCCGCAAGGCCAATAAAAGAAACTGCAGTCCCATGAAATTTCTCGATCAAGCCAAGGTCTATGTCCGCTCCGGTGACGGGGGCGCCGGTTCGGTGTCGTTCCGGCGCGAGAAATTCATCGAGTTCGGTGGGCCGGATGGCGGTGATGGCGGCCGTGGCGGCGATGTCTGGCTGGAAGCGGTCAACGGGCTGAACACGCTGATCGACTATCGCTACCAGCAGCACTTCAAGGCCAAGACCGGCGTCCATGGCATGGGTCGCAACATGACCGGCGCCAAGGGGGCCGACGTCACGTTGAAGGTGCCGGCCGGAACGCAGGTGTTCGAGGAAGACAATGAAACGCTGATCTGCGACCTAACCGTGGTCGGCCAGCGCTTCCTGCTCGCCAAGGGCGGCAATGGCGGCTTCGGCAACCAGCATTTCAAGACCTCGACCAACCAGGCGCCGCGCCGCGCCAATCCGGGCCTGCCGGGAGAAGAGCTCAACATCTGGCTGCGGCTGAAGCTGATCGCCGATGCCGGGCTGGTCGGGCTGCCCAATGCCGGCAAGTCGACGTTTCTCGCCGCGGTCACCGCCGCCAAGCCGAAGATCGCCGACTATCCCTTCACGACGCTGCATCCCGGCCTCGGCGTGGCGCGCATCGATGCACGCGAATTTGTCATCGCCGATATTCCGGGCCTGATCGAAGGCGCGCATGAGGGCGTCGGCATTGGTGACCGCTTCCTCGGCCATGTCGAGCGCACGCGCGTGCTGCTGCATCTGGTTTCGGCGCAGGAGGAAAATCCGGGCAAGGCCTACAAGACCGTGCGCGCCGAGCTCGATGCCTATGGCAACGGGCTGATCGAGAAGGTCGAGATTGTGGCACTCAGCCAGGTCGACACGCTCGACGCCGATGAGCGCAAGAAGAAGGTCGCCTCGCTGAAGCGCGCCTCGGGGCGCGCGCCGATGCTGTTGTCCGCCGTCACCGGCGAAGGTGTCGAGGCCGTGCTGCGGGCGCTGATGGCTGTCGTCGCCGAAGCGCGGGCACAGATCACTGCCCCGGTCGAGACGCGCTGGGAAAAGTAAGGCCATGCAGTCGCTCAGGAAATACCGGCGCATCACGGTCAAGATCGGCTCGGCGCTGCTCGTCGACCGCGCAAGCGGCCTGAAGCGCGACTGGCTGGCCTCGCTCGCCGACGACATCGCGGTGCTCGCCCAGGGCGGCGCCGAGATCCTCGTCGTGTCGTCCGGCGCCATCGCGCTTGGCCGCACCATCCTCGGCCTCGGCAAGCGTGCCCTGAAGCTCGAGGAGAGCCAGGCGGCTGCCGCCGTCGGGCAGATCGCACTGGCCGGCGCCTGGTCGGATGCGCTGGGCAAGGGCAGCCTGAGATCGGGCCAGATCCTGCTGACGCTCGGTGACACGGAGGAGCGCCGCCGCTACCTCAATGCCCGCGCGACGATCTCGACACTCCTGAAGATGAAGGCTGTGCCGGTCATCAACGAGAACGACACGGTCGCCACCTCCGAAATCCGCTATGGCGACAATGACCGGCTGGCCGCGCGTGTGGCGACGATGATGGGCGCGGACCTTTTGGTGCTGCTCTCCGACATTGACGGGCTCTACACCGCGCCGCCGGCGCGCGACCCGCAAGCCAAATTCATTCCGGTGGTCGACCGCATCACGCCTGATATCGAGGCGATGGCGGGGGCGGCCGCATCCGAGCTGTCGCGCGGCGGCATGCGCACCAAGCTCGATGCCGGCAAGATCGCAACCGCCGCCGGCACTGCGATGATCATCACATCGGGCACGCGGCTGTCGCCGCTGATGGCGATCGAACGTGGCGAGCGCGCCACCTTCTTCCGGCCGAGCGCCAATCCGGTCAAGGGCTACAAGACCTGGATCGCCGGCCAGCTCGAACCGGCGGGCCGGCTGACGGTCGATGCCGGCGCCGTCGGTGCGCTCACGTCGGGAAAATCACTGCTGCCGGCTGGCGTCAAGCTGGTCAGCGGCAACTTTTCGCGTGGCGATACGGTGGCGATCCTGTCACCCGAGGGCCGCGAGATCGCACGCGGCCTGGTTGCCTACGATGCCGCCGATGCCGTAAGGATCGCTGGCCTGAAGACGGCCGAGATCGAAACCGTGCTCGGTTACGAGGCGCGTTCGGCGATGATCCACCGCGACGACCTTGTGGTGAGTCATTCCGGTGATCAAGTACGGGCCAGTGACCAAGTACGGGCCAGTGACCAGGTAGGGGCCAGTGACCAGGTACTGGCTGTGGACAAGGTATCGAGCGGAGGATGAGCCATGCTGAAGCTGCATGAAAAATCCGGAGACGACACAGTGGCGCTGATGGCCGATATCGGCCGCCGCGCCCGCGCAGCCGCCCGACCGCTGGCCATCGCCACCACCGCCGCCAAGAATGCCGGACTTGTCGCCATGGCGCAGGCAATCCTCGCCCGGGAGCAGGACATTCTCGACGCCAACGCCATCGACATCTCGAATGGCGGGGAAGCAGGGCTTTCCGCAGCCTCCATGGACCGGTTGAAACTCAATCCGGCGCGCATCCGAGCCATGGCCGACGGCATCCGCGAGATCGCGGAGCTCGGCGATCCGGTCGGCGACGTGATCGCCTCTTGGCAGCGGCCGAACGGCCTGCGGATCGAGCGTGTGCGCACGCCGCTTGGCGTCGTCGGCGTCATCTACGAAAGCCGACCAAACGTGACGGCGGATGCCGGCGCGCTCTGCCTCAAGGCTGGCAATCCGGTGATCCTGCGCGGCGGTTCGGATTCGCTGAATTCGTCATCCGCCATCCATGCCTGCCTGGTCGAAGGCCTGAAGGCCGCCGGCCTGCCGCAAGACGCCATCCAACTGGTGCCGACCACCGACCGCGCCGCCGTCGGCGAGATGCTGAAGGGGCTTGACGGCACGCTCGACGTCATCATCCCACGCGGCGGCAAAAGCCTCGTCGGGCGGGTGCAGAACGAGGCGCGCGTACCGGTCTTTGCTCATCTCGAAGGCATCTGCCATCTCTACATCGACCGCTCCGCAGACCTCGATATGGCGGTCAGGATCGCGGTCAACGCCAAGATGCGGCGCACCGGCGTTTGCGGCGCTGCCGAAACGCTGCTGGTCGACCGTGCGGTGGCGTCCACCCATCTGCTGCCGATCCTCGACGCGCTGCGCGCCGCCGGCTGCGAGATCCATGCCGATGCCGAGGTGCTGAAAGTGTTTTCCGACGCCAAGCCGGCGACCGATGCCGACTGGGTGACCGAATATCTCGACGCCGTCATCGCGGTGAAGCTGGTCGACGGCGTCAGCGGCGCGATCGACCACATCGAGACGTTCTCCTCGCATCACACCGAGGCGATCATTGCCGAGGATGTGCAAGCGGTGGAGCGGTTCTTCAACGAGATCGATTCGGCGATCCTGCTGCACAATGCCTCGACGCAGTTCGCCGATGGCGGCGAGTTCGGCATGGGCGCCGAGATCGGCATCGCCACCGGCAAGATGCATGCGCGCGGCCCGGTCGGCGTCGAGCAGCTGACCTCCTTCAAATACCGCGTGCGCGGGTCGGGACAGGTGAGGCCTTGACGCTTTTCGTTCCCAGAGCCTGAGGGCCTTGCGCGCGCCGACCCCCCTCTGCCCTGCCGGGCATCTCCCCCTCAAGGGGGGAGATCGGCTGTTGTTTTTGATTTCGCCAATTGTTGGCGCTGCAGAATTTCTGTCGTCGATGAAGCTGCCAATCTCCCCCCTTGAGGGGGAGATGTCCGGCAGGACAGAGGGGGGCGCCTAGCACCATGCTGTCGTCGTCCCAGCCCCCTGTCCCCTCCTGCTATCTCAAAATGCCGCATGCCGAAAAAGGCCTGGCCGTCGGCCTGTTCGGCGGCTCGTTCAACCCGCCGCATGCCGGCCATGCGCTGGTCGCCGAAATCGCGCTCAGGCGCTTGGCGGTCGACCAGCTGTGGTGGATGGTGACGCCGGGCAATCCGCTGAAGAGCGCCGGGGAATTGGCGCCGCTGGCCGAGCGGTTGCAGCTGTCGGAACGGATCGCCAAGAACCCGAAGATCAAGGTCACCGCCTTCGAGGCGGCGCATCATGTGCGCTACACCGCCGACACGCTGGCGCTGGTCAAGGCGCGCAATCCCGGCGTCGATTTCGTCTGGATCATGGGCGCCGACTCGCTGCGCGACTTCCATCACTGGCAGCGCTGGCGCGAGATCGTGCTGACCTTCCCGATCGCGGTCATCGACCGTCCGGGTGCGACGCTGTCGTTCCTGTCGTCGGTCGTCGCCAAGACCTTCGACTATGCCCGTATCGACGAAGGCGACGCGCCGCTGCTCGCGCGCATGAAGGCACCGGCCTGGACCTTCATCCACGGTCCACGCTCGTCGCTATCATCGACCGCGATCCGCAAGAAGGCAAAGGGATAGCAGCCCTCGCACGGGAGAAGGAAAGAACCAGCGTTTCGGCCGCGCGGCCATGTCGTTTTTACAGCGGCCTTCGCCCAGCCGATCGGCGATGCTGATCGGACATGGCAATTCAAACCAAGCACCAACCCGCAGTCGATCCGGAACAGGGCAGCGCGCCCACGCCGCTGATCGCGATTGCCAGCGTCATCGTGTCGATGGCGCTGATCGCCATCGGCAATGGGCTGATGTTCGCCTATATCCCGGTCAGGCTCGGCGTCGAAGGCTTCGATCCGACCTGGGCCGGGCTGATCGTCACCGGCCTGTCGGCCGGCGGCCTCGCCGGCTGCATCCTCACCGGGCCGCTGGTGCGCAGGGTCGGCCATGCCCGCGCTTTCATGGTGCTGTCGGCGCTGATCGCATTGTCCAATGCGGCAATAGGCGCTGGGCCGCATCCTTTGCCGTGGATCGGGGCGCGCGCGCTCTACGGTTTTGCCATATGCGGCCTGTTCATCGTGGCGCAGAGCTGGCTGAACGACGCCATCGCCAACGCCATACGCGGCCGGGTGATGGCCTTCTTCTACGTCGCCTATGTCGCCGGGCTCGGCGTCGGCTATGCGGCGCTGGCGCTGGTCGACATCAAAGCGGCGGATGCGCCGTTGATCGGCATCGTCTTCACCGCCCTGTCGATCCTTCCTGTCGGGATGACGCGGCTGGCGCAGCCGCCGGCGCCACAGGCGGCCTCGGTGGCGCTGCGCCGGGCCTGGCGGATTTCGCCGGTCGGCGTTGCCGGCATGCTGGCAGTCGGCGGCCTGTCGATGTCGATTTCCGGTTTCGCGCCGATCCACGCCACGGCCAAGGGCTACAGCCAGGCCGATGTGGCGCTGCTGCTTTCGGTGATGCCGCTCGGCACGCTGATCCTGCAGCTTCCGTTCGGCTGGATTTCCGACCGCACCGATCGCCGCTACGTGCTGATCGGGGCATCCGCGCTTGCCGCGGCGGCCGGCATGTTGGCGCTCGGTTTCGACGGCGGTGCGTTGGCGTTGCTGCTGGTGATTTATGTCTTGTGGGACGGCGCGTCGGAATCGATCTATTCGCTGTCGAGCGCGCATGCCGCCGACCGTGCCGGCAAGGACGACATGGTGGCGCTGTCCAGTTCGCTTCTGTTTGCCTGGTCGCTAGCCGGCTTCATCGTACCGGGCATCGTGACCGCGCTGTCGGCCGCCTTCGGCACGCAGGCCTTCATCTATGTGGCCATCGTCATTGCCTGTGTCTTCTGCCTGTTCGTGCTGTTGCGGGTGTTCACCACGCAAGCTGTGCCGGCCACTGAAACCGGCAGCTTCGCACCGATGACAGCGCAGGCGCCGCTGCCGGTGGAACTCGCCTATGCGCCGGATGAACAGGACTGGCGCCGAGCCGATTGATTATTGCCGGCGGGCTTCCGGCGCCGGTGCTTCCGGCGGCGGCAGCGGGATCGAAATGCCTTCGCTATCGAATTCCTGCTTGGCGCGCTTGGTGAGATCGGTCTGGGTGGCGAAGAAATCCGCTGATGATGTCCAGTAGCGCAAGGCGATCGAGACGGTGCTGTCGCCCAGTGCCGCAACGAAGGCGATCGGCGCCGGCTGGCGCTTGATGCGACGCTCAGTGGCGGCGATGGCCAGCAATGCCTTCTGGGCGCGATCGATGTCGTTCCACGAGCCGATGCTCAGCGTGATATCGGCGCGACGGACGCCGTTGCGGGTAAAATTGCGCACCGGCTGGTTCCACAGCGTCGAATTGGGCGCCAGGATGTAGACGCCGTCGGCAGTCCTGAGCTTCGTGGCGAAGAGGCCGATTTCCTCGATCGAGCCGGCAATGGTGCCGACCTCGACGGATTCGCCGATGCGGAACGGCCGCAGCGCCAAGAGCATGATGCCGGCCGCAATGTTCTGCAGCGTGCCTTGCAGGGCCAGGCCGATGGCAAGGCCGATGGCGCCGATCGCGGCGATGATCGAGGCGGTCTGCACGCCGAACTGGCCGAGCACCATGATGACGACGAGGATCAGGATGGCATAGCGGACGATCTTGGAAAGGAAATGCCGCAACGTCTGGTCAAAGCCATGGATATGGCCGAGGCCGGCGAAGATCGAACGTTCGGCGAGGCCGGCGACGATGTAGCCGACCACCAGAAGGATGACGGCACCGACCGCGGAAAAGGAATAGGAGACGATCAGCGTACTGAGCTGCGCCAGACCTGCCTGGACGGTGAGAAGCGTGTTTTGCGGATCGATCGGCATGGCGGGATTCCGGTTGGTCGATCAGCCGATAACCGCCGGGGGATAGCTGGGTTCCGATCTTTTTGCCTCTCGCGTGGAACATCCGGACAATGGGCGAGTTCGCCTGAATTGGGGCTCCGTCTTGAAACTGCAACGGAACTCTGCCTATCTAAGTGGTGTCACCTGCTTTTGGGGTGATTTGGTTGTTCTTGCTGCGAAAGGAAATACACTGAGAACAGCACTGCGGAAGAAGGCCGACATCGTGCCTTCGCCGGCCGGGATCAGCGTAAACGACGCCGTGTCCCGCGCCATCAACACAGTCCTTGCCAGTCTGGAAGACTCCAAGGCCGAAAACATCGTCTCAATCGACATTCAGGGGAAATCGAGCCTCGGCGACTACATGGTCGTCGCATCGGGCCGATCGCACCGTCATGTCTCGGCTGTCGCCGATCACCTCCTCAAGGCGCTCAAGGATGCCGGCCTCGGCTCGGCGCGCGTCGAGGGGCTGTCCGGCGCCGACTGGGTCCTGATCGATTCGGGCGACATCATCGTCCATGTCTTCCGTCCCGAGGTCCGCGAATTCTACAATCTCGAAAAGATGTGGCAGGCGCCGGATCTCGAGGAAGAGACCCTTCATTAAGCTGCTCCGCGTCGTTGCCCAGAATCGGATTTCGCCTTTGGGTGACACGCTCTAACGGCTTATAGAGGCGGGATGAAGATTTCAGTTCATGCCGTGGGCCGAATGAAAGCCGGCCCCGAGCGGGAGTTGGCCGACCGCTATTTCGAGCGCTTCGCCAGGAGCGGGCCCGCGGTCGGCCTCGAATTCGCCGGGGTCACCGAAATCGTGGAGAGCCGCGCGCAAAGCGCTGCTGAGCGCCAGCGTGACGAAGCTTCAAGGTTGCAGGCGCAGCTGCAGCCGGGCACGGCGCTGATCCTGCTCGATGAACGCGGCAAGAGCCTTTCCTCGCAGGATTTGGCCAGCCGCATCGGACAGTTGCGCGACGGCGGCCGCAAGGCGCTGGTTCTGGCCATAGGCGGCGCCGACGGCCACGATCCGCCGCTGCGCGACCAGGCTGAGCTGGTGGTGTCGTTCGGTGCGCTCACCTGGCCGCACCAGCTGGTGCGGGTGATGCTGGGGGAACAGCTCTACAGGGTGGCGACGATCCTGTCCGGCCATCCGTATCACCGGTCCTGAAAGCCGCCGGGTCACACCGAATTCCGCCCCAATGCCGCGCAAGATCGCGTTGAGGGATTGCTTTTTGTGCATGCCGTTGTTCCGGAACCACCGCGCAGTTTTGGGCGACATGGGTTAACATGGTTGATGGTTCGTTAACGAAGCCGCAGATAGAATCGATGGCGAATGTCTGAAGGCTGGAAATCGACACCGGGCTCATCGACAGGGGGCTCCTGGCGCGCGCGCTGCGGCATCGCGGCGGCGGCGTTTGCCCTGTCGTTGCATGGGGCATGGGCCGAGAACACGCTCGACATGGCTCCCGATCCAGACCAGAGCCGCGCCGAATATGAACGCGTTTCCAAGGAAATAACGCTGTCGTCGGAACGGCTGGCGAAGCTCGCCGCCGATATCGCCGCGGTCAAGAAGGACCACGCCTCGATCACGGCCGCGCTGATACAGTCGGCGATGACCGAGCAGAAGCTTGGCCAGGACATCGAGGACATCGGCGCCAAGCTGGAGGGGCTGAAAGCCCAGCAACAGAAGATCCGCGCCTCGCTTGCGGCGCGGCGCGACGTGCTGGCCGAAGTGTTGGGCGCGCTGCAGCGCATGGGGCTCAATCCGCCGCCGGCGATCCTGGTCAAGCCGGAGGATGCGCTGTCCTCGGTGCGCAGCGCCATCCTGCTCGGCGCCGTGGTGCCGGAGCTGCGCCAGCAGACCGATAGCCTGCTGGCCGACCTCAAGGAGCAGACCCGCGTGACGGCCTCGATCGAAGCCGAACGGGCGCGGCTGACAGCGGCGGTCGGCGACCAGACGGCGGAAAAGAAGCGGCTCGGCATGCTGCTGGAGGCCAAACAGAAGCTCGAGGCCGATACGAAGGCGCAGATGGCGGCCGAACAGCAGAAATCCGAGGCGCTTGCGGCCAAGGCCAGCAGCCTGAAGGACCTGATCGCGTCGCTCGAGGCACAGGCCGACAAGACCCGCAAGGCCGCGGATGCCGCGAAGGCAACCAGTGCCGACCAGCCGAGTGACGACAAGACGGCATCGCTGGCGGCACTGCCGGTTCCTGAAGGCAACCGGCTCACCGCGTCAGCACCGTTTTCGGCACTGCAGGGGCAGATCGCGCTGCCGGTCACCGGCCGCATCAAGCGCCGGTTCGGCGCCGATGACGGTAGTGGCGCGGTGATGCTTGGCGACATGCTTGCGACACAATCGGGAGCCATCGTTACCGCACCGGCGGATGGGAATGTGCTTTATGCGGGGCCGTTTCGCTCCTATGGTCAGCTCTTGATCCTCAATGCCGGCGACGGTTATCATGTCGTTCTGGCGGGGATGAGCAGAATCAGCGTCGTGACTGGCCAGTCGGTGCTCGCAGGAGAGCCGGTCGGCGCGATGGGAGAGGCCCGGGTGGCAAGCACCTCGGTTTCGAAGAATGGAAATGCCACGCCGGAGCTCTATGTAGAGTTCCGCAAGGATGGAAAACCCGTCGATCCGGCCCCATGGTGGGCGGACCGTTTTTCTGGAAGGACGTGAAATGATGCGGAAACTGTCGCTTCTGTTTGCCGGTGCGCTGATGGGCGCATCCGCCATGAGCCTTGTCTATGGCGCTCCTGGCTCCTCGGCGAACGCTGCGGGGTCGGAGACCTACAAGCAACTGGCGATCTTCGGTGACATCTTCGAGCGGGTGCGGGCGCAATATGTCACGCCGCCCGACGACAAGTCGCTGGTCGAAAACGCCATCAACGGCATGCTTTCCTCGCTCGACCCGCATTCCTCCTACATGAACGCCGAGCAGGCGCAGGACATGCGCGTGCAGACCAAGGGTGAGTTCGGCGGCCTCGGCATCGAGGTCACCATGGAGAATGACCTAGTCAAGGTGATAACGCCGATCGACGATACGCCGGCCGCCAAGGCGGGCGTGCTGGCCGGCGACTACATCGCCAAGATCGACGGCGAAGAGGTTCGCGGCCTGACGCTCAATGACGCGGTCGACAAGATGCGCGGCCTGGTCAACACGCCGATCAAGCTCACCATCCTGCGCCAGGGCGCCGACAAGCCGATCGAGCTGACGGTGGTGCGCGACATCATCAAGGTCAAGGCGGTCAAGTTCCGGGTCGAGAACGACATCGGCTACATGAAGATCACCTCCTTCACCGAAAAGACCTATGACGACCTCGAGAACGCCATCGCGACCATCAAGAAGCAGGTGCCGGACGACAAGCTCAAGGGCTATGTGCTCGACCTGCGCCTCAATCCGGGCGGCCTGCTCGACCAGGCGGTGAGCGTGTCTGACGCCTTCCTGAAGCGCGGCGAGATCGTCTCGACGCGCGGCCGCGATCCGAAGGACGTCACCCGCTTCGACGCCAAGCCGAAGCAGACCGACGACGTCAACGGCAAGCCGATGATCGTGCTCGTCAATGGCGGCTCGGCCAGTGCGTCCGAGATCGTCGCCGGCGCGCTGCAGGATCTGCGCCGCGTCACGGTGGTCGGCACGCAGTCCTTCGGCAAGGGTTCCGTGCAGACCATCATCCCGCTCGGCGAGAATGGCGCGCTCCGGCTGACGACGGCGCTCTATTACACGCCGTCCGGCAAGTCGATCCAGGGCAAGGGCATCACGCCCGACATCAAGGTCGACCAGCCATTGCCGCCGGAACTGCAGGGCAGGGACCTGACGCGCGGCGAGTCCGACCTCAAGGGCCATATCAAGGGCGCCGACGAGAGCAAGACCGGCTCGGGCTCGGCCGCCTATGTGCCGCCGGATCCGAAGGACGATCTCCAGCTCATCTACGCCGAGCAGCTGCTGCGCGGCCAGAAGACCGATCCGTCCTTCCCGCCCAATCCGGAAAAGGCCGTGCTCAACCAGTAAGGCCAGCAACAGGCTGGCTGCCTGAACGAAGCAATGCGATGCTGCCGGGACCGAAAGGTTCCGGCAGTTTGATTCGGGGGCAAGACGGGGCCTCCAGATGCGGCGCCAACGGGGTACCGGCGGTGCGCCAGGGTTGATGAATTCGCGCGTGTCTTCCCGAGGGGGATCGCCTTCGGAACCGTGCGCTCCGGGGACAGGGCTTGGCTGATATCGGCAAGGACATCGAACGCCCGCTTGGACAGACCGTTCGGGCACCGCGGACCGCCGGCAAGATCAGCGCGGGCGTGATCGTGGCGACCTTGGTCGTGCTGGCGGTGGTCGGCGTTTCCGCCGCAATCGCGCTCAGGGAAAAGCCATTTCGAAAGCCGCAAGAGGTTGCCGTTTCGACACCGAAAGTGACGGCGGCGGCCGAGCCCGCCGCGTCGCCTCCCGCATTGGCCCCGGCAGCGGCGCAGAAGGTGGAGACGCCGGCGAAGATGGGCGGGCCGCAGATCATCCATGTCCAGACCGAGGAAGGCGATAGTCCGCCCAAGACCATTGTCATCCGTGATCCGTCGACCCTGGGCCAGAACCTGAAGGTCGCGCATATTCCCGACAAGGCGCTGATCGAGGCCAGCGACACCGGACCCCTGCCGATACGCTCCGCCGATGGCCGGCGGCCGTTCGATGTCTATGCGCGGCCCTGGTCCGGCGCGCGCGGTGCCCGCGTGGCGATCGTCATCGGCGGACTTGCCGTATCGCAGACCGGCACCCAGGCGGCCATTGCCAAGCTGCCGCCGGAGGTGACGCTGGCCTTCGCGCCGCAAGGCAACAGCATCGGCCGCTGGATGCAGGCAGCCAGGCAGGGCGGCCACGAGATCGTCATGCAGGTGCCGCTCGAACCATTCGACTATCCCAACGTCAATCCCGGCCGCAACACGCTGACGGTGGCGGCGAGCGCCGAAGAGAACCTGAAAAGCCTGCACTGGGCGCTGTCGCGGACGACGAACTATACCGGTGTCATGAACTATATGGGCGCGCGCTTCTCCGCCGACACCGCGGCGATGGAGCCGTTCATGGCCGAACTCGGCAAACGGGGTCTCGCCTATGTCGACGACGGCTCGTCGGCGCGCAGCCTGGCGCCCGACCTGGCGCTGAAGGACGGCGTGCCCTTCGTCGCCGGCGACACGGCGATCGACGCGGTGCAGGATCGCGGCGCCATCCTGAAGAAACTGGACGGTCTCGAAGCGACCGCGCGGGCCAAAGGCACCGCCGTCGGCATCGGCTCGGCCTTCGACCTGACGGTCGACACCGTCTCGTCCTGGATTGCGGAGGCCAAGAAGCGCGGCATCGAGATCGTGCCGATTTCGGCGGTGGCGATCGATCCGCAAAAAGGCTAACCGTCGGAAGATGGCCGGAAAGACTGACTGATGCCGAAGACGAGCAAGATCGATCGTGAAACGCTGCCCTACCGTCCCTGCGTCGGGCTGGTGATCCTCAATGGTGAGGGTCTGGTCTGGGTCGGGCATCGCATCGCCGAGCCCGACAGCGAATTTGCCGGCACGACGCAGCTCTGGCAGATGCCGCAAGGCGGCATCGACAAGGGTGAGGAGCCGTTGCAGGCGGCGGAGCGGGAGCTCTATGAGGAGACCGGCATGCGCAGCGTCTCGCTGCTCGCCGAGGCGCCGGACTGGATCAATTACGACCTGCCGGACCACCTTGTCGGCGTTGCCTTCAAGGGCCGGTATCGCGGCCAGACGCAGAAATGGTTCGCCTTCCGCTTCCATGGCGATACCAGCGAGATCCAGATCAATCCGCCACCGGGCGGCCACACCGCCGAATTCGACAAATGGGCATGGCGGCCGATGCAGGAGCTGCCCGACCTGATCGTGCCGTTCAAGCGTCATGTCTATGAAGACGTGGTGGCGGCGTTCCGGCACCTCGTGCCATAGCTGGAGGGGCACGGCCGTGGTTCAGCCGCTGCGGTTGCCGCGCGGGCCCAGCGGTCCTATTGATGTCTATCCGCCACAAGAAGGGTCGCCATGAACGACGCCTCCAAGAGGTCGCTGTCCGGGGATGCCGCAGTAAGCGAAGCGGCGGCCGGGGCCATCCTCACCATCGATCTCGGCGCGATCCGTGAAAACTACCGGCGGCTGAAGGCGCGGCTAGGCGGCGTGCGCTGTGCCGGCGTGGTCAAGGCCGATGGTTACGGTCTCGGCGCCGCGCAGGTGGCGTCGGCGCTGATGAGGGAGGCCTGCGACATCTTCTTCGTCGCGCTGCTGGCCGAAGGCATCGACCTGCGCAAGGCGATCGGGACCGGACCAGATATCTACGTGCTGAACGGGCTGCCGCCTGGCTCCGAGCCGGAAGCGCGGGCGGCCGGTCTGTGCGCGGTCATCAACAGTGGCGCGCAGTTGAAAGCCTGGCGCGCGGCGGCGCATGGCGCCGGGCGACGGCTTCCGGCCGCTATCCAGGTCGACAGCGGCATGTCTCGGCTCGGCCTGGCGCCAGCCGAAGTCGAGACATTGGAGGGGGATAGCAGCGCGTTCGAGGGCATCGATATCAGATATGTGATGAGCCATCTGGCCTGCGCCGACGAGCCGCGCAATCCGGCCAATGAACAACAGCGCCTGGCCTTCGAACGGCTGCGCGCCATGCTGCCCGAGGCGCCCGCTTCGCTTGCCAATTCTTCCGGGATTTTTCTCGGGGAACGCTACCACCACGACCTCGCCCGGCCAGGGGCGGCGCTTTATGGCATCAATCCGACGCCTGGCGAGCCCAATCCGATGCGGCCCGTCGTGCGGCTGCAGGCCAAGGTGGCGCAGACGCGCCGCGTCGAAAAGGGCACCGGCATAGGCTATGGCCATGCCTATCGCGCGGAAGGTCCGCTAAGCCTGGCGACGATTTCGTTCGGCTATGCCGATGGCTGGCTGCGCCGTTCCGCTTCGGCGGCCTGGTTCGAGGGGGTGCGCCTGCCTTTCCTCGGGCGTGTGTCGATGGATTCGGTCATTCTCGACATTTCCGCCCTGTCGCCCGGCAAACTGCGCGAGGGCGATCTGGTCGAGCTGCTGGGTCCTTCGCAGAGCGTCGACGATGCCGCCGGCCATGCCGGCACCATCGGCTATGAAATCCTGGCCAGTCTCGGCCCACGCTTTCACCGGCGTTACATCAATCGGTAGCCCCTTGGGGGTAGCCCTTGAGGCTAGCCCCTTGGCGGGCGCGGCAGAATCCGGCAGACAGGGAATGGCATGCCCGGTTTGGGCGCCGTGGAGCGTGAACGATGAAGATCATGGTGCTGGGCGGTGGTGTCATCGGGGTGACCACCGCCTACTATCTTGCCGAGGCCGGCCACGAGGTGACGGTGCTCGACCGCCAGAAAGGCCCGGCACTGGAAACCAGCTTCGCCAATGCCGGCGAGATCTCGCCCGGCTATGCCTCGCCCTGGGCAGGCCCCGGCATTCCGCTCAAGGCGATCAAATGGCTCCTGATGAAGCATGGCCCGCTGGTGGTGCGGCCGGCCTTCGATCCGCATATGTGGACCTGGCTGGTCAAGATGCTGCGCAACTGCACCGCCGAGCGTTACGCGATCAACAAATCGCGCATGGTGCCGCTGGCCGAGTATAGCCGCGACACGCTGAAGGCGCTGCGCGAAACGACCGGCATCACCTATGACGAGCGCACCCAGGGCACCTTGCAGCTTTTCCGCACGCAAAAGCAGCTTGATGGCACATCAGGCGATGTCGAAGTGCTGAAGAAATATGGCGTGCCCTACGAGATCCTCGATCAGGACGGCTGCGTCGGGGCGGAGCCGGCTTTGGCCAGCGTGCGCGAGAAGTTCGTCGGCGGGCTGAGGCTGCCGCATGACGAGACCGGCGACTGCAAGATGTTCACCGACAAATTGGCCGAGCTCTGCGTGGCGCGTGGCGTGAAGTTCGAATACGACACGACGATCTGGCGCGTCATCCGCAGCCGCAATCGCATTGCCAACCTCAGCACCAGCAAGGGTTTCAAAACCTCTGACGCCTATGTGATGGCGCTGGGCAGCTACTCGGCGGGCTTCATGCGCCGGATGAAGCGATCAATCCCGGTCTATCCGGTCAAGGGTTATTCGATCACCGTGCCGGTCAAGGATGCCGCCGCCGCGCCCGTGTCGACCGTGATGGACGAAACCTACAAGGTGGCGATCACCCGGCTTGGCGATCGCATCCGCGTCGGCGGCACGGCCGAGATTTCGGGCTTCGATCTCAGGCTGCACGAATCGCGGCGCCGTACGCTCGAACATTCGGTCGGCGATCTCTTTCCGGGCGCCGGCGCCATGCGCGAGGCGACGTTCTGGTGCGGGCTGCGGCCGATGACGCCGGACGGGCCGCCGCTGATCGGCCGCACCGAGCTTTCCAACCTCTACCTCAACACCGGCCACGGCACGCTCGGCTGGACCATGGCCTGCGGTTCGGCCAAGGTGCTGGCCGACATCATCTCGAGCCGGGTGCCTGATATCGATGCTCGTGCTCTGGCGCAGGAGCGCTACCTGAAATAGGCAGCGCGCCCTGGGTGCATGCTTCGTCTTGACGCAATTCCGGACGGAAAACCGTTTCACACTTTTCCTGGAATTGCTTCAGAACGCCTGTCTGACCCAGGCCTCGTCAAACAGCAGCCGGTAGGCCCACGGGATCGTCACATTGGTGGCGACCGGGTTCGAATGGGCGAGATAGTCGTCATAGATCGGCTTCATCCTGAGGTAGAAGGCGGGATCGAGCACCGTCATGCCGTTCTCGCTGTCGTGGAAGAAGCTGCGGTTGTTGAGGTTGACCGACGAGACGGCGACCAGCCTCTCGTCGATCATCATGATCTTGGAATGCAGCACCACGTCAGGCGCCTTGAACTCGCGGATATTGATGCGGTCGCCATATTTCTCGACGAACAGCTTGTTTAGCGCGGTGAGGAACTTGCCGCCGATATCGCCCTTGAGATCGATGCGGCCGACAATGTCGATCTTGACGCCACGGGCGAGTGCCCGGTCAAAGGCCTGGGCGAGGCTCGGTGTCAAATTGAGGTAAGGATTGACGATCTGGATATGGTGCCGCGCGGCGTCGACCAGCTCGACGAAATAGCCCTCCAGCGCATGGCCGTCCTCATAGGGCACCGAAATGAAATGCCGGGCATTACCAGGTGGGCGGCCATGTCCGCGGACCGGAATGGAGAATGGGCGCGCCAGATTGGTGTCGGCGTCGCGCAACCATATCGTCGACAGATGCGCGGCGAGCGTATCGACCGTCGCGCTATCGGTGAACTCGATGTCGAAGTCGCTCCAGTTCGAATAGTAGTTCAGCGAAAACCCGTCGGTCTTGCCGTATTGCTCAAGGTCGGGATAGCGCGACAGGTCGATCGGCTGATGGAACAGGAAGCCATCATGGATGTTGCGGCCGCCGATGATGACGCGCGAGCGCGCGGGATCCTGCGCCAGCGTCGCCAGCATCTTGATATGATGGGTCTTGTGCAATTGTGAGATCTGCTCGTCGATCGGCGCGCCATGATCCGCGCGCCAGCGATATTCCTGCAATTCGACATTGGGGAACTCGGCCGCCAGCCGGCGCAGCATGGCGTCGTCCTTGTCGCGCTCCAGCACGTCGGTGACCATGATGCGCACCTTGGTGCCAAGTGCTGCATGATGGCGGATCAGCCGTTCGATGATGCAGCCGGAAAAGTCGGCCTTGAACTCGAGCGAGGAGAGATAGATCAGCTTCAGCGTTGGCGCCTTGGAGAAATCAAGCGGCAGGTCCGGATCACCCTTGTCGATGGCGGCGTCGGACAGTGGCGCGCCCATCAGCGCCTCGACCTTGGCGTTGAAGCCGTCGCGCGACTTGCGCAGCAGGCGCGGCTCGCCGATCGGCAAGGCGCAGGTCTGCGACAGCCAGCGGCTGGCATAGAAGGCGCGTTCGAGTGCGTCGAGGCCGGCGCCGCTGGGGACCGGGCAATGCTGGTAGCGGCTGTCGAAACTGGCGAGCGCCGGGTCGGCGGTCTCTTCGCGCCGGATGGTGAGCGGCGTGCCGGCCGGGGCAAGGCTGGAACGGATCCTTGCCGTGCACCGGTTCAGGCTGTCGCCTGGAAAGAGGCTGGCCGTGCCGTCTTCGCCCAACAGGCGAAAGCGGAATGCCGCGCCGGCGGGAATGGTGCGCGAGGCTCCGGCCTCACGGATCGCCAGGGGACCGTCGCAGGTGCCTTCGATATCGGCCGGCTGCTTGCCCGCCTGGCGCACGACGATCTCGGTGCTGCGTGCCTGCAGGCCGGAGAAATCAAACGTCTTGTGCGCCGAGGGCCGCGCTGCCGCATCGATGTAAAGCGTCTGCCGCGATGTCCGCCAGCGTCCGCCAAAATGGCCCTCGCCGCTGCCGCCGGCCGGCGGCAGATGCGCGCTGGAGACCGGCCCGGCCAGTCGCTGGAGCCTCGTGTAGCTCGCCTGGAAGTCGTGATCCAGCACGTCGCGCCGGTTGCGCCCGAACGGGCCGGTGCCGTTGGCGCGATCCATGACGCCGAGCTGGTTTTGGGCAAGCAGCGCCAGGAACCGCCTTTCGTAGTCGCTGGTGCCGGTATTTCCGAAGAACTGCGCCGCCGCGACCCGCGGCCCCGAGGTGCCGTCCGCCAGCGAGGGCCGCGCGCAGGCTTCCTGTCCCGGCAGCAGGTCGCAGGCATTGCTGTCCGCACCGGCGCAGCCGGCAAGGGCGGCGAGCCCGAACAGGGCTGATATGACGGATGCGCGGACGTTCACCCGTTGGCTCCGGCCTTCATTGCGCTCAGTTGCGCCGGGTCGCGAGGCGGCATGAAGCCCTGTGGAAACACCTTGCAGACGGGAGCGGCGAAGGTGGCGATCAGCAGTTCCGCCTCGCCGCGCATCTTGCGGGGTGCTGTCTTGTCATCGCGGATCGCCCTGGCCGAGGCGACGAGGGCGCCGTCGCAGTCGCAATGGTTGTGGCGGGCGATGTAGCAGGCGTCATGGATCCGGCAAACCGCGTCGAGGCGGTCGACCGGCCGGGCCGACAGATCGCCGGTGCGGGTGCCGGGACCGCAATAATTGCCGATGACGAAGGGCGAGGGTCGCGCCATGACGTAGCGGATCGGCTTCGGCAATTCGGCTTCCGGCACTTTTGTCCATGGATTGGCGCATGCGGAGGCGATCAGCAGCGGCAGGATGGCAAGAACGGCTCGCATGTCTATCCGCGCCAGCTTTCTGAAAAATTTCCCCACCCGGCTGTCCGCCCCGTGGGCGGTGGCCGCACGCCTGATGCCATACTGTCCGGTTCTGTGGCAAGGAAAAGGCGGCGTGCACGACTTGGGCTGTGCGTTGGTGAGTTCGTTCGATCGCGATCGGCCTTGTCGGCGCTTCTACAGGAAAAGGCTTCTCTCCCGCTCCACCGCCTTGGCGATGAAGCCAGCGACGACCTGGACACGGCGCAGCGGCCTGACCGATTCGTGATAGACCAGCCAATAGGCGCGGCGGATAGGTGCGACCACGTCGACGGGCACCAGTTCGGGCATGGAGCGGGCGACGAAGGTGTGCAGGATGCCGATGCCGGCGCCCGAGCGCACGGCTTCGGCCTGGCCGAGCGCCGACGAGATGGCGAAGCTGGTGCGCCAGTCCGCGCTGAAGTCAGAGGCGTAGTCGAGCGAAGGGCTGACGATGAGATCGGGCACGTAGCCGATGAGGGTGTGCTGGCCGAGTTCGGCAGCGGTTTTCGGCAGGCCATTGGCTTCGGCGTAGGCACGCGACGCGAACAGACCGAGCGAATAGTCGACAAGCTTTCCCGCCACCAGCCGGCCTTCCGTCGGCCGCTCGACGGTGATGGCAATGTCGGCTTCGCGACGGGACAGTGAGAAGGAGCGCGGCACCGGCACGAGCTGGATCGTCAGTTCGCGGTGCAGCGCGGTCAGCGCGCCGAGCCGCCTGGCCAGGAAGGCGACGCCAAACCCGTCCGGGGCGCCGATGCGCACCGTGCCCGAGATATCGTCGCCTTCGCCTGATATGGTCGAGCGCGCGGCGATCATGTCGCCCTCCATGCGCTCGGCAATATCGAGGAAGCGCTCGCCGGCGGGAGTCAGCTCGCTGCCAGTGGTCAGGCGGCGAAAGAGCTTTGTGCGCAGTGCGTCTTCGAGCGCGGCGATGCGGCGCGAGACGGTGGCGTGATTGAGCTCCAGCCGTTTGGCGGCGCCGAGGATCTGCCCGGCGCGCGCCACGGCGAGGAAGATGCGAACGTCATCCCAGTTCACCTTACCCTCCCCCTTGTGGGGAGGGTCGATCCGCGCAGCGGAGCGGGGTGGGGGTGGCGCCGGACCCCCACCCCGGCGAACGATCTCCGCTTCGCTCCGACCGTTCGCCGACCCTCCCCACAAGGGGGAGGGTGAAGATCCTGTCCGGCAGGACAGAGGGGGGCGCGAAGGAACTCAACCTGTCCGTCCTTGAGTAGCATATTGCGAGAGCATCATTTGCGAGAATTGATGATCACTCGTCAATCGATATCTATTTTTCGCACAACGGTTGCGTTCTCTCTCGCGTTGCCTTCGCCACCACAAAGGCGGACAATGCAGCATCACAAAACCCAGGGAGAGACATCATGATCGAATACGGTCATTTCATCGGCGGCAAGCGTGTCGCCGGCACCAGCGGCCGCAAGCAGGACGTCATGCAGCCGATGGACGGTTCCGTGCGCGGCACGGTGGCGCTGGCTTCGCAGGCGGAACTGCGCGCGGCGGTCGAGAACGCCAAGGCGGCGCAGCCGAAATGGGCCGCCACCAACCCGCAGCGCCGCGTGCGCGTGCTGATGAAATTCCTCGAACTCGTCGCCCGCGACTATGACGAACTGGCTGACATCCTGGCGCGCGAGCACGGCAAGACCATCGCCGACGCCAAGGGCGACATCCAGCGCGGCCTCGAAGTTGTCGAAGTCTGCATCGGCGCCCCCCATATGATGAAGGGCGAATTCACCGATGGCGCCGGCCCCGGCATCGACGTCTATTCGATGCGCCAGCCGCTCGGCGTCGTCGCCGGCATCACGCCGTTCAACTTCCCGGCGATGATCCCGCTGTGGAAGATCGCCCCAGCCATCGCCTGCGGTAATGCCTTCATCCTGAAGCCGTCGGAGCGCGACCCGGGCGTGCCGATCCGCATCGCCGAACTGTTCCTCGAGGCCGGCCTGCCTGCCGGCATCCTCAACGTCGTCAATGGCGACAAGGAAGTCGTCGACGCCATCCTCGACGATCCCGACATCAAGGCCATCGGTTTTGTCGGCTCGACGCCGATCGCCCACTACATCTATTCGCGCGGCACGGCGGCCGGCAAGCGCGTGCAGTGCTTCGGCGGCGCCAAGAACCACATGATCATCATGCCCGACGCCGACATGGACCAGACCGTCGATGCGCTGATCGGCGCCGGCTATGGCTCGGCCGGCGAGCGCTGCATGGCGATCTCGGTTGCGGTTCCGGTCGGCAACGACACCGCCAACCGGCTGATGGAAAAGCTGATCCCGCGCGTCGAGAGCCTGAAGGTAGGCCCGTCGACGGATTCGGCCGCCGATTTCGGCCCGCTGGTGACGGCGCAAGCTCTGGAGCGCGTCAAGGGCTATGTCGATACCGGCGTCAAGGAAGGCGCCAAGCTGGTCGTTGACGGCCGCGGCTTCAAGATGCAGGGCTACGAGAACGGCTATTACATGGGTGGCTGCCTGTTCGACAACGTCACCTCGGACATGCGCATCTACAAGGAAGAGATCTTCGGGCCGGTGCTCTCGGTGGTGCGCGCGCCGACCTATGAGAATGCCATCAAGCTCGCCAACGACCATGAGATGGGCAATGGCGTCGCCATCTTCACCCGCGACGGCGACGCGGCGCGCGACTTTGCCTCGCGCGTCCAGGTCGGCATGGTCGGCATCAACGTGCCGATCCCGGTGCCGATCGCCTATTACACGTTCGGCGGCTGGAAGGCATCGTCCTTCGGCGACCTCAACCAGCATGGCCCGGACGCCTTCCGCTTCTACACCAAGACCAAGACGGTGACCTCGCGCTGGCCGTCCGGCGTAAAGGACGGTGCCGAATTCGTCATCCCGACGATGAACTAGCCGGACGATTTCCTGCTTGCGCGTCCTCGCCTTCGGCTGCGGGCGCGCGGGCCGGCATAAAGGACGGTGCCGAATTCGTCATCCCGACGATGAACTAGCCGGACGTTTCCTGCTTGCGCGTCCTCGCTTTAGTTAGGGTGTGGGCGCGCGGCAACAATCTGACATAGAAGGCCCGGCTCAACTCCGGGCCTTTTGCATTCCGGCTGTAGCATTACCTGCGGAATCTCCGATGGATGGAACCAACAGGGCACCATCTGTCTTAGTTTGTATTCCTGCATAGCTTGCAGGCCAATCAAACAGCGCCGGTAGCAGCCGGGGTTCTCGTCTGGCGCAAGGAGGTGTCAGATGACACGACGTCTTGTGGCGACGATGTTTTTGGCGTCGCTTGCGATATCAGCCGGTGCCGCGCAGGCAAATGCGGCTGGACAATGCGCACCTCGAGCCGATCTGATCAAGGCGCTCGGCGAGAAGTTCCATGAGAGTGTAGCCGGGCGCGGCCTGATCAATCCTAACGTGATCCTCGAGGTTTTTGTTTCCGAGCAAGGCAGTTGGACCGTTCTGGCCTCCGATACGAAAGGCCAGAGCTGCATCCTGTCCGTCGGCGAAGGCTGGGACAGCACAACCATGAAGGCGGCCTTGCCAGGCGCCTGAGCGGGGTTCGGCGCGTCGCCGTCACCACGGCAGGACTTACGCGGCAACGCTGAAGGCCGCTTGCATTATTGGCTGGCGGCCCCCTTGCCGCGGATGGCAGCGCGCTTGATGCCTTGATGGCCGGGCCTGAAATAGTGCTTGTTTTTGGATTGGGACCTCACCATATCGAATCAAGGGAAGGGATAGAACTTCCCATACGACAGACCGGAAACCAGAAGGAGTGACGTGATGAAGACGTCGGATCCGGCCTGGAACGCTCCGGTGTGTTGAGGCTGCCAATGTGCCTCCCTCGCCGGAACGTGAAGGCGAAGGAGGTGCCAGATGGCACACGAATTTTCGTTTCGATGGGTCGCGATCGGCGGCGCGCTGGCGTTGACGACGCTGTCCGCACAGGCGCAACTCGTCTGCGGCGGTCGCAGTGACGTTGTCGCGGGACTGGCGAAGGCCTTTCAGGAAAGGCAGATCGGCTACGGAGTGGTCGGACAAGTCGCCATTGTCGAGATTTATGTTTCGGCAAGCGGGTCCTGGACCCTGCTGATAACCGACGTGAGCGGCCGAAGCTGCATCCTCGCGGCTGGTGAAGGGTGGGAGAATAACCTCACCGCGGCCGCGGTGACGCGCGGAATTTGAGCCGCCCAGTCAACGCGTGGCCGCGACCTCGGCATGGCCACGCAGCAGGGCCATCAGTCGCTTGGCGTCCTTGGCAGCCGCCTCTTCGTCGCCGTCGAGGATCGAGCGGATCAACGCGACATGGTGCTCTGCGGATTCCGCCAGCCCGGTCTCGGCCTTGTAGCGGAACCAGAAGCGGCGGCTGTGGGTCTGCAGGGGGGCGGCCAGCCGTGCTGCGAACGGATTGTCGGCAGCCATGGCCAGTGCCTCGTCGAGCGCCTTGTCGGCCTGGATGAAGGCGAGCACATTGCCCGAGATGACCGCCTTCTGCATGGCGAGCGCTGCTTCGTGAAACAGGTCGGCGGCGTCGCGGGTAACGAAGCGCGCGGCCGAGCGGGCGAGCACCACCTCGACGCCGCGCCGGACGTCCAGCACCCGCAGCCAGTCGCCCGGATGCAGCGGCGCGATCGCGATGCCGGCGCGTGGCCTGACGTCGAGCAGCCCTTCCCAGGCCAGCCGCTGGATCGCCTCGCGTACCGGCGTGCGGCCTAGCGCCAGCTTTTCGATGAGGGCACCTTCGGTGACAAAACTCGCCGGCGCCAGTTCCAACGTGACGATCATATGCTCGAGCACGCGGTAAGCCCTGGTCGCCGCTGGCTCGGTCATGCTTGCTTCCATGGATATCAAAGGCTCTCTCCTGATATATCTCGAATATATCATAACAGATTCCGCGTTGACAGCGGGTTTCTTAACAGATATACGGCTGATATATCAGATGGAGCAATGATCATGTGGACCGGAGTTTTCCCCGCCGTCACGACCAAATTCACCGCCGACGACCGCCTCGATCATGCGGAGATGGAGCGCTGCTTCACCCTGCAGATCGAGGCCGGCTGCGACGGCATCATCGTCTGCGGCTCGCTCGGCGAAGGGCCGATGCTGTCACATGACGAAAAGATCGAGGTGCTGAAGACGGCGCAGAAAGTCGCCGGCAAGAAGCCGGTGCTGCTGACGGTCAACGAGGCAGGCACCCGCGAGGCGGCGAGCATCGCAAAGCGCGCCGCCAAGGAAGGCGCCAACGGCCTGATGGTGGTGCCAAGCCCGATCTACCACACCAATGCGGAAGAGACGGTTGCTGCCCTGCGCGCCGTCGCCGAGGCCGGCGACCTGCCGGTCATGATCTATTCCAACCGGCTCGCCTATCGCGTCGACGTCACCGTCGACCAGATGGAGGAATTGGCATCGGACAAGCGCTTCGTCGCCATCAAGGAATCCTCTGATGATATCCGGCGCTCGACCGAGATCATCAACCGCCTGGGCAGCCGCTACGACCTGTTCACCGGTGTCGACAATCTGGCCTTCGAGGCGCTGTCTGTCGGTGCGATCGGCTGGGTGGCCGGCTTGGTCACCGCCTTCCCGCGCGAGACGGTCGCCATCTACCAACTGATGAAGCAGGGCCGCCGCGAGGAGGCGCTCGCCATCTACCGCTGGTTCCGGCCGCTGCTCGACCTCGACGTCTCGACCTATCTGGTGCAGAACATCAAGCTTGCCGAAGTGTTCGCTATTCAGACCAATGACCGCGTGCGCATGCCGCGCCAGCCGCTGTCGGGCGAGCGCCGCAAGGCCGTCGAGAAGATCATCAAGGACGCGCTGGCGGTGCGGCCCGAGCTGCCGAAGTTCTAAACGGGCAATGTTGCAGTCCCTTCAAGGGACTGATCGCAGAGTATGGGGCAAGGCGGGCTGGCACATGCATCGTGGCGCGAAGCTATGAGTAGCGATGCTGCAATCGACATCGCCATCATCGGTGGCGGCATCATCGGCGTCTGCGCGGCGGCCTTCCTCGCGGAGGCAGGGCTGGATGTCACGGTCTTCGACCGCACCGGCATCTGCGAGGAGACGAGTTCCGGCAATGCCGCCGCCCTCGCTTTCTCCGACGTGCTGCCGCTGGCGCACAAGGGCATGATCCGACAGTTGCCGAAATGGCTGGCCGATCCGCTCGGACCGCTCAGCATCCCGCCGGCCTATCTGCCGAAGCTCCTGCCCTGGCTGATCCGCTTCTGGCGCGCCGGCGCGTCTGCGAAATACGAGGCCAGCCTCGCCGCCCAGGCCGGCATGATGAAGCTTGCCGAAGCGGAGTGGATGGATCTGCTCGATCGTTCCGGCACGCGGCCGATGCTGCGCGAGGATGGCTCGCTGGAGCTCTACGAAAGCGAAGCCGAGTTCCGCGCCTCACTGCCGGGCTGGGCCGCGCGCCAGCGTTTCGGCATCGGCTTTCGCCACGTTGAGGGCGAGGGCCTGGCGAGCTTGCAGCCGGGACTGTCACCGCGTTTCGTCAAGGGCACCTTCGTGCCGGGGTGGAAGACGGTCGCCGATCCAAAACTGCTCGGCAAGGCGGTGTGGGCCTATGCGCAATCCAAGGGCGCCCGCTTTGAAATGGCCCGCATCGAGCGGGTCGCGGCGGATCAGGATGGCGCGACGCTGACGCTGGCCGACGGGACGACCAGGCAAGCGGGGCAGCTCGTCGTTACGGCGGGCGCCTGGTCGCATCTGCTGGCGCGGCAGCTCGGCGATCGCATTCCGCTGGAGACCGAGCGCGGCTACAACACGACCTTGCCGACGAGCGCCTTCGACGTGAAGCGAATGCTGATCTTCTCCGGGCACGGCTTCGTCATCACGCCGCTGGAAACGGGCCTGCGCGTCGGCGGCGCCGTCGAACTCGGCGGCATCGAGCGGCCACCGAACTTTGCCCGCTCGAAGGCGTTGCTGCGGAAAGCGCAGAAATTCCTGCCGGGGCTCGACCCCTCAGGCGGGCGCGAATGGATGGGCTTCCGGCCCTCGCTGCCGGATTCGGTGCCGGTCATCGGCAAGGCCGGAGGTAGCCGGCCGGTGGTTTATGCCTTCGGCCACGGCCATCTCGGCCTGACCCAGGCGGCGGCGACAGGACGGTTGATCCGGGAACTCATCCTGGGGCAGACTCCATCGATCGAGCTCGGCCCCTTCAGCCCACAGCGGTTTTGAGTTCACAGCGGTTTTGATTTTCGAGGAGCGACATGGCCAAGAAATCCTTCTTCTGCATCGACGGCCACACTTGCGGCAATCCGGTAAGGCTGGTCGCCGGCGGCGGCCCGCTGCTGCAGGGCTCGACGATGATGGAACGGCGCGCGCACTTCCTCGCCGAATATGACTGGATCCGCACCGGCCTGATGTTCGAGCCGCGCGGCCATGACGTGATGTCGGGTTCTATCCTCTACCCGCCGACGCGCGAGGATTGCGACATCGCCATCCTGTTCATCGAAACCTCCGGCTGCCTGCCGATGTGCGGTCACGGCACCATCGGAACGGTGACGATGGCGATCGAGCACGGGCTGATCAAGCCGAAGACGCCAGGTGTGCTTCGGCTCGACACGCCGGCGGGCCTGGTCATCGCCGAATACAAACAGGTCGGCGACTATGTCGAGGAGGTGCGCATCACCAATGTGCCGTCGTTCCTTTATGCCGAAGGTCTGACGGTCGAATGCCCCGGGCTCGGCGAGATCACCGTCGATGTGGCCTATGGCGGCAATTTCTACGCCATCGTCGAGCCGCAGGCGAACTACCGCGACATGGCCGATTATTCCGCCGGCGACCTCATCGCCTGGAGCCCGGTGGTGCGGCAGCGGCTCAACGAGAAGTATTCCTTCGTGCATCCGGAAAACCCCGGCATCAACAGGCTGTCGCACATGTTGTGGACCGGCAAGCCGACGGTCGAAGGGGCCGACGCCCGCAATGCCGTATTCTACGGCGACAAGGCGATTGACCGCTCACCATGCGGCACCGGCACCTCGGCGCGGATGGCGCAGCTTCACGGCAAGGGCAAGCTCAAGGCCGGTGACGGCTTCGTCCATGAATCGATCATCGGTTCGCTGTTCAAGGGCAAGGTCGAAAAGGACGTTACGGTCGCCGGAAAGCCGGCGATCATTCCCTCGATCGGCGGATGGGCGCGGATGACCGGACTGAACACGATCTTCATCGACGATCGCGATCCGTTCGCGCATGGTTTTGTAGTCAAATAACCGATTCATCACGCAGCGGAAGGTATGGAAACGCGAAACGGAATTCTGTCAGGAACGCAAGGAACCTTCTTATCACCTAATCTTGACGGCGATTTCTTCGAAACGGAGTGCATGATGCGGTCGAATCGTCAAAGACATTGCGTTATGCCAATGGTAGGGTCCGCGATAGTCCAGGGGTCGGGAGCGCAAAAACGGGCAATCGGATGGCGTGCCGCCAAATCACGCACGACGATTGAAAAAATCACGTTGCAATCCGGGCTCGAAACTTTACGACTAGGGGAAATACGAAAAGGAATGCGTCTGCATGGGCGACATTCCAGGGGAGCCGTGTACACATGCAGTATTTTGTCCAGCAGCTTATCAACGGGCTGACGCTGGGATCGATCTATGGGCTGATCGCGATCGGCTACACGATGGTCTACGGCATCATTGGCATGATCAACTTCGCCCATGGCGATATTTTCATGGTGGGCGCTTTCACGGCGCTGATCGTCTTCCTCGTTCTCGGCGCGCTGTTCTATTCGGTGCCCGTGGTCATCGCACTCCTGGTCATGATGATCGTGGCGATGCTGCTCACCAGCCTCTACAACTGGACGATCGAGAAGGTGGCCTACCGGCCGCTGCGCGGTTCGTTCCGGCTGGCGCCGCTGATCACCGCCATCGGCATGTCGATCGCGCTGTCGAACTTCGTCCAGGTGACGCAAGGTCCGCGCAACAAGCCGATCCCGCCGATGGTCAGCCAGGTCTACAACATCAACGGCGTCAGCGTGTCGCTGAAGCAGATCATCATCGTCATCGTCACAGCCTTGCTGCTGGCGTTGTTCTGGTACCTGGTCAACAAGACCTCGCTTGGCCGCGCCCAGCGCGCCTGCGAGCAGGACCGCAAGATGGCGGCACTGCTTGGCATCGATGTCGACCGCACCATCTCGATCACCTTCATCATGGGTGCGGCCCTTGCCGCCGTCGCCGGCACGCTGTTCCTGATGTATTACGGCGTCATCGCCTTCTCGGACGGTTTCGTGCCCGGCGTGAAGGCGTTCACGGCGGCGGTGCTCGGCGGCATCGGCTCGCTGCCTGGCGCGGTGCTCGGCGGACTTCTGATCGGCTTCATCGAAAGCATGTGGTCGGCCTATTTCTCGATCGACTACAAGGACGTCGCCGCCTTCTCGATCCTGGCTATCGTGCTGATCTTCCTGCCTTCCGGCATATTGGGCCGGCCAGAAGTCGAAAAGGTCTGAGACCATGGCCGTGACCGTATCTCGTGAGAGTGACACCGTCGCCAGCCCCGTCCAGCGCGCGCTGCGCGAGGCATTTTTTGCCGGCGCCATAGCGCTCGGCCTGTTCGTGCTGTTCATCGGGCTGAGGACCGACCAGAACATGTCCAACGAACTGGTCGTGGTGCAGCGCTGGGGCCTGCTCGCCGGCGTCGTGATCGCCACCGCCGTGGGGCGCTTCCTCTACGTCGCCTACGGCCAGCCCTTCATGGCCAACCAGAAGATCGCCGACGTCGCCACCGGCCTGCTGCCGGCCAGCGTGGCGTCGCGCTTCTTCACGCCGCCCGCCTTCGTCGCGGCCATTGTAGCCGCGGTTCTGCTGTTCGTGTTCAACGGCTCGCTTGCCGGATGGGTAGGGGCGGAGCCGGCCGGCTATCTGCAATTCCTGCGCGCCCTGGCTGTCATCTATGCGCTGGCCAGCGTGATTTATTACTTCCGCGGCTTCATCCACGACAACTTCACCAAGCTCGGCATCGCGGCCCTGGCGCTCTATCCGGTCATCGTCGTCGGCGTGCTGTCGCTCATGTCGTGGTCCCTCATGGGCGGGCTGCAGGGCTCGCTGAAATGGGTCGACAATTTCGGCATCCAGATCCTGATCTATGTGATGCTGGCCTGGGGGCTGAACATCGTCGTCGGCCTCGCCGGCCTGCTCGACCTCGGCTATGTCGCCTTTTATGCGCTTGGCGCCTATGCGTATGCGCTTCTCGCCACGCATTTCGGCCTGTCGTTCTGGATCCTGTTGCCGGCCGCGGGCGCCATGGCCGCCCTCTGGGGGGTGCTGCTCGGCTTCCCCGTGCTGCGCCTGCGCGGCGACTATCTGGCCATCGTCACGCTTGCCTTCGGCGAGATCATCCGCCTGGTGCTGATCAACTGGCGCGATGTGACCAACGGCTCGGCCGGCATCTCCGGCATTCCCAAAGTCACCTTCTTCGGCCTGATGACCTTCAATGTGTCGGATCCCAACTACATCGCCAAGGTTCTGCACCTTGCGACGTCGAGCGCCTATTACAAGATCTTCCTCTACTATCTCATCCTGTGCCTGTGCCTGCTCACCGCCTTCGTCACCATCCGGCTGCGCCGTCTGCCGGTCGGCCGTGCCTGGGAAGCGCTGCGCGAGGACGAGATCGCCTGCCGCTCGCTCGGCATCAACACGACGACGACCAAGCTGACGGCCTTCGCCACCGGTGCCATGTTCGGCGGTTTCGCCGGCTCGTTCTTCGCCGCGCGGCAAGGTTTCGTCAGCCCGGAATCCTTCGTCTTCCTGGAATCGGCCATTATCCTGGCTATCGTCGTGCTTGGCGGCATGGGCTCGCTGGTCGGCATCGCGGTTGCCGCGATGGTGATGATCGGCGGCACCGAGGCCCTGCGCGAACTCGATTTCCTGAAGCAGGTCTTCGGGCCCGATTTCACCCCCGAACTTTACCGCATGCTTCTGTTCGGCATGGCCATGGTCATCGTCATGCTGTGGAAGCCGCGCGGCTTCGTCGGCAGTCGTGAACCGACCGCTTTCCTCAAGGAGCGAAGAGCCGTCTCGGGCTCCTTCACCAAGGAGGGCCACGGCTGATGGACGCAAATACGCAAACGAACGGCGCCATTCTGCAGGTAGATCACCTGTCGATGAAGTTTGGCGGCCTGGTCGCCATCGGCGACCTGTCGTTCACCGCCAGGCGCGGCGAAATCACGGCGCTGATTGGCCCCAACGGCGCCGGCAAGACCACCGTGTTCAACTGCATCACCGGCTTCTACAAGCCGTCGGAAGGCATGATCACGCTCAACCGCGCCGATGGCTCGACCTATTTGCTGGAGCGGCTGCCCAACCACGAGATCCCGGCACGCGCCAAGGTGGCGCGCACCTTTCAGAACATCCGGCTGTTCTCGGGCATGACGCTGCTCGAGAACCTGCTGGTTGCCCAGCACAACAAGCTGATGAAAGCATCGGGCTATACGGTGCTTGGCCTGTTCGGCTTCAGCGGCTACCGCAAGGCCTCGGCCGAATCGGTGGAGCTTGCCAAGCACTGGCTGGAAAAGGCCGATCTCGTCGATCGTGCCGACGATCCGGCCGGCGACTTGCCCTATGGCGCGCAGCGGCGGCTCGAGATCGCGCGTGCCATGTGCACCGGCCCCGAGCTCCTGTGCCTCGACGAACCGGCGGCCGGCCTCAACCCGAAGGAATCGGCGGCACTCAACGAACTGCTGATGGACATCAAGCACACGTCGGGCGCTTCGATCCTGCTGATCGAGCACGACATGTCGGTGGTCATGCAGATTTCCGACCATGTCGTGGTGCTGGAATATGGCCGCAAGATCTCCGACGGCAATCCGCAGTCGGTGCGCACCGATCCGCGCGTCATTGCCGCCTATCTCGGCGTCGACGATGAGGAAGTCGAGACCGTGCTGACCGAAGTCGGCGACGAGGACGTCATCGAACAACTCGACACCGGTCCCGATGCGGCGCATGGGCCGGGCACGTCAGCCTCGTATCTCGCCGGACCGGTGAGCGACACCGTCGGCCACAGCGAAGGTGAGCGCGTCACGGTATCCAAAGCTGCTTCGAAGGCGGCACAGGTCGATGCGCGCGCAGCGAGCGTGGCGAGCAAGCCAATCGCTCCGGAACCCGCGGCGAAGACAAAGACCCGCAAGACGGCTTCGAAGGCCGCAACCGGGCCGGCCAAGTCGACCGGGCCAGCCAAGTCGACCGCATCGGCCAAGCCGGCAGCGAAAGCTCCTGCTGGAAAGCCTCCTGCTGGAAAGGCTCCTGCTGGAAAAACCGCCGGTGCAGGAAAAACCGCCGCAGCCAAGCCTGTGTCGAGCAAGCGTGGAGGGCGTAAATAATGGCCAGGACAACGCTGCTCGATATCAAGGGCGTGCAGACCTACTACGGCAACATCCGGGCCCTGAACGGTGTCGATGTCACCGTCAAGGAGGGCGAGATCGTGGCGCTGATCGGCGCCAACGGCGCCGGCAAGTCGACGCTGATGATGACCATTTTCGGCGCGCCGCGCGCCCGCACGGGCACCATCACCTTCGCCGGCACCGATATCACCCAATTGCCGACGCACGAGATCGCGCGGATGCGCATCGCGCAATCGCCGGAGGGGCGTCGGATCTTCCCGCGCATGACGGTGATGGAAAACCTGCAGATGGGCGCCAGCCTCGACGGCCTCAAGCATTACGATGAGGACGTCGAGAGGGTGTTCACGCTGTTTCCAAGGCTGAAGGAGCGCATCGCCCAGCGCGGCGGTACGCTGTCGGGCGGCGAGCAGCAGATGCTGTCGATCGGGCGCGCGCTGATGGCGCGGCCGAAGCTGCTTCTGCTCGACGAACCGTCGCTGGGCCTCGCCCCGCTGATCGTCAAGCAGATCTTCGATGCCATCCGGGAGTTGAACCGCACCCAGGGGTTGACGGTGTTCCTGGTCGAGCAGAACGCGTTTGGCGCGCTGAAACTCGCGACGCGCGGCTATGTCATGGTCAACGGCAATGTGACGATGAGCGGCACCGGCAAGGAACTGCTCGCCAATCCGGAAGTGCGTGCCGCCTATCTCGAAGGCGGACATCACTGAGTTTGGAGCGAAGGTGTGCATCCGGTATTCCGCTTCAAATTATTTGTTTGTCGCATGATCTTTGTCCGAAAAGTCCGCAACTTTTCGGGATCATGCTAAGGAGACTTCATCATGCAGGGCATTCTCTATGAGGAACCCTCGATCTGGCAGTTCTTCTTCGTCACCTGCCTGCTCGGCGGCTGGGCGGCATGGATGACCGGCAAGGCCAGCGCCCAGACATGGCGCAGCTTCGTCCATCTGTTCGCCTATATGCTCGGGCTCGGGATCGGCATCCGCTTCATCCATCACGCGCTGTTCGACGGCACGATGTTCTCGCTGCATTTCTATATCGTCGACACCATCGTGCTGATGATACTCGGCTTCGTCGGCTATCAATACACACGAACCAACCAGATGGTCACACAATATAATTGGCTCTACGAAAGAGCTTCAATCTTGAGCTGGAAGCCGAAAGGTTGACGTTCATCATAAACGCCGCTTCGGGGATGAATCGGCGTGACAAGTGCCTGAAAATCGGCAAACTATGCTTTCTGCGATAAGGGTGGGCATCGCATGAAAGCTTCATCCACGCCCACTCCGTTAATGGGAGCGTTTACATGAAAAAGTCACTTTTGTCCGCCGTCGCCCTGACCGCGCTCGTCGCGTTCGGCGGCAACGCGTGGGCTGATGTAATGTTCGGCGTTGCCGGTCCGATCACCGGTCCGAACGCGGCCTTCGGCGCGCAGCTGCAGAAGGGCGCCGAGGCAGCGGTTGCCGCGATCAATGCCAAGGGCGGCATCAATGGCGAGCAGATCAAGCTCGAAGTCGGCGACGACGTCTCCGATCCGAAGCAGGGCATCTCGGTCGCCAACAAGTTCGTCGGCGACGGCGTCAAGTTCGTGATCGGCCACTTCAACTCGGGCGTGTCGATCCCGGCCTCGGAAGTCTACGCGGAAAACAACATCGTCGAAATCACGCCGGCTGCGACCAATCCGAAGTTCACCGAGCGCGGCCTGTGGAACGTGTTCCGCACCTGCGGACGCGACGATCAGCAAGGCAGCATCGCCGGCGGCTATATCGCCGCGAATTTCAAGGATGCCAAGGTCGCCATCGTGCACGACAAGACCCCTTATGGCCAGGGCCTCGCCGATGAAACCAAGAAGGCGATGAACGCCGCCGGCGTCAAGGAAGTGATGTATGAAGGCGTCAATGTCGGCGACAAAGACTTCTCGGCCCTTATCGCCAAGATGAAGGAAGCCGGCGTCACCCTGATCTACTGGGGCGGCCTGCATACCGAAGCCGGCCTGATCATCCGCCAGTCCGCGGACCAGGGCCTCAAGGCACCGATGATGTCGGGTGACGGCATCGTGACGGACGAGCTTGCCGCGATCGCGGGCGACGCCGTTGCCGGCACGCTCAACACGTTCGGCCCCGACCCGCGCCTGATCCCGGCCAACAAGGAACTCGTCGAGAAGTTCCGCGCGCAGGGCTTCGAGCCGGAAGCTTACACGCTCTACGCCTATGCCGCCGTGCAGGTGGTCGCCGAGGCAGCCGCTGCCGCCAAGACGAACGATCCGCAGGCCGTCGCCAAGGCGATGCATGAAAACGGCCCGTTCCCGACGGTTCTGGGCGATCTCGCCTATGACGCCAAGGGCGATCCGAAGCTGCCGGGCTACATCATGTACGAGTGGAAGAAGAAGGACGACGGAAAGTATTCCTGGTTCCCGAAGTCGTAATCCATTCAGAGATATGAGACCAATGATGCCCGGCGCCACGCGCCGGGCATTTTTTTTGCCCGGCGTTCCGGCGGCGGTGACTTTCCTGTCTTCGTAACCGGGAGAGATCGCATCCAGGATCGAAATTGTCGCCATTGTTCCGTCCGTTTGCGCGAATGCGTGCGAGTGTTGGCCAGGCAATCGATTTAAATCGGTTTAAATTGGCGTCGATTTTGTTTGCACTGCAGCATTTTCACGCTAATCATTGCGCCGGTTTCCCGTCCTCTCCATCTCTGGAGCCCAGTCCTTGGCCATCACGAAGATCCTCGTCGCCAACCGGTCCGAAATCGCCATCCGCGTCTTTCGCGCGGCCAACGAGCTGGGGCTCAAAACCGTGGCGATCTGGGCCGAGGAAGACAAATATTCGCTGCACCGCTTCAAGGCCGACGAAAGCTACCAGGTCGGGCGCGGCCCGCATCTCGACAAGGATATGGGACCGATCGAGAGCTACCTGTCGATCGAGGAAGTGATCCGCGTCGCCAGGCTTTCGGGCGCCGATGCCATTCATCCTGGCTACGGGCTGCTGTCCGAAAGCCCCGAATTCGCCGAGGCCTGCGCTGAAGCCGGCATCACCTTCATCGGCCCGAAGCCGGACACGATGCGCCGGCTCGGCAACAAGGTGGCGGCGCGCAACCTCGCCATCGAGGTCGGCGTGCCGGTGATCCCCGCCACCGACCCGCTGCCGGACGATATGGAGGCGGTCAAGAAACTGGCCAAGGAGATCGGCTATCCGGTGATGCTGAAGGCCTCGTGGGGCGGTGGTGGACGCGGCATGCGCGCCATCCGCGCCGAGGCCGATCTCGCCCGTGAGGTCACGGAAGGCAAGCGCGAGGCAAAAGCCGCCTTCGGCAAGGACGAGGTCTATCTCGAAAAGCTGATCGAGCGCGCGCGCCACGTCGAGGTGCAGGTGCTCGGCGACACGCATGGCAATGTGGTGCATCTGTTCGAGCGCGACTGCTCGATCCAGCGCCGCAACCAGAAGGTCGTCGAACGGGCGCCGGCGCCATATCTCGAAATGTCGCAGCGCGAGGAGCTTTGCGGCCACGCGCTGAAGATCGCGCGCGAAACCAGCTATATCGGCGCCGGCACGGTCGAGTTCCTGCAGGATGCCGACACCGGAAAATTCTATTTCATCGAGGTCAACCCGCGCATCCAGGTCGAGCATACCGTCACCGAGCAGGTGACCGGCATCGACATCGTCAAGGCGCAGATCCACATCCTCGACGGCTTCGCGATCGGCACGGCGGCATCGGGCGTGCCGGCACAGAAGGACATCAGGCTGAACGGCCATGCTTTGCAGTGCCGCATCACTACCGAGGATCCCGAGCACAATTTCATCCCGGACTACGGCCGCATCACCGCCTATCGCGGCGCCACCGGCTTCGGCATCCGCCTCGACGGCGGCACCGCCTATTCCGGCGCGGTCATCACCCGCTTCTACGATCCGCTGCTGGAGAAGGTGACGGCGTGGGCGCCGACGCCGGCCGAGACGATCGCCCGCATGAACCGGGCACTGCGCGAGTTCCGCATCCGCGGCGTGGCGACCAACCTCACCTTCCTCGAAGCGATCATCAACCACCCGAGCTTCGCCGACAATTCCTATACGACGAAGTTCATCGACACGACGCCGGAGCTGTTCCAGCAGGTCAAGCGCCAGGACCGCGCGACCAAGCTGCTCAATTATCTGGCCGATGTCAGCGTCAACGGCCATCCGGAGACGCGCGGCCGGCCGATGCCGAAGGCCGATGCGGCCGCACCCCTCGTGCCCTACCTCAACGGCAACGTGCCCGCCGGCAGCAAGCAGAAGCTCGATGTGCTCGGCCCGGAAAAGTTCGCTGCCTGGATGCGCGAGCAGAAGGAAATTCTGGTCACCGACACGACGATGCGCGACGGCCACCAGTCGCTGCTGGCGACGCGCGTGCGCACGCATGACATTGCCGGCATCGCCGGCACCTATGCGCGCGCCCTGCCGCAGCTTCTGTCGCTCGAATGCTGGGGCGGCGCGACCTTCGACGTCGCCATGCGCTTCCTCACCGAGGATCCGTGGGAGAGATTGTCGCTGGTGCGCGAGGCAGCGCCAAACCTGTTGCTGCAGATGCTGCTGCGCGGCGCCAACGGTGTCGGCTACACCAACTATCCCGACAATGTGGTGCAGCATTTCGTCCGCCAGGCGGCCAGCGGCGGCATCGACCTGTTCCGCGTCTTCGATTGCCTTAACTGGGTCGAGAACATGCGTGTCGCCATGGATGCGGTCGGCGCCGAGGGCAAGCTGATCGAAGCGGCGATGTGCTACACCGGCGACATCCTCGATCCGTCGCGAGCCAAATACGATCTGAAATACTATGTCGGCCTGGCCGGCGAATTGCAGGCCGCCGGCGCTCATATCATCGCCGTCAAGGACATGGCCGGGCTGCTGAAGCCTTCCGCAGCACGCGTCCTGTTCAAGGCGCTGCGTGAGGCGACCGACCTGCCGATCCATTTCCACACCCATGACACGTCGGGCCTGTCTGCAGCGACCGTGCTGGCAGCGGTGGAAAGTGGTGTCGACGCCATCGACGCGGCGATGGATGCCTTCTCCGGCAACACATCGCAGCCTTGCCTGGGCTCGATCGTCGAGGCGCTGAGGGGCACCGAGCGCGATCCCGGCCTCGATCCGCAATGGATCCGGAAAATCTCGTTCTACTGGGAGGCGGTGCGCAACCAGTACGCCGCCTTCGAAAGCGACCTCAAGGGACCGGCCTCGGAAGTCTACCTGCACGAAATGCCCGGCGGACAGTTCACCAATCTCAAGGAACAGGCGCGTTCGCTCGGGCTGGAGACGCGCTGGCACGAGGTGGCGCAGACCTATCACGACGTCAATCTGATGTTCGGCGACATCGTCAAGGTGACGCCGTCGTCCAAGGTTGTCGGCGACATGGCGCTGATGATGGTGAGCCAGGACCTGACCGTCGCCGATGTCGAGAACCCGGCCAGGGACATCGCCTTCCCGGACTCGGTCGTCTCGATGCTGCGTGGCGATCTCGGCCAGTCGCCGGGCGGTTGGCCGCAAGCGCTGCAGAAGAAGGCGCTGAAGGGCGACAAGCCGATCACGGCGCGGCCCGGCTCGCTGCTCAAGCCGGCCGATCTCAAGGCCAGCCGCAAGGAAATCGAGGAGAAGCTCGAGCGCAAGCTCTCGGAGCACGAGTTCGCCTCGTGGCTGATGTATCCGAAGGTCTTTTCCGACTTCGTCGCCGCGCAGGAGACGTACGGCCCGGTGAGCGTGCTGCCGACGCCGACCTATTTCTACGGCATGAAGTCCGAAGACGAGATCTTCGTCGACATCGAGAAGGGCAAGACGCTGGTCGTGCGTTGCCTCGCCATCGGCGATGTCGACGAGAAGGGCATGGTCACCGTGTTCTTCGAGCTCAACGGCCAGCCGCGTCGGGTCAAGGTGCCCGACCGGGCGCATGGCGCGTCCGCCGCCAAGGCGCGCCGCAAGGCCGAGCCCGGCAATGAAGCGCATGTCGGCGCACCGATGCCGGGCGTGGTGTCAGCACTTGCGGTCGCCACCGGCCAGGCGGTGAAGGCCGGAGACGTGCTGCTCTCCATAGAAGCGATGAAGATGGAGACGGCGCTGCACGCCGAGCGCGACGGCACGGTCGCCGAGGTGCTGGTCAAGGCCGGCGACCAGATCGATGCCAAGGATCTGCTGATCGCTTTTACCTGAGCTCGCAAACGCGCAGCCAGGCTGTCGGCTTCTGTCGGCAGCCATGGCAGGCTGTTCGATAAGCGCTTGACCCGGTGCCTCCGGTCGGGCATCGAACCGCTGAAATTCGCTGCCGGCTGTTTTCCGAGTCGCGGCGCAGAACTGATTTTTGGAGAGAAACATGGCCGACGATATCACCGAGACCAGCCAGACTGTTGCCGCCGGCCAGCTGCGTGCCTTCATCGAGCGCATCGAGCGGCTCGAGGAAGAAAAGAAGACGATCTCCGACGATATCAAGGAAGTGTTCGCCGAGGCCAAAGGCACCGGCTTCGACACCAAGGCGATCCGCACCATCATCCGTCTGCGCAAGAAGGATCAGGCCGAGCGCCAGGAAGAGGACGCCATCCTCGATCTGTACATGGCCGCACTCGGCATGGTCTAAAACCAACCGACCCGGTGCCCGATGCGGTCACCGGAAATACGGTTCGAACCATGAGAGAATTCGACTTCGGCGGACGGCGCGCCTCGGAATTCCGCCATCGCGGCTTCTGGTCGCTGTTCGCTGAGCGGCATCCGGAAGAAAGAGCCCGGCTGGCGCGGCGCGGACCCTGGTTCTGGCAGCGCGGGCTGCCCGACTTCGCCTTGGTCCTTTCCATGTATGTCGCGCCGGCGCAGAACCATGTCGGCGTTTTCTTCGGCCGCAACGAGAAGTTCGGCGCCACGCAAAGCTGGTCGCGGTTGAAGCCGTTCCAGCCGGCGATCGAAGACAGGCTGAAGCTCAGGCCAGAACAAAGTTGCGAGGGCCTCGGCATCAATTCGATGTGGCGGGTGAACTGCTACGCCGAAGACAACTGGCCCGCGATGGCCGACTGGCTGGTGACGGAATGTTCGCGTGTCGAGCGCGCCGTTGTCGAAGTCCTGGGACAGGGATAGATGTCGGTGTTTCCAGGCGTCAGATCCTTCTTCCGCTCGCGTTGGTTTGGTCTGATGCCGCTCGACCGGCTGTTCTGGCGCGACATGATGCTGGTCGGCACATTGATCAACCTGGCATCTTCGGCGCTGGCCTTGGTCCTGCTCGGCCTGAAGCTGCCGCTGTGGCTGGTTCTGGCGGTGCATTTCGCACCGGTGCCGTACAATATCTTCCTGGCGTCAGCGGTCTGCAGCACGGCGGAGAGCGGCGCCAAGGCTTCATTGATGATGCTGGGTTCAGCGCTTTGGCTGATCGCCACGGTGGTGGTCTGAACAGGGGAACACAGCAGCACGAAAAAGGGCGGCCGAAGCCGCCCTTTGCAGAAAGCCATGAGATGCCGTTCAGGCGGCCGGCTCGAATTTCAGCGCGACACCGTTGATGCAGTAGCGCAGGCCGGTCGGCGGCGGGCCATCCTCGAAGACATGGCCGAGATGGCTGCCGCAGCGCGCGCAGTGGCATTCGGTGCGGACCATGCCGTAGCTGCGGTCGACGGTGGTCTCGACCGAGCCAGGCACCGGGTCGTTGAAGCTCGGCCAGCCCGTGCCACTCTCGAACTTCAGCTTGGATTCGAACAGCGGCTGGTCGCAGCCGACGCAGGAAAATGTGCCGGCACGCTTCTCGTAAAGCAAGGCGCAGCTTCCCGGCCGCTCGGTGCCGTGGCCGCGCATGACCGCATATTGCTCCGGCGTCAGCCGGGCGCGCCATTCGGCGTCGGTGCGGGTGACGGGGTAGGTATGAGTGTCCATTTGATCTCCTCAGCCTTGGCGGCTCGTTATTGGTTGCAAGCTCATATTCGCACGAAGATAGGCATTTGTTACGGACCTGCCCAGTTCTGACGCATTCAATGCTTCCTTGAAAGCTGCCTCGTCGCGCTTTCCAGTCCGGCCAGCGTCAGCGGGAACATGCGGCCGCCGAAGATGTCGCGAATCATCGCTATCGAATGGGTAAAGCCCCAGTTCTTTTCGCTCTCGGGGTTCAGCCACACCGCATTCGGCCATTGCCGCAGCAGGCGGCCGAGCCATACCGCGCCCGCCTCCGGATTCCAGTGCTCGACCGAGCCGCCGGGGTGGGCGATCTCGTACGGGCTCATCGAGGCATCGCCGACGACGATCACCTTGTAATCCGGTCCGTATTTGTGGAGGAGGTCGAAGGTCGGAATCACCTCCGCATGGCGGCGTCGGTTGTCCTTCCAAACGCCCTCATAGAGGCAGTTGTGGAAGTAAAAATATTCGAGCTGGCGGAATTCGGCGCGGGCCGCCGAAAACAGCTCCTCGACGCTCTTGATGTGGTCGTCCATCGAGCCGCCGACGTCGAAGAACATCAGCAGCTTCACGGCGTTGCGGCGCTCGGGCCGTGTCTGGACATCGAGATAGCCGTGCTCGGCGGTGGCATGGATGGTGCCGGGCAGGTCGAATTCTTCCTCGGCGCCCTCGCGCACCCAACGGCGCAGCCGCTTCAGCGCGATCTTGATGTTGCGGGTGCCGAGTTCGACGGCATCGTCGAAATTCCTGAATTCGCGCTTGTCCCAGACCTTCACCGCGCGGCGATTGCGGCCTTCATGCTGGCCGATGCGCACGCCTTCGGGATTGTAGCCATAGGCGCCGAAGGGCGAGGTGCCGCCGGTGCCGATCCATTTCGAGCCGCCCTGGTGACGCCCCTTCTGCTCCTCGAGCCGCTGCTTCAAGGTCTCCATCAGCTTTTCGAAACCGCCGAGCGCCTCGACCAGTTTTTTCTCCTCGTCGGTCAGGTGCTTTTCGGCGAGGCGACGCAGCCATTCCTCGGGAATATTGGCGATATCAACCGCATCCGGTCCGCCAAGCGCTTCAATGCCCTTGAAGACATGCGCGAACACCTGGTCGAAGCGGTCGATGTGGCGCTCGTCCTTCACCAAAGCGGCACGGGCGAGATAGTAAAAACCCTCGACATCGTAGTCGACCAGCCCGGCTTCCAGTCCCTCCAGCAGCGACAGATATTCCCTGAGCGAAACGGGAACGCGTGCTGCCTTCAGTTCGAGGAAGAAGGGAATGAACATTTTGCTATCTATAGCAAATCATACTCGATGAAGCCGGTGCGGCGTGCGACGTGGTCGTAGAGCTTGCGCGCGGTGGCGTTGGTCTCGTGCGTCATCCAGTAGACGTTCTTGACGCCGACCTTCGCGGCTTCCTGCTTCACCGCCTCGATCAATGCCGCGCCGATGCCCTTGCCGCGCACCTGCGGGTCAGCGAACAGGTCCTGCAGGTAGCAGTTGTTCTGTTCCGCCCAGCAGGAGCGATGGTAGAGATAGTGGGTGAGGCCGACAGCCTTGCCGTCAGACGTGGCGATAAAACCCTTCGGCTCGAACTCACCTGCCGTGAACAGCCGTTTCCAGGTGACGGCATAGACCTCTTCCGGCAGCTTGGTCTCATAGAAGGTGAGATAGTCGGTCCATAGCCGCTTCCAGTCGGCGTGGTCGGATTGCGCAAGCGGGCGGACAGTGATCTCGGTCATTTCGTTCCCTCTGAAGTCTGGGACCCGATCCATACCAACAGAATCGGGATCGGGAACATCCTTGCCTATCCCGCCGGCGAATTATACTCGCGAAAAGCCGTCGCGAGCATGTGCAGCGCCTCTCGTGCCCGCGGCGCCAGAGCGTGCGAATGTAAAACGATCTGGGATGACGGGATTGGTGGCAGGCCGAGTTTGCGGCCCACCTCGACCAGGCCGGGAGGCGCAACCCGGTAGGCGAGGGCGGAAAGGGCAAAGCCCGCCGACACGGCGATGTTGACGGCCGCGCCGCCGCCGCCGACGAAAGCCTCATTCCAGGTGATGCCTGCCCTGTCCAGCGCCTCGACCGCTCTCATACGGTCCGGGCAATTGCACATGGTGCTCAAGAGAGCCAGGCGCAGGGGCGTCCCCGGTCGCCATTCGAAGGCAGGGGCCGCGAACCAGCCATAGTCGGTGCGCGACAAAGTTTCACCGCGTCGACTGTCATCCTCCTGGTGCACAATTACCGCATCGAGCTCGCCGCGATCGAAAGCTTCTTCCAGCATGGAGCTGGTATCGATCCGTATATTGAGCGCGAGCGACGGATCGTGGGCATGAAGCTGGGCTATCAGCGTGGAAAGCTCAGGCCCCGCGACATGATCGACAAAGCCGAGCGCAAGCCGACATGGCGCCGCGGAAAACTCCGTGACGGCACGTTCATGGGCGGCAAGGAATTCACGGGCCGCGGGAAGGAAAACCGCTCCCCTTGCCGACAGGGCGACGCGGCGCGGTGTTCGTTCGATCAGGCGGGCGCCGAGCTTTTCCTCGAGCCGGCGCAGCTTGACGCTGATCGTCGCCTGCGTGCTCCCCAGCGCAGCGGCAGCCCGGGTGAAGCTCTGCAGGTCAGCCACCATGACGAAGGTGCGCACGGCATCGACATCAAGACTGGTCATCTCTAGGCATTCCATTTTGTTATCTCTGAAATAGAAATGCATAGTCTTTTTTCATGGTCAAGCCTCGGCTATGTCATCTCGACCGCAATTTGAAGAGCAGCGCCCACTTCCAGAATGCTCCGACAGAAAGTGATCGACATGACGTTTCAAATCGACCGAAACACCGTTGCGCTTGCGGGGGCTTGCCTTGCCTCGCTGCTGTTCGGCCTCGAAATCTCCAGTGTCCCAGTGATCCTTCCGAAACTGGAAAGCGTGCTCGCCGCCGACTTCAAGGATCTGCAATGGATCATGAACGCCTACACCATTGCCTGCACCACGGTGCTGATGGCGACAGGAACACTGGCCGACCGTTTCGGCCGCAAGCGCGTGATGGTGATCACCACCATCGGCTTCGGCCTGGCCTCACTGCTGTGCGGTCTGGCAGCGAGCGCTCCGCTCCTCATCCTTGCACGCTTTCTGCAAGGCCTGGCGGGAGGGGCGATGTTCACCTGCAGCGTGGCTGTCTTGTCCCATCAGTTTCAGGACGGCAGCGAGCGCGGCAAGTCTTTTGTCGCCTGGAGCGTCGTCTCGGGTATCGGGCTTGGCTTTGGTCCCGCCATCGGCGGATTGATCGTCGCATTCTCGAGCTGGCAGTGGGTGTTCCTCATCCATGTGCCGCTTGCCATCCTTGCCCTGGTCTTCATCGGTGCCGGCGTCACCGAATCGCGCGACCGCAACGCCCAGAAACTTGACCGTGCCGGTATCCTGACGCTCTCCTTCGCGGTGTTCGGCTTTTCCTATCTGATCACGCAAGGGGCCGATCTCGGCTCTGGCGCCCGCATTGGCGTGGCGGGCGCGGCCGTACTGGCCTTCATCGCGTTCCTCGTTGCCGAGAAGATCAGTCCCTATCCAATGTTCGATTTCTCCGTGTTCCGCATCCGCCAATTTTCGGGAGCGATCATGGGCGGCATCGGCATGAATTTCAGCTACTGGCCGTTCATCATCTATCTGCCGATCTATTTTTCGGGGGTTCTCGGCTACGACAGCACCAAGACCGGCCTGCTGCTGCTCGTCTACACGCTTCCCTTGATGCTGATGTCCTCGACCGCCGAACGCCTGCGCGCCCGCTATCAGGCGCGGGTGGCGATCCCGCTCGGATTGCTGACGTTGGGGGTCGGTTTTATCGCCATGAGGATAGGTTCGAGCCTTGAGGGAGCCAACTGGCTGACGATGCTGCCCGGCACGCTGATCGCCGGCATCGGCATCGGCCTTACCAATTCACCGACCACCAACACCACGACCGGTTCGGTGTCGCCGGATCGGGCCGGCATGGCTTCGGGCATCGACATCAGCGCGCGGCTGATCACGCTCGCCATCAACATCGCGGTGCTGGGCCTGCTGTTGACGCAGGGGATCGTTGCCTATCTCAAAACCGCACTGGGCACGGCCTTCGACCCGAACGAACTGCGCGCCCTGGCCGAAAAGATCGCCACCGGAAATCTCGATGGCCTCTCGCAATACTCGCCCAGGCTCGCGACCCTCGACCCGTCCGGCGCCATCGCGCATGCCGCGTTGGTCAATGGCTTTGGCTGGGTCATGCTCTATAGCGGGATCGGCGTTCTTGCTCTCGCCGTCATCAGCTTCATCATCTTCGGCCCCAAAAACGCCGCGCCGCAAGAGGCAAGGGACCGTCATCGTGCTCAGGGTGCAAGCGAAGCTCGATCGTAGCCAATGGCCCCGGCTTGGCGTCGGAGCCCGAGCTCCTGGAGTGACTGCTTCTCACCCTTGTCTGCGCGTCATGAAGGCCAGCCGTTCGAACAGATGCACGTCCTGCTCGTTCTTCAGCAACGCGCCGTGCAGTTTGGGCAGCGCGTTCTTGGGGTCGGCACGCAAATCCTCCGGCGCGATGTCATCGGCGACCAATAGGCGGATCCAGTCGAGCGCCTCGGAGGTCGATGGCTTCTTCTTCAGGCCAGGCACCTCGCGGATTTCGTAGAACTGGGTGAGGGCCGCGCGCACCAAATTCTGCTTGATGCCGGGGTAGTGGACGTCGACAATTCTGTGCAGCGTGTCGACGTCGGGAAAACGGATGTAGTGGAAGAAGCAGCGGCGCAGGAAGGCGTCCGGCAATTCCTTCTCATTGTTGGAGGTGATGATGACGATGGGTCTGATAGCAGCGCGGATGGTCTCGCCGGTTTCGTAGACGAAGAACTCCATCCGATCGAGTTCCTGCAGGAGGTCGTTGGGGAATTCGATGTCGGCCTTGTCGATCTCGTCGATCAAGAGCACGACCTTCCTGCCGGCCGCGAAGGCCTCCCAGAGCTTGCCGCGCTTGATGTAATTCTTGATATCGTTGAACCTGATATCGCCGAGCTGGCTGTCGCGCAACCGCGACACCGCGTCATATTCGTAAAGACCCTGCTGGGCTCGCGTCGTCGATTTGACATGCCATTCGATGAGATCGAGGTTAAGTGCTGATGCCAACTGGCGGGCAAGTTCGGTCTTGCCGGTGCCGGGCTCGCCCTTGACCAGCAGAGGCCGCTCCAGCGCGATCGCCGCGTTGACGGCCACCATCAGATCCTTGTCGGCGACATAGGCCGCCGTGCCTTCGAAACGCATTCTTGCTCCTCGGTTGGTCCATCGTGACCGTAAGGAGGCTGCCCGGCCCGCGCAAGGGTGGGTTGGCAACGGGCGGCGTAAGAGACGCAGGGAAAGGACGCCAATTCTCTGGCGCTTAGCCGGGCGGCAGCCTATATTGGGCATGACGGTCTGTGCTTCCCGGCAGGAGAACATTTTCCCCGGGGCCTTAACGATCCTTAGGGAGCTGTCCCTGGGAAGACCCGTGGGTTTTCTCACACGGCGCCCACCTACTTTGTAGGTTCCCGGGATCGCTCTCTCCACCGGTTGTGTGGATCGTCACCTATTCCCGTATCGACGTATTCGTGAATCGTGCGGCTGCAAACGTCGCTTCCAAAACTCCATCCAGATCTGACCTTTTCTAGCGTCTGTGCATGACATCCCTCAAGGACCTGAAAAAACAGCTGCGCAAGGATGCACTTGGGCGCCGTGACGCGCTCGATGAATTCTGGCGGGTGGAGGCAGCGCTCGAAATGGCCGAGACGGCGCGCGATCATCTGGCTATCGAGCCCGGTCAGATCGTGTCGGGTTTCTGGCCGATGCGTTCGGAAGTCGACGTCAGGCCGCTGATGTTCGCCTTGCGCGAACAGGGCGCGAGGCTTTGCTTGCCTGCCATTCTCGACAAGACCACTATCGTCTTTCGCGAACTGGTGCACGGCGCACCGATGGTCGAGATGGGTTTCGGCACGGTCGGGCCCCATCCGGAGGCCGAGGTTCTTGACCCCTCGGTGATGCTGGTGCCGCTCGCCGCCTTCGACGCGCGCGGCCATCGCATTGGCTATGGCGCCGGGCATTATGACCGGGCGATCGCGCGGCTGCATGCCGCGGGACGCCGGCCACGATTGATCGGCATTGCCTTCGACTGCCAGGAGGTGGGGCTGGTTCCTAATGAGGATCATGATGTCATCGTCCCGGAAATACTCACCGAGAGCGGGTTGCGCCAGTTCGCACCAGAATTGTAGATAGTTCTTTGGAACGCATGATCTTTGCCGAAAAGTCATGCCACTTTTCGGGATTAGGCGTAGATGAGACTTCTCTTCCTCGGCGACATGGTCGGCAAGACGGGACGCACGGCGGTGTGGGAACAACTGCCTGGCCTGATCTCGGACTTCAAACTCGACTTCGTCATCGTCAATGGCGAGAACGCCGCCGGCGGCTTCGGCATTACCGAGGAGATCTTCCGCGAGACCATCGCGGCCGGCGCTGATGTCGTCACCACCGGCAACCATGTCTGGGACCAGCGCGACGCTTTGGCCTTCGCGCCGCGCGAAGAACGCTTCCTGCGTCCCTCGAATTTTCCCAAGGGCACGCCCGGGCGCGGCTCCGGCGTCTACATCGCCAGGAGCGGCGCGCGCGTGCTGGTCGCCAACATCATGGGCCGGGTGTTCATGCATCCCGAACTTGACGATCCGTTCCAGGCCGGCGAGCGCGAGCTTGCCGCCTGTCCGCTCGGCGAGCAGGCGGATGCGGTGGTGATCGATTTCCACGCCGAGGCAACGTCGGAAAAGATGTGCTTCGCGCATTTCGTCGACGGCCGCGCCAGCCTCGTCGTCGGCACCCACACGCACCAGCCGACCGGCGATCACCAGATCCTCAACGGCGGCACCGGTTACATCTCCGACGCCGGCATGTGCGGCGACTACGATTCCTCGCTCGGCATGGACAAGGAGGAGCCGCTCAACCGGTTCCTGTCGAAAGTGCCCAAGGGGCGTTTCGAGGCGGCGACCGGTCCGGCGACCTTGTGCGGCGTCGGTGTCGATATTTCCGACCGCACGGGATTGACCGAGAAGATCGCGCCGTTTCGCCGCGGGCCGCGATTGGAAGAAACGGCCCCATCCTTCTGGTCATGACATTGATATGCTGGAGTATAGTACCTAACTGGCGACGAAACTGCTCTAGATCGTAGAGGGGACGACCTCCATGCAGCTCGTTGAATTCCTGGCGCCGCATTTTCAATTCGTTTCCGACCCAACCGCCTGGGTCGCTTTGCTGACGCTGGTGGTGCTGGAGATCGTGCTCGGCATCGACAATCTGATCTTCATCTCGATCCTGACCAATAAGCTGCCCGAGGGGCAAAGGGCCCGCGCCCGCCGGCTCGGCATTTCGGCCGCGCTGGTCATGCGGCTGGTGCTGCTGGCCACCATTTCGATCATCGTCCAACTGACGACGCCGGTCTTCACCGCATTCGGCCACGGCTTCTCCTGGCGTGACCTGATCCTGATCGCCGGTGGCCTGTTCCTGGTCTGGAAGGCGACCAAGGAAATCCATCACACGGTCGATCCCGATGATCATCAGGACACGATGCTGGGCGAGACGATCAAGATCTCGCTCGCCGGCGCGATCTTCCAGATCCTCTTGCTCGATCTTGTCTTCTCGATCGATTCCATCATCACCGCCGTCGGCATGACCGATGAGATCATCATCATGTATATCGCCGTGATCGTGGCCGTCACCGTGATGATGCTGGCGGCGGGGCCGCTGGCGAATTTCATCGCCAGGAACCCGAGCATCGTGATGCTGGCGCTGGGCTTCCTTTTGATGATCGGCATGACGCTGATCGCCGACGGCATGGGCTATCACGTGCCCAAGGGCTACATCTACGCGGCGATGGGTTTTTCGGCGCTGGTCGAGGCCCTCAACATGCTGGCGCGGCAGCGCAAGAAGGCGAAATCCGGCGACGGGCACTGATGCTAAGCACCATCGTCATCCTCGGGCTTGACCTTCATCGCGAGCCTTCCTCCTCAAGATCGCTCAAACATTGGTCTCGTTGGCGGGTTCGCCCTTCATCTCGCTGCGGTAATAGCCCTCGCGCAAATTGATGCCGTATTCGAGATAGGCCTTCATGCAAGCCAGCATCTGTGACCAGCCCTCGCAATTGAGGTAGGATTTCTTCAGGCCGACGGCGCCTTCCCGCCAGCCCGATTCCGCGATGGTGACGAAGGTGCCGCCATCGTCCAGCGGTTCGAAATTCATCTCGATGCGGGTCTTGTAGGCCGGCTTGCCGTCGGCGTCGGTGGCGTCCCAGCGCAGCACGATGCGGCTGTCCTTCACCACCTCGTCGACCTCGACCGGCACCTTGCCCCACCAGACGACACCAACGCCTGATACCAGCGGCGCGCTGGCGCCGCCTATGGTGGTGAAATAGCCGCTCAGCTTCTTCGGATTGACGACCGCGTCGAAGACTTCGGCGACCGGTTTGCCAATGCGTCCGGAAACCCTGAATCCAAGAGACATGTCCACAACTCCTTTCTTGCTTGGCTCGACGATATGTTATAGAAACATAACATGTCAAGCCGATCGCAAGACGACAATGTTTTCAAGGCGCTGGCACATCCGCGCCGGCGCGAAATGCTCGACCAACTGAAAGACGAGCCAAAAACCACGGGCATGCTGTGCGGCGCCTTTCCCGACATCGACCGCTGTACCGTCATGCTGCATCTCAAGGTGCTGGAGGAGGCCGACCTGATTGTCGCGCGCCGTGAAGGCCGCGAGCGCTGGAACCATCTCAACGCGCTGCCGATCAAGCAGATCCACGACCGCTGGATCAGCCAGTATGCCGGTCACGCGCTCAGCATCATCGACCGGCTGAAATCCGATCTCGGGGCGTGAGCCACGCTGTCTCTTACGTCACGAACGTGGCGCGGCTGGACGAGCGGCTGGACGAATTGAGCCGATTTATCTATAAGCCGGCCATTCCGACAGAGAACGCCGTGCTTCCGCACCTGGGACGCTCTGAAATTTTGAATTCGAGCATTTTGCAAAGGCGAGGTGATCTACCTGGCCGGACGATGCTCTAGCCGAGAAGACGACAGGGGTGCCATGGCTGGCCATTCACAGTTCAAGAACATCATGCACCGCAAGGGCCGTCAGGACGCGGTGCGGTCGAAAATGTTTTCCAAGCTGGCGCGCGAAATCACCGTTGCCGCCAAGAGCGGCACGCCGGATCCATCGATGAATCCGCGCCTGCGCCTGGCGATCCAGAACGCCAAGGCCGTGTCGATGCCCAAGGACAACATCCAGCGCGCCATCAACAAGGCTTCGATGGGCGATGCCGAAAACTACGAAGCCGTGCGCTATGAGGGCTATGGCCCAGGTGGCGTCGCCGTCATCGTCGAGGCCCTGACCGACAACCGCAACCGCTCGGCGTCGAATGTGCGCGCGGCCTTCACCAAGGCCGGCGGTGCGATGGGCGAAACCGGCTCGGTGTCCTTCATGTGGGACCGTGTTGGCGAGATCTACTATCCGGCATCGGCCGGCAGCGCCGACAAGGTCATGGAAGCGGCGATCGAAGCCGGCGCCGACGACGTGGAATCCGACGAGGAAGGCCACACGATCTATTGCGCCTTCGAGAATCTCGGCGAAGTGTCGAAGGCACTGGAAAGCTCGCTCGGCGAGGCGGAATCGGTGAAGCTGATCTGGCGGCCGCAGACCAATGTTCCGGTCGACGAGGAGCGGGCCCAATCGCTGATGAAGCTGGTCGCCACGCTCGAGGACGACGACGACGTGCAAAGCGTCTACGCCAATTTCGAAGTCGACGACGAGACACTGGCCAAGCTCAGCGCGGCATAGATCTCAGGTCGCTGCGATATAAGCGCATGCGGAAACCGCTGTCCGGCGGCGACCTGTCCGCGGTAAATTTTGTCAGGCATCAACCGGGGGGACGGATGACCGACTATGACGAGGCTCGGCTTGCCGACGCGATGGCCTGGCCTCGCCCGAGTGGCATATGGCGCCGGCTTTTCGCCTCGCTCATCGATTATCTTATCGTCCTGATTGCTCTTTATTCGCTGATAGCGATTCTGTTTCTGACAACCGACGGCGGCGTGAAAGGCAGCTTCTGGCTCACCTGGAGAACATGTCAGGCGGCTACGGTGCATGGAGATGCGTCGCTTGCCCCTTACAATTGGCAGGTGTGTAGAACATCAGTATTTGATTTGGCGGTCGCCGAATGGGCAGTGGGCACGAGCCCGAGTTCGCAATCGGCCGAAACCGCCTCCATTTCAATCGATCTTGATCCGCGAGGAAACTTCCGACCCGCGGCGCTGAATCTGGGTTTCCTCGAATTGGTCGTTCTCGCGTCTTATCTCCTTGTCATGGAGTGGACGTCAGGCCAACCGATCGGCAAGCGGGTCATGGCGATCGCCGTGCATGATCAGGATGACAAGGAAAGGGTCGGACTACCCGTCCGCAAGGCCTTTCGGCGGCAGGTGATGAAGTTTCTCGGTGCATTGCCTATGACGCTCTCAGGAGGGTGGTACGCTTTTCAGGCTTGGGGCAGCGCTCCTGGGGCGACGCAGGACTTCTCCAAGCTGGAAATTGCGGGTGCATACGCCGCGTTGTTTCTGACTTTGGTCTGGCCGATCTGGATCGCTATATCCATAGTTCTAGGTAACGAGCCGATACACGATCGTTTTGCCGGGACCACAGTCCGCGTAGAGGAACCCCAGACATGAGCGTGTCGGAGAAGCCCTGCGTCGTCATCACCTATTGCACGCAGTGCCAGTGGCTGTTGCGCGCCGGCTGGATGGCGCAGGAACTGCTCTCCACCTTCGGCACCGATCTCGGCGCAGTGACGCTGGTGCCCGGCACCGGCGGCATCTTCACCATCTCGTGCAACGACGTGCTGGTCTGGGACCGCAAGCGCGACGGTGGCTTTCCGGACGCGGCCAAGCTCAAACAGCTGGTCCGCGATGTCATCGACCCGGATCGCGACCTTGGTCATTCCGATCGGAAGACCAAAGCGTAGAGGTCGCCGGCGCTGCCGTCACTTTCCTCGCCACGCACCGAAGGCGGCGCCGATCGCGATGCCCATGGCAATGCCGATCGGAAGGTCTTCCAGGGCGGTGCCGAGCGCGGCGCCGACACCAACTCCGATTGCCATGCCGAAGGCCATATTCGAATATTGATCCTTCAAAACGCGTCTCCCAACGATCGTGCTGAACTGTTCAGGCGCAGAGATTGCTTCGGCTCTTGCCGTCAACGCGCGCGCGGCGAACCAGAAAGATGCCATTGCGGCTATTCCGGTGATGGCGCGGACATGGTTCCACATCACCCACTCATCAAGGTAGCGCGACCATACCGCAGCGCCTTCGCTGCTGGCTGGGTCGACCGCGGCCAATGCATCGTTGAGCGGCACGTTGAAGACCACGGTCACGATCGGGTTGCCGACGAGATAGATCAGGGCTCCGGCGAGAAGCCAGAACGAGCCCGGCTGGCTCCAGCCGATGATGGCGCCGGCGATGAGCACGAGGCAGACAAGCCCGGTGCCGAAAAGCGCCGTCATGAAAGCCGGCGTGATGACGGTGATGCTGATCGAGTTCATCGCGGCGATGCCGGCCGCGGCCGGCAGGCGGGCGAATGCCGGCATGACGAAATTGGAAAAGGCGAAGAACACGCCGCCGACGACGCCCGAGCCGATAGCGGCGACGAAGATCAGGGTGGGAAGAATTTTCGTGATCATGTCAGTTGCTCCAGATGCCGTTAGCGGCGGTTTCGATTGCGTAAGCTGAAAAGCCTTTCGGCGGGCGACCTCGTTGCGGGCGTCGAGCCCTGCTGAACCGGATGGGTTTTCCTTCTTTAAAACACGAATAATCCTCATATTTGCAAAACGTGATAAACCCTCGTATTTTGCGAGTCAAGCCATCCCCTGGCGATTTTGTTGAAGTTGGAGCAAGGCATGGACGACACCAAAGCCCCCTCGCTGGAGCAGATCGCTTCGCCACGGCGGGCGCCGAGCCAGCAGCGCAGCCGCGAGCGGGTCGAGCGCATGCTGGCCGCTGCCTCGGCGCTGATCGCCGAGCAAGGCAGCGATGCCATGCGCATGGGGGAAGTCGCTGAACGGGCCGGGGTGTCGATCGGGTCGCTCTACCAGTTCTTTCCGGACAAGCGGGCGATCATCTGGGCGCTGGCCGAGCGCTACACCGCCGAGAGCCAAGCCTGCATCTCGGCAGCGTTCGCCGGGGTCGTCGACGCTGAAGGCCTGGGCCAAGCATTTTCAGAACTGATCGATATCTACTACGGGCTGTTCCTGGCCGAGCCGGTGATCCGTGACGTCTGGTCGGGCACGCAGGCCGACAAGGCGCTGCGCCAGCTCGAACTCGCCGACAGCCGCGCCAACGCTGAGTTCCTCGTCGCGGTGCTGAAACGGCTGCGGCCCACGGCCGATCCGGAGGCACTCGAAACCACGGCATTCCTGGTCTGGCAGATGGGCGAGGCCGTGATGCGCCTGGCAATCTCGGTGGAACGGGAAGAGGGAGACCGGCTGGTCGCGGCCTACAAGCGCATGGCGCTCAGGGAATTGCTGGCCGAGTAGGATGCTCTCACCCTCCCCCTCGTGGGGAGGGTCGCTGCGAAGCAGCGGGGTGGGGGCGGCGCCGACCCCCACCCGGACCTTCGGTCCGACCTCCCCACAGGGGGGAGGTAGGGGTAAGCGCCAGCGTGAAGCGATCTGCATTGGTCAACAAAAAACCCGCCAAGAGGGCGGGTTTTCCGAACTGCGACAAGAGCGTCGGGCTTAGAGGCCGAAACCTTCGAAGCGCTTCTTGAACTTCGACAGGCGGCCGCCGCGGTCGAGCAGGGTCTGCTGGCCGCCGGTCCAGGCCGGGTGGGTGGTCGGGTCGATATCGAGGTTCATCGTATCGCCTTCCTTGCCCCAGGTCGAACGGGTCGTGTATTCCGTGCCGTCGGTCATGACGACCTTGATGGTGTGGTAGTCGGGGTGAATAGCGCTCTTCATGGTTCGGTTCCTGGCTTGCCGGCGCGGCTCACGGGCCAATGGCCTGCGTCGATGCGCCCCTTTTTAAAACTCGAAGCCACGGCTATTGAGGAGCCACGGCTTCTAAAACGGTCGGCGTGCCTATACATCAGCCGGAATTGAATCACAAGGCCGCGGCAAGCGCATATTGTTGCGCATAAGCCCGGGCGGCTAGAGGAAACACCGAGATGGCGCAATCAAGCAGCGCAGACGAGCGCCGACGCTCGCTCAAGCCGCTCAGACGCGTGTTCCCCTATATCACTCGCTATCGCACGCTGGTCGTCGGCGCTCTCATCTCGCTGACCATCGCGGCGGCAACGACATTGGCGCTGCCGCTGGCCGTGAGGCGCATGATCGACCATGGTTTCTCGTCGTCCAGCACCATCTTCATCGCCGAATATTTCGCCGCATTGGTGGCGATGGCCGCCGTGCTGGCGGCGGCATCGGCCAGTCGCTATTATTTCGTCATCACGCTGGGCGAGCGCGTCGTGGCCGATATCAGGCGCGATGTCTTTGCCCATGTGACGACGCTGTCGCCGTCCTTCTTCGACACCGCACAGTCGGGCGAGATCGTGTCGCGGCTCGCCGCCGACACAACGCAGGTCAAATCGGCGGTCGGGGCGACCGCCTCTGTCGCGCTGCGCAACGTCATCCTTGGCCTCGGCGCGGTGGGAATGATGGTCGTCACCAGCCCGAAACTGTCGGGACTGGTCATATCCGCCATTCCAGTCATCGTGCTGCCGCTCGTCGCCTTCGGCCGCTCGGTGCGGCGCAAGTCAAGGCAGGCACAGGATACGCTTGCCGAGGCGACAGCCTACGCCAGCGAGCAGATCGGCGCGGTGCGCACGCTGCAGGCCTTCACCAACGAGAAGCTGGTCACCGGCCACTTCTCCGGCGCGGTGGAGGCTGCTTTCGAAGCGGCACGTGGCTCGATCTTCGCGCGCTCCTTCCTCACCTTCTTTGCCATTTTCACCATCTTCTCTTCGGTCGTCGCGGTGCTGTGGTTCGGCTCGCGCGATGTGCTCGACGGCGCGATATCGCCAGGCACGCTTGGCCAGTTCCTGCTCTATTCGGTGTTCGCCGCCGGTGCGCTCGGCGCGCTGTCGGAAGTCTGGGGCGAACTTGCGCAAGCGGCCGGTGCGGCCGAGCGGCTGACCGAAATCCTGGCCGAGAAGCCGGCGATCCAGGCGCCGGCCGATCCGAAGCCGCTGCCGGCGGTCGCAAAGGGCGCGATCAGCTTCGAGGATGTCTCCTTCTCCTATCCGGCGAGGCCCGACCGTGCCGCCGTGCACGGCTTGAGTTTTCAGGTCATCCCCGGTGAGACGGTGGCGATCGTCGGTCCCTCGGGTGCCGGCAAGAGCACGGTCTTCTCGCTGATCCTGCGCTTCTATGATCCCGAGACCGGCAAGATCCTGATCGACGGCGTCGACGTGCGCGAAGCCGATCCGGTTTCGGTCCGTCAGCGCATCGCCATCGTGCCACAGGACGTCACCATCTTCGCGGCGAGCGCGCGCGACAATATCGGCTTTGGCCGGCCGGGCGCCGGCAATGCCGAGATCGAGGCGGCGGCCAAGGACGCGCTGGCCGACGAATTCATCCTTCGCCTGGAACATGGCTATGACAGCCAGGTCGGCGAACGCGGCGTGACGCTGTCCGGCGGCCAGCGCCAGCGTGTGGCGATCGCCCGCGCCATCCTGCGCGACGCGCCGATCCTGCTGCTCGACGAGGCGACCTCGGCACTCGACGCCGAAAGCGAGACGCTGGTGCAGGTCGCGCTGGAACGGCTGATGCAGGGCCGCACCACCATCGTCATCGCCCACCGGCTGGCGACGGTGCTGAAGGCCGACCGGATCCTGGTCATGGATGGCGGCCGTATCGTCGAGGAAGGCACGCATCAGAGCCTGGTGGCCAAGGGCGGCATCTATGCCAGGCTGGCCAAGCTGCAGTTCGAGACTGGCGCCAGCGCCTTCAGGGGCGCGGCGGAATAGGCATTTCGGCCTAGAGCGGTTCAGCGTTTCACGGAAACGCCAAACCGCTCTAACTTTTGTTTTTATGCAATTCCTGTGGGAAAACCGTTTCACACTTTTCCTGGAATTGTTCTAGCTCAGTTCGCCTCGGCTTCGGCGTAGGCGAAGTTGTAGTTCCAGCCGGAATTGTCGCTCATCTTCCTTCTGGACCTGAGATAGGAGCCGATGTTCTTGGCGGGAACCCGGTCGGCGATCGTCTTGAGAAACCAGTCGGCCTGAAATTCGGTCTGCGTGCTCGACCAGCGCGCCTTGAAAGCAACATAGGGCGTGATCACGTCGTCGGACTTCTCGGGTCCGACGAATTCCGCCTTCAGGTTCCTGACGATGCACTGGTGGCGCCTGAACATCGGGCTGCCGAGCCAGATCGGCCCGGTCCTGCCAACCATGTCCGGCTCCGGCAGATTGCTAATGCCGACATCCGCCTTCAGCGGAAAATTCTTGGCGAGATCATCGGCGTCGAGATCTTCGGCCGGCAGTTCGTAGGCTTCGACCGTGGTGACGACGTTGCGGTCGCGGTCGTCCTTTGCCGACAGGGGCGCCAGGCTTGTCATCCCCGGATACTGGCGGTTGTAGTATTGCAGATAGTCGTCGGCGAGCTTGGTGGCCGATTGCGAAACCAGTCTGTAGCGCATGCTGTCGGCATCCGCGTCCCGGTAGGTCGTGCTGACCGTCAGCTTGAGCGCCTCGCCCTTGAATTTCGGAAAGTCGAACGCTTCGCTGACGAAAGTGGTCGGCTGGAAGAGCTCCTTGCGTTCGATCCGCTCCATCCGCGCGCTGCCGGCGACAACAGGCAAGGCAAAACCATAGTCCGGCGGAACAAGCTCCTCGGCCCTGCCGCCCTGCAGATAATTCGTCGCGTCGATCCAGTATGTCTGGCTTTGGATCGACGCCCTGACGATGACGTGGTCGAAAGCGCGGATCGTCGGCAGCATGTCGCCGAGCGCCAGTCCGCCGTCGAGATCGGTCAGGGCCGGATCGGCCTGGACACCGAGCCGGCGCAGGCTGGAGGCAAGAAGCAGCGCCTTGTCCTTGCAGTCGCCGAAGCCTGAAGCAATCACCGTGCTCGGGCTGCGGGGAATGTAGGAGCCGCGGCCCATCGACAGGCTTACATAACGGATGGTGTCCTGGACCAGCCGCATCGCCTCGATCATCCGGTCTTCCGGCCTGGCGTATCTCGCGGCGATCTCGTCGAGCTTCGATGCGAACTCGGCCGGCAATTCCTGGTCGAGCCGATAGTAAGGCAACATCGCATCGACGACGTCCTGCCATTTGGTCGTCGAAGAGATCTGGATCGTCGGATAGGTCAGGAAATCCGCCGGCAGGTTCTCCTCGGATTTGACCGGGGCGGGATTGATGCTTTGCCAGATGTAGGATTTCGACGCGCCGTCGGTTTTGATATCCGGCTGGATGCCGGTCCGGAACTGACGGATGTTCAAAGGCTGGTTTGCCGGCCAGGTCACCTCTTCACGGATGAGCGCGATCGGTTCGTCCCAGGCCACGGCGACCGAGCGGAAAAACAGATCGGCGCCGACGATCGGGGTTCGGATGGTGGTTTTGCCATAGTCGATGATGTCACCGACACGAACATCGTCGACATTCACATAGGCCGTGAGCCAGCCGTCGAACAGGCCTTTCTCGGCATCCTTCTCGCGCCGGAACACGTCGAAGGTGGCCCCTGGCAGCCGGTCGATGACCACACCGTCGCGAATGATGTTCAGCCAGTTCATCGTAACCTGCGACGTCGCCGGGTCGAATTCGAAATTTATGGCGGCGCCGCGCTCGAGCCCAGTGCGGTCGACTATTTTGTAGGCATAGTGGTCGAAGGCTTCGATCCCATCGGGCCGCTGCCGGACCTGATACTCCGAGACAAGGTTGGAGATGCCGCTCTTGATCTGGCTGTCGAAGCGCGGATCGGGCTTTGGAAGCTCGATCCGGTCGACCCAGCCGCCAGGGCTGCCCTTGTGGATTTCGGCATCGGCCATAGCTGGCGCGCTGAAAAGCGCAAAGGCAATCAAGACGAAAAGCCGCGTGATCGCAGAAGATGTCACCGGAAAGCACCCGCCCTTGTGATCCGCACTTGCAACATGCCGTCGGATACCACCAGTGATAGAAAAGTAGAGGCGATCCCGCAAGGTCGCCGCCAAGTGATGCCTCATCGCCTTTACGTTCGCCCGCTGTTGTCGCCGGTCACCGAAATCAGGAGGCGCCGTAACGCTGCTTGAGGTGATCGACGAAATAGACGGCGTTGAGCTTTTCGCCGGTGGCGCGTTCGAGCAGGTCCGGGGTCGACCAGCGTGAGCCCTGCGACCATATCTTCTTGCGGCGCCAGTCGTTGATATCAGCGAAATTCCCTTTCGCCAGATCGTCGTCGGCCGAGGGATGCTCTCGCGTCAGCGCGGCCCATTGCTGCGCCGCCATCATCGCGCCCAGCGTGTAGGACGGGAAGTAGCCGAAGGCGGCCCCCGGCCAATGCACATCCTGCATCGGCCCGTCGGCAGGATTGTCCGACGTGGACAGGCCAAGATAGTCGCGCATCTTGGCGTCCCAGGCTTCGGGCAAATCGGCAACATCGAGGCTGCCCGAGACCAGCTCCTGCTCCAGCTCGTAGCGCAGGATGACATGCAGGGGATAGGTCACCTCGTCGGCGTCGACGCGGATCAGGCCGCGCTCGACGCGATGCACATGCGGCAGGATATCGTCGAGCGACCAGGCTTCGCCGAGATGCTTTTCCACCACCGGCAGCGCCCAGCGCCAGAAGGCGGGGTTGCGACCGATCTGCTTTTCGACGAACAGGCTCTGGCTTTCATGCACGGCCATGCCGCGCGCCTTGCCGAGCGGCCAGTGCGACCATGCCTTGGGCAGGTTCTGTTCATAGAGCGCATGCCCGGTCTCGTGCAGCACGCCCATCAGCGCCGACAGGAAATCGGACGTCTTGTAACGGGTGGTGATGCGCACGTCGCTCGGCACGCCGCCGCAGAAGGGATGGTGCGACACCGACAGCGAGCCGTGCGTCAGGTCGAAGCCGACCGCCGCCATCATGGCAAGGCCGAGTTCGCGCTGGCGGTCGATCGCATAGGTGCCCGAAAGCGGCTTCAGCGGACGCTTGCGCAGGCGCGCTTCCTGCACTGCCAGCGCCTCCGGCACGAATCCCTTGAGGAAGGCCTTCAGGTCGGCGAAGACAGGGGTGATGTCCGCGGTACGGTTGCCGGGGTCGAATTGCTCCATCAGCGCGTCATAGGGCGCGAGGCCGAGCACGTCGGAGCGCAGAGCCGCCTCCTCACGCACCAGCGCCACCACGCCCTCGAGCGCCGGCTGGAAGCTGGCCCAATCGTTCTTGGCGCGCAGGTCGCGCCATAGCTGCTCGCAACGCATGCGCGCCGTCGTCTGGCGTTCGACGAATTCGACCGGCAGGCAGGTCAAATTGGTGTATTGCCGCCGCAACTCGGCGAGAGCCGCGCGCTGCTCGTCGTCGAGCGCTTCGCCTTCGGCGGCGGCGATCCAGTCCGCTATTTCCGGCGCGGTCGCCCTGGTGTGGTACATGCCGGCCAGTGCCGCCATCGCCTCGGCACGTTTCTCGCCGCCGCCGACGGACATGTGGGTGGCTTCATCGGCGCCGAGGATGGCCAGCGCATGCTCAAGCGCTTCGAGCTTGTGGCCGAGGTCATCGAGTTTCTGAAAGGACATGGCGGCTTCCGTGGTTGAGGACGGCGCGAAAAGACACCAACGCAAAAGCGTTGGCAACCCTCAGATGCCGTCCGGGAGATGCGCCTTGCGCGGACGGCGCCGCGCATGAAATGCTGCCGGGACCAAATGAAGGGGGAGCAAATGATCGGCAACATCCTGGTCGGGCTGGTGGCCTTGATCCATGTCTATATCGTCTATCTCGAGATGGTGCTTTGGGACACGCCGCGCGGGCACAAGACATTCCGCCTGACGCCGGAATTCGCCAATGCCTCGAAGGTGCTCGCCGCCAATCAAGGCCTCTACAACGGATTTCTCGCCGCCGGCCTGATCTGGGGGCTCACCCTCGGCGCCGCCGGTTTTCAGGTCAAGGTTTTCTTCCTGCTTTGCGTGGCCATTGCCGGCGCCTACGGCGCGGCAACGGTCGGGCGCAAGATCCTGTTCATCCAGACCGTGCCGGCGGTGATCGCCCTGGTCGCCGTCTGGCTGGGCTGGTAGCAAAAAGGGCGCCCGCGGGATCCCGAAGGCGCCAGGTGGTCCCTTCCTCTTGGACCTTTCCAGAGGCTTCAGCCGTTCGGATAGTGTCCGCCGTCGGAGCCGTCGCCGATCATGAAGCCGCCGCCGGTGTCGGCCCTCAGCCGCTGGTCGACATTGTCGAGACGGCGCAGCAGGTCATGATATTGCGCGGCCGGTATCCTGCCGTGATCGGACGCGGCGATCTTCTCGGCCGCCTGGCTGATGCGGGCGGTGCGCATTTCCAGGCGCTCCGCCACCGCAGGGGTGATGTTGTTGGCTTGTCTCGCGTCGACTATGCCCTGGTGGACGCCCTGAACCTGTTCGACGAGGGCCTCGACACGTGGGCCGGTCATGTCGGTCGGCTCGGTCGCGTCGAGAGCGCCCTTGTGATGGCCCGCAGCGTAGGCGCCGGCAAGCGGGGCGGCAATCAGAATTGCGGCAAGGGTTGCAGTCTTGAGAGATGCTGAAGAGCGCATGACGGCGCCTCCTTTTTGCTGGGAAGCGAGCGGCCTTTGCCACTCCGCGTTCCGGACGTGGGCCGTCCGGTTCCGTCGCGTCGCGATGAGAGGCATCGCCGACGGTTCTCGGCCCTGCGCGGCAAGCTAGGAGCGCTCCGGTGCGAAGTGTAATTAAAAAAAGATAATCTTTTCAGGCCTTGCCGGCTTCGGACTGCGCCCTAGAGTTGAGCCGGCGAACAATTTCGCGTGAGTTCGCGTGATGATGGATCAACGTTCGGTGAGCTTCAGTTCAACGCGGTGAATTCTTGCCATCAATTCTTCCTGTCAAGGAGTGGAGTAAGCGCAATCGATCTCCCCGCGCGCCGAATGGGGCGCGCGGGACTGTCGCGACAAACCCGCTTCAATGGATGGACTTCAGCCGTTCGGATAATATCCGCCGTCGGCGCCATCGCCGATCAGGGGGCTGCTGCCCGTGGCGTTCCGCAGGCGCTCGCCCACGTCATCGAGCTGCGCAACCAACTGCCGATATTGCGCGGCCGGTATCGTACCATGCCCCGCTGCAGCTTCCCTTTGTGCGACCCGGCTGATGTGGACAGCTTGCATGTGAAGGCTGCGCGCCTCGTCCGGTTTGATCTTGTTCACCTGCCTCGCCGCCATAATGCCCTGATCCAGGCTCTGTGCCTGATCAATCAGGCCTGCCGTGCGCGGGGTATAAAAGCCGGCCGATGCTGCGTAGGCGCCGGCATACGGAACTGTGGCGAGAAGTGCGGCGAGCGCCGCGGTCCTGGGTATCTTGAAAGAACGCATGGCTGCGTCTCCCTGCTGCTGGGAAGGCGGCGCCGGAGCGACCTGCCTTCCGGCTTGGGCCGTCCAGTTCCGTCGCGTCGCGATGTGGGAGGCACCGCCGGCGGTCCTCGGCCCTGTATGCAACCTAGGAGCGATCCCCGACAAAGTGGAATCAAAAAATTGTAATCTTTTGAGGCCTCGTCATAGGCCTGTGGCGCCCTAAAAATGGCGGCCGCCTAGCGTTCGGTGAGCTTCAGTTCAATGCGGCGGTTCTTGTTGCGCGCCTCGTCGGTATCGGCGGGGTCGAGCGGTTGAAACTCGCCGAAGCCTGCAGCGACCAGCCGGTTGGCCGGTACGCCGTTCTCGATCAGGAACTTGACCACCGAGGTCGAACGCGCCGTCGACAGTTCCCAATTGTCGCGGTAGCGGCCGGTGCCGGAGAGCGGCTTGTTGTCGGTGTGGCCGTCGACGCGCAGCACCCAGTTGATCTCGGGTGGAATTTCCTTCTGCAGCTCGATGATGGCGTCGGCGAGCTTCTTCATCTCGACCTTGCCGGCATCGTTGATCACCTCGGAGCCGGTCGGGAACAGCACTTCCGACTGGAAGACGAAGCGGTCGCCGACGATGCGGATGTTCTCGCGGTCGGCGAGGATCTCGCGCAGGCGCCCGAAGAAATCGGAGCGGTAGCGGTTCAATTCCTGCACGCGCTGCGCCAGCGCCACGTTCAGGCGGCGGCCGAGATCGGCGATCTTGGTGTTGGAATCGCGGTCGCGGGTTTCGGACACGTTGAGCGCATCCTCGAGCGCGCCGATCTGCTTGCGCAGCGCGGCAATCTGCTGGTTAAGGATCTCGACCTGGCTCAGCGCCTGCTGGCTGATCTGGCGCTGGCTGTCGAGTTCGCCCGAAAGAGCGGTGGCCCGCTGGTTGGCGGCGTCGCCGGCGCCGGCGCCTTGCGCCAATAATTGTTCGAGACGGCTCTTCTCCGCCTCTGAGGCCGACAGCGACGCCTGCAAATTGGCGAGCGAATCTTCCTTGTCCTGAGTCGACGAGCGCTCCAGTGCCAGAAGCTGGGTCAGTTCGTTGATCTGTGAGTTGAGGCGGTTGAGCACCGTATCCTTGCCGGAGATTTCGCGGCCTAGCAGGAACTGCGCCAGCACGAAGACAGTAAGCAGGAACATGATCGCCAGAAGCAGCGTCGACAGTGCGTCGACGAAGCCCGGCCAGTAGTCGATGCGGCGATCGGCGCGTCGCCTTGCCAGCGCCACGTCAGTGCACTCCAGTCTTTTTCAGGGCGTCGGCGATCTTCTCGAGCGTGTTGCGCATCGCCTTCTGCTCGTCGGACTGGGCCTCGACCCAGTCGCGCATGATCTGCTGCTCCGAGCGCATGTTCTTGACCAGGCCGGAAATACCGTCGGCGAGATTGGCCATGGCAGTGGCGACGCGCGGGCTCGAGCCGCCGCCATTCTCCTGCATGCTGCGCAGCCTTTCCGAGAGCAGGCGGATCTCGTCGGAGGGTTCGGCCTTGGCGTGATCGGAGACGACGATGTCGGACGAGAGATCAGTGACCGAGGACAGCCAGTTTTCAAGCTCGGTGTAGAAGCGTGTCTGGGCGCGGCCGGCCTGCAGGTCGAGGAAGCCGAGGACCAGCGAGCCGGACAGGCCGAACAGCGAGGACGAGAAGGCGGTGCCCATGCCGGCCAGAGGCGCCGCAAGCCCTTGCTTCAGCGATTCGAGCACGGCGGCGGCGTCACCCGTGCCCGGGTCGAGCGACTCGATGGTCTCGCGGATCGAGCCGATCGTGTTCAGCAAGCCCCAGAAGGTGCCGAGCAGGCCGAGGAACACCAGCAGGCCAACGAGGTAGCGTGAGGTGTCGCGGCTCTCGTCGAGGCGCGTTGCGATGGAATCGAGCATGGTGCGCATCGAGGAGGTCGAGAAGGCTATCGTCGAGGAGCGGCCGATCATGGCTTTCATCGGCGCCAGCAGCACCGGTTCGGTGGTCTCGGAGCCGGCACGGAAGGAGTTGACCCAGCGCACTTCGCGAAACAGTCGCCCGACCTGGACGAAGGCGAGCAGGATGCCGACCACCAGAACGCCGATGATCAGGCCGTTGAGGCCGGGATTGGTGACGAAAGCGGTCGAAATCTGGCGGGTCAGGATGGCGGCGATGAAGGCGACGATGGCCAGGAAGATGACCATGGTCAGCAGAAACACCTGCGGACTCGATAGTTTATGCGGATCGTAGATCAGTACGTCGGAGCGCCTGCCCATGCCGAAGGATTTGAGAAAAGCCATCCGTGCCCCGTTTCCGATGCCGCTGATCACGTCGTCGGCGACTCTAAACGGAATTGTGACCAAATTGAATGGCGCTTGGCAATATTGCCGTAGAGGTAAAGCGCCTCGCCTCGAAAGGAATTCATGCGAGGCGCTTTAGGTCCTCTGTTCTTGTGCATGTCGTTCTCCCAAAACCAAGGTCAGTTTTGGGCGGCATGCATTGTGCGCAGCGCGTCCGATCTGACATGGAACCGAAATCGGTTTCCACGATCAGAAACGGCTGATGACCAGGCAGTCGACCATGGCCGCCAGATGCAGGCCGGCGCCGGTAACGACGAAGCCATGCCACAGCGCGTTGTGGAAGCGCAGTCCCTTCCAGGCGAAGAAAATGACACCGCAGGAATAGACGACGCCACCCGCAACGATGAGCACGATCGACGCCGTCGGCAGCGTCTCGACGAGCGGCTTGACCAGGACGATGCCGCTCCAGCCGATGGCGAGATAGAAGACGATCGCCAGCCGGTCGAAGCGGCCGGGGAAAAACACCTTGATGGCGATGCCTGTCGCCGCCGCGGTCCAGACCAGCGCGATCATCCAGCGGGCCAGCGGCGAGCCGTCGAGCTGGGCCAGAAAAGGCGTGTAGGTGGCGGCGATCAGCAGATAGATCGCGGCGTGATCGAAGCGCCGCAGCACCCATTTCACCGGCGAGGACACCGGCCACAGATTGTAGGTCAGCGAGACCGACAGGACGGTGAGCAGCGAAACGACATAGAAGGCGGCGGCAATGTATTCGCCCGGCCCGACCCGAGACGGCGCCAGCGCCAGCAGCGCCGATCCCGCCGCGATCGCCAGCACGATGCCGACAGCATGGACGATGCCATCGGCGATCATCTCGGCGCGGGAGTAGTGCCAGCGCCCGATAAAGGGGATTTCGAGTTGCTGCTGTGTGTTCGTCATCGATGATCCTGCGTCACCCCGTATCTGGGCAGCCGCCGGACAGTATTTCAAGCTTTGGTTGCGGTTTTGCGACTGCGGCGGTTCAGCGCGGCTGAAGCGGCTTCTTTACCGTCTTCAGCAGCGCGCGCTGGATGATCTCGTTGCCGGCGACGACCGAGCCATTGTCCAGCATGTCCTGCCCGCCATCCATGTCGGAGACGAAACCGCCCGCTTCGCGGATCAGGAGCAGGCCGGCCGCCATATCCCAGGCCGACAGTCCGACCTCCCAGAAGCCGTCCATGCGGCCGGCGGCGACATAGGCGAGATCGAGAGAGGCCGAACCAAGGCGCCTGACGCCGGAAACCTCGGCCATGACATGGCGCAATTCGATCAGGAAGTTGCCGTGCTGGCCGCGTCCCAGATGCGGCACGCCGCAGCCGATGACGGCATCGACGAGCTTGATGCGGCCGGCGACGCGCAGGCGGCGGTCATTCAGGAAGGCGCCGCCGCCCCGTTCGGTCGTGTAGAGTTCGTCCATGGCCGGATTGTAGATGACGCCCGCGACGATCTGGCCCTGGCGCTCCAGCGCGATCGAGACGGCGAAAAGCGGAATGCCGTGCAGGAAATTGGTTGTGCCGTCGAGCGGGTCGACGATCCAGCGGTGCTGGCTGTCGTCGCCGGCGACCGTGCCGCGCTCTTCCATCAGGAAGCCGTAGCCCGGCCGCGCCTTCGACAATTCGGCAAACACGATGTCCTCGGCCTTGCGGTCGGCCTGACTGACGTAGTCGCCCGGACCCTTCATCGAGACCTGCAGGTTCTGGACCTCGCCGAAGTCGCGCGACAGCGAGCGGCCGGCCTTCATTGCGGCCTGGACCATGACGTTGAGAAGGGCTGAGCGTGCCATATCGTTGAAACTCCAAAAGCTTGAGGCGGATCAACTCAAATTGGATCGCGACCCCGCTTCGTCTGCTTGTCTTTGCACGCATGATCTTGTCCGAAAAGCCTGCAACTTTTCGGGATCATGCTCTAGTCCGCGCGGCGCACGTAAGTGATTTCGTTGGTGTCGACGATGATGCGTTCGCCGGCGCCGATGAAGGGCGGCACCAGCACGCGGATGCCGTTCTCCAGCACCGCCGGCTTGTAGGAGGATGCCGCCGTCTGGCCCTTCACCACCGGGTCCGCCTCGGTGATGGTCAGGGTCACATAATCGGGCAGCGAGATGCCGATCGGCCTCTCCTCATAGAGTTGGACCGTCACCATCATGCCGTCCTGCAGGAAGGCGGCGCGGTCGCCGACGAAATCCTTGTTCAATTCGAGCTGTTCGTAGCTTTGGGTGTCCATGAACACCAGCGCGTCGTCCTGCTCGTAGAGGAAGGAAAAATCCTTCAGGTCGAGCCGGATCTGCTCGACCGTCTCGGCCGAGCGGAAGCGCTCGTTGAGCTTGGTGCCGTTGATGAGGTTCTTCAGCTCGACCTGGTTGTAGGCGCCGCCCTTGCCGGGCTTGACGGTGTTGGTCCTGACCGCGACCCAGAGGCCGCCATCGTGCTCGATGACGTAGCCGGGACGGATTTCGTTGCCATTGATCTTGGCCATGATTGGGTGATCCGGGATGCTGCCGACGGCCGGCCGTCGGTATGGGATATTCGCTGGGAAAGCGATTTCGGGCTCCCAAGACCACAAATCGCCCGGAGAGGCAAGGGACGCCGGATCGGCTCCAGCCGGCTAGCCGGCATCAGGTCTCGATTTTGATGGCTTCGCCGACGGCCTTTGCAATGGCATCCACGGCATTCGCCAGCCGGTTGAGGTGCGGAGAGCGCAGCGCCACGACCTGCAGTGAAAGGTCTACATCTTCGATATCGACAAGCGCGAGGCCGTCGGGAAGTCCTCGCGCCGCGAGCCGCAATGGCATGAGGCCGAGGCCGAGCCCCCGACGTACCCATTCCACCTGCATTGCCGGGTCCTGAATTTCGGCCGCCACAACGAGCCGATGCCGTTCGCCGCCCAAACTTGAGAGGAGCCGCTGACGCGCGTCGCAGGGCTCGGGGCTAAGAACCCAGGATATAGGAGTCCCAGCGTCTGTGAGATGGGGTTCGGTGCCGCCAGCCTGCATGATGATGCAGAGACGTTCGGTGCCGAGCACGTCCGAGCACTGATGATCGGCAGGTCGCAGAACGATCACCGCATCGAGTTGACCGCGTTCGAATTGCTCGATGAGTTCCGCGCTCCAGCCGGTCTTGAGCCGCAATGACATTTTTGGAAAAGCAGCGGCCGCGCCGGCGATAGCGCCCGCGACGCTTGCATCGGACAAGCCATGCGCCAGGCCGACACGCAGCACGCCCTGCGGCTCGACGTCAGCAGCAGACGCCTTCAGAGCCTGGACCGAAGCCAGTATATGCTTTGCACGCGCCAGCACCTCCGATCCCGCTGCCGTCAGGCGCGGAGGCTTCTGCCGGCGATCGAGAAGCGTGGTCCCGAGCATCTCCTCCAGCCGCTGGATCTGCCGGGTGACGGCCGGCTGTGTCAAAGGCAGGCGGCGGGCCACATTCCGGATCGAGCCTTCCTCGGCGAAGAGAACAAGCGTGCGCAGTTCCTCCAGCATTGTCGAGAATACTCCAGATGCATAATCATTCTGATTATTATGAATTTGAAATCAGGACGCTGGCAAGCGATTTTCCTTTCGACGGATTTCCAAAAGGAAAGGGGAAGACAATGAAGGCCATCGAATTGCAGGCCCCCGGCGGCATCGACAATCTCAGACTAGCCGAGCGGCCGATGCCGGAACCAGGCCGCCAGGAGATGATCATCAAGGTCAAGGCGACCGCGCTCAACTACCGTGACGTGGAAATCGCCCGTGGCAGCTACCACACTGCGTTTGCGCTTCCCTTGGTACCGCTTTCGGACGGGGTCGGCGAAGTGGTTGCGGTTGGCGCCGAAGTGACCCGCTTCAAGGTCGGCGACCGCGTCTGCGGCACGTTCTGGCAGCGCTGGGTCGGCGGCAGCTTTGCCATGGCCGAACCTTCTTATCAGCGTGGCGGTCCCATCGATGGTTTGCTCAGCGAGTTCGCGCGGCTGGACGAACAGGCAGCTGTGCTTGCGCCGCCGCATCTGAGCGATGTCGAAGCGGCGACATTGCCTTGCGCCGCGGCCACGGCCTGGCATGCGCTGTTCACGGAAGGCCGGATGAAGCCAGGCGATACGGTGCTCAGTCTGGGCACTGGCGGCGTCTCGCTATTTGCTGTGCAGTTCGCCGCGGCAGCCGGCGCACGCGTGATCGTCACCTCAAGCAGCGACGACAAGCTCGCGCGGGCAAAGGCGCTTGGCGCACATGACGGCATCAACTACCGCAGTGATCCAGACTGGGCCAGCGCGGTGCTGGCGCTGACCGATGGCCGTGGCGCCGACCACATCATCGAAGTCGGCGGGCCACAAAGCTTCCACCAATCGTTGAAGGCCGCGGCGCGCGGCGCCCAGATCAATGTCATCGGCTATCTCGGCGGCAGCGATGGGGCGATCAATCCGCTCGACATCTTTCGCCGCCAGGTCAGGGCACGCGGCATACCGGTCGGTTCGCGCGAGTCCTTCGAGGCGATGAACCGAGGCCTGACCGTCAACCGGATAAGGCCGGTGATCGACAAGGTGTTTGCTTGGCAGGATGCGGCTTCAGCCTTCCGGCATCTCGAACACGGATCGCCCTTCGGCAAGGTCGTCCTGGACCACATGCAATGACCGCATGAGCCGGTTTCAGGGCAGGCGGTTCGCCTTCTGCAGCGCCTGCTTGGTCTGGTCGTCGCTCAGCCCCTGCAGGAAATCGTCCATGTCGGGGTCGATGAGACCGGCGCGGCGGGCGGCGATATACCAGGCGCCGGCGAGCACCAGGTCAGGGTCGGTGCCGATGCCTTGCATATAGAGCTTCGCCAGGCGGTTCTGGGCGGCGACATTGCCGCCCTCGGCAGCCTGCTTGGTCCAGCCGAAAGCCGATTTCAGGTCGCGGGCACCGCCGCGGCCCTCGATCATCCAGGCGGCGAGATCGATCTGGGCGGTGTCGTAGTTCTGCCGTGCGGCCTGCGCCAGCAGGCGTCTTGCCTGCGCATCGTCGCGCGGCTTGCCGCCGACGCCGTTAGCATAGACCTGGGACATGGCGTATTGGGCGTCGGGGAGGCCGGTCGCGGCGGCGCGCTCATAGTAGGAGACCGCCTTGGTCAGGCCCGCCTCGCCGGGCTCCTGCTGGACCAGCATCTGCGCGAAATTGAACTGCGCCAGCTGGTTGCCGGCTTCGGCGGCAGCCTGCATCAGGGCATAGGCCGCCTTCTCGTCCTTCTTGACGTAGCGGCCGTCGAGCAGCATCAGCGCATACTGGAACTGCGATTCCGGCACGCCCTGTTCGGCGGCGAGCGCATACCATTTCGCCGCTTCCGCCGCGTTCAACGGCACGCCGAGCCCGCGCGACTGGATCTCGGCCACCAATGTCTGCGCCGCCGGGTCGCCGTTTTTCGCGCGAACCAGCGCGAGATTGTAAGCGGTCTTGTAGAGCCCGCGCTGGAAGGCGCCATAGGCCGCGTCCGCCGGCTTGGCCCCGAAGCGGTCGGGATTGATGCTGTCGGCCGAGGGCAGCGGTGCGGGCTCCGTCGTTGTGGCGGGCTGCGGCAGCTGGGTTTCGATCGGCTTGTCGGTGTGCACGCCGATTTCAGGCTGGGGGTGCGGCAAGGGAATCGTTTCGGCGGCGGCGGCCTGAACCATGACCGCTGCAAGCAAGGCCTGAAGGGAAAGCCTCACCGAAGCCATGTCAGTCCTCGAATCGAGGCGCGGTTTCGTCGAGCAGCGCGTTGGCCTGGGTTATTGCAGCTTGCGGGTCGACACCGTCAGCGAACACCGCGCTCGACAGCGCGACGAATTCGGCGCCGGTGGCGGCCACGGCTTCGACGGAGGCAAGATCGGATCCGGCCATGACGATGCAAGGGATCTGAATCATGCCGGCCCACCATTGCCCCAGCGATAGGTTGCGCGGATGCGGGTCCGGCTTGTTGTCGTAGCCGAAGCGGCCGAAGAAGATGTAGTCGGGCCTGGCCTCGCCGAGTTCGAGCGCGTCATCCCGCGTCTTGGCGCCGCCGGCGCCGACCATCATTTTCGCCTGGAAGTGTTCGATCGTCTCGGCGAGTTCGGTCTTGGAAACCTCGACGTGGATGCCGTCGGCCTGGACGCGCCCCGCGATCCGGGTGTCGCCGGCGATGACGACCGCGACGCCCGCCGCTTGCGCCACCGGCACGACCTGTTCGGCAAAGGCCTGGAAGGACGCCTCGTCCATGCCGTTCTCGGGCAAGATCAGCGAGGCGACGTCGCCGCCATCGAATGCGGTGGCGATGCGGCCGGCCGGCACGCCGGGCGGCGCGATCAGCACGATGCGGCAGCGATTGGGAGGCGTTGCGTCGTTCATGGTTCTTGATCCCGGGTTTCGCCTATGCCGGGCGAAGATGGTTGGATTGCGGCATAGAGCAAACTGCCCGCTTTGAACAGGCGGGCAGTCGGGATCGCGATTTTCGACCGCAGGGCGGCCGGCGTGCCGCCTTACTTGACCGGCTCAGGGCTCGGCGCGGCCGGTTTCGATTTCCGTAAGGTCCAGCCGAGGTTCATGCCAGCGCCGGCAATCAGGATGGCGGCCGCGCCGACGACCTGGCTCAGATGCAGCCGATGGCCGAAGGCGGTGACGTCGACCAGGATGGCAACGACGGGATAGATGAAGGACAGCGAACCCTGCAGATGCGTCGGCAGCTTCTGGATGGCACCGTACATCAGAATGTACATCAGGCCGGTGTGGACGATGCCGAGCGTCGCCAGCATCGTCCAGCTCCATGGGTCGGCGGGAAGATGCGAGAGATTGGCGAAGGGCGCCAGCATGACGACGCCGACGCAGACCTGGATCAGCGCGATCAAATGCGGCGGCGTGCCCTTGAGCTTCTTGGTGACAATAGCCGCGACGGCCCAGAAAAAGGCCGCGGCCAGCGCCATGAGGATGCCGGCGAAATAGTTGGTGCCGACATCGCCGGCGTCAGGAGCGGCCTCGACGATCAGCACCATGCCGGCGAAGGCTATTGTCAGCCAGGTCAGCTTGGTCAGCGTCAGCCGCTCGGCGAAGAAGAGCGCGCCGAAACCGACCAGCATGAAGGGCTGGGTGTTGTAGACGGCGGTGGCGATCGAGATCGACGCGCGGGAGAAGGCGCTGAACAGGAGCAGCCAGTTGATGACGATGGCCGCGCCGCCAAGCGCGGCGAGGCCGATGACGCGCAACGGCAGTCCGTTGCGCAACAATCCAAGCGAAGCGCAGATGACGAGCAGCGTCACCGCGCCGAACGCGCAGCGCCAGAACACCACATCCATGATCGGCTGGCCGGACATGACGACGAACCATCCGATCGTCCCCAAGATCGCCATTGCGGCCGACATTTCGACCGTGCCACGTACCGTATCGTTCATGATAAGCCTCTGATCCCGTTGAGGCGGCATAATCGCATGCGAAGTGGGAGCTTTCTATCTCTTGGAAAAGGCGATATAGGGAGATAGCCTAATTAAATTAGGAATTCGCGCCCAATCCATGAGAAAAGAAAATGCTGGATGAACTCGACCGAAATCTCCTCGAAATCCTGGTCAGGGATGCGCGGACTTCGCTGAAGGAGCTGGCCGCCCAGGTCGGGCTGTCGTCGCCAAGTGTCTCTGAGCGGCTTCGACGGCTCGAGGAGCGCGGCGTCATCCGGGCATTCACCGTCGAGATCGATCCGCTGGCGCTCGGCTATACGCTGCAGGCGATCGTGCGCATCCGACCCCTGCCGGGCAAGCTGCACATCGTCCAGAAGCTGATCGAGGAGATTGCCGAGTTTGGCGAATGCGACAAGGTGACGGGCGATGATTGCTTCGTCGCCCGGTTGTTCGTGCGCTCGATCGGCGACCTCGACGGCATTCTCGACCGCATCGCCGACAAGGCCGAGACCAGCACCGCCATCATCAAGGCGCAGCCGATCCGGCGACGGCCGCCACCGCTTGGGCTGCCGTCGGCGTCATCGTGATCCGGTCCGGTTTCACGATCGGGCATGTCGAGGAATTCCGTCCGACTGACGCGCAGATCGCGGCCAAACCGGAACTGGCGGAAGAGCTCGAGCGGCCGATGTTCCTGCTGGTCCCGGCGCGTCGCTAGACATTTCCCGCGAAAACAAAATCGCGTCCATTTACTGTCGCTCCGCTCAAGATTCTGGGCTATTCAGGCGTTGACGCGCTTTCCCTCCAGACCAGTCTCTCCCATGTCAGGCCTGCTTCTCGATCCGTGGTTCTACGCGGCCGCCATCCCGGCGGTCATTCTTGTCGGCCTGTCCAAGGGCGGGTTCGGCGGGGCTGTCGGTTTCGTCGGCGTGCCGCTGATGGCGCTGACCATACCGCCGGTGCAAGCCGCCGCCATCCTGCTGCCGATCCTGTGCCTGATGGACATCGTCTCGGTGTGGACATGGTGGGGTGTCTACGACAGGAAGATGCTGGTCGACATGATGCCGGGCGCCGTCATCGGCATCGGCCTCGGCTGGCTGACGGCAGCACTGGTCACCGAGGAGGCCGTGCGGCTCATCGTCGGCGCGGTCGCCATCATCTTCGTGCTGCGCTGGCTCTATCTGCAGTTTCGCCATGGCTCCGACCACGCCGCCAAGCCCAACCGCGTGGCGGCCGCGGTCTGGGGCGCGGTCGCCGGCTTCACCAGCTTCGTCGCCCATGTCGGCGGCCCGCCCTTCCAGGTCTATGCCTTGCCGATCCGGCTCGATCCCAAGGTTCTGTCGGGCACGGCCGCGATCTTCTTTGCCGCCACCAACGCGTTGAAGCTCGTGCCCTATTTCGCGCTCGGCCAGTTCGACACCGCCAATCTGACGGCCTCCGCCGTGCTGATGCCGTTGGCGCCGCTGTCGACAATTGCCGGCGCCTGGCTGGTACGGCGCATGCGGCCGGAGATTTTCTATCCCTTCACCTATGCCACCGTCGCCGTGGTGGCGCTGAAGCTGCTCTGGGATGGTGTCGCCGGCCTGATGTAACGGGTGAAACGGCCGTCCGCATTCGCCATCACGGCAGCGTCAGGCGGCGCTCGGCACCAGGCGCCGGTTGCCGCCGAAAGCCAGTGTGGCGCCTACCGCGATGATCAGCGCCATGCCGGCAAGGATGCCGATATCATGCGCGGTCGGCTTGAGCACCATGTCGATGATGATCACCAGCATCACCGCATAATCGAAGCGCGCCGCGCTCATCATGCGCTGGCCGATGGCAAGAGCAGCCGGCGTGACGCCTTCCTTGGCGATCATCGCACCTATGCGTTCGCCGGTCGGCTTGAAGATAAGCATGCCGATCGAAAAGGTGGTGGCATAGCCGGCGAGGCCGATGACGACCCACAGATCGGAGAAGCCGACCCAGAAGCTGCACATGATGAGGCCGAAGACCAGGGTCAGCATCGACATGGGCGCGAAGAAACGGCCACCCAACTGCCCGCTGGCACGCATCGCATAGAGCTTGTCGTCAATGTTGCCGGCGCGCTCGGCAAGCACGCCAAGCAGGAACAGCACGAAGCCGCCGCCGACCCACAGAATGGCCGAGATGACGTGAAGGGATTTGACGATCGAAAACCAGTCCATGGTTGCTCCTGAGGTGTTCCGGTGGGTTTGTAGCAGGCGGATCCGCGCCAGCCGTCAGAGGAGCGGGCGTTTAGCGCGGTGCGTGTTTCCGAACGATGTCGCGGAAAAGCCGGCTCTGTTTCGGCGGCCTCTATTTCACGGGCATAACTTGCAATGACCGCGGATGCCCAACTTCGTTTGCTGCTAATATACGAAATGTCGGGAGGGGGTTGGCGCGACATCGTCCAGAAACATTGCCGATGCTAGTGCGCCGGCACCGGGAGCCCGGTGGCGACAACAATCGCCTGACGATCAATCCATTCCCAGTTTGGGAAAAGGCAATTCGGGGGACAGACATGCAAGGGACAGCACGGAATTTCTTTACGCTGGCGATCATCTATTCACTGTGCGGCATGGCGCTGGGCCTGCACATGGCGATCAGCCAGGACCATGGCCAGATGCCAACCCACGCTCATACGATGGTCGCCGGATGGCTGATGTCGGCGGTGTTCGCCTTCTTCTACCATCTGTTTCCGGCAGCCGGGCAAAAGACACTCGCCGTCATCCATTTCTGGCTGACGGCAATCAGCGGCATCGGCCTGCTGATCGGCCTGTTTTTCCTGCTTGCCGGCAATGCCGCGATCGAGCCGCTGGTGGGTATCTCTTCGATGGGTTTCTACGCAGCCATGCTGCTGTTTGCCGTCATTGCCCTGCCAGCGGTCTGGAAGACGGCGTGAACAGTTCCTGAAACGACCTTGTTCTGTGCTGTTACGGCACAGGGCGGCGGTGTTCGGTCAAAAAAAATGCGCGCCGTTAAGATCTCATTAAGCTTTACAGGTGTTTACTATGTTCATCCAGTGATCTGGATTCTTACCGAGTGGTTGGAGCCACTTTGTTTGACGCCTCCCTGTTAAACTCCTGAGAGCCGCCTTATCCGCGGCTCTTTTTTTGTCCGCATTCCGGCGGCACCGCGCGCATGAGATCGCTGTTAACCTTCTGTTAAACATGTGCTTGCCTTCACCCCTGCCGAAGCGCATTTTCAAGCTTCAGTCATATAGGGTCCCGGGTGTATCGGCAGTGAGCCGAATCGGCCGGTTGCAAGTGCAGGGGCGTATCAATGAACGAGGCTTCGAAGGGCAGTGCGCAAACCGTGAAGCTGGCGGAGCGCCGGGTTTTTTCGCATTCCTTCAAACCGCTCTACCAGGAAGGCATGGGGCTGGTCGAACAGGCGGCGGAATATCTCGACGGCAAGGGCCGCGCCGAGGCCAAGAAACTGTCGCGGCTGGCGGCCACGCTTTACGCGGCCGAATCGATGCGGCTGACGACCAGGCTGATGCAGGTTGCCTCTTGGCTGCTTTTGCAGCGCGCGGCGAATTCCGGCGAGATGACCCGCGATCAGGTCGCTTCGGAAAAGTCCAAGGTGCGCCTCGACACCGCTTCCGCCCATGACGAGGCAGCCGGCTGGGCCGAGCTGCCCAAGGATTTTCTTGATCTCGTCAACCGCTCGCTGCGCCTGCAGGCGCTGGTGCGCCGCATGGACGATGAAATCTACGGCGCCGGCACCGTGGTCGACATGCAGCCCATGGGCCGCGGGCCCAATCCGGTTTCCGACCAGATCAGCCTGCTGAACACGGCTTTCGCCCGCAACTAAGAGCCTCGCAACATTTCCTGACTCGGCGCGCTGTCGTTTCCGGTTTGTTCACATTTCGCTGGCATCGCTGTCCGTCGGAGGTAAAGTCGCCGGATGGGAGACGCGATTCGCATCATCGGCATTGATCCGGGGCTCAGGCGCACCGGCTGGGGCATCGTCGAGAGCCTCGGCAATTCGTTGCGCTTCGTGGCGTCCGGCACTGTGCGTTCCGAAGACAAGGCGGCGCTGGCAACCCGGCTTTGCCAATTGCATGATGGGCTCGCCGAAATCCTTCATGCGGCAATGCCGCATGAGGCGGCCGTCGAACAGACCTTCGTCAACAAGGATGCCGTGGCGACGCTGAAGCTCGGCCAGGCGCGCGGCATCGCCATGCTGGTGCCGGCACGCGCCGGCCTCGTGGTTGCCGAATATGCGCCCAATGCGGTGAAGAAGGCTGTCATCGGCGTCGGGCATGGCGACAAGAAGCAGATCCACATGATGGTGAAGGTGCTGCTGCCGAAAGCGACCTTCGACACCGAACATGCCGCCGATGCATTGGCTATTGCGATCTGCCATGCGCACCACCGGCAAAGTGCCGCCTATCGGATGGCGCTTGCCGGGTGGTGATGTTCTTGACTTGTTCACGGCCAGACGGTAAGTAATACCTTAGAGGTATTACTATGCGTGTGACCACCAAGGGACAAGTCACGATCCCGAAACAGATAAGGGACCATTTGGGTATCGGCCCGGGCTCCGAGGTGGAATTCGTGGCCACCGATGAGGGCGCTCGGCTTGTGGCCGTCAACGAGAACCTCTCCGAGGAGGAGAAATTGCGCAGGTTCAGTGATGTCCTTGACCGCATGAAGGGGACGTTGGATCTGGGTGGCATGACGACCGACGAGTATATGGAGTGGCTGAGGGGGCCGCGTGAAGATCTCGACGTTGATTGACACAGATGTCCTGATCGACGTTTGGGGACCGGCCGGACCGCTGACAAAATGGTCGGCGTCCGCAATCTCCTGTTGCCGCCGCGATGGCGACTTGGTGGTCAATACGATCATCTGGTCCGAACTGGCACCGCTGATCGCGACGGAAGCGGCGCTTCGAAAAGCAGTCGACATGCTCGAGATCGATCGCGAGTTTCTGTCCTGGGACGCGGCGTTCCTTGCAGGCGTGACGCATTCCCGTTATCGCCGTGCTGGTGGAATCCGCGAACGAACCTTACCGGATTTCTTTATCGGCGCTCATGCGACCGTTGCCGGACATCGTCTTCTGACGCGCGACGCCGCGCGTTATCGCAGTTACTTCCCGGACCTCGACATCATCTCTCCTGAAACGCACCCATGAGGGCCTATCTTCCATGAAAGATCCGGCATGATCGGCAAGCTCAAGGGCACGCTCGACGAAATCGACGAGGACCATTGCCTCGTCGATATCCACGGCGTCGGCTATGTCGCCTATTGCTCGGCGCGCACGCTGGCAGCGCTGCCCTCGCCCGGCGAAGCTGTCGTGTTGTTCATCGAAACCTATGTGCGCGAGGACATGATCCGGCTCTACGGCTTCCAGTCGGTGCTGGAGCGCGAGTGGTTCCGGCTGTTGATGAGCAATGTGCAAGGCGTCGGCGCCAAGGTGGCGCTCGCCATCCTGTCGACGCTGGCGCCGGCCGACCTCGCCAATGCCATCGCGCTGCGCGACATCGCCATGGTTTCGCGCGCACCGGGTGTCGGCAAGAAGGTGGCCGAGCGCATCGTCACCGAATTGAAGAACAAGGCGCCGGCCTATGCGGGCACCGCCTCGGGCACGATCGGCCTGAAGCAGGAGCTTGGCGAGGGCGTGGCACCAGCGCCGATCACCGATGCCGTCTCGGCGCTGGTCAATCTCGGCTATTCGCGCGACACCGCCGCCAATGCGGTGGCGGCGGCGCTGAAGACAGCGGGCGAGGACGCGGATGCCTCGATGCTGATCCGCTTCGGCCTGAAGGAACTGGCGCGGTGATATGAGCGGATATGCGAGCTTGACCTCGAACGGACGACTTACGATCCCCAAGGATGTCAGAGATCAGTTGTCGATCAAAACCGGAGATTCAATCGCCTGGACGGTCTTGAATGATCGTTTGATAGGGACGCCGCGCAATCTCGATTTTGCGGACCTCGCTGGATTTCTCGGCGATCCGCTTGGTGGTCCCGCAACACTCGATGAAATCGACACTGCCGTAGGGAATGCTATAGGTCATCATGTTGTCGGCGATACACAAAAACCCGCACAAGAAGAATTTGGGGTGTCAACATGAGCCTGTCGCCCCGCCTGATTGCTCCGGAAAAACGCGGCGAGGATGCCGAGCAGACTTTGCGGCCGCAAACGCTTGACGACTTCGTCGGCCAGGCGGCGGTACGGGCCAATCTCAAAGTGTTCATAGAGGCCGCCAAGGGCCGCAACGAGGCGCTCGACCATGTGCTGTTCGTCGGACCGCCGGGTCTCGGCAAGACCACGCTGGCGCAGATCATGGCGCGCGAACTCGGCGTCAATTTCCGCTCGACCTCCGGCCCCGTCATCGCCAAGGCGGGCGATCTCGCCGCGCTGCTGACCAATCTCGAAGAAGGCGATGTGCTGTTCATCGATGAGATCCATCGGCTGAACCCTGCGGTGGAGGAAATTCTCTACCCGGCAATGGAGGATTTCCAGCTCGACCTGATCATCGGCGAGGGACCCGCGGCGCGATCGGTGAAGATCGACCTTGCGCGTTTTACTCTCGTCGCCGCCACGACGCGGCTCGGCCTGCTCACCAATCCGCTGCGCGACCGGTTCGGCATTCCCGTGCGGCTCAATTTCTACACCGTCGAGGAGCTGGAGCAGATCGTGCGGCGCGGCGCGCGCATCCTGCAAATGCCGCTCGGCGATGACGGCGCGCTGGAGATCGCGCGGCGCGCGCGCGGCACGCCGCGCATTGCCGGGCGGCTGTTGCGCCGCGTGCGCGATTTCGCCTCGGTCGCCGGCGACGGCCATGTCGACCGCCTGATCGCCGCCGAAGCGCTGACCCGGCCCGAGGTCGACGCGCTCGGCCTCGACCAGCTCGACGCCCGCGATCCCTCCCTGATTCACGGCAATGTTCTCGGCGGGCCGGTCGGCGTCCGTCTGAACGCCGCCCGCCTGCTCGCGCCACCACGCCCCACCCCGGCCCACCCCGGGCCCTCTTTCTTCCCGTAGGGGGCTCTCCTGCTCCCCC
>NZ_JAFFIW010000050.1 GCF_018588885.1 Mesorhizobium sp. dw_380
GGGGGGAGACTACGCTCTTCGAGGGCGGCGAGACGGCTGTAGCTGAAACTAAGCGCCCAGCCCTTCGAACAGGATCGTCGACAGATAGCGTTCGGCGAAATCGGGGATGACCACGACCAGGGTCTTGCCCTTGTTCTCCGGCCGCGAGCCGACGACGATTGCCGCCTGCAGGGCGGCACCTGACGAAATGCCGACCGGCACGCCTTCGAGGCGGGCGACGAGGCGGGCGTTGGCGACCGAATCCTCGTTGGAAACCTTGACGATCTCGTCATAGATCGTGGTGTCGAGGATTTTCGGCGCAAAGCCGGCGCCGATGCCCTGGATCTTGTGTGGCCCGGGCTGGCCGCCCGACAGCACCGGCGAGGCCTCCGGCTCGACGGCGACGACATGCAGCGAGGGCTTGCGCTTCTTCAGCACCTGGCCGACGCCGGTGATGGTGCCGCCGGTGCCAATGCCGGCGACGAAGATGTCGACCTCGCCCTGCGTGTCGTTCCAGATCTCCTCCGCTGTCGTCTTTCGGTGGATTTCCGGATTGGCGGGGTTTTCGAACTGCTGCGGGATGATCGCATTGGGGATCGTCGCGGCCAGCTCGTCGGCCTTGGCGATAGCGCCTTTCATGCCTTTCGGGCCTTCGGTCAGCACCAGTTCGGCGCCGAGCAGCGCCAGCATCTTGCGGCGCTCGACCGACATCGTCTCCGGCATGGTCAGGACCAGCTTGTAGCCCTTGGCGGCGGCGGCGAAGGCGAGCGCGATGCCGGTGTTGCCCGAGGTCGGTTCGATCAGCGTCGTCTTGCCGGGCGAAATCTTGCCGGCCGCCTCCAGCGCCTCGATCATCGCCACGCCGATGCGGTCCTTGACCGAGGCGATCGGGTTGAAGAATTCGAGCTTGGCGACGAGCCTGGCGACGACGCCCTTCTCCCTGGCGAACTTGTCGAGCCGTATCAGGGGCGTGTCGCCGATCGTGTCGGTGATGGAATTGTAGATGCGGCCGCGGCCGGGGACGCGGGCAGAGGTGACGGGCTTGTTCATTGGTTTCGCTCCCAGAACTTCAGGCAAGTGAGGATTTCAGGCAAGTGGCATCGCGGCCGGCAAGATAGGGCCTTCGGTCGCGCAAGATAGACCGTCAGGCAAGCATATCCGAGTGGGGCGCATGTCTAAAGCGCTTCCGTCCCGGAAATGCGTTTTCTGAAAACGGCAATCTCAGGAATATTTTGGCTCGAACAGAGGCTACTGGCGGGCGGCGATCGCTGCCGCGGCGCCAACCATGAAGCCTGCCGCGGTGCGGTTCAGCACCTTCAGCGCGCGCGGCGATTTGAGGAACCAGCGCGCCTTGGCCGCCAGCGCCAGGTAGGGCACCAGCACGACGAACAGCACGACGACCGTCAGCGCGACGAGAATGCCGTAGTCGGCCAGAGTGATGGTCTTCAGGTCGACGATGGTCGGCGTGATCGCGAGGTAGAAGATCATCGTCTTCGGATTGCCGAGCGTGACGGTGAGACCGGCGACAAAGCTCGACAGCAATCCGGCCTTGCCCTTTTTCGCTTCGACGGTTTCGGGCGTGATGCCCGCGGTCCAGAAGCGCCAGCCGAGGAAAGCCAGATAGGCGACGCCGGCCCATTTGATTGCCAGGAACACCATGCCGAAAGTCTGCGCCACGAAGGCGAGGCCGAGCACCACTGCGGTCAGGTAGGTGAGGTCGCCGAGCATCAGGCCAAAGGACATGGCGAGCGACGAGCGGAAGCCGGAGCCGAGCGCACGCGCGACAAGTGCGGTGACGCCGGGGCCGGGAATGGCGGCGGCGATGCCGAGGGCGGCGCTGTAGGCGAGAAAGCCGGTGAGGGTCATGGATGCGACCTTGCGTGCTGGGGCGCTGTTGCGACGGCGTCTTGTCGCACAATGTCAGGCGCGCAGGAATTCCCTGAAGCGAGATTCGATTGCACCACGTGGAAATGCGGTCAGGAGCGGCCGCCATCATAGGTCACGCGCCAGATGGTGCCGTTGCCGTCCTCGGTGACGATCAGCGCGCCGTCCTTGGCCACCGCCACGCCCACCGGCCGGCCCCACACCTCGCCGCTGGAGACGACGAAGCCGGTCATGAAATCCTCATACTCGCCGGTCGGCTTGCCATCCCTGAACAGCAGGCGGACGACCTTGTAGCCGGTCCTGTTGCCGCGATTCCACGAACCGTGCAGGGCGACGAACGCGTCGCCCCTGTATTCCCTGGGAAAGCCGCTGTCCGCGGGCAAGCCCTTGCCGTCGTAGAAGGCGATGGTGAGCGGCGCGGAATGCGCCTGCATCAGCACATCGGGAATGGTAGCCTTGCCGGCGAGGTCGGGGCGCTGGCCCTTGTGGCGCGGATCCTCATAATTGCCGATGTAGTACCAGGGCCAGCCGTAGAAGGCGCCTTCCCTGACTGATGTGGCGTATTCGGCCGGCACATTGTCGCCGAGCGCGTCGCGTTCGTTGACGACGCACCACAGCGCGCCGGTCACCGGCTGGACGGTCATGCCCGAACAGTTGCGCAGGCCGGTGGCGACGACGCGGCCGTTCTTGCCGTCCGGGTCGAAGGCCTGCACGTCGGCGCGGCCTTCCTCCGCGCCCCATGTCGCGCCGAGCGGTTTCGTCTTGATCCACGCTTCGAGCCCGCCATCCGGCCTCTTGCCCATGTCCTCGGCGATGTTCGAGCCGGAGCCGACAGACAGATAGATCGTCTTGCCATCGGGCGAAAAGACGATGTCGCGGGTCCAGTGATGATTGGCGGGAATGTTGTCGACAATGGTCTCCGGCTCGCCCGACGCCTTCAGGTCGCCATTGCGGTAGGCAAAGCGCACGATGCTGTCGCTGTTGGCGACATAGACCCATTGCGGGTCGTCGCCTGGCGGGTAGAAGGCAATGCCATAGGGCTGGTGGAGTTTGCCGGCAAAGATGCCTTTCTGGGCAGGTTTCGCGCTGCCCTCGGTCAGGCGGTAAACCCGAATCTGGTTGGCTTCGCTGTTGGCGACGAACAGGTCGCCATTGGGTGCTGTGCGCACGACGCGCGGATTGTCGATGCCCGATGCGATCAGCTCGGCCGAAAATCCGGGCGGCAGCTGCGGCTTTGCGCCTGCCGGCATGTCGGCAACGCCGGCGCTGTTCGAGGCGGATTTGGTGGCGTAGGGCTTCGGCTGGTCCTCCGGCCTGATCAGGCGGCGCAAGCCTGGCTTGTCGGCGCGCCAGTCGCCGAAGGCGGCCGGGCCCTTCAGCACCGGCTGATCGGCCTCTTGGGCAAAGGCCGCGGTGGTGAGAAACAGTGCGGGGATCACCAGTCCGGCCAATCGGATCATTTTGTCCTCCACCTCATCGCGAAGGAAGTTAACGGCCGGTTTGTCGCTGGGTTCCGTCTGAGTTGAAGGAAGCGCAGGTTTTGCTTCTGGGCTCAGGTCCCGGCAGCGTAGAAATCGTCGTCGAGGCGTTTTTCCAGCGCGACCAGATCGGCAGGCAGCGGCAAGCCCATGGCGCGCATTTCCCGCAATTTCTCGCGCAACTGTTCCTGGATCTCGTGCTGGTCCTCCGGCTGGTTTACCATTTCCTCCAGCAGCAGGCTAATGCGGGCCTTGAATTCCTCGAGCGCCATTCTTTTTCTCCAGGGCAGGGCTGTTTCTCGGTTTGGACTTAGGTGTGTCGAGATTGGGTCAGGCCGCCATTCGGAGGCCGGCCTCACCCGAATATCGATACACCTAGCGTAGCATGCGCGATATCAGCTGCGCCGTATAGTCGACCATCGGCACGATGCGGGCATAGTTCAGCCGGGTCGGGCCGATGACGCCGAGCGCGCCGACGACGCGGGCATCCTTGTCGCGATAGGGCGCGACCACCAGCGACGAGCCAGACAGCGAGAACAGCTTGTTTTCCGAGCCGATGAAAATGCGCACGCCCGATCCCTGCTCGGCGAGGTCGAGCAGCTGGATCAGGCCGTCCTGCGTCTCCATGTCCTCGAACAGATGCCGTAGGAGTTCGATGTCGGCCTGGGCGGTGACGTTTTCCAGCAGATTGGCGCGGCCGCGCACGATGAGCCGTGCCGGCAGGCCGCTTTCGGCGCCCGCCCACACCGCCAGCCCCTTCTCGACGAGGTCCTGCGACAGCGTGTCGAGGGCCGCCCTGGTCTCTTCCTTGATACGGGCGATCTCGGTGCGCGCCTCGGCCAGCGTGCGGCCGCGAATATGCGCGTTGAGGAAATTCGAGGCTTCATGCAGCTGCGAGACGGTGATGCCGGCGGGCAGCTCGAGGACGCGGTTTTCGACGTCGCCATTCTGCGACACCAGCACCGCCAGCGCCTTGGTCGGCTCAAGCTGGATGAACTCGATGTGCTTCAGCGCCACCTCGTTCTTGGCGGCCAGCACCAGGCCGGCGCCGCGCGACATGCCCGAAAGCATCTGGCTGGCCTCGGTCAGCATCTGCTCCAGCGTCGCTCCCGAGCCGGAGGCCCGCACCTGCGCCTCGATGGCGCGGCGCTCCTCGTCGGAGAGATCTCCAAGTTCCATGAAGGCGTCGACGAAGAAGCGCAGGCCGGCCTGCGTCGGCAGCCGGCCGGCCGAGATGTGCGGCGCGTAGATCAGCCCGAGATGCTCGAGATCGCTCATCACATTGCGGATGGTGGCCGGCGACAGCGAGGAGGGCAGGATACGCGACAGGCTGCGCGAGCCCACGGGCTCGCCATCCCTGAGATAGGAATCGACGATGCGCCGGAAGATGTCGCGCGAGCGCATGTCGAGGGATTGGAGCGCGGGCGCCTGCGAACTCGGATCGACTGCCTTGGTCATTCGGCCAAAAACCTCCGGCCCAAGGATATAGACTTCGGCCCGGCCCGCGCAAGCCGGTGTCTGTGCCAGATCACCCGGCGCCACGTTTGCGGTCACCCGGCCATTTTCCTTTGCGCCGTGCCCCCCATGCGGCTACAAGCCGGCCAAGATTCCGAAAAATGACGAGAAAGTAGCCTGAATGCGCCCCTCCAAACGCCAATTCGACGAAATGCGCGCCATCTCCTTCGAGCGCGGCGTCTCCAAGCATGCCGAGGGCTCATGCCTGGTGAAGTTCGGCGACACGCATGTGCTGTGCACGGCAAGCCTGGAGGAGAAGGTGCCGGGCTGGATGCGCAATTCCGGCAAGGGCTGGGTGACGGCGGAATATGGCATGCTGCCGCGCTCGACCGGCGAGCGCATGCGCCGCGAGGCCTCCGCCGGCAAGCAGGGCGGCCGCACGCTGGAGATCCAGCGGCTGATCGGCCGTTCGCTGCGCGCCGTGGTCGACCTGCAAGCGCTGGGCGAACAGCAGATCACCGTCGACTGCGACGTTATCCAGGCCGATGGCGGCACCCGCACCGCCTCGATCACCGGCGGCTGGGTGGCGCTCTACGATTGCCTGCGCTGGATGGAAGCGCGGCAGATGGCCAGCGTTTCGAAGGTGCTGAAGGACCACGTCGCGGCGATTTCCTGCGGCATCCATGACGGCCAGCCGGTCATCGATCTCGATTACCTCGAAGATTCCTCGGCCGGCACCGACGCCAATTTCGTCATGACCGGCAAGGGCGGCATCGTCGAGATCCAGGGCACTGCCGAGGGCGAGCCTTTCTCCGAGGACCAGTTCGCAAGCCTGATGGGCCTGGCCAAGAAAGGCATCCAGCGCCTGATCAGTCTGCAGCAGATGGCGGTGGCGTAGTTTTTTGATGCCGCGCTTGAACGCCCCCCTCTGGCCTGCCGGCCATCTCCCCCTCAAGGGGGGAGATCGGCTATCCGGATGGGTTTCGCCAACCGGCGCAATGGGTGCGGCAACGTCGAAGCTGCCAATCTCCCCCCTTGAGGGGGAGATGCCCGGCAGGGCAGAGGGGGGCGCCTCGTGATACCCTCCGCCATTCTTGAATCAGCCCTCTACGTCACCGACCTCGCCGCCGCCGAAGCCTTCTACACCGAAATCCTCGGCCTTCACCTCCTCGGCAAGGTGGACGGGCGCCATCTCTTCTTCCGTTGCGGGCCGGGCGTGCTGCTCATCTTCAATGCCGAAGCGACCAAGATCCCACCGGCGCCCGATGCCAGGCTGAAAGTGCCGCCGCACGGCACCGTCGGCGAAGGTCATCTCTGCTTTGCGGCGACCGCCACCGAGATCGCCGGCTGGAAAGCGCATCTCGAGGCGAAGAAGATCGCCATCGAAAGCGAATTCGAATGGCCGCAAGGTGGCCGTTCGATTTATATACGCGACCCCTCGGGCAATTCGATCGAGTTCGCCGAGCCGAGAATCTGGGGCCTTTGATGCATACGCTTGATAGCAAGAAGATCGTCGTCGCCAGCCACAATGCCGGCAAGCTGCGCGAATTCGCCGATCTGATGGGGCCGTTCGGTTTCGAGGCGAAATCGGCCAGGGACTATGGCTTGCCCGAGCCGGACGAAACCGGCACCACTTTCGAGGAGAACGCCTATATCAAGGCATTGGCCGCCGCCCGGGCGACCGGCCTGCCGGCACTGTCGGATGATTCGGGCCTGTGCGTCGACGCGCTCGATGGCGCGCCCGGCGTTTATACCGCCAACTGGGCCGAAACCCCGGACGGCGGCAGGGATTTCGGCATGGCCATGCAGCGCACCGAAGTGGCGCTGCAGGAAGTCGGCGCCGCCTTGCCTGAGCAGCGCAAGGGCCGTTTTGTCGCCGTCATCTGCCTCGCCTTCCCCGATGGCGACGCCGAATATTATCGTGGCGAGGCCGAAGGCACGCTGGTCTGGCCGCCGCGCGGCGAACTCGGATTCGGCTACGACCCGGTGTTTTTACCCAATGGTTTCGACAAGACCTTCGGCGAGATGAGCGCCGAGGAAAAGCATGGCTGGAAGCCCGGCCAGGCGACCGCTTTGTCGCACCGCGCCCGCGCCTTCCAGGAATTCGCCAAAGCGAGATTGGGCTCGGCATGAACATGCTGCTCGACCGCAGCCCGGGCTTCGGCGTCTACGTCCATTGGCCGTTCTGCGCGGCCAAGTGCCCCTATTGCGACTTCAACAGCCATGTCCGGCATCAGCCGGTCGACCAGGAGCGCTTTGCCGCGGCCTTCGAGGCCGAACTGGCAACCATGCGCCAGCGCACCGGGCCGCGCGACGTGACCAGCATTTTCCTCGGCGGCGGCACGCCATCGCTGATGAAACCGGAAACCGTGGCTAAGGTCCTCGACGCGGTGGCGAAAAACTGGACGGTGCCTGACGGGATCGAGGTGACGCTGGAGGCCAATCCATCCTCGGTCGAGGCCGAAAGGTTTCGCGGCTACCGGGCGGCGGGCGTCAATCGCGTCTCGCTCGGCGTGCAGGCGCTGAACGACAGGGATTTGCGCTTCCTCGGCCGGCTGCACAATGTTGATGAGGCGCTGCACGCCATCGGGCTGGCGCGGGAAATATTCCCGCGGCTGTCCTTCGATCTGATCTACGCCCGGCCCGGCCAGACGCCGGAGGCCTGGGCATCCGAGCTCGAACAGGCGATCGGCCATGCCGCCGATCATCTGTCGCTCTACCAGTTGACCATCGAGGAAGGCACGCCCTTCCATGCGCTGCATGCGGCGAAGAAGTTCATCATCCCCGACAACGACCACGCCGCCGACCTCTATGCGTTGACGCAGGAGATCACGGCGGCGCACGGCCTGCCGGCCTACGAGATTTCCAACCACGCCCGGCCGGGCGCCGAGAGCCGGCACAATCTGACCTACTGGCGCTATGGCGAATATGTCGGCGTCGGCCCCGGCGCGCATGGCCGCTTCGTCGAGAATGGCCGCCGCACTGTGACGATCGCCGAGCGGATGCCGGAAACCTGGGCCAACCTCGTCGAGGCCAAGGGCCATGGCGTGACCGGCGGCGAAATCCTGACGCGTTCCGAAGAGGCCGACGAGTTCCTGCTGATGGGCCTGCGGCTGGCCGAGGGCATCGACCTCTCGCGCTACGAGGCGTTTTCCGGACGTGGCCTGTCGAGCGCGCGGCTGTCCATGCTGCAGGGTGAGGGTCTGGTGGCGCCGATCGGCAATGCGCGGCTGCGCGCCACGCCCGCCGGCATGATCGTGCTCGATGCCGTGGTCGCCGATCTGGCGCGGTAGATGCAGAGGCCAAGTGGCTGTACGGTGGTGGGCGATTTGTCCACTCGAGCGAGGATGTTAGAAGTTCGGCTTGCTTAGTCAAAGGCGCGTCGCGCCGCATCCAAGATGGTCCTGCGATGAAGTTCCTGATCCACGAGACCTTGCGGACATTGAACACGGATGAAGTGTTCGAGTTTGGACTGACCGAGATTTCGAGATCTCCGGGACATGACGATCTCTTTGAGGCGGAAGCGATCTTCATCAGAAATACGAAGGTCACATCTAAAATAAAATTGACTCACTTGAGTGAGTTCAACGTTGTTCTCAGTTTCATAACGTATATCGGAAGTAAACTTCGGGGGATCGCCAAGGATAATTTGGTCGAGTTTGATCTGAATGGACTGACGTTTGATCAGTACATCCCTATGAGCAAAAATCTACGTGAGATCTGGGATGAGTAATCGGTGAAAAATGTCCTCTTCGTCTGCAGCCAGAACCGCTTGCGCAGCCCGACGGCCGAGCAGGTGTTTTCCAGGCGAAGGCATATCGAGGTTGAAGCGGCCGGAACAAACCACGACGCCGACACGCCGCTGACGCATGAGCTGGTCGCCTGGGCCGACATCATCTTCGTCATGGAAAAGGCGCATCGCGCCACGCTGCAGAAGACATTCAAGGCCAGCCTGAAGAAGGCCCGTATCGTCTGCCTCGATATTCCTGACGACTATGAATTCATGGATCCCGAGCTGGTTCGGCCCCTGGAGACGAAAGTGCCGAGACACCTCGGCTGAAAGCATCTGGGCCAAGCGTTGCTGCCGCGCCTTTGTCATGCTCGGCACACACAAAAAACCCGGCGCGAGGCCGGGTTTTTCGGGACATTCTTCTAGCGAGCCTCAGCTCACCTGGACCTTCGAGGCGGCCTCGTCTTCGGCGATCTTCTGCTGGAACATCTGCGCGAAATCGATCGGGTCGAGCATCAGCGGCGGGAAGCCGCCATTGCGCGTCGCCTCGGCGATGATCTGGCGTGCGAAGGGGAACAACAGGCGCGGGCATTCGATGAACAGGATCGGCAGCATGTGCTCCTGCGGGAAGCCCGAAATGGCGAAGACGCCGCCATAAACCAGCTCGACATTAAACAGCACTTCCTGGTCGAAGGAGGCCTTGGCGTTCAGCGTCAAATTGACGTCGAACTGCTTGTCGGAGAGCGGATTGGCATTGACGTTGACGTTGATGGCGATGCCGGGCGCCTTGTCGCGGCCACGCAGCGAATTCGGCGCGCCGGGGCTTTCGAAGGACAGGTCCTTCACATACTGGGCCAGGACGTTGAGCGACGGCTGCGCCGCGTTGCCGTTTCCGTTGGCCGCGCCGGTCGGCGCGTCATCTTTGCTGGCCATGAGCCTTTTCCTTTTGCCTGGGCAGCGTTGCTGACCGCATTGAAATCGGGCGTTCGCTACCATGGCCGGCATGACAAGACAAGGTTTGCCGCCTTGCGACCGGACGGGATCCAGACTGTGTTGAGATTCAGGTCAGGCCGAGTCGAAAATGGTGGTTTCCGAGAACCGGAGCGGAGCGTACTTTTGGTACGTGAGCACCGGAAGCGCAGGAAGCCGCCATTTGCAGACCGGCATCACCTGAATATCAATACAGTCTCAGTCGTCCTTCAGGCGGCGCCACGGCGAATTGTGGTCGGGGCCGCGCTTCAGATCGTCCTCGCGCGAATAGTCGCCGTCGTCGAGGTCGATGACCTTGTCGCGCGGCCTGCCGCGGAAGCCGCCGGCGGTGAAATTGGTGGCCACGACGATGCGGCCCTTGAACAGGCGCCAGGCAAGGTCGCGCACCGGCGGCAGGAACAGGAGCAAGCCGATAATGTCCGTGATGAAGCCCGGGATGATCAAAAGGATCGCCGCCACCACGATCATGGCGCCATGGGCAAGCTGCTGGCTGGGATCGCGGCCGGCATCCATTTCGGCGCGGATGCGAGCCATGACGCCGAAACCCTGGTGCCGCAGCAAGAGCACGCCGGCGATGCTCGAGGCCAGCACCAGGCCGACCGTCGCCAGCGCGCCGACCTCGCGGCCGACGACGACGAACCCGGCGATTTCCAGCAGCGGAAGCGCGAGCAGGAAGAGGGGAAGGAAAGAAATGCGCAAGTCTTGCCAACCTTTTTCGGTCGTTTTGGCCGTTTCGACTGTTTTGCCCGGCCGGCGACCAATCGCCGCTGGCACGGAGGCTGTTAGATAGGTATGCCTGCCTTTGATTTGAATGATTGCGCCTTGCGTTCTATATGCTTTGGATGTTGAGCGCTATGCGACCGCGGCCTGTTGGCTGGATGGTCCGGCCTAGAGGCAGGGATTGATTGGCGGAAGATATGGGTTTCTTCGACTTCGGCACGATTTTCTTCCTGATCGCGGCGGTGGTGATCTTCTTCCAGCTGCGCAATGTGCTGGGCCGTCGGACCGGTAGCGAGCGGCCGCCCTTCGACCCCTACACGGCAGCACGCACCGACAAGGACGCCACCCAGAAACCCGAGAACGTCGTTTCGCTGCCGCGCAAGCGGCTGCCGGGTGAACCGGCACCGGCCGACACCTATGCGGCCATCGACGCCTTCGCCAAGCCTGACACGGACCTCAACAAGGGCCTGCGCGCGATCAAGGACAATGACCCGTCCTTCGATCCGAAGGGATTCGTCGACGGCGCCAAGATGGCCTATGAGATGATCGTCATGGCCTATGCCGACGGCGACCGCAAAACGCTGAAGAACCTTCTGTCGCGCGAGGTCTTCGACGGCTTCGTCGCGGCGATCGGCGAACGCGAGGCCAAGTCGGAAAAGATCCAGTCCTCCTTCGTCGGCATCGACAAGGCCGACATCGTCTCGGCCGAGATGAAGGGCGGCGAGGCGCATGTGACGCTGCGCATCATCAGCGAGCTGATTTCGGCGACGCGCGACAAGGCGGGTGCCGTGATCGACGGCGATCCGGAAACCGTGGCCGAGGTCAAGGATGTCTGGACCTTCGCCCGCGATACGCGCTCGCGCGATCCGAACTGGAAGCTGGTCGCCACCGAAGAAGAAGACTGAGCCCGATGCATATCGCCCAAAAGTGCGAAGCGGTTTTGGGACAAGGACTTGCATCAAGACCAGGATCCGAAGCGCGTCGTATGACCGTCTTCAAGCACGACGCGCTTTAGGCAAGGGCGGGCTCAGGTGTCGCTGTCGCCTCTCCTCCTTGAAAAATCCTTCGACGACTTGCCCGGCTGGGGCGGCGACGAACATCTGCCGGCCTTCGAGGCGTTTCGCCGTTCGGCCTTGCATGTGCCGACCAAGCCTTATCGCAGCGGCGCGCTCGGCGTCGACTTCAACGCCTTTGCCGAAGCCTATGCCGAAGCGCGCGGCGTCTCTCCGGCGAACCAACAGCAGGCCCGCGCGTTCTTCGAGCGCCATTTTGTCCCCATGCTGGTCCGGCCCGAGGCCGGGGGCGCCGGCCTAGTCACCGGTTTCTACGAACCGCAAGTCGAGGCTTCGCCGGTGCGGACGGGGCGTTTTGTCGTGCCGCTCATGTCGCGTCCTGCCGATCTGGTCGATGTCGACGACGCCAACCGGCCGCAGGGGATGGACCCCTATCTCGCTTTCGCGCGCCGGACGGCGGACGGGCCGGTTGAGTATTTCGACCGCGGCGCGATCGAACGCGGTGCGCTTGCCGGCCAGGGGCTGGAGATCGCCTGGCTGGCCGACAAGGTCGATGCCTTCTTCATCCACGTGCAAGGGGCGGCACGGCTCGCCATGACCGACGGCCGGCTTTGCCGCGTCACCTACGCGGCCAAGTCCGGCCAGCGTTTCACCGGACCCGGCAAGGTGTTGAGTGAGGCAGGCGAAATCCCGCTGGCGGAGGTGACGATGCAGTCGATCCGCGCCTGGTTCAAGGCGCATCCCAAGCGCGTCGACGAGATCCTGTGGCAGAACCGCTCCTACATCTTCTTCCGGAAGGCCGATGTCGACGACGCGGCGCTTGGCCCGATCGCCGCCGCCAAGGTGCCGCTGACGCCGGGCCGCTCGGTCGCGGTCGACCGGCTGCTGCACACATTCGGCACGCCTTTTTACATCGACGCGCCGACGCTCACCGCGTTCGAGGCAAAACCATTCCGGCGGCTGATGATCGCGCAAGATACAGGTTCGGCCATCACCGGGCCGGCGCGTGGCGATCTCTTCGCCGGTTCGGGCGATGCGGCCGGCGAGATCGCCGGCGTGGTGCGCAACGCCGCCGATTTCTATGCGCTGGTGCCGCGCGCGCTGGTCGGGGGCGCACGATGACCAGGCGTCCGGACAAGCTCAGCGAGGACGACCGGGTGCTGTGGAACCTTGTGGCGCGCACGGCCAAGCCGCTGAAGGGCAGGGCCGCCGTCGATATTCCCGACATCGCCGCCGATTCCAGGCCAGCGGCGCCGCAAACGGCCCAGCCCGCCGCCAATGCGCCAGGCGCGGCAAAGCCGAAGGCACAGCATGTCACGCACCGCCTCGACGAACCGACGCTGGACAAATTGTCAAAGGGCAGGCTGCCGATCGAGGGCCGCGTCGACCTGCATGGCATGACGCAGGACGAGGCCTATTCGCTGCTGTTCTCGTTCCTGCACCGGGCGCATGCCGGCGGCATCCGCTATGTCCTCGTCATCACCGGCAAGGGATCTTCCTCGGGCGGCGACGGCGTGTTGCGGCGCGCGGTGCCCGCCTGGCTGTCGACGCCGGCGTTCCGGCCGCTGGTCTCCAGCCACGACCATGCCGCCCGCAACCATGGCGGCTCGGGCGCGCTCTATATCAGGCTGCGGCGAGCGCGCTCATGAGGGCTGAAGCCGTGAGGCCGGGCGCATGACGCCATTCGGCGAGAAGCTGCGGGCACTCAGGAACGAGCGCGGCGTCAGCCAGAAGGACATGGCGGCGGCGATCGGCGTCAGCGCCGCCTATCTGTCGGCGCTCGAGCATGGCAGGCGCGGTGCGCCGACCTGGACGCTGATCCAGAAGATCATCGGCTATTTCAACATCATCTGGGACGATGCCGAGGAGCTGGCGCGGCTGGCCGAGGCCTCGCATCCCCGGGTGAAACTCGACACGTCGGGTCTCAACCCCGCCGCCACCGAGCTTGCCAATCTTTTGGCCGAGAATATCGAGAAGCTCGACGAAGCGGAGCTGCGCCGCATCACCGCATCGATCCGCGCGGCGCTGAGCCGGCGGGCGTAGATCTCTCTACTCGGATGTCGCGACGGCGTCCGCCTGATCGTAAAACAGTGCCCGCCGGCAAGCCGCCGGCGGGCCTTGCAGCGAAATCATTTCTTGCCGGCCGTGCCGCCGCCATTGTTTCCCCTGCCGCCATTGTCGTGATGGTCACGGCCACCATTTCCACCGCCTAGGCAGTCCGATGCGCCGGCCGCGCTGCAACAGCGGCCGCTCCACAGGTCGTTGAGGTTGGTCTTGGCGCAGCTTGGAATGGTCTGATCGGCCAGAGCGGATCCGGCCAGGGCCGACACCGCGACGGCTGCGAGAAATGCATTTCGCAAAAGAGCAGTCATTTGAAGTCTCCATGGTTGGTTTCGGTTCACGGCTGTGTGTCGCTGGCCGGACCGAAATGGTTCATGGAGGGATGCGAGAAATTATTAGAGGAATGCGCGAGGTGCGCGGCTGGCCATGTCGGCGCCGCCCCTCATCCGCCTGCCGGCACCTTCTCCCCGTATAGTGACGGGGAGAAGGGGTAGCCGCGCCGCTGGCGCTTGCTTTGCGACGTTGATGATTGGCGAAAGCGGCGATGACAGCCTTTTTCTCCCCGTCACTATACGGGGAGAAATGTCCGGCAGGACAATGAGGGGCGGCGCCAAACTTCTGTTATTGCCGGGAAAACCGAGAGCGGCCGCGCGGCCAAAACCGCCACCAGTCCCTATTGCACCGACCCCACCAGAACCTGCTGGCCGCCGCGGATCGAGACCCAGCGGCCGGTGTTGTCGGTCGCCTGCCGCTTGAGGAAGCGGTAGCCGGTCTGGTCCCACGGCCTGACCTTGTCGGTCAGATTGTCAAGCACATAGTCGCCCTTGTCGGTGCGCACCGTCAGCACGGAGTGTCCTTCGCCATCGGGCTTGCGCACCACGGTGATGAGAAGATCGGCAAGCGACATGCCCATGTGGGACAGCCGGCGGCGCTTTTCCAGGACATAGTCCTCGCAATCGCCGACGCCCTTGTCGGGATAGGCCCAGACCTCGTCCTTGCCGTAAATATCCATGTCGCTCATCGGCTTGACGGCGGCATTGACCCGGGCGGTGACGCCGGCGAGCTTGCGCATCAGCCCGTCGGTCATTCTGGCCGGCGCCAGATTGCCTGGACGGATCGAGCACTCGCCGGGATGCAGCTTGCAGAAATCATAGTGGCCGATCGGCTGCGAGGTCATACCCCCGGTCGCCATCGCTCCGGCAGCCATTGCCGGCGCCATCCAGCCTCCCGTGGCTGCCAGACCGGCTGCGGCCACGCACAAACGCAGCCTTCTTGCCATTGTTGAGGAATTCATTGTCCCCGCTCACCCTGTTGTTAATGAAACGTTAAGGGCGATTGACAGTCTGTGTCAATTACGAAGACGGCCTGATTTGCAGCATGGTTACCCGGAGAGGGGTAGCGGCACTTGTTCGACAGAAACGCACTGGCGCCGATTTTCGGCCCAGTGCTCGCAATTACGGACTGCCTATCGCTTGGCGGTGCGGACCAGCTTCGGCTTCACGGCAACACGGTTCTGGCGGCCATAGCTGGTGATGAAGTCGACGATGCGCGGCACGATCTCGGAGCGGAAGCGCGAGCCGTTGAAGACGCCGTAATGGCCGACCGCGGGCTGCATATAGTGCGCCTTCTTGTCGGCCGGAATGTTGACGCACAGATCCTGGGCCGCCTTGGTCTGGCCAAGGCCCGATATGTCGTCGTTCTCGCCTTCGACCGTGAACAGGGCGACGTTGCGGATGGCGGACGTGTCGATCCTGGTGCCGCGATGCGTCATCTCGCCCTTGGGCAAGGCATGGCGCACGAAGACGGTGTCGACCGTTTGCAGGTAGAACTCCGCCGTCAGATCCATCACCGCCAGATATTCGTCATAGAAGTCGCGATGCTTCTCGGCGCTGTCGCCATCATGCTTCACAAGGTGCATGAAGAAGTCCTTGTGGGCGGTGATGTGGCGGTCGAGGTTCATGCTCATGAAGCCGGACAGCTGCAGGAAGCCGGGATAGACCTCACGGCCGAAGCCGGGCACCGGCCAGGGCGCGCGCATGATGACATTGTCGCGGAACCAATCGATGCCCTTTTCCTCGGCCAGCAGATTGACCGCGGTCGGATTGCGGCGGGTGTCGATCGGCCCGCCCATCAACGTCATCGTCGAAGGGACGAACGGGTCGCCCTTGGTCTCCATCAGCGCCACCGCCGCCAGAACCGGCACGGAAGGCTGGCATACCGCCATCACATGGGTGTCGGGCCCCAGCGCGTGCAGCATGTCGATGACATAGTCGATGTAATCGTCGAGATCGAATTGGCCGTCGGCCAGCGGCACCATGCGGGCGTCGACCCAGTCGGTGATGTGAACGTCGGCATAGGGCAGCATCGCCTCTGCCGTGCCGCGCAGCAGCGTCGCATAATGGCCCGACATCGGCGCCACGATCAGAAGCTTCGGGTCCGGCCGGCGGCCTGCGGGAACGTCGCGCTCGAAACGGACGAGATTGCAGAACGGCTTCGACCAGACGGTTTTTTCGGTGACCGCGACGCTCTTCCAGTCGACCACGGTCTTGTCGAGGCCGAAGACCGGCTTGCCGTAGCGGCGCGTGGTACGCTCGAACAGTTCGGCGGTGGCCGCGACCGAGCGGCCCCAGGACGTGTGCGAGAATGGATTGAGCGGATTGGAGTAGAACATCCGCACCGCATCGGCGTACAGGCGCGCGGGCTGCACGGCGGCGTGGTTCATTTCATAGAGCTGGTAGAACATCGAGAACCCCGCTGCTGCCTGCGACCGAAGGGACGACGAGCAGCGCCGAGCCTAAATGTCTCGCGGGGAAGTTAACAACTAATTGCTGCGATGCAATACGTCACGTCGCGTGATTTATACTCATTCTTTCGTCCAAGGCTTTGGAAATCGGCCCTGAACGGGGCGAGCCGGCTCAGTGTGCGCTGCGACGAAGGCATTGCCGGGTCCGGGCCATCTCGGGATCGGGGCCGGACCCAGACATGTCAGACACGGGCCATGCAGACCGCGGTCTGGCCGGAGCCGATGAAGCCGAGCTGGCCGGCGGCACCTTTCGACAGGTCGAGCACGCGGCCCCTGACGAACGGGCCCCGATCGTTGATGCGCACGACGACGCTGCGGCCGTTGTTCTTGTTGGTGACAAGCAGCTTGGTGCCGAAAGGCAGCGTGCGGTGGGCGGCGGTCAAGGCCGAAGGGTTCATGCGTTCGCCCGAAGCGGTGCGCGAGTGCAGTGCGTACCAGGAGGCGCGGCCACACTGGCCGGCGGCGGCGGTTGCGGAGGTGGCGGAGGCGCCGACCATCAGGCCAGCCGCGATCGTTACCGCGACAAGCGCGGTCTGGTTTAAACTCTTCATATTTGGGGGATGGCTCCGTTTTTGACAGACCCAAGCGGTTAAGTGCGGAATAAGGCAGGAAATGCGGCAGTGATCTGGCGGTTCCGTGGCGAGATCACACGTTTGGAGTCAAGAGGTAACAGTCTGTCATGGATTTTCCGGTGATCCAGGATCAGTCATCCGATGATCTTCCGACTGGCATGTGAGATCCGTTTGACAAGATCCGGGATTAACCTCCAAGTAGAAATCGCGAGGATTTAGCCACTTCCTTTGGCTCTTTCATCAACGCCACGGCACCGCAATCGATCGACTGGGAAAGTGAGATCCGTCAATGAGACTGACCAAAAATCTGCTGGCCTTGATTGTGCTGGCTCTCGGGGCGCTGTGGTCGCTGCAAGGCATCGGCGCGATCGGCGGCAGCTTCATGACCGGCCAGTCGCAATGGCTCTATATCGGCCTCGCCACCATGCTGGTCGGCCTGGCCGGGCTGGTCTGGGCAAACCGGTAGGGGGTGAGGCCACGGTAGACTGCGTTGCAGAACGAGCGTGGGCGCCCCCCTCTGTCCTGCCGACGTCTTGAGGTTCGCGTTTGCGCTGATCGGCTAACCGAACAACCGGTCCAGGATCGTGCCTTCGAGGCGGGCGAGCTCGGCGGAACCGCGCCGGCGCGGCCGGGCCACCGGTACGTCGAGGTCGAGCGCGATCCTGCCGCCGCTGATCACCACGACCCGGTCGGCGAGCGCAACCGCTTCGGCGACATCATGCGTGACCAGCACGGCGGTGAACTTCTGGGCCAGCCAGATGCGCTCCAGCAATTGCTGCATCTCGATGCGGGTCAGCGCGTCGAGTGCGCCCAGCGGCTCGTCGAGCGCCAGGATCTGAGGGTGGCCGACCAAGGCGCGGGCCAGCGCCACGCGCTGCTTCTGGCCGCCGGACAGCACCGAGGGCCATTCGTCGGCGCGATCGGCGAGGCCAACCTCGCCAAGAATGTCGAGCGCGCGCCGCCTTGCGTCAGTGCCGGCGGCGATGCCGGTCAGCCCGACTTCGACATTTTTCACCACGCTGGCCCAAGGCAGCAAGCGCGGCTCCTGGAACATGAAGCGCGTGCGGCTGTGACCCTCTTCCTCGGCTCCCAGCGTCAGTGATCCGGTCGTCGGCCGGTCCAGCCCGGCCAGCAGCCGCAGCAGCGTGCTCTTGCCGCAGCCGCTCTTGCCGATGACGGCAACGAATTGCCCGGCCGGCACGTCAAGGTCGATGCCGTCGAGCACGGTCTTGTCGCCGAAGCGTTTTTCCACACCCTTGAAGGCGAAGGCGCGCCGTCCTTCGACCGATATCGCCGGTCGCGCCGGCGCCGGCGCGGCGACGAAGGAACGGACGGAGGTCAGGCTGGCGGCTGGCATCGAAAACTCATCAGTTCTGGAAGGCGGGATGCCAACCGAGCGACAGACGCTCGAGCAGGCGGGCGAGACTGTCGGCGAGCTTGCCGAGCAGCGCATAGATCAGGATCGACAGCACGACGACATCGATCAGCAGGAATTCACGCGCCTGCATGGCCATGTAGCCGAGGCCGGAACTGGCCGAGATGGTTTCGGCAACGATCAACGTCAGCCACATGATGCCCAAGGCATAGCGCAGGCCGACGAAGATCGCCGGCAGCGCGCCGGGCAGGATGACGCGGAAGAACAGCGCGCGCCGGTCCATGCCGTAGACGCGGCCCATCTCGACCAGATGCGGGTCGACGCTCTGAATGCCGAGCAGCGTGTTGACGTAGATCGGAAAGAACACGCCAAGCGCCACCAGGAACAGTTTTGCTTCCTCGTCGATGCCGAACCACAGGATGACGAGCGGGATCAGCGCCAGATGCGGAATGTTGCGGATCATCTGCAGCGTGGTGTCGGTCAGGCCGCGGCTGAGCCGCGACAGCCCGTTGGCGAGGCCGAGCGCGAAGCCGATCGCGCCGCCTATCGCAAAGCCGGCAAGCGCGCGCGCCGTGGAAACGCCGATGTTGCGGATCAGTTCACCCGAAAGCGTCAGCCGCCAGAAGGCCTCGGCAACGGCGCTTGGCGCCGGCAGCACATTGGCCGGCATGACACCCGCACGCGATGCAGCTTCCCAGCCGGCAATCACCAGGACCGGCAGCACCCAGCCGATGGCGTTTGCGTGGAGGCGCGCGGAAAAGCTCATGAGGAGGCCTGCAGGCGGGCGGCGCCATGGAAGCCGACCGAGAATTCATTGGCAATGTCCCGATGCGCCCGCTGCCGCCTGGTGCCGAGCCCGAGGCGCGGGAACAAAAGCTCGGCGACGCGGTAGGCTTCCTCGAGATGCGGGTAGCCGGAGCCGATGATGGTGTCGATGCCGATCGCCTGGTATTCGCGGATGCGCTCGGTGATCTGCTCCGGCGTGCCGACCAGCGCCGTGCCGGCACCGCCGCGCACCAGGCCGACGCCGGCCCACAGGTTGGGCGAGACGACAAGCTTGTCGCGGCGGCCGCCATGCAGTTCGGCCATGCGGCGCTGGCCGACCGAGTCCATCTCCTTGAGGAAACGCGCCTGCGCAGTCTCGACCTGGGCGTCGGTGACATGGCTGATCAGCCGGTCGGCGGCGCGCCAGGCTTCATCCTCGGTCTCGCGAACGATGAAATGCAGCCGGATGCCGAAGCGCAGTTTTTTGCCGCGCAGTGCTGCTTTCGCGCGCGCCGAGGCAAGTTTTTCAGCGACTTGGCGCGGCGGCTCGCCCCAGGTCAGGTACATGTCGACGAGATCGGCGGCGAGATCCTGCCCGGCATCGGACGAGCCGCCGAAATAAAGCGGCGGCCGCTCTTGGCTCGGCAAAAGATCGAGGCGGCCATTCTCGACGCGGTAGTATTTGCCGTCGAAATTGACCCGCTCACCGGACACCAGGCTGCGCCAGATGGTCAGGAATTCATGCGCCTGGGCGTAGCGCTCGTCATGCGGCAGGAAGACGCCATCGCCGGCGAGCTCTGTCGGATTGCCGCCGACCACGACGTTGAGCAGCAGGCGGCCATTGCTCAGCCGGTCGAATGCCGCCGTCTGGCGCGCTGCGAAGGTCGGCAGCGTCACGCCGGGCCTGAGTGCCACCAGGAATTTGAGTTTTTCGGTGAGCGTCGCGAGGCCCGTCGCGGTGATCCAGGAATCCTCGCAATTCTGTCCGGTCGGCAGCAGCACGCCGGGAAAGCCGAGCCGGTCGACCGCCTGTGCGATCTCCTTGAAATAGCCGAACTCCGGCGGCCGCTGCTGCTGCTCGGAACCGAGATAGGAGCCGTCGCCATGCGTCGGGATGAACCAGAAGAAATCGAGTGGGTTGGCTGGCGTGGTCATGTCTGGCGCAGTCACGGGCGGACCTCCTGGAGCTGCAAACGGCAACGGCGCCGGGCGTTCTCATCCGGCGTCGCGTGGCAAAAATCAGTTGCCCGGCGCGGTCCACACCGCGTCGGAGATCCGAACCGCCTTCGGGATCAGGCCGAGCTTGTAGAAGCGGTCGGCGGTCGCCTGCTGACCGGCGATGATCTCGTCGGTGATCGGAAAGATGCCGAATTTGGTGCGGTTGGCGGCGATGGTCTGCGCGTCGAGCGGCACCCCGGTCACCTCATGCAGCGCTTCGGCCACCTTGTCGCGATTCTGGCCCGCCCATTTCGCCGCCTCGCCGAGAGCGGCGATGGTCGTGGTGACGATTTCGGGATGCGCCTTGGCGAAATCCTTGTTGGCGAGGAAGTAGGTGTTGACCTTGAGCACCTCGCTGGAGCGGGCCAGCACGCGCGGCTGGTAACGCGTTTCGGCAATGGCGAAGAACGGATCCCAGACCGCCCACGCATCGATCTGGTCGCTGGCGAAGGCGGCGGCCGCATCGGCCGGGCTGAGATAGACCGGCGTGATCTGATCGAAGGGGACGCCGGCCTTTTCCAGCGCCGCGACGAGCAGATTATGCGCGCTGGTGCCCTTGCCGACGCCGACACGCTTGCCCTTGAGGTCGGCGACTGACTGGACCGGCGAGGCCGGCTTGACGAAGATCGCCTCGCCGTCGCCATTGGACGGCAGCGCTGCCGCATAGACGATGTTGGCGCCGGCCGATTGACCGAAGATCGGCGGCGCGTCGCCGGTCCAGCCGGCATCAATGGCGCCGACATTGAGCGCCTCGACCAGCGGCGGCCCGGCGGTGAACTCGACCCATTTCACCGCAACACCCTTGTCGCTGAGCGCCTTCTCGATCACCTGCTGCTGCCTGGCGATCACCGGCAGGCCGGTTTTCTGGTAGCCAATGCTGAACTGCTTCAGGTCCTGCGCGGCGGCGCCGAACGACAGGGCAACTGTCGCGGCCATAAGGCCGATGCCGAAAACGCGTCTTGTTGGATTGAAGCGCTTGGTCAGATTGAACATGATCCCATTCCTTCAATGCTGATCGGCGCCGGGAAGGCTTCCCTGCCGTTGGATACGGGAGTGAGGCTAGGTAGTTCTATCCTTCAATGCTGATCGGCGCCGGGAAGGCTTCCCTGCCGTTGGATACGGGAGTGAGGCTAGGTAGTTCTATAAATTTAGTAGAGGAATGATTTTGCGAGTTGAACGGTCAGGACGGAATTGATTTCTGCGGCAACCCATCCCTTCGTCATCCTAGGGCGAAGCAAGGAGCGAAGCGACGCGGCGCAGACCCTAGGATCCATGCCGTGACATTGGTCGTAGAATGCGACGGATCAGAAATGGCGCTTGCACGCCCACTCACCCGGATTACGCTTCAACCATGACCGGCTACGTCTATATGACTGCAAGCCAGAAGCGCGGTACGATCTACATCGGCGTGACCAATGACCTCGGCCGTCGCGTACCCGAGCACAAGTCCGGTCAAGGCACAGGCTTCACCAGTCGCTACGGCGTGCAGCGCCTTGTCTGGTACGAGGAGTATTTCGACATCACCGATGCGATCCAACGTGAGAAGTCCCTGAAACGCTGGCCACGCCAATGGAAGATCGAGCTGATCGAGATGGCGAATCCCGAGTGGTTCGAGCTCTTTCGTGGAACTGGGTGGTAGGGGCTCAGTTTCTTTCACCGCCGGAGCATAGCATCAACGTCACGGCATGGATCCTAGGGTCTGCGCCGCGTCGCTTCGCTCCTCGCTCCGCCCTAGGATGACGAAGCTGCTAGGATCAGCGCGAAGAGACCGCTAGCGCTCTGCGTTCGTGCACAGCCGTCCCTCACTGCGACCAATACTGCCAGGCCCAGTAAAAACTCTCGTCGCGCGGCGGCAGGCGGTCACGCCCGGCTTGCAGATGGACCGGCGTCGGCGATAGCGGCCGGTCCTCTTGCGGCTTGTCCCTGGAAAGGCCAAGCAGCCAGGCGCCGAAATGGGCGAACAGCACGGCGGTGGAATGGGTCATCGTCATTCTCCTTTCCTTTCCCTTTTCATTCGCGTCCCGCCCACGGGACGAGCGCGCGCTCGATCCTGCGGATGGTGAATTCGAGCACGAAGGCGATGGCCGCGATCACCAATATGCCCATGATCACCACGTCCGTGACCAGGAACTGGGCCGCGGATCATGAAACCAAGCCCGCGCGTGGCCGCCACCAGTTCGGCCGCGACCAATGTCGACCAGCCGGCGCCAAGCGCGATGCGCAGTCCGGTCAGGATGGCGGGCAGCGCACTGGGCAGGATGACGTGGCGGACCACTTGCGCGCGCGTGGCACCAAGCGAACGCGCCGCATCGATGCGCTCCTGCGAGACGCCGCGAACGCCGGACGCGGTCGACAATGCCACCGGCGCCAGCATGGCTATGGTGATCACCAGGATCTTCGACGGCTCGCCGATACCGAACCAGATGATGACCAGCGGCAGATAGGCGAGCGGCGGGATCGGCCGCAGGAATTCCAGCAGCGGATCGAAGATGCCGCGTCCGATGGTGCTGATGCCGATGGCGAGGCCCACCGGCACGGCGACGAGGATGGCGGCGACAAGCGCCGCGAAGACGCGGCCGAGGCTGGCGACGACATGCTGCAGCAGCGTCGCGTCGACGAAGCCGTCGCGGGCGACCACGATGAATTTGTTCCACACGGCGACCGGCGAGGGCAGGAACACCGGTGACACCAGTTGCAGCCGGACCGACAGCGCCCAGGCCGCCAGCACCACCAGGATGGTGACGGCGCTGATCATGCGGGCGGAAATGCCTTTGCGTCTTGGGCTTGGCCGCGACCACGGCACCGACAGGCCCTCGGCTTCGTCGATCCCGGAACCGGGCCGTTCCGTATAGGAGGAAATGGTCATGCCGCTTCTCCTTCGAAGATCGCGTCGGTCAGTTCGCCGCGCGCCGCGGCGAAGGCCGGGTCGGCCTTGATCGTGCGGATGGCCTCGCCCGAGGCGTAGCGCCTGGAAAAGCCCGGTTCGAAGGTGCGCACCACGCGGCCTGGGCCCGGCGCCAGCACGACGATGCGGGTGGCAAGCACCAGCGCCTCCTCGATGCCGTGCGTGACCATCAGCACGCCGACATTGCTTGCCGTCCACAGGTCGAGCAGCGTTGTCTGCATGCGCTCGCGGGTCAGCGCGTCGAGCGCGCCGAGCGGCTCGTCGAGCAACAGGAACTGAGGTTCGGCGGCGAGCGCCCGGGCGAGGCCGACACGCTGGCGCATGCCGCCGGAAAGCTCCCAGATGCGCTTGTCGCCGGCATCGGTGAGTTTCACCAGCGCCAGAAGCTCGTCGGCGCGGCGCGCCCTCTCGGCCGGACCGACGCCGCGCAGCCTGAGCGCGAAGGCGACGTTCTCGCGCGCGGTCAGCCAGGGAAACAGGGCATCGTTCTGGAACACCACGGCCCGGTCCGAACCGGGCGCCGTGATCGGCCGGCCGTCGATCGTGGCGGCGCCGCGCGCCGGCGCGACCAGGCCGGCCGCGACATTGAGCAGCGAGGTCTTGCCGCAGCCGGAACGGCCGACAAGGACGACGAAATCATTCCTGGCAATTTCGATCGACACCCGCTCGACGGCGGGTGCCGGCTGGCCCTCATAGTGGATCGAGACGTTGTCCAGTACGAGATGGGGGTCGAGCACGAGATGCGGCATGGCTGCCTCGCAGGAGGATCGTTTAAATCCGACTGCCCCGAAACCGCTCCTCGTCAGCGATCCCGGGGCAGACAGCACGCGGCGTCAGGGAAGAAGATCCGCGCGTGTCGGGTTAAGCGCTCAGTTCGAAGCAAGCGCCTCGGTGACGTATTTCGATGTCACGTATTTCGAATAGTCCGGCAGCACGGCGTCGACCTTGCCCTGTTCCTTGAGGAAGGCGGACGCCGCCGCGACCGCCTTGACCGTGCCGCCGCCGAGGAACTTGTCGGAGGCCTGTTCTTCCAATGTCGGGAAGACATAGCCCTTCAACAGCTCCGGCACTTCTTCCAGCTTGGCGCCAGTGAGCTTGGCGATCTTTGCGGCCTGCGGCGACGACACCGACCAGGCGTCCGGCTTGGCGAGGTATTCGGCATAGGCGGCGCCCGTCACCTTGACGAAGTCGCGCACCGCTTCCGGGTTCTTCTCGGCAAAATCGGTGCGCACGATCCAGGCGTCGAAGGTCGGCGCGCCCCAGGCGGCGACCTGCGAGGAATCCAGCACGACCTTTCCGCTGGTCTTGATCTGGCCGAGCGCCGGATCCCAGACATAGGCGGCATCGATGTCGCCGCGCGCGAAGGCGGCGGCGATTTCCGGCGGCCTGAGATTGAGGATCTCAACCGACTTCGGATCGACATTCTCGTGCTTGAGCGCGGCAAGCAGGCTGTAATGCGTCGTCGAGACGAACGGCACGGCCACCTTCTTGCCGGCGAGGTCGGCGACCTTCCCGATGCCGGCGCCGTTGCGCGCCACCAGCGCTTCGGACGGCCCGATCAGGCCGACGACGAAGATGGTCTGGATCGGCAGCTCGCGGCTTGCCGCCGCCGCCAGCGGACTCGAACCGACATAGCCGATGTCGACCGAGCCGGAAGCGACCGCGGCGATGACGTCGGCGCCGGAATCGAACTTGCGCCAGTCGATGGCGGCCTTGGTTGCCTTTTCATAGGCGCCGTCGGCCTGCGGCACTTTGGAGGGTTCGACCACTGTCTGGTAGCCGATGGTGATCTTAAGATCCTGCGCCATGGCCGGACCGAGGAAGGCAGCGCCGGCAAGGGCGGCCGACGAGAGGAGAAGGATGCGTCGCGAAATCGTGGACATTAAGGGCTCCATGAAAAACAGGGAAAACCGGATTGCCCTATGATAGTCAGCTAATTCTATCGTTCTTGTAGAGTTAAATCCTTCCAAGGAAGGGCGGGTTGTTGGAAAAAACGTGCCGACGAAAGGATGCCGAGGCGGAAAGTGCGGCTGCAACCGCCGTCACCGCCGATGACAAACCGAACAGGAATGGCGCGCTCGGCGAGCCACCGACTTCGTCGAACAATCCCAGGGCGAAGCAAGGAGCGAAGCGACGCGGCGCAGACCCTAGGATCCATGCCGTGACATGTGAACGCCTCGACGGTGCTGAAGGATAGAGCTGGCTGGAAGGTTGGCGACGGGACAAGGCTCATTCCGCGCCGTTGCATTCTTCGGCGGATGTCGCGGCATGGATCCTCGGGTCTCCGCGACGTCGCGACGTCGCTACGCTCCTGCTCCGCCCGTGGATGACGAGATCGGGAACTCAGGCACCCGACAGCCGTCAGTACCCATCACCCACGAACGATAATTCCTGCCTCTTCCCGATATCACGCAAATACATGCTGCGAATGGTAGGGGATTTAAAACCGCGTTCCGCGTGCTGGCGGTTAAGTATAGTAATCTTATCGACAAAGGCAGCTGGAGCGGCGATGAAAGGCCATGCCCATCATATCGCGGCGATCGCTGGCGGCACGAGGTCCCAGCCGGCGGCCTTCGTGCCCGCAGGCCAGGTTTTTGTGTCCCCGGCGTCACAAGCCGGGCCTAAAATGGCCCCAACGGCTTGAAAACCAAGCAAGATCAACCGCAATTGGCTTGTATATCATGTCACTAGAATTTATGTGTCATGGCAGCTTGGGCGCGGCGGGGAGGCACGCCAGGCGTTTCGCAGGGATGGCCCAGCCATCGCATGAGAGAGAAACGTTCGGTCTATGCTTACGAAAAAAGGCAAGTACGGCCTCAAGGCGCTTGTTCATCTCGCACGGATGCCGGCCGGGCAGCTCGCTTTCGTTGGCGATATCGCGACCGGCAACAACATCCCGAAGAAATTTCTCGACGCCATCCTGGGCGAGCTGCGCAATGCCGGTTTCGTCCAGAGCCGCAAGGGCAAGGACGGCGGCTACCGCCTCGCGCGGCCGGCCGACGAGATCAAGGTCGGCCATGTCGTGCGGGTCCTCGATGGGCCGCTGGCCCCGATTCCCTGCGCCAGCCGCACACAATACCAGCGCTGTGAAGACTGCAACGAGGCGACATGCCAAGTCCGACATCTGATGCTCGAGGTCCGGCAGGCGATCGCCGAGGTGCTCGATCAGCGCAGCCTCGCCGAAATGCGCGACATTGCCTTCGACGACCTGCCGGTCGCGGGGGACATCGGCGACCTTGCGGTCGCGGTGAAGATCCAGGCCTGACGCCTCGCACACAGCGGGAACGCGCATGAGCGGGCGCGCCAATTCGATCATCGTTGTCGGCGGCGGCGCCAGCGGCGTGGTGCTCGCCGCGCATCTCCTGAAATCGGCCAATCCGGATCTGCGCGTGACGCTGATCGAGAAGCGCCCGCATTTCGGCCAGGGCATCGCCTATTCGACGCTGCTGTCGGCGCATGTGCTGAATGTCAGCGCGGCCGGCATGAGCGCCTATGCCGACGATCCCGGCAATTTCTGGCGCTGGCTGCAGGAGCGCGGCCTCGCCAGCCCGAACCAGGCGCCGGTCTACGCGCCGCGCAGCGTCTATGCCCGCTATCTCAAGGAATTGCTCGACGACCTGGAAGCGCGAGAGCGTGAAACCGGCCGCCTGCGCCTGATCCGCGAGGAGAGCCTGTCGATCACGCCGACCGCATCGGGGGTCGAGGTGGCGCTCGCCAACGGCACCAGCGTCGTCGCCCATCTGGCCGTGCTGGCCACCGGCCATGACGAACAGCCCGCGCTCGGCCATGCGGTCCGAATGGGCTCGGAGGCCGACACAGCGCTCGATCCGGACAGAAGCGTCATGGTGCTGGGCACCGGCCTCAGCATGGTCGATGCCTTCCTGGCGCTGGAACAACGCGGCCACCGGGGCGAGATCGTCGCTGTTTCCCGGCGCGGCCTGCTGCCTTCGCCGCACCGCAAGGGCAATCCGATCAAGCTCGACGTCGCCGACATCCCGCTCGGCACCCAGCTTTCCTATTTCGTCGGCTGGTTTCGCGACCTGATCCGCGAAAACCAGAAGGCCGGCATCGACTGGCGCGACGTGGTCGACGGCCTCAGGCCCTTCAACCAGAAGATCTGGCAGAACTGGCCGGCTTCCGCCAAGCGCCGCTTCGTCGAGCACACCAAGGCCTGGTGGGACATCCACCGCCATCGCATGGCGCCGGAAGTCTACGCCCGGGTGACCGAGGCCGTGCAATCCGGCCGGATCCGGCTTGTCGCCGGCCGTGTCGTCGGCATCGCGCCGGGGGAGGCATTCACCGTCGATGTCCAGTCGCGCCACAGCCAGCTTGTCGAGACCTTCGAGGTTGCCCGCATCTATGATTGCTCCGGCATCGTCAGGGACATTTCGACCTCGTCGAACAGCGTGGTGCGCTCGCTGGTCGATCGCGGGCTGGCAAGGCCGGATCCGCTGCGCATCGGCCTCGACGTGTCGGCCAATTGCGAGATCATCGCCAGCGACGGGACCGTTTCGGCCAAGATCCTCGCCGTCGGCCCGCTGACGCGCGGCACCTTCTTCGAGATCGATGCCATACCCGACATCCGCGTCCAGTGCGCGCGGCTGAGCAAGCGGTTGCTGGGATAGGAGGCGGCCGCGTTCAGCCGCCCAATGCCTCGCACACGACGCGCGCGGTCTCGGCGCCTGAAAAATTCTGCTGGCCGGTAATCAGATTGCCGTCGCGCACGGCAAAGCCCCGCCACAGTCCGGCCTGGACGTAGTTGGCGCCGACGGCCTTCAACTCATCCTCGATACGCCATGGCATCAGATGCTTTCCGCGTTCTAGCGCGCCCATCGCCCAGGTCGCGTTGTCGGCGAAATCCTCCTCGACATTGGCGAAACCGGTCACCGTCTTGCCGGCGGCGAGCAACGACCCGTCGGCGCGCCTGGCGTAACGCAGCAGGGCGGTGCCGTGGCAGAGTGCCGCCGCCACCTTGCCCGCTTCATGGAAGGCGACGAATGTCCGCTGCAGGCCCGTCGCGCGTTCATAGCTGAACATCGGCGCCTGGCCGCCGGCAACGACGATGGCGTCGAAACTGTCGACATCGATCTCCGCTACCGGCCGCGTGTTCTCGACCAAGGCCGCCAGTTTCGGGCTCGACAGGAAACCGAGCGAGATCAGATCGGTTTCAGAATAGCCTGAAGCGTCACGCGGGTCGCTCAGCGCGTCGGCCTCGCATCTGCCGCCGTCCGGCGAGAAGATCTCCACCGCATAGCCGCGCTCGGTGAAGGCGAACCATGGATGCGTCAGCTCGCTCCACCAGAAGCCGACCGGCCAGCCGGTCGTGGTCGATATGGCCGGATTGGCGATGACGATCGCCACCCGTTTCGGCTTGCGGGCGTTGACCGGATTGGCATCCCGTACACTCATCTTCCGCTCTCCCTTATGAAGCTGTCGCTGACAAAGCCGGACCTTGCAATCTGGCCATATGGCCGGGCAAAATCCGCTTCCGTCGTCGCCGGGCCTTGCCTACGATGGCCGCATGACGCAACGCGGTAGACTTTACGGCTGTCCGGTCGAGTTCGCGCTCGATGCGCTCGGCGGCAAATGGAAGACGGTGATCCTGGCCCGGATCAAGCAAAACCCGATGCGCTATTCCGAGCTGCGGCGGATGATCCCGTCGCTGTCCGACAAGATGCTGACGCAGCGGCTGGCCGATCTTGTCGATATCGGCTTTGTCGCGCTGGAGGCCTCGCCCGACGGCAAGGGACGCTACACCTTGACCGAGCGTGGCCGCGATCTGGCCTCCAGCCTGCAGGCCCTCTACGACTGGGGCAATGTGCACGGTCGCGCCGACGGCGTCCGGTTCCGCACCGATGTCGAGGCGTGACAAGGCGCTTAACTCCCAGCGGTAAGTGCGCCGCAAAAGCCGGCGACATCGGTGACGACAGCCTCGCCAAGGAAGCGAAGCGTCGCCATCGAACGATCGCGCGCTTCACGGTTGCCGAAGCCGCAGGCGTCCTCGATCACCACAGCCACGAAGCCATTGTCGGTCGCCTGGCGAACAGTCGGCTCGATGCCGATCTCGATCGCCACGCCGGCGAGCGCGACGGCACGCACCCCGCAATCGCGCAAGGCGAAGCTCAGCGCCGTGGAATCGAAGGCCGACATCGTCAGCTTGTCGAACACGGCTTCGTCGGCGCGCGGCGCGAGTTCGGGAACAATCCGCGTCGCTTCGGCATCACGCGGAAACCACGGCTCGACCATGTCGGGGCTGTTGCACCGCTGCCAGGCCATGGCGGTTCGCAGCTGGGTCGCGCCCATCCATTTGCGCGGCAAGGAGAGGTGACGGGTGAAAGCCACCCGCATGCCGGCCGCGCGTGCCGCTTCGAGCACAGTAGCGGTGCGCTCGATGATATCGGCCGCACCGGCGATCTGGCGGCAGATGCCGACCTGCATGTCGTAGACCACCAGCGCCATGCGGCTGACATCGCACCACTCGGTGAGGCTGGCCGGGATCTCCATGCCTTCGCTCGACCGGATCATGCCGCGGTCCGGTCCCAGGGCGTTGCGATGTCGACGGTGGGATCGAACAGATATTCGAGCGGCAGGGGTGCGGCGTCGAAGGCGAGGAAATGCCATTCCAGCAAGCCGGCCTTCGACAGCGGGAAATCGTCGGTGTAGCGCCTGGCTTCATCAACGCTTTGGAGCTCGAAGACGATGATGACGCCGCCGACATCGGCGCGCGCATAGTTCTCGCGCACGATGCCTGCCTTCCACAGTCGCCAGACATTCGAGACCTCATCGCGCAGATAGGGTTTGAGGTCGTCGAGAGTGACGCCGGGCTTGAAGTTGTCATAGGCAATGATCTTCATCGGGCTGTTTCCTTGCATGCTGGGTGGATGGCGGCCCGCTGTTTTTTGGCTGCATCACATTCGGCTAGCATGCCGAAATTGGCGACTTCAACGAACGAGATGGTTCGTTGAAGTGGCTGGCAAGGCCGGATCCGCTGCGCATCGGCCTCGACGTGTCGGCCAATTGCGAGATCATCGCCGGCGACGGGACCCGTTTCGGCCAAGATCCTCGCCGTCGGCCCGCTGACGCGCGGCACCTTCTTCGAGATCGACGCCATCCCCGACATCCGCGTCCAGTGCGCCAGGCTGAGCAAGCGGTTGCTGGGTTAGGTCCGGAGAGGTCGGAGCTCTACGGCGCCCCCCTCTGTCCTGCCGGACATCTCCCCCACGGGTGGGGAGATTGGCAGCTTTGGCGCCCCCCGCCCGCCTTCCAACGATGATAATTGGCGAAGGCCGTAGGGACAGCCAATCTCCCTCCTTGTGGGGGAGATGTCCGGCAGGACAGAGGGGGGCGCTGTGCCGCCGCCTTGCAGGGCCTTGCGCGACGGCGTCGAACGGAATTTCATTCCCCATCTGGCGGGTCGATTGGCATGATCTATCTTCTTTCCAACTGTAAAGGGCTGGAAAAGAGGATACGCTGCCGCCCAGAGCCGGATGAAATCTAAATCCGGCCCCGAGGCGGTCGCTTGGTCATGGAGCATCGAAATGAGCGAGCACAAGATCGCCGCCCCCTCGGAAAGCGCAACATCCCGTCTGCGTCCGCCCTATAAATCGGTTCTCGACCTGATCGGCCAGACGCCGGTGGTGGAGCTGACCAAGTTCGACACCGGCAAGTGCCGGCTGTTCATCAAGCTCGAAAGCCAGAACCCGGGCGGCTCGATCAAGGACCGCATCGCGCTGTCGATGATTGCCGCCGCCGAGAAGGAGGGCAAGCTCAAGCCCGGCGGCACCATCGTCGAGGCGACCGCCGGCAATACCGGCCTTAGACTTGCGCAGGTCGGCATCCCCAAGGGCTACCGCATCGTGCTGGTCGTGCCCGACAAGATGTCACGCGAGAAGATCCAGCATCTGCGCGCGCTGGGCGCGGAAGTGCACATGACGCGGTCCGATGTCGGCAAGGGGCACCCCGAATATTACCAGGACATGGCCGAGAAAATCGCGGCCGATGTGCCGGGCGCCTTCTATGCCAACCAGTTCGCCAACCCGGCCAACCCGCTGGCGCATGAGACCACCACCGGCCCGGAGATCTTTTCGCAGCTTGGCGGTGATGTCGACGCGGTGGTGGTCGGCGTCGGCTCGGGCGGCACGCTGACCGGGCTTGGCCGCTACTTCGCCGAGATATCACCGAAGACCGAGATGGTGCTCGCCGATCCGGTCGGCTCGGTGCTGGCGCCGCTGATCAAGACCGGCAAGATGCAAGAGGCCGGCAGCTGGACCGTCGAAGGCATCGGCGAGGATTTCGTGCCGCCCAATGCCGATCTGTCGCTGGTGAAGAAAGCCTATTCCATCACGGACAAGCAGAGCATGCTGGCGGTGCGCGATCTCCTGTCGCGCGAAGGCATTTTGGCCGGCTCGTCCTCGGGCACGCTTTTGTCGGCGGCACTGCGCTATTGCCGTGAACAGACTTCGCCGAAGCGCGTCGTCACCTTCGTCTGCGACAGCGGCAACAAATACCTGTCAAAAGTCTTCGACGATTTCTGGCTGGCCGAGCAGGGCCTGGCCGAGCACGAGCAGCATGGCGATCTGCGCGACCTCGTCATGCGCACGCACCGCACCGGCGACACGGTCTATGTCGGCCCGGACGAGAGCCTGCTCAACGCCTATGGCCGCATGCGCCGCTCCGACGTCTCGCAGCTGCCGGTGCTGGACAATGGCAAGCTCGTCGGCATCGTCGACGAAAGCGACATCCTTGCTCATGTCGACGGCCCCTATGATGGGCGCTGGGAGCGCTTCAACGGGCCGGTGCGCACGGCGATGACGTCCAATCTGCACACGCTGCAGGCCAGCCAGACGCTGGACGCGCTGCTGCCGGTGTTCGACCGCAACGAGGTCGCCATCATCTTCGACGGCGACGAGTTCGTCGGCCTGATAACCCGCATCGACCTGATCAACCATCTGAGGCGCCGCGCAAAATGACATCGGCAAGACCACCATTGGGCAAGAACCGTCTGGCCTTCTCCACCCGCACCATTCATGGCGGCCAGAGCCACGACCCGCTGACCGGCGCGGTGATGGTGCCGATCTACGCCACCTCGACCTATGGCCAGCAGTCGCCCGGCGTGCACAAGGGGTTTGAGTATGCCCGCAGCCAGAACCCGACGCGCTTCGCCTTCGAGCGCGCGGTGGCCGATCTCGAAAGTGGCACGGCGGCGTTCGCTTTTGCTTCCGGTTTGGCGTCAATCGCCACGGTGCTGGAATTGCTCGATGCCGGCGCGCATATCGTCGCCACCGACGACATCTATGGCGGCTCGTTCCGGCTGATGGAGCGGGTGCGCAAGCGCTCGGCCGATCTCAAGGTCAGCTTCGTCGATTTCACCGACCTTGCCGCCGTCGAAGCGGCGATCCGCCCGGAGACGAAAATGCTCTGGGTCGAGACGCCGACCAATCCGCTGCTGCGCATCGTCGACCTCGAAGGCGTCGCAGCACTCGCGAGGCGCAAGGGCATCCTGTCGGTGGCCGACAACACCTTTTGCAGCCCTTACATCCAGCGGCCGCTGGAACTTGGCATCGACATCGTGGTGCATTCGACGACCAAATATCTCAACGGCCATTCCGACATGGTCGGTGGCGTGGCTGTCGTCGGCGACAACAAGGAGCTGGCCGCCCAGCTCAAATTCTTGCAGAACGCCATCGGTGCCATATCGGGCCCGTTCGACAGTTTCCTGGCGCTGCGCGGCCTCAAGACACTGGCGCTCAGGATGGAGCGGCATTCCGAAAATGGGCTGAAAATCGCGCAGTGGCTGGAGGCGCGAAAAGATGTGCGGCGCGTCATCTATCCCGGCCTCGCCAGCCATCCGCAGCACGGCATCGCCGTCCAGCAGATGCATGCCTTCGGCGGCATGATATCAGCCGTGCTGGACCGCGACCTTGCCGGGACAAAACGCTTCCTCGAACGCACACAGCTGTTCACGCTGGCCGAAAGCCTCGGCGGCGTGGAAAGCCTGATCGAACACCCCGCGCTGATGACGCATGGATCTATTCCGGCGGAGAAGCGCGACGAGATCGGCATCTCGGATTCGCTGGTGCGGCTGTCGGCGGGCATTGAGGATGGGGATGACCTGATCGCCGATCTGGATCAGGCTCTGGGGGGTTAGCGCTAAACCGCCAAAGTCTGCGCCGCCCCTCATTGCCCTGCCGGGCATTTCTCCCCGTAAACGGGGAGAAAGAGGCTAGCCGCGATTGGCGAAAGCGGCGATGAGAGCGTCCCTCGCCCCGTTTACGGGGAGGATGCCGGCAGGCAGGTGAGGGCGGCGCTGGCGGTCCAGGTTCAAGCATCCCGATTGACCTAGCGCGCTGTCTGCCCGAGATGTAGCGCCCATGGCCACGCGCGAATCTCCAAAGCCCATCGAGCCCCTCACCTTCGCGGTGCTGGTGTTTCCCGGCTTTCCGATGATGGCGTTCAGCTCGGTCATCGAACCGCTGCGCGCCACAAACGTGCTGGCGAAGCGGCAGTGCTATCGCTGGATCATTGTCGGCGGCACGAAAGGGGCGGTCGAGGCCTCGAACGGGGTCGTCATCCAGCCGGGCTTCTATGCCGAGGATGCGCCCAAGGTCGACCGCATCGTCGTCTGCTCGGGCGGCGATGCCGATCATCTTGTCGCCGAGGACGCGGCAAGCTGGATCCGTCGCAGCTTGCGGGGTGGCGCCCATATCGGCGCGGTGGCGGATGCGGCGTTCTTTCTCGCCCGCGCTGGCCTGCTCGACGGCCATGCCTGCACCCTGCACTGGACCAGCCAGGCCGCTTTCACCGAAGCCTTCCCCAACATCGAGCTCCGGCGCGACCTCTATGTCATCGACCGCAAACGTTTTACTTCGGCCGGCGGTGTCGGCAGCCTCGACATGATGCTGGAGATCATCACCAGGGATTACGGCGCCGAGCTTGCCGCCGGCGTCGCCGAATGGTTCGTGCACAGTCCCTTGCGATCGAGTGTCGACCGCAAGCTGATGCCGCTGCGCCTGCGCACCGGGGTGCAGAACGAGCTGGTGCTGTCGGCCATCGCCATCATGGAGGACGCGGTCGAGGAGCGGCTCGGCATGGCGGAGCTGACGGCCCGGCTCGGCGTGTCGTCCGACAAGCTCGAACGCTCTTTCCGTTCCGAACTCGCCATCTCGCCCAACGGCTACTACCGGCGGCTCAGGCTGAAGCGCGCGGCCGATCTCCTGGCGCACTCGACGCTCGCCGTGCGCGACGTGGCGCTGGCCTGCGGCTTTGCCTCGATGTCGAGTTTTGCCCGGGCTTTTCGGGAGGAACATGGGCATCCGCCGAAGCTGGCGAGAAGGCATTAGTTTGCGCTTGCTGGCGCTGAGAGACGTTGGCGGGACAGCACCTGCATCTCTTATTAGCTCAGCGGCATCCCGCACAACACACGCGGTTTTCCGCACAATGCTTCCACGCCTGCTGCGCCATGGTCTGATCTCGCAATCGACCCAAGGCCAGGCACCATGAGCATCGTCGTATTCGACCCCGACAGCACCGAAGACGTGGATTTCAAGGACCGCATGCGCCATCCGGCAGCCGCCGATCCGGCCGGCGGCATGTGGCTGTCGGACACCGAGCCGTCCTTCATCGACGCCGACGCCTTGCGAAAAGGCCGGCTGGCTAAATTGCGCGGCTGGATGCGCGAGGCCGGCTATGGCGGCGTCATTTTGTTCGACCCTTACAACCAGCGCTACGCCACCGGCTCGCGCAACATGTTCGGCTATTTCCTGCGCAACTCGACCCGCTATTTCTTCGTGCCCACCGAAGGGCCGATCGTGCTGTTCGAATACCCGCAGAGCTACCATGTCTCGATGGTGCTCGACACGATCGACGAGGCGCGGCCATCCAAGCTGGTCTGGTCGTCGGTCTCCGGCCGTGACGATGAGACCGCCGGCCCGTTCGCCGACGAGATCGCCGAGCTACTGAAGCAGCATGGCGGCGGCTCGATGAAGCTCGGGCTCGACCGCTGCAGCCATTTGCAGGCGCTGGCGCTGGAAAAGCGCGGCTGCGAGGTCAAGGATTGCCAGGGCGAAATCCTGGCGGTGCGTGCGGTGAAGACGCCGGAAGAAGTGAAATGCCTGCAGGTGTCGATGGCCGGCGCCGAGGCCGCCGTCTATGCGGTGCGCGAGGCGATCAAGCCCGGCGTTTCCGAAAACGAGCTGTTCGCCATCATGTATGGCGAGGTGATCCGCCAGGGCGGCGAGTTCATCGAGACGCGGCTGTTGACCTCCGGCCAGCGCACCAATCCGTGGTTCAACGAGGCCAGCGGCCGCAAGATCCGGCCCGGCGAACTCCTGGCGCTCGATACCGACACGATCGGCTGCTACGGCTATTACTCCGATTTTTCCCGCACCTTCCGCTGCGGGCCGGGCAAGCCGACGCCTTACCAAAAGTCGCTCTACCGCATGGCGCACGACCAGGTTCAGCACAACATCTCGATCGTCAGGCCGGGCATGGCGTTCCGCGAGATCGCCGAGAAGGCCTGGAAGATCCCGGATCGTTTCGTCGACCAGCGCTACACCTCGGTCATGCACGGCGTCGGCATGCATGGCGAGACACCGTTCATCGCGCATGCCATGGATTACGAGACCTATGGCCGCGACGGCCATATCGTGCCAGGCATGGTGGTGAGCGTGGAAAGCTATATTGGCGAGAAGGGCGGCCGCGAGGGCGTCAAGCTGGAGGACGAAGTCCTGATCACCGACACCGGTACCGAACTTCTGTCGCGCTTTCCCTATGAGGACGAGTTTCTGGAGAAGCAGGTTTGATGGTGGTTTTGCTTCCCTTGGCAGCCAACGCAAACGCCTCTCCCTTCGTCATCCTAGGGCGGAGCAAGGAGCGCAGCGACGCGGCGCAGACCCCAGGATCCATGCCGCGACTTCAGCGCGCTGCTACGGAACGAATTCTGCTCCGCTGTGTTCCCTGGCCGGGGTCACGGCATGGATCCTCGGGTCTCCGCGAGGCCGTTGCGCGGCTGCTTCGCCCGTGGATGACGAAGTCGGGGAGGCGCCGGCCAATCACCAAGGGCTATAGCGCATTGAAAGCGACCGCGTCGGCTTTTGAGAACCCAGGGGCATTCGCATGAAAAGCCCCATCTCCCTCAAGCGCGGCACCGTGGCCGCTGTCTTCATCGACCTGCAGGAAGAGCACCGGCAGGACAAGCGCTACTTGGTCGAGGGCTTTGCCGGTATCCTCGCCAATGTCCAGCGCCTGCAGGCCGCGGCGCGGCAGAACCATGTGCCGCTTTATCACTGGGCCTATATCGTCGATCTCGACAGCCAGGACCGGCCGTTTCATCCCGTTGGATCAGACGGCAAGTCGGCTTTTTCGGACAAGAGCGATCCATTGACCGAAATCTGCCATGAGGTGGCGCCGGCCAAGGGCGAGATGCTGCTGATCAAGGCCGAGGCCAGCGCCTTCCGCTCGAGGGCGGCTTCCGATCAGCTGAAGGCGCGCGGCATCGAATGGCTTGTCGTCGCGGGCGTCTGGACCGAGGCCTGCATCGACGCGTCCGTCAAGGACGCCGTGGCCAAGGGGTTTCGCGTGCTGCTGGTCAAGGATGCCTGCGGCAGCGGCAGTGCGGCCATGCACCAGACCGGCATCCTCAACCTCGCCAACCGGCTCTATGGCGGCGCGGTCACCGACACCGAAGGCGCCTGCCGGCTGCTGGCCGGCGAGACGGTCACCGCATGGCAGGTCGAAGGCTCGGTGCCGCTGCGCTTCACCTTCGACAATGCGGCCGAGCTTTACAGAGAGTTGTGACCCTTGCCGGCAAGCCTGACATGACCAGCCGCGGCAAATACGAAACTCGGCTCGACCCGGCGCTGTGGGCCTATATCGACAGTATCAACGCGTGGTATCCGCCCGAGATCATCGGCCTGCCGATCGACAAGCAGCGCGTGGTCTATGACAGGATGTGCCGCGCCTTCCATCAGGGCCGCCCCTCCGGGGTCAAGGCCAGGGACGGCCTGGTCGCCGCTCCTGGTCACGGCATACCGATCCGCCATTACCAGCTCTCCGGCAACGCCGCGCAGGCCATGGTGCTCTATCTCCACGGCGGCGGCTTCATCCTCGGCGGGCTCGACAGCCATGACGACATCTGCGCCGAGATTTGCGCCGGCACCGGCTTCGACGTGCTGTCGGTCGACTACCGGCTGGCGCCGGAGCATGTCCATCCCGCCGCTTTCGACGACGCGATGGCCGTTTTCGACTGGGCGGCGGCCACATCAGGCCTGCCCTTGGTGCTGTGCGGCGAAAGCGCCGGGGGCAATCTGGCGGCCGCGGTGGCGCAGGCGACGCGCCGGCATGCCCGCGCCGCAATCGGCCAGGTGCTGATCTATCCCGGCCTCGGCGGCGACGAGCGCGCCGGCTCCTATGTCGAGCATGCCGAGGCGCCGCTGCTGTCCGTCGGCGACATCGCCTTTTACCGTGATGTCCGTTCGGCCAAGCGGCAATCGCCCGACGATCCGACCTTCTCGCCCTTGCGCGACAACGACTTTTCCGGGCTGCCGCCAACAGTGATCATCACAGCCGAATGCGATCCGCTGTCATCCGATGGCGAGACCTACAGCGACCGCATTGTCTCGGCCGGCGGCAAGGCGTGGTGGCACGAGGAGAAGCGCCTGGTGCACAGTTTTCTGCGTGCCCGCACCACGGTGCCGGCCGCCGCGCAAGCCTTCGCGCGCATCATCGGAGCGATTTCGGCGTTGGGCCGGGGCGAGTGGCCGTACTGACGGCTGTGTGCAGGTCCTCTTACGAGGACAGCACAACGCTTGCTTCGGGTGGGGCGGCTTTCAGCCACAGCGCCTTTTCGCCGAGCGTGGCGACCATGGCGGCGTGGGCGGCGCGTTCGGCCTCGCTCAGGCGGGGCAGCAGCGGCGCCGAGCGTTCGGCGACGATGATTTCGATCTGGCGGACATTCTCGCCGCCCCGCGCCGGCGCGGTCGAGCTGTCGAGGATGAGGGCGGCCTGCTTGCCGCCGATCAGCTCGATATAGACCTCAGCCAGCAGTTCGGAATCGAGCAGGGCGCCGTGCTTGGTGCGCCTTGTATTGTCGATGCCGTAGCGCCGGCAGAGCGCGTCGAGCGAGTTAGGCCCCATCGGGTGCTTGCGGCGCGCCAGCGCCAGCGTGTCGACGACAAGGCCGGGATCGACGACGGGATGGCCGAGCCGGCCGAATTCGACATTGAGGAAGCCGATATCGAAGGTCGCGTTGTGGGCGACCAGCTTGGCGCCGTCGATGAAGCTCAGCCACTCCTGCGCAATCTCGGCAAAGGTCGGCTTGCCCGCGAGATCCGCCGCGCTGATGCCGTGCACCGCCTGCGCCTCGGCATGGATCGCACGGCCCTGCGGGTTGATATAGTGGTGGAAGGTCTTGCCGGTCGGGAAGCGGTTGACCAGTTCGACGCCGCCAAGCTCGATCACGCGGTCGTCGCGCGAATCAAGGCCGGTGGTTTCCGTATCGAAAATGATCTCGCGCATCGAATCAGTCCGCTTCAAGAGAGCAGAATCATACACCAGAACAAAATGGCAATGGGGAAACCGAATTGGCCCGCACAATCACGACAGGTTTGCGCTGCCCCTCATCGCCCTGCCGGGCAC
>NZ_JAFFIW010000051.1 GCF_018588885.1 Mesorhizobium sp. dw_380
ATGGCCGGCAGGCCAGAGGGGGGCGCCTCGCACCGGCGTCACTGTCTCTGGCTAACTACTTCAAAAACCCGTTCTTCTTCAAAAAGTCTTCGGCGACGCCCTTGACCGGCTCGCCACCGACCTGCACGCGGCCGTTCAGTTCCTGCAGCGTGACGAGGTCGAGCTTGGCGAAGACCGGCTTCAGCAGCGTCTCGATCTCGGGATGCTCCTTGAGCACGGATTCGCGGATGATCGGCGCCGGTTGGTAGACCGGCTGCACGCCCTTGTCGTCGTCGAGCACGACCAGACCGGATGGCGCGATGCCGCCGTCGGTGCCGTAGACCATGGCGGCGTTGGCGCCGCTGGTCTGGTTGGCGGCCGCGGCAATGGTCGCCGCCGTGTCCCCGCCCGAGAGCGTGATCAGCTGGTCCGGCTTCAACGTGAAGCCATAGGTGGTCTGGAACGCCGGCAGTGCGGCCGCCGAATTGACGAACTCGGCGGAAGCCGCCAGCACCACTTTGCCGCCGCCCGCGACATATTTGCCGAAGTCTGAGAGCGTGGCGAGCTTGTTGGTGTCGGCCACTTCCTTGCGCAGAGCGATCGCCCAGGTGTTGTTGGCCGGCGCTGGCGACAGCCAGACGATCTTGTTGGCGTCGTAGTCGAGCTTTTTGGCCGTCTCAAAGGCCTTGGCGGCGTCCTTCCACAGGGGATCATCGGCCTTCTCGAAGAAGAAGGCGGCGTTGCCGGTGTATTCTGGATAGATGTCGATCTCGCCGGCGGTGATCGCCTTGCGAACCACCGGTGTGCCGCCGAGCTGGATACGATCTGTGGTCTTGATGTTGTTGGCGTTGAGAACGAGCTGGATGATGTTGCCGAGCACGCCGCCCTCGGTGTCGATCTTCGAGGAGACGACCACCTGAGCGCTGGCGGAAGCCACCGTGATGCCAAGCGCCAATGCCGCGCTGGCCAAAACCTTGACTGAAAACATCGTGAAAATCCCTTGCTGTGAACCGAAATGCGGTGGCCGCATATGAGCATGGCTTCAACGGCCAGTCGGGGCACACGGTTTCATAACAATAGGTACAGGCGCAATAATTTTGTTTCGGCGGGCCAAATTCAATTGACGCGTTCCTGACAACACTGTGTCAGCTCAAGATCAGGCGCCGACCTTGCGCGCCGCCGTCATCTTCAGCGTACCCAGCGCCACGAAGCACAACACGGTGACCGGGAATATCATCCAGTTCAGCATGGTCCAGCCCCAGGCGTTGTAAACCATGCCCGACAGCAGCGACGCGCAGGCGACGGAGCCGAACAGGACAAAGTCGTGGAAGCCCTGCACCTTGCCCTTTTCCGACGGCCGATAGCTGGCCGCCACCATGGCGGTGGCGCCGATGAAGCTGAAATTCCAGCCAAGGCCGAGCAGGATCAGCGACGTCCAGAATTGCCACAGCGCCAGGCCCGACAAGGCAACGGCACCACAGCCGACCAGCAGCAGCAGGCCGATGGCGACGATGCGCTCGGCGCCGAACCGGTGGATCAGCGAGCCGGTGAAGAAGCTCGGCGCGAACATCGCCATGACGTGCCAGGAGATGCCCAGCGTCGCATCATCCTCCGACAGACCGCAGCCGACCATGGCGAGCGGCGCGCCGGTCATGACGAAGCTCATCAGCGCATAGCTGCCGACGGCACAAAACAGCGCGGCGACGAAGCGCGGCCTGGTGACGATTTCGGACAGCGGTCTGGCGTCACCCTCGGCAACGTCGACCTTGACCGCGGCTTTCTCCGGCAGGCGCAGAAACGACAAGATGACGGCGCCCACGGCGGCCAGCGGCAGGATGGCGGCGAACGATCCGGCAAACATCACCGGCGCGAACAGTTCGCGGGTGAAGATGACGATCTGCGGCCCAAGGATGGCGGTGACGATGCCGCCGGCCAGCACGAAGGAGATGGCGCGCGCCTTGAACTCCGGCGGTGCGTTGTCGGCGGCGGCGAAGCGGAACTGCTGAACGAAGGCACCGCCGATGCCGATCACCAGCAGCGCGAACGCGAACAGCCAGAAACTGCCATGGAAAAGCGCCACCGTGGCAACCAGGCCGCCAAGCGCGGTGACGACGGTTCCGGTCATGAAGCCGCCGCGCTGGCCCATCCTGCGGATGATAGCCGCGGCGGGCAGAGCGCCGAGCGCCACGCCAAGGTTGAAGCCGGTGATCGGCGCCGTCGCCAGCGATTTGTCGGCACCGAGCAGATATTGCCCGGCCAGCGCGCCCATCGAGATCGCAATCGGTGCCGCCGAGCCTATGATCGCCTGCGATGCGGCGAGGATCAGCGCGGTGCGTCGCCCATCCTTGGCCGTCTCGATGGCAATCGCGGTCACGATGCGTCCTTGCCGCGCCCCTCGCCGCGCACCCGGCGTGACACGCGGTCGAGCACGGCATTGACCAGCTTCGGCTCATCTTCCTCGTAGAAGGCCTTGGCGATGTCGACATATTCCGAAACGATGACCGCCACCGGCACGTCTTCACGCTTCATCAGTTCATAGACGCCGGCGCGCAGGATGGCGCGCAACGTCGAATCGAGCCTCGACAGCGGCCAGTCGTCGGTCAGCGCCTGGCGGATGACAGGATCGATGGTCTTCTGGTCTTCGACGACACCGGTGAGGATAGCGCGGAACCATTGGGCATCGGCCTCGCGATAGAGCGCGCCGTCGACCTCTTTGCCAAGGCGAAACGCCTCATATTCGGCGGTGATCTCGAAAACGCCGCTGCCGGCGACATCCATCTGATAGAGCGCCTGCACAGCGGCGAGACGGGCAGCACCGCGCTTATTGGCCTGGCGCACCGCGGGCTGTCCGGGCGAAGCGGGTTCGCTCACGATCGCGCTCCCAATTGTTCCTTGAGGGCGATCATGGTCAGCGCCGCACGCGCGGCAAAGCCGCCCTTGTCGCCTTCCGAGCGCTTGGCCCGCGTCCACGCCTGTGCGTCGGTCTCGGTGGTCAGGATGCCGTTGCCGATGCAGACGGAGTCCTGCACCGACAGGTCCATGAGCGCGCGGCTGGATTCATTGGCGACGATGTCGAAATGATAGGTGTCGCCGCGAACCACGGTGCCGAGCGCAACGAAGCCGTCGTAATTCGTGCCGCCCTCCGCCGCGCCGTCGAGCGCGAAGGTGATCACCGCGGGTATCTCGAGCGAACCTGGAACGGTGACGACATCGTAAGTCGCGCCCGCTTCATCGAGCGCGCTTGTCGCGCCATCGAGCAGCGCATCGGCAAGGTCGTCGTGGAAGCGCGCTTCGACAATGAGCAGATGCGCCTTCGCCTTCGGACGAATGAAGGCTTTGCCGTGTTGGGATATACCAGCCATAAAAGTCTCCGGGGGGTTGCCGGTGACTTAGGCCGAAGCCGGGTTGATCGCAAGCACAAGATTGGTGGGTGACGTGTCGGCCTACCCTCTCTTTGGGCGAGATGGCGAGACTGGGCAGTCCTCACCAAGGCTTTCAGCCCAGGCAAGAACGGCTTCATGATCCACAACACGGCCGGCATCTACATCGGCCAATGCTTCCCGCGTGAGCCGCTCTGGCTCTTTGGAATTCCTGCTTTCCATCGCAGCTATTTCCCTATTTGAACAGCTCGGCGACAAGTCCATTCGACGAACTATGAGCCCTCTTTCGCCGCCTCCGCCAGCCGCGCCGCGTAGCGGGCCATGGTGTCGATCTCGAGATTGACGCGGTCTCCGACCTTGCGCTCGCCCCAGGTGGTGACGGTCAGCGAGTGATGAATCAACAGCACGTCGAAGCGGGTCCCCTCGACCTTGTTGACGGTGAGTGAGGTGCCGTCGAGCGCCACGGAGCCTTTCGGCGCGATGAATTTCGCCAGATGGCGCGGTGCCTCCAACGTGAAACGCACCGCGTCGCCCTCGTCCTTGCGCTCGATGATCTCGGCGGTGCCATCGACATGGCCTGAAACAATGTGGCCGCCGAGTTCGTCGCCGATCTTCAGCGCCCGCTCCAGATTGACCTTGGAGCCGGATTTCCAACTCGAGGCCGTGGTCAGCCGCAAGGCTTCCTCCCACGCCTCGACCTCGAACCAGCGGGCGTTCGAGCCATGGTCAGGCAAAGCTGTGACCGTCAAGCAGACGCCGCCGCAGGAGATCGAGGCGCCAATGGCAATTGTCCCAGGGTCGTAGGCGGTGTCGATGCGCAAGCCGACGCCCTCGCTCAGCGGCTTTACGGCCGCGACAGTGCCGACATCGGTGACAATTCCGGTAAACATCAGATATTCCTTATCCACTCGGCGTAGCTGTCCTCGCCGAACCGCATCTCGCGCAGCTTGCGAAATCCAGCCGGGATATGGTCGGCGTCGACGGGCGATGCAATGCCGTCTTCGCCGATCGCCTCCGGTCCCTGGAACAGCACGATGCGGTCGACCAGCCCATCGGCCAGGAAAGCACTGGCCACCTTGGCGCCGCCCTCGACCAGCACGCTTGCCATGCCGAGGGCAGCAAGATCCTCAAGCAGTTCCGGCAAGGCTACGCCGCCTTCATGCGTTTCGGTGCCGAGGAAGCGCACGCCGGCGCGCTCGAGCGTGGCACGCCGCTGCTGATCGGCCTCCAGGCAAGCGGCGAGGTAAAGCGGCACGCGATCCACGCCCGAGACTAGCTTCGAGGCCTCCGGCAGCCTGATCTGCCGGTCGAGCACGATGCGCGCCGGCGAACGGTTCTCCAGCCCCGGCAGGCGCACCGTCAGCGCCGGATCGTCTTCCAATGCCGTGCCGATACCGACCAGAATGGCGTCGGCCTCGGCCCGCATCAGATAGACCTCACGGCGCGCGATATCGCCTGTTATCGCGACCTGGCCGGCGCCTTGCCTGCCGATCTTGCCGTCGCTGGAAAGCGCAAGCTTCAAGATAACTTCCGGGCGTTTTTTGAGCGACCGAATGAGGTAGCCAGCCATCTGCTCGGCGGCTTCCGTCGCGAGCACCTTTTCGACCACCTCGACACCGGCGGCGCGCAGGATGGCATAGCCCTTGCCGGAGACGCGCGGATCGGGATCGCTGGCGGCACCCACGACGCGCGCAATGCCGGCATTGACCAGCGCATTGGCGCAAGGCGGCGTGCGGCCGTGATGGGCGCATGGCTCGAGCGTGACGTAAGCCGTGGCACCACGCGCGCGTTTGCCGGCCTCGGCCAGCGCCTCGGTCTCGGCATGCGGCCGGCCGCCAATGGCGGTGACGCCGGTGCCGACGATCATCGGCCCCACGCCGTCGTCACGCACGATCAGCGTGCCGACGGAAGGATTGGTGGAGGTGCGGCCGGCATTCCGACGCGAAAGCCGCAGGGTGGCGGCCATGAAACGGCGATCAAGGGCCGCTTGCTCGGCCTCGCTCAGTTGCGGTGTTGCCATGCTCAGCCGGCGTCCTCTTCGCTCTTGTCTTCGTCGCCCTTCAGCTCGCCCAGCAGCTCATGGAAATCCTTGGCCTCGCGAAAATTGCGGTAGACCGATGCAAAACGCACGTAGGCGACATCATCGAGCGATTTCAGCGCCTCCATGACCAAGCGCCCGACCTCGCCGGAAGCCACTTCCGTCTCGCCGGAGCTTTCGAGCTGGCGCACGATGCCGGTCACCGCACGGTCGATACGCTCGGGATCGACATTGCGCTTGCGCACCGCGATCTCGACCGAACGCAGCAGCTTGTCGCGGTCGAACGGCACTTTCCGGCCCGACTTCTTGACCACGACCAGATCGCGCAACTGCACGCGCTCAAAGGTGGTGAAACGGCCGCCGCAATCGGGGCAGACACGCCGCCGGCGGATCGCCGCGCCATCCTCGGCGGGGCGCGAATCCTTCACCTGCGTATCTTCGGACTGGCAATAGGGACAGCGCATGAAAAGCCTTGGGTTCGCGAATCTGGTGAGGCGAAAGGCTTAGAGCCTTTCCGGTCCGGATTGAAGCAGTTCCGCCTCTTCTACGGCCCGCCGCATCAGAGATAGCGAGGCGCGAGGAAGATTGCCAGCGCGGCAACCAGCCAGACGGCGATGCCGCCGGCAACAGCCAGGCGATAATCAACCTTGTCGATCAACAGCCAGCAGGCCCCGAGGAAGGCAAGATAGGCGGGAATTGTCTTGACGCCGGCAAGGCAGGCATCGCGGAAGCCACCTGGATCATCCTTGGCGCCCACGGCGAGCAAGGCGATGACGGCAAAGGTCGGCGCCAGCGGCAATATCCCGGGCAGGACATTGCCCCGCTTGGACGCCCAGACGATCAGCGCCGTCACCAGCCCGCCGACCACGCCCTTCCAGACGACATCCATGCGCAGCCCCTATCGCGATCCGGCAGTCCGCGTCACGGCGCGACGTCTTTGGTTGGGAAGCCGCAGGACGTTCCGAGGTTGCGGTAGGCCTTGGTAAAACCCTCCATCGGGATGCTGGCGACAGCCTGCTTGCCGAAAGTCACATCGAGCGAAGTCACCTGGCGCATGGCACGCAGCAGCGCGAGGCTGGTCTTGGCCTGATTGTCGACCGTCCAGCTCGGGCGGCCGATGACGGCATCGTTGGAATAGACCGTTGCCGAAACCTTCACGCCGGGATCGCCGAATGTCGCAGCGATCTTCTTGCCGGTCGGCAGGTTCCGGTTGTCAACGGTGAGCATGACGGCCGGATAGCCATCGGGCGGCAGCGCATCGCCGGTCGAAATCGACAAGGTCAGTGTGCCCGAATTGCCACCCGTATCGAAGAACGCCGTAGAAGCCGCGCAGGTCTTGTGTGCGTCCTGTCCGGTGTCGAGCGTGTCGACCATGGTTGTCCACCTGCCGAACGTGCTGGTGGCAGGCATGTCCGGGGCGGGCTGCGTCTGCGCCGAAGCTGGCCCGCAAACGGCCAGCCAGCCGACGGCACCGAGCGTAGCAAGACGAATATCGCGCATCATCAATTCTCCAGTTCCATGCGCCACCCGATCAGGGGTGACGCGCTGCCGGCGGATAAAAGATGACGCGTCCCGTCTGGTCAACCGAGATAAGGATAAAGCGGAAAACGATCGGTCAGCGCCACGACCTTGGCCTTGACCGCCGCTTCCACCGCGGCGTTGCCCTCGTCGGAATTGGCAACCTTGAGGCCATCCAGCACTTCGGCGATCAGCTTGCCGATCTCGCGGAACTCGGCCTGGCCGAAGCCGCGCGTGGTGCCGGCCGGCGTGCCGAGCCGCACGCCCGAGGTGACGAAGGGCTTTTCCGGGTCGAAGGGGATGCCGTTCTTGTTGCAGGTGATGTTGGCGCGGCCAAGGGCTGCCTCGGCACGCTTGCCGGTGGCGTTCTTGGGGCGCAGGTCGACCAGCATCAGATGGTTGTCGGTGCCGCCGGACACGATGTCGAGGCCTGTCTCCTTGAGGCTCGAAGCCAGCGCCTTGGCGTTGGCGGCGACACTCTCGGCATAGACCTTGAAGCTCGGCTTCAGCGCCTCGCCGAAGGCCACTGCCTTGGCGGCGATGACATGCATCAACGGGCCGCCCTGCAGGCCGGGGAACACGGCCGAGTTCATCTTCTTGGCGATGTCCTCGTCGTTGCACAGGATCATGCCGCCGCGCGGACCGCGCAGCGATTTGTGCGTGGTGGTCGTCACCACATGCGCGTGCGGCAGCGGCGACGGATGCACGCCGCCGGCTACGAGGCCGGCAATATGCGCCATGTCGACCATCAGGTAAGCGCCGACCGCATCCGCGATCTCGCGAAAACGCTTCCAGTCCCAGACGCGAGAATAGGCGGTGCCGCCGGCCAGGATCAGCTTCGGCTTGGTCTCGTGGGCGGTCTTCTCGATCGCGTCCATGTCGAGCAGATGGTCGTCCTTGCGCACGCCATAGGAGACGACCTTGAACCATTTGCCGCTCATGTTGACCGGCGAGCCGTGGGTGAGATGGCCACCGGAATTGAGGTCGAGGCCCATGAAGGTATCGCCGGGCTGCAGCAGCGCCAGGAACACCGCCTGGTTCATCTGGCTGCCCGAATTCGGCTGGACGTTGGCGAAATTGCAGCCGAACAGCTTTTTCGCACGCTCGATGGCCAGTTCCTCAGCCACGTCGACGAATTGGCAGCCGCCATAGTAGCGCTTGCCCGGATAGCCCTCGGCATATTTGTTGGTCATGATCGACCCCTGCGCCTCGAGCACCGCGCGCGAAACGATGTTTTCCGACGCGATCAGCTCGATCTCGTGGCGCTGGCGGCCGAGCTCGTTGCGGATGGCGCCGAAAATCTCCGGATCAGCGTCTTCCAGCGTGGTTTCGAAGAAGGACTCGAATTTGTTCGACGCTGCCGCTGCTATTGCCATGGCCTGTTTCCCTTAGGTCCGGAGGTCGGTTTTGTCTTGAGCATGCCGCTGTCCCCAACCCTGCACACTTTTGGGCGACATGCATTGGGTTCGCCGGGCCATTAACACAGTTGTTTTCGCCTCGCCACGTTTGCGGCGCGAAATTTGCTGGCCGGTTTGCGGCAGAGGCTGCAAATCCACAGCACCTGGGCGTTGCCGGTCCTATTTGCGCGTCTGCCTGCCGTTCAAAAGGGCTTCCGTGAGGGTGATCTCGGTGAACAGCGCCCGCGCCGTGTGGTCGTTGATCTCGCCGCGGCGCAGCATGGCGCGCAGGGCATCCCGCTCGGCGGCGATGCCGGCGAGCCTCAGATCGATCTCCAGCCTCCCCGCCTCACGCATCTCGGCACGGGCTTCATCGGCCTCGTCGGACGCGGCGATGCGCCGCCGGTAGGCAGCGACAATGCCGTTGGCGGCGGCGAGCCTGACACCTGGCACATCGCCCTCCCCTTCGTCGTCCGTCTGGGCGATGCTCTCGAGACGGGCGATTGCCGCCTTTGCCGCGCCGACACGCGCCGTGCGTTCCTCGGCAGCGCCGGCGTCTTCGCCCGGCTCGACCAGCCCGCGCGCAATCACCGGCAGGGCAAGGCTGGCGATCACCAGGGAGCAGATGATGACGCCGGCGGCGAGGAAGATGACCAGATCGCGCGCGGGAAATGGCGAGCCGTCCTGCAAGGACAGCGGCAGCGACAATATGCCGGCCAGCGTGATGGCCCCACGCACGCCCGCCACCGATCCTGCCAGCCGCACGCGCAGGCCGAATGGCTCGGCCTTACGCCTGCCGAGCCGTGCTGCGATCGCGGCCGTGATGTCTCCAATCCAGATCCAGACGAAGCGGAGCGCGATCAAGCAGAGCGTCAGCGCCAGCACGGTCAGGACCGGCTGGATGATGGGATAGTGGCCGGTGAGCTCCGGCGGCACCTTGCGGATGATCTCGGGAAGCTGCAGGCCGAGCACGATGAACAGCGCGCCGTTGAAGACGAAGGAAAACGTCGTCCAGAGCGCAATCGTCTGCATGCGCGCCGAGACGCCGAGGAAGCGGAATATGCCGGTGCTCCCGGTCAAAAGGCCGGCGGTGACCGCGGCCAGGATGCCAGAGGCCCCAAAATGCTCGGCGCCGAGATAGGCGACGAAGGGGAGCAGGATGGTGATCAGCACCTGCGCCTCGGCCGGCACGCCGCCGATGCGGTTGAGCAGTTGCAGCATCTTGGCGGCGACGAACAATGCCGCAACGCCGGTCAGGATGCCCACCGCCACGGCGTAGAGGAAACTCAGCGAGGCGGCAGCGAAGGAAAAGCTGCCGGTCAATGCCGCCGCGACGGCAAAGCGGAACATGACTAGGCCCGACGCATCGTTGAGCAGCGACTCGCCTTCCAGAATATGCATCAGCCGCGCCGGAACCACGTTCCTGTCGACGATCGAGGAGACAGCCACCGCATCGGTGGGCGACAGCACCGCGGCGAGCGCGAAGGCCACGACCAGCGGAATGCCCGGCACCAGCCAGTGCAAGGCATAGCCGAAGCCGACGATGGTGAAGAAGACCAGGCCGATGGCAAGGTCGAGGATCGGGCCGCGCAAAGCGATCAGCTCGCGCTTGGGCGCGCCAAAAGCATCGCTGAACAGCAGCGGCGGAATGAACACCAGCAGGAACAGTTCCGGATCGATCTCGACATGGATGCCGCGCACCGGCCATGCGAGGGCGGCGCCTATGGCGATCTGCAGCACTGGCAGCGGCACCCGCACCAGCCGCACCAGCGCGCCGGAAACGGCGACGAAGACGAGCACGACGAGGACGAAGATGGCGGCTTGCATGGCGCGATTCCGGATGTTTGGCGAACCATGCGCAATCGCCGGCCTCGCGTCCAGACAGCGCCGGCGCGTCGCTGGTGGGCTGCTCACCAGCGACTGATTTGACGCCCTCCGCAAACAGAAAAGCCGCCTCAAAGGCGGCCTTCCATTATATTTATCAGGCGCTTAGAGCGAAGATGTGATCTGCAGCTCGCTGGCGCCGTCCAGCGCGTAGACGTCGTCGCGGAACTGGACGACGCCGGGTCCCGTCGACCAGGCAGAGAGATAGAGGAAGTGCACCGGCACCGGGTTGGTGACCTGGATCGGCGTGTTCTGGCCGGTCTTGATCGCCGCTTCGAAATGCTGGCGGTCCCAGCCGGGCGTGTCGCGCAGGATCCAGGTGACGAGATCGCGCACGTTCTGGACGCGCACGCAGCCCGAGGAATCGAAGCGCATCATCTTGCCGAACAGGCTCTGCTGCGGCGTATCGTGCATGTAGACGCCGTCCGGGCTCGGAAAATTGATCTTGACCGACGACATGGCGTTTTCCGAACCCGGATCCTGGCGGAAACGGTACTTGGCGGCATCGTCGGTCGACCAGTCCACGTTCATCGGATCGACTTCGCTGCCATCCGGCGCGAACAGGCGGATATGGCTGTTCTTCAAATAGTCGGGATCCTTCCGCATCAGCGGAATGATGTCCTTGCGCACGATCGAGACCGGCGCGTTCCAGTACGGGTTGACGATGATCTCGTTGATCTTGGAATTGACGATCGGCGTCTGGCGATCGATCTTGCCGACGATGGCGGTGTGGCGAAGCACGACGCGGTCGTTCTCGACCGCTTCGATCTGCGCCGCCGGAATGTCGACCAGTACATAGCGGCTGCCCAGCGTGCCGGCCTTCTCCTTCAGCCGTTGCAGATTGGTCTGCAGCTGGCCGAGCCGGATCTGCGCCGAAACGTTCATCGCCGCATAGGTGTATTTGCCCATCGAGCCGTCGGCCGGCAGGCCGTGGCGCAACTGGAAGCGCTTGACCGCCGAGTCGACATAGGAATCGAAGGCCGTCGAAATGCCGGCACTCTGCGACAGGTCGCCTGCGATCATCAGGCGCTTGCGCAGAGGCACGACATCGGGATCATCGACGCCGAGCTGCAGCTTCTTGGTCGCCGGAACCTCTACCCAGCCGCCCTGGCCGACGATGTTCTGATACTGCGCCACCGCCTGCTCGGTAAATGCAACGGTCTGCGGGCTGAAGATCGGCAGCGTCGAGGCCACCTTGCCGCCCTCGCTGGCGCGGGCGTCGAACTGGTCGTCCCAATTGCCGCGGGCCGAGGATTTCAGGATATCCCCGATCACGTCCTGCGCGCTCGCACGGCCGGCCACCATGGCGGCGGCGAGCGCGGAGGCTCCGGAAAGGAAAAAGCGGCGGCTGGTTCTCATGGACGTTCCAGACATATGTAACGGTTCGATCACTTGCTGCGTTGATCATCGGGCGATCTCGCCCGCACTCTAAAATTGGCAATCTTAACAATTAGCCAACCATGGTCCGTATCACCTTGGTGTGACGATGCACGAGGCGCGATACGGTTGCGGGTGGACGCATGGTCTTCACGACAGCATCACTGCCACTCTCGGTTCCACTGGAATATGGCGGCAACGTGGCCTTGCGCCCAAATCGAGCCGACCGGCGTAGCGAAAAGAAAAGACCGATGCTTTTCGGCACCGGCCCTGACTGGAGGTCGCTGTTTCGGCCGCGCTTCTGTGGCGCGGGCCAGATCTGGTGCGGCGCCTTACATCCGGTAGGCGATGGTGTCGTTCCAGAAGCGGTCGAGCCGCTGCAGGGCGCGGTTCATCTGCTTGAACTCGTCGGTGTTGATGCCGCCGACCTGCTCGATCGAGCCGACATGGCGCTCATAGAGACCGGCGACGACATCCGCGACCTCATTGCCCTTCGGCGTCAGCGACACGCGGACCGAACGGCGGTCGATGCGCGAGCGCTGGTGGTTGATGAAGCCGAGATCGACCAGTTTCTTCAGATTGTAGGACACGTTCGAGCCGAGATAATAACCACGCGAGCGCAGCTCGCCGGCGGTCAGCTCGGAATTGCCGATGTTGAACAGCAGCAGCGCCTGGATGGCATTGATGTCGGAACGGCCATTGCGGTCGAATTCATCCTTGATGACATCAAGCAGACGGCGATGCAGCCGCTCAACAAGCTGCAGCGATTCCATGTACAGGGAACGGATCGCCTCGCGGCGATCGTCGGAAACGTTGGCGGTCTTCGCCGCCGGACGCGAATTGATCATTGTCTTTGCCTCTCGTTTGTCGCCCTGGTGATTTTTTGTTTTTCACCTTGATCGCGACACTATCGAATACTCATAAAATTCGACTTAAACGCTAGGGCTAACAAGAGCTTACCGGTAAGAGGTTTCGAAACAGGATTAACGAACGGTCACCCGAGCAAGGATAATTAACCTAAAGGCTTAGGCACCTATCTCAAGGCTCAATCCGGGCGTCTGCCAAGTCATCAATGCCCTCAACGGCTTAGTGCCGTGGGGGGCGTTTCTGCAGGTAGATGACGACGCGAAAGACGATGTAGAGCACCGCCACAGCCGCATGCGAAACGACGATCAGCAGCCGATGACCGAAAAGCTCGGGAAAGCCGGCATACATGACCGTCTCGGTGACCGCGCAGATGAACCAGATCACCGGGCCCCACGAGGCCAGCATCCACAGCCCCGCAGCCGCAAAGGGGAAGAACACGGCGAGCATCACCGCCGCCACCTGCCAATGCACCGGCATCAGGTCGAAACGCCAGAGCGATCCCGGATAGAAGCCGATCAGCTTGATCCAGTACAGGATGCCGAACAGCAGGCAGTAGCCTGATATGACGCGCTGGAACCAGGCGAAGATCACCTCGACCGTCGAGGGCTGAAGCACCACGCGTCTCGACGTCACCTCGCTCATACCAGGAGTTCCCATTCACCGAGCGGAGCGAAATAGGCCTCGACATCCGCCTCGCTGACCGCATCGAGGCTCGCCGGCCGCCATTGCGGCTTCGAGCCCTTGTCGATGATGGCGGCGCGGATGCCTTCGTAGAAATCGTGGCCGGCAAGCATGCGGTTCAGGATGCGGAATTCCATTTTCATGCAGTCGTCCATCGACAGCGTCAGCCCGGCGCTGATCTGCCGCCAGGCGACACGAAGGCTGGTCGGCGAACGCGTGCGGATCGTCGCCAGCGTCTTTGCCGCGAATTCGTCGGTGCTTGCCGCGCGTTCCAGGCTGACGACGACATCCTGCAGCGACGGTTGGGCGAAATGGCGCAATATCGCTTCCAGGGTCGACCTGTCGGTCTCACGCTTGGCCGGAACAAAGAACCCACGCAGCACCGATTCCGGATCGCCGGTCAGCGCCAGCCGATCGAGGAAGCTGGCCTGGTCTTCGGCCTTGATGGTGTGGGTGGCCAGCCCCGACCACAGCGCGTCGCCATAGCGGATGCGGTTCCCGGTCAGGGCCAGATACATGCCGAAGCAGCCGCCAAGGCCGGGCAGCAAATGGCTGGCGCCGACATCCGGGAAAAAGCCGATGCCGACCTCCGGCATGGCGAACTGGGCATTCTCGGTCATCACCCGGTGCGAACCGTGAAAGGAAATGCCGACGCCGCCACCCATGACGATGCCGTCGATGAGTGCCACGTAAGGCTTGCGGAAGCTGTTGATGCGGGCGTTCAGCCGATACTCGTCGGCAAAGAACTCGACTGGCGGTTTTCCGGCCCGGCCGGCTTCGTAGATGTGCAGGATATCGCCTCCGGCCGAAAACGCCCTGCCCTCAGCCTTGAGGACCACGACATCAACGCCGTCGTCGCGCTCCCAGGAACGCAGGGCCTTGCCCAGCGCCTTGATCATGCGATGGGTGACGGCATTGAGCGCCTGTGGCCGCGTCAGGGTGACGACACCGGCCCGGCCCAACCGTTCGAAGCGAATTTCGTCGCCTCCACCAAAATCCATCGCCAGAGAATCCCTTCCCCGCGCCTGCGGGACTGAAGTGCTAAAGGCGACGCATGGGTGCGTCAATGGCAGCCGCCTCCGCGCCGCGGTCTGGCGACCGGCGGCGGCGGGTGCTACGAAGATCGCCACCGTTGCAAGCGAAGCGCCGATACCGTGGCACGGATGGCTTCGGGGGGGCAGTTGGCCATGTCCGGATTTCTTCGTTCCGCACTTTTGACGGTCGGGCTTGTGATCGCTGGCCTTGCACCGCGCACCGCGTTCGCCGTCACGATCGACGAACTCTACCGCTCGCAGACCATCGTCACCGGCCAGGGCGAAGAGAACCGCCAGATAGGCTTCAGGGACTGCCTGGACCGGGTTCTGGTCAGGGTCTCGGGCGATCAGCGACTGCTCAAGAAACCCGAAATGGCGGGGCTGCGCGACAAGGCCGGCAGTTTCGTCGATTCCTTCCGCTACCATGACCGGCTGGAGGGCATCCCGATCCATGACGAGCAAGGCACGCATGACCGGCCGCATGATCTCACCTGCCTCTACAAGCCCGCCACGGTCAACAAGCTGCTTGCGCAACTCGGCAGCAGGCCCTGGCTTGGTGGGCGACCGACGCTGACGATACTTTTGGCCGTGGAACGTGCAGGGCGTGGCTTCGTACTCGCCAGTGACGGGGACGAGAGCCCCTATATGCGGGAATCGTTTGAGGCGGCTGCCCAGCCCCTGGCAATGTCGATCGTCATTCCAGACAAGGCTACGCTCACCAAGGGTGGCTTCATTTTCGAGGAGGTAAGGGCCATGGCCACCTCGCCTGAACTGCTGGGCGGCTATGCAAGAACCCTTGGCGGCCGACCGCTGCTTTTCGGGCACATCAGTTGGCGCGACAAGGAATTGGGCTGGTTCGTCGACTGGTGGCTTGCGGTCGATGGCAAAACCTATGAGTGGCAGGTCCGCGGCGTCAGCTTCGACGAGGCGTTCCGCGCCGCAATCCGTGGCGCCGCACAAATACTGTCGGGCAATGGCCAACCCGGCTGATATAGCGTGCGGCTCCTGGCACAAACGTGTCGCATTGGTCAGCACCAAGTGCTCGTGGTAAAAGCCGCTGATCCGGAGTTTTGGCAATGAACAAATTCACCCCGACGAAGCCAGCCGGCGCGCGCAGCGTCGACGAAATCACCGGCAGCCGCCGCCTGCGCCGCATGCGCAAGGCCGACTGGTCGCGCCGGCTCGTGCAGGAGAACCGGCTTTCGGTAGACGACCTGATCTGGCCGATCTTCGTCGTCGAGGGCACACAAGTGCGCGAGCCGATCGCCGCCATGCCGGGCGTCTTCCGCCTGTCGGTCGACCTTGCCGTCAAGGAGGCCGAACGCGCGGCCAAGCTCGGCATTCCGGCACTCGCCACCTTCCCCAATGTCGATCTCGGCCTGCGCGATCAGACCGGCTCGCATATCCTCGATCCCGACAATGTCATCAATCGCGCTACCCGCGCCATAAAGGACGCGGTGCCCGAGATCGGCATCATCACCGACGCCGCGCTGGATCCCTTCACCAGTCACGGCCATGACGGCATCCTGCGCGACGGCATCATCGTCAACGATGAAACGGTCGAGCAGGTCGCGGCGGCGGCCGTCATCCAGGCCGCGGCCGGCGCCGATATCATCGCACCGTCCGACATGATGGATGGCCGCATCGGCGCCATCCGCGACGCGCTCGACGCCAACGGTTTTCAGGACGTGGCGATCATGTCCTACGCGACGAAGTTCGCCTCGGCTTTCTACGGCCCCTATCGCGAGGCGGTCGGCACCGCCGGCCTGCTCAAGGGCGACAAGAAGACCTATTACATCGACCACGCCAATTCGGACGAGGCGGTGCGCGAGGCCGAGCAGGATATCGCCGAGGGTGCCGACATGCTGATGGTCAAGCCCGGCCTGCCCTATCTCGACATCATCCGCAGGCTGAAGGACGAATTCCAGATGCCGACCTTCGCCTACCAGGTGTCGGGCGAATATTCGATGATCAAGGCAGCGGGCGCCAATGGCTGGATCGACGGCGAGAAGGCAATGCTGGAGAGCTTGCTTGCCTTCAAGCGCGCCGGCTGCGACGGTATTTTGACCTATTTCGCGCCCGAAGTGGCAGCGATGCTGAAGGGGTAGTTTCTCGCCACTTTCCCCGGGCAGCATCTGTCCGACGCAACGCCGGGCGGCAACATGGTCGTCTATATGAGCGGCATCCGCGACTTCCAAGGAACTAGCGGGCACGGACTACCGCCACTGAATCCTGGCCTCGAGCATGAAGACGGGCGGCTGACGGTCGAGGTCATCGATCCGTTCAACAATCATATCCGCTTCATGGAACTCACCGGCGAATGAGCTGATACATTGGCGGTCTTGGCGGCCGCCACTTTTCATCCGACCGATCATCAGGAAACAGCCGGCAGATCGGCCGGCAGCGAAGTCCGGACATGAATCTTTCCACCGTCGGAAATACCGCTTGCATTTTGCAATCAGATTGCTACAAATAACCACTTGCAAAAAACAACTAGTTACTGAGGAGGTCTTCCATGTCCAAGCTTCGCGTCAACGCATTCACCCTGTCGCTCGACGGCTATGGCGCCGGTCCTGATCAGGACCTGCAAAATCCGCTCGGTGTCGGCGGGGAAGCCTTGCACAAGTGGATATTCGGCACCCGCACCTTCCGCAAGATGGTCCTCGGGAAGGATGGCGGCACCACCGATACCGACGAGACGTTCGCGGCGCGCAGCTTCGAAAATGTCGGCGCCTGGATCCTCGGCCGCAACATGTTCGGGCCGATCCGCGGCGAATGGCCTGACGAGACATGGAAGGGCTGGTGGGGCGACAACCCGCCCTACCACGTGCCGGTTTTCGTGCTGACCCACCACAAGCGGGCACCCATCACCATGGAAGGCGGCACCACCTTTCACTTCGTCACCGACGGCATCCATTCGGCGCTCGCGCAGGCGAAGTCGGCGGCCAACGGCAAGGACGTGCGGGTCGGAGGCGGCGTCGCCACCATCCGCCAGTATCTCCAGGAGAAGCTGATCGACGAGATGCACCTGGCGATCGCGCCGGTGCTGCTTGGCAGGGGCGAGAACCTTTTTGCCGGCCTCGATATGGTGGAGCTCGGCTATCAATGCAGCGAGCAGGTTGCCACGCCGCTCGCCACGCATGTGGTGATCAAACGGGCTTAGGTTTCACCCTCCCCCTTGTGGGGAGGGTCGGCGAGTGCGCTTTGCGCAGCAAAGCGCGGGAGACGGGGTGGGGGTGAGGCGCAGACCCCCACCCCGCGTCCCAAACCGCGCGTACCGCGCGATTTGAGCCGCGACCCTCCCCACAAGGGGGAGGGTAAAGGCGCTCAATACTTCTCCGGCACATAAAGCTCGCGCGGCAGGACCTGACGCTCGTATTCGGGATTGAAGACGCGCTCCGGCAGCGTGATCTCCTCATGCGGTACTTCCTCATACGGCACCTGCTTGAGCAGATGGTCGATGCAGTTCAGCCGCGCGCGCTTCTTGTCGTTACCCTCGACGATGAACCACGGCGCCTCGGGAATGTTGGTGCGCGCGAAAGTCTCTTCCTTGGCCTTGGTGTATTGCTCCCAGCGCACGCGCGACTGCAGGTCCATGGGCGACAGCTTCCATTGCTTCATCGGGTCATGGATACGCATCAGGAAGCGCATCTGCTGCTCCTCGTCGGTGATCGAGAACCAGTATTTGACCACGGTGATGCCCGAGCGGACCAGCATGCGCTCGAACTCCGGCACGTCGTGGAAGAACTCCTCGACCTGCTCCGGTCCAGCAAAACCCATCACCCGCTCGACGCCGGAACGGTTATACCAGGAGCGGTCGAACAGCACGATCTCGCCGCCGGCCGGCAGATGCGGCACATAGCGCTGGAAATACCATTGCGACTTCTCGCGTTCGGTCGGCGCCGGAAGCGCCACGACACGGCAGATGCGCGGATTGAGCCGTTGGGTGATGCGCTTGATGACGCCGCCCTTGCCGGCGGAATCGCGGCCTTCGAAAATCACCACCAGCTTCTTCTTGTGATAGGCGACCCAGGACTGCAGCTTGATCAATTCCGACTGCAAGGTGATCAGGTCGCGAAAATACTGCATGCGATCGATCGAAGGCGGATGCGAGTTCTTGTAGATCTTGGCGATCTCCATCGACAGCGCCGGCTCCGATATTTCGAGCTCATAGTCTTCGTCGAGCGTGTCGGCGAGCTCGGCTTCGAGCCAGTCCTTGGCGGGAGAATTCTGTTTTAGCTCGGTCATATCAGCAGCTCCGCTTGCAAGCCTGTCGGTTCCCTGAGCCGACTTCAATATAGGCCGGCAGTGACGGTTTTATTGCAGCCCAGGCGTGATTGCCGCAGCTGCAGGTTCCGCGATCCATGACCGATCGGCACCATCGCATGGCGACAAGCCGCCCGAATTGTCCTACAAATCCCCGGTCGCATTCCGGGCTACCCTTTCGCGGCGCCCCAATTCAACACAATCGCGAGGACTGACATGGAATACCGCACCCTTGGCCGTTCCGGCCTGAAGGTTTCGACACTGACGCTGGGCACGATGACCTTCGGCGGCGCAGGCCCGTTCGCCGCGGTCGGCAACAGCGATCTCGCCGAGGCGAAGCGAATGATCGACATGTGCATCGATGCCGGCATCAATCTCATCGACACCGCCAATGTCTATTCGAACGGCCTGTCGGAGGAGATCATTGGCGAGGCGCTCGGTGGCAAGCGCAAGGGCGACGTGCTGATCGCCTCCAAGGCGCGCATGCGGATCGGCAGCGGGCCCAATGACGAAGGCTTGTCACGCCACCATCTGATCCGTGAATGCGAGAAGAGCCTGAAGCGGCTGAAGACCGACGTCATCGACATCTATTTCGTCCACCAGTGGGACGGCCTTACCCCGATCGAGGAAACGGTCGCCGCGCTCGATACTTTGGTCAGCCAGGGCAAGGTGCGCTATATCGGTTGCTCCAACTGGTCCGGCTGGCAGGTGATGAAGGGGCTCTCCATCAGCGACAGCCGCCACCAGCCGCGCTTCGTCACCCAGCAGATCCACTATACGCTGGAGGCGCGCGAGGCTGAATACGAGCTGCTGCCGATTTCGGTCGATCAGGGGCTGGGCGTGCTGGTCTGGAGCCCGCTCGCCGGCGGATTGCTGTCCGGCAAATACCACCGCGACAGCCCGACCGCTCGGCAGCTCGCCGGCTGGTCCGAGCCGCCGATCCGCGACGAGGACAGGCTCTGGGGCATCGTCGACGTCCTGGTCGACATCGGCAAGGCTCGCGGCGTATCGGCGGCGCAGGTGGCGCTCGCCTGGCTGCTTGGCCGCCCCGCCGTCTCCTCGCTGGTGATCGGCGCCCGCAACGACGCCCAGCTCAAGGACAATCTCGCGGCCGCAAGCCTGGCGCTGTCCGGCGAGGAACGCCAGCGCCTCGACGCGGTCAGCCGGCCGCCTTTGCTCTACCCTTACTGGCACCAGCAGTTGACGGCAAAGGATCGCTTCGGCCCCGCGGACATGGTTCTCGACCGCAGCGGCATCTGAGCAGCGCGCTTCGCGCAGAGGCAGGCAGGACCTTGTTTTCATGCATGTCGTTCTCCCAAAACCGAGGTCACTTTTGGGCGACACGCATTAGCCCTCGATAAAACGCCAGAGTTCGCGATCGGGCTCGATCTGGCCGCTGAGCACAAAATATTTGTAGAGCACGAGCAGGGAGATCGCCTGCTCGTCGCGCTCATTGGAGAATTTGCGGCAATAGGCGTTGGCCGCGGCGATGATGCGCTCCGCTGCAGCCGGGTGCTGTTCGAAATAGCGCACCTTTTCACCGAGATCGGCGAAATCCGGGTCGAGCGGCACATAGTGGACATTGGCTTCGAGTTGGCTCTCTGCAAACCACGTCTCGTAAGTCGGCTGCGGCATCAGGCAGAGCGAGTTGGAATTCATGATCCATTTGAGGTTGGTCGCCACGTCGTTGCCCTCCAGCGAAACGATGTAGCGGTAGCGCAGGTGCTGGCTGATGCTGAGAAAGGGCTTGCTGTACTCTGCCGGTGCATTGCGCTTGTGCGAGCCCACGTCGCAGAACGCCAGGTCGCGCGCGGCATCCAGAAACCTCGTCCTGATCGGATTGTTGAGGTCGCCGCGCCAGATCACGACCGGGCGCTTGTCGGCGAAGGCGACGGCGTCGGCGGGCATGTGGAAGTGGCGGAACTTGTTGAACTTCATGATAACCGCGTTGCGGTTGTCGGCACGGATCGGCCGATCCTTGACCAGCGAGGGCATTTTCGGCACGCCGATGACGTCACCGAACTCCAGGTCGAGGCGCAATGCCGGATCGAAATACCGGGCAAACTCCTTCAGGTCGTAATAGTACATGGTCGGCTCGAAGGGCAGGTCGTCGATGCGCACCGCGCCAGGGCTGAGCGCAAAGGTGTCTTGCAGCTTGTTGTAGTCGTTCAGCCGCCGGCGCACTGCCTCGTCAGATAGCCTGGCCTGCTCGAGGCGAGCGGCCAGCCTGCGGCGAAACAATGCTTGTGGAATGACATCGCGCACAACGTTTCGCGTGTAGTAGAAAACCTTTGCCGACGTGCGCGCAATTGTGGCCATGGTTCACTTGATCAAAACAAACGGGCAGCTCTCAATATGCTGGCGCCCCGCGCTTCCTACATCATTGTGGCGCGCATCTGGCAAGCCCCCGCATATCTTCGCCGCCAACGACCGCGCTATCGTTTCAGTTGTTGTGTTTGACGGCTAATGCTCCTAGGCAGGGTCGAAGCCGCAAGGCAGGTCAAAAAGGAGCCGATATGGCGCGAGCACCAAATTACGATCAGGAACGCAAGGAACGAGACCGGCAGAAGGCGGCGAAGAAGGCTGAAAAGCTGGCGGCCAAGGTTGCCGCGCGCGAACGTTCAAAGCCCGAGACCGAGATCGAAAACGAAACAGCCGAATGAAGGCAAAAGGCCCGCGAATGCGGGCCTTGCCTCAGTCCAGATTGTCGCCCTGCGTCAGGCGGGCGCCTTGTCGCTGACAAAAACGTCCACTTCACGCGCCGCGGCGATAAAGGCGCGCCGGGCGTTCATCGCCGGCTTGTCGCCGGCCAGCGCGTCGTGGCAGGCCTGCAGTGCCGCGCGATGCTTGGGGCTGCGCTTGCCGGGCCAGCTGTTGAGGAGGTAATCGGAAGCCTCGCGGGCCGTGCGCAAGAGCTGAGTGCTTCCCGCCGTGACGGACTTGACGGTCACGGGTGTCTCAAATCGGTTGTTTTCCATCGCCGCTCTTACGCCATCGGCATCGGCGAAGCGAGGCCGAAAGTGCGCTTTGCGCCCGGACGCCGCTTTTTGCCCGGCAAGCGCTCTGCCGTAGAAGCTGCGCTAAGCAGCCACAACGGCAAATCCCCTGGCGCGAAGACCGCGTCGATCATTGGCGAGCGACGTCACCAGCCGGTCGCGGCTGCCGGAGATGTGAGCTGAAAGCCGGCGCGCGGCTTCATCGGCCTCGCCAAGGCGCGTTGCCGCCAGAATGGCGCGGTGTTCGGCCCAGGCGCGGCCAAGGGCCGCTTCATCACGCACTTCCAGCCAGCGGGCGCGCGACAGGCGCGTCATGGCATCGCGCACCGCCCTGAACAGGAATTCATTGCCCGACAGCCGCGCCAGCTCGATGTGAAAATCCATGCCGACACGATGCCATTCCTCGCGCGGGGTGTTTTGGTCGCAGGAATCGAGCATCGCCTCGATGACGTCGATGGCGTTCCCGTCGGCGTGCATGCATGTCAGCCGCAGGGCCGCGACCTCGACCGCTTCGCGATAGACCGCGATCTGCTCCAGCTCGGCAAGGTTGATGGGCGACACCGTCCAGCCGCGGCCATCCCTGCCCACCAGCCCCTCGGTCTCCAGCCGCAGCAGGGCTGCCCTGACCGGCGTGCGCGAGGCGCCGAAGCGGCCTTCGATCCAACGCTCGGTCAGTTTCTCGCCTGGACCGATCTCGAGCCCCAGGATCATCTCGCGCAATTGCCGTTCGACATTCTGCATCTGCGACATCGCGCTGCCCTTTTTTGAAGCCGCATTGACAGCAGCCGGGTTGGAGTTCATGACGGATACCGCTTTGGTATCCCAAAATGGTATCCGCAACAAGCGCTGGTATCGAGCAGGCAGGACATGACACAGGAAGACACGCAACGGAGCGGCTACAACATCCACTGGCGGCGCAATCTCGCCGTCTGTTTCGCCGGCTCGTTCAGCACGCTCATCGCCATGACCCTGCTGCTGCCTTTCCTGCCGCTCTATGTCGAACAGCTTGGCGCTCAGGGGCATGCGGCCATCGTGCAGTGGTCCGGCATCGCCTATGGCGCCACCTTCTTCGCCGCCGCCTTGGTCGCGCCGTTGTGGGGACGGTTGGGCGACCGCTACGGCCGCAAGGTGATGCTGGTGCGCGCCAGCTTCGGTATGGCGATCTGCATGTCGCTGACGGGCATGGTCGAGACGGTCTGGCAGCTGGTGCTGCTGCGCCTGCTGATCGGCTTTGCCGGCGGCTATTCCTCGGGTTCGACCATACTGGTGGCCATGCAGACACCCAAGGACCGCTCCGGCTGGGCGCTCGGCGTCCTGTCTGCAGGGATAACGGCGGGCTCGCTGGTCGGCCCGCTGCTCGGCGGCGCACTGCCGCCACTGATCGGCATCCGCATCACCTTCCTTTTGTCGGGTGGCGTGATCTTCCTTGCCTTTCTGGCGACGACATTCCTGATCAAGGAGAATCCGCGCCCACAGGCGGCCAGGACAGCATCAAGCGTGAAGCCGAAAAGCGGCTGGTCGCAGATTCCCGACAAACGTCCGGTGGTGGCCATGCTGACAACCGGCATGCTGCTCGCCTTCGCCACAATGTCGATCGAGCCGATCATCACCGTCTACGTGCAGCAGCTCATCGAAGATCAGCGCCGTGTGACGATGGTTGCCGGCGTGGCGATGTCGGCGGCAGCCCTCGGCACCATCCTGTCGGCCTCATGGCTGGGCAAGCTTGCCGATCGCGTCGGCCATTGGAACGTGGTCGTCGGGGCGTTGGCCGTCTCGGCGCTGCTGCTCATCCCGCAGGCCTTCGTCACCAATGGCTGGCAGTTGATCGGCCTGCGCTTCCTGATGGGCCTGGCGCTCGGCGGCCTGCTGCCCTGCATCACCAGCGTCATCCGCCACAACATTCCCGATGGCGTCGGCGGCAACGTGCTTGGCCTGGCGATTTCGGCGCAATATGTCGGGCAAGTCGCCGGGCCACTGGCCGGCGGCTTCGTGGGCGGCCACTTCGGCATGCGGGCGGTGTTTCTCGGCACATCGGTGCTGATGGCCGGCGGCGCCGTCTACAATTGGATTGTCCAGTCGCGGCGGACACGGCATATGGTGCTGGAGGCTGGCGAGCCCTGAGAGGCTTGCGCAGGCCAAAAGTGTAAGGAGCGCGCCCCGACATGAACCCCGCCGACCCAAGCGGCAGCCGTGTCCTTGTGCTTGCCGGCGGCCTCGTCGGCGCGGCGGGCGTGGCGTTGTCGGCAGCGGCCGCGCACCGCGGCGGCGCCTTCACCGGCACGGCCGCGTCGTTCCTGTTGATGCACGCCCCGGTCTTCCTGGCCGTCGGCCTTATCGGCGCAAATCGCATCTTGCGGATCGCGAGCTTCGTCCTGCTTGCCGGTCTGGTGCTTTTCGCGGGCGATCTTGTCGCCCGCGATTTCCTCGGATCGAGGCTGTTTCCAATGTCGGCGCCAATCGGAGGCACCCTGCTCATCGCCGGCTGGCTGGTGATAGCAATCTCCGCCGTGGTACGCCCACGATCCTAGTCGCCCGGCAAAGGTTCAATCCCGGCGACGTTCGGGGCGGATCCAAAGTTCGCGGTTGCGCGCCGCAGGCTTTGTCCGTCGTGCCTCCGGCCGCTCGGCGGCCGGGGCGATGCCCCAGTAGTTGCGGTAGATGTCCTCGAACAGGTGCTTTTGGGATGCATGGTTTTTCTCCCTTGAATTGAATCGATCCAATCGGCAGGCAAAGGAAATCCAAGCCGATCAGCGCCGCCTGCGCTCCACCAGGAAGCGAAGGTCGCGAACCCATGGGCCGGCTCTGCCTCGACGCCTTGAGCCGTTGGCGGCCGACCCGATACTCCAGTCGTTGCGATAGATGTCTTCAAACAGATAGTTGACAGGATGCATGACGCTCCTCCCCCTTGGATGAGCCAGCAGAACAATCTGCTGAACTTGGATCGATTCAAGAATAGGCATTCGACCGCTCTCGGTCAAGCAAAATTTGAATCGATCCAACGAAAATGCTAGATGCAAAGCGGGAACGTGCTAAATGCATGTCAGGAGGCACGCACAATGGCGTCACTCACCGCAGGCAATCGAAGACCCGTCCGGCTGGCCGACATCGCCAAGGCCGCCGGTGTTTCGCACGGCACCGCATCCAATGTCTTCAGCCGACCCGAGATCGTGCGCGAGGAGGTCCGCGAACGGGTCAAGGCGGCAGCCGAGGCGATGGGCTATGGCGGGCCGGACCCCAAGGGCCGGCTGTTGCGAGCAGGCAAGGTCAATGCCATCGGCGTGGCCACGGCCGAACCCCTCTCCTATTTTTTCGACGATCCCTTTGCGCGCGTCATGATGGCGAGCATCTCGCAGGCCTGCGACGCGACAGGGGCCGGCATCTCCCTGGTCTCGGCCGCCAACAACGAACAGCTTGCCTGGAACATCCAGAGCGCCCTGGTGGACGGCTTCATCGTCTTCTGCATCGAAGGCGGTTCGCGCCTGGTGGAACTGGCACGCGAGCGCAAACTGCCCTTCGTGGCGCTCGACCTGGACTCCGAGGATGGGGCGGTGGCGGCAATCGGCGTCGACAACATCGCCGGCGCCAGCCTGGCGGCCCGCCATCTCACGGATCTCGGACATCGCCGCTTTGCGGTTCTGGCCTTGCCTTTCGTGGACGACAGGACAGGTCTTGTTTCGCCCGAGCAGGTTCGAGCCGCGACCTATGGGGGGACGCGCGACCGCCTCACCGGCTATCTCCAGGAGCTTTCGCGGGTTGGCGTCGACACATCCAAAGTGCCGGTCTACGAGACCGCTAACGATGCGGCCACCACGAGAACGGGGCTCGAAACCATTTTCGCGGCCAAGGAGCCGCCCACGGCAATCCTGGCGATGTCGGACAGAATAGCCCTGGTGACGCTCGAATGGCTGAGCGCACGGAAGCTGAACGTCCCCAACGATGTTTCCGTCGTCGGGTTCGACGGTGTTCCGGAGGCAGCGGTGTCCGAGCCGCCATTGACCACGATCGCCCAGCCGATCGCAGAAATGGGCCGCCTTGCCGTCAAGGCGATCCTGGAGAGCGACGGCAAGGTCAGCCGGCAGCAGCTGCCCGTAGACCTGATCGTGCGGGCCTCTTCGGCTCCGCCGCGGGGCTGAACCGCGCGGCTCTCAGCGATTGGCCCTTGCCACGGCCGAAATTCTGAAAGGCGCACCGATCGGCGTGACGTCCTTTTGCGTCGTCCGGGTTTTGCCCGAGCCGCCTATGGTCGACAGCCATTCGAGATAGAAGGCGAGCGCGAACTGCATGGCGATGCCGGCTGATAGGAGCAGGCTGTCATAGGCAAGCCCGCCCGGATTGATGAGCTTCATCACCTGCGCGACCATGGCGATCATCGTGCCGGCGATGAAAACCGGCAGCGAGCGCTTGCCCAGTATCGCCAACGGATGGTCAGGGCTGGTGCGGAACAGATTTGACAGCGCCGGCAAGGCGACGATGAGATAGCTGACCGCCAATATGTGGAGCAGCCGCGGCAGCGACAGGAAGGTCTTGTCGAAGCCGCCGATCACCACGGGCAGCTTGAACCACGTTATCTGACCCCAAAGCGGGCTGTGCACCCACACCAGCGCCATCAGCACATAGGCCGCCGCAGTGCCGACCAGCCAGCGGTTGACCGGAATGACACCGCCGCGCCTGACATGCAGCATGGCGGCCACGCCGATGTTGAACAAGAACTGCCAGGACAGAGGGTTCAGGAACCAGAAGCCGGGTTCGGGATAGTTGGGCGGGGCGATCTGCCAGATGCCGGCGATGAGCCACAGCGCAGCGGACGCGACAAGCGCTGCGACGGGCCTGTAGCTGATCAGCAGGACAAAGCCCGGTGCCATCAAAAGCAGCGCGGCATAGACCGGCAGGATATTGTTGTAGCCGAGCTGATGGCCAAGGGTGACGATGCCGACCAGCACTTCCGGCGTGTTCTTCATTAGCGGCTCGATGTTGATCAGCCTCAGCAGGTCCGGCCGCCTGGCAAACACCGCCACGGCGCAGAACAGGGCCATCACCACCATGGTCGTGACGATGTGGGCGACGTAGAGCACGCACGCCCGCCGCCACATCTTCAACGTGGCTAGAAGCCGGCCACCCGGCTTGAACTTCGTGCCGTAGGCGAGTGCGACCGAGATGCCGGAAATCAGCACGAATGCCTCGGCCGCGTCCGAGAAACCGAAATTCTTGTAGGTCAGGGCCTCGAAAGCCGTGCCCGGCACATGGTCGATGAAAATGGTGAGCAGCGCCAGCGCGCGCAGCACATCGATACGCGTATCGCGTTGGGGCGAAACAGGGGTGGTCATCGACAAAAGGCCTCAAAGCTGGTTGTTCATGTCCAGCAATGCGACCCCCGGGGCGCACCGCTTCGATTCCTCCCACGAGGAGTGTATCGGCGCAGAAACGGGCTGGAATGCGCCTGGTTCAATCAACTTTCGCGGAGCATGAAAATATTGCGTTTTGAAGCCGGCAAATTGAGCGGAACCTCGTACAATCAAGAGGATGCGGGATGACTGGCGACGGCGTCGAAAACGGCCCGCTGCTCATGGATCTGGCCTTTCCCTATCGTCTGCTGGGCGCCGGTAAAACCAGCCGTGAGTGCCTGTTCTTGCTGCATGGATCAGGTGTCGACGAGACCACCTTGATGCCGCTGGCGAGACGAATCGCGCCCGGCGCCGTGCTGATCGCGGCGCGTGGCCGTATCCCCCAGGAGGACGGCTTTCGCTGGTTCGAGCGGATCACCCCGACGCGCTTCGAACAGAAGAGCATCCTTGCGGAGACGGCTGCCTTTGCGGCATTCGCAAACGACGCCGCCAAGCGCCATGGGCTCGACCTCACCCGCGCAGCTTTTCTCGGCTATTCGAATGGCGCCAACCTGGTTTCCAGCCTGATGCTGCTCCACCCGGGCATCGTGCGCAGGGCGGCGCTGCTGAGGCCGATGCCGGTGCTCGAGCACGTGCCTGCGACGGACCTCACGGGAACACGGACGCTGATTGTCGCCGGCGCCGCCGACGAGACCTATGGCCCCTTCGCGCCGGCGCTGGTGACGCTGCTCAGCCGGCACGGCAGCGAGATCGACGCCCGGATCATCCCATCGGGCCATGAAATCGGTGAGCCGGACGCTGTGATCGTGAGGCGATGGCTGGGATTGGCGGCGGTGATACAGGGAAGCTGACGGCCGCTGTCCCGAGCGGTCACGGTGTCAGCGCTCGGCCATGCAGGCCCGCGGAATCCCCATTGCAGGTAGAGCCTACCCTCGCCCCATCCTGTTCCACGCATCAAGCCCGGCGATCTTGTAGGCTTCGGCGAGCGTCGGATAATTGAAAGTGTTGTTGACGAAGAAGTCGACGGTGCCGCCGAGATTGATCACCGCCTGGCCGATATGAATGAGCTCGGTGGCGCCTTCGCCGACGATATGCGCGCCAAGCAGACGCCGCGTTTCGATCGAGAACAGCAGCTTCAGGAACCCGGTGTTGACGCCCATAATGTGGCCGCGCGAGGTTTCGCGGAAGCGCGCCACGCCGACTTCGTAGGCGGCGCCACTCTCACGCACCTGTTCCTCGGACTGGCCGACGGTCGAGATCTCCGGCACCGCATAGATGCCATAGGGGAAGGTTTCCGGCGGCGGCGGCAGCGCCACGCCGAAAGCATGGCAGGCGGCTACCCTGCCCTGCTCCATCGAGGTCGAGGCGAGGCTCGGAAAGCCGATGACGTCGCCGGCCGCGTAGATATTGGGCACGCTGGTCTGGAAGGTCTGCGGATCGACCTTGATGCGCCCTCGAGAGTCGGCTTCGATGCCGACCGCATCGAGGCCCAGGCTGCCGACATTGCCGGTGCGGCCGGCGGCGTAGAGCACCACCTCAGAGCGGATGGTGCGGCCATCGGCGAGTTCCACTTCGGCGGTTTCCGGCCTGGAGCGGATTTCCTTCACAGCGCTGCCCAGCCTTATCGTCATGCCGCGATCGCGCATCTGGTGGATGAAATCGTCGACGATCTCGCGGTCGACGAAGTCGAGGATGGAGTTGCGCGGCTCGACCAGCGTCACCGGCACGTCGAGCGCCGAAAAGATCGTGGCATATTCGACGCCGATGACGCCGGCGCCGATCACCGTCAGCGTCCGCGGCAGGCGCTCGAGTTCCAGCATCTCGTCGCTGTCGAAGACGCGGGTCTTGTCGAAGGGCACGTCGCGCGGCCGGTGCGGCCTTGTGCCAACCGCGATCAGCGCATTGGCGAATCCGACTTCGCTGTAGTCGCCATTGTCGGCCGTCAGGCTGACTTTGTTGGGACCGATGAATTTCACGGCGGCACGCGCGCTCTTGACCGTGTTGCGCATGAACTGGTGCTGCAGCACCTCCACCTCGTGATCGAGCGTCTTGTGCAGGCGCTCGATCAGGTCACCGACCGAAATATCCTGCTTGACCCTGTAGCCGCGTCCATAAAAACCGCGCTCGCGCCAGCCTGAGAGATTGAGCACGGTTTCGCGCAGCGTTTTCGAGGGAATGGTGCCGGTGTGCACCGAGACGCCGCCGAGGCGGCGGCCGCGGTCGACCACCAGCACAGATTTGCCGAGCTTGGCCGACTGCACCGCGGCTCGGCGGCCAGAGGGGCCGCTGCCGATGACCAGCATGTCGTAGTCCATAGTGCCCCGTCCCCTCGCCTCTGCCCCCAGAGTGCTTTTTGTTGCGCCGCAACAAGCTAATGCCATCCGTGCGGCAAATTCAACAGTTTGAGATTGCGCCGGTCGCCATTAGAGCCTTGCGCCGGGGAAAACCCTGAACCTTGATTCCAACACAGGCCTTCACCATTTCATCATCAAGTGGCCCGCACCCTATGTCGGGTCTTATTACGAGGAAATGACATGAACGCGCGCGTTCTCGACGGCGAAATCATCGACACCCGGCTTGACGATGTCAGGGCCTATGAGGGCGTGCGCACGAGGCGCATCCTGGCCTTCGTGCTCGACTACATCATCGTTGCGCTGCTCACCATTCCTTTCGCCATACTGGTGTTCTTCCTCGGGCTTTTGACGCTTGGTCTCGGTTGGATGCTGTTCGGCGTCCTGGTGCCCGCCGTCGCGATCCTCTACATCTGGAACACGATGGGCAGCGCCGACCAGGCCACCACGGGCATGAAGATGATGGGCATCCGCCTCGACCGGCTCGACGGCAGGCCCATCGACGGCCTCACCGCGGTCGTCCATTCCGTGCTGTTCTGGGCCGGCAACGTCATCCTGTCGCCGCTGGTTCTGCTGGTGACTTTGTTCTCCGACCGCAAGCGCACGCTGCACGACCTTCTGCTCGGCACGGTGGTCAGCCGCACCGGCCGTTAAAGGCGTTTTCCGGAAGCGCTCCCGCTGCGTCGGCGCAAATGTGAAGAGGTTCGCTTGCCTGTGCCTTCACAATCCTGTTGAATTTTTCGCTTTCCGCGCCAAAGGTAGAGCGACTCGAAGGAGTGTTTCCAAGGCTCGATGACGCAGCATCCGACCCAGTCGCCGCAGTTCTTCCTGACCGCGCCATCGCCGTGCCCCTACCTCGACGGCCAGTTCGAGCGCAAGGTGTTCACGCATCTGGTCGGCGACAAGGCGTCGGAAATGAACGACCTCTTGACGCAAGGCGGCTTCAGGCGTTCGCAGAACATCGCCTACAGGCCGGCCTGCGAGACCTGCCGTGCCTGCGTTTCGGTGCGCATCCTCGCCCAGGAATTTGTTGCCAGCCGCAACATGAAGCGCGTGCTGCAGCATAATTCCGACCTCGTCGGCGCCATGCACAATGCCGAGCCCTCGACCGAACAATATTCGCTGTTCCGCAGCTATCTCGACGCGCGCCATCGCCGCGGCGGCATGTCCGACATGACGGTGCTCGACTATGCCATGATGGTCGAGGACACTCATGTCGATACCAAGGTGATCGAATACCGGCGGCGCGGGCCTGACACCTTCATCACCGGCAAGGGTCAGGGCGAACTCATCGCGGTGGCACTCACCGACAAGATGGCCGACGGCCTGTCGATGGTCTATTCCTACTTCAATCCCGATTTCGAGGAGCGTTCGCTCGGCACGTTCATGATCCTCGACCACATCGCCCGCGCCAGGGCGATGGGCCTGCCCCATGTCTACCTCGGCTACTGGGTCAACGGCTCGCGCAAGATGAATTATAAGATGCGCTTCATGCCGCAGGAGCATCTCGGCCCCAAGGGCTGGGAACGCTACACCAACGAAGCGGTTTCACGCTGAGTTTTTCCACGATCCGCGCTTAAACTGTTTCAAGGCAGGGGATGCTGGTCTTTCAGCCGGTTGGCTGGAGAGAGTGCGCCATTGCACCGGCCAGCCGCCAGCCTGCATTTCATTGCGAAAGTTCCTGCATGTCCTCCCACTATGATCACCAGAAGGGTCTTTTGATAACCGCCATCGGCGGGCTGACGCTGACTGTCGACATACCGTTGATCCGCCTCGCCGACGGTGGCGCATGGACGATCATGCTGATGCGCACCGGCACGACATTCGTCGCGGCCATGGTCATCTGGTCGATCTGGCGGGCCTTCAGCCGAAATGCCCCGCCGCTCATCCCCGGCTGGTCCGGCCTGATCGTGGCGATCTGCTACGGGCTGACAGGGATCACCTTCGTTACCGCTGTCTATCACACCTCAACCGCCGACCTGGTGTTCATCCTGGCCTTCAACACCGTGTTCGCGGGCCTGCTGTCCTGGATATTCCTGCGGGAAAGGCCACGGTTGGTGACCATCGCGGCGATGCTGATCATGATCCTCGGCGTGCTGGTCATCGTCGGCGGTTCGGTCGGCACGGGCAAGCTGTTCGGCGATTTCATGGCGCTTTGCTCGGCCTTCTTCATCGCGGTGGCGATCACCATCTCGCGCGCCAGCGGCAAGGACATGGGATTCACCTCGCTCGTCGGCGTCCTTCTGCCGCTTGGGCTGGCAGCCTTCATGGTGACCGGCGAAGGCTTTCACGTGAACGCGCCATGGTGGATCATCTTCAACGGCGCCGTCATCATGCCGATCTCGTTCTTCTGCCTGGCCGCCGGGCCGAAATACATTTCAGGGCCGGAAGTGGCGATGTTCTACCTGCTCGAAACCGTGCTGGCGCCGGTCTGGGTGTGGATGATCTTTGCCGAGACACCGACCCGCAACAGCCTGATCGGCGGCGCGATCCTGATCGTCACGCTGGTCGCCCATTCGCTCTGGCAGCTGCATGACGGGCGCAAGCGCCGGGTCGATTTCGCCGTGCACCATCCGGTGTAAGGCGTGCCAGGCCAGGGATCAGGCGCTGGCCTTTTTCGGCGCGCCAGGTTCCGGCAGGACCTCGATCTGTGGACCGGCTTCGATTTCGGCAGCCGAACCAGCGGCTGTCTCGTCGGCCAGTTCCACCTCGCGCAGCCATTCGCGCCAGATCGCCACCAGCAGGGCCATCAGCACCGGGCCGATGAACAGGCCGAGGAACCCCATCGTCTTGACGCCGCCGATCAGGCCGAAAAAGGTCGGCAGGAAGGGCAGTTTTATCGGCCCGCCGACGAGCTTCGGACGCAGCGTCTTGTCGACGATGAACAGCTCGACCGCGCCCCACAGGAACAGCGCCAGGCCGGCCATCGGCGAACCACTGGCCGCGAGGTAGATAGAGACCAGGGTAAAGGATAGCGGCGCGCCACCAGGGATGAGGGCCATGACGCCGGTCAGAGCACCGAGCGTCACCGGCGACGGCACGCCTGCCAGCCAATAGGCAATACCCAGCACCAGCCCCTCGCCGATGGCGATGACGGTCATGCCGGTCACGGTCGAGGAGATCGTCGCCGGCACGACGCGCGAAATCCGCTCCCACCTCGTCGGCAGGATGCGCTCGCCGAGACGGTCGACCTGGCCGGCAAAATGCTCGCCGTCGCGATAGGCGAAGAACAGGGCGATCATCATGAACAGCAGTGTCAGCAATAGCCCGAAGGCACTGCCGCCGGCAGCCAGCACACCGCGATAGATGCTGCCGATATTGGCGCCGCTGACCAGCTGGATCAATTCACCAATGCCGCCGGGATGACCAAAATTGGTCGTCCATTGTTCGTTCAGCCAGTCTCCGACGACAGGCAGGGTGGCGATCCAGTGCGGCGTCACAGCACCGTGCCGGTTGGTCTCGATCGCCCAGCCGACCCATTCGCGCACCTCGTTGATGGCGTAGGTGCCGGCAAGCGCGATCGGTATCACCAGGAAGGCGAGGATGAACAGGATGGCCAAGGTGGCGGCGATGGTGCGGTTGCCGCCGACGCCGGCAAGCAGCCGCCGGTAAAGCGGCCAGCTGGCGAAGGCGATGACGAGTGCCGCCAATACTGGGAACAGGAAGCCATGGAAGAAATAGACACCGGCGGCGACGATCAGCACCAGCAGCCAGCGCGCCGCTGACAGCGGCGGGATGACGGCGGCACGCAGTGGCGTCGACAGGCCGAACAAGCGCTGCTGCCGTTCCGGTTTCTGGATCTTTGCTTCCTTCAAACGCCCGTCTCTCCCCTTCCCCATTATGCACGGATATAGTGCAGCAATCGTGACGATAGTCCAAATGAGTTGGGGATCTCCCCCCTCGAGGGGGAGATGGCCGGCAGGCCAGAGGGGGTCGCCGGACGTGAGGCGCTAGCATTCTGTGTTCAAAGTAGGAGGTCGCGTCCGGTCGAACCGACCCCCTCTGTCGCCTTCGGCGACATCTCCCCCTCGAGGGGGGAGATTAGCTACCCGAACTTCCCCGTCCTCGGGAATCCCTTCGGCACCATGCGGCCTGCCGACGCCCGGGCGCCGATCCATTCGGCCAGTTCCTCGCGCGACCTTGTGAAGGTGCGGTCGGCCGAGTCCTGCCAGGACAGGCCGGTCTCCAACGTGAACGGCTTGAGATCGAGCAGGCCGCCATCCTTGTATTTCTGCAGCCGCACACCCTTGCCGCGACCCATTTCCGGAATTTCGGAAAGCGCGAACACCAGCATCTTACGGTTCTCGCCCACGATGGCGAGGTGATCGCCGCTGACCGGCACACAGCGCTTGGCCTCGTCCGGCGCCTTGACGTTCATCACCTGCTTGCCCTTGCGGGTGTTGGCGACCACTTCCTCCTCCGGCACGATGAAACCGTTGGCGTCGTACGAAGCCAGCAGCAGCTTGCGCTTCGGATCGTGGACGAAGGCGGTCACGATGTCCTGGTCATTGTCCATGTCGACGATGATGCGGATCGGCTCGCCATGGCCGCGCCCGCCCGGCAGCCGGTCGGCACCTATGGTGTAGAACTTGCCGCCGGTGGTGAAGACCAGCACCTTGTCGGTGGTCTGGGCGTGGAAGGCGAGCTTGAGGCTGTCGCCTTCCTTGAAGGTCAAGGTCGACAGATCGGCCAGATGGCCCTTCATCGCCCGCAGCCAGCCCTTTTCCGAAACCACCACGGTGACCGGCTCGCGCTCGATCATGGCGTGGGCGATGTCGGTCAGGTCGTGCTCGGGCGCATCGGCAAACTGGGTGCGGCGCTTGCCGAGCTCGGTCTCCGGGCCGAACTTGTCGCGGATGCTGGTCACTTCCCACTTGATCGTCGACCATTGCTTGGCCTCGGAAGCCAGCAAGGCCTCGATCTGTTTCTTCTCGGTGGTGAGGCCGTCGAATTCCTTGCGGATCTCGAATTCTTCCAGCTTGCGCAAGGCGCGCAGGCGCATGTTGAGGATGGCTTCGGCCTGGGTATCGGTGAGCGACCAGCGCGCCATCATCACCTGCTTGGGCTCGTCCTCCTCGCGGATGATCTTGATCACCTCGTCGATGTTGAGATAGGCGATCAGGTAGCCGGCCAGGATCTCCAGCCGTCTTTCGATCTCGCCAAGGCGATGCTTCGAGCGGCGGACGAGCACGTCGCGGCGATGATCGAGCCATTCCTGCAGCACGCCCTTCAGCGACAGGACGTTGGGCACCTTGCCGCGCGACAGCACGTTCATGTTGAGCGGAAAACGGCTTTCAAGCTCGGTCAGCTTGAACAGCGATTCCATCAGGATGCCAGGATCGACCGAACGGCTCTTGGGCACCAGCACGACGCGGATGTCTTCAGCACTTTCATCCCTGATATCCTCGAGCAGCGGCAGCTTGCGCGCCATCAACAGCTCGGCGATCTTTTCGATCAGCCGCGCCTTCTGCACGCCATAGGGGATTTCGGTGACGACGATGCTCCAGGTGCCCCTGCCCTGATCCTCCTGGCTCCACTTCGAGCGGACACGGAAGCCGCCGCGGCCAGTCTCGTAGGCTTCGAGGATGGAGGCGCGGCTATCGACGATGATGCCGCCGGTCGGGAAATCCGGGCCCTGGACAAAATCCATCAGTTTGGCCACCGGCGCGTCGCGATGCTCGATCAGGTGCAGTGCCGCGTCGCAAAGCTCGGCCGCATTGTGCGGCGGGATCGATGTTGCCATGCCCACTGCAATGCCCGACGAACCGTTGGCCAGCAGATTTGGGAAGGCGCCGGGGAGCACCACCGGCTCCTCGTCCTCTTCATTGTAGGTCGGGCGATAGTCGACGGCATCCTCGGTGATTCCTGCAAGCAGCTCGGTCGCCACATCGGTCATGCGCGCTTCGGTGTAGCGCATAGCGGCGGCGTTATCGCCGTCGATGTTGCCGAAATTGCCCTGCCCATCGACCAAGGGATAGCGCATCGAAAAATCCTGCGCCAGCCGGACCAGCGCATCGTAGATCGACTGGTCGCCATGCGGATGGAACTTGCCCATCACCTCGCCGACGATACGCGCACATTTGGCGAAACCCTGGTCGGGATTGAGCCTCAAGAGCCGCATGGCGTGCATGATGCGGCGGTGGACCGGCTTCAGTCCGTCGCGAACGTCGGGCAGCGCCCGGTGCATGATGGTCGACAGCGCATAGGCGAGATAGCGCTCTTCCAGCGCCTTCTTCAGATCGACCGGTTCGATATGATCGCCGCCACCATTCTCAGGCGGCAAAAGCCTTTTTCCCATGGGCTGGGACTAGCCGAGCGGGTGATTCGCGGCAAGAGGCAGGCGGATATACCGCCGCTTCTGCAACATCAAACCATACGCAGGCGGATGCCGGCCAACATCAGCCTGTTACATCCAGCCACTATGGCCAAGCGCGGTGACATCCGGCAATCGGTCATTCATGACAAATTCACCGGTTTGCGCATAGACGGTGGGGTCGAATTGCCTTTCACCGTGATTTTTGACCATTGTGCCGGCACGCGCCTTTTTCCGGTCCAGTTCGTCACGGAATGGTGATGACGCAAAGAATTGAAAAACAATTTCAGGACACTCTCAGGGACCTAGCGATGACAATCAAACGCTCAACTCTCAGCAAATTCGCTTTTTCGACCTTTTTGCTCACGCTACCGCTGAACGCGGCCCTCGCCCAGGACGCCGCGGTTGCCGACCGGCTGAAGGCAGCGCTCGCGGCCCAGGGCGTCGACATCTCCTGGACCGGCGTGACCGGCGACAACACCAGCATGGTGCTGCAGGGCGTGTCCATCAAACCGGCGGCGGAAAAGGAAGCCCTGCCGATCGGCGACGTCAAGCTCGAGGGCGTGACCGAGGCCAATGGCGGCTATGACATCGGCACCGTCTCGACCTCGGCCTTCGAACACAGCAAGGACGGCGTCACCCTCAATCTCAGCCCCTTCGTCATCCACGACATGACGGTTCCGGCCGATGGCACAACCGGCCCGCTGGGCTCGCTGATGATGTACAAGTCCGCCGAACTCTCCAACCTGACGGTCAAGGTCGCCGACAAGACCGCCTTCTCGGTGGACGGGCTGGCCATCCAGATCACACCGCCCGCGGACGGCAAGGCGATGGAATTCACCGGCACCACCGAGAAATTCAACGCGGACCTGACACTGGTCGATGATCCCAAGTCGAAGGAAGTCATCAACGCGCTCGGCTACCAGAATATCTCGGGCAATCTCGAAATGGCCGGCACCTGGCAGCCCTCGGATGGCAAGATCGAACTGTCGAAATACGACATTTCCGTCGAGAATGCCGGAACGCTCGGCATGACCTTCGACCTCGGCGGCTACACGATGGACTTCGTCAAGTCGCTGCAGGAGATGCAGAAGAAGATGGCGGCGCAGCCCGAAGGCGCCGACAATTCCGCGCAGGGCATGGCCATGCTCGGCCTGTTGCAGCAGCTGTCGTTCAACAGCGCCTCGATCCGCTTCGACGACGACTCGCTGACCGGCAAGGTCCTGGATTATGTCGGCAAGCAGCAAGGCATGTCCGGCAAGGACATCGCCAACCAGGCCAAGGCGATCGTGCCGTTCGGCATGGCGCAGCTCAACAATCCGGAGCTGACGGCGCAGGTGACGGCTGCGGTCAGCAAATATCTCGACGATCCGAAGAGCCTCGAAATCTCGGCCGAGCCGCCGGCATCGGTGCCGTTCGCGCTGATCATGGCGGGCGCGATGTCCAACCCGCTGGACCTGCCGAAGACACTGGGTGTCAGCGTCAAGGCGAACGAGGACTGATCGAAGTTAGCT
>NZ_JAFFIW010000052.1 GCF_018588885.1 Mesorhizobium sp. dw_380
GCTGTCGCAACTTAGGCGCCCTTTCTGCAACGCTGGCGATCGGCGAAAGCAGTGCCGACAGCGCCCCTCGCCCGGTTCACGGGGAGAGGATGCCGGCAGGCGGATGAGGGGCAGCGCCGGCATTGACAATTGAGGTTCCCGTCACAGCGCAGCCCCATCAGCCGGCATGAGACCCTTCCGACGCGACCTTGAGCGGCGAGCGGGGATGCAACAGCAGCACAATCGTCAGCAGGCTGCAGGCGATGCCGATGAGGGCGATGAGAATTGCGTCCGACGTCGTCCAGCCTGGCCCTTCGAGCGGCCTGGCGTTGAGCAGGGCGAAGGAATTGTAGCTCTCCTGGTGCGAGATGATCAGGAAGCCGGTCAGATTGTTGCCAAAGTGAGCGCCGAGCGCGGCACCGAGATTGCCAGTTGCGTAGACCAGCAGTGTCAGCAGCAGCGCGAAAGCGGCGATCGAGACCAGCACGCAGGCGTTGATGGCGGCCGAGGAACTCGCGCTCCAGTGCAGCGAGGTGAATAGCAGCCCGGGCAGCAGCGCCCAGATGAACGGGCTCCTGAACCGGTTGGCCAGACCGCGCAGCAGATAGCCGCGAAACAGCACCTCTTCCGACGAGGTTTGCAGCAAGGTGAGCGCTGCGATCGGGATCGCGAACAGCAGCCAGGACGACAGGCTGATCGTGCCCCGTGCGATCCCCGGCGCCAGAAGATAGAGCAGGATCTCGGATACGAGCGAGGTGATCAGCACCGCGACCAGCCCTTTGAGGAAATCCGATCGGGATACGCGGCGGCTGGCGCCGAGGAGTGCCGACAGCGGCTCGCCATGGACCCAGCGCATGGCGACCCACAGGCCGATCCAGATGCCGGCGAAAGAGGCGAGCGCGCTGAGGATGCCGATCGGCGAGGCGAGAAAACCCTCCATGCCGGATGCCGAAGCCGCCGCTGCCTGCCAGGCGAAGTAAACATGGGTGCCGGCCAACAGCACGGCCGCAGTGGTGGCGCCCCAGAGCACGACGACGACCAGCGCTCCCAACAACAGACGCGGCAACGTCGTCCTGGCGTTCGGCGTGTTCCGGTAGCGCTCGAAGGCGGTGTCGTCGATCGTCACGCTCGGTCCCTTGCCCGAAACCATCGGCTGTTGGTCTAGCTGATGGATTCGGGAATCGGAATTGGGAATTCATGCGCAAGCGGCACCCAGCCCTGTTCGGATACCGCGGGATCGGCGATCCAATGTCGGTAGCGGCCGCTTCGGCGACCGCTGCTCCGTATCAACGCACCACGTACATGATGCGCCGCGTGTCCGGATCGACCAGCGTCGGCTGACCGTTCACATAGACATAGCGATAGTTATAGTCTGGAACTTCGCGCAGCTCGACGGTGTCGGGCAGGGTTGCGCCGGTGACCACCTCGCCTTCCAGATAGACGGGGTCGAGACGGTGTGTACGGACATAGGTCCTGACTTCGGCCGGCGGCAGCGGGATGGCATCCACCGGCTCGCCGGCGACAATCGCTCCGGTATACTCGGTCGAGTAGTTGCCGATGTCTTCCGGTGGCGAGACGATCGCGACGCTGGAGCCGTGCGGGCGCTGCGTCAGCACCACCCGGCTGCCGCCGAAATCAGCCGTCACATAGTCGGAATAGACCCAGCCCTGGCCGCCGCCTTCGGCAATCGTGCACCATTTGCTGTTCTCGATGCAGCCGTTGAGCGTTGCTGACTGGCCGGCGGCGAGCACGCCGATGACTGGATATTGCGGGCCAGGGCCGGCACGTACGTTGAGATCGGTGATTGCCGACACGGCGGTATCGGCGAACGCGGCACCCGACATCACGGTCAACATCCCGGCGACTGCGGGAAACAATACGGATTTCATGGTTTGTCTCCGTTTTCATGGTCCCTCGGCGGTGAAAACGGGACAATGGCGCATGCGTTCCGGTTAAAACGCCGGCGCCAACTCACGATTTGTTCTCGCGTCTTGCGGCAAGCCGGTCAGAAGGTCGTGAACGAAGGTCAGCTTTCGCGCTGTCACGTCCGAAATGACGAAGGGGTAGAGATCGGGCAGGCCCATGCAACGGTTGATCGAATTGGAAGCCTCCGACAGCACCAGCCAGCGGGCAAGGACCTTGTCGAAGGGCTCCGGTATGTTCGCAGGCTCCGAGGGCGCCGCCTGCAGCCTGCCGCCGGTGTCGCCCTTCGGCAACTCGTTGGCTTCGACCGTCTCCAGCCGGCCAAGCGGAAAGTTCAGCGCATGGACCATCTCCAGGGTGTCGGTGATGTGCAGATGGTGGGCCCAGGTCTCGGCCCAGTCCTCCCAGGGATGCGAGGTGGCGTAGGCCGAGATGTGGCTTAGCTGCCAGTCGGGAGGTGCGCCGTTGGCGTAGTAAGCCTTCAGCGCCCGTTCGTAATCGGTGCGATCGTCGCCGAACAAGGCGCGGAAAGCGTCAAGCCTTTGCGGATCGTCGCGGATCAGGCGGTCCCAGTAATAATGGCCGAGTTCATGGCGGAAGTGACCGAGCAGGGTTCGATAGTTTTCACCCATCTCGACCCGACGCTTCTCGCGTTCGGCTGAATCGGCCTCGGCGACATTGAGCGTGATCAGGCCATTGTCATGGCCGGTCAGGATGCGTTCGCCGCCAGGGCCGCCGCCGATCGGATCGGCGAGGAAGTCGAAGGCGAGGCCCACCTCGTCCGTGGCGCTCTTCTTGGGCGCCACCGGCAGGCCGAAGGCGAGCAGCGAATAGATGGCGCGCTTCTTTGCCGCCTCGACCCGGATCCAGCGGCGGCGGTTGCCGTCGACCGAGAGATCAGGAATCAACTGGTTCAGCACGCAGGCGCGGCAAAAACCCTGTCCGGGTTCCGCCATCCAGTTGCAGGCGCACTCATCGGCGTTGGTGCAATGGAAGGTGCCGTCCGCGCCCGACAAGGCAAAGCGGGCATGCTCGGGATCGTAGAGGACGAGGCTGTTGCAGTTCAGGCACTGCGCGTTCTCGAAGTAGAGACGGTGGCCGCAATGCGGGCAATCGAAGAGTTTCATGTCGGTCTCGGCGTTGCGGGGAGGAGTGTCGCTTCGAAAACGCGGGCCTTCAAACGTCGTTCCGTGCGGTGACGCCAATCCGCAACACGGCAGATGGATCAGCCAAGTCTCGGCCGCGTTCGCCATAATAATCACTTGATCGTAGGCAAATTCCCCGGCATTCGCCAGCATTGTGGCACAGACGGTGACAAGTGCGCGTTTCGCTGGCAAATTCGCAGATGGGACGTGAATCAGGCAACCAGGAGAAGAACAACATGGCATTTCTTGCCAAGGGTAGGATTTTTGCGGCCACGGTGGTGGCGGTGCTTGGGCTGGCGACGGGCGCGCAGGCTGGGGCCAGCTGCGGCAAGACCGGTGCCGGCTTCGATGCCTGGAAGCCGGAGTTCGCCGCTGAGGCCAAGGCCGAGGGTGTAGGCGCCAGGGGTCTGTCCGCTCTGGCCGGCGCCACCTACGCGACAAGGACGATCTCGGTCGACCGCGGCATTCACAAGGCTTTCAGCGGCTCGGTTGACGCCTTCATGAAGCGCCGTGGCGGGTCCGCGATCATTTCCAAGGGCCGTGTGCTGAAGAAGTCGAACGCGGCGCTGTTCGACCAGATCGAACGGAACTACGGCGTGTCGCCGGGTGTGTTGCTGGCCATCTGGGGCATGGAGACCGGCTTCGGTTCATCCATGGGCAACCAGAATACGGTCTCGGCCATTTTGACGCTTGCCTATGATTGCCGCCGCCCGGAGTTCTTTCACCCGCATGCCATTGCAGCCCTGAAGCTGGTTGATCGCGGCGCTTTGAGCGCTTCGTCGGTCGGCGCCGCGCATGGCGAGATTGGCCATACGCAGTTCCTGCCCGGAAATGTCCTGAAGTATGGCGTGGGCGGCGGAAACCTGCGCGACAAGGCCACTGCGTTGGCGTCCACCGCCAACTTCCTCAAGGCGCATGGCTGGCGGGCCGGTGCGAGCGCTCAGTCCAACATAGGCGCTATTGCCGGCTGGAATGACGCGAGCGTCTACCAGCAGGCCATCGTCCGCATCGCCACGGAGATCGACGCGGATTGATGATTTCCGTTTGACAAGAGCCCGGCCACGCGCCGGGCTTTCTTGTCGATGGAACCGTCACGGACATTCGGGATTGGCTGAAGCCTCCTCAACGTCGTCATCCCTGGGCGAAGCAGGAGCGAAGCTCCGTCGCGGAGACCCTGGGATCCATTCCATGACGTCAGCCGTAGGGTGAGGCGGAGCGGATTCTGCACCGCAGCAGCGCTCGGGAATCCCGGCATGGATCCTGGGGTCTGCGCTGCGTCGCTTCGCTCCTTGCTGCGCCCCAGGATGACGAACCGATGAGCGTTTCCTGCTAATCACCAAGCTGCGGTTAGCCAACGCCCCGGTCAACTCACTTGGCTCAATCGAACCCGGCGTCCGGATTTCCTATTTCACATCGAGCGCGTAGGGCTGCGCATCCAACTTATTTATTACGATTACGTGCCGCCAGTGTGCGCAGCCTGAGCGCGTTGAGGCGGATGAAGCCGGCGGCGTCTTTCTGGTCGTAGGCGCCGCGGTCGTCCTCGAAGGTGACCAGCGCGTCCGAGTAGAGCGTCTTCTTCGACTTGCGGCCGGTGACCATGACATTGCCCTTGTAGAGCTTCAGCCGCACCGTACCCTCGACGTCTTCCTGGCTCTTGTCGATCATCGCCTGCAGCATCAGGCGCTCGGGCGAGAACCAGAAGCCATTGTAGATCAATTCCGCGTAGCGCGGCATGAACTCGTCCTTGAGATGCCCGGCACCGCGGTCGAGCGTGATCGATTCGATGGCGCGGTGCGCTGAAATCAGGATGGTGCCGCCGGGCGTTTCGTAGACGCCGCGCGATTTCATGCCGACGAAGCGGTTCTCGACGAGATCGAGCCGGCCGATGCCATTGTCGCGGCCAAGATCGTTGAGTGCCGCAAGCATCGTCGCCGGCGACAGTTTCTTGCCGTTGAGCGCGATCGGGTCGCCCTTCAGGAACTCGATTTCGATCTCGGTGACCGCGTCCGGCGCGTCCATCGGCGAAACCGTGCGCTGGTGGACGAATTCCGGCGGCTCGCCCCATGGGTCTTCCAGAACCTTGCCCTCGGAAGACGAATGCAGAAGATTGGCATCGACCGAGAACGGCGCGTCGCCTTTCTTGTCCTTCGGCACCGGGATCTGGTGCTGCTCGGCGAAGTTGATCAGATCGGTGCGCGACTTGAACGACCAGTCGCGCCACGGCGCGATGATCTTGATGTCGGGGTTCAACGCATAGGCCGAAAGCTCGAAACGCACCTGGTCGTTGCCCTTGCCGGTGGCGCCATGCGCGATCGCATCGGCGCCCGTCTCCCTGGCGATCTCGACCAGATGCTTGGAGATCAGCGGTCGCGCGATCGACGTGCCGAGCAGGTAGGTGCCCTCATAGACTGCATTGGCGCGGAACATCGGGAAGACGAAGTCGGAGACGAATTCCTCGCGCACGTCGACGATGCGGATGTCCTTGATGCCCATCATCTCGGCCTTCTGGCGCGCCGGCTCGAGCTCGCCGCCCTGGCCGAGATCGGCGGTGAAGGTGACGACTTCAGCCCCGAGTTCGGTCTGCAGCCATTTCAGGATGATGGAGGTGTCGAGGCCGCCGGAATAGGCGAGCACGACCTTCTTGACGTCTTTGGTCTTGGACATTTCTGCTCCGTCGATGGCGGACGCTTGAAACAAGGGCGTCACGGATTGTCGGAGCGCCTTTTAGCAGGAACGGCAAAGCGAGCAAGCACGCGCGGCACCAGATCGCTGATCCAGCGCACGGCAAGGCGGCGCGCTGGAAGACGTTCTGTCGAAAACCGGTTCCCACCCCGGGTCAGGCCCGAGGCATGTTTTTCGGGATCATGTTCTGGGGAAACAACCGGCTACAATCATGGGCTGCATTTATGCCGAGGATTTAAGCAAGTTTTCATGTCCTTCCGCTAAACCAGCGAGACAGAGTTGCATTGGCCGCGACCGGCCGAAGCGGCTTTTGCCCGTTCGTCACGGGCACCCTCGGGCTTGGGTCATTCCTGATGCGCGTTATATCATGCATCGTCACGGAGCATAATCTGTGGCTTGTCCTGCTGGCGGCGCTGATGTGCGTCACCGGCTGCTGGGTGACCATCGGCCTGCTGGACCGCGTCCGCAAAACCGTTGGCGTGCAGATGCGGGGATGGCTGTTCCTGACCGCGGTCGCGGCCGGTTCCTCGATCTGGTGCACGCATTTCATCGCCATGCTGGCCTATCAGCCCGGCGCGCCGATCACCTTCGATCCGGCGCTCACCATGATATCCCTGGTCCTCGCCATCGCCGGAACCGGGGCGGGCTTCGGCCTTGCCCTGGACAAAAGCCGCGGTCTGGCGCCGGAATGGGGAGGGTGCCTCGTCGGACTGGCGATCTCGGCCATGCATTATACCGGCATGATGGCCTATCACGTGGCCGGCATCGTCGAGTGGGACGCTCGTTATGTCGTCGCGTCGCTGCTGATCGCCGTGGCATTCTCCGCCTTGGCGATCGGCCAGGCGATGCGCCGGCCGTACCGCTGGTCTCACTATCTCGGCATCGGGCTGCTGGTGCTGGCGATCGTCGGCCTGCATTTCACGGCGATGGCGGCGGTGGCAGTGACGCCGCTCTCCTTCATCACCACCGGCACCAATCCCGACATTCTCGAAGCCATGGCCGTTGCTGTCGCCGTGGTCGGCCTGATCGTCGCGGCCACCGGCTTCGCCAGCTATCTGATCGACGAACGCGGCCGGCTGGAGAGCTTCGAGCGGCTGCAGCATCTTGCCCTCAACGACGCGCTCACCGGTCTTGCCAACCGGGTCTCCTTCAACGACCGCCTCGACCATGAGATCGAGCGGGAGGATGAGGAGACGATGACCGCCGTCATCGTCATCGATCTCGACCGTTTCAAGGAAATCAACGACCTCAGGGGACACGCGGCCGGCGACCAGGCGCTCAAGATCATTGCCCGCCGGCTGGCGAAGCTGGCCGGAGACGGCGAGTTCGTCGCCCGGCTCGGCGGCGACGAATTTGCCGCCATCAAGCGCTTCAAGGACCAGAACGAGCTGCTCGGCCTGGTGTCGCGGCTGGAAAAATCCTTGTTCCAGCCCTTGCGGATCGATGATTTCGAGATCGTCACCGGTGCCAGCATCGGCGTCGCCGTCCATCCGCGTGACGGGGCCGACCGGGAGAGGCTGGTCAGCAATGCGGACCTGGCCATGTACCGGGCCAAGAACGACGTGACGCGGGCCGTCTGCTTCTACGAATCGGCCATGGACGAGACGGCGCGGGCGCGCCGCGCGCTGGCCACCGACCTTCGCCAGGCGATCGAGCGCGGCGAGCTTTCGCTGCACTATCAGGTGCAGACCTCGGTTCAGACCGGCGCCACTTGCGGCTACGAGGCGTTGCTGCGCTGGACCCATCCCGTGCACGGCATGGTCCCGCCCGCCGAATTCATTCCGATCGCCGAGGAGAACGGCTCGATCCTGGCAATCGGCGAGTGGGTGCTGCGCACCGCATGCCGGCAGGCAGCCTCGTGGGATAATGGCCACAAGATCGCGGTCAATCTGTCGCCGGTGCAGTTCGCCCATGCCGATCTCGCCAAGCTCGTCCACCAGATCCTGGTCGAGACCGGCCTGTCGCCGAGGCGCCTCGAACTCGAGCTGACCGAATCAACGATCGTCGCCGACAAGGTGCGCACCTTGCACGTGCTGCGTCAGATCAAGGCGCTGGGCGTGACGATCGCCATCGACGATTTCGGTACCGGCTATTCCTCACTCGACACGCTGCGCTCGTTCCCGTTCGACAAGATCAAGCTCGACCGCTCTTTCATGGCCGATGTCGAGCGCAGCCCGCAGGCCAAGGCGATCATCCGCGCCGTGCTGACGCTGGGGCGCAGCCTCGATATTCCTGTGCTCGCCGAAGGCGTCGAGACCCATGTCCAGCTCACCATCCTGCAAATCGAGGGCTGCAACGAGGCGCAAGGTTATTTCCTTGGCCGCCCCAAGCCGATCGATCAGATCCTGCTGACCGGAATGGCGGCGGCCGTCGCCCTGGCCGAGATCGACCAGTCGGCGGCTTAACCCCTGCTGCCGGAGGATACGCCAGCCTCGCATCTGGCGCCGGCGCGACGCATCTTGTATAGGCTCCGGGTCTTCCCCGGGGCCTTCCATGTCTTTCATTCCCGATGCCGCCACACTGATCCAGTTCGCCATCGCCACCGTGATCCTGGCGATCACGCCCGGTCCCGACATGACCTTGTTCGTTTCGCGCACGCTGAGCCAGGGGCGCGCCACCGGCTTTGCCTCGATGGCCGGCGCGCTGTGCGGCACGCTGATCCACACCACGCTGGTGGTGGTCGGCGTCTCGGCGCTGATCGTCGCCTCGCCGATGGCTTTCTTCGCCCTCAAGGTCTTTGGCGCCGGCTATCTCGTCTTCCTGGCCTGGCAGGCGATCGCCAAGGGCTCGGCTTTTTCGCCGGAGAAGAAGACAGGACCGCAAATCTCGCTGCTGCGCTGCTGGGCGGCGGGGCTCGGCGTCAACCTGCTCAATCCGAAGATCATCCTGTTCTTCATGACCTTCCTGCCGCAGTTCGTCTCCGCGCACGACCCGAACGCGCCGGGAAAACTGTTTTTCCTTGGGCTGATGTTCATCGTGCTGTCGATCCCGGTGACGGCGCCGATGGTGCTGGCGGCGGAGAAATTCTCCGCGGCGATGAAGGCCAGCCCGCGCGTCACGCGGGTGGTCGATTATCTCTTCGCCGGCGTGTTCTCGGCCTTCGCGCTCAAAATACTGACAGCGCAGGCGAAATAGGGCCGCTATCCCTCGGTTCGGGACCGCGGGCTGGCCTCGCCCTGCCACCAGCTTCCGGCCCAGCGCCCGGCGCTCAGCCAATAGAAGATGCCGCCGACCATGCCGCCGCCGATCACCGCCAGGATGGCGCTGGTGTCGGTGACCGCGAAGGTGGAATCGCGGGCGTGATCGACGAGGCCGAGGAAGACACCCGCCACCACCGCGCCGGCCAGCGCATAGTAGAGCCAGTCGCGCCGGCCGAGGATTTCGGCAGCCAGGATGACGATCACCGAAGGCATGAAGGCGAAATAGGCGACGAACAGGGCGACGAAGGGGATCGAGAAATACAGCGAAGCCGTCGTCGCCGGCTGTGCATGCGCGGGTGAGTAGCCGAGCGAGGCCAGGAACAGGACGTTGAGGAAGGCGCTCGCCGCCAGCGAGGCGACGGCATAGCCGAACAGGATGGTGGCAAGGCGGACGAGATAGGTGACGAGACGGGTCATCGCGGATCTCGCTGTATTCGCTGACCAGACTTGCACCCAGCCAGAAGCCAGTAGACCGAACCCGCGGCCGTGCCGGCCGTGGCCAGAAACCCGAGAAAGCCCGGATTGAAAACGAACCCCCCGGCCGAGCCCGGGATGAAAACACCAAATGCGATCGACGTGATCGCGCCTGTGACGGCAAAGTAGAACCACCCGCGAAGCGACAGCCGTTCGGCGACAAAGATCGCCGGGCCGACGATCAGCAGCGCGCAGATCGCCACGGTCAACACGGCGAGCGGGAAAGAACCCAGCCAGTCGAAGGCGAAGACCATGGACCAGTTGCCGTATTCGATCCCTTCCATAAGAGTGATCAGCAGCACAGGCACCAGGATCGAGGTCAGCACGGCGGCGACATAACCGACTGCTATGATGGCGATGCGCTTGAGCCCGGCGACGAGACGGCTCACGCCTCGCCGTGCCCCGCGATCATCATCGCTTCCAGCGCCAGCCGGTCGACCTTGCGCATGCGCTCCGATTCCGACTTCAGCTGGCCGCAGGCGGCGAGGATGTCGCGGCCGCGCGGCGTGCGGATCGGCGAGGCATAGCCGGCATTGTTGATGTAGTCGGCGAACTTCTCGATCGTCTCCCAGTCCGAGCACTGGTAGTTGGTGCCGGGCCATGGGTTGAACGGGATCAGGTTGATCTTGGCCGGAATGCCCTTGAGCAGCTTGATCAGGCCCTTGGCGTCCTCGATGGAATCGTTGACGTCCTTCAGCATCACATATTCGAAGGTGATGCGCTTGGCGTTCGACAGGCCGGGATAGGCGCGGCAGGCGGCGATCAGTTCCTTCAGCGGGTACTTCTTGTTGATCGGCACCAGCAGATCGCGCAGGTCGTCATTGGTGGCGTGCAGCGAGATCGCCAGCATGACGCCGATCTCCTCGCCGGTGCGGAAGATTTCCGGCACGACGCCGGAGGTCGACAGCGTGATGCGGCGCTTCGACAGCGACAGCCCGTCGCCGTCGGAAGCGATCAGCAGCGCCTTCTTCACCGCCTCGAAATTGTAGAGCGGCTCGCCCATGCCCATCATGACGATGTTGGACACTTTTCTGCCCTCGGCCGGCACGATGGCGCCGTCAGGCGTGTCACGGTCGGGGAAGTCGCCCAGCCGGTCGCGCGCGGTGAGCAGTTGGGCGAGGATTTCCTCAGCGGTGAGGTTGCGCACCAGCTTCTGCGTGCCGGTGTGGCAGAACGAGCAGGTCAGCGTGCAGCCGACCTGCGAGGAGATGCAGAGCGTGCCGCGGCCTTCTTCGGGAATATAGACGGTCTCGATCTCGACCGGCCGGCCGGCGCCGCGCGGCGGAAAGCGGAACAGCCACTTGCGGGTACCGTCCGCGGAGATCTGCTCCTCGACGATTTCGGGCCTTGCAACCGTGAAATGCTTGTACAGTTCGGCGCGCAGATCCTTGGAGATATTGAACATGCCGGCGAAGTCGGAAACGCCGCGCACATACATCCAGTGCCAAAGCTGCTGGGCGCGCATCTTTGCCTGGCGCTCCGGCACGATGCCGGACGCGACGAGCGCCTCGCCGAGTTCGGCGCGCGTCAGGCCGATCAGCGACGGTTTTTCGGCCGGCACGGCGCGGGCGCGCAACGCGTCACGGGCGCCTTCGGCGGTAAGGTCGAATGAAAGGGTCATGGTTGCACAGATATAAGCGGTTTGCGGCCGATTTCACGCATCGTGCCTGATATGAAGCGCGGCGCATAGCACAGGTTGAGCGCGGAGTCATGCCGGATGGACCATAAGCCCTGGGCGCCGACAGTGTTTCGATCGCCTTGTTGTTGGTCGGCGGACCATCTCTGCCCTTGATGCGAGTTCATCTCGGCCAATCAGTTTGACCCATGACAACGGCCCGCTGCGACTGACTGCCAGCCTCAAGCCCCTTCATTCCTCCGCACAGGAACCGATCACATAACCGTGTTGCCGTAACGATTCCCGTCTCGGCCCCGAAATCCAAAGCGGGCAATCATGCCCTTGCAGAACGGGAGTATGCAAAATGAACTCGATCAAGATCGCCCTCCTTGCCGGACTCGTCGGCCTTTCCGCCTCGCAGGCATTTGCTGAAGACGCGATGGGCACGATGACTATGATGAAGGGCGGTCAGGTGACGGCGATCATGCCGGACGGACACATGGGCACCATGACACCGGACGCGAAGATGGGTGCCGAGATGATGAAGATGGCGAAGCCGATCAAGCACTGCATGATGCTGATGACCGACGCCAAGGGCAAGGCGTACATGAGCGACACATCGACCAAGAAAGCCCAGGCGGAATGCGAAAAAATGGCCATGTGAGATCTGAGCCCGCGACTGCTCCCGCCGGCGCAGGAGCCGGCGGGAATATCTTCACGCGTAGCCCTGCCAATCGCTGCATGGGCTCGTGCCCTCTGCAGGAACAACCTCAGCCGGCGAGTTACCCGTTTCCTCGAGGCAGCGCCTTGATCCGACAGGCTTGATCGACGTCATGCCTGTGTTAGGGCTGAGGTTCCGTCGAGAGGACCGACATGGCCGGCATATCGCGAAAATACCCCATGCTGCGGCGTTCGCGCGCGATGTGGGGTTCCCGGCGCGTCTGGCTGCCGCGCCTGGTGTTCTGGGCCGGCGCCGTCGGCATCGGTGTGATCAGTGTGCTGTTCGCGGTGCTGGCCGACAAGGCCCAAGGCCTGTTCCACCTGATGACGGGCGATGGGGGCGGTTGGCGTTTCTATCTGCCGCTCATCGTCACGCCGCTGGGTTTCGTGCTGTGCGCGTGGCTCGCCCATGCCTTCTTTCCCGGCTCGCAAGGCAGCGGCATTCCGCAGGCGATCGCGGCGCGGCATCTGCGCGACGATGACGACCGCGGCCATATCCTGTCGCTCAGGCTGGTGGCGGGCAAGATTGCGCTGACCATCGTCGGCCTGTTCTGCGGCGCCTCGATCGGCCGTGAGGGCCCGACCGTGCAGGTCGGCGCCTCGCTGATGCTGCAGGCGGCGCGCTGGGGCGGCATGGCGCAGGCGCGCGGCCTGATCCTGGCCGGTTCGGCCGCCGGTATCGCGGCGGCCTTCAACACGCCGCTGGCCGGCATCGTCTTCGCCATCGAGGAAATGGGCCGCACCTATGAGGCACGCACCAACGGGCTGGTGCTGACGGCCGTGATCCTGGCCGGCCTCGCCTCGCTTGGCCTGCTTGGCAACTATACCTATTTCGGCGTCTCGAAGGAGACGATCGCGTTTACCACCGACTGGCCCCTGGTGCTTGGCTGCGGCGTCATCGGCGGCGGCTTCGGCGCGCTGTTCTCGCTGCTGGCGTTGAAGATAACGCGGCGGATTCGGCGCTGGCACGCGCACCAGCCCTTGCAGCGCGCTCTGCTGGTGGCCGCCATCTGCGGGCTCGGCGTGGCGGTGATCGGCATCGTGTCGGGCGGGCTGACCTTCGGCACCGGCTATGTGCAGGCGCGGGGCGCCGTCGAAGGTACGCCCTTGCCATGGTTGTTCTTTGCCGAAAAGTTCCTGGCCGGGCTGCTGTCGATGGTGTCGGGCATTCCCGGCGGCATCTTCGCCCCATCGCTGGCGGTCGGCGCCGGCATCGGCAGTTCGCTCGGCCTCGTCTTCGGCGCCAGCACAGGGGCCGCGGCGCTGCTCGGCATGGCCGGCTATTTCGCCGGCGTTGTGCAGGCGCCGATGACGGCCTTCGTCATCATCCTGGAGATGACCGGCAATCACGACAATGTCATCGCCCTGATGCTGGCCTCCATGCTGGGTTATGGCACGGCGCGCATGATCTCGCACGAGCCGCTCTATCACGCGCTGTCGCGGGTCTTCATCGCCGAGGCAATCCGGCGGCGGCGGGCGGAGGCAGCGCCGGAACAACGCCTGGCCTGAAAAGCAAAAGGGCCGGCTCCGCGGGCCGGCCCTTCGTTTTCAAAAGCAAGGTTCGCCTATTTGCACTTGGCGATCGAGGACAGTGCCGCCGAAATGCCCTTCAGCGAGAAGACATAGGAGGTCGGGTTGCCGCGCCCCGACTTCGCCGAAACCTTCATGTCGGTGCCGGTCTTCATGGCGGCGATCAGAACCGGCTCCTCGGCGGCGTTCTCGACCCAGGCCGACTTGCCGCGCGTGAACATCGAGAAAGACTTCTTGTCGATGGTGACGGTGGCCTTCGAACCTTCCTGGAAATTGTAGCCGGCAATGAACTGCGGCTCGTAGGACACCTGCTGGCCGGGCCGCTGGCTGACGAAGAAGAACATGTCACCATGGTCGAGCGTCGGCGGCTGCTTGTCGGTCGGCACGGTCAGCACATAACAGACCTTGCCGCCCGATGCCTGGTAGCTATAGGTGCCCCAGGCATTGTGCTGGCCGATCTTGGTCGCCTGCTGCGCCAGCGCCGGCACTGCCGAGGCCGCCAGGGCCAGACCCGAAACAATAGCTATCAATCCGCGCATCGTCTTTCCCGTATTCCAAATGGTGCGGAGGCGGGCCGCCTGGCGTCCTGCCGTCGCTTCATTTTGATTTAATCTGGGTTACCAAACGGTGAATTTCCCTTGAGAAAAGGACGCTCACCCCAGGAAACCGCCGCCATTCCCGCGCCGCCGCCTTGTCAGCGGCCGGCGCGACGTCCCTTCGGCGACTTGGAGGCCACGAAAGCGGCAAGAGTTTGACTTTTCAAACCAGGTCCCGCAGCAGTCCTGGCTTGCAGGACGGGTGACGAATTTCCCTCCACGCTGTAGAATGGCCGCTTTCGTTCCAGGCGTTCTGGCGCCTCGATGACCTCGCATGGGGTTTCTTCGGTCATGGCCATTTCCGAGACAGTCCTGATCCTGGCGGGCGGAGCGATCGTGCTGTCGATAATATTCGGTATTCGTGTTGCCATGCGGACGTTGGCCGACGGTGCCGCGCCGACGCGGCAATCGGGTGGCGGGGAGGCCGGCACGCCCGACGTGGCCGGGGTCATCGCTCTGCCTCCCTTGATCTTTCTCGGCTTCCTGGTGGCGGCAGCGGTGCTCGAAGCGATCATCCCGCTCCCGTTCATGGCCGGGCAGGCTTCCGCACGCTACATTGGCGGGGCCGTGCTCGCGATGTGCGGCTTCGTCATCATCTTCATGGCGGCGGGGCGCTTCCAAGCCGCCGGCACCAACATTCCGCCGACCCTGCCGACGACGGCGCTGGTCGTCGACGGGATCTACCGGCGAACCAGGAATCCGTTTTATCTGGGAACGACCCTCATCTATCTCGGCCTGGGCGTCGCGGCGGGAAGTTTTTGGGCCATCGGGCTGGTCGTCCCGCTGCTGTGGGTGATCAATACCGGCGTCGTCGCACGCGAGGAGCGCTATCTGGAGCGTAAATTCGGCGATGCGTATCGTTCCTACAAGGGGCGGGTGCGGCGGTGGGTTTGATCCGCCTCGAGGTAGCCCTTGCCTCTCTACACGGCCGCTTCGTTCAGCCCTTGTCGGCAATGGCGTCCCTGGCGGCCTGGCGATGCGCCGGCGTGATGTGGGCACTGACGGCGGTGATCGCGGCGGTCAGCACGGCGATGTCGTCGGTGAAGCCAAGGCCGAAGATGAAGTCGGGGATGAGGTCCACCGGCAGGACGAAATAGCCCAGTGCCGCCACCAATATGCCCTTGGCGCGCAGCGGCGTGTTCTTGTCCATGGCGCAGTAGTAGGCGGCGACGACGTCTTCCATGAACGGGATCTGCCGGGCGGCCTTCTTGGCCGTGCGCCAGAATTTCTCGCGCACTTCGCCCTCGCCGGCCAGCTTGTCGCCAAAGCCGAAGAAATCAAAACCGGATTCTCGCGCCATTAACCTCTCCTCGCGAGGCACATGCGCGTCCTGGCGCCCGCTCGCGGATGAAAATGTGGTGAAAGGTGAACCCGACTGCAAGATGCGCGGCCATTTCCGGTGCTGGAAATCGAAATCGAGCTTTGCAGCACCAAATGGGGGGACGCTCTGCGGGCAGTCGCCCCTCCCTTCGTCATTCTAGGGCGAAGCAAGGAGCGAAGCGACGCGGCGCAGACCCTAGAATCCATGCCGCGACCTAAAAGCGACGCAGCGGTGCCGAATTCTGCTCCGCTGCGGCCTCCACGAAGGTCGCGGCATGGATCCTCGAGTCTGTGCGTCCGCTTCGCTCCCGCTCCGCCCGTGGATGACGAAGCCGGGGTGCGGCACCTACAGCCACGCCCCGACAAAGCGACGCAGCGGTGCCGAATTCTGCTCCGCTGCGGCGTCCACAGACGTCGCGGCATGGATCCTCGGGTCTGCGCGTCCGCTTCGCTCCCGCTCCGCCCGTGGATGACGAAGCCCGAGGTTGCGTCGGCACGCTTCCACCACCTACCCGAAATAGCGGTTCATCTTCTTGGCCAGTTCGATGTCGAGTGCCGTCACGCCGCCGGCATCATGGGTGTTCAAGGTCACGTCGACCGTTTTGTAGACGTTCGACCAGTCGGGATGATGGTCCATCTTCTCCGCGGCTAGCGCGACGCGGGTCATGAAGGCGAAGGCCTCGGAGAAATTCTTGAAGGTGAAGGTGCGGCTGATCGAGCCGCCATCCTGTGCCAGCGCCCAGCCATCGAGGCCGGTCAACGCTGCTTCGGCGGCTTGCCTGTCCAGTTTCTCTCTCGTCATGTCGGTTTCCCGTGCTATTTCGACTGAGACTGTTTGGAAACTCTACTCTGGCGGCCATCTGATGGCGTTTTCTGCGCTTCCCCGTTCTACTGCGTCGCAGTAGAACTGTGCTCAGGACCTAAATGTCCGCTCCGCTCCGGTTCTCGAAACCACCACCATATGACTCGCCAGAGCGAATTTCGAAACAGTCTCTGAAGTCGTCACCATAGCGTCGGATCGATGAACGCGAAGCCCATAAATTCCATTCTTTTCGTCTGCCTCGGCAACATCTGCCGGTCGCCGCTTGCCGAGGGCATCTTTGGCGCTGTCTGGGCGGAGCGTGGTGGGGATCGCGATATGCTGCTCGATTCGGCAGCCACAGGCGGCTGGGAGGTCGGCTCGGCGCCCGACCCGCGCTCGATGGCGATTGCCGTGCATCACGGCATCGACATTTCCGCACAGCGGGCGCGAAAGGTCATGCGGGAGGACTTTTCCCGCTTCGACCTCATTCTCGGCATGGACCGGTCGAATGTCGCCGATCTGAAAGCGCTGGCGCCCGCGGCGATGCGCGACCGGGTGTACCTGTTCCTGGAGTTCGCGCAGGGCAAGGCGCGCGACGTGCCGGATCCCTACTATGACGGGAAGGAGGCCTTCGCCGAGGTCTACCGCATGATCCGTGAAGCGTCGGAGGCGCTGGCGACGCGGCTTGCCGCGCGGGCGTCGGTGCCCGACAGCGACCAGGCCTCCTCGACGATGTAAGGGCCGCCGCCGACCGAATCGCGCGACGACATCAAGACGAAGCGACCGATGCGGAAGGGCAGCGTCGAGAAATTGCCGCGCGCCGACAGATATTGGGCGACATCCAGCGGGCTCGAATTGCGCAGGCGCGCCAGCGTCACATGCGGCATGAACTTGCGCGGATCGGCGGGGATGCCAAGCCGCTGGCAGATGCGCTCGATCTCGCCCTGAAGGGCTGCCAGATCGGGCGAGGCGGATGCGCCGGCCCACACCGCATGCGGCTTTTTCTGGCCGAAAGCACCGACACCCGACAGGGTCAGCGAGAAGGACGGCCGCTGCACGCGGTCGAGCGCGTTGGCGATCTCGTCGGCGACATGGCCCTCGACATCGCCGATGAAGCGCAGCGTCAGATGGTAGTTTTCGACATCGATCCAGCGGGCGCCGGGCAGGCCGCCCCTGAGCAGGGACAGCGAAAGGGCAGCATCACGCGGAATTTCGAGGGCGGTGAAAAGACGCGGCATGAAAAGCCTCCCTTCCTCGAATCGAAACTGTCACCCGTAGCGAATCATCGATAATCAAATGGAGCAAGTGGTTTGTTGGTCGCAGGTCTTAACTAAAGTTTCCGTAACGGAAGTTGTTCCAGTCCCCTCACGAAGCTTTCGGCACTGCCGCGATGGCCTTCTCGACCGTCGGCAGGATGCGCTCGACCATCCGGTCGACGCCCCTGACGTTCGGATGCAAGCCATCCTCGAGCTGCAGGCCGGGCTGGCCGGCGACGCCTTCGAGGAAGAACGGATAGAGCGCGACATCGTATTTCTTCGCCAGGTCCGGGAAGATGGCGTCGAAGGCGGCCTGGTAATCGGCGCCGAGATTGGGCGCGGCGCGCATGCCGGCGACCAGGACGGGGATCTTGCGCTGTTTAAGCTTGCCCAGCATCTCGTCGAGGTTCTTCCTGGTGATGTCGGGTGCGATGCCGCGCAGCATGTCGTTGGCGCCAAGTTCGAGGATGACCAACTGCGTGCCGTCCGGCACCGACCAGTCGAGCCGGGCCAGGCCGCCGCTGGTGGTGTCGCCGGAGACGCCGGCATCGGCGACGGTCACGTCATGGCCTTTGGCACGAAGTGCGGCCTGGAGCTTGTCGGTGAACCCCTGATCGGGTCCAAGGCCGAAGCCCGCCATCAGGCTGTCACCGAAGCCGACGATCTTGAAGGGCTCGGCCCGCGACGACGAAATGGCGCCGCAAATGGCGAGGAAAAGGATCAGGCCTGCGGCGATCGGACGTTTGAAAGACATGCGGCAGGCCCCATATGACAAGAAATTCTTCCGGCGAGGGCTTGCGAGAAGCAGAGCCTCCAAAGTTCCATATAGGATACATTCATTTTGACAGAAGCCGTCATCGCGCTGAAAGACGTATCGCTGACGCTCGGCGAAGGCGCTTCATCCGTCCACGTGCTGAAGGGCGTCAGCCTTGAGGTGGCGCGTGGCGAGGCGACCGGCATAGTCGGCCCTTCGGGGTCCGGCAAGTCGACATTGCTGATGGTGCTGGCCGGCCTGGAGGGGGTCGATTCGGGTACGGTACGAATAGCCGGCGAGCTGCTCAACGGCAAAAGTGAGGATCAGGTGGCTTCGTTTCGTGGCCGAAACATTGGCATCGTGTTCCAGTCCTTTCACCTCATCCCCAATATGACGGCGCTGGAAAACGTCGCGGTGCCGCTGGAGCTGGCCGGCCACGCCGATCCGTTTTCGGTGGCCGAACGGGAGCTGGCGGCGGTGGGTCTCTCCGACCGCGTCACCCACTATCCCGGCGAACTCTCCGGCGGTGAACAGCAGCGCGTGGCCATCGCCCGGGCGCTGGCGCCGTCGCCGCGCATTTTGATCGCCGACGAGCCGACAGGCAATCTCGACCAGGCGACGGGGCGGCAGGTCGCCGATCTCCTGTTCGCCAAGGCGGCCGAGCGCGGCATGACGCTGGTGCTGGTCACCCATGATCCGGCACTCGCGGCGCGCTGCTCGCGTCAGGTCTCGATGCGCTCCGGCCGGATCGAGGCGCCGGACCCGGTCAAGGTCATCGCCTGATGCCCCTGGCCCGGACGCTGAAGCTTGCGGTCCGCTTCTCGCTGCGCGAGATGCGTGGCGGCCTGTCCGGCTTCCTGATCTTCCTCGCCTGTATCGCGCTTGGTGTCGCGGCGATCGGCGGCGTCAATTCGGTGGCCCGCTCGATCAGTGCCGGTGTCGCCAGCCAGGGCCAGACGCTGCTCGGCGGCGACCTTCGCTTCCAGATCAACCAGCGTGACGCCAGCCAGGCCGAGCGCGGCTTCCTCAACGGGCTGGGCGTCATTTCGCGCGCCGCCAGCATGCGCTCGATGGCGCGCCTGGCCGACGGCTCGGACCAGGCGCTGGTCGAGGCCAAGGCGGTCGACGAGGCCTATCCGCTCTATGGCGTGCTGGAAACCGAGCCGGCGCTGACAAAGCAGGAATTGTTCGGCGAGCAATCCGGCGTCTTCGGCGCGGCGGCACCGGATCTGCTGTTCGAACGCCTGCATCTCAAGCTCGGCGATCGGCTGAAGCTCGGCACCGCCACCTTCGAACTGCGCGCCAGGCTGGTCAACGAGCCCGATGCCGTGTCCGACGGTTTCGGCTTCGCGCCAAGGCTGATGATCTCGACCGAGGGCCTTGCTGCCACCGGCCTGGTCCAGCCGGGCAGCCTGGTCGAAAATGCCTACAAGATCCGGCTGCCCGCCAACGCCGACGAGGCGCGGCTGAAGGCCATCCAGGACGAGGCGGCCAGGGATTTTCCCGAGGCTGGCTGGTCGATACGCACGCGAAGCAATGCCGCACCCGCGCTGTCCTCCAACATCGAACGCTTCTCGCAGTTCCTGACGCTGGTAGGGCTGACGGCGCTGGTGGTCGGCGGCGTCGGCGTGGCCAATGCGGTGCGCGCCTATCTCGACGGCAAGCGCGGCGTCATCGCCACCTTCAAGAGCCTGGGCGCTTCCGGCGGCTTCGTCTTTACCGTCTATCTCGTGCAGATCCTGATCATCGCCGCCCTTGGCATCGTGCTCGGCCTCCTGCTCGGGGCGCTGATGCCGTTCGTGGCGAGTGCGGCACTTCAGTCCGTCATTCCGGTGCCGGCGCAAGGCGGCTTCTATCCCGGCGCGCTCGCCATGGCGGCGCTGTTCGGTTTGCTGGTGACGCTTGCCTTCGCGCTGCTGCCGCTCGGCCGCGCCCGCGACGTGCCGGCGACAGCGCTGTTCCGGGAAATGGGCCTGGAAGGCCGCGGCTTTCCGCGTCCGATCTATATCGCCTCGGCCCTCGGCATCGCGCTGCTGCTGGCGGCGCTCGCCATCCTGTTTTCCGGCGACCAGCGCATCGCCTCGATCTTCGTCGGCGCCACCATCTTCGCCTTCCTGGTGCTGCGCCTCGTCGGCGCGCTGGTGCAATGGGCGGCGAGGAAGAGCCCGCGTGTGCGCTTTGTGGCGCTCAGACTTGCAATCGGCAACATCCATCGGCCCGGCGCCTTGACGCCATCGGTGGTGCTGTCGCTTGGGCTCGGGCTGACGCTGCTGGTGACGCTGGCGCTGATCGACGGCAATCTGCGGCGGCAGATCTCCGGCGGCCTGGCGGAGCAGGCGCCGAACTTCTTCTTCGTCGACATCCAGAGCAGCGATGTCGATGCGTTCTCCACGTTGATCGGCAGGCAAGCGCCTTCGGGGACACTGGCCAAGGTGCCGATGCTGCGCGGGCGGGTGATGGCGCTCAACGGCATCGATGTCGACAAGGTCAAGGTGCCGGCGGAGGGCGCCTGGGTGCTGAAAGGCGATCGCGGCCTGACCTATGACGCGAAGCAGCCGGAAAACGCGACGCTGACCGAGGGCAGCTGGTGGCCGGAAACTTATTCCGGCGAACCGCTGGTCTCGTTTTCGGCCAGGGAAGGCAAGGAAATCGGGTTGAAGCTCGGCGACACCGTCACCGTCAATGTGCTCGGCCGCAATGTGACGGCCAGGATCGCCAGTTTCCGCCAGGTCGAGTGGGAAACGATGGGCATCAATTTCGTCATGGTGTTCTCGCCCAACACATTTGCCGGCGCGCCGCATGGCTGGATGGCGACCCTGACCGAAAAGAACGCCTCGACGGCCGACGACGCGCGCATCCTCAATGCCGTCACCCGCGCCTTCCCGGCGGTGACGACCGTGCGCGTCAAGGACGCGCTCGAGATCGTCAACCGGCTGGTCGGCCAGCTCGGCACGGCGATCCGCGCCGCGGCCGGGGTGGCGCTGATCGCCTCGGTGCTGGTGCTGGCCGGCGCGCTTGCCGCCGGCAACCGGGCGCGCATCCATGATGCGGTGGTGCTGAAGACGTTGGGCGCGACGCGGACGACGCTGATATCAGCCTTCTCGCTCGAATACATGCTGATCGGGCTCGCCACCGCGATCTTTGCGCTGGCCGCCGGCAGCGCCGCCGCCTGGTTCGTGGTCGCGCGCATCATGACATTGCCATCGCATTTCATGCCCGAGGTGGCGGTTGCGACCATTCTGTTTTCGCTCGTCATCACCGTCGGCATAGGTCTCGCCGGCACCTGGCGGGTGCTCGGCCACAAGGCTGCGCCGGTGTTGCGCAACCTGTGATGCCTGGTCCCGGGCAAGCATCTCGGATTAAATCTTGGTAAGGATGCGGTTCGCAAAAGCCGGGGAATCGGCATTTCGGTCTCTCACGAACCGTTACATCCGGTTACGGTCTTGTTCTTGACGCGAATAACCATCATATTTCGCCACAGGCATGCTGGAGCCCTGCCAGCGGCGCCTGGGTCCGGGTGGACCCGACACCGGACGGGGCAGAAGCAATAGAGGACTACAATGGCTGATCCCATTCGCAACTTCCAGACGCGCGCCGTGCCCGGCGCCGCCGTCGACATCGATCAGGGCCTGCGCGCCTATATGGTCAAGGTCTACAATCTGATGGGGCTTGGCCTCCTCATCACCGGCCTTGCCGCCGTCGGCACGATCATGCTGGCCACCACAACCGATCCGGCCTCGGCGGTCGCAACGCTGCCGAGCGGCGAGATGCTGACCTCCTTCGGCTACGCCATCTTCGGTTCGCCGCTGCGCTGGGTGGTGATGCTGGCGCCGCTGGCCGCCGTGTTCTTCCTGTCGTTCCGCGTCCAGTCGATGAGCGTTTCGGCGGCGCAGACGACATTCTGGATCTATGCCGGCCTCGTCGGTCTGTCGCTGTCGTCGATCTTCCTGGTCTACACCACGGCCAGCATTTCGCAGACCTTCTTCGCTACCGCCGCCGCCTTCGGTGCGCTGTCGCTCTACGGCTACACGACCAAGCGCGACCTGACGGCGATGGGCTCGTTCCTGATCATGGGCGTGTTCGGCTTGATCATCGCCATGGTGATCAACATCTTCCTGCAGTCGTCGGCGCTGTCCTTCGCCGTTTCGGCGATCGGCGTGCTGATTTTCGCCGGCCTCACCGCCTACGACACGCAGAACATCAAGGAGATGTATTTCGAGGGCGACGCTTCGGATGTCGCCGGCCGCAAGGCCATCATGGGTGCCCTGAGGCTCTATCTCGACTTCATCAACCTGTTCATGTTCCTGCTGCAGTTCATGGGCGACCGCCGCTAATCATGATCTGAGCTGGACCATAGAGTTTGGAAAGGGCGGCCCAACGGCCGCCCTTTTCTTTTGCGCCGGCCTTTGCTGTTATCGAAGGCAGATGAAAGGCCTTGCATAGAGAATGAGCAATATCGTGATTCGAACGGCGGCCTCGGCCGACCTCGACGCCATCACCGAAATCTATGCCGACGCGGTGACAAACGGTACGTCGAGCTACGAACTGAAGCCGCCCGGCCGCGCCGAGATGGGCGCGCGATTCGACGCGCTTGCGGCCGGCCGCTTTCCCTATTTGGTGGCCGAAAAGAACGGCACCGTGCTCGGCTATGCCTATGCCGGCGCCTTCCGGCCGCGCCCGGCCTACCGCTTCATCGTCGAGGATTCGGTCTATGTCGCGCCTGAAGCCAAGGGCCAGGGCGTCGGCCGCAAGCTGATGCAAAGCCTGGTCGCGGCGGTCGAGGCGGCGGGCTTCCGCCAGATCATCGCGGTTATCGGCGACGGCCACCCCGACAGCGCCTCAGTGAAGCTGCACGAAAAGCTCGGCTTCCGCCATTCCGGCCGCCTGGAGGGCTCCGGCTACAAGCACGGGCGCTGGCTGGACACGGTGTTCATGCAGCTGTCCCTGAATGGCGGCGCGTCGCTCCCGCCCGATCCGGACTCCCTGCCGGAGCGGAGGTTCCGGGAGAGCTCAGAGGGAAATGAGGAACTGAGGAATTGAGGAATTGAAGAACAAAGAAGAGGCGGTTCATCAGGCGGTGAGTGCCCTTTTCCTCAATTCTCCAATTCCTCAGTTCCCCGATCCCCAGCTCAGGCGTCAACCAGCTTCAGCTTGCTGTCGAAGACGCCAAGCACGCGGCCAAGTTCCTGGCCGCGCTTGAGGATGCGCCCGCCGGCAGCGATGACGGCGAAGGCGCCCTGTCTGCGCGCCAGTTTCGGGTCCTTGACGATCTGGAACAGCGGCACTTCGCTGGCGCGGCGGAAGACGGAAAATACCGCCCTGTCGGTCAGGTGATCGATGGCGTAGTCGCGCCATTCATTGGCGGCGACCATGCGTCCGTAGAGCCTGAGGATCTGGTCCAGTTCGCGCCGGTCGAAACGCACCGGCTGGTCGAGGCGCTCGCGTCGCGCCTCGTGCAGCGGGATCAATATTGCGGATGCGTCACCATCCCCCGTCCCGCCGCTGTCATCAGTCATGCCTCGATCCTTCAAATGAATCTTTGCCAACCAAAGTTGGCCCCTTCGCGCTGCAATTGCAAGAGCCGGCGAAGCGACAGCGGCGATGCGCCGTTTCGGTCACGTCCAGTCACGTTTGCGAACCGCATGTTGGAATTGGTGATGCTTCGCCACATTTCTGCCTTTTTTTATCCGCGCTCATGCCCCAATGTCCGACGAATTTACCGGCGTTGCCTGAGACGGTTCGGTCCGGCACCGGCTCGTAAACCCCAAGCCCCCCGCCCACGGGTCTGCGTCGGATCGAACCAACCTCGGTTTTTCCTTGGAAAAATCGGGTGCGACGATCCCAAAACCTAAATGGCCGGCGTCAGAAGCAAGCTGACGTCGGTTTTTTATTGGCTGATGCGCCAGCTTCTTCCTTCTCCACAGGGGAGAAGGGAAAGAGTTACGGCTTGTGAATAAAGGCGGCGCCGAGGATGGGGCCGGGCATGCCGTCCTTGCCGGTCGACTGCAGCAGCACGGCGCAGCCGCCCTTCTTGGTGATCTCGCTCATCGGCAATTCATAGCGTTGCGCCTTGCCGTGCCACATGCCGGCGGTCTGGATGCCGGTGACGGCGTTCCAGTAGGTCATCTTGCGGCCGGAGTTCTCGCCCTGGGCGATCTTGATCGTCTGCGGCGGCTCGAAATAGACGATGACGACATGGGCATCGCTGGGACCGGCGCCGGCATCGCCGGCATCGATGATGACGCGGTCGCTGGTGCGGCTGACCTTGACGGACACACGCATGCCTTCGCCCGATCTCGCCATGCGGGCGAGCGCGCCGTCGACCTCGGTGCGATTGGCGCCGTTGACATGCACGCGGCCATTGAGGACCGCCTGCGGCGTATAAACGGAGCGGCTGCCGAAGGCGCGCATGTAGTCATATTGGCGCTCGGTGTTTTCCTTGCGGCTCAGCGTGTCCTTCCAGCCGAGATAGTCCCAATAGTCGACGTGATAGGAGAGCGCGACGAGGTCTTCCTTGGTGGCAAGTTCGGCAAAGAATGCATCGGCCGGCGGACAGGAACTGCAGCCCTGGCTGGTGAACAGTTCGACCACGCCGAGCGGCTTGTCGGGCTGGGGTTTTTCGGCCTGCATCTTCTCGGACTCGCCGGCATGGCCAGCGCCGGCAAACGCCGAGAAGGCCAGCGCAAAGGCTGCCAGCCACAGTGATCTTCGCGAGGCCATGACCATTCCAATTCCCGCCGGTGATGCCGGCTTTGTTCTGATTTGCTGAAATATGTGGCAGAAGCGGAAGTCAACGGGAAGTCACGTTGCGGTGAAATTCTGCCATTGCAGCCGCAGGTAAGGTCGCAATAGGGGAGGGCACTGCATTTCACGACGCGGTTCGATTCGGGCTGGGATCATCACCATGTGGCAAACTCTCCTGACCCCTGTCGATCTCTATTGCGAGCGGACCGGTTCTGGACTTTGGGCCGAGCCGACGAATGCTTTGACCAACCTTGATTTCATTGGGGATCAACCCGATGGTCTGCGCCGAGCTTTCAGCTCGGGACGCATTTCCTCTGGCACATGCTGAACAGCCTGATGCTGGCCGGGCTGCTGGCGGCGGCAGCGCGGTTTGGGGCGCCCACAGCGAGGGCAGTAGGGCAGTAGGGCAGTAGGGCAGTAGTAGTAGGGCAGTAGGTGGGGTCCTTCCCCTACTCCCTTACTGCCTACTGCCTTACTGCCTACTGCCTTATTCCCTTGCCGCTACGCGGCTAGATCGCGCAGCACGTATTGCAAAATGCCGCCATTCTTGAAGTAGTCGAGCTCGTCCAGCGTATCGATGCGGCAGATGATCGGCACGTTCTTCACCGTGCCGTCGCCATAGGTGATCTTGGCGGACATCGTCTGGCGCGGCTTGATGGTGCTCAGTCCGTCGATCTCGATCTGCTCGTCGCCCTTGAGGTTCAGGGAAGCCCACGACGTGCCTTCCTTGAAGACGAAGGGGATGACGCCCATGCCGACCAGGTTCGAGCGATGGATGCGCTCGAAGGACTGGGCGATGACCGCGCGGACACCAAGGAGATTCGTTCCCTTGGCCGCCCAGTCGCGCGACGAGCCGTTGCCGTATTCGACGCCGGCAAAGATGACCAGCGGCACGCCGTCCTTCTTGTACTCCATCGCCGCGTCATAGATCGATTCCTCTTCCTTCGACGGGTAATGGATGGTGTAGCCGCCCTCGCGGCCGTTCTCGCCCAGCATGTGGTTGCGGATGCGGATGTTGGCGAAGGTGCCGCGCATCATCACCTCATGATTGCCGCGCCGCGTGCCGTACTGGTTGAAGTCGGCAACGCCGACGCCATGGTCGGTGAGGTATTTGCCAGCCGGGGAGGCCGCCTTGATCGAACCCGCCGGCGAGATGTGGTCGGTGGTGATCTTGTCGCCGAACAGGCCGAGCACGCGGGCGCCCTTGATGTCGCCGATCTTGCCGAAGCCTGATGTCATGCCGGCGAAATAGGGCGGGTTCTGCACATAGGTCGAGTTGTCGTCCCAGGCATAGGTCTGGCCTTCCGGCGCCTTGACGTTCTGCCAGTACTCATCGCCCTTGAAGACGTCGGCATATTTGCGGGCGAACAGCTCGCGCGTGACGTTCTTCTCGATGAACTCCTGGATCTCGACCGAGCTCGGCCAGATGTCCTTGAGGTAGACCGGGTTGCCGTTCTTGTCCTCGCCAAGCGGCTCTGTCGTGAGGTCCTTGGTGACGGTGCCGGCCAACGCGTGCGCCACGACCAGCGGCGGCGACGCCAGGTAGTTCGCCTGCACGTCGGGCGAGACGCGGCCTTCGAAGTTGCGGTTGCCGGAAAGCACCGCGGCAGCGATCAGGCCTTTGTCGTTGATGGTCTTCGAGATCGGCGCCGGCAGCGGGCCGGAATTGCCGATGCAGGTGGTGCAGCCGAAGCCGACCAGGTTGAAGCCGATCTGGTCGAGTTCCTTCTGCAGGCCGGATTTCTCGAGATATTCGGCGACCACCTGGCTGCCGGGCGCCAGCGAGGTCTTCACCCATGGCTTCTGCTTGAGGCCGAGGCGGTTGGCATTGCGGGCGAGCAGGCCGGCACCGATCAGCACGCTTGGGTTCGAGGTGTTGGTGCACGAGGTGATGGCGGCGATGACGACATCGCCATGGCCGAGGTCATGGCCGGTGCCTTCGACGGCGTAGCGCTTCGAGATTTCGGCCGCCTTCTTGTATTCGGTGTCCATCGCCTTGGCGAAGCCGGCGGGAATGCCTTCCAATGCCACGCGGCCTTCGGGCCGCTTGGGACCGGCCATCGACGGCACGACATCACTGAGATCGAGCTCGAGCAGGTCGGTGAAGACCGGATCGGCCGAGCCTGTTTCGCGCCACATGCCTTGCGCTTTGGAATAGGCTTCCACGAGCGCGATGCGGCTTTCCTCGCGGCCGGACATTGTGAGGTAGCGGATGGTTTCCGAATCAACCGGGAAGAAGCCGCAGGTGGCGCCATATTCCGGCGCCATGTTGCCGATGGTGGCGCGGTCGGCCAGCGTCATGTTGGACAGGCCCGGGCCGAAGAACTCGACGAACTTGCCGACGACACCCTTCTTGCGCAGCATCTGGGTGACGGTGAGCACGAGGTCGGTGGCGGTGACGCCTTCCCTAAGCTTGCCGGTGAGGCGGAAGCCGATCACTTCGGGCAGAAGCATGGAGACGGGCTGGCCGAGCATGGCCGCCTCGGCTTCGATGCCGCCGACGCCCCAGCCGAGCACGCCAAGGCCGTTGATCATGGTGGTGTGCGAATCGGTGCCGACGCAGGTGTCGGGGTAAGCGGTGGTTTCGCCGTCCTCGGTGTTGGTCCACACCACCTGGCCGAGATATTCGAGGTTGACCTGATGGCAGATGCCGGTGCCGGGCGGCACGACGCGGAAGTTGCGGAACGCCTGCTGGCCCCATTTCAGGAACTTGTAGCGTTCCTCGTTGCGCTCATATTCGAGCTCGACATTGCGCGCGAAGGCCATCGGCGTGCCGAATTCATCGACGATGACGGAGTGGTCGATGACGAGGTCGACAGGCACCAGCGGATTGATCTTCTGTGGATCACCGCCGAGCGAAGCCATGGCATCGCGCATGGCGGCGAGGTCGACCACGGCGGGAACGCCGGTGAAATCCTGCATCAGCACGCGGGCCGGACGATAGGCGATCTCGACGCCTGCGGTGCCCTTGTCGGTCAACCAGCCGGCGACCGCCTGGATCGAATCCTTGGTGACGGAGCGGCCGTCTTCGTTGCGCAGCAGGTTTTCCAGCAGCACCTTCATCGAATAGGGCAGCTGGGCGATGCCGGTGAGGCCGTTCTTCTCGGCCTCGACGAGGTCGAAATAGACGTACTCGGAGCCGCCCGCGCTCAGTGTGCTGCGGCAATTGAAACTATCGAGGGATTTTGACACGTGCGATCCGTCCTTGTCTGTTCAGCCTGAAAGGGAACGGACGCCGATGGCATGCAATCACGCGCAAAGGTGCGGGTACGGCCATTTCCGCTGTCCGTTCCCAGCCAACCCGAGCCGTTCAAGGCGGCGCGTGCGCTGGTTCGGCGCTAATTCTGTTCCCGTGCCGACCGCTGGCACGGATGCATCGCATATAGAGAATTTTCTGGAATAGTTCTAGACAGTCGAAAAAGCAAATTTGTGCGATGCGGCAGCGCTCGCGAAACATTGTTTTCAGGGCAGGCGAGGGATGCGGCTTATCGCCGAAAATCTGGGCGGCGAACGCGGCGGCGAGACGGTGTTTTCCGGCATTGGCTTTGCGCTGGATCGAGGCCAGGCGCTGGTCGTTACCGGGCCGAACGGATCAGGCAAATCGACCTTGCTCAGGATCATCGCGAGTCTGCTGCCGGTGGCGGAGGGCAGCGTGCTGCTCGAGGGCGGCGGCGAGGCGTTTCCATCGATTGCCTCGGCCTGCCACTATCTCGGCCACCAGAACGCGATGAAGACGGCGCTCAGCGTGGTGGAAAACCTGCGGTTCTGGCGCGACTTCAATGGCGGCGGAGAGATCGGCGTCGAAGAAGCGCTGGAGACGGTCGGGCTGGGCGGCATCGGCCATCTGCCGTTCGGCTATCTCTCGACCGGCCAGCGGCGCCGCGCCGCGATCGCCAAGCTCCTGGTCAGCCACCGGCCGCTGTGGCTGCTGGATGAGCCGACGGCGGGGCTGGACAGCGCTTCGGAGGCGCGGTTTGCGGGACTGATGGGGAGGCATTGTGCGGCGGGCGGGATGATTGTTGCGGCGACGCATCTGCCACTGGGGCTGGAGGGGGCGCAGGCGTTGGTGATGGGGCAGGCCTTTTGATGACGGCACTCTACGGCGCCCCCCTCTGTCCTGCCGGACATCTCCCCCTCAAGGGGCGAGATTGGCAGCTTCGGCATCGCACCATTCTTTCAGCGGTTGTAATTGGCGAAGACCGAAGTGACATCCGATCTCCCCCCTTGAGGGGGAGATGTCCGGCAGGACAGAGGGGGGTGCCTGGGCGAAGGCATCTCACATCATGCTAGCCCTCCTCCTCCGCGACATCCGGCTCAACATCCGCGCCGGCGGCGGCGCGCTGACCGGCGTCATCTTCTTTCTCGCCGTTATCGCCACTATCCCCTTCGGCGTCGGGCCCGACCTCAAGCTGCTTTCCCGCATCGGCCCGGCGATCCTGTGGATCGGCGCGCTGCTCTCCTGCCTGCTTGGGCTCGACCGGCTGTTCCAGGCCGACCGCGAGGACGGCTCGCTCGATCTGCTGGTGCTCGGCAACGACCGGCACATGCTGGCCTTGACGGTGCTGGTGAAATGCCTGGCGCATTGGGCTGGCAGCGTGCTGCCGTTGGTCATCGCCGCGCCCTTGCTCGGCCTGTTCATGAACATGGAGCCGCTCAGCATCGGCGCCACGGCGCTGACGCTGCTGGTCGGCACGCCGGCGATCACCTTCATCGGCGCTGCCGGTGCCGCGGTGGCGGTGGCGCTGCCGCGCGGCGGGCTCTTGATCTCGGTGCTGGTGCTGCCGCTCACCATACCGGTGCTGATCTTCGGCGTCTCGGCGAGCTACGGCGCGACGGCCAATCCCGATCCTTTCCTGCAGCCCTTCCTCATTCTTGCCGCGCTGACGCTGTTTCTTAGCGTGCTGGGGCCGGTCTCGGCGGCGCTGGCGCTGCGCCACGGTACGGATTGACCGGCGTCAGTCGCCGGAGGTGTGATGTCAAGGACTGCGGCGCGGCGGCCAATTGCGAAGCCGCCGCCGCGGGGCTAAGGGAAGGCATGGTCGAGCAAGGCGGACGGTTGGAAAGAGACGTGGCGACGGAGCGCTCCGCATGAGTGCGCATGCGCTTTACGTGACCGCGGCCTATGCCATCACCGCCATCGTGCTGGCTGGGCTGATCGGCTGGATCGTGCTCGACCAGCGGGCACGCAAGCGCGAGCTCGCAGAACTCGAAGCGACCGGCGTGCGGCGTCGTTCCGACAAGGTCGCCAAACCATGAGCACAGGGACGGAAACGCCGACGCCCAGTCGCCGCCTGTTCGTGCTCTTGCCGCTGCTGGTCTTTCTCGGCCTGGCGGGGCTGTTCCTGTCGCAGCTGTTGTCGGGGCGCGATATCTCGGAAGTGCCTTCGGCGCTGATCGGCCTGCCGGCGCCGCCGACCAACCTGCCGGCGCTGGAGGGGTCAAACCTGCCGGGGCTCGATTCAAAGGCGTTCGCCGGCAAGGTCACGCTGGTCAACGTGTTCGCATCGTGGTGCGCGCCGTGCCGCGAAGAGCACCCGGTGCTGCTGGCACTGGCGCAGGACAAGCGATTCACCATGGCGGCGCTGAACTACAAGGACCAGCCGGAAAACGCCCGCCGGTTCCTCGGCGATCTCGGCAATCCGTTCCAGGCGATCGGCGTCGACGAAGCCGGTCGCACGGCGATCGACTGGGGTGTCTATGGCGTGCCGGAGACCTTCGTCGTCGGCAAGGACGGCAAGATCGCCTACAAGCATGTCGGCCCGCTGACGGCGGAGTCGGCGCGGGATTTGTTGCTGCCGCAGATCGAGAAAGCGCTGGCGGCGCCGAACTGACGTGGCAACCAAGGCTTCGTCATCCTAGGGCGAAGCAAGGAGCGAAGCGACGCGTCGCAAACCCTAGGTGTTTGCGCCGGGATATTTCCCAATAAATGCGGCGGTCCGATACGCGCTTATTGGCGCGCAATCACGGATCATCGCGAACAAGTTCTGCATCGCTGCGGTGCTCGAAAGTCACGGCATGGATCCTTGGGTCTTCGCTCCGCTTCGCGTCGCTACGCCCAAGGATGACGAAGGTGATAGGTCGGCCGAATACTCAGCCGTAGATCTGCTTGTGGATCTGGTACAGCATTTCCGAGCGGTCGGCGCGCATGTCGGCGAGATCGCGGCTGGAGAAGCTGTCGATTTCGGCGACGAGGCGGTTGTAGTGCTTGCGCTTGGCGATGCTGCTGCGGGCGCGGGTCATGAGATCGTTGAAGATCATAGCAAGGTTCCTTCTGTGCCGCATTTGTCGCGGCCGGTTCTTCCTCCCTTGATCGATACGGATCATGACATAGGAATGGTGCATTGCAAAAAGAAGATGTTGCAATGCACCATTGCACGCAGCGCATAGCCGGTTAATCGGATCCTAAGGCGCGTTCTTGTTGGGCGGTCGCGGGCCGGGCCCGACCGGCCGGCTGCTTCCTGTCTGTTTTGTCGTACAATTGAGAAGGCGCCGTCTTGCCATATCGATCGTAGGCTGGCTTGATCCGACATCACGTGATGCCGGGAGGAAATGCATGGCGGCCGCAGACTATTATGAAATTCTCGATCCGCGCTTCGCGCGCCTGTTCAACGGCAGCGCGCAGGTGGAGAAGCTGTTCACCGGATGCCGATGGGCGGAAGGGCCGGCCTGGTTCGCCGCCGGCCGTTATGTCGTCTGGTCCGACATTCCCAACAACCGCATGCTGCGCTACGACGAGACGGACGGGAGCGTCAGCGTCTTCCGGCAGCCCTCGGGCAATTCCAACGGCAACACCGCCGACCGGCAGGGCCGGCTGGTCACCTGCGAGCATTCGGGCCGCCGCGTCAGCCGCACCGAGCATGACGGCTCGGTCACCACGATCGCGGCCAAATGGAAGGGCAAGCGGCTGAATTCGCCCAACGATGCGGTGGTGAAGTCCGACGGCTCGATCTGGTTCACCGATCCGAGCTACGGCATCGACACAGACTATGAGGGCGACAAGGCCGAGAGCGAGATCGGCGCCTGCCACGTCTACCGGGTCGATCCCGATAGCGGTGAGGTCGAGGCCGTCATCACCGACATGGTCAGGCCGAACGGGCTCGCCTTCTCGCTCGACGAGAGCCTGCTTTACGTCGTCGATACCGGCCGCACGCATGGCGCTGAGAATCCGGCGCATATGCGAGTCTTCAACGTCGGCAAGCACGGCAAGAAGGTTTCGGGCGGCAAGATCTTCGCCGACTGCACGGCCGGCCTGTTCGATGGCTTCCGGCTCGACGCCGACGGACGCATCTGGACCAGTGCCGCCGACGGCATCCATTGCTACGATCCGGACGGGACGCTGATCGGCAAGGTCAAGGTGCCCGAGGTGACCGCCAATTGCGTGTTCGGCGGCGCCAAGCTGAACTGCCTCTACATCGCCGGCACCACCTCGCTCTATTCGGTGCGGCTGATGGTGAACGGGGCCAAGACCTATTGAGGCTGCTGGAAACTCTTCTCTGGCGGCCGTTGTTGGCGTTGCTGCGCATACAAGCAGCGCCAGCCGTGCCGCGGCTGCCATTGCCGCCGTCACGCGACTTGCCAGAGCAAATTTCGAACCAGCGTCCCGACCGTGGCCGGCAAAATTCAAGGGGAGAAAATCATGCCATTCGTCAACATCCGCATCGTCAAGGAAGTGATCGCCGCCGATCCGGCAGGCAAGAAGGCTGACATCGCCAGGAAAGTCACAGCGGCCATCATGGATGCCACCGGGCTCGGCAATGACGATGTCTGGGTGGTCTTCGAGGAGGTCAACGCCCGCGACTGGTATGTCGGCAAGACCGATGTCGAGACGCGGAGGAAGGGGTAGGGTAGAGCGCCTTGCAGCCGCAAACGCTGGAGGATAGCCAAAGCCTCCCGACTTCGTCATCCTAGGGCGAAGCAGTCGCGAAGCGACGTCGCGGAGACCCTAGGATCCATGCCGGGACTTCCGAGCGCGATAACGGTGCAATGCTGTCTGCGGCGCGGTCGGCGTTAGTATCCAACGTCAGGCTGCCCCTCTTGGACCGCTGCATTCTACGGCAAAGGTCGCGGCATGGATTCTAGGGTCTGCGCCGCGTCGCTACGCTCCTTGCTCCGCCCTAGAATGACGAAGGCGTGTTGTTGGCCGCCAAAAGATCACCGCGTGCGAATGAAATCGGCGAAGGCCTTGAGCGCGTCATGCATCGCCAGCACATTCGCCGGCTCCGCCAGGATGCTTTCCACCTCCGGCGGCTTCTTGCCAAGCAGCGCGATCTCCAGCCCGCCGTCATAAAGCGCGAACGACATGGTGCGCATGATCTCGGCCAGGGCGGCGCGGGCATAGAGCGAGCGCGGCGAGGCGTGCGCCAGCATGGCCGGCTTGGCGACGGCGGCGTCGCGCGACACCAGCCAGTCGAGCGCGTTCTTCAGCCCGCCCGGCACGCCATGGGCATATTCAGGACAGGAGACAATGACGCCGTCGGCGCTGGTGACGGCGTCGATCAGGTCGGCGGCTTCGCTTGGCGTCCGCTCGCCCTCGTCGTCCGGGTTGAAGATCGGCAAGCGGCCGAGACCGTCATAGACGGTGACGCGGCAGCCGGAAGGCGCGTTGCGCGCCAGTGCCGCGACCAGCGCCGAATTGGTGGAGGCCGCGCGCAGGCTGCCGGAAATGGCAAGGATGTTCAGCAAGGCAAGTCCGGACGAATCGTGGCCAGGGCAATTCCAGGAGGAATGTGAACTGATTTTCCGTCAGGAATTGCATTCAATAAGGAGACGGAGCGGTTCGGCGTCTGCGTGAGACGAGGAATCGCTGCGGGCAGGCTACCACATGGTCTGTTTGTAGTCGTCGTCCAGCCAGCGGTCGGTCGCCTCGGCCGAATCGGCCAATGCCAGCTGGTCGCGCAGGATCTGGCCGAGCGTCGGCAGCGTCGCGCGGTCGTACCAGCTCTCCGGCTTCCACAGATCGGAGCGCATGAAGGCCTTGGCGCAATGCATGTAGGCGGCCTTGACGGCGACGACGATGACGCTTTGGGGCTCCTTGCCGTCGACAGCCAGGCGTTCGCGCAAGCCCGCGTCGACGGTGATGCGGGCATCGCCGTTGATGCGCAGCGTCTCGTTCATGCCGGGAATAAGGAAAAGCAGCCCGACCGAAGGATTGCGCAGGATGTTCTCCAGCGTGTCCAGCCGGTTGTTGCCGGGCCGGTCAGGAATGGCGATGGTCCTGTCGTCGAGAATGGCTGCGAAGCCGGGCTTGTCACCCTTCGGCGTCACGTCGGCATTGCCGTCACCGTCGGAGGAGCCGATCAGCACGAAAGGGCTTTTGCCGATGAAGGAACGGCAATGGCCGTCCAGCGCCCTCAATTCCTTGCGGATCGAGCCGTCCGTCGGGCGCGGCGTCTTGTAGATCGTGCGCAACTCGTCGCGCGTGGTGACGAATTCCATGGCTCTCCCCCTTATCTGCCAGCCTTATCTGCCAGCCTTATTTGCCAGCCTTCTCTTCCCCGCCTGTCTTGTCGTCCAGCGAATGGCGCAGGATCAGCGGCATCTGGCTGAAAGTGAACAGAAGCGTGATCGGCATGATGCCCCAGACCTTGAAGGTAACCCAGGCGTTGGTGGAAAAATTGCGCCACACCACCTCGTTGACGACGGCCAGGAAGATAAAGAACAGACCCCAGCGGAAGGTGAGCTTACGCCAGCCTTCGGCATCGAGCCTGAAGGCGGAATCGAAGACATAGCCAAGCAGCGACCGGCCGAAGAACAGGCCGCCGAGCAGCACGCCGCCGAACAGCGTGTTGACGATGGTCGGCTTCATCTTGATGAAGATGTCGTCCTGCAGATAGAGCGTCAGCGCGCCGAAGATGAAAACGACGACGCCCGACACCATCGGCATGATCGGCAAGGTGCGCGTCAGCAGCCATGAGGCGATCAGAGCGATGGCGGTCGCGGCCATGAACAGGCCGGTGGCGACGAAGATCGGACCGCCGAATTCACCCAGGACCGGGAATTTCTGCACCAGCCATTCGCCGCGCGCATTGGCGAAGAAAAACACCATCAACGGCCCCAGTTCGAGAACGAGCTTGAGCAGGGGATTGACGCCTTCCTTCTTCTCCTTCTGCGGGTCGGACGGATCGCGTTCGAGGATGGGTGGGTTCATGATCTTCCTTCTTATACACGATCCCGGTCAGACTTCCCGGGATCATGCCGTTACGCCACGCCAGCGATCGCCCTGGCGAATTCGCTTGCCGAGAAAGGTTCGAGGTCGTCGACCTGTTCGCCGACGCCGATGAAATAGACCGGCAGTTTGTGCTTTGCCGCGATCGCCACCAGAATACCGCCGCGCGCCGTGCCGTCCAGCTTGGTCATCACCAGGCCGTTGACGCCGGCGACGTTGCGGAAGATCTCAACCTGGTTGAGCGCGTTCTGGCCGGTGGTGGCGTCGACCGTCTGCAGCACGGTGTGCGGCGCTTCGGGGTCGAGCTTGCCAAGCACGCGGACGATCTTTTCGAGTTCGGCCATCAGCTCGGTCTTGTTCTGCAGCCGGCCGGCGGTGTCGATGATCAGCACGTCGGAGCCGGCTTCTTTTGCCCGTTCGAAAGCGTCATAGGCGAGGCCGGCGGCATCGGCGCCGAGCTTGGAGGCGATGACCGGCGACTTCGTGCGCTCGCCCCAGATCTTCAGCTGTTCGATGGCAGCCGCACGGAAGGTGTCGCCGGCAGCCAGCATCACCGAAAGGCCGCCATCGGTCAGTTTTGCCGCCAGCTTGCCGATGGTGGTGGTCTTGCCGGTGCCGTTGACGCCGACCACCAGGACGACATGCGGCTTGTGCGAGAGATCGAGCTCGAGCGGCATGGCGACGGGGGTGAGCACCTTCTCCACCTCAGCCGCCATAATGGCGCGCACTTCAGTGTCGGAGACATCCTTGCCGTAGCGGCTGGAGGCCAGCGCATCGGTGACGCGCAGCGCGGTCTCCATGCCGAGATCGGCGCGGATCAGCACGTCTTCCAAATCCTGCAGCGTGTCCTCGTCCAGCTTGCGCCTGGTGAAGACGCCGGCGATGTTGCCGCTGAGTTCGCGCGACGAGCGGGCAAGCCCGTCCCTCATGCGCTGGAACCAGGAGCGCCTCGGCGTCGGCTCCGGCGCTTTCACCGGCTCTGCCTTCTGCTCGACCTTTTTGGTGACGGTCACTTTGCCGGGAGCTGGTTTGGGCTCCGGTGCAGGCGGTGGCGGGATAGGCGCTGGCTTTACCTCCCCCTCGATGGGGGAGGTCCCGAGCGCAGCTCGGGGGTGATCAGCGCCGGCGCCATCACCCCACCCCGCCGCTTCGCGTCGACCCTCCCCATCGAGGGGAGGGTGGGGCGTTGGCGCGATCTCGGGCGCGGTCGCGGCGCGAACAGGCGGCGGTTCGATGGGGGAAGGCTGGCGAATGGGCGGCGCGATTTCGGCCGCAGGTTCAGCAGAAGGTGCCGAACCCTCGGCAGGCTGCGGCTGACCGACCTCGGAGAACGGTTCCACGGAAGGCGGCACCGACGGTGGTATCTCGACAGGCGCCGGCGTCTCAATAGGGACCTCGGCAGGCGGAGCCGGCACTTCGACGGGCGCTGGCTCGGGCAGCTTTTCCGGGCGCGACGGAACAATTTCCGGCTCGGCCGGCGCCGGAGCAGGAACTTCTTGCGGCTGCGGCTCGGGAACGGACTCCGGAACCGTGGGGGGTACCGGAATTTCCTCGGGTGCCGGCGGCTCTGGGGTCTCTGGCGCGGGTGCCGGCTCCTCTTCCGGCTCGGGCTCGGGCAGCGGTTCCGGTTCGGATGGAACCGTCGGCTCGGGCGCAGGCGGGATGGTCGGAGCAGGCTCGGGTGCTGGCTCCTCAGGCGTCAGTTCCGGCGCTGGCTTTACCTCCCCCTCGATGGGGGAGGTCCCGAGCGCAGCTCGGGGGTGGGGGTGATCTGGCGCGGCTTCCCCCCCCCCCCCACCTTCCCCTCCCCCCCCCCCCCCCGAGGGGGGGTGAGGTGCTGGTTCAGGCTCCTCGCGCTCCGCAACCGCCCGGCGCTCTGCCTCGCCCCCCGGTTTCTCCCCCCC
>NZ_JAFFIW010000053.1 GCF_018588885.1 Mesorhizobium sp. dw_380
ACTGATCTCGCCGATCATCTACGCGCTGCCGATCCAGATGCTGGCCTATTTCGCCGCCGTGTTCATGGGCACCGATGTCGACCAGCCGCGCAATCTGGCGAAATCGGTGACGGTGGAATAGGCGCTTTTAGACAGGCTTCTTTTTAAAAACTTCGTAGTTCCAAACGGTCTCGCTGTTCACTAATCTCGCGCTGCAACCCGCGCTCCGGTGAACCATGTCCGATGCTTCGAAGACCTCCGGCATGACCCGGCTGAGGAACTATTTCCTCACAGGCTTCATCGTCTGCGCACCGCTGGCGATCACCGCCTATATCGCCTGGTCATTCATCGGCTGGGTCGATTCCTGGGTAAAACCCTATATTCCGGCGCGCTACAGCCCGGATACCTATCTGCCTTTCCCGGTGCCGGGATTCGGGCTGATCGTCGCGCTGATCCTGGTCACGCTGATCGGTTTTCTCACCGCCAACATCGTCGGCCGTGCCATTGTCGGTTTCGGCGAACGCCTGCTTGGCCGCATGCCCCTGGTGCGCGGCATCTACGGCTCGCTGAAGCAGATTTTCGAGACCGTGCTGTCGAACAAGGGCGACATGTTCCGGCAGGTCGGGCTGGTCGAATATCCGCGCAAAGGTGTGTGGTCGCTGGTGTTCGTCGCCAACGAGAAGGAAACCGAGATCAATGAGAAGCTCGACAACGAAAGCGACCCGCTGATCGCCGTGTTCATGCCTTGCACGCCCAATCCGACCACCGGCTTCCTGATGTACGTGCCGAAGTCGGACATCGTGCTGCTCGACATGACGATCGAGGACGGCGCCAAGCTGATCGTGTCGGCCGGACTGGTGGCGCCCGAAGTGAAGACGAAGTTGCTGACGCTGAATGGCGAGCCGATCAACGGAACCCTCGCCAATCCGCCGCTAGGGGCTCATCCGGCGCGCAGGAGCCGCACGGCCTCGTCGCGGCCGAACAAGTAGAGCAGCAGGCGCAGCGCCTCGCCCCGGTTGGACTGCAGCTCCGGGTCGCGCGACAGGATCAGCCTGGCGTCATCACGGGCGGCCTCCAGCAAGTCGGCATGCGCTTCGATGCGCGCCACCTGGAAACCCGGCGTGCCGGATTGGCGGGTGCCCAACAGCTCGCCTTCGCCACGCAGCTTCAGGTCTTCCTCGGCGATCAGGAAACCGTCCTCGGTCTCACGCATCACCGACAGCCGGCGTTTTGCGGTCTCGCCAAGCGGGTCCTTGTAGAGGAGCACGCAGGAGGATGGTTTTTCGCCACGCCCAACCCGGCCGCGCAACTGGTGCAATTGAGCCAGGCCAAAGCGCTCGGCATGCTCGATGACCATGACGGTGGCGTCGGGAACGTCGACGCCGACCTCGATGACCGTGGTGGCGACCAGGATGCGCGTCTCGCCCTGCTTGAACGCGCGCATCGCCTCGTCCTTGTCGGCGCCCTTCATGCGGCCGTGGACAAGGCCGATGCGGTCGCCGAACAAGGGTTTCAGCGAAGCAAAGCGGTCCTCGGCCGACATCAGCTTGATCTCTTCGGATTCCTCGACCAGCGGACAGATCCAGTAGATCTTCTGGCCGCCGGCGACGGCTTCGACCATGCGGCCAACCAGCTCGTCGAGCCGCTCCAGCGGCAGCGTAACGGTGCGGATCGGCTGGCGGCCGGCCGGCTTTTCCGTCAGCTTGGAGACATCCATGTCGCCGAAAGCAGTCAGCACCAGAGTGCGCGGGATGGGTGTGGCCGTCATCACCAGCATGTCTGGCGCGTCGCCCTTGGCGGTGATGGCAAGCCGCTGGTGGACGCCGAAGCGATGCTGCTCGTCGATGACGGCCAGAACCAGATCGTGGAAGGTCACCGTCTCCTGGAACAGCGCGTGGGTGCCGACGACGATGTCGATCTCGCCGCTTGCGAGACCAGCCAGCGTGTCGGTTCGCTCGCGGCCCTTTTCGCGGCCGGTCAGGATGGCGATGCGCAGCCCGACCTTGGCGGCGAGCGGCGAGATGGTCGCCAGATGCTGGCGCGCCAGGATCTCGGTCGGCGCCATCAATGCCGCCTGTCCGCCGGCCTCGACAGCGCGCGCCATGGCAAGCAGCGCGACCACCGTCTTGCCGGAACCGACATCGCCCTGCAGCAGCCGCAGCATGCGCTCGGGGTCGGCGAGGTCGGCATTGATTTCGGCGAGCGCGAATTCCTGGCTGGGGGTAAGCACATAAGGAAGGGCGGCGCGCAGCTTCTCAACGATGCTGCCGTCGCCGACCAGGGGACGGCCGGACAGGCGGCGGATTTTCGTGCGCACCAGCGCCAGCGAAACCTGGCCTGCCAGCAATTCGTCATAGGCGAGGCGCCGCCACGCGGCGCCATCAATGGAAACGTCGATCGGGTCGGCCGGATTGTGGATGCGGCCGAGCGCGTCGCCAAAGGTGGGAAAGGTATGCCGGCGCATGAAGGCGCCATCCTGCCATTCCGGCAATTCCGGCAAGCGCGCCAGTGCCTGGCCGATCGCCCGGCGCAGCACCTTGCCCGAGAGCCCGGCGGTGAGAGGATAGACAGGCTCGACCAGCGGCAGGTTCTCCGCCTCGCTGGCCAGCGCGATGTGGTCGGGGTGGACCATGGTCGGGCGGCCGTTGAACCATTCCATACGGCCCGAGACCACGACATGCTCGCCCACGGGCATTGCCTTTTCGAGATAGGCGGCGTGCGCATGGAAAAAGGTCAAGCCGATTTCGCCGGTATCGTCATGGGCATAGACCCGGTAGGGCACCGATCTGTTGCCGCGCGGCGGCGGCTGGTGGCGGTCGATGCGCACCTCGAGGGTGACGATCGCGCCTTCGGCGGCAAGCGCGATGCCGGGCCGGTTGCGGCGGTCGATGACGGTGTGCGGCAACACGAACAAAAGATCGCCGGCGCGCGCCGCGCGGTCGCCGAGATCGGCTGCAACAACCTTCTCGATCAGCCCGCCAACCTTCGGCCCGACGCCGCCAAGCGAGGTGATTGGGACAAACAAGGGATCGAGGATGGAAGGACGCATGATGTCAGCTTATGTCGCGACGGCCTCAGCGCAAGGCTGACAGCCCCTTCTATCCACGCTATATGCGCCGCAGCAAGCGAGGATGCGGCACAATGACCGGAACGAAACGATCAAGCGAGGGGCTGGACGCCCACCGCCGCAAGCTGTTGTTCCGCTCCTGGCATCGCGGCATGCGTGAGATGGATCTGATCCTCGGCACCTTCGCCGATGCCGAGATCGGTGCCTTGACCGCCGAGGAAATCGACCAATATGAAAGGCTCCTCGACATTCCCGACACCGAATTCCTGCCGCTGATCACCGGCGAACGCCCCGTTCCGGCGAATATCGATTGTGCCGTCCTGCAAAAAATCCTGGCGTCCCGCCGGACCATGACTTTCTGAAAAATGTGATTTGATGAGCCTCATACCCAACATTGGTCTGCCGAAAGGCCGTGCCGGCCAGTTCATCGTCGACGGTGTCGCCGACGGCTACGAAGCCTTCGCGCTGGTGCAGGCGGCCCTCGAGATCGCGCCCGACAAGCCCGTATTGTTCGTGGCGCGCGACGGCCAGCGCCTGCCGGCGATCATCGAGGCGTTGTCCTTCGCGGCCCCCGGCCTGCCGGTGTTGGAGCTGCCGGCCTGGGATTGCTTGCCCTACGACCGGGTTTCGCCCGGTTCCGATGCCGCCGCCAAGCGCCTCGACGCGCTGACCGCGATGATTGCGCTGGCGAAGAAACCCCACCGCGCGGTCATCCTCACCACCGCCAATGCGCTGCTGCAGCGCATTCCGCCGGCCGACCTTGTCGAGGCGCAGACCTTCCACGCGAGGCCCGGCAACCAGATCGACATGAACGCGCTGGTGTCGCGGCTGGAAACGTCGGGTTTCGAGCGCGTGCCGACGGTGCGCGGCATTGGTGAGTTCGCAGTGCGAGGCGGCATTCTCGACCTGTTCGCGCCGGGCTGGACCGAGGCGCTGAGGCTCGATTTCTTCGGCGATACGCTGGAATCGATCCGCGTCTTCGACGCCGCCACGCAGCGCACCACCGGCCAGCGCAAGTCGATGGCGCTGCAGGCGATGAGCGAAGTGGCGCTGACGGCCGAAACCATCAGCCGCTTCCGGCGCGCCTATATCGAAGCCTTTGGCGCTCCCCAGCGCGACGACGGCCTTTACGCGGCGGTCAGCGAGGGCAGGCGCTTCGCTGGCATGGAGCACTGGCTGCCGTTCTTCTACGAACGGCTGGAGACCGTGTTCGACTATTTGCCCGACGCGCCCGTCGTCTTCGATCATCTGGCGCATGAAGCGCTTGCCGAGCGTCACACGCTGATCCTCGACCATTATGAGGCGCGGAAAAAGCAGGCTGACGCCGCATTGAAGGATGCCGTGCCCTACAAGCCGGTCGCGCCCGATCTGCTTTATCTGTCGCCGGAAAACCTGATCGCCTCGCTCGGGCCGCGTGAAGCGATCGATTTCACGCCCTTCGACGCGCCCGATGCCGGCGCGAAAAAGGTCTATCACGCCGGCTCGCGCCATGGCCGCAGCTTCGTCGAGGAGCGCGCCGATCCCAACGTCAATGTCTTCGATATCGTCGTCAGGCATATCGCCGACGAGCGCGCGTCACGTCGCCGCGTCATCATCGCGGGCTGGACTGAAGGTTCGCTCGACCGGCTTGGCCAGATCCTGGCCGAGCACCATCTCGGCAATCTCAAGCAGGTCGAGACGTTGGCGGAAGCGGATCAGCTCGAGCCGGGGCAGGCGGCATTGGCCGTGCTGCCCTTGGAATCCGGCTTCGAGACCGAAAAACTGGTCGTTGTCGCCGAACAGGATATTTTGGGCGATAGGCTGATCCGGCGCTCGAAGCGCAAGAAGCGCCCTTCCGACTTCATCGCCGAAGCCTCGGCTCTGTCGGCCGGCGACATCGTTGTTCACGCCGACCATGGCATTGGCCGCTTCATCGGCCTGCGCACGATCGAAGCGGTCGGCGCGCCGCATGACTGCCTGGAAATCCACTATTCCGGCGACGACCGGCTGTTCCTGCCGGTGGAAAACATCGAGCTTCTGTCGCGTTACGGCTCGGACTCTGCCGAAGCGACGCTGGACAAGCTTGGCGGCGGCGCCTGGCAGTCGCGCAAGGCAAAGCTGAAGCGGCGCCTGCTTGACATGGCCGGGCAGTTGATCCGCATCGCCGCCGAGCGGCAGATGCGGGCAGCACCTGCGCTGGTGCCGGCCGAGGGCCTCTATGACGAATTCTCGGCTCGTTTCCCCTACGAGGAGACCGACGACCAGCAGACGGCGATCGACTCGGTGCGCGACGACCTCGGCGCCGGCAAGCCGATGGACCGGCTGATCTGCGGCGACGTCGGCTTCGGCAAGACCGAAGTGGCGTTGCGTGCCGCCTTCATCGCGGCGATGGAAGGATTTCAGGTCGCCGTGGTGGTGCCGACGACGCTGTTGTCGCGGCAGCACTTCAAGACGTTTTCGCAGCGCTTTTCTGGCCTGCCGATCCGTGTCGCCCAGGCCTCGCGGCTGGTCGGCGCCAAGGAACTGGCCGAGACCAAGAAGGCCCTGACCGAAGGTCAGGTCGACATCGTCGTCGGCACCCATGCGCTGCTCGGATCGTCGATCTCGTTCAAGAATCTCGGCCTGCTGATCATTGACGAGGAGCAGCATTTCGGCGTCAAGCACAAGGAACGGCTGAAGGATTTGAAGACGGACGTCCATGTGCTGACGCTGTCGGCGACGCCGATCCCGCGCACGCTGCAACTGGCGCTCACGGGCGTGCGCGAATTGTCGCTGATGGCCACGCCGCCGGTCGACCGCATGGCGGTGCGCACCTTCATCTCGCCCTTCGATCCGCTCGTCATCCGTGAGACGCTGCTGCGCGAACGCTATCGCGGCGGGCATTCTTTCTATGTGGTTCCGCGCATCAATGATCTCTCGGAAATCCATGATTTCCTCAGGGAATCCGTACCTGAGCTGAAAGTTGCGGTGGCGCATGGCCAGATGCCGCCAGGCGAACTCGACGACATCATGAATGCCTTCTATGACGGCCAGTACGATGTGCTGTTGTCGACGACCATCGTCGAATCCGGCCTCGACATCCCGACCGCCAACACGCTGATCATCCACCGCGCCGACATGTTCGGCCTGTCGCAGCTCTACCAGCTGCGCGGCCGTGTCGGCCGCTCGAAGGTGCGCGCCTATGCGCTGTTCACGCTTCCGGCCAATCGCAAGCTGACCGACACGGCCGAGCGCCGGCTGAAGGTGCTGCAGTCGCTCGACACGCTGGGCGCCGGCTTCCAGCTTGCCAGCCACGATCTTGATATCAGGGGCGCCGGCAATCTTCTCGGCGAGGAGCAGTCCGGCCATATCAAGGAGGTCGGTTTCGAACTCTACCAGCAGATGCTGGAGGAGGCGGTGGCAGAGGTGAAGGATTCCGGCGAGGTCCAGGACGGCGGCTGGTCGCCGCAGATCGCCGTCGGCACAGCGGTGATGATCCCGGAAAGCTATGTGCCCGACCTGCAGCTCAGACTGGCGCTCTACCGCCGTCTCGGCGATCTCGAAAGCACCGAGGAGATCGATGCGTTCGGCGCCGAGTTGATCGACCGTTTCGGCCCGCTGCCGGACGAGGTGAAGCATCTCTTGAAGATCGTCTTCATCAAGGCGCTCTGCCGCAGGGCCAATGTCGAGAAGCTCGATGCAGGGCCAAAGGGCGTCGTCATCCATTTCCGCAAGCGCGAGTTCTCCAACCCGGTCGGCCTGGTCAAGTTCATCGGCGAGCAGGGGTCACTGGCCAAGATCAGGCCGGATCACAGTGTTGTCTTCAGCCGCGACTGGCCGACGGCGGAGAAACGGCTGGCGGGTTCGGCGGTGGTGATGACACAGCTGGCGCGGCTGGTGGAGAAGGCGGCTTAGCCGCTGGCCACCATTCGCCAGCGCTGAAATTCCGGTCTAGAATAGGAAATCGGCTTCGTGTATGGAGCCGCCACCCCTAGAGGGGCTGGAAATGGCGGGCGAGGGTGCTCGCCGGAAAGAGCGTTGGGTGCAGCGATGACGAAATGGTCGCCGAATTCGTGGAGAGCAAAGCCGATCAAGCAGGTTCCTGCCTATCCGGACCTTGCCGCGCTGAAGAACACCGAAGCCCAGCTCGCCACCTTTCCGCCGCTGGTTTTTGCCGGCGAAGCGCGCAAGCTGAAGAAGCAGCTGGCGGCCGTCGCCGCCGGTGAGGCTTTCCTTCTCCAGGGCGGCGACTGCGCCGAGAGTTTTGCCGAACACGGCGCCGACAACATCCGCGATTTCTTCCGCGTGTTCCTGCAGATGTCGGTCGTGCTGACCTTCGCCGGTGCGCAGCCGGTGGTGAAGGTCGGCCGCGTTGCCGGCCAATTCGCCAAGCCGCGCTCGTCCGACAACGAGACCAAGGGCGAGGTGACGTTGCCGAGCTATCGCGGCGATATCATCAACGGCATCGAATTCGACCCGAAGTCGCGCATTCCCGATCCCGCCCGCCAGGAAATGGCATACCGCCAGTCGGCGGCGACGCTCAACCTTCTGCGCGCTTTCGCGCAGGGCGGCTATGCCAGCTTGGAGAATGTGCATAGCTGGATGCTCGGCTTCGTCTCCGACAGCCCACAGGGCGAGAAATACGAGTCGCTCGCCAATCGCATCACCGAGACGATGGATTTCATGAAGGCCGTCGGCATCACCTCGGAAACCAATTTCGCGCTGCGCGAGACCGATTTCTACACCAGCCACGAAGCGCTGCTGCTCGGCTACGAGGAGGCGCTGACCCGTGTCGATTCGACCTCGGGCGACTGGTACGCCACGTCGGGCCACATGATCTGGATCGGCGACCGCACGCGCCAGCCCGACCATGCGCATGTCGAATATTGCCGCGGCATCAAGAACCCGCTCGGCCTGAAATGCGGCCCGTCGCTGACGCCGGACGGCCTGCTGGAGCTGATCGACCTGCTCAATCCCGAGAACGAGCCGGGACGGCTGACGCTGATCGCGCGCTTCGGCTCCGACAAGGTCGCCGACCATCTGCCCAAGCTGGTGCGCGCGGTGCAAAAGGAAGGCCGCAGCGTGGTGTGGTCGTCGGACCCCATGCACGGCAACACCATCGAGGCCGCCGGCTACAAGACGCGGCCGTTCGACCGTATCCTGAAGGAGGTGCAGACCTTCTTCGAGGTGCATCGCGCCGAAGGCACGCATCCGGGCGGCATCCATGTCGAGATGACCGGCAAGAACGTCACCGAATGCACCGGTGGTGCGCGCGCCATCACGGCCGAGGAATTGCAGGACCGCTACCACACCCATTGCGATCCGCGCCTCAACGCCGACCAGGCGATCGAACTGGCCTTCCTGGTGTCGGACCTGCTGAAGAAAAGCCATCCGGTGCAGCACAAGCAGGTCGCCAACGGCTGATTTTTCGCCGCGGTCCGAACGAATCCGTGAAAGGCGCCTGAGAAATTCGGCGCCTTTTTCGTTTAAGCTATCGGCAAGAACCGAAGGGCTCAGTCCTTCTTGTAGAGCAGCCAGCTCTTGCCGGCGCGGCCAGCCATCGTCGAATGCCTGGTGACGCGGTTGCGCCCGCCCATCTTCGAGCGGTAGAGCGCGCTGTCGGCCTTGGTGTAGAGATCCTCTGGCCCTTCGGCTTCCGACGCCATGCAAATGCCCATCGATACCGTCACGGTGCCGTAATTCATGCCGGTCTGGCTGCTGGTGAACGGCGTCTGCTCGATCAAGGCGCGAATACGCTCCGCTATCTCGTAAGTGGCATCTTCGCTGGCGCCTTCGATGATCAGGGCGAATTCCTCGCCGCCGGTGCGGGCGACGAACATGTCGCCGCGAATGCTGGTCTGGAAGATTTCCGCGATGATCCGGATGATCTTGTCGCCGACAGGATGGCCGTAGCGATCGTTGATATCCTTGAAGCGATCGATGTCGGCAAGGATCAGGGCATTGAACAGGATGCCCTTGTTGCTGTTGTATATTCTGGTGATTTCCTTGTCGAAGGCGCGGCGGTTCCAGATCTGGGTCAAGGGATCGGTGTCGGCCAGGCGCTTGTATTCCTCGAGCTTGGACTTGACGCTCTCGAGTTCGGCCGTCTTTTCGCTGAGCGTCGAGGCGATCTGCCTGCCGTGATCGATCGTCGAATTGGTCGCAACGGCCATGGCGTTGGCGACCTTCTGCAGAAGATCCTGGGAGAGCAGGCTGCGGCCGCTCAGGCCGCTCGATGTTTCATCGAGAATCCTGCCGTATTTTTCGATGTGGCTGCGCTCGCTGCGCAACAGCAACGCGACTTCCTCGAGTTCCCTGGCGATGACATCCCTCGCATGCTCAACGATGCCAGGGCCATGATTCTGGGCAAAGAAGGTGCGCCCGATCTTATCCAGCTCGTCCTGCGTCGGCCGGCTGCTCAGCGACACGACGGCGAGACTGAGCTCGCGGTTGGTCCCGCTCAATGCCTCGTAGAAGATCTCATAGTTGCGCGGCAGGCCGAGCACGCCAAGCTGACGCATGGCCGTGACGACGGTGCTTGCGATATCGGTGTTTCGTTCGGTCTGGGTGGTTGCCGGCTGCATATGTGATCCACTCTTCCCCTCGGATCCCGACGCGGAGTTTGCGGGTCCATTGATCGCCGGTCTGGGGAACGTTACCCGATAATCCAGAACACCTTGCGAAGAGACGCGTCCCCACACGCGACCTTCGCTTGGCGTGACCATAAATGCGGCAGCGCTAAAGTTTCCTTAATTCGTGCAGCTTGCACAGCTTTTTCTCTACCTGGGGCTGTAGAAGCATGAATTTTTGCATCACCGTCGCGGACTAAGTGAACTTGGATCGAAATCCGCGCGGCGCACTGCTGGAAATGAAACTGAATTTCGAATTCGTCACGCCAGTCGATGTCGTATTTGCTTGGGCGTAACCACCGCAAAGCTGGAATTCTGGTGACTGGGCAAAGTTTCTTCAGGGAGTGCCGAAATGAGTGACGGTCACCAGGGGTCATGTCTGTGCGGAGCGGTCCGCTTCCGGACAAGTGGAGCGCTGCGAGGGGTCGTCTACTGTCACTGCTCGCAGTGCCGCAAACAGAGCGGGCATTTCTATGCCGCGACCAATGTCGCTGACGCCGATATCGCGATCGAAGGCGCGGAAAGCATCACCTGGTACGAGGCATCCTCCTTCGCCAAACGCGGTTTTTGCAAGACATGCGGATCAGTGCTGTTCTGGAAGCCGCGAGACGATGCCTATGTCTCGGTTCTGGCGGGGTCGTTCGATGCGCCGACAGCTCTCAAGGGCGAATGCCATATCTTCGTCGGCGACAAGGGCGACTATTATTCGATCGACGACGGCCTGCCGCAATTCGAAAAGTCGACGCCGTCGATAACAGTGCTATCGGACAAATGATGCGAGCCGCCTTATTCCATTGATCGGGCCGTTGCTTTATCCCGTGCCGGTGATTCGGAGAGGAATATGGGCATGCAGCGGCTGATCGATGCTTTTTTCAATTCGGTGCGGGCGTTTCGCAAGCTGGCGGCCACCGAAAAGGCCTTCCAGCAGGAACTGATGCTGCTGGTGCTCGCCTTGCCGCTCGGCTGGTTCGTTTCGATCTCGTGGCGCGGCTATGCCTTGCTGATCGGCGCGGTGCTGCTCTTGATCATGGTCGAGGTGCTGAACACTGGCATCGAGGCAGCCTGCGATGCATTCAGCCGCGAGTTCAATGTCGACATCCAACTGGCCAAGGACTGCGGCTCGCTGGCGGTGCTGATTTCGGTATTCATTGTCGCCGGTGTCTGGGGCATCGCGCTCATCGAGCGGATCACGGGCCTACCGATCTGATACTCCAGTCTCTACATCACGGTCACTAAAGGAAACCGTTATGTCTGAACTCACGAACTTTCTGCTTCTCGAACGCAACGGCCTGCCGGACGATCTGCGCTGGCTGACTGAAAAACACCCGCGTGAAACTTGGCGGGGCCACGCCAACATCCACGGCATCGCCAACATGTGGCTGCAGCGGCACGATATGTTCCGTGAGCTCGGCGGCATGCTGGCCACCGGTATTGGCGACTATCGCGAGGGCAGGCTGACGGCGCCTGATTTCGCGCGCTGGTTCGCGCCGCGCCTCAACCATTTTCTCGGCAATCTCGACGGCCACCACAATGTCGAGGATCATCACTATTTTCCGGTTTTCGCCAAAGCGGAGACGCGGCTGAAGCGCGGTTTCGAGATTCTCGATGCTGACCACCACACCATCCACGAAGGATTGGAGCGCAATGCGGAGGCGGCCAATGCGTTCATCAAGTCGCTTCAGCAGAGCGACGACAAACAGCGCTTCGCGGCGGATGCCTATGCCGACGAAAACAGTCGTCTGATCACCATGCTGACCCGCCACCTTGCCGACGAGGAAGATCTGATCATCCCGCTGATTCTCGACCGAGGCGATCAGGCGCTCGGCATCGACTAACGGTCAAAACTCCTTGGCGCGCTCCCGCTTGGCGATATGTCGGGCTATGAGCCAGGCAAGGATCGCCACCGTCAAGCCTATGCCAAGCCCGACGAACAACCGCTCGTGGCGCAGGAGCGCCTGGCCGATCAAATGTTCGGCCCCCAGCCCAAAGACATAGCCGACCGTGCTGAACAGCATCGCCCAGATCACCGATGAGATGGCATTGAGGATGACGAAGCGCGGGGCCGCTATGGTCGAGAGGCCGGCCGCGATGCCGCCGACCAGGCGCATGCCATAGACATAGCGGTTCGACAGGACGAAGATGTTGGGATGGGTGTTGAGCAGGCGGTAGGCGCGGCGGAAGCCGGGCCGCCTGCGCAGCCTGACGACATGGCGATTGTCGGCGAAACTTCTGCCCAGGATGAAGAAGGACGTGTCACCGACGAAGGCGCCGAGCGCTGCCGCGACAAAGGTATGCCACAGCACGAAAACATGCTGATGAGCGAAGAAGCCGCCGAGGATGGCGGCACTTTCCCCTTCGGCGACGCAGCCGAGAAAGACGGCAAGCAGCCCATATTGTTCGATGAAACGATGGATCGCCTCGGTCATGAAGCCGACTGCTGCGCCAGCCTGTCGTCGATCCGCTTGACCACTTCCGCCAGCCGTACGATCTCGTCGCGCATGCCGATGATCTGGCTGTGGCGCAGTTCATCCAGTTTTTCGTGGAGCGCCATGATCTCGATCTCGGCCTTCAGATTGACCTCGTAGTCGTGAGCGGCGTCGATACGGTCGCGTTCGGTCTGGCGGTTCTGCGCCATCATGATCACCGGCGCCTGCAAGGCGGCGACCATCGACAGCACCAGATTGAGGAAGATGAACGGGTAGGGGTCGAAGGCATCGCGCGACAGCAGCCACACATTGCCCGCGGTCCACAGGATCAGAAAGGCGATGAAGGTCAGGATGAAGGACCACGAGCCGCCGATGCGAGCGATCGTGTCGGCAAGCCGGTCGCCAAAGGTCTGGTGGAAAGCAACGGCCTTGTTGGTGTCCCTGGAGATCGTGGTGCGCTCGAGCGTCGATTGCAGCACCCGGCTTTCAAGCTGGCTGAGGCCGTCCGGCCGCCGCTTGAGCCAGCGGTTCGCCAGGTCATCGATCGTCTTATTCATGGCCGTCTCCATCGTCGGTGGAGATAGACGTAGAGGCTGCCGGCTCTCACGGGAAGTGTTACATTCAGCTGGACAGCGAGGGAACGATGGCCGATTTCAAGAAAATTCGCCTGCGCGCGGCAAAACGCAAGGGTGGCGAGGCGGAGCTTGCGTCACTGCTGGGTCCTGTGCCCGACAATGCCGCCGTCGCCGACATTACGGACGATCGCATTCTCTCGACCATGACCGAACGGGTCTTCGCTGCCGGTTTCGTCTCGCGCGTCATCGAACAGAAATGGCCTGGCTTCGAGGAAGCGTTTCTGCGTTTCGAGCCGAAGCGGTTGTTGTTCCAGCCGGACGATTTCTGGCACGATTTGACGGCCGATCAGCGCATCGTGCGCAATCCGCAGAAGATCAAGTCCGTGCGCGACAACGCCGCCTTCGTCGAGCGTGTTTCGAGGGAACATGGCGGTTTCGGCAGGTTCCTCGCTGAATGGCCTGATGACGACCAGGTCGGGTTGATGGCCTATCTCGGTAAGCATGGCAGCCGGCTTGGCGGCAATACCGGTCAGTATTTCCTGCGCTGGCTGGGTTGGGACGCGTTCGTCATTTCGGCCGACATGGCGGCAGCGCTTCGCGACGCGGGGCTCGACATCGCCGAAAGCCCGACGTCGAAGAAGGACCTCGACAAGATCCAGGCGCAGATCAATCAATGGGCGGCCGAGACACGCCTTCCGCGCCGGCACATTTCGCGCATCCTGGCGATGTCGATCGGCGAGAACCATTCGCCGCAATCGCTGCGCGACTATATGGGCGACGACTGATCCCGGGCCATCTCGCCACGAATCCTTATTTCGGACGGTAAGACACGAATGGCATCCGTCGATCGGTTTGGACACGATCGATATCGATTGGTCCTGACACGACCGATATCGGTCGGTCCGGGCATGATCGAAATCGATCAGCCTGGAGTGGTCCAAGCAAACGCCATTGCCCGGCCAATTCCGCCGCGCTAAGTCAGCAGACATGACCAAGAAGCCTGACATCCTGCGTATCGCAATCGCACAGCTCAACCCGACCGTCGGCGATGTCGCCGGCAATCTCGCCAAGGCACGCGAGGCGAGGGCGGATGCCGCGCGGCAGGGCGCCGATCTCGTGCTCTATACCGAGCTGTTCCTTGCCGGTTATCCACCGGAGGACCTGGTGCTGAAGCCGGCCTTCCTGAAAGCCTGCGAAAAGGCGGCACAGGACTTTGCCGCCGATACATCAGATGGCGGCCCCGGCGTCATCATCGGCACGCCGCTGAAGCGCAAGAGCGGCACGCATAATTCAATCATCGTCGCCGACGGCGGCCAGATCCTGGCCGAACGCTACAAGCTCGACCTGCCGAACTATGGCGAATTCGACGAGAAACGCGTTTTCCAGGCCGGGCCGGAACTGCAGGGACCTATAAACTTTCGCGGCGTGCGGCTGGGCATACCGATCTGCGAGGACATCTGGGGCGACGTCGCGGTCTGCGAGACGCTGGCTGAAAGCGGCGCGGAAATCCTGCTGGTGCCGAACGGTTCGCCCTATTATCGCGCCAAGATCGACGTCCGCCATCAGGTCGTGATCCGCCAGGTGATCGAGTGCGGGTTGCCGATCATCTATGCCAACCAGCTCGGCGGCCAGGATGAGCTCATTTTCGACGGCGCTTCATTCGCTATTGGCGCCGACAAGACGCTTGCTTTCCAGATGAGCCAGTTCGAGGACGCGATCGACGTCACGACCTGGAAACGCCAAGGCGATGGCTGGGTCTGCACGGAAGGGCCGATGTCGAAAATCCCGGAGCGGGAAGAGGCCGATTATCGCGCCTGCATGCTGGGCCTGCGCGACTACGTCAACAAGAACGGCTTCAAGAATGTGGTGCTCGGCCTGTCCGGCGGCATCGATTCGGCGATCTGCGCCGCCCTTGCCGTCGATGCGCTCGGCGAGGAGCGGCTGCGCGCGGTGATGATGCCCTATCGCTACACCTCGAGGGACTCGCTCAAGGACGCCGAGGATTGCGCCCGCGCGCTTGGCTGCCGCTATGATATCGTGCCGATCTTCGAGCCGGTCGAAGGTTTTCTGCATGCGCTGACGCAGCTTTTCGAAGGCACCAAGGAAGGCATCACCGAGGAGAATTTGCAGAGCCGTGCGCGCGGCACCATCCTGATGGCGATCTCCAACAAGTTCGGCTCGATGGTGGTCACCACCGGCAACAAGAGCGAGATGTCGGTCGGCTACGCAACGCTCTATGGCGACATGAATGGCGGCTTCAATCCCATAAAGGACCTCTACAAGATGCAGGTCTATGCGCTGTCGCGCTGGCGCAACAGCCATGTGCCGCCGGGCGCGCTCGGCCCCTCGGGCGAGGTGATCCCGAGGAACATCATCGACAAGGCGCCATCGGCGGAATTGCGCGAAAACCAGACCGACCAGGATTCGCTGCCGCCCTATCCGGTGCTGGACGATATTCTGGAATGCCTGGTCGAGAACGAGATGGGCGTCGACGACATCGTCGCGCGCGGCCATGACCGGGCGACGGTGATGCGCATAGAGCACCTGCTCTACATCGCCGAATACAAGCGCCGGCAAGCGGCACCGGGTGTGAAAATCACCAGGAAGAATTTCGGCCGCGACCGCCGCTATCCCATCACCAACCGTTTCAGGGACCGCTCTAACTCTTTGTTTTGACGCAATTCCCAAGGGAAAGCGCTCCGCGCTTTTCCCGGGAAAACCGTTTCACACTTTTCCTGGAATTGCTTTAGGCATCGTTTCGCTTCCTAGCGAGAGTGCGCGGTGCCGCGGGTGAAGATATGGCCATGCCTGACTGTGAGATCAGTTTCGACCTGTCGCGGATTGATTTCCGCACGACCTCCGACCTGTTGATGGCGAGCTACTGGGGGACTGGACGCAACGATGAGTTTCATCGCCGGGCCTTTGCCAATTCGTTCTGCGCCGCCGCTTATATAGACGGCAAACAGGTCGGTTTCGGCAGGGCGATCACCGACCGCACGGTGTTCGCCTATCTCGCCGATATCATCATCTGGCCACAGAATCGCGGGCAGGGCATCGGCCTGCGGCTGGTGCGGGCACTCATCGATCATCCTGAACTCAGCTCCGTCTCGCACTGGAGCCTGTCGACCGGTGACGCGCATGGTGTTTATGAAAGACTGGGCTTCAAGGCGTCGACGGATGGCCGATACATGCGCCTTGACCGACCGCCCCAATAACGGGCACGCGGCAAAGGCTTCCACCAGCCATATTGTTGCAAAATAACCTCAGTGCTTGGACCAGATAGGCTTTTGGTGTTCCCTGATCTTGGCGATCCACCGGGCCGTCTCTATAAGGACCGTTCCGCGATTCATTTGCGGGAGGTCCGAATGGCAGTATTTCAAATGGTAATGCGAGGCCGCGAAGCCTAGGTCCCATCAGGCGCCCCGCGAAGGTCTATCCTTCGCGCTGGAGCCGGATTGAGCACAGGCTTCTGCCGATGCCGGTCGCCGCCCTGACAAGGGCGTGACGCCAAAATATGCCACTCCGCTTCCGGGCAATCATTAGTCCCTTGTGCGGCTTCTTCAATTTTCGACCTTACCGGGATCGGGCTCTTTTGCGCCCGAATGACATCATGGCTCGTTTCAAGATCGATTTGCGCGCCAGCGCCTTTCGCAGCGTTCTTGGTTTCACGCTTACCCATTGGCGGCGCCAGCCCTGGCGGCTTTCGCTCATCATGGGCGGTTTCCTGCTGTCGACGCTGGCCGACGTCCTGACGCCGCTTTATTCCGGGCGGCTGGTCGACGCCGTCGCCAGCAGCGCCGGCGCGGACGCCATTGCCTGGAATGCCGCGATGACGGCGTTCTCCATGCTGATAGCGCTGGCGCTGACCGGCGTTGTGCTACGCAACCTTGCCTTCATGGGGATCGTCGAACTGACGCTGAAGATGATGGCCGACATTGCCGCCGACGCCTTCCATCGCGTCCAGCGCTTTTCCACCGACTGGCACGCCAACAGCTTTGCCGGCTCGACCGTGCGCAAGGTGACGCGCGGCATGTGGGCGCTCGACCTGCTCAACGACACCATCCTCATCGCGCTGCTGCCGTCGGTCGTCATGTTGGCCGGCTCGACGCTGCTGCTTGGCTGGTTCTGGCCGCTGATGGGCGCGGTCGTTGCCGCCGGTTCGGTGCTGTTCATCATGGTGACGGCGATGCTGTCGCTCGGCTATGTCGCACCGGCGGCAAGGCTCGCAAACACCTGGGACACTCGCCTCGGCGGCTCGCTGGCCGATGCGGTGAGCTGCAATGCCGTGGTCAAGGGCTTTGGCGCCGAGGAGCGCGAGGAGCGCCGCCTCGCCAGCGTGGTCGCCAAATGGCGTGCGCGCACGCGGCGCACCTGGGTGCGCGGCACCATCAACGGCACCACGCAAGGGGCGCTGCTGCTGGTCATGCGCGCCGCGGTGATCGGCCTGGCGCTGATGCTGTGGTCGTGGGGCCAGGCGAGCGCCGGCGATGTCGCCTTCGTATTGACCTCGTTCTTCGTGCTGCAGGGCTATTTGCGTGACATAGGCACGCATATCCGCAATTTGCAGCGCTCGATCAACGACATGGAGGAACTGGTCGATTTCCAGTCGGAACCGCTGGGCATCGAAGACCGGCCCGGCGCCAGGCCGATCCGGATCACACAAGGGGCGATCAGCTTCGACAACGTCACCTTTCACTACGGCAGTCACCGGTCGGCGCTCTACCGCGACTTTTCGGTCGATATCGCGCCGGGTGAACGTGTCGGGCTCGTCGGCCACTCGGGGTCGGGCAAGACGACCTTCGTCAAGCTCATCCAGCGGCTCTACGACGTGAATGCGGGAAAGATCCTGATCGACGGCCAGGATATTTCGCGGGTGGCGCAAGCGTCGCTGCGTGGGCAGATCGCCATCGTCCAGCAGGAGCCGATCCTGTTTCACCGGTCGCTGGCCGAAAACATCGCCTATAGCAGGCCGACTGCGACGCAAGGTGAGATCGAGCACGCCGCCAGGCTGGCGAGCGCGCATGACTTCATCATCGGCCTGCCGAAGGGTTATGGCACGCTGGTCGGCGAGCGCGGCGTGAAACTGTCGGGCGGCGAGCGGCAGCGCGTGGCGATCGCGCGCGCTTTCCTTGCCGATGCCCGCATCCTGATCCTGGACGAGGCGACATCGAGCCTCGATTCGGAATCGGAGGTGCTGATCCAGCAAGCGATGGAACGGCTGATGGTCGGCCGCACGACGCTGGTCATCGCGCACCGGCTTTCGACGGTGAGGGCGCTCGACAGGCTGCTGGTCTTCGACCGCGGCAAGATCGTCGAGGAAGGCTCGCATGACGAGTTGATCCGGCTGAAGGGCGGGATCTACCGCCGCCTCTTCGAGCGCCAGGCACTTGAACTGACCAAGGGCCTTGTCGGCTGACTTGAGGTGGCCTCCGGTTTCAGCCGGAGGTCACCTCATCGGGCGCCTGAGATGTGCGAAGTCCCCGTTATTTAGCGTGTGCTGGCCGGGCAAATCGGCCTATGAAGTCCGCGGTCGCAGCGGGAGACGGCAGGAGTGATGCGACGCGGTATCCAAGTCCTTTTCCATATTTTTCCATATACTGAGTCTCGAGACATTTTGTTTATGATGCCGATCGAGATACGTTGTTTCAACCATTGGTTTGTATATCCTTACTCGAAGCAACCCAGAGGCGATCGATGCAATCCTGGGATCCGACTACCCAGCGCAGGATTTCGCCCTACGATGCATCTTGGTTCCGCAAATGCTGCCCCGGAAAAGGTAGTTTCGCCGTCGGTGCTGGAATCTCAGCATGGTTCGGTTCGGCCGCTCGCTGCCGAAGATCTCGAGCGCGTCGCCGCACTCTTCCTGACGAAGTTCCGCCGCCGCCGGCGTCACCTCCTCGATCGCGCGATCGCTGAGACGGCCGAGTATATGAGGGAGATTTATCTTGACCCCGCCGGCCAGTCCGGTGCGAGCAGCGCTCTTGTCCACATCAACCGGCAGGGTGGTCTTGGTGGGTTCCTCGGCGTCCTGAAAGCCCGTTACGAACTCAACGGAGCGGCATTGAACGCGGCGATTATCGGTCCGTTTATGGCCGACCCAGGCACCGACAACGGCTTGGCGGGACCGCAATTGCTGCGTGCCTTGCATCAAGGTGGATTCGATCTGCAGCTGACCGATTCAGCCAACCGGGTATCTTTGGCCTTCGCGCGCCCGATGAAGTATCAGCTCCTGCCGGTGCATTGTTTGGGATGGACCTGTATTTTCCGGCCGGCCGCAATGGCCGCCGCCGCACTGCATCGTAAATGGCCCGGCCTGCCTCGCCTGGCGCTCGATCCCTGCGCGAGAGCATTCGATGCTCTTGCTAAAAGAAGGTTTGCATCCCCGGTCCAGCTTTCATCGCCGCAACGGGTCCACAGTGAGCCGATCGATGCCGCGCAATTTGCCGAGCGGCTGCCGACCTTGCTGTCCGATTACTCTCTTCGTCCGAGTTGGAGGGATGGCGAGCTGTCACGGCTGCTCGCGCTGGCGGCCGAGAAGCGGGCCGATGGCCCACTTCATTTCGGTGGGACTTACGACAAAACGGGCAAAATGCTCGGTTGTTATGCCTTCTACGGCCAAACCGGCGATATCGCGAACTTGTTGCAAATCCAGGCGTCCGGATCTCACTGGGGCTCGACGCTGGATGGCCTTATCGCGGCCGCGCGGGATATGGGCTGCGTGGGTATCACCGGGCAGACGCACAGCAGATTCATGCCTCAACTCTTCGGCTATAAGAATCTCTTCTTCCGCTATGCCGGGGGGACGATGGTCCGCTCGCGAATCCCCGAGGTCGCGGAAGCGGTCCGCTCCGGCGACATCTTTATCGGTGGCTTGATGGGCGACCGTTGGACCCGCCTCAGCTCCGATGACTTCGGCCGCTGATCGCCTTCATCTCAACCGGCGCCGGCTCCGCAGGACTGCCGCCGCCTATGCACCGGCTGGTCTTTTCATTCCAGTCGCCATGTTCTATGTCTGCGGCTCAGCGCGGGGGCGCATCTTGTCAACCACAAAGGCATCCGGTACGCCCCGTTCATGACAGTTACCGTTCGTTTTGCTCCCTCGCCAACCGGCCGCATCCATATCGGCAATGCGCGCACCGCTCTGTTCAACTGGCTGTTTGCCTTGAACAACAAGGGACGCTTCATCCAGCGCTTCGACGACACCGACATAGCCCGTTCGAAGCAGGAGTTCTCCGACGCCATCCTCTACGACCTGCACTGGCTGGGCATTTTTCCCGATGTCACTGAGTATCAGTCGCGGCGCTTTGAAATCTATGACGCGGCCGTCGAGCGGTTGAAGGCGGCGGGCGTTCTCTATGCCTGCTACGAAACGCCGGAGGAACTCGATCTCAGACGAAAGGTGCGCCGTACGCGCGGCCTGCCGCCGGTGTACGGCCGCGAGGCGCTGACGCTGACGCAGGAGCAGGTCGCCGAATACCAGTCCGACGGCCGTCGGCCGCACTGGCGCTTCCTGCTGCCCAATTTCACTGCCGATCCGCAGCAGCCGGAACGCACGGAGGTCCATTGGAACGATCTGGTGCGTGGCGAGGAAACGGTCGATCTGGCCTCGCTGTCCGACCCGGTCCTGGTGCGCGAGGACGGCACCTATCTCTACACGCTGCCGTCCGTCCTCGACGACATTGAAATGGGCGTCAGTCATGTCATCCGTGGTGACGACCATGTCACCAACACCGGCGTGCAGATCGCCCTGTTCAAGGCGCTGGGTGCCGAGCCGCCGGTCTTCGGCCATCATAATCTTTTGACCACCGCCTCGGGCGAGGGGCTGTCGAAGCGCACCGGAGCGCTCTCCATCGAAAGCCTGCGCGAGGATGGCATCGAGCCGATGGCCGTCGCTTCGCTGGCCGTGCTGGTCGGCACTTCAGAGAATGTCGCGGCCGCGCATGATCTGAGCGAACTTGCCGGCCATTTCGACCCGGCCGCGACCTCGAAATCATCGGCCAAGTTCGATCCGGACGAGCTTTTCGTGCTCAACCGCGTTCTCCTGCACCACATGCCGTTCGACGAGGCACGAGACAGGCTGATGGTGCTTGGCATCTCCGGTGAACAGGCCGAACCGTTCTGGCTGGCGGTGCGCGGCAATCTCGACCGGCTTGCCGACGCGGTGGCCTGGTGGCGCATCCTGCGCGAGGGGCCGCAGGAGAGATCCGAATTTTCGGCCGACGACCGAGATTTTCTTCATCAGGCCTTCGACGTCCTGCCCGAAGAACCCTGGAACGGCACCGTCTGGAAAGATTGGACCGGCAAGATCAGGGAAGCGACCGGGCGCAAGGGTAAGGGGCTGTTCATGCCGCTCAGACTTGCGCTTACCGGGCTGCCTTCGGGGCCGGAGCTTGCAGATTTATTGCCGCTGATGGGTCGGGAAGGAACGTTGGCCCGACGACCCTGACCTTGCGCTGTTCCGGCGGCAAGGCGGACACGGGCGATGTCACCGGTTTCGCGGAAAGCCGCTTGATGGCTTCGCGGTCGAGCCCGCCTGCCATATTGGCCAGGGTTTCCGGGTCGGCGCCTGGATCGGGCTTTGAGGCCGGGACGGGAACGACCGGTGCGGCTTCGGTTTCGGGCTGCGACCGCTGCTGATACGGCGCGTTGCCGCCAATGATCTGGAAATCCTGAGTGGCGGCATTACAGCCGCAGGCCGGCGGTCGCGACATGTTGGGCTGCTTATAGAGATAGGCGGTCGGCAATTCGCTATACGGTCTGCCGGTGACCGATGATGTCATCGATGCCGAATCGTCGTCCATGCCGCGCGAATAGAAGACCTGCATCTCGGTGCCAGGGCAGCTCGATTCGCAATTCTTCTGGTCGCGCTCGAAATCGCCGACCGAGGCAGCGTTCGACATCGGGAAGAAATAGCCGTCGCAGGTGCGCACGCAGCTGGTGTGGAACTCACCGCCGGTGCCCGGCAAGTCCGGACTGCCGGGTTGGTTCAGGACGCGGCGGACATTGCGCTCCTCGCCGGGATCGTCGGGTTCGTCAAGCGTGTCGCCCTGCCGGCTGTCATTGCCGAAAAGCTGGTCGAACAGGTTCGCGTTGCCGTCTTCGCCTCGGTCGGCTTCCCGCGGCGGATCGCGGCGCGGCGCAACCGTGTCGTCGCGGCAGCCATTGGCGTCGAGCGCGGCCAGGATGCGGCCGCGGTCGCGACGTGACCCGCCGCCGGCGAGCAGGGCACGCTTGGCCTGGAGACTGTCGAGATTGGCGTTCATGCGGTCGATGGTGGCGTTGAGCCCGGCGCATTGGTTGATGTTGCGGGAAAACAGCGAAAACCCGCAACCGGCGCTGCTCGCTTGGCCGCGGGCCTTCGAGATCTGTTCGCGCTGCCGGTCGATCGCGGCGTCGTATTTGCGGACCATTGCCGGGCCACCGCCACCGCCGCGCGAAGCCCCAAGATCAGCCTCCAACTGCCGGCAGACCCGCGAGGCGGCCTGTGGCTCGGTGATGGTGGCGCCGGACAGCAGGAGGCCAAGCAGCATGGCAGCATGCGCCCGCTTCAACCCTCCGCTTGTCATCCGCCTGAATCCCGCTGGCCTGTGGTCGCCAAGCTACCCGTTCGCGGTTAATCGTCTATTTCGGATGCGGTCCAGTGGTTGGCCGAAAGGCGGTGATCAATTCGGCTTGCGCGCTCGATGGATGGCCGGCAGCCCGCTCCGGCGGCTGTCAGAACTTGTAGTTCATGCCGATCTTGACCGCATTGAACGTGTTGTCGAACGTGGTGTTGGAGTTGACATCATAGTCGATGGTCTGGTCCCGCAGATCGACATATTGATATTCGAACTTTGCCGACCAATGGTCCGAGATCGCTTGCTCCAGTCCGGCGCCGATGGTCCAGCCGACCTTGGTGTTCTTCTCGGAAGAGCTGTTCAGGGGGCCGTCGAGATAGCGGTTCTCGACGCTTCCGAACGCCAGGCCGCCGGTCCCGTAGATCAGGGTGCGATCGAACGCATAGCCTGCCCTGGCGCGAAGCGTTCCAAACCAGTCCACCTTGGTGTCGTAAGTATCGCCTTCGCCAACATGGATCTCATCGGAGTGCCCCTTGATGTCGGCTCCGGAAAAATCGGCCTCGACGCCGAGAACAGCGGAGTTGATCTGGTGGTTGTAGCCGATTTGGACGCCGCCCAGGAAACCATCCGTGTCGTAGTCCTGCGAACCCTGGATAGTTGGCGTGTTCGGCAGATTGTAAGCCGCATCGGTCTGTCCGAAACCGTAGCCGATTTGCCCGCCGACATAGACGCCGGACCAGTCGTGGACGGTTGTGGGTTCGAAACTGACTGCGTCGGCGGCGAGTGCTTGTCCGCTGATCAGGGAGAGCAATGCCGATGCAAGCGACAGACCCTTCATGACGTCCTCGCCGCCAAACCAGATGCGCAACCGTATCAGGTCGGCTTTCCCTGTGAAATCCGCTTCCGGCCAACGCCGATTTTCCGCAATCGGAAGTTGCCGGCCAGCAACACCTCGGTTTTGGACGAGGTGGTCGCCGGCAGATGAGGGAAGCTGTCCTCGGCCCAAACTGAACCCGCTGGAGCCCAGCTCAGTCCAGATTGGCGACAGCCTGCGCCTTGTGCGCCGCCTCGACCACGGCCAGCGCCGTCATGTTGACGACACCGCGCGACGTGACCGAGGGCGTCAGGATATGCGCCGGCTTGTCGGTGCCGAGCAGGATCGGCCCGACATGCAGCGCATCCATCATGGCGCGCAGCGCCGTCAGCGTGATGTTGGCCGAATCGAGATTCGGGAACACCAGCAGATTGGCCTCACCCTTCAGCCGCGAATGGGGATAGACGCGCTGGCGCAGATGCTCCGACAATGCGGAATCGGCGTGCATTTCGCCGTCGCACTGCAGCTCCGGCGCAATGCGTGCAAGGATCGCCGCCGCTTGCCGCATCTTCAGGGCACTCGGCGAATCGCGCGAACCGAAATCCGAATGCGACAGAAGCGCCGCCTTCGGCTCGATGCCGAAGCGCTGGATTTCCTCGGCCGCCAGCACCGTCATTTCGGCGATTTCTTCGGCTGTCGGGTCGACGGAGACGTGCGTGTCGGTGAGGAAGATGATGCCGCGCTGCGAGATCAGCATGGACAGCGTCGACAGGTCATAATCCTTGATGCCGGCGCGCGGTCCGATGATCAGCGTCACATTGCGCAGATGCCGCTCGAAGCGCCCTTCGAGGCCGCAGACCATGGCATCGGCATCGCCGCGTTTCAGCGCAAGTGCCGCGATCACCGTGTTGTCGGTGCGCACCATGGTGCGCGCGGCCTCCGTCGTCACGCCACGCCGGCCTGCAAGCTCGATCAGGAGGTCGACATAGTGGCGGTAGCGCGGATCGTCTTCCGGGTTGATCAGGCCGAAATCGACGCCCGGCTTGATGCGCAGGCCATAACGTTTCAGGCGGACCTCGATGACATGCGGACGGCCGATCAGGATCGGCTCGGCAATGCCTTCCTCGAGCACCACCTGGGCAGCGCGCAGCACGCGCTCATCCTCGCCATCGGCGTAGATGACGCGCTTGGCGCTCGAGGCCTTGGCGGACGAGAACACCGGCTTCATCACCAGGCCTGAGCGGAAGACGAAACGGTTGAGCTTGTCGATATAGGCGGCGAAATCGGTGATCGGCCGTGTCGCCACTCCGGTGTCGCAGGCCGCCTTGGCGACGGCCGGCGCGATGCGCAGGATGAGCCTGGGATCGAAAGGCGACGGGATCAGGAAATCGGGCCCGAAGATCGGCGTCTCGCCCGAATAGGCACGTGCAGCGACGTCCGAAGGCTCTTCGCGGGCGAGGGCGGCGATGGCCCGCACGGCAGCCATCTTCATCTCCTCGTTGATGGCGCTGGCGCCGCAGTCGAGCGCGCCACGGAAAATGTAGGGAAAGCAGAGCACGTTGTTGACTTGATTGGGAAAATCGGACCGACCGGTGCAGATCATCGCATCGGGACGCGCCGCGCGCGCCACTTCCGGCATGATCTCCGGATTGGGATTGGCGAGCGCCAGGATCAGCGGCTTCGGTGCCATGTGCTGGAGCAGTTCCGGTTTCAACACGCCTGCCGCCGACAGGCCGAGGAAGACGTCGGCGTCTTGGATGACATCAGCCAGCGTGCGCGCCTCGGTGTCCTTCACATAAGGATCCTTCCAGCGGTCCATCTCGTCGACACGGCCCTTGTAGGCGACGCCGAAACGGTCGGTGACCCAGATGTTTTCGATGCGCACGCCGAGCGAGACCAGAAGGTTGAGGCAGGCAAGGGCCGCGGCACCTGCGCCGGAGGTGACGACCTTGATGTCCGAAATGGTCTTGCCGGCGAATTCAAGCCCGTTGAGCACGGCAGCGGCGACGATGATGGCGGTGCCGTGCTGGTCGTCGTGGAACACCGGTATGCCCATGCGGGCCTTCAGCCGTTCCTCCACCTCGAAACATTCCGGCGCCTTGATGTCCTCGAGGTTGATGCCGCCGAATGTCGGCTCCAGCGCAGCAACCGTTTCAACCATGCGCTCGATTTCAGGCGCGTCGATCTCGATGTCGAAGACGTCGATGCCGGCGAACTTCTTGAACAGGACCGCTTTGCCTTCCATGACCGGCTTGGAGGCCAGCGGGCCGATATTGCCGAGGCCGAGCACTGCCGAGCCGTTGGAGACGACCCCGACCAGGTTGGCGCGCGCCGTGTAATCCGCCGCGGTTGCCGGATTGTCGCGGATCTCGAGACAAGGGGCGGCCACGCCGGGCGAATAGGCAAGCGCCAGGTCGCGCTGGTTGCCGAGCGGCTTGGTCGCCTGGATTTCGAGCTTTCCCGGCGTCGGGTGCTTGTGGAAATAAAGGGCGGCTTCGTCGAGGTCCGAACGTGCCGTTTTCTTGTTCTCGCCAGTCATTCCGGCCCTCCCTGCGCTCTGCCTGCGACCCTTCTTAGCATGCGGCCGCGGTTTTTCGAGATGCCAAATGACGCAATCGCAGATCACATCAGCGAGACAGGAATAGCTGATTTATTTCAGCCGCTTGGACAGGGTTTCTTCTGCACTGAGATTGTAGAGGTCAGAAGGCGCTGACGTAGAGACCGCCGTCGACCGGTATGTTCTGCCCGGTCAGGTAGCCGGCATGGACCGAGCACAGGAAGGCGCAGATCTGGCCGAATTCCTCAGGCGTGCCGAGCCGCTTGGCCGGCACATCGGCGCTGATGCGGGTCTTGCGCGCCGCGGCAGCAGCGGGGTCCTCGACGGTGCCGGCCTCATGCGGGCCGCGCAGACGGTCGGTATCGAGCTTGCCGGGCAAGAGACTGTTGATGGTCACGTTGCGGTCGATCACCGTTCGCGCCACGCCGGCAAGGAACGAGGTCAGACCGGCGCGCGCGCCCGACGACAGGTCGAGACCGGGAATAGGGACGTAGACGGACAGCGAGGTGATGTTGACGATGCGCCCGAAGCCGCGCGCGGCCATGCCATCGAGCACGGCCTGCACCAGCTCGATTGGCGTCACCATGTTCTGGGTGACGCCTTCGAGGATTTTGCCGCGATCGAGTTCGCGAAAATCGCGCAGCGGCGGACCGCCATTGTTGTTGACGAGAATGTCGGCTTCGGGGCAGGCGGCGAGCAGCGCCTTCTGCACATCCGGCTTGGAGACGTCGCCGACGACTTCCGTCACCGTCACGCCATAGCGCTCGCGCAGCTCCGCGGCGGTTTTCGCCACCAGGTCGGCGTTGCGGCCGTTGACGACGATATCGCAGCCGGCCTCGGCCAACGCCATGGCGCAGCCTTTTCCAAGCCCCTTGCTCGAAGCGCAGACGATGGCCTTCTTTCCGCTGATACCGAGATCCATGACGATTTCTCCTGTGATTTGGCCGGCAGGCTAGCGCTAGCGCTGGACCAATCGCAACCGTCATACGGTTGTTGCATGAATCGGGGCATAGGCTGCTCGAAAGCAAGGTGAAATCGCGATGTCCGGCCCAGAGCCCCGCACTTTCCGCAGCATGTTCATTTCCGATGTCCATCTCGGCTCGAAAGCGGCGAAGGCCGAGTTCCTGATCGATTTCCTGCGCCACCACGACGCCGACATCATCTATCTGGTCGGCGATATCGTCGACGGCTGGCGGCTGCGGAGGAGCTGGCACTGGCCGCAAAGCCACAATGACGTCGTACAGAAACTGCTGCGCAAGGCGCGCAAGGGCGCCAGCATCACCTATATCGCCGGCAATCACGACGAGTTCGCCCGCCAGTTCCAGGGCGTGCATTTCGGCGGCATCGTTGTCGCCGACCGAGCCATCCATGAGACCGCCGACGGCAAGCGCCTGCTCGTCATCCATGGCGACCAGTTCGACACCGTCGTCCACAATCAGCGCTGGCTCGCCTATCTCGGCGATCATGCCTATGACGCGGCGATGATCGTCAACCGCGTGGTGACACGGCTGCGCCAATTGCTCGGCCTGCCTTACTGGTCGTTCTCGTCCTGGGCCAAAGTCAAGGTCAAGAAGGCGGTCAACTTCATCGGCTCGTTCCAGACCGTGCTGACCGAGGAGGCGCGTCGCTCACATGTCGACGGCGTGATCTGCGGCCATATCCATCATGCGGCGATCGAGAATTTCGATGACGTGCGCTACATCAACACCGGCGACTGGGTGGAAAGCTGCACGGCCGTGGTCGAGCATTTCGATGGCCGGATGGAAATCCTGACCTGGGCGCAAGTGATGCCCGAGGCGCCGGACGAGCCCTTCATCCCGATGCTCATCGAAGATCGGGTCGGGCAGGCGGCCTGAAGCGGGATTTGACGGCGGCTTTCAGCGTTAATCGATTAGTCCAGCCGGTTTCGCCTGGTTTTCTGCCATGTTAAGGGATCGATCCAGGTCGCCAGCCGGTCGAGCGCGGCGTAATTGGATCGATTCATGTCCCTGCCGCCGCTTTCGCCAGAACAGCTCGTCAAGCCGCGCCATTTCGAACTGCGCATGAGTCTGATCTTCGGCACGTTGTTCATATCGCTCGGCACGCATCTGCCCTATTTCCCGCTGTGGCTGCAGGCCAAGGGGTTTCATGCCGAACAGATCGCCGTCATCCTGGCGGCGCCGATGTTCCTGCGCGTGGTGACGACACCGCTGCTGACGACGCTCGCCGACCGGGCGAGGGACCGCGCCGATGTCTATATCACGCTGGTGGCGGCTGCCCTGCTTTTGTCGGCGGGTTATTTCCTCACGCCGACCTACGCGATGGTGCTGGCTGTGTCGCTGGCGCTGACAATCGTCTGGACGCCGCATTCGCCGATCGCCGATTCGCTGGCGCTTTCCGGGGTACGCCGCTTCGGCTCGAATTATGCAAGCATGCGCAAATGGGGTTCGATCTGCTATCTCCTGGCCAATGTCGCGGGCGGCTTCATCCTGGCGGCCACCGGTCCCCAAGCCGTTCCGGTGATTATATTCCTTGCTCTTGGCGCGGCACTCATCGCGGGGCTGCTGGCGCCGCGCCTGGGGCGTCCGCGCAAGGCCTCGCCGCTGTCGGCCGCGGAAATCCAGCACGCGGCGCCGAGCCTGTTCAACGCCTATTTCCTCTACTTCACGCTTGGCGTCGGCATCATTACCGCCAGCCATGCCTTCCTCTACGGCTTCGTTTCCATCTACTGGAAATCGATCGGCATCAGCGATTCCGTCGTTGGCCTGCTGTGGGCCTGGGGCGTGGTGTCCGAAGTCTGCATGTTTTTGTTTTTCAGCCGTATTTTCGGCTCCGTGTCGGTCGCCAGGGTGATGCTGATCGCCGGCATCGGCTCGATCGTGCGCTGGATTGCTTTTCCGCTGGTGTGGCCATTCGGCCTTGGCGTTCCCGGCTTCTTCGCCGTGCAGTCGCTGCATTCGGTGTCTGTCGCAATGGTGCTGATCGGCCTGCAGAAGATGATCGGCGAGACCGTCTCCGAGGAGCGCACGGGTGCGGCGCAAGGCATCGCCTATTTCTTCAACGGCTTCTTCATGGCCGCCGTTACGCTTGCTTCCGGTCCGCTCTATGACCGTCTCGGCGTCGACGGGTTCCTGGCGATGATCCCGATCGCGGTCGTCGGCCTCGTGCTGATCGGGCTTGCGGCGCGCTCAGCCCCAAAGCACCCGGTCCGGGGGTGAGACGAGCGAACCCTGGTAGACCAGGCCCGGCTCGCGGTCGCGGGCAAGCAGCAGCGGGCCGTCGAGATCGACGAAATCGGCATCCTGGGCCAGCAGGACCGCCGGCGCCATCGCAAGCGATGTGCCGACCATGCAGCCGACCATGACGCCGAAACCCAGTTCGCGGGCGCGGTCACGCAGCATCAGCGCCGCCGTCAGCCCGCCGGACTTGTCGAGCTTGATGTTGACGGCGTCGTAGAGGCCGACAAGCGAGGCAATATCCTTGGCCTCATGCACGCTTTCGTCGGCGCAGATCGGCACCGGATGCGCGATGTGGCGCAGGATCCCGTCACGGCCCGCCGGCAGCGGCTGCTCGATCAGCGCAATGCCTTGCTCGGCGGCAAAGGCCAGGTTCGCGACGATGTTGTCGTCGGTCCAGCCCTCATTGGCATCAAGGATGATTCGGCTCCCGGGCGCCGCGTGTGTCACCGCCTGGATCCGGGCGATGTCGTTGTCGCCGCCGATCTTGACCTTGAGCAGCGGCCGGTTGGCATTGGCACGGGCCTGTGCCGCCATCGCCTCGGGTTCGCCGAGCGACAGCGTGTAGGCGGTTTCGAGCGGAAGCAGCGGAGCCCGCGAGATCGCGTTCGCCACCGGGTTGCCGCTCATCTTGGCTTCGAGGTCCCACAGGGCACAGTCGACGGCATTGCGGGCGGCGCCGGCCGGCATGGCACCAAGCAGGGCGGTCCGATCGATGCCGTCGGCGATCCGCTCGCGCATCGCCTCGATCGCCGCGTGCACGCCGTCCATGGTTTCGCCGTAACGCTTGTAGGGAACGCATTCGCCGCGCCCTATATGTCTGTCTTGGCTGATCGTGCACGTAATGACCTCGGCCTCGGTCTTGGAGCCGCGCGAAATGGTGAAGGTGCCGGCAATTGGAAAACGCTCGGCCTCGACCGAAATGACACGCGCCATATTTTTCTGCTCCGGCTGTGCGAGAAGGGTTGTCGGCAAATCGACAAGGTCGGACCCGTCAGGCTAAACAGGACGCCATGTTGACCATCGGCAAGCGTGACGCAAGCGGTACGACCGCCTCGGAGGCTGACCACCAACCACGCGTGGCAGTCGGCGAGGAGGGCGGCGTTCTCGACTGCGCGTTCTCCGGTATCTGGACGACACGGACCGTGGCGGCGATCGACGCCGACATGCGCAAAATAGAGAAACGAAGCGGTTTCAAGACCTTGGCTCTCGATCTTTCAAAAATCGAGAAGATCGATACCGCCGGCGCCTGGCTGATCGACCGGCTGGTCAGCGTCTTCGAGAAGAAGCACGTCGAGGTCCGGCTGCAGGGCCAGAGCGAGATCGCTTCCATCCTGCTCGACGCGGTCGGCGAGGCTGTCCGCCGAGAACCCGAATCCGGGCCGGCGCGGCCGCCCAACATCATCATTCGCGCCTTGGAGGCGGTTGGCCGGCGCGTCTACGAGATGCGCGACGATTTCCTCGCCTCGATGAATATTTTGGGCGCCACCATCCGCGGCGCGCAGATGAAGCTCGGCCGCGGCCATGCCGTCAATCCGGCGTCGATCTTCAACCAGATCGATCGCATGGGCGTCGGCGCCATTCCGGTGGTGGTGCTGATGTCGGCGATCGTCGGCGCCATCGTCGCCCAGCAGGGCGCCTACCAGCTCAGCTATTTCGGCGCCGACATCTTCGTCGTCGACCTCGTCGGCGTGCTGATCCTGCGCGAACTCGGCGTGCTGATGACGGCGATCATGATCGCCGGCCGGTCCGGCAGCGCGATCACCGCCGAGATCGGCTCGATGAAGATGCGCGAGGAGGTCGACGCGCTGAAGGTCATCGGTCTCAATCCGATCGGCGTCCTGGTCTTTCCGCGCCTGGTTGCACTGGTGATCGCCTTGCCATGCCTGACGATCATCGCCAATTTCGCGGCGCTCGGCGGCGGCATTGCCGCGGCCTGGCTCTATTCCGACATTACCCCGGCCGCTTTTCTCGACAGGCTGCGCGTCGCCATCGATCTCAGCACCATTTTTGCCGGGCTGATCAAGGCACCGTTCATGGCAATGATCATTGGCACGATAGCTTCGGTCGAAGGCATGAAGGTCGGCGGCAGTGCTGAGTCGCTCGGTCAGCATGTGACCGCCTCGGTGGTGAAGTCGATCTTCGTCGTCATCATCCTCGACGGCCTTTTCGCCATGTTCTACGCAGCGATCGAGTTCTGACATGGCGAACGGCAATGGGGTTACGACCAAGGAGCAGGACGAAGGCGACATCGTGCTTTCGGTGCGCGACGTCACCGTGGCCATCGAGGACAAGGTGATCCTTGAGAGGCTTTCGCTCGACATCAAGCGGGGCGAGATCCTGGGCTTCGTCGGGGCTTCGGGCGCCGGCAAGTCTGTCCTCTTGCGGACCATTCTCGGGTTGATGCGCAAGCAGACGGGAACGATCAAGCTGTTTGGCGTCGACGTCGACAAGGCAAGCGATATGGAGCGGCTGCGCATCGACATGCGTCTTGGGGTGCTGTTCCAGCATGGAGCACTGTTTTCAGCGCTGACGGTGTTGGAGAACGTGCAGGTGCCGATGCGCGAATATCTCGACCTGCCAAAAAAGCTGATGAATGAGCTGGCGCTGCTGAAAATCGAGCTGGTGGGATTGCCGCCGGACGCGGCGCAGAAATTCCCCTCCGAACTCTCCGGCGGCATGATCAAGCGCGCAGCACTTGCGCGCTCTCTGGCGCTCGATCCGGACATCGTCTTTCTCGACGAGCCGACGTCCGGCCTCGATCCAATCAGCGCGGCAGAGTTCGACGAACTCGTCGTCAAGCTGCGCGACACCATGGACCTGACCGTCTATATGGTCACGCACGACCTCGACACTCTGTTCACCGCTTGCGACCACGTGGCGGTGCTGGGCAACAAAAGAGTTTTGGTCGAAGGCACCATCGACGACATGCTGAAGAGCGAGGAGCCGTGGGTGAAATCCTATTTCCGCGGAAAACGCGCCCGGCAACTTGATCTTGCTGCGCGCGCATAGCCATAAGTGAAGCCATGGAAACCAGAGCCAACTACGTCATTGTCGGCATCTTTACGCTGGTTGCGATCCTGGCGGCGTTCGGCTTCGTCTATTGGACGGCCGCGATCGGTGAGAGGGGCGAGACGACGCTGCTGCGCGTACGCATTCCGGGTTCGGCTTCGGGCCTCGGCCGCGGCAGCTTCGTGCTGTTCAACGGCGTCAAAGTCGGTGACGTCAAGCGAGTCTATATCGATGTCGACAATCCCACTGTCGCCATCGCCGACACCGAGATCGATCGGATGACGCCGATCACCAAATCGACGCAAGCCGATATCGGGCTTGCCGGCCTCACCGGGCAGGCCAACATCGAACTCAAGGGCGCCGACCCCAAGGAAGTGAAACTCCTCGACCAGGCCGAGAAGGAAGGCAAGGTCGCCGAGATCGTCGCCAACCCGTCAGCCGTAACGAACCTGCTGCAAACGGCGCAGACCATCTTTACGCGCGCCGACAAGGTGCTTTCGGAACTCGAAGGCTTCACCAAGGATGTTCGCGGGCCGCTGACGCAGACCGTGCAGAACGTGCAGACATTTTCCGATGCGCTGGCCAGGAATTCCGACGGCATCGACAAGTTCCTGTCCAGTGTCAGCGCGCTGTCCGACGAACTGAAGGGTGTGTCCGGCAAGCTTGACGGCACGCTGAAGGCGGCGGAAGGCCTGCTCAATGCCGTCGACAAGGACAAGATCAAGAGCATCGTGGCCAATGTCGATACGGTGACCGCGAACCTCAAGGAAACATCGCAGCAGCTCGACGGCGTGATCAGGAATGTCGACACGGCGGTCGGGTCCGTCAATGATTTCGCCAAGCAGACGCAAGGCACGCTGGCCAAGGTCGACGGTGTGCTCGACGGCATCGACCCGGCGCAAGTACGCACCGCTCTGGCCAACATCCAGAAGGCCAGCGAAAGCGCCAACAAGGCGGCCGCCGACATCGCCGTTGTGACCAACAAGTTCGCCAACCGCGCCGACGACATCGACCAGACGATCAAGGACGCCAAGCAATTGGCGCAGCGGCTCAACGACGCCTCGGTGCGGGTCGATGGCATCCTCGCCAGGGTCGACACCTTGCTCGGATCCGGACAGGCCGATGGCGTGATGGCGGACGCCAGGGCGACGCTGAAGTCGTTCAAGCAGGTTGCCGATACGCTGAATGCCCGCCTGGGAACCATCACCGACAATCTGGCGCGCTTCTCCGGCAAGGGGCTGCAGAATGTCGAGGCACTGGTGCAGGACAGCAGGCGCTCGATCAACCGCATCGAGGAGGCGGTGACCGACCTCAGCCGCAATCCGCAGCGCATCCTTTCGGGTGGCGAGGGCGAGGTCCGGCAGTTCGACGGCAGGGCGCGCCGTTGACTTCGGGCTCGGCGCACCCCAAGAACATGAGCCGCGAAGGCGGGGTGATCTTACGATCCGGGGACAACGGGGATCGCGCGTGAAGTCTATGTGGGTGAGAACGGGCGGGGTGACATCGGCTGCGGCTTTGCTCGCCCTGACGCTAGGCGGGTGCGCGGTGTTGGGCGCCAAGCCGGCACCGCTCGACACGTTCGAGCTTTCCGCGCCGCCCATCGACATGCGCGGCCACAGCCGCCGCCAGATCCTGATCGCACAGCCTTCCGCGCTCAAGGCGCTGGACAGCCAGAGCATCGTCATCAAGCCATCGGACGGCTCGATCCAGTATTTGAAGGGCGCGCAATGGGCCGACCGGCTGCCGCTGATCGTGCAGGCGCGGCTGGCCGAAACCTTCCAGCGCTCCGGCAGCTTTGCCGGTGTCGGCAAGCCGGGCGAAGGCCTGGCGATCGATTATCAGGTGATCGTCGAGGTCCGTTCCTTCGAGGTGCGCGTCGAAGGCGGCGAGCACGCTGAGGTCGATCTGTTCGTTCGACTGCTCAACGATCGCAATGGCGAGGTACGGGCTTCCAAGAGCTTCACCGCGACCGCACCCGTTTCGGGCAGCGGCAATTCCGCCTATGTCAGCGCGCTCGACAGCGCGTTCGGCGACGCCGCCAAGCAGATCGTTCGCTGGACCGATTCGGTGATCTGAGCGCGAGGCGCTCAAGGCAATCGGTCTGCGCCGCCCCTCATTGCCCTGCCGGGCATTTCTCCCCGTATAGCGACGGGGAGAAAGGGCTGTCGCCGATGATTTCGCCAATCACCAACGTTGCAGAACGGGCGGAGCGGTCGATGCTATCTCCCTTCTCCCCGTCACTAT
>NZ_JAFFIW010000054.1 GCF_018588885.1 Mesorhizobium sp. dw_380
CCTTGTGGGGAGGGTCGCTGCGTAGCAGCGGGGTGGGGGTCCGCGCGGCGCTCGTCCCCTCACACCGCCTCAAACACCACCGTCTGCGCCAGCCCGCCGCCGGCGCGGTTCTCCAGCGTCACCGTCCCGCCGTAGCGCTCGATGATTTCCTTGGCGATGGCGAGGCCGAGGCCGGCGCCGGGGATGGATTGCTGGCGGCCGGGGTCGACGCGGAAGAAGGGCTCGAAGGCCTTGTTGAGGAGGTCGGGCGGGATGCCTGGGCCGTTGTCGGAAATGGTCAGCACGGCGCGCCTGTCGGCGACGGCAAGATCGATGCGGCAGGCCTTGCCGTGGGTGGCGGCGTTGACGATCAGGTTGCGCAGGGCGCGGCGCAGGCCGAGCGCGCCGGCGCGGACGGAAACCTTGTCGAGATGCCCGATCGAGACGGCATGGCCGAGCGAGGCCATTTCGGCTTCGATATCGCGCACCATCTTTTCCAGGTCGACCGGCTCGACGGCGTCCTGGTTCACCTCCTCGCGCACCAGGCGGATGGCGCTGTCGGCGATGCGGTCAAGCTCGTCGAGGTCGTGAAGCCATTTGTCGCGCTCCTCGTCGAGGAATTCGGCGCGCAGCCGCATGCGCGTCATCGGCGTGCGCAGATCATGGCCGGCGGCGGCCACCAGCCGCATGCGGCTTTCCATGGCGGTCTTCAGCCGCGACGACAGCTGGTTCAGCGCATGCGCCGTCGCCTTGACCTCGGCCGAACCCGCTTCCGGCACCGTCGCCAGCATGCCGTCCGATCCGATCTTGGAGACGGCTGCCTCCAGCATCTCCAGCGGCCGGATCAGCACCGAGGTGAAATAGACCGAGACGGCGGTGGCGCCCGCCACGATGAGCGAGATCCAGCCAGCCAGGACCAGCCATTCGCGCCTGGGCGGATCGATATGGGGAATCTCCACGATCGCCCAGCGGCTGTCGGGCAGGCGCACCGAGGCACGCTTGCCGGGCGTGTCCGGCCTGTCGCTGACGATGGCCAGCAGGTCGAAGCCGCGGCTGCGCAGGAGATCGTTGAGCATGGCGGTCTCCGGCCGGTCCACCTTGCCGTCGGCCGGACGGTCGCTGAATTGCACGCGCAGCACATCCGGGATCGGGCCGGGCAGCAGCCGCACCACCAGTTCCATCTGCTGGGCGACCCAGGGCACGGTCAGCTCCGGCGGCGGCCCGCCGCCGCGCACGCTGATGACCGCGACCGTCGCCAGGCCGACGACGCCGACGATCGAGATGACCAGCAGCAGGATGAGGCGGCGGCGCAGCGAGTTCACGCCTGCCCCTCCACCGTCTCGACGCGCGCGGTGAGCTGGTAGCCGCCATTGCGCACCGTCTTGAACAGCGGACCGTCGCCGGTCTCGGTGAACTTGCGGCGCAGCCGGCTCATCAGCACGTCGACCGAGCGTTCGAGCGGGTCGCGCTCGCGGCCTTGCGTCAGATCCAGCAGCTGGTCGCGCGACAGAAGCCGGCCGGGGCGGTCGAGGAACACCTGCAAAAGGTCGAACTCGGCGCCGGTGAGGTCTACGCTCACGCCTTGCGCATCCGTCACCTTGCGGGTGTCGGGTTCCAGCCTGTAGCTGGCGAAGCGATAGAAGCGGGGACGAGCTGGCGCGGGCGCCTCCTCCGGTGCCGCGCGCCGCAGCACCGCGCGGATGCGGGCGGTGAGTTCGCGCGGGTTGAACGGCTTGCCGAGATAGTCGTCGGCGCCGAGCTCCAGGCCGATGATGCGGTCGACATCCTCCTTCAGCGCCGTCAGCAGGATCACCGGGATGTGCGGCTTGCGGTCGCGCAGGCCCCGGCAGATGTCCAGCCCCGAACCGTCCGGCAGCATGACGTCGAGCACGACGAGGTCGAACTGGCCGGAGGCCAGCTTCTGCTCGCATTCGCGCCGGTCCGCCGCCACCGAGACGCGAAAACCCTGGCCGTCGAGATAGCGGCCGAGCAGCGTCCTGATCTCGCGGTCGTCGTCAACGACGAGGATATGGGGTTGTGACTGCATGATCGTGCCGTTGCCCATGACTATTGGGGCCCGTGATTATAGGGGCCCGTGATTATAGGGGCTTGCCCGCGATTATAGGGAGAGCGCGCCGGAGCGGCATGGAAAATTGCAACGCAATGTTGCCAGAGGGCCGCAGGAAACGTTCGGAAACAAATCGCCCTTTTGCGGAAACCTTCGGCAACATGCCGACGCGAAGCGGACAAACAGGCTTCCTATCCTCATGGCCGTCCGATGCATGAGAGAAAGGAACACCGTCATGCGAAGCAGACTTCTTGCGCTCGGCCTGTTTTCCGTCGCCGCGATCCACCCGGTGCTGGCGGCGCAGCCAGATCCCGGCCCCGGCGAGGCGCCGCCGGCAATGCAGGATGGCCAGATGCCCGGCCTGCATGGGCCGATGGGGCGCGGTCCTCAAGATTTTGGCCCGCAGGGTTTTGGCCCTCAGGGTTTTGGTCCCCGCCGCATGGGACCGCCGCCGGAATTCATGCTGGCCGCCCGGCTGGCGGCGCTCGAGACGCGCGTCGGTATTCGCAGCGAACAGCTCGACGCCTGGCGCGACTACACCAGCGCGCTGCAGGCGGTGCTGTCGCGGCCCGATCATGGCCCCGGCGGCCCCGAAGCGAAGGGTCCTGATGCGGGCCCGGGCGGCAAGGCCGATCCCTTCGCCTTCCAGGAGAGGCTGGCCGACGACGTCACGGCGCGCGCCGCTTCGGCCGCCAAGCTCAGGGATGCGATCGCCGAACTTCGCGCCAAGCTCTCTCCCGAACAGCTCGAAATCCTCGCTTCGGCGGAACGCCCCCACGGACCACCCCCCGGTCCCTGGGGCGGCCCGCCGGATGACGCAGCCGGCCCAAAAGGCCTGCCCAATGGTAGCCCGCCGCCCCAGCCCGGGAACGGCGAGCAACTCTGAGACCGGCTGCGCTGGCCGGCCCGGTGCCCAACCCGTTCTCGGGCCGGCCGGCACTTGCCGGGATGGCGGGTCCGCCATCCCGGTTCATCATCTGACCGGCTCAAACAACAGCCGGTTCAAAATCGTCGCCCGTTCGTCGCGAAATGAAAGCCAGACAATGTGGGAAGCCATGATGATGCTGCGGCTGATCGCATCGCTCAGCCCGAAATATGCGTTCGGCCAGCGCGTCAATCATGCCGCCACGCCGGCGGCGCTGCCTGGCGATACGCTGAAGGGCGCGATCCGCCTGAACTTCGCCGCCTGGCGCCTGTCGCTGCCGGTTTCGCAGCCACCCAACGGCCGGGGACATCATGACCGCAAGATCCCGTAAGGCATGGGCGAGGGTTGGCATGCTCTCATCGATGGGCATAATGGGGCCGATGGGCATAATGGGGTCGGTGGGCATCTCGGCCGGACCCCCGATCCTCGGGCGCTGCGGCCGCGGAGAAGGAGCGCGACATGGGCCGCTTCGAAGCACTGCTCGATGCCGCCCGCACCCCGGCGCGGCCCATCATCACGATCTCGACCGCCATGACCGGGCGATCAACCTTGCCCATGTCGGCAGGCACTCTCGGCCGCTCCCGCGATCCGGTGCCCAAGCGACAGCAACTCCAGCGAAAGATCCAGGCCATGCATCTCAAGCCTAGCCAGTCCGCTTTGTCGGCCAAGACCCGCCGGCTCGCGCCGTGGACGGTGGCGCTCGCCGCCACCCTTCTCCTGGCGGCCTGTTCGCAGGAGCAAGGCAAGGCCCCGGCCGGCATGGGCGGCGGCGTCGGCAAGCCGGAGGTCGGCGTCGTCACGCTGCATCCGCAATCGGTGGCGATAACGGCCGAATTGCCGGGGCGCACGGCCGCTTCGCTGATTGCCGAGGTGCGCCCGCAAGTGGACGGCATCATCCAGCAGCGCCTGTTCAAGGAAGGTGCCGAGGTGGTGGTGGGACAGCCGCTCTACCTCATCGATCCGGCCAGCTACCACGCGGCCTATGACAGCGCCGTCGCGGCGCAGCAGAAGGCGGAAGCGGCAGTGCCAACCGCGCAGGCCAAGTTCGACCGCTACGCTGGGTTGCTCAAGCAGAACGTTGTTTCCAAACAGGATTATGACGATGCCGCGGCCACGCTGGCGCAGGCGCAGGCGGACGTGGCGGCGGCAAAGGCGAGTGCGGAGACCGCGCGCATCAGCCTCAACCGCACCTCGATCACCGCGCCGATCGCCGGCCGCATCGACAAATCGACGCTGACGCCAGGAGCGCTCGTCACCGCCAACCAGGAAACGGTGCTGACCACCATCCGTTCGCTCGACCCGATCAATGTCGATGTCACGCAGTCGAGCACCAATCTGCTCAATCTGCGCCAGGCGATTTCGGCAGGGCGGCTGAAGTTCAGCGGCCCCAATGTCAGCGTCAAGCTGAAGCTGGAGAACGGCACCATCTATGCGCAGACCGGCAAGCTGGAATTCGCCGGCGCCAATGTCGACCAGACCACCGGCACCTTCGCGCTGCGCGCCGAGTTCCCCAATCCCGACCGCCTGCTGCTGCCGGGCATGTATGTGCGGGCGCTGGTCGAGGAGGGCGTCGCCCAGAACAGTTTCCTGGTGCCGCAGCGCGGCGTCAGCCGCAACACCAAGGGCGAGCCGACCGCCATGGTCATCAACGCGCAAGGCAAAGTCGAGACGCGCGTGCTCGCGGTGCGCAACAGCGTCGGCAACAACTGGCTGGTGGATTCGGGCGTCGGCGATGGCGACCGCGTCATCGTCGAAGGCACGCAGCTGGTGCGGCCCGGCGGCGATGCGACCGGGGTCGAGGTGACGATCGACGAAACGACGGGCGAGGTGAAGGATCGAGGGCAGACGTCGGCCGTACCCGCCGCGTCCAAGACCGCCAGCAACCAGTCGACCGGGAACTGAGCGATGTCACTATTCTTCATCAACCGGCCGATCTTCGCCTGGGTGATCGCCATCGTGATCATGCTGGGCGGCCTTTTGGCACTGACCACGCTGCCGATCTCGCAATATCCGCAGATCGCGCCGACCACGGTCAACATCAGCGCCACCTATCCGGGCGCCGATGCATCGACGGTCGAGAACTCGGTGACCAAGGTCATCGAGCAAGGCATGACCGGCATCGACAATCTCGACTACATGACGGCGACCTCGACCTCCACCGGCTCGGCCTCGATCACGCTGACCTTCACCAGTGCCGCCGATCCCGACACCGCCCAGGTGCAGACGCAGAATAAGCTGCAGCTGGTGCAGTCGCAGCTGCCGCAGGTGGTTCAGAGCAACGGCATCACCGTCTCCAAATCCTCGACCGGCTTCCTGATGGTCATCGGCTTCGTCTCCAGCGACGGCAAGATGAACTCGACCGATCTCGCCGACTATGTCGACGCCACCGTCAACGACACGCTGAAGCGCGTCGAAGGCGTCGGCTCGACGCAGCTCTTCGGCTCCGGCTATGCCATGCGTATCTGGCTCGATCCGGACCAGCTCGCCAAATATGCGCTGATGCCGAACGATGTGGCGACGGCCATCGAGGCGCAGAACACGCAGGTTTCGGCCGGCCAGCTCGGCGGCCTGCCGGCGCGCAAGGGCCAGCAGCTCAACGCCACGGTGACGGCCAAGAGCCGGCTGCAGACCGCCGAACAGTTCCGCAACATCATCCTGAAGAGCCAGACCGACGGCTCGCTGGTCCGCCTCAACGACGTCGCCACGGTCGAACTCGGCGCAGAAAGCTACACGACACAGGCCAATTACAACGGCAAGCCGGCGGCGGGTGTCGCCGTCAATCTGGCGACGGGCGCCAACGCCATCAACACAGCCGAGGCGGTGCGTTCGACGATCGCGCGGCTGAGCTCGACCTTCCCGCAAGGGGTCGAGGTCGTCTACCCCTACGACACGTCGCCTTTCGTGCGGCTGTCGATCGAGGAGGTGGTCAAGACGCTGGCGGAAGCGATCGTGCTGGTGTTCCTGGTGATGTTCATCTTCCTGCAGAATCTGCGGGCGACGATCATCCCGACCATCGCCGTGCCGGTGGTGCTGCTCGGCACGTTCGGCGTGCTTTCCCTGTTCGGCTATTCCGTCAACACGCTGACCATGTTCGCCATGGTGCTGGCCATCGGCCTCCTGGTCGACGACGCCATCGTCGTGGTCGAGAATGTCGAACGCGTCATGGCGGAAGAGGGGCTGCCGCCGAAAGAGGCGACGCGAAAATCGATGAACGAGATCACCGGCGCGCTGGTCGGCATCGCCACGGTGCTGTCGGCTGTGTTCGTGCCGATGGCCTTCTTCGGCGGCTCGACCGGCATCATCTACCGGCAGTTCTCGGTGACCATCGTTTCGGCGATGGTGCTGTCGGTGCTGGTGGCGCTTGTGCTGACGCCGGCGCTCTGCGCCACCATCCTGCGGCGGCCGAAGGACCATGCGACGCAGACCGGCCCGTTCGGCTGGTTCAACCGCGCCTTCGACCGCGGCACGACGGCCTATCGCGACGGCTCGCACGGCATCATTAACCGGTCCTGGCGCTTCCTTGCCGTCTTCCTCGCCATCGTCGTCGCCATGGGCTGGATGTTTGCCCGGCTGCCGAGCTCGTTCCTGCCGGAAGAAGACCAGGGCATCCTGATCACCAGCGTCCAATTGCCGGTGGGCGCCACGCAGGACCGCACCGAGCGCGTGCTGAAGCAGGTGACCGATCACTATCTCAATGATGAGAAGGATGCGGTCGAAGGCGTCTTCACCGCTTCCGGTTTCGGCTTCGGCGGCGCCGGGCAGAATGTCGGCATCGGTTTCGTCAGGCTGAAGGATTTCAGCCAGCGCAAATCGGCGGCCTCGGCCGCGCAGGCGATCGCGGGCCGCGCCATTGGCGCCTTCTCCAAGATCAGGGACGCGCAGGTCTTTGCACTCGCGCCGCCCGCCATCCAGGGTTTTGGCAACACCAACGGCTTCGACTTCTACCTGCAGGACGTCAATGGCACCGGCCACGACGCGCTGATCCAGACGCGCAACCAGCTCCTGGCCCTGGCCGGGCAGAGCAAGCTGCTCGCCAACACCAGGCCCAACGGCCAGGAGGACCAGCCGCAATTCTCGGTCGATATCGACCAGGAAAAGGCAAGCGCGCTGGGCGTCAGCCTCGCCGACATCAACAACACGCTGTCGACCGCCTGGGGCAGCGACTACGTCAACGACTTCATCGATCGCGGCCGCGTCAAGCCGGTCTACCTGCAGGCTGGCGCGAATTTCCGCATGCAGCCGGAAGACCTGGACAAATGGCAGGTCCGCAATGCCAGCGGCGCCATGGTGCCGTTCTCGGCCTTCGCTTCCAGCCACTGGACATTCGGTTCGCCCCGGCTCGAACGCTACAATGGCTCGGCGGCGGTCGAAATCCAGGGCGCGGCGGCGGCGGGCGTGAGTTCGGGCGCGGCGATGGACGAGATCGACAGACTGGTGGCGCAGCTGCCGGCCGGATATTCGCATGAATGGACCGGACTGTCGCACCAGGAGCGGCTTTCCGGCAACCAGGCGCTGTCGCTCTATGCGATCTCGGCACTGGTCGTGTTCCTGTGCCTGGCGGCACTCTATGAGAGCTGGTCGATCCCGTTCGCGGTCATGCTCTCGGTGCCGATCGGCATCTTCGGGGCGCTGCTCGCGGCAAGCCTTTTCGGGCAGACCAACGACGTCTATTTCAAGGTCGGCCTGCTGACCACGATCGGCCTTGCCTCCAAGAACGCCATCCTGATCGTCGAGTTCGCCATCGAGCGGCAGACGGCGGGCATGGGGCTGGTGGAGGCGACGCTGGAAGCGGCGCGGCAACGCTTGCGGCCGATCCTGATGACGTCGCTTGCCTTCATCCTCGGTGTCACGCCGCTGGCGATCGCCAGCGGCGCGGGTTCGGGCGCGCAGAACTCGGTCGGCATCGGCGTCATGGGCGGCATGATCGCGGCAACCGTGATCGGCGTGTTCCTGGTGCCGCTGCTGTTCGTCACGGTGCGCCGCGTCTTCAAGGGCAGGGCGGCGAAACCGGATACCGGGCAGGATACGGGCGAGACGCCGGTGACGGCCAACCAGCAATAAGGAACTTCCCATGACAGGTTTTGAACGTGGCCCGGTGGCCGCGGGGCGGCTCATTGTGCCCATGATCTCGGCTGTTTTGCTCGCCGGATGCGTCGTCGGTCCGGACTATCGGACGCCTATCCTGCCGATGCCGGCAAACTGGAGCGGTGAGAAGCCGACGAAATCCGCGCAGCCGGCGCAATTGTCGCAATGGTGGCGGCGGCTGCACGATCCGCAGCTCAGCGGGCTCATCGCGGAAGCGGTCGCCGGCAATCTCGATGTCGCCACGGCGAAGGCCAAGATCCGCGAGGCACGCGCCAGCTACCGCCAGAGCGCCGGCGCATTGCTGCCGTCCGCGGATGGCTCCGGCTCGGTCACGCGCAACAAGTCGGCCGCGACCACCTCGGGGACCAATACCATTTACAACGAGTACCAGGCCGGCTTCGACGCCAGCTGGGAACTCGACCTGTTCGGCGCCAACCGCAGGGGTGTCGAGGCCGCGCGCTACGGGGTGGATGCGTCCGAACAGGAACTGCGCTCGACCCTCCTGACCCTGGTCGGCGATGTCGCGTCCACCTACGCCCAGGCACGCGGCTACCAGGCCCGCATCGCGCTCGCCCGGCGTTCGGCGGCATCGCAGCGGCAGACCGCCGAACTCACCCGCACCATGGCGCTGGCGGGATCGGCAACGGCCGCCGACGTCGCCAAGGCGATGGGGCAGGCGGCCAGCACCGAAGCCGCGGTGCCGACGCTGGAAGCAAGCTATGCCGAGGCGGTGCATCGCCTGTCGGTACTCACCGGCCGGCCGCCGGCGGCACTCAGCGAGCGGCTGAAGCGCGCGACGCCGATCCCGGCGCCGCGCCTGCCGATGCCGGCCGGGATTCCCGCCGACATCCTGCTTTCGCGTCCGGATGTACTCATGGCCGAGCGGCAATATGCGCAATACACGGCCAAGGTCGGTCAAGCCGAGGCGGCGCGCTATCCCTCGGTCAGCCTGACGGGAAACATCAGCACGGCGGCCCTGAACCTCGGCGATCTCGGCAAGAATTCGTCGATCGGGTGGTCCTTCGGGCCGACGCTCAGCGTGCCGCTGTTCAACGCCGGCCAGCTGCAGGCGGCGGCCGACGTCGCCCGGGCGCAGCGCGACCAGTATTTCATCGCCTACCGGTCCTCGGTGCTGACCGCGCTGGAAGATGTGGAGAATGCGCTGGTGCTCCTGGCGCAGGAGCGCATCCGGATCGGCAAGCTTGCCGCGTCGGCGAAATCGTACAGCGAGGCGGCACGCCTCGAAGGCACGCTCTACAAGGCAGGCGAGACCAGCCTTCTCGATGTGCTCGACGCGCAGCGCTCGCTTTACTCGGCTGAGGATTCCCTGCTGCAAAGCCGGGTGCTTCTGGCGACCAACTACATCGCTCTCAACAAGGCGCTCGGCGGCGGCTGGGACGGCGCGGTCGACAGCGCCAGGCCCGAGATCGTCGACGTCAAGGCCGGGCCCCGGCTGGCGTCGACGGTCACGGCGCGGTGACCGAGCCGCTCGCGTCGAAGGCAGCATTCGCTCCGGCCTGCCCTGCGGCCAGCTGCAAAAGCTGGGCTCGCGAGGCGACCTCCAGTTTGCGATAGATGTTGTTCATATGGATTTTCAGCGTGCCTTTCGAGATGCCGATATCGAAGGCGATCTGGCCCGTCGGCTTGCTGGCGAGCACGAGCCGCGCGATCTCCATCTCGCGGCTTGTCAGCCGCGCCGAAAGGTTCTGCCATTTCGTTCTGCGTGAAGCTTCGTTCTGGACGGCCTCGCCGATAATCTCGGCCGGCAGCCAGCGGTCGCCCTCGGCAACCCGGTGCAGGCATTTGAGCAACGCATCGACCGCGGCCTCCTTGAACACGATGCCGGCCACGCCAGCCGCGACCGCGTCGTAAAGCTGGGCGTGCGAAGCGCCGACCGTCAAAAGCACGCAACGCGTCGCAAGCTTGTGCCTGCCGATTTCGGCAGCGATGTCGAGACCGCTCAGGCCCGGCATGCTGATGTCAAGCACCGCGACATCAGGCAAATCCCGCCGGATCATCGCCAGCGCGGCGGCGCCGTCCTGCGCCGAACCGACCACCCGGAAACCGGGGTCGCGGGCAATCATGTCGGTCAGTCCGTGCAGCAGCAGCGGATGATCGTCGGCGACGAAAACCGTGGTGACCATGTTCAGCTCGCCAGCAGCCGGCCTTCGGCGCCACCCATCGATGCCGGAAAATTGCCATCGATGGATGGTGGCCGGCATTCTTGCGCGGTCATGACGTCTTCTCCCTGTGCATGTCTCTACGTCGCGCCGGTTTCTTGCCGGACGCGAACATTGCAACCGGCCGACGCCTCCCAAAGCGTGAGGCCATGCTGACAGAAGCAGAGCGGGTGCGCAAAACATTAGCGGTCGCTTAGTTAATACCGAAGTCGCACCGCCAGCAAGATGCGCGAAAGCGGACTGAAAGAAGACGCGCCACGGCATGACGATGCTGGTCTTCATCTTACAAAATCCAGCGAAATCGCTCGAAGTCTTCGTATTCTCGGTCTGAAAAACTCGGATTTCGAAATTATTTTGACCGGTATGTCGACATTATACTTTATGGAAGAAAGCAGATTTCCAAAATTAACGCTCCTTCGTTGCCTATAACCCGGGTTATATAGACTGGCGCATTACAACCTGCGAAATATGGTTACGGGAATATTAACGTCTGGGCGATCGTTGGGGATCGTGTAGGGGTTCGGGGTTTGGGCGCGAGTGTAGCAGTTGGTCCGATGGCGGGCCTGTTCTGCCATCCGGGGGTGGCTGTGTCCGGCGAAGCCAATTCAGGCTTCGCCGCCAGGACTTTTGTCCAAATTCGCCCCGCATTCCTTTTACGAAACGACCGCTCATCGGCACGCCGCGCTCAGCGGGAGCCGGACGCTCGGAGCTTGAAGTAAACCTGGGGTAGACGGCGGCGCTTTGATCGCTGACCGGACGACAATGTAGAGGAAACAACAATGACAGATCTGGGCTCCGGCGTCCTTCTCGAAGCAACGACCACCGGTTCGGGAACCGGCAATTACGATTCCTTCCTGCGGCTGCAGGCAACGAATATCGAGCAAGGCTTCAACACCGACGAGAACGGCAACGTGCTTGACAACAAGGCGTCCTTCACGCACGACCTGCAATACGGCAACATCCAAACGATCAATGTCGGCAACATAGATTATATCGAGTTCCGGCTGGACCTCAATGAAAGCAACAATGCGGTAAATGCCGACATCACGCTGACCGGGCTGGATATCTACATTTCCGATGCCGGAGCGACCCTTGCCGACTACAATGCGGGGTTCACAACAGGTTTCACTTCTATCTTCCATCTGGGTCCCGATCAATTTCTGGTCGATGCCAATCACGGCTCGGGAACGGACGACTACCGGGTGCTCGTCCCGGTCAGCGACTTCACGGCGGCCCATGTCTCCCCCGGATCCTATGTGACACTTTATTCAAGCTTCTCCGGTTCCAACGGCGGCTTCGAGGAGTGGCGCACCACCACCAAGGCGAGCCCCGTGACGGATCCGCCTGCGATCGCCATCGATAAGGTAACGATCGATGGCGCCACCGCGGGCGACGGCATAACGGTGCTGGCCGGCGATTCGATCAAATGGCAGTATGCGATTACCAGCAACGTTGCCCTGTCGAACATCGTCGTTACGGACAACATTGCCGGCGTTACGCCGGTCGCGGTAGTCAGTGGCGTCCACACCTTCAACATTGGCGACATCAATGACAATCACACGCTCGATGTCGGCGAAACCTGGCTTTTCACGGCTAGCGGCACCGCCATCAAAGGCGACTACGCCAATATAGGCCACGTCTCCGGCACGGCTGGGGCGGTCACCGTCACCAGCGACGATGGCTCCAGCTATTTCGGCGCCGATCCTGAGATCAGCGTCGACAAGGTGACTGTCGATGGCGACAAGTCCGGCGACAATCTGACCATCTTGTCTGGTGAGCCGATCAGCTGGCAGTACACGGTGAAGAACACCGGCAACGTCGCTTTGTCGGATGTCACGGTCACCGACAACATTGCGGGGGTGACCCCGGTCGCGGTGACCGGCGACGGTCATCTCACCAATATCGGCGACGTCAACGACAACGGCAAACTCGACATCGATGAAACTTGGCTGTTCACGGCCGGCGGCACTTCAGTGGCAGGAAGCTATAGCAATATCGGGACCGCCACCGGTAAGTTCACCGACACCGCCGGTGATGTCGGCACCGCCACCGACACTGACGGCTCCGGCTATACCGGGGCCGATCCTGAGATCAAGATCGACAAGGTGACGGTCGATGACGGGACCAAGGGCGACACCCTGAAGATCCTGACCGGCGAACCGATCTCGTGGGAATACACGGTGACCAATGTCGGTAATGTCGCACTGTCGGGTGTCACGGTCACCGACAGCGACGCCGGCGTGACGCCTGTCGCGGTGCTTGGCGACGGCCATGTCACCAACATCGGTGACCTCAACGACAACAACAAGCTCGACATCGGCGAGGTCTGGAAGTTCTCGGCAACCGGCGCCGCCGTAACGGGTCCTTACAGCAACACCGGGACCGCCTCCGGCTCGTTCACCGACGATGCCAGCCATACCCGTACCGACACGGCCACCGACGACTCCGGCTATTTCGGCGCCAATCCGCATATCACGCTCGACAAGAAGACCAACGGCGTCGACCACGGCCTCGACATCTTCCAGGGCCAGGCCGTGACCTGGACGTACGATGTCAAGAACGACGGCAACGTCGCCCTCACCCATGTCGTTGTCATCGACGACAATGGCACGGCCGGCACCGGCGACGATTTCACTGCCACGGGGATAACCAGCGGCGGCTTCAACACCGGCGACATCAACGGGAACAATGCGTTGGACGTCGGCGAGACCTGGCATTACAAGGCCACCGGCGTCGCGCAACTCGGCACTTACACAAATACTGCCACTGCCACCACCGATGCCTTTGTCGATACGGCCGGGCACTCCCGCATTCCGCTCGCCACGGACAGCAGCGACTATGAGGGCTTCTCGAACAAGGCGCTGACGCAAGGCTTCTGGGGCAGCCATTCCGATGCCTGGGACAATGTCGCCGGCAATGAGGGCAATCCCACCAAGAGTGCGGTCGCCAGCGGCGTCCTGTCCAGCGTTGATGTCAATCCGCGCACCGACGGCTATCTGCTGCTCGGCGATAGCAACGGCGACGGCTTTGCCAACGATGCGCACGATCTGCTGATTTCGATCTCGCTGGCCAAGGCCATCGAATCGAGCTCGACGGGTGGCGACGCGCGCGTCATCATGCTGCAGCAGGCGATCGCCGCCCAGCTCAACATCGACAACCACGTTGCGCAGCCCAACGATCTGGTAGGCGAGGCCGTGATGTGGCTGAAGGGAGAGGGCACCTGGTCAGGACTCGGTATCATCAGTGTCGACGCAGACAACAATGGCATTGTCGATCAGAACGGTGCCGCGCTTTTGGGCGCTGCAGTGAAGACGAGTTCGAATGCCTGGACCAAATATGTCGACGTCACCGATGCGAGCTCCGGCATCACCGACTGGAACGGCGGCAAGGAGGCCGATGGCGAGGGCCTGAAGAACGCGCTGATGTGGTTCAACCAGGGGCAATTGGTGACGTCAGGGTCCGGACCGACTGACCATGTTGCGTGGTTCAACGGAACCAGCATCATCGACGAGCATCCCAACACGCTCGATCAATTCTGGCTCACGCTGCATGAAGTGGGAGGCCTGACGGGCATCGCCTGAGGCCGGCGTCCGGCCTTTGGCCGGGTGCCTTGCCGCGGCGCCGCCCGCATGAATTGGCATGGGTAGGGACTCCAACTTCATTTCGGCGCAGGCAAGGATCAGGTCCTTGGGTCTGGTTTTGATCGCCTGCGCCCTTTTTCTTGGGCTCGGTGGTATGCTGACGGTATCGCCGGGCGTCTGGTTGCTCTGCCTGGCGCTGGCGGTGTTTGGCGCGCTTCTGCTGTTTCGGGGACGCGGTCGCCATGGCGCTGAAACCGGTCCGGACGCCTCTCCCGCGGCAACGGCGCGAAGCGCTGCCAGGCAGCCCAAAGCCCGGCCGCAGGGATCGGAACTCGCGGAGGCGATCAAATCCTGCCGTTCGGCGTTCATCGCCATCGCGCTGTTCAGCGGCGTCCTCAACGTGCTGATGCTGTCGAGTTCGATCTATATGCTCGAGGTCTACGATCGCGTGCTGCCGAGCCGCAGCGTGCCGACGCTGATCGGCCTCAGCCTGCTCGTCGCCATCCTCTATGCCGGGCAAGGCGTGCTCGATCTCATCCGCGGCCGCATGCTGGTGCGCATCGGCGGCGCCCTCGATGAGGCGCTCGGCGCCCGCGTCTATTCCAGCGTCCTCAAGCTGCCGCTCAAGGTTGGGCGCAACGGCGACAGCATGCAGCCGGTGCGCGACCTCGACAGCGTGCGGACCTTCCTGTCGGGCACCGGTCCGACCGCGCTGTTCGACCTGCCGTGGCTGCCGCTCTATCTGGCCATCATTTTCATGTTCCATGTGCTTCTCGGCGTGACCGCCCTGATCGGAGCGATCGTGCTCGTGCTTTTGACCGTCTTTGCCGAGCGGCTGACGCGCAAGCCGGTCACATCCGGCACCCAGACCGGCATCATCCGCAACGGGCTGACCACGACCGGCAACCGCAACGCGGAAGTCATCGCTGCCCTCGGCATGGGCGGCAGGATGGCGAAACGATGGGAAGAGGCCAACCGCGACTACCTCGCCGAGCAGCGCAGCGTCAGCGATATCGCCGGCGGCTTCGGCGCCGTGTCCAAGGTGCTGCGCATGCTGCTGCAATCGGCCATGCTCGGCATCGGCGCCTGGCTGGTCATCGAGCAGCAGGCGACCGCCGGCATCATCATCACCGCGTCGATCCTGAGCGGCCGGGCGCTGGCGCCCGTCGATCTGGTCATCGCCAACTGGAAGGGTTTCCTGACAGCCCGGCAGGGCTGGCAGCGGCTGACCAGGATTCTCGCCGCCTTGCCGGCCGACGCCGAGCCGATGGCCATGCCGGCGCCGAGCCGCCACATCTTCATGCAAGGGGTCGGCGTCACGGCGCCCGGCACACAGCGGCTGCTGGTGCAGGACGCCAGCTTCGCGCTGGAAGCGGGACACGCCGTCGGCATCATCGGCCAGAGCGGCTCGGGCAAGTCGACGCTGGTCAGGGCGCTTGTCGGGGCCTGGCCGCTCGCCGCCGGCCGGGTCCGGCTCGACGGCGCCGATCTCGATCAGTGGTCGCCCGAGGACCGTGGCCGCTTCATCGGTTATCTGCCGCAGGACGTCGAGCTGTTTGCCGGCTCGATCGCCCAGAACATCGCGCGTTTCGAGCCCGACGCCGACCCCGCATTGGTGATTGCGGCTGCCAGGGCGGCCGGCGCGCATGATCTCATCGTCGGCTTCCGCGACGGCTACGAGACGCAGATCGGCGAACTCGGCGAGGCGGTCTCGGCCGGCCAGCGCCAGCGCATCGCATTGGCCCGCGCGCTTTATCGCGATCCTTTCCTGGTGGTGCTCGACGAACCGAATTCCAACCTCGACGCCGAAGGCGAGCAGGCGCTGTTCCAGGCGATTGTCTCGGTGCGGCAGCGTGGCGGCATCGTCGCGCTCGTGGCACACCGGCCAAGCGCGCTCGGCACGGTCGATTTCATCCTCGCCATGAGCCAGGGCCGTGTCCAGTCGTTCGGTCCCAAGGACGAGGTTTTGGCCAAGCTGTTCCCGCGGCCGCAACCGGCGGTGGCCGCCGTGCCGCGGCTGAGGCTCGCCACCGAAGAGCCGGAGCAGCCGGGCGCGGCGGCGGCAGGCGAGTGAGCGAATGATGTCGAGCTCCTCACACCAATCCATTCGACGCTATATGCGTTTGGGCCTCATCGCGGTCGCGCTGCTGGTTGGCGGCGTTGGCGGCTGGGCCTCGCTGACGCGGATTTCAGGAGCGGTCATCGCCTCCGGCGTTCTCGTCGTCGATTCCCACGTCAAGGATGTGCAGCATTCGACCGGCGGCATCGTTGGCGAGATCGCGGCGCGTGACGGCGACCGCGTCAGGCGCGGGGCGCTGCTCGTGCGCCTCGATCCCACGGTGCCGGCGGCCAACCTCGCCGTCGTCACCAAGGCCCTCGACCAGCTGTCGGCACGCGAGGCGCGCTTGGAGGCAGAGCGCCGGGGTGCCGACGGCATCGCCTTTCCGAAGGATATTGTCGATCGCCGCGGCGATCCGGCCATCGCCGAAATCATCGCCGGGGAGGAACAGGTCTTCGAGACAAGGCGCGCGGGTCGTTCCGGTCAGAAGGGCCAGCTGCAGGAGCGCATCCTGCAGCTGCAGAAGGAGATTGCCGGGGATACGGCCCAGGCGGATGCCAAGTCGCAGGAAATCACGCTTGTCGAGGAGGAACTGGCCAGCATACGCGCGCTGTGGAAGAAGCGGCTGATCTCGATCGACCGCCTGACTGCCATGGAGCGCGAGTCGGCGCGGCTCGATGGCGAGCGCGGCCAGTTGACGGCGGCCCTTGCGCAGGCCCAGGGCAAGATCGCCGAGATCAATTTGCAGATCATCCAGATCGACCTCGAACTCAGCACCGACGTCAACAAGGATTTGCGCGAGATCGACGCCAAGGTCGGCGAACTTACGGAGCGCAAGATCGCCGCCGAGGACCAGCTCAAGCGCATCGACATTCGTGCGCCTCAGGACGGCATCGTGCAGCAGTCCATCGCCCACACCATCGGCGGCGTCATCACGCCTGGCCAGACGATCATGCAGATCGTTCCCGACAGCGACAGCCTGACGGTCGAGGCCAAGATCGCGCCGAGCGACATCGACCAGCTCTGGGTCGGCCAGCCGGCGGCGTTGCGCTTCTCGGCTTTCAACCAGCGCACCACGCCGCAAATCAATGGCACGATCGAACGAACCTCGCCGGACACGACGACCGATCAGCGCACCGGCATCAGCTACTACACCGTTCGCATCGCGACCACGACCGCCGAGGTGGCACGCCTCGGTGCGGTCAAGCTGGTTCCCGGCATGCCGGTCGAATCCTTCATCAAAACCGCTGACCGGACCGTGATCTCCTACCTCGTCAAACCGCTGCAGGACCAGATCAACCGCGCCTTCAGGGAGTGAGGGGAATGTCCGGCATCGTGCGATCCGGTTGACGAATGCACGTCGCCCAAATGGCGGGCGCTCGCGGCGCGGTGAACAAAATGTGTAACCAAAACCAGCGGACGTCCGTTTATAAAGGCACGGAGGCAAAGCGATGTCCCGCGTCTACGATCTTGCATCCGATGGGATTCGGCGTGTCTATGAAAAGCGAATAGACGCGCCGGCGATCCTTGAGACCACAACTGAATTTCCGAATGCGGCGAAATTCACCGGCGCCTGGCGCGAAATCCGCGACGAAGCGCTTGGCGTGCATGCGCGCAAGGTTCCCCGCTTCCACGATATCATGCCGGAGCAGGCCGATATCTCGGCCAATGACGGCCTCGACTGGCGCATGTTCGTGCTCAAGGCCTACGACGTCGCGGTTCCCGAAAACCTCGCGCGGATGCCGGTCCTCAGCCGGTTGCTTGCCGAATGCCCGGAAGTCAAATCGGCGGCTGTTTCGTTCCTTGCTCCGCGCAAGCATATCCCCAGGCATCGCGGACCGTTCCGCGGCATCATGCGATTTCACCTTGGCCTGGTCATTCCGCGGCAGGCCGACGGTCGCCCGGCAACCGTCATGATGATCAACCATCAGGAGAAACGGATCACGGATGGCGAAGGCATGCTGTGGGACGATACCTACCCTCACGAGGTGATGAACAATGCCGACGAAGCCCGCATAGCCCTGCTTCTCGATGTCTGGCGCCCGGCAATGCCTTGGGACATGGAGATCCTGTCCCGGCTGATCGTGCGCGGCGTGCGGGCGGGGATGCGCCGCAGGGGCGTGTCGTTCACGGGCTGAACCCACGGCGGGGGCGGCTTTCGCGGGCGACCCGGCCCGGGTTGACGACCTGATCGTGCCTTGCGAGACGCGGCCGACCGTGGGGGGATGGACCCAGAACAGGCGGGTCGGACGCGCTCGCTGACGTTGGTCACCATTTGTCTTCGTATTGCGCTCAGCCGAGTTCCTGGGCGAGCCCGATGAGAAGCCCTTCAGGCCCACGGATGTAGCAGAGCCGATACACGTCTTTATACTGGACCACTTCGCCTACGAGCTGCGCGCCGCGCGTGCGGAGCCGTTCAAGCGTCTCGTCGATGTCGTCCACGGTGAACATGACGCGGAGGTAGCCCAGGGCGTTGACCGGGGCGTTCCGGTGATCCGCGACGACAGGCGGCGTGAGGAAGCGGGAGAGTTCGAGCCGGCTGTGGCCGTCCGGTGTGCGCATCATGGCAATCTCGACATGCTGATCGCCCAGTCCAGTGATACGTCCGGCCCATTCTCCTTCGATCGTGGCCCGCCCTTCGAGCTCAAGGCCGAGCTCGCGAAAGAAATCAATCGTTCCTCCGAGGTCCTCGACGACGATTCCTACGTTGTCCATCCGCTTGAGCGCCATGGTTCCAATCTCCAAGGTGTCGTTCCAATCTACAAGGCGTCGCCTGGTCCAACAACGGACGCACCCGCGGCAGGCGCCAGCGCGACCCATCCTGCCCTCATCAAGCCGTCTTCGCTGCCTCACGACAGGCGGGCTGCTTCCTCCTATTCCGATGCCGCCGCGCGCATCATGCGGCGTGGAGGATCGAATGACATCGACGCAGGTTATCAGTCGCGATGCGGCGCCCTTGCCCGTCGCGGCGCTGATGGGCGCCATGGTGTCGATCCAGATCGGCGCCACCTTCGCCAAGACCCTGTTCCCGCTGATCGGCGCGCAGGGCACGACGACGCTGAGGCTGGTCGTCGGCGCGCTGATGCTGATCGCGGTGCTGCGGCCCTGGCAAATGCGGCCCTCGCGCGCCACCTTGCCGTGGCTCGTCGCCTATGGGGTGACGCTCTGCGCACTCAACCTTCTGTTCTACGCGGCACTTGCCAGGATCCCGCTCGGCGTCGCGGTGGCGCTGGAATTCTCCGGTCCGCTGCTGGTGGCGACGCTGACCTCGCGGCGCGCCAGCGATTTTGCCTGGATCGCGCTCGCGGTGGCCGGGATCATATTGCTGTCGCCGTTCATCCGCTCGCTGCAGCCGCTCGACCCCGTGGGCGTGATGCTGGCGCTTGCGGCCGGCGGCTTCTGGGCGCTCTATATCGTGCTCGCCCAGAAGGCCGGCGCGGAGCTTGGCACCCGCACCACCGCTTACGGCATGGCGATCGCCGCCGTTCTGGTGTTGCCCTTCGGCGTGGCCGAGGCCGGCATGGGACTGCTTTCGCCGTCGATCCTGGTCAGCGTGCTGCTCGTCGGCCTGTTCTCCAGCGCGCTGCCGTTCTGGCTGGAGATGGTGGCGCTGACCCGGATGCCGGCCCGCATCTACGGGACACTGACCTGCCTGGAGCCGGGGCTGGGCGCGCTGGCCGGCTTCCTGTTCCTGCACGAAAGCCTGACCGCGCCGCAACTGGCCGGTATTGCCGCCGTCATTGTCGCGGCCGCCGGCACAGCGCTGACGTCAAAGCCGCCAGTGCCATCGCCGGAGTAGGGGCGGCAGGCAGGCTCATGCGAAGCCGGTTCAGCGTTCTCCCCGGCCGCGAGCGATCATTGTCTCGATCCGGTCGGTATCTGTTCTGTTGTCGTCGTCAGAACTTCACACTGAGGTCGACCTTCGCGCCATTGTCGACGCTGCCGCCGCCGAACTGCCCGGAATAGGACAGGCCGAGCGTGGCGTTGGAGGCAAGCGGCAGGTCGAGGCCGGCCTCGACCAGGGCGCTGTCCCTGGCGATCGGCACACCGGCAATGGTGAATTGATCGCCGCCGGCAAAGGCGAAACTTGAGGTCGGCGTGACGTCGCCGAAGGCATGGCGCCAGCCGAGCATGCCGCGCGCGGTGGCGTTGATGCCGCCCAGCGAGAAGTCGGTCGAGCCGCGCAGGCCGAGCGTGGTGAAGGTGGCGTCCGTGGTCGAGCCGGCGCTGGTCAGTGCGGCCGGGCCGCCTGTCTCGGTGAAGCCGTCGGTGTGAACGCTGACATAGGCAAGGTTGGCGAACGGCTCGAACTTGAAGCTGCCGCTGGTCTCGGCCTTGTAGGCGAGTTCGCCGAAGATTTGCGCGGTGCCGGCATCGTAGTCGGCCGACAATCCATCCGCGAAGCCGTTGAAGGCGACGGAGCGATGCGTCGAGAGGCTGCTCCAGCTATAGGCGGCGCCGCTGCGGAAAGCGATGGCACCCCAATTGGTGCCGCCATAGAGACCGAGATGGTAATTGTCGTCCTTGCCTGATGAGTTGCGGTCATCGGCATGGAAAGAGGAATGGCTGTAGCCGCCGAGAACACCGACGCGCCAGCCACTGACCAGCGTGTCGGCGCCGGCCAGCAGGCCGCCGGTCGAGCGATCGAAGGCGGCGGCATTGCCGTCGCTGTCGGTCTTGCCCCAGGACCCGAAGGCCTGGCCCCAGACGGCGAAGCGGTCGGTGTCGGCGGCGACCATTTCAGGCCCGCCTTCGCCATAGGCCATGACCGGCAGGGCAGCAGTGCCGGCGTCGCCGAAGGCGGCGCGGATACGGTTGGTCGCGGCGTCGCGGACGAAGCGGCTGTCCTCGACCAGCATGCCCTTGGCTGACGCATGGATCTCGCCGGAGAGCTGGTCGAAGGCGTCCTGGGCGGCCGCTTCGGTCGGTGACGCCATAATGGCATCAAAGAGCGGATTGCCGCTGCCAAGGCTTTCAACGCCGCCGCCGGTGGCGATCTGGTTGGGCGTCAGGCCGACATCGGTGAAGGACTTTGCCTGCACCACATCGAGGTAGACATGCGTCGCATCGTAATTGGCGAGAAGGCCGTAGAAAGGGCCGGCTCCGCTCAGCGTATAGGTGCCGGTGACGACCGTGTCGGCTTGCAGCACCGTGTAGTGCGTGCCCAGCACATAAGGCGCGGCATCCGTCTTGACCACGTCGAGGATAGCGCCGGCGGCGATCGTCGCCGTGCCCGTCGCCTGGATGAGATCGGACTGGCCGGTCGAGTTCAATTCGACCTGGTAGATCGAGCCCGCCGCCTGGTCGACATCGCCCGCGACATGGAGCGTGCCGATCGAATTGCCCGGCGCGATGATGCCGCCCGACTGTGCGACGATGCCGCCCACCGTGCCATTGCCGCCCAGTGTGCCGCCCGAGATCGTCACCAGCGAGCTGGCCAGCGAACCGTTCACGGCCAGCCGTCCACCGCTGACATTGGTGGCGCCGGTGAAGCCGCTCGAATCGGCGGTCAGGTTGGTGTTGCCGGCGATCTGGTTGATCGTGCCCAGCCCGCTGATCGCCGAGGCGAAGGCGTAGTTCGTGTCGGTGTGGTTGAAGTTGATCGCGCCCGTGCCTGCGCCGAACTGGACGTTCGCCGCGTTGAGCGTGCCAGCGGCCGCCGCCGGCGATCCGCTCGCGGCACCGATGTTCAGCGTGCCGACGGAGCCCGCCCCGACGGCGATGTTGACCACGCCGCCAGCCGACACGGTGCCGGCATTCGCAATCGTCAGCGTGCCTCGGCCAGAAGCGCCGACATAGAGATTTCCGCTATTGGTCCACGTCGAGTTGGTGCCGCTGATGTTAGCCATACCGACGACCCCGGCATAAAAGCCCAGATAGCCATCGGTGTTGGCGACCTTGCCGCCGTTCGAGACGATCAATAAGCCCGTGCCACCCTGACCGACAAGAAGGAGGTTGCTGTTGGTCCAGGTCGAGCCCGCGCCGCTGACCATTGCCGTGCCCACGGCCCCGGCATCAAAACCCAGATAGCCGGCAGCGCTGGTGACCGTACCGCCGTTTGAGATCGCCAGCGTTCCGGTGCCGTCTTCGCCGATATAGAGGGTGGCATGGTTGGTCCAAACCGAGCCGACACCGTCGACCGTCACCGACCCGACCGCGCCCACCGCGGAGCCTACGGTGCTCACCAGGTTGTCGACGTTGCCGCCGTTCGAGATCGTCAACTTTCCCGTACCGGAATTGCCGATGCGCAGGTCCGAGAAATTGATCCAGGTCGAGCCGGCGCCATCGACGGTGGCGGTGCCCGTGGAGCCCGCGGCATTGCCTACATAGCCAGTCTGGTTGCTGACCGTGCCGCCATTCGAGATCGTCAGCGTGCCGGTGCCGGCGAGGCCGAGGTAAAGGTCCGCACCGTTCGTCCATTTCGACCCCGTGCCATCAACCGTGACAGTGCCGATATCACCGCCATTTGCCCCAACCTTGCCATTGGTATCGGTGACCTCTCCGCCGTTGGTGACAGACATCGTGCCGGCGCTAAGAAACGACAAATCGCCGCTGTTTACCCACTTGGAGCCAAGACCGTCAACCGTTGCCGAGGCGCTGGACCCGCTATAGTATCCGACATACCCATCGGCATTGGACACCAGGCCGCCATGGCTGATAGCAAGGACACCGTTCCCGGCCACTCCCAAAATCAAACCGGTGGTGATGGTCCAATTCGAGCCGACGCCATCGATGATGGCCGTGCCGGTCGTTCCCGGATTGCTGCCGACACTGCCACTGTTGCTGGTGACCGTGCCGCCGTGGGTAACCGCGAGGATGCCGTTGCCGTCCACCCCAAGATAGCCGCTGTTGGTCCAGATCGATCCTAGGCCATTCACGGTTACCGCGCCCGAGGAACCTATATCGTACGCCACAAGGCCATTGACATCAGACACAGCACCGCCGTTAGAGATATGGAGCGTGCCGGTGCCGCCCTCACCAATATGCAGATCACCGGTGTTGGTCCAGGTTGAGCCGTCGACCAAAACCGCGCCGGTCGAGCCTGCCTGCGCGCCAACAACGCCGTTGCCATTGCTGACGGCGCCGCCATTGTAGATCCCCAGAGTGCCTGTGCCGTAATCCCCGACAGCGAGATCCCCGCTGTTGATCCAGGCCGAACCCGTGCCATCGATGTACGCGAATCCGTTGGAGCTGGAGTACGTGCCCACGGTTCCATCAGCATTGCTGACCGTGCCGCTATTGGTGATGTCCAGAATGCCGGTGCCAATCTGTCCGACCGTCAAATCGCCGCTATTCGTCCATGTCGACCCCGCGCCGGAGACATTGACGGTGCCATGGGAGCCGGCATTCGCGGCAACGACGCCGGTCACATCCGTCACGGTTGCTCCGCTGAATATGTCCAGAAATCCGGTGCCCTGATCGCCGACGGTCACCTGGGAAGCGTTTGTCCACTTCGAGCCTGCCCCTGTCACCACAACGGTGCCGGAGGCCGAGGAACTCCCGCCGATATTGGCAAGGTCGTCCGTCAACAGGCCGCCATTTGAAACCGTCACCGAGCCGGTGCCGCCGAAACCGACATAGAGATTGCCCGTGCTGTTCCATTGCGACCCGGCGCCATTGACCGTGGCCGTTCCAAGGGAGCCGGAATTGTAACCGACAAAACTATTGCCATCATTCATAATACCGCCGCTGGCAACGTTCAGCGTGCCGGTGCCGCCATATCCAACCACGAAATTGGCGAAAGTACTCCATGAGGAGCCGGCGCCGGTGATCGTTGCCGATGCATTGGCGGTTGCCGAATATGCCAATGTACCGTCTTGGCTGGTGAGAGTGCCGGCATTCGAAATGGTCAGATCACCGGTTGAAGAAGAGCCATTTGCTATGGTGAGACCGGCGGCAAAGGCATTTCCGCCGTTGATGACAGTCGGGTTGACGGCGATTGTGTTGATAGTGACATTGTCGGCCGCTGTCGGCAGCGACGCGGGGCTCCAGTTTCCGGCGGTAAACCAATCCGTGGAGACAGCGCCGGTCCAGGTCTCGGCTGCGAAGGCGGTGATCGGCTGGCCAAGACCGATCAGCGCGGTCGACGCCAGCAGCAGATACTTCAACCCCGTCGCCTTGCGGCCTGCAAATCCATTCTGCGGCATCTAAACCCCTGACATGACAGTCGTTTCACCCTGAGCCTGACATGGCATCGGAGTCCGCCTGTTGTCTTGGGCAGGACCGCACCAGAATTGGACTGGAGCGAGATGCGGTGCCTTTTGCGCGCTGTGTGTCGGTTTGGCACCATCGATCGGCCCGGGCGCCATGGAGCATCGCCTTCGCAAGGGAGCGGAATCGGAATCGCGCCGCTCGGCCGGTTTCCGGAGGCGCCAGAATTCATCTGGCGCTCGTCGGCGTGTAGCCGAAACGGCGACGGAAGCAGCGATTGAAGTACGACACGTCGCTGAATCCGCTTATCAAGGCGATCTCGCTGACACGCATTTCGTGCCTCTGCGAGAGCATTCTGCGCGCGCTCTGCAAGCGCAGTTCGAGAACGCGCTCGGTGAAGCTAGTGCCCGTCTCCTGAAGGAGATCGTGAACATAGCGCGGCGACAGGCCGAGTTCTTTCGCGACTTCTTGCGCCGAGATGCCGGGGCTGGCGAAATTGTCCGCGATCTTCGCAAGCACGGCCTGCAGCCTGGCCGCTCGCAGACCCCGCAGCCCGGCCAATTCGGCAGCCTGGCCTTTCGCGCCGGTCACCAGGCCGATCAGGTCGACGATCGTTTCCGTCGCGTGCGTTATGAGATCGGGCGAGGCGAGGGGGCGGCCGGTTTCAAGCAGCTGGCAATAGCGCTTGAGAAGATCGAGCGCTTCGTTTTCGGCGCCTATCTTCAACGCCAGCCTGTCGTCGATCTGCGGGAAGGCTTGGGTGAGGATGGCGCGCGGGACCACTATGTTTGCCCACACATTGCTGTCGGAGCCGGTCATTTTGAGCGCTTCCGACGCTGTGACAAGCACGGCCTCTCCTTGACCGATGCCATATTCGCGACCGACCTGGGCCCCGGACAATACTGTGTCGGCCTTGTTGATCAGCAGCAGATAGCCGTCATTGTCGTCGTCGGCGATGTTGCTCGCCTTCCTCGTCGCATGCTTGATGGTTCCAGACATCTGGCCAAGAACAAGCGGCCCGACAGCCGTGGCTTCGATCGAGGCCTGGAAAGGCAGGTTTTCCGATATGCCATATTCGACCGACCATATCTCCGCGAAATGGATATCCTGCCAGAGGGAAAACCGATCTCGTTCGCTAAGATGCGATGGCAACTGAGCCGATGAAAAGACCGTCTTTTGTGACAATGGTGTAACCCGATATATATTCGCTAGCTCTAATGTATTGAGCGCGATGCTTCCCATTCCAAGCATAACCAGCGACAATAGCCGCTCTGGCATCAACTGATCGAATTCAAATCCTTAGTCGAGATCAACCGCGCGTGGCGTCACCTGAAAGTATGACGCTACAAAATCCTTCGAGGCGAGATCGGAGCAAAATGGGGGCATGGTGGAGAGGCTGAGCAGTGAAGTCCTTTGTTCGATCATCGGCGATATCTACGATTGCGTCTTGAACCCCGATGGTTGGGCCGGGGTGATGACCCGGATCACCGGGGCTGTCGACGCGGCCTACACGACCATCGCGCTTGCCAGCACCGCCGGCAACCACGGCCGCTTCGCGGCCCAATCGCCCTGGGATCCCGAGCAAATGCGCGTGCTCCAGGATGACTACGACTTCGACACGATTCCGGGGCTGAAGGCCGCGGTCGTCGGCGACATCGACACCCCTGTCGCGACGCTGTCGCAGATGAGCGAAGCCGAGCTCCAGCAGACGCCGTTTTTTCAGAATTGGGCCAAACCGCAGGGCTTGCGTGAAGGCTGTATCACCAAATTCGTCCATACGCCGGACCGGATCGGGCTGATGGGTTGCACCACGCGGGCCACCAGGGCGGCCATATCAGCAGAAGACCAGCGTTTCCTGGCATTGCTCTCGCCGCATCTGCGCCGTGCATCGCTGATCGGAGACCTGCTCGACCAGACCCGCGTCACCGCCAATCTTTATCGCCAGGCGCTCGACCATCTGGCGGTGCCCGTTGTTCTGACCGGCGCACATGGAGCGATCCTCCACGCCAATGGAGCCGCCGAACGGATGTTTTCGGCGCAAGGCCCCATTCTTTCCAGGAACGGCCTGCTGCAGGTGCGAAATCCGGCAGTGGCCCGCGCCCTGCTGGAAGCGATCGCCAGTGCGGCGAGCGCGGATTTTTTGCTTGGCTCCCGCGGCATTGGCCTGCCCATTTCGGCCCCGGGTCAGCCGCCCGCCGTGGCCTATGTGTTGCCGTTGAGCGAAGGAACCGCTCGCGCCGCTTTCCAGCCCGCATGTGCCGCCGTCTTCGTGTCGACGACGACGGCCTCTTCCCCACTGCCCGAGGCCGTTCTCACCACTTTATTCGACCTTACGCCGGCGGAGGCGCGCGTCCTGCTGCGCATCGGCAGCGGATTGTCGGCGTCGAAGAGTGCATTGTCGCTCGGCATCGGCGAAAACACGCTGAAGACACACCTCAACCGCATCTTCGCCAAAACCGGCACGAGACGCCAAGCCGATCTCGTCAAACTCGTTTCGGATATCGGCACGCCGCTGGCGGCTCACTAGGCTGAAGCCGCCGATCAAGAGAGTATGCCGAAACCCTCGTCGACGCGGGACGTGTCGCCATCAGGCTCGACGCTGGGCGGTGCCATGGAGACCCCCAGCCGACGCCTGCTGAGACCGAATAGCCACACCGACCGAGAAAGCGTTGCTGCGCTCTCCAGGACAATTCAGGTGCGGCCCAGCCCAAGACGCGGCCGGCGGACAATGCAACACCGGGGCCGCGACAACAGCTGGATCCCCGCGAGGCATTTCGCGGGGACCACAACCCTTGGGGCGGCAGACAAACAATGAAAACTATTCTTCTCGCAACAGCATTGATCCTCGCGCCGGCCGGCATGGCGTGCGCGGCTGACATCAATGATGCCTCGCCGGCTGCTTACGATTGGTCCGGCCTCTATGCTGGCGTTCACTTCGGTTACGTAGCCGCAAAGTCCGATCTCACCGTCTTCAACTATGGCGGCGGGAGCGCCGATGTCGTCACCTCCATGGATGCGGACGGGTTTATTGGCGGCATCCACATAGGCTTTGATCAAGAAATGGCGAGCCGCTTCGTGCTCGGTGCCGAGGCTGACCTGGCATACAACAACGTGGAGGGGCTGACGATATTCGCTGGCGGCGTCACGATGCTCAAGAGCGAGCTCAAATGGTCGGGTTCGGCGCGGTTGCGGGCTGGCTATGCATTCGATCGGACTTTGCCTTACATTACCGGTGGCGTGGCCGCAGCCAAGTATGAAGTGACTGGGACTACCGGCACCGACAGCGTTCAACTCCACGACGAAACACATACTGGTTGGACGCTTGGAGCAGGCGTTGAGCACGCCTTCACCGACAAGTGGATCGCTCGGGTCGAGTATCGCTACTCCGACTTCGGTACCCAGCAGCTTTCGGCGGCAGACGGTATTAACACGGCGGCGGACGTCGACCTCAAGACACACGATGTCCGGGTCGGCCTCAGCTACAAATTCTGATCCGACAGGCCGGACAACACCCCGCGCTGGGCTCTTCCGCGCGGGGAGACGCAATTCGCCGTAGTTTCGGCCTTCGCCGATCGCCGCGCCGGCTCCCCTCATGGACTTCGCTGAAATACAACCCATATTGAGTCCATGGAGCTTTGAGCGTGTCCTTCGCGCGGGTGGCACTTCTTGCCGTGGCCCTGGTCGTCGCGGCTGTCGTTTCTCCGTTCCCTTCGGCCGGGAGCGAGAGGGTCGCGCTGAGCGTCGCCATTGACGGCGCCATCGGGCCGGCAAGCACCAGGCAGCTCGAGGAAGCGCTCGATGTCGCCACCAAGCGGGACGCCGCGGTCCTCATCCTGAAGCTCGACACGCCCGGCGGGCTGGTCACTTCGATGCGCGAGATGATCGCCGACATCCTGGCCTCGCCAGTGCCCGTCATCGGCTATGTCGCGCCGGCCGGCGGCCACGCGGCGAGTGCCGGCACCTATATCCTCTACGCCACCCATGTCGCGGCGATGGCACCCGGCACCAATCTCGGTGCCGCGACACCGGTCGAGATGGGGGGGCTGCCGTCGCTTCCGGGCGGCGAGAAGGACAACGGCCCGGCCAAGGACCAGAAGGATGCCAACGGCCGGCCGGCCGGCGATGCGATGATGGCCAAGGTGACGAACGACGCCGTCGCCCTGATCCGCTCGCTCGCCGAATTGCGCGGGCGCAATGGCGATTGGGGCGAGAAGGCGGTGCGCGAGGCGGCGAGCCTGTCGGCCAATGCGGCGCTGCAGGAGCATGTCATCGACTTCGTCGCCCGCGACACCACCGAGCTCTTGCAGCAGGCCGATGGGCGCACGGTCGACGTGGCCGGCAGGAAAGTGCTTCTGGCAACCAAAGGGCTGCCGGTCGAGACGCTGGAGCCCGGCTGGTTCATCCGGCTGCTCGCCGTCATCACCGATCCCAACACCGCTGTCATCCTGATGCTGGTCGGTGTCTACGGCATCATCTTCGAGTTCACCAGCCCAGGCGCTGTGGCGCCCGGCGTCGTCGGCACCATCTGCCTCGTGCTCGGCCTCTATGCGCTCGATCTCTTGCCGATCAACTATACCGGCCTTGCCCTGATGCTGCTCGGCATCACCTTCCTGGTCATCGAGGCGTTCAATCCCACCGTCGTGCTTGGGCTCAGCGGCGTGATTGCCTTCCTGTTCGGCGCCGCCATGCTGATGAGGGTCGAGGGACCAGGCTTTGCCATGTCCTGGGCCGTCATCGGCCCCGCCGCCGCGCTGACGCTTGGGCTGGCGCTGCTGACCGGCACCTATGTCTGGGCGGTGCGCCGGAACCCGCCGCGCGTCGGCGGCGAGGCCATGCGCGGCGTGCCGGCCGAGATCCTCGACTGGCAGGGCGGCGAGGGCCATGTGCTGGCCTTGGGCGAGCGCTGGCGGGCGAAGGCCGACGAGCCGATCGCGGCGGGCGACAGCGTCGAGGTCACCGACATCAGCGACCTGGTGCTGACGGTGCGGCGGCGCGATGCGGGAGGCAATGGAGCAAAACAATGATGATTGGTTATGTGGCCTATCTGGTCGTCGCGCTGGTGGTGTTCGTGTTCCTGTCCGCGGCCATCCGCATCCTCAGGGAATATCAGCGCGGCGTGGTCTTCACGCTCGGCCGCTTCACCGGGGTCAAGGGTCCCGGGCTCATCATCCTCGTTCCCTTCGTCCAGCAGATGGTGAAGGTCGATCTGCGGGTGGTGGTGCAGGACGTGCCGCCGCAGGACGTGATTTCGCGCGACAACGTCTCGGTGAAGGTCAACGCGGTGCTCTATTTCCGCATCGTCGACGCCGAGCGGGCGGTCATCCAGGTCGAGGATTTCATGGCGGCCACCAACCAGCTGGCGCAGACCACGCTGCGCTCGGTGCTCGGCAAGCACGAACTCGACGAGATGCTGGCCGAGCGCGACAAGCTCAACAGCGACATCCAGGAGATCCTCGACCAGCGCACCGATGCGTGGGGCATCAAGGTGTCCAATGTCGAGATCAAGCATGTCGACCTCAACGAGAACATGGTCCGCGCCATCGCCAAGCAGGCCGAAGCCGAGCGGCTGCGGCGCGCCAAGGTGATCAATGCCGAGGGCGAGCAGCAGGCGGCGGCGAAACTGGTCGAAGCGGGCCGGATGCTGGCGGCCGAGCCGCAAGCCATGCAGCTGCGTTATTTCGAGGCGCTGCACGACATCGCGGGCGAGCGTTCGTCCACGGTGGTGTTCCCGCTGCCGGTGGATCTGCTCGGGCAGTTTTTGAAGGGGCAGGGGAAGTGAGTTCCGTCTGCCAATAGAGCACTTTGCGGGCAAGTGAAATTGCCTGGCATTGCAGAAAGGCAAGTAAAACAGTGGGTTGCAGCGATGTTCTGCCCCAATACAAAAGCGCATGGCTTGGGCTATTACAGGAAAAGACGTGAAAGATCTTTTCGCGAAACGGGCCCATTCGAGCATTAGCAAACGCTGTTTTAAATAAACGAAAAATAAAGTACAAATGTTTGTCTTGGATCAAAGTCGAGATCGTGATTGTCGTATAACAATCCGTCCGCCTCGACATTTCGGAGGGACGACGGTGTCTGCCTTTCGTTCGGTTTCATAATACCGGAAGACGCAGGACAGCATGGTTGATCAATCCAAATCGGCATCTGGCGGGCCAATGGAGCTTCAGGCGGCCATCCTCCTTGCATTGCAAGACTATGTCCGCCGATCGGTAATCTCCACCAATCATGTCATGAAAAGGGTACGGGAACTGTGTCCCGACTGCACGCTCGAGGACCAGGTATTGGCCCGATTGATCCAGGAAGCCGCGATGTTGTTGGGATTGGTCCCGGTCTTCGACCCCTCCCTGGGCCAGATCAGGTAACCAAGGGCGTCCGGCTGGCAGGTCAGTTCGCGGACCGCCGGCATTAACCGGCGTTGCCAGCAATCGCTTCAACAATGACCGAGATCGGGGATGCTGGAAATCCGGGCCGCGCGTTCTGCGGCGAGATGATCGTCGATCGCGATGCCGATCCGACATCGGTGATTGATCTCGATGCAAAATCCGCAGCCGTGATTTTACTGCGTCTTCCCGGCAAGAAGACGCAGCGAGAGCACGTCGATGTCTTAAGTCAGCCTTAATACGTTAGGCGCAACAATAGTAACGTATCCATTTATTCTATTTCGCAAAAAAAGTCGGCACTCATCTGGCGGGATTGGCCTTGCGATTTCAGTTTTCGATGAGAGGGTTAAAGGACATTAGCGTCGGGACCAAGCTCTCGTGGGGCTTTGGACTGGCGTTGCTGTGCATCGTGGCCGTGGGAGTATTTGGGGTCGCGCAACTGCGATCACTCAACATGGTCACGAGCGAGATCACCGGCGTTTGGTTGCCACAGGTCCAGGTCGTCGGCGAGATGAAGCGCAATCTTGCGGAACACCAGCTCTATGCGACGTTGCGCGTGCGCACAGCCGAGGCTGCGCAGGTAGCCGGCATTGACAAGGAGATGGCGAGGGAAAGCGACGAAATACTGCAAGGTCGGCGCGCCTATCGCAGGAGTGCCGGATCGCTGGCCGAGCAGCAGCTGTTCGACCAGTTCGTCAACCTGTGGACGGCCTATCAAGATTCCCTGACATCGATTTTCCCGCTCCTCGAAACAGGAGAGCGATCGACTGCGGTCAAGGAGTTCGAGACGGTATCGCTCCCGACCGTTGCCGCCGCCACGCAGCGGTTGGACGATCTGCTGGCCCTCACCAATGAGCGCAGCACGGCCGCGGCGACGATGGCGGATAGCACCTATACCGTCGCGCAAAGATTGACTTGGCTGGCAGTTCTGTTTGCCGCCGGGTGTCTTGGTGGGCTTGTCGCCTGGATACGCCACAATGTCAGCAAGCCGATCCTCGCCGTGAGCGAGGCGATGCATCGCTTGGCGCAGGGCGAGCGCCGCTGGAGCCTCATTGCGCTGAAAAGGGATCGTCGGGACGAGGTTGGAGTGCTGTTCTCGGCCTTTGCAGGCTACCGAGCCAGTCTGGAGCGCAGCGATGCCCTGGCCCGCGAAGCCGAGCTGGAGCGGCAGCAACTGGCCGCGGCTGCCGCCAATATGCCCGTGGGGCTTTGCATGTTCGATGCGGAGAGGCGGCTGGTTCTGTGCAACCAAAACTACGCCGATCTCTACCATGTGCCGGAGGTTCTGACTCGTCCCGGCACGCCATGGGTCGATTTGATGCGGTTCCGGATCGCGGCGGGCCTCTATGTCGGCCAACACCCGGAAAAGTATCTGCAGCAGCTCACGGCGACTATCGATCGTGCCGAGCGCGTGGTGAGCCTGGTGGAGCTCAGGGACGGACGCACCATCGACCTCATTCATCAGCCACTGCCGGGCGGCGGTTGGCTTGCCACGCACCATGACGTGACCGAGTTGCGGCGCAGCGAAGCCAAGATTTCCCACATGGCGCGCCACGACGGACTCACCGAGCTGCCAAACCGCATGTTGTTCCGCGAACGTGCCGAGGAGGCTTTGATCGAGATGCGGCGCGAGGGTGGCACGGCCGCCTTCCTCTGCCTCGATCTCGATCATTTCAAGACGGTCAACGACACGCTTGGGCATCCGGTAGGCGACGCCTTGCTGAGGGAGGTCGCCGCCAGGCTGAGACAGGCCGTTGGTGAAGGCGATACCGTCGCAAGACTCGGTGGCGACGAGTTCGTGATCATCCAAAAGGGAGCTGATCAGCCGGTCGAGGCGACAGCCCTTGCCCAACGGGTCATTGATGGGCTGAGCGCACCTTATGTCGTGGATGGCCACGGCGTTATGATCAGCGCCAGCATCGGCATCTCGATTGCGCCGAACGATGGCATGGACGCTGACCACCTTCTCAAGAACGGCGACATGGCTCTCTACCGGGCGAAGGCGGAAGGACGCAGAACCTACAGGTTCTTCGAACCGGAAATGGATGCCCGCATGCAGGCGCGGCGGTTTCTCGAACTCGATCTGCGTGAAGCGGTGGTACGGGAGCAGTTCGAGATCTACTACCAACCGCTTCTCAATCTCGATCGCGGTGAGGTCAGCTGTTTCGAGGCGCTGCTGCGCTGGCATCACCCGACGCGCGGCATCGTTTCCCCGGGAGAATTCATCCCCCTGGCCGAGGAGATCGGCCTCATCGTCCCGATCGGTGAATGGGTTATCAAGCAGGCCTGTCTCGACGCGGCAAGCTGGCCCGGCAGCATCAAGGTCGCCGTCAATCTGTCGCCGGCGCAATTTCGCAACGCGCGCTTGCTCTCCACCATCGTCGAGGCGTTGGATGCCTCGGGATTGCTGCCTTGCCGGCTTGAACTTGAGATCACCGAGACAGTTCTGCTGGCCAACAGCCAGGCGACCCTGGCTATGCTGCAGCATATCCACATGCTGGGCGTTCATATCGCCATGGACGACTTCGGAACCGGATATTCGAGCTTGAGCTATCTGCGCTCGTTCCCATTCGACAAAATCAAGATCGATCAATCCTTCGTCAAGGACGCGGGGGATATCGACAGTTCTGTCGCCATCATCCGAGCGGTCACGAGCCTCGGCAACAGCCTCGGGATGCAGACCACCGCCGAGGGCGTTGAGACCGTGGAGCAGTTGGAACGGGTCCGAAGAGAAGGCTGCACCGAGGCGCAGGGCTTCCTGCTCAGCCGCCCGCTGCCCGCACGGGAAATCCCCGCAATGCTCGAGCGGACACGCGCCGTAGTGGCGGGCGAGATCATCGAGACCGCACCCGAAAAGACAGTCTCACGGAACAGAGAGAAGCCCTCCGCCGGCAGGCATCGCAGGAGCGTGTCTGTCTCCGCTTAAGTGAGGGCGGAGCGCGTAATCTCCCCCCTCGAGGGGGAGATGTCGCCGAAGGCGACAGAGGGGGTCGGTACGTCCTGACGCAACCTCCTATCGCCGACAGAAGAGGCTGGCGCTTCACGCGAGACGACCCCCTCTGGCCTGCCGGCCATCTCCCCCTCAAGGGGGGGGAGATGCCCGGCAGGGCAGAGGGGGGCGCCTCGCGCGAACCTTCGCTATCACCCGCCCCGGCGGCCCCGGGGAAAACCCCTTGCGGATCCAGTGTGGCAATGCCCGGGGGTTGCGGGCTCGTCCCTGGCCCACGTCCGCGCCGCGCCGGCCCCCCCGGCCCCGGCCCCGCGCCCACACCCCCCCCCCAGGGCCCCCA
>NZ_JAFFIW010000055.1 GCF_018588885.1 Mesorhizobium sp. dw_380
AGGCGCGCCCCCCGCGGCCCGCGCGCGTGCGCCCGGGGGGGGGGGCCGGCGCGCCCCTCCCCCTCCCCGGGGGGGGGGGGGTCGGTGGGGCGGGGGGGGGGGGGGGACAGCCCCGGCCCCCCCCCGGGACCGGCGGTCCGACCTCCCCCCAAGGGGGAGGTAGGGCGTCGAACTGGATCCTTCGGAAGAACAAGCCAACCATGACCTCCATCACAGCAGCAACCACCGCCCCGCCCCGCGCCCGAAAACTGATCGGCGCCGGGCGGCGGCAATGGATCGGCCTTCTCTATGTCGCCCCGGCGGTGGCGCTGGTGATGGTGTTCTTCGTCATCCCGCTCGGCATGACGGCATGGATGTCGCTGCACAACTGGCCGCTGATGGGCGAACATTCCTTCATCGGCCTCGACAACTACGTCGCCATCCTGCGCGACACCAGGTTCTGGAACGCGCTCAAATTCACCGGCTATTACACGGTGGTGGTCACCATCGCGATCTTCGCCGTCGCCTTTCCGCTGGCGATCTTCATCGAAAAACCGCGTCCGCTGACCAATCTCTACCGCACCGCCTTCTTCATGCCGGCGGTGGTCGGCTTCGCCTCGGCGAGCCTGCTCTGGTCGTGGCTCCTGAACGTCGATTCCGGCCTGTTCAGCCCGGCCGCCTACGACCTCGGCCTGATCGACAAGAAGTTCAACCTGCTCGCCACGTTCCAGCCGGCCTTCTGGTCGATCATCGCCATGGTGGTGTGGAAGGTCGCCGGCTTCACCATGATCATCCTGATGACCGGCCTGCAATCGATCCCGCAGGATTTGCAGGAGGCGGCCGTCATCGACGGCGCCGGGCCGTTCGCGCGGTTCCGGGCGATCACCCTGCCGCTGATGCGCCGCACGCTGGCGCTGGCGCTGATCCTGTCGGTCGCCGGCTCGATCCTGGCCTTCGACCAGTTCTACATCATCCTGCGCGGCGGGCCGCGCAACCAGACGCTGACAGCGGTCTACTGGATCTTCAACCAGTCCTTCGTGTCGTTCAAGCTCGGCTATGGCGCTGCACTTTCCATGGTGCTGCTGGTCATCCTGGTAGCGCTCAGCCTCATCCAGCTCTGGCTGCTGCGCAAACCCGAGGGTCTCGACTGATGGCGCAGGCAATATCAGCCCGGGGCAAGCTCGCCGCCCGCTTCGCCAGGCACTCCACCGGCATCATCGCTTCGGTGCTGTTCGTGGCGCCGATCGTGTGGACGGCGCTGTCGGCCTTCAAGCCGGCGCAGGAGGCGCGTTTGCCGCCGCTGCCGCCATGGCCGACATCAGGCTTCTCGCTCGAAAACTACGCCACGCTCAACTCCTTCGGCGACGGTTTGTGGGCTTCGGCGCAAAACAGCATCTACGTCTCGGTGATGACCGTCTTGCTGTCGGTGATCGTCAGCGTCTTGGCCGGCTACGGCTTCTCGCGCTTCCGCTTCCCGTTCAAGGACCTGTTCTTCGTCCTCATCCTGTCGACGATCATGATCCCGTTCCAGTCGATCCTGACGCCGATCTTCCTGGTGCTGACCAAGCTTGGCCTGCACAACACGCTGACCGGCCTGGTCGGCGTCTATGTGACGCTGCAGCTGCCGTTCTCGATCTTCATGATGCGCAACGCCTTCGACGCGGTGCCGCGCGAGATCGAGGAGGCGGCCCGCATGGACGGCGCCGGCAACGCCACCATGCTGGTCAAGATCATGCTGCCGCTGGTCTGGCCTGGCGTCGTCACAATCGCGCTGTTTGCTTTCCTCGGCGCCTGGAACGAGTTCCTCGCCGCGCTGGTGCTGATGACCGACCAGTCCAAATTCACGCTGCCGGTGATGATGACCGCACTGCAGTCGGGCCGCTTCGGCGCCATCGACTGGGGCGCCGTGCAGGCGGGCGTCACCGTCATGATGGTGCCGTGCCTGATCCTGTTTCTCGCTTTGCAGCGCTTCTACATCCGCGGCCTGATGGCCGGGGCCGTCAAGTAATCGACCGAATGGAGTCCAGTTCATGACCGCATCGCCATCCCCGCGGCCCGCCGCGACGAGAAAACCCAAGCTCGCCTTCCGCCCGTTGCCGGTGCCGCAGGTCGACGTGCACGGCTTCTGGGGCGACCGCGCCGACGCGGTGGCGACGCGCACCGCCGACATCCTCTACGACCGCTGCGTGGAAGCGCGCATGCTGGAGCAGATCGACCCCGACCGGCCCTCGCCCGGCGTGGTCATTCCCTTCCACTCGCCCTCGCCCGACGAAGCGGATCGCCAGGGCGCCGAGTTCACCGGCTCGACTGTCACCACGCAGATGTTCTGGGATTCCGATCTCGGCAAGACGATCGAGACCGCAGCCTATTCGCTTTACCGGCGCAAAAACCCCGAATTGGAGAAGAAGATCGACGCCGTCATCGACATGTACGGCAAACTGCAGCAGGAGGACGGCTATCTCTCCAGCTGGTACCAGCGCATCCAGCCCGGCAAGCGCTGGACAAACTTGCGCGACTGCCACGAACTCTATTGCGCCGGCCATCTGATCGAGGGCGCGGTCGCTTACTACCAGGCGACGGGAAAGCGCAAGCTGCTCGACATCATGTGCCGCTATGCCGATCACATCGCCTCGGTGCTCGGCCCCGAGCCCGGCAAGAAGAAGGGCTATTGCGGCCATGAGGAGATCGAGCTGGCGCTGGTCAAGCTGGCGCGGGTGACGGGCGAGCGGAAATACATGGATTTGGCGAAATACTTCATCGATCAGCGCGGCCAGCCGCCGCATTATTTCGACGAGGAGGCGCGCGCCCGTGGCGCCGATCCGAAGGCCTATCATTTCAAGACCTATGAATACAGCCAGTCGCACATTCCGGTGCGCGAGCAGGACAAGGTCGTCGGCCATGCTGTCAGGGCCATGTACCTCTATTCGGGCATGGCCGACATCGCCACCGAATATGGCGACGACTCACTGCGGGTGGCGCTCGACCGGCTGTGGGACGATCTCACCACCAAGAACCTCTACATCACCGGCGGGCTTGGACCGTCGGCGCATAATGAGGGCTTCACCAGCGACTACGACCTGCCCAATGAGAGCGCCTATGCCGAGACCTGCGCGGCGGTCGGGCTGGTGTTCTGGGCGAGCCGCATGCTCGGCATGGGCCCCAACGCCCGCTACGCCGACATGATGGAGCGCGCGCTCTACAATGGCTCGATCTCGGGCCTGTCGCTCGACGGCTCGCTGTTCTTCTACGAAAACCCGTTGGAGAGCCGGGGCCGGCACAACAGGTGGAAATGGCATCGCTGCCCCTGCTGCCCGCCCAATGTCGGGCGCATGGTTGCTTCCATCGGCAGCTATTTCTACAGCCTGGCGGACGATGCACTTGCCGTCCACCTCTACGGCGACTCCACCGCCCGCTTCGACATAGCGGGCACGCCGGTCAGCCTGACCCAGGCGAGCCGCTATCCCTGGGACGGCGCCGTCGCGATCACGGTCGAGCCGCAAACGCCGGAGGAATTCACGCTGCACCTGCGCGTGCCGGGCTGGAGTTCCGGCGCCAGGCTCGAGGTCAATGGCGAGGCGATCGACCTCAATGAGGTGACCAGCGACGGCTATGCCGCGATCCGGCGCGTCTGGCAAAAGGGCGACAGCGTCCGGCTCGATCTCGAAATGCCGATCGAGCGGCTCTACGCCAATCCCGAGGTCAGGCAGGATGCCGGCCGCGTCGCGCTGTCGCGCGGGCCGCTGATCTACTGCGTCGAGGCATCAGACAATGACAGCCGGCTGCATCGCCTGACACTACCGCGCGCCGCGGGCATAGAGGCGCATGAGGCGCCCGGACTGCTGGGCGGCGTGGTGACGCTTTCAGCCACCGCGCTGGCTGATGCCGGCGACGGCTGGCAGAACGGGCTCTACCGTTCCGAACCGCCGGCCAGCGTCGAAACGCGCCTCACCGCCATCCCCTATTTCGCCTGGGACAACCGCGAGCCCGGCGAGATGCTGGTGTGGCTGCGGGATGGCTGAGGCCAGACCCAGGCCTATGCTACTCGACTATTTCAGGCCTGATTGGGCGGCGGCGGAAGCCATCGCTGTTTTCGGCGCGGGTTGCGCAGCGCTCCTGTCGACATGAGCCCAACCCGGCCGCTCGAACAGGAACATGCCGAAGCCGACGCGTTTGACGATGAAGTAGAGCACCACCGGGCTGACGGTCGAGACGAGCAGCACCGCCAGGCTGAGCATGCCCGTGTCGGTCAGGAGGCCGCTCGCCAGCGCCGCACCGCGGAACAGCGACATCGGGATGGTGAAGGCGACATAGACGACCAGGGAATGTTCGCCGAGCCAGCGCAGCCATTCCATGGCGGGGAATCGCGACAGGAAACCACCAAGCACGCAAAGCGCCACCGCGCCAGTGACGGCCAAAGTGAGATGCAGCGGCGGCCATGCCGCCAGCCCCATCTGCATGCCGACCGGCTGCATGGCATAACCCGGCGAATAGACGAGCAGGCCGTTCACAACCGCCCACAAAGCCAAGCCGGCGACGGCCAGCGCCGGGCGGGGTTGCGTCCATTCGACGAACCGGAACACCAGCGGCGCCAGCACGAAGCCGAGGTAGAAGAACACGAAATAGGCCGCGAATTGTTCAACCGCGTAGCTGTCCGGATGCGGCGCCCACATCTGCAGCGCGGCAGCAGGCGGGATAACGATCCAGGCGGGCACGCCAAACTGCCGCAGCAGCTTTGCCACAAGGCCGAACACGGCCAGCATGTAAATGAACCACAGCACGCCATAGGGCTGGACGACAGCCATTGCCAAATCGTGCAGCATACCGGCGGGATCCCGGCTGAAGATGCCGATCTTCAGCCCGATCGAGATGATCGCCCACAGCACGTAGAAATAGAGATAGTGGACGACGCGCCGGTCGACATAGCGTCGCCACGGCCTGTCAATCACCTGCGACAGGAACAGTCCCGAGATCAGGAAGAATTCCGGCATGCGGAACGGCGTCGCGAAGCCGATGACATAGTGGAGAAAGCCGACGCCGCCCGTGTACTCGCCGGTGTTGTAGGCAGAGTACATCATAACGACGAGAATGATCGAGAGGCCTTTGGCCGTGTCCACCCACGGCATGCGCATCGGGCTGTTCATGGCAATCCATCCGGGACCGGCCAACCCGGCCAGCTCGGCGATATCTAGCACCATCAAGCTTCCCAGATCGTAAACGCCCGGCCTTTGGCGGCGAGGTGCCGGTGCCGGCGGGCCATCATTGGCCGTCGGCGCTGCCCCTCACTGTCCTGCCGGACATCTCTCCCCGTAAACGGGGCGAGAGGGGCTGGCCGCAACGCCGGCGCCCTTCTTCCAACGCTGACAGTTGGCGAAAGCGGCGGCCATGGCGTCCCTCGCCCCGTTTACGGGGAGAGGATGCCGGCAGGCAGGTGAGGGGCAGCGCCGACGCCGGCCGCAATAGATAAAAGGCTGTGACGAGATTACCTTCTGTCCTTCGACTTGTTCAGCGCCACGGCGGCGCGTACGAGTGCCTTGAAACCCTCCTCGTCGATCTCCTCGCCTTGCTGGAAATCGATGGCGCGACGTGTGTTGCCTTCGAGGCTGGAGTTGAACAGGCACCCCGGATCTGGCAGCGCCGCGCCCTTGGCGAAGGTCAGCTTGACGATGCTCTTGTAGGTCTCGCCCGTGCAGATCATGCCGTCATGTTCCCACACCGGCACGCCGCGCCACTTCCACGTCTCGACCACATCGGGATCGGTCTGGTGAATGAGCGTGCGCAGCCGGCCGAGCATTTCGCCGCGCCAGTCGCCGAGCTCCTTGATCCTGCCGTCGATGAGCTCGGAGGCAGATTTGCTCTCCTGCGATCCGGTGGTCGTCATGCCGTTTCTCCTTCCAACTTCAGACATAAGGCAATTCCAGCGAAGGTGTGCAGGGGTCTTGCGTCCGGAATTGCGTAAAAACCAATAGATAGAGTGTTGGAGGCGACCCTGTTATCGCCGGAAATGCTCCAGCGCTTACATGCGCTCGCCAGGCAATTGGCTTGCCTGCTTCACCCAGGCGCTGAACTGGGCCTCGTCGAACGGGTCGTCCTCATGGATGTTGAGGTAGCGCGTGTCCTTGCTCTTGGATTCGCCAGGCGGCACCGGATCGAGCGACAGGCCGCGGAAGAATGCCACCTTGATGTAGCGGGCAAAGCAATGGATCCCGAGGAACCAGCCCTCGCCTTCGACGCCGTACAACGGCGAGTTCCATTTCACCGCCTTCTGGACCCCTGGTACCGCGCGCTCGATCAGCGCGTCGAGGCATTGGCCCATCTCGCGCTTCCAGCCCGGCATGGCCGCGATATACGCCTGCACCGGAGCATCGCCATACCCCTTGGCGATCCGCGGGTTGCCGCCGGAAAGCAGCTTCGGCTCAGCCCTGGCGGCGGGTTTGGTCGGTTTTGCCATGCCTTCCCTTCCTGTCCGTTGGCCTATCCGTTCGCCCGCTGCACGCCGCGTCCCCTGGCAATATAGGGCCGCACGAACATATAGAGGCCGCTGAACAGCAAAAGGAAGAGCGGCAGGAGTGGCGAATAGACCACCCAGGCGGGCGGCTGCCCAAAGGCCATGGTGACGAAATTGGCGACGACGGTTGCCGTGAAGATGATCGACAACCAGCGATGCGTTTGCCTGATCCATTTGCTCCAGTCCAATGCTACCTCCTTTGGAAATGCGTTCAAATCGGACGCCTTTACCAGCGCGCCAACTGCGTGATCTGGATGAGATTGCCGCAGCCATCATTCAGCTTGGCGATGGTCGAGCCAGTCACCTCGGTCGGCGCCATAGTGAACGTGCCGCGGCTTGCCGTGATGCGCTCGTGGTCGCCCTTGATGTCGTCGGTGAAGAACATCACCGCGGGCTGGCCCTGCTCGAACATCGCCTGCTGGTAGGTTTTGGCCGCCGGATTGTCGTTGAGCGCCAGTTGCAGCTCTGTGCCTTCGGGCTCGTCCGGCGAGGCGACCGTCAGCCAGCGGAACGGTCCGTTGCTGAAATCTGCCTTCTTGGTCAGGCCGAGCACGCCGGTGTAGAAGGCAAGCGCCTTTTCCTGGTCGTCCACATAGATGCTGGTCAGTTTGATCTTCATCGGATTCCTCCATAGGTTTTGCTGGCGGCGGCCCGCCCTGTGAAGTCAGCTGTGGTTTCAATCTCGCCGCTAGAGCCGGATGATTTCAGGTCGAATCGACCTGAAATCTGAATCCGCCTCTAACCAAAGAGATAGAGCATGATGTCGCCCGAAAACCGTTTCACACTTTTCGGCATCATGCTCTAGACCTCAGTCCGTCCGGTCCAGAAGCTGTTCCAGCTTCTCCAGGAATTGCGGCCAGCCGGTTTTGGCGCCGCCATAGGCCCGTCTCTGCTCGGGCCGGAAGCCCGATTGCTCCATGCGCAGATGCGTTCCAGTTGATGTCGGCGTCAGCGTGAACGTCACCACGCTTCTGAGATTGAAGGCCGGGTCCTGGTGCGCGAGGTTCCAGGTGTAGGACAGCGTCTTGTGCGGCTCGACGGCAAGCACCTCACAGTCCAGCACGCCGCCCCAATCGGCGCTGATGTTGAAGCGATGCCCGACCACCGGATTGAAATCGTTCTTCATCAGCCACTCCTCCATCAGATGCGGTTGCGTCAGCGCGCGCCAGAGTTTTTCGGGCGGATGGGAAATCTGCCGCTCGACGACGACAGTGCGGTTCTCCTTGGCACTATCGTTCACTGGTCCATCCTTTTGAGCAAATCCTCGAGATCGTCGAACCGGCTTTCCCAGAACCCGGCCATCTCACGTGTCCAGTCCATCAACGGCGCCAGCGCGCCGAGCTGCGCGCTGTAATGCGTCTGGCGGCCCTCATGGCGGTCGCGAACCAGCCCGGCCTGCTTGAGCACGCCAAGATGCTTCGACACGGCCGGCTGCGAGACGCCGGACTGCGTCGTCAGCGCCCCGACAGTCTGCTCGCCCTGGCGGCACAGCCGCTCGAAGATCGCCCGCCTGGTCGGGTCGGCGAGCGTCCTGAAGAGCATGTCATGAGCGTCCGGCATGTCAGATCGATAACCCGTTGGCTATTGGTTGACGTATAACCGCAGGGATATATGTTCGTCAAGCAGAAGATTTGGAGCGGCCGGCGGAAGCCTAGACGGCGGCATGGGCGCGCCCGATCTCCTCGGCGACCAGTTCCTGCAGGTGCCACAGATTGCGGTCGCGTATGCCGCAGGCGTCGAGGTGGCGGATCGTCTCGAACAGATATTGCGCGCCCGAGCCCCAGTGGCCGACAGCCCGGGCCAGCGTCGCCGCGATCTCCTGTTTGTCCAGCGTGCCGGCATAGCGCGGATTGGCGGGGTCGACGACGAAGCCGAGCGCCCGCGAGACACCGCCTTCGGTCCTGACCTGCAGCCAGCGCGGCACGTTGACGGCGGGCAGGATGGTCATCTCGCGGCGCAGCAGCGCTTCCAGATTGTCGGCAATCGGCTCGGCGATCTCGAACACCATGCCCTGGCACTGGCCGCCGCGGTCGAGCGCCATCATCAGGCCCGGCTGATCGAGCGTGCCGCGAAAGCGCTGCACGGTGAAGCAGAACGACCGGTGCCAGCCTCTCGCCACCGCCCGTTCGCCACCGATCACCTCGCCGGCCGGCTTCCACAGCAGCGAGCCATAGGCGAACAATTTCAGCGGCCCGGCCGGTGCCGAGGCCAGGATCTCGTCGCGAAACCGCGCATAGTCGGCATCGATCATATAGACCATGCCCGGCGTCGGCCCGGCATCCTCGACCACGCGCAAGGTGCGCGCCACGAGGTCCTCCGTCAGCGCCATCAGTGCCTTGCGCGGCGCCGATTTGCGTGACGATACAGACGAAATACCATCGTTCATCCCAGCGCTCCCAGCCTTGCCGCCATGTTGCCGAAGGCTGGGGGATTCTCAAGGGTTCATTCGACAGGCGCGAAATCTTGCGGCCGAGCCCGGGCGTGCGCGACGCGCACGCCTGGCCGATCTATTCTAGTGCTTGGTGCTCTTGCCGCCGATTGGGATGCGCTTTGTCTTGCTCTGTGCCTTCTCGGTTTTCGGCAAGGTGACAGACAGCACGCCGTTGCGGAAATCGGCCGCCACCTTGTCCTCTTCGACTTCGAAGCCGAGCGGGATGCGGCGTTCGAAGCGTCCATAGAACCGCTCGGAGAACTGACGCTCCTTGTCGTTGGTTTCGGCCTGTTTTTCACCGCGCAGCGTCAGCACGCCATCAGCGAGCAACACCTCGATGTCCTTTTCTTCCATGCCGGCTATCTCGGCCGTCACGCGGATCTCCTTGTCGGTTTCGGAGATTTCCACGCTGGGCCAACCACCGCCGAACGAAGAGAACCTGCTCAGGGACGGAAGCCGCGAATCGAAGCCGCGGAACATGTCGTCGACCAAGCGGTTCATCTCCCGATGCAGACCCATGAACGGGTCCTGGTCGCGGTCGCGGAAGAGGGTTGGAGCCTGGCTGCTTTCACGGCTCCATGGCATTAGATCACGAATGGTCATGGCATTTGCTCCTTTCTTGGTCCTGTCGATGGTCGCAAGACCATCCACCAACGCGGAGCGCCCATGATACCGGCGCCCGCGTTGGCACCGGTATAACCGGTATAGTTGATTTGGGGTTCGTCGCGGTTGGGGTCAAGACCCGGTAATGCAATGTGATCGGGGGCTTGCAAGCCTCGCCTCATCCTCAGGTTCCGGCGACGTCCTCATAGGGGCAATGCAAGTTCACCGCCCGGCCTACGACACCAGCGGCATCGGCACGTTCAGCCCATCGATCAGCGCATCCCGAAACAGCTCTATCGGCCGGCTCAGCCGCCCTGCCGGCGGGCGGTGCAGCAGCCAGGCGCGTACTTGCGGCTTGAAGTCGGGGCAGTCGATGACCTCGACCGCGTCGCGCCACCGGCTGTCGGCGAAGGCGCCCGGCGTGACGATGCCGATGCCGTGGCCGCGCGCCACCAGCGACATTCTGAGGTCAACGCTGAGCGCCTCCACGCCGACCTGGAACGGCAGCCTCGCCGCCTCGAAACTCTGCCGGATGAAGGCGCGAAAACCGCAGCCATTCTCGTTCATCACCCAGGCAAAGCGCGACAGCTCGGTAAGGTTCGCCGGCTTCGGCACGCCAAGGCTGGGGCACGCGACCAGCAGCACCGATTGCACACCGAGATCGTCGCAGACCAATTCGTCCGGCGGCGCCAGGCCTTCGGCAAGGCACACGGCCACCGCGTCGAGTTCGCTGCGCGCCACCTGCTCGACCAGCCTTGGCGACCAGCCCGAACTGATGCGCAGCGTCAGCTGCGGAAAGGCGGCGCGCAGGCTGTCGAGCGGCAGCGCAAGCGCTGCGTCGGACAGATAGGGCATGACGCCCAGGCGGAATTCGCCCTTGACCTCGCCTTGCGGCGATACGCCGGCCTTCAAATCCTCCAGCGAGCGCAGCACGCGCCGGCCATGTTCGTAGGCTTCGCGCCCGGAAGCCGTCGGCTTCAGCGGCTTCGACTGGCGGTCGAGCAGCGCCGTCGCCAGCCCGTCCTCGAGGTTCTGGATGCGGCGCGTGACGCCCGGCTGGGTGAGGTTGAGCCTGGCTGAGGCGCCGACGATCGAGCCGGTTTCCACCACGGCGATAAAGGCTTCGAGGTCATGGATGTTCATGCGCATCTCGCATAATCATTATCGAATTGATTGAATTGTAGCATGATAACGCTTCGGCATAAAGTCCTCGCACGATATGCGGCTTCATGAGGACTTCATGCTCGATACCAAGGATGGCCAGTTGGCCGGGCAGCTGACCGCTGCAACCATCACCGGCCCGCAGACACTGCTCTTCGCCGCCTCGGTCGGCATCATCGTCACCAATCTGTTCGCGCCGCAGACACTGGTCGGGCTGATCGGCCCGTCGCTCGGCGCCAGTGCCGCGAGCGTCGGCCTCGTCGCCATGGCCACGCTGCTCGGCTATGCCGCCGGTCTGTTCTTCCTGGTGCCGATGGCCGATCTCGCCGAGAACCGCGCCTTGATCCTGCGCATGCTCCTGACGGCCGCTCTTGCGGCTGGCGTCGCCGCCTTCGCGCCCACCGCCGCCGCGCTGCTGATCGTCCTGTTCGTCCTCGGCGCCGCCTGTTCGGCGATCCAGATCCTGGTGCCGATCGCAGCTTCCATGGCGCCACCCGGCGAGGCCGGCCGCGTCATCGGCGATGTGATGAGCGGGCTGATGATCGGCATCCTGCTGGCGCGGCCGCTGGCCAGCCTCATCGCCGACGCCTGGGGCTGGCGCGCCTTTTATGGCCTCAGCGCCGCCGCGCTAGTCCTGCTCGCCTGCGTGCTCGCCTTCACCTTGCCGCAGCAGCGCCCGGAGGTGAAATCGTCCTATGGCGCGCTGATCGCCTCGCTGTTCGGCCTGCTGCGCAACGAACCGGTGCTGCGGCGCCGCGCGCTGACGGCAGCCCTGGTGATGGCGGCGTTCAGCCTGTTCTGGACCGCGGTCGCCTTGCGCCTCGCGCAGCCGCCTTTCGGCCTCGGCCAGCGCGGCATTGCGCTGTTCGCGCTGGTCGGCGCCGGGGGTGCGGTGGTGACGCCGCTGTTCGGCCGCGCCGGCGACCATGGCTGGACGCGATTCGCCACCGTCGCCTGCCATCTCGTGCTGATCGGCGCGATGGCGCTCGCCGCCTGGGCTGGTTCCAGCGGACCCTCAACCGGATGGCTGCCGCTCGCGCTGATGGGCATCAGCGCCGTGCTGCTCGACATCGGCGTCACCGGCGACCAGACGCTGGGCCGCCGCGCCGTCAACCTGCTTCAACCCAGGGCACGCGGCCGCCTCAACGGCCTCTTCGTCGGCATCTTCTTCATCGGCGGCGCCGTCGGCTCATTGCTGGCCGGCATGGCCTGGACCTGGGCCGGTTGGCCGGCGGTCTGCGCTATCGGCGCCGCCTTTGGCCTCGCCGCCCTGCTGGTCGACTGGATCGGCGGGCCGGAGTGACGGCTGGCTCAGGGAAATGGGTTCACCCTCCTGACGCTTATCTCGGCCGATCCCTGATTGTTGTGGCTGTAGAAGAAGCTATAGACGCCCGGCAAGCCGATGACGGCGTCGTTGACATAGAGATAGAGTTCGCCGGATGCCTTGGGCTTGATCTCGGCGGTCAGCGTCGTGTTCGCGCACTGTCCGGGGATCACCGGCTCGACGGCATTGAGCACGTATTCGTCATTGCCGAACCGGCCGACGCGCGCGATCGGTTTGAAATACGGCTCCGCCCACCAGCGCTTCATCAGCGTAGCCAGATAATGCTTGACGCTGCTCTTCTCGACACCACGCGTGTCGGCGCATAACGCGTCGCCGTCCTTCCAGGCATCGGTGATGGAAATCGCCACCTCGTAGCGGACGCCTTCCTGCAGCCAGTTGCCGGTGTCGCTGCACATGTCGACTGTGCCGAACCTGGCCGGCGTTCCCGTCAACCTTTCGGCTCCGGCCGGATTTGGCATCGCGGGATCGGCACAGAAAGCGCCCATCGAATCGGCAACCTCGAACGTGGCCTTGTTGGCCGCAAACAGCAGAAGAACCGCCGACAGCAGCAGGAAAACCGCCGGCAGCACATATTCCCGCAAACCTTCGTAGACCGACCGGGCGAGGCTGTTCGTGCGGATGGCACGGGCGATGCGCAAGGAGACAGGCGTTGGCGGTACATCCGTACGCGGCCCGCGCCGGCTGAGCACCATATAGGTCGCAAGACAGCCGATGAAGCCTACGGCGAAGAAGCCGGCCGCATAATTCCCGGCCAACCCCAGGGCCAGGGCGCCGAAGCCGAGCACAACCGTCCCGATCAGCGAGGTGCGCCGGTGCGCATCGCTTCGGTTTGACTGCAGCGCATCCGCACTGCCGTCGACCGCGACATTCCAGGCCGATCGCGCCCGGTCGTTGATGCGCGTACGCAAGAGCCCGTTGACCCATAAGAGAACGCCGAGGACGAGGCCCAGCCCCGCCGCCAGGATCGAATGCTTGGCCATGGCATCCACCCACGGCGCGGCAATGCCGGGCAGGAAGCCGCTGACCAGGCCGATCACAGGCCCGACGAGGCCGCCCGCGGATTGGTCGAGCCGACCCGTGACGTCGAGCGTGACATAGCCGGCAAGCAGCGGAAACGCCAGGAACAGGACGGCGATCGACAGCAGGGCGTAATAGAGCCCACGGCGCCACCACACCGTGTCCCGCATCAGCCGGATGCGTTCCAGACGGCTCTCCAAAGGCTGCTTGTGGCTGCCAGTGCCTTTCCCCCGCTGTATGGCCGGCACGTCGTTCACCTCGGCGCTGCCGGTGTCTTTCTCCTGAAGCATGGCCAGCGCGTCGCGGAATTTCTTCTCCATGCTGGCCAGCCTGCGCTTGCGCCCGGCCGGGAGCGGCAGCTTGTCGACGATGGCAGCCTTGTCCACCGGCGCCCGGCCGTCCTCGGGCATACCCGTGAAAGGCACCCGTACGCCAAGCGGCGACAGCACCTCAATATGCTCCGGCAGCGCGATCGGCGCGTAATCGTCGTTTCCTTTCGCCATGCGGATGATGACGCTGGCATCGACCAAGGGCGTCACGCCTGGGCCCATCAACTGCTTGGCGTCGCGCGGATGATAGCGATAGAAGACGCTGACGCCGGAACGGGAATCATAGATGCGACCGGCCTCGGACGCATAGTCCCAATAATCGGCGACCGTGTCCGCCTTGAAGCGCAGCCCTTGCTCGGCGGCCTCGCCGATCATCCAGCACAAAGGGATATGGGCAAGCCGGTCGTCGGGGTAGCCGCCGCCGACATTGGCATGGCAGCCGGCGAACCAGACCTGCAGCAGGCGTGGATCGGCGACCTCCTCCGCCCTTTCCCGGACAGCCGCATCCAGTATCGGTGCAGGTTCGTTCCACGGGATCGGGAAGAATGTGCGCCGCTCGTCGTCAATGCTGAAGGCCTGCCTGGCGCAATCGACGGCATCGAGAAGGCCCCTCTTCTCGAATGTCATGGGCCAGACCCATTTGTTCACCGCCTTGGTCAGCTCGTCGACCGGCAGGCCGTAGGCGGCGACGGTGTCCCAGACGCCGACAAAGGCGATGCGGATCTTGCCGGCCGAGCGAGGGGCGGATGCCTTCGGCTGCACCTGCTTGTAGGTGCGGCTCCCGGTGATTTCGTTCCACAGGTCGACCGCCCGGTCGCGCACGAAGCGGGCGAACACCACCCAAGGCTGCCATGCCGGAAAAGCCTTCGGCCGGTAGGCCCGGTAGGCGGCGAGCGCATTGCGGTCGAGTTCCTCTTCCGATTTGAAGTCGACCAGCCCTTCGCGCGCGATCATGCCGACCAGCACGCGGATGGTGAAGGCGCCGCGGCTGAAGCCGAAGGCGAAGATCTTGTCGCCCGGCTCATAGTTGAGGCAGAGGAACTTGTAGAGCGCCAGCACCCGCCGCTTGACGCCGAAGCCGAGCGCCAGGCCGATGATCTCGAACGGCTTGAACTGCGAGGTGCCGACGCCGTCGCTGAAGACGGCGATCTGGTCGGCGCCGGTCAGGTCCAGCGCCTGGTAGAGGCGCCAGACATTGGTCTTGAACGCCTTGGCCGCGCTGTTGCCGGTGCCGTCCGCAAAGACGACGATGTTCCTGCCCATCTCCTGCCCCCCGCCTGAACGGCATTTTCGCCACAGGTCTTCCCTGTCGATGGCTTCGCCCCTCGGCCGACGTTCAGTAAAGGAGGCGCACCGTTGCTACCTCTTTCCCGGCGTCGGCCTACTGCTTTACGGCGCGCACGTATTTATCGATCTTGCCGAGCAAACCCCATGCCGTGAGCGCCAACGATACCGGCATCAAGATAGGCGCCAGTCCCGGTATGGAGCCGATGAGCGGAATGAGTTCGCCCAAAGGCGATGTGGTCGCCGCCCCCGCCCCTGCTCCGGTCGCTGCCGGCGCGAGCAAGGCGCTTGCCAGAACTCCAATGATCCCGAGCGCGCTCTTGCGCCCATCGAGCAGCTTTCCCAGCCATTGGCCGAGCGCACCATTGACGGGCGTGAGGACGTTGGTGGCCGCGGAATCCGGCGGCAGGACGACAGGATTACCGCCCAGGCCTTGCGCCAGTTGACGCAGGAGAACCGCCAGACTGGCAGCCGCCGCCACGGTGGTCCCCGCCCCTGCTGCCGGCGTGGTGCTTATTGTCGTGATTGCCGGCGTCGTGATTGCCGGTGTCGTCGTTGTCGTTGCACCCGGCTGAAGCGCAGCCAGCAGCGCCTGAATGAATTCGCTCACTTTGTCCGTCACGACAGGATCCCCTTCTTCGCCTAGTTTGGGCATCGGTATCGGAAGCGTCTGTTCGCCGTCTTCCTCAAGCCAGCGTTCCGTTTCGAGCCGCAGCTTGTTGACGCGCCGATTGAAGCCCTTCTTGAAATGCTCGTAATTGGGATGCGCGCGCAGTTTCGCGTCGTAGAGGTCGATGACGCTGCTGATCACGTCCGCCAGCGGCGCTGCCGGGATCGCACCCAATGTCTCGCCGCCGATGCCGCCGTCGACAGCAACCGCCGAGCCATTCCGGTTGAGCGCCTTCTGCAGATAGGTTGCCGCGGTGCCAAGCCCGGCATGAACGGCGACATTGTAGACGGCAAGCGCCAGCGGACCAGGCATCGCACCGCAGGACGACTTCGACCAGTATTGCGAGAAATAGATCTCCTTGGCTTCCTGGTACGACATGTTGGCGACGTCTGCCTTGGTGACCGGCTTGCCTCGCCACGCCGCAAGCGTCCTGAAGGTGATACCGAAATTGGTGGCCCCGCCCGGATCCTTCGGATCGTCGGAATAGCCGCCTTCGAATTCGCGAACGATTTCCTGGGCTCGCTCGAAATTGGCCCTGCCGCCATCGGCCGGTGGCGATGCCGCTGCCTGGCCGGCTGTCGAAGTGCCGGCTCGCTGGGCCGAGCCGGTCGCCTGGCCAGCTGGCGTTGCCGGGCCTGCCGGCGTGCCGGTTGGCGGCTGCAGGCCCAGCGCGACGAGCAGCATCGTCAGCACATCGGGCGCCAGATCGGTCTCGTCGGGAAGATCCGGATTGCCTGATGTCGCCTGCTCGGCAGGCCCCGCCGGTATTGGCGCGGTGCCGGCGTTGGCGATGGTGGGAAGATCCACGCCAAGCGCGGCCGCCGATATCTCTCCGCACACGCCATCGGCGGCGCCGGCGCCAAACTGGCGCTTCTGGAAATCGACCAGCGCCATCAGCGACAGCCGTCCGAAGACGCCGTCCGGCGTGCCCTGCAAATGGCCTTGCTTGACCAGCGCCTGCTGCACTTTCTTGGCGAGCGCCCCTGACGATCCGAAGCGGACAACCTGCTTCAGCACCGTGTCGTCAACCTTGTCGAGGGACGACAATTCCTCGGCCGTGAACAGCAGATAGACGAAACGGCTCTGCTTGGTGCCGTAGGCACTGTCGATGAAGGCACGCCAAGGGCCGGTTTCCGGCGCCATGCCGCGCGCCGGCGATTGCGGCAAACCGCAGACCACCTGGCAGCCGGCGCTGGAATAGCCTGTCTCCGGATTGTCGTAATAGGCGCAATGGATATTGTCCCAGACGAAATCGCCCGAACTCGAGCCGAAATCCAGCCTGTCCTGAAGATCGTAATCCAGATTGTCGGCGGTGCGCCAAACCGGCTGGAAGGACGCTTCGCGAAAGGCCCTGTGGCCGCTTTGCTTGCCGGCCTTGTGTGTGCCGCGCTCATGCTCGAAGCGGCCAGGCATCAAAAGGTTGGTGCCGGATCCGCCCCTGGCTTTGGCATTCGTGATGTTGGGCAGTGACGGCACGGTCGAACCGGGAAACAGCGCCACTTCGCCCGAGTCCACATTCCACTGCCCAAGAGTGCAGCGCATGTGGCGGAAATCGTAGGCGCTGAAATGCGCCGGCTGACTTTGCGCGAAAGTATTCTCAAAAGGACGATCTGGAGACAAGCCGCGAATGCCAAAGAAGATCAAACCTTTAGCAGGAACGGCATAGCCATTCCTCTTCGCAGCGCGAGCGAGCAAGCTCGCGCTTACAAAAATGTCCGTCATTGGAGCCCCCCAATTCGGCAACTCCAAATCGTATTCTTATATCGCCTAATATGTCAAGCGACGATGATTCGGTTGTAATAGAAGACATTCAACTTCTTCTAAAAGGCTATTCTCTTAAACTATTGAAAAGTTCCGATGCTCCAGGAAGCGACGGCCGATGACTAGTGGCACAACAGGATTGCTCCCCCGGATCGCGTCAACCAGCAAGTCGCCACCATCCACCTGTTCGCGGCGGCAGCCGGCAGAGTCGGATGATTTCAGGTCGAATCGACCTGAAATCTGAATCCGCCTCTAAATCAAAGAGATAGAGCATGATGTCTGGACAAACGGTTCCCGTTTGTCCGTGAAAGCCGCTTCACACTTTTCGGCATCATGCTCCAGGGAACGATGTTGCCCGCAAACTGTTCTAATTCTTGCCGGGAGGGTACTATGAACGATGCCTCGGCGAAGCCTCTGGGGCCGGTGCTTACACCGGCCGAACGCGTCAGCACGCTGTCGCATTTCCACCGCGCCGAGATCGCGCGCATGGCTGGATGGCGCGATCGGCTCGACCGGACGACGAACTGGGCGATCACCGTCGTGGCGGCGCTGCTTTCGGTGTCGCTGTCGACGGCAAGCGCGCATCATGGCGTGCTGCTGTTCGCCATGCTGTTGATCCTGCTGCTTCTGTGGATCGAGGCGCGCCGCTACCGGTTCTTCGACTTCTACCGGGCCCGCGTGCGTCAGTTCGAGCGCCACTATTTCGCACAGATCTTCTCCCCGCAGCCCGACTTCGCCTCGGACTGGCTGCTCATCGTCGGCGAAGGCTTGCGTGCGCCGAAATTCCTGCTGTCGCAGCGCGCTGCCTTGACGCGCCGCCTGCGCCGCAATTACATCTACCTGTTCCTCATCCTGCTGCTGGCCTGGGTGCTGAAGATATCGACGCCCAGCCTTCAAACCGCAGGTGTGCGGACCGGCTTCGTCGGTTCGCTGCGCGAGGCCGTCGACAGCGCCGCCCTCGGCCCCATTCCGGGCATCGCGATCGTGGCGATCGTGGCCGTATTCTACGTCGGGCTGCTCGCCATCGTCCTTTTCGCGTCAGGCGACGACGGCGAGCTCACCTTCGGCGATGTTCACGTCTGAGTTCGATGCCTGACGTCCGCCATCGATATCTGACGGCTGCAACGCAAATGCCGGCTGCGCGTTGTCATGGTCAGTCCGCCGCGGCGTTTGAGGGCACCTATGAACCGTCCACCGGCAACGACGTCACGCAGCGTTGTGGCCGCTGTTCTGCTGGCCGTGCTGGTCTCGGCGGCACAGGCCTTTGCCGCCCAGCCAGCCGGACATGCCTCCGGCATGGGCGGCTCGGCGGAAGGGCTGTTCGTCGCCGAGATCGTGCTTCTGCTTCTGGTCGGGCGCGGCCTGGGCGAAATCTTCCAGCGCTACCGCCAGCCGGCGATCATGGGCCAGCTGATCGGCGGCATCCTGCTCGGCCCGTCGCTGTTCGGCTTGATATGGCCTGACGCCCAGCATTTGATCTTCTCCACCGACCCGGCGCAGAAAAGCATGATCGATGCCGTCTCGCAGCTCGGCATCCTGCTGCTCCTGCTCTTGACCGGCATGGAGACGGATCTGCGTCTGGTGCGCCGTGTCGGTGCCGCCTGTTTTTCGATCTCGATCACCGGCGTCGTCGTGCCCTTTGCCTGCGGCTTCGCGCTGGCGCAAATCCTGCCCGGCACGCTGCTGCCCGACCCGACGCAGCGCGTCGTCGCCGGGCTGTTCCTCGGCACCGCGCTCTCGATCTCCTCGGTCAAGATCGTCGCCATGGTGGTGCGCGAAATGAACTTCATGCGCCGCAATCTCGGCCAGGTCATCATCTCCTCGGCCATCATCGAGGACACGATCGGCTGGCTGATCATCGCCGTCACCTTCGGCATCGCCACCAATGGCAGTCTGCAGGTGGTGCCGCTCATCACCACGGTGGCCGAGGTCGCGTTGTTCATGGTGTTCTCCTTCACCATCGGCCGCCGCCTGGTGTTCACGCTGATCCGCTGGAGCAACGATTCTTTCCGCAGCGAATACGCCGTCATATCAGTGATCCTGATCATCATGGGCGCCATGGCGCTGATCACCAATCTGATCGGCGTGCACACCGTGCTCGGCGCCTTCGTCGCCGGCATATTGGTCGGGGAATCGCCGATCCTGTCCGACCATATCGAGAGCCAGCTGCGCGGCGTCATCACCGCGCTCTTCATGCCGATCTTCTTCGGCATGGCCGGCCTTTCCGCCGATCTCACCGTGCTCGCCGATCCGACGCTTGCATTGCTGACATTGGCGCTGGTGGTGATCGCCAGCATCGGCAAATTCTCGGGCGCCTTCATCGGCGGCCGTTTTGCCGGCATGTCATTGAAGGAAGCCACCGCGGTCGGCAGCGCCATGAACGCGCGCGGCTCGACCGAGGTCATCGTCGCCAGCATCGGCCTGTCGATGAACATCCTGTCCCACAATCTGTTCACGATGATCGTCACCATGGCCGTCATCACCACGCTCGCCATGCCGCCGATGCTGCGCTGGGCGCTTGGCCGCCTGCCGGTCGGCGATGCCGAGAAACAGCGCGTCGACCGCGAACTGCTCGACGAACGCGGCTTCGTCTCCAGGCTGGAACGGCTGCTGCTGCTGGTCGACGACAGCCCGGCGGGCAAGTTCACCGCTTATCTCGCCGGCCTCGTCGGTGGCGGCAGAGGCATGCCGACCACGCTTCTCCACCTCGAGGGCGCCGAATTGCCTGGCTCTGCCCGCGACAAGGGTCCGGAGCGGGCCTCGATGGAGGTCAAGAAGGGCGCGGCCAGAAGCGCCAGGGCCGTCAGAAAGGCTGATAACACACCCGTCGACAAGGTCCACCTCACCGCCCGCACCGAGCTTGAAGCCACCGCTGAGACGATCGCCGCGGAAGCCCGCAAGGGCTATGGCCTTTTGCTGGTCGGACTGGAGAACGCGCTGACCGACAATGGCAGCTTCAGCGGCGCGCTGAACGACATCACCAGCGGTTTCCACGGCCCGCTGTGCCTGGTGCTGAATGGCGCCAGATCCACCGGCAAGATGCCGATGCTGCGCGCCGGCGCAACCGTTCTGGTTCCGGTCAACGGCACCGAGGTCGCACGGCGCGCCGCCGATTTCGCCTTGGCCCTGGCGCGTCCGCACCGCGCCCGCGTCAAGGTGCTTTATGTCTCACAGGCCCGGAAAAGCAGCCGGGCAAGCTCGGTTTCGCACCGCCGCGAGGAAGCCGTGCTGAAGGACGTCGCCGATCTCGCCGACCGGTACGGCCTCGCCGTAGACACCGCGATCCGCGCCCGCGCGACGCCCGACAAGGCGATCGCCAGGGAAGCGGCCAAGGGCGCCGCGATGGTGGTTATGGGTGTCACGCAAAGGCCGGGCGAAGAGCTGTTCTTCGGCGACACCGCGACAGCCGTGCTCGACGCGGTCGCCTGCCCGGTCGTGCTTCTGGCCAGCGACCGTGTCAGGCGGGCGGAAGCCAGCACCGAGGAGGCGGCGGCCGAGATCGGTGCCTGACAGCTTCGGCGTAAGAGCCGGAACCTAGAGGGATTCACCGTTTCACGGAAACAGTGAATCCCTCTATCTCTTTGTTTTGACGCAATTCCGGACGGAAAACCGTTTCACACTTTTCCTGGAATTGCTCTATATGCCGAAGAACTGTCGCCCGATCATGTAGCCCAGCGCCGCCACGACGAGCGGGAACAGCGCCGGCGCGGCCTTGCTGAACAGGGAAGCCTTTGTGTCCTTGGGCGGCACATAGCGTGCATTGCCGAGATTCTTGGTCATTGCGTACCCCACGCGGGCCACTTATTAGCGCGCGCTTATTAACAGCATGGCCGAATTAACGGGTTGCAAAGAAATTGCATCGAATAGCCGACCATCTGCGCGCTTTGCTGGTGAAGGGTCGTGCCTATTTGTCACCGTTTTCGAAGGCGCCGATCCCTTGTGCGATGAGGTTGGTGGCCATGACCAGCGAGATGATCGCCGCCGAATTGAACACCACCACCCACCATTTGCCGCCGGTGAGGAATCCGTAGCCGTCGGCTATGGCCAGCCCCCAGTCGGCCGAAGGCGGCTGGATGCCAAGGCCGAGGAAGCTCAGCGTCGCGATCGAGAAGAAGGCGTAGCCGAGCCGGGTGATGAGCTCGATCAGGATGGTTTCCCTCACATTGGGCAGGATCTCCAGGAACATGATGGCCAGCCGGCCTTCGCCGGCCAGTCGCGCGGCGCTGACATAGTCGCGCTCGCGCTGTTCGCGTACAGCCGTGCGCACCGTGCGCGCCACCAGCGGCGCATAGGCAAGGCCGATCACCAGGATGACGGTGAGGTTTGACGGGCCGATCGCCACCAGCGCCATCGTCACCAGGACGATGAAGGGCAGCGACATGACGGCATCGAGCAGCCGTGCACCGACGCTATCGACCATGCCGCCAAAAGTGCCGAGCACCAGGCCGATGACGCTGCCGGCGGCAACACCCGCCAGCGTCGCCAGCGGCGCCACCAGCAGGATGTCGCGCGAGCCGACGATGATGCGCGAGAGCACGTCGCGGCCGAGCTGGTCGGTGCCGAACCAGTGCACCGCGTCGGGCGGCGTCATCATGGACAGGAAATCCTCGGCATAGGGATCGAAGGGCACGAATTGCCAGCCGAACACGGCGCAGGCGACCCAGAACAAAAGCACCACCGACCCGATCACGGTCGACGGCGCCACCTCGGGCAAAAAGCCGCGCAGCCGGCCGATCCGGGAGAGCCTGGAGTCACTGCGCACAGGAGACTGGGCAAGATCGGTCATGGCGCGTTCCGCCGGCGCTGGCGCGGATCGAGCAATGCCTGCAGGACGTCGCCGATCGCGGCCGTCGACACGAAAATCGCAGCCATCACCAAAACGCCGGCCTCGAGCATCGGGAAGTCGCGTGCCTTGGCGGCGGTCAGCACCAGATTGCCGAGGCCCTGTATCCCGAACAGCGCCTCGATCACCACCAGACCACCGAGCAGGAAGCCGCTCTGGGTGGCGATGACCGCCACCGTCGGCACCAGCGCGTTGCGCAGCACATGCTTGAACAGCACTTGCGAGGGGCTGAGGCCCTTCAGGATCGCGGTGCGCGTATAGTCCGCGCCGCGCGCCTCGATCACCCCTGCCCTGGTCATGCGCGCGACATAGCCGATGAGGTTCAGCACCAGCGGCAGCGCCGGCAGGATGAGGTAATAGCTTCTCGTCCAGAAACCCGCGGCCTCGGGCGCGGCACCCGTGATCGGAAACCAGGCGAGCCACAGGCCGAAGACCATCAGCAGCAGCAGGCCGGAAACGAAGTCGGGCACGATCGAGAGCGAGACACCGGTCAGCACGATCAGCCGGTCGACGAGGCTGCCGGCTCTCAGGCCCGCGATAACGCCGGCGCCGATGCCGATCGGCACCAGGAACACCAGCACGACACCGGCGAGTGCGGCGGAATTCCTGATGCTTTCCAGCACCAATGGCGCCACCGGTGCACGCATGGAGAGGGATTCGCCGAAATCCCCCGTGATCGCCCGGCTGAACCAGTGCCAGTATTGCTGAGGGATTGGCTGGTCGGTGCCGAGCTTGCGATTGAGTTCGGCCACCGCTTGCGCATCGGCGAACGGGCCGAGCATGACGCGGCCGACATCGCCGGGCAGCACCTGCCCGGCGAGGAAGATCAGCGCGCTGACCAGCCACAGCGTCAACAGCAGCGAGCCCGCGCGTGCCGCCAGCGGCCGCACGATCGCCATCGAGGCGGTCACACGAACGACACTCTGTCGAGCAGCAGATGCGAGATGGCGGTGAAGCGCACGCCCTCGACCTTGGCGCTGACGATGCGGCTGTATTGCGAGAAGTAGCTGATGATCAGCGGCGTCTCGTCAAGCAGCAGGGTCTGGATCTTGCCGGCGGCGAGCCGCTGCGCCTGGAGGTCGCGCGCCTTGCCGTAGTCGATGAGCAGCGCGTCATAGGCCGGATTGTTGAAATGCGCCGCGTTCCAGCTCCCGGTGCTCTTCAGCGTCGCGTTGAGGAAGATGTCGGGCGTGCCGCGATGGCCGAAATCGGTGATGCCGAGGTTGGAATCCAGCCATGGCGAGCTGCCGAACGTCGCCGATCCGTAATAGGCATCCTGCGGCAACACGTTGAGCTTGATGTCGATGCCGGCCTTTTTGGCGAAGTTCTGGATCAGCACCGCATAATCGGGAATGTCATAGGCGCGCTCGGTGGTCAGCGTCACCTCGAAACCGTTGGGCACGCCGGCCTCGCCAAGCAGCCGCTTGGCCTCGGCGATGTCCTGCTTGCGCTGCGGCACCGACGGATCGGCCGAGGGGAAGATCGGCGCGAATGGCGTGTCGTTGCCGACGACGGCGCGGCCCTTCAACAGGCCCTTGACCACCGCCTCGCGGTCGATGGTGAGCGCCAGCGCGCGGCGGATGCGCTTGTCGGTGAACGGCGCCTGGTCGGTCCGCAGATGCGCCGGATCATGCGAGCTTGCCTGCACGCTGAGCAGCTTGAAATTGGGATTGCCCTCGATGGCCAGTTCCAGCCGCGTGGTGCTGGGGATGACGTCGAGCTGGCCGGCCTGCAGCGCCAGCACCTGCGCCTGCTCGTCGTCGAAGAACTTGATCTCGACCCGGTCGGGCAGCGCCTTGTCGCCCCAATAGTCCGGATTGCGCACGAAGCTGGCGCCCTGCTTGGGACGGAAGGAGTCCAGCTTGAACGGGCCGGTGCCGTTGAAAGTCTTCTCGAAATCGCCGGCATAGTCGGCCGGCAGGATGACGGCATTGTAGACGTCGGAGGAAACATAGAACGGGAAATTGCTGTTCGACTGGTCGAGATCGAAGGCGACCGTTTCGTCATCGACGACCTTGGTGCCGCCCTTGGAGAGGATGCCCTTGTAGGCCGACAAGGCGGACGAGCCGCTGGCCGGGTCGACAAGCCGTTCGAAGCTCGCCACCACATCTTTTGCCGTGACGGTGCGGCCATCATGGAATTTCACCCCCGGCCGCAGCTTGAACGTCCAGCGCTTGGCCGTCTCGTCGGCTTGCCAGGACAAAGCAAGCTTCGGCTGCAGCCCATCCTTGGGATCGTCGAGGATCAGGTACTCGCCGACCTGGCTGAGCACGCCGATGCTGGCTGGATCGGTCACCGTGACGGGGTCGATCGCCTTGGTCGGCTGGCCGAGCCCGACACGGACCGTGCCGCCGGTGGTGGCCGCGCGTGCCGCGCCTGGCGTGAACAGCCCTTGCGAGGCGGCAAAGCCGGTGAGGCCGAGAAGGGCTGCGTATTTCAGGAGATCGCGGCGCTTGAGGAAGCCCTGCGCGTATTCGTCGACCGCGACATTCCAGATGTCGCCAGTGTGGTTGCGCCCGGACTGGTTGCGCCCAAAATGGTCACGCAAAGTATCGATGTCGGAATTTTTCGTCATTGTGTGCCTCACATGAAATAAGAAGACGGGTGGGGTCAGGCCGGCTGCCCGTCGAGATGGATGCGATCGACCGCTTGCGGGTAGAAGGCGATCAGGCCTTTGATCTTGGGCATTTCGTCGATCGGGTCGCGGTAGCTCCAGGCGATGTCGGGGCGAACCGAACCGTCCTTCAAGAGACCCGACCAGTAGGACGCGATGCCCTTGTAGGGACATCGTGTCGTCGAGTTGGACGCCGTCAGCCGCTCCAGCCGGACATCCTCCGGACGCAGGTAGAAACGCGTCGGCAGATGGGTCTCGAACAGCAGCACCGGGCGGTGGCTGTCGGCGATCAATTCGCCGTCGAACCAGACCTGCACATGGCTGGAACTCTGCAGCACATCGATGCGCGCATAGGGATCGCGGGCGTGGACGAAGACTTCTTCGTCCTCCTCGAACCACTGGTCGACCGCCTTCCAGGTGAAGGCGATGCGGCCGGCGAGCGGCGCCAGGTTTTCATCCGGCGGCGCCGTGAACGACCACGCCGCATTGGCGGCGCGCTTGTCGCCGCTGTCGATGTCCCAATAGGCGGTCTCGCCGCCGACGGCGTGCGGCTCGCGATGCAGCGAAGGTTTCAGCACCGACGGGTCGACCGAGGACGGCGGGAAGAAATAGATCGGCAGGAAATGGTTGGAGCGCAGCACCAGCACATTGCGGCTGTCGGCGATGGTGCGGCCGCCGAATTTGACGCGCACGCGCTTGGGGCTGTGCAGGACATTGACGAGACGCGGAGCGGTGGCTTCGCGGGGCTGAAGGTTCGGTGCCGCGGTCATGGCTGCCTCCTCAGGACACGGCGCGCGCATTGGCGCGCTGCTCGGCGAAGCGGTTGGCGGGGCGGGCAAGCCCAAAACGGTCGCGCAACGTGCCCGGCGCATATTCGGTCGGGACCAGGCCGCGCCGCTGCAGTTCCGGCACCACCTGCTCGGCGAAGTTCACCCAGTCCTCCGGCAGCAGCGGGAACATCAGGTTGAAGCCGTCGGCGGCGCCCGACACGAACCAGTCTTCGAGCTGGTCGGCGATCTGCTTCGGCGTGCCGGCGACCGTCGGCACCGAACCGCTGTTGGCGAGCTTGCGGGCGATGTCGCGCAGGCTGAGGTTCTGCTTCGACCATTGCTTGACGCGGTTGAGCGAGGTGCGCCCGCCATTGAAGGTGCTCTCGTCCGGCAGCGGCGGCAGCGGCCCGTCGGGCGGATAGGCCGAGAGATCGATGCCGCTCCAGCTCGACAGCAGGTCGATGCCGACCTGGTCGGGAAGCAGGCTCTGCAGATACTCCTGCTTTTCGCGGCCCTCGGCTTCGGAGGCCGCGACAACAGGCAGGATGCCGGGCAGGATCTTGAAGCTTTCCGGCCGCCTGCCATGGCGCGCCAGCCGCTCGTTGATGTCCTGCCGGTATTTTATGCCGTCTTCCCTGGTGCCGAAGATGGCGAAATGCACGTCGGCCTGGGCGGTGGCGAAATTCTTGCCGTCCTCGGACGAGCCGGCCTGCACGATCAGCGGATGGCCTTGCGGCGGCCGCGACACGTTGAGCGGCCCGCGCACCTTGAAATGCTTGCCCTTGTGGTCGATCGGATGGACCTTGTCGGGATCGGCGAAATAGCCTGTTTCCTTGTCGATGAGGAGCGCCTCGTCCTCCCAGCTGTCCCACAGCGCCTTGACGATATCGAGGAATTCGCCGGCCCGCTCATAGCGGAAGGCGTGTTCGATATTGCCGTCGCGGCCGAAATTGCGCGCCTCCTCGTCCATCGCCGAGGTGACGACGTTCCATGACGCCCTGCCCTTGCTGATATGGTCGAGCGAAGCGAACAGGCGCGCGACATTGAAGGGCTCGCTGTAGGAGCTCGATGCCGTGGTGATCAGGCCGATGTGTTTGGTCACGCCGGCCAGCGCCGACAACAGCGTCAGCGGTTCGAGGCGCGCATTGGCGTAATGCGCGACGCCGCTCTTGACCGAATCCCAGATCGACACGTGGTCGGCGACGAAGATGGTGTCGATCCTTGCCCGTTCGGCCGTCTGCACCAGCTCGCGATAATAGTCGAAGTCGAGCACTTCGCGCCCCGGCGCGCGCGGATGGCGCCATGCCATGCGGTGGTCGCCCTGCGGGTTGAAGAAGAACGCGCTGAGGATCATGTGCGACATGCCGTCGGATGCGGAAAATCGGCGGCGCAGCGGCGTGCGGCCGTGCCCCGAAAATCTTCCAGTTCTCGAAAGTTAGATTGCGCTCCAGCTTTATTCGAGTAAATTTATAGAGATTGTACCCTGAGAAAGCGGAAGCGATTGCCCCTGATCGCGGCGCGCGCAGAAAGTGGTTTCGGGCCATCCCATGTCTTCGGTTTTGCCATCCATGTCTTCGGTTCTAAATGTCGAGCACCTCTCCGTTTCCTATGCGGGAGCGAGGCGCATCCACCGCGCGGTTGATGACATATCGCTCAGGATCGGCCAGGGCGAAGCGCTTGGGCTGGTCGGCGAATCCGGTTCGGGCAAGAGCTCGGTGGCGCTGGCGGTGCTGCGTTATCTGCCCAGGCACGCCCGGGTCGAGGCCGCGCAACTGGCCTTCGAAAATCGCGAGATCCGCGACCTTTCAGCGGCCGAGCTGCGCCGGCTGCGCGGCGACCGCATCGCCGCCGTCTACCAGCATCCGGGCTCGGCGCTGAACCCGAGCATGACCATTGGCGGCCAGATCACCGAGACCATCCTGCGTCATCGGCCGATGCATCATGACGATGCGCTCGGGCGCGCCGCACAGTTGCTCGGCCGCGTCCGCGTCGCCAACCCCGAGCGCGTGCTGCGGCTTTATCCGCACGAACTGTCGGGCGGCATGCAGCAGCGCGCCAACATCGCCATCGCGATCGCGCTCGACCCGTCGCTTTTGGTGATGGACGAGCCGACGACGGCGCTCGACGCCAGCGTCCAGTCCGAGATCATCGCCATCCTCGATGATCTGCGCCGCGAGCACCGCACCAGCATCCTTTTGATCAGCCACGACATCAACCTGATCCGGCGCTCCTGCGACCGGGTCTCGGTGATGCAGGCGGGCGCGGTGGTCGAAACGGGTGCCGCCGACGAGGTATTCGACAACCCGCGCCATGCCTACACGCGGGCGCTGGTCGCGGCCATTCCAACGCTCGACCGCACCAAGCGCGACGGCAGGCTGGCCGAGGATGCCAGGGACCTGACTTCCGACGCGCCGGCCGGAGAACAGCCAGACAATGCCTTGCCTGCGCCACGACGGGATATCGCCGTGTCTTGCCGCGGCATAAGACAATCCTTTGGCGGCCAGCCGGTGCTGCACGGCATCGACCTCGACATCGCCGGCGGCGAGACCTTCGGCCTGATCGGCGAGTCCGGTTCCGGCAAGTCGACGCTGGCCCGGATCGTCACCGGCCTGCAGCCGGCGACGGCGGGCTCGGTCGAGCTGTTTGGCAAGACCGTGGCGCCGCTGGTCGAGCGGCGCCAGCCCAGCGAGCGGCGCGACGTGCAGATGGTGTTCCAGTCGCCCGACCGCACGCTCAACCCGCGCCAGCGCATCGGCCGCATCCTTGGCCGCCCGCTGCGGCGGCTGGCCGGCCTGCCGCGCCGCGCCGTGCCGCAGCGTGTCGGCGACCTGCTGGCCTCGGTGCGTCTCTCTCGCATCACGGCCGAGCAGAAACCCGGAACCCTGTCCGGCGGCCAGCGCCAGCGCACGGCAATCCCGCGCGCCTTCGCCGGCCTGCCGCGGCTGGTCGTGCTTGACGAGCCGACCTCGGCGCCCGCACTCGCGGGCCAGGCGCCCGTGGCCAACCGGCTCAACCATCCCCACCCCGGCCGCTGCCCTGCCGCCCCCGTCGTCACCCATCGCCCACGGCGGGCGCCCCCCCGTCCCGCCCCACCCGGCGCGCGTGTCCCGCGCCCCCGG
>NZ_JAFFIW010000056.1 GCF_018588885.1 Mesorhizobium sp. dw_380
CCCCGAGGATCAATTGCTGCTGGGGCTCGAAGAGGCCGAGCAGATCGAGGCCGCCGACGAGGAAGAGAACGAACAAGCATCTCCCGCAGAGCGCCTGGAGCGCGCCAGGAAGCGTCGGACGAACCGCGGCGCGTTGCCATCCCATCTGCCGCGGGTGGAAATGATCGTCGATATCGAGGACCATGCCTGCCCATGCTGCCGCAATGGCTTGCATCGGATCGGCGAGGACGTGAGCGAGCGGCTCGACATCGTTCCGGCGCAGCTGCGTGTAATCGTCGTGCGCCGGCCCAAATATGGCTGCCGCGCCTGCGAGGACGTCGTGGTTCAGGCTCCCGCGCCGGCCCGGCTGATCGAGGGTGGTCTTCCGACCGAGGCAACGGTCGCCCAGGTGCTGGTCTCAAAATATGCCGATCACCTACCGCTCTATCGTCAGGCGCAGATCTACGCCCGGCAGGGAATCAATCTCGATCGCTCCACGCTCGCCGATTGGGTCGGCCGCGCCGCCTGGCACCTGCGTCCGGTCCACGAGCGGCTGCTTGGCAAGCTGAAGTCCTCGCCAAAACTCTTCGCCGACGAGACGACCGCGCCAGTGCTCGATGCGGCAAGACTAAGACAGGTCAACTCTGGGCCTATGCCCGCGATGACCGACCGTGGGAAGGGAGCGACCCGCCGGGCGTCGCCTATGTCTATGCGCCGGACCGAAAGGCCGAGCGTCCGATCGCTCATCTCGCGGGCTTCACCGGAATCCTTCAGGTCGACGGCTATGGCGGCTATCGTGTGATGGCCGACAGAAGCGACGTGACGCTCGCCTTCTGCTGGGCACACGTGCGCCGGCGCTTCTATGAACTGGCCGTGTCCGGACCAGCGCCGATCGCCAGCGAGGCGCTCAGACGGATTGGCGAACTCTACAAGATCGAGGATGACATCCGTGGCCGATCGGCCAACGAGCGTCGCGCGATGCGTCAAGACAAAAGCCGCGCCATCGTCGTCGATCTCGAGCCCTGGCTTCGCGAGAAACTCGGTCTGATCAGCCAGAAGACAAAGCTCGCCGAGGCAATCCGCTATACGCTCACGCGCTGGGAAGGCCTCTCGCGCTTCCTTGACGACGGCCGCATCGAGATCGACAGCAACACCGTCGAACGCTCGATCCGTCCGATCGCGCTCAACCGCAAGAACGCGCTCTTCGCAGGCTCTGACGGCGGTGCCGAACACTGGGCAGTCATCGCCTCGCTGATCGAAACCTGCAAACTCAACGATGTCGAACCGCTCGGCTATCTCGCCGATGTCCTCTCCAGGATCCTCAACGGCCACCCCAACAGCCAGATCGACGACCTGCTGCCTTGGGCCTACATCCCGGCTCCCGAGCTCAAGGCCGTGGCCTGAGAACACCGCTTACGGTAGTGGTCTGTGGCGTCGGATTGGTTTCCGTCACCGGGTTCTTGTCGACCGGCTGGCTGTTCACATTATCCGTCTTGGATTTGACAGGGTCGGCATTGTTGTCGCACCCCTAGGGAGAGCAATGCGGCCGCCATCAACAACACCGCTCTCATGCTGATTGTTCCTGGCTGAGTTCGGACGAAGCAGCCTGCCAGTGACCTATCCGGTCGAACCGCACCGAAAGCCCCTGTTTGGCGGCACTTCTGGCCAGCAAATGATCCAGTTCGACGTCCTCGATCGGGGTCCGAACCACCTGACGAATGGCCCTGCATGCCAGTTCGGTCGAGACAAAATCATACCTCCTGCTTCTCGCGAGAACATATTGTTCGACCAGCACCTTCACGCGCCTGAGCGCGATCTCCTCGGCATATTGCATTTGTTTCTCCTGGGCGCCGAACTGCCGGACCGGCAAGATGTTCCCGCCTAAAGCGCGCGGCGTCGAAAAGCCCGCGCCTCCTTTAGGGAGCGGCGCGGGCTGACCAGGCCGGAGCCCGATCGCGCAGCATCAGAGATGGGAGGATGACAATACTGCACGATCTCGAACTTGCATCGGCTTCGCTTGTTCCCGCTACAGATGAAATAAGTTGCAAGCACGATCTGACAAGCAGGACGAGCCCGCACACTTCGCTCACGCTCGCCAACGGCCTTCGATCCCGTCGCGATGGCGGAACTTTCAATCTTGCCGGCGATTGACCCGCTGACATGAGATCGTTTCGCCGTTGCAAAAAAAGGAGCCACAATGGGCAAGGAAAATTCCGTATCAAAACCCGCCGTCCGGTCTCCGAACGCTGATGGCCTGCCACACGCAAGCAGGGATGCCAACGACACGGACGCCGGCGCTAAACCGCTGACGGCAAAGACCGCCGGCAAATCGCGCCCTTCGACTGCTCCGCTGGATAACCCAGACGCCAATCGAAACGCCGGACAGCCACGTCAGGCCGGTACGACGCCTCGGCCTACCGATAAACCGCTGGATTGATCGCGGCTCATCTGATCCCGACCGGCTTGCCGTTAGGATCAGAGCGAAGTCGACGGGGCTCGGAGCGATGCCAGCTCGGCCACCGCGGCCAGGATGACAGCTTCACCCGATGGCTTGGGAACAAATTTGCAGTCTCGGAAGGGAGCGGGAACATCACCCTGTCCAAATCCCGTGATGAACGCGAAAGGAGTGCGGCGAGCCAGCAATGTCTCCGCGATGGGCAGGCTTGTTTTGCCGTTCAATTGAATGTCCAGCAACGCGACATCGACATTGTCCGCCTCGACAAGCCGAAGAGCCGCGGCAACCGATGAAACAGGGCCGACCACCGGATAGCCAGCTTTGCGCAGGCGGGACGCGATGTCTTCCGCGATCAACCATTCGTCCTCGACTACCAGAACACGAGGCCTGTCGCTCATGGCACGTTCCTATGATTTGCGGGAAAAGCGATCTGAACGCTGAGACCGTTCTCGTCGAAAGCGGTCTCGACGTGGCCGCCCAGTCTGTAGCCGATTTCTCCCTGCAAAAGGGTCAAGCCGAAGCCATTGGTCAAAGGCTCTTTTACAGCGGGACCATCCTTCTCGCGCCAGCCAAGCGTGAAACTGTCATCATGGATCGACCATTCCACCCCGATCTTGCCTCGGGGTTTGGATAAGGCGCCATACTTGGCCGCATTGGTGGCCAGTTCATGAATGGCCATCGAGAGGGAAAGCCCCTGTTGCGGGCCGAGCTTCACATCCTCGCCATGGAGTTCGATGCGTTCGACGCCGAATGGTTCGAGTTCCTGCTGGAGCAACTCCTTGACCGAGGCTTCCTTCCAGCTCTCCCGGGTCAGCAGTCCATAGGCCCGAGACATGGCGTGCAGGCGGCCGATCAGCGCATCCGCGAACTCTTCCTTGGTGTCCGAATTTTCCCGCGTCCGGTTGGCGATGCTGGCGATCACGGCCAGCATGTTCTTGACCCGATGGTTGAGCTCGGAGATGAGCACCTGCTGATGCTCTTCCGCCTCTGCCAATGTGGTGACATCGACCAGTGTCACCACGACGCCCTGTATCTTGTAGCCCTTGTCCCGATACGGGTTGATGCGGACCATGTGAAACAGGCCTCTGGCATCGCGCGCAAGATGGTGGTTCAGGGTCTCGCCTGTCTCGAACACCTTGTCGATGTGCTGCTTCAACTCGGGGTAATCGAGTTGGCTCGACAGATCCGTCAGCGGCCGGCCGACATCGGAGGGACGCAGGCTGAAGAAGGATGAAGCCGCCGGCGTGAAGGTGCGGACCACAAGGTTGCGATCGAGGAAAATGGTCGCGATATCGGTGCTTTCGAACAGGTTGCGCAGATCGCTGTTGGCATGGTCAAGCTCTTCTATCTTGCCCGTCAATTCGGCGTTGATCGTGTTGAGCTCTTCGTTGAGCGACTGCATCTCCTCCTTAGAGGCTTCGAGTTCCTCATTGGTGGATTGCGCCTCCTCATTGACCGAGACGAGTTCCTCGTTCGACGATTTCACCTCCTCCAGGGCGGTCTCGTACTCCTCGATCGTCGATTGCAGGCGCTCTCTCGTGTCGCGCAGTTCCCGCTCGAGATCGGCGGTGCTGTCGCTGTCATGGCTGCCGCCATCTTCGTCGGACCGGGCCTGCGGCGGTCCCGACGGTTCGAAGAGGACAAGGTAAAGCGGTTCGCCATTACCGCGTTCGGTGAGCGGTTCGATCGTCAGCCTGATCGGTTGGACACGTTCGTCATCCTCCTCAACGACGAGGTTTTCCCGCACAACCGTGCGGCGGGTCGTCGTTGATTCCCTCAATGCGGCGCGCAGGTCCAGGCGCAGCCCGCGGCGCGCCATGGTGAGCAGCTGCCGGCTGGGGATACCTTGCGGCGCCTCGAGGTATTTGCCGGTCCGGGCTGAATAGTAGACGACGTCGCCTTCCGCATTGACGAGCACATGCGGCGGGGCGAACCGCTCCAGCACTTGTGCCTCGACTGTCTGGCGCAGGGGATAACCGACAGTTCCCCTCCTTAAGCCGGTGTTTTCGGGTGGAAAAAGGCCGGAACGGCTGTCGCCGATCAGGGCAGGCAGCCTGATATGCGGCGAAGCGTGCTCCCGTGCCTGGAAAATGCGATGTTTCTTGTCGACGGTGGCGAACAGATTGTCGTGCTGCCCAACACTCTCGGACGTGCCGAGGAAAAGATAGCCGCCGGGCTTCAGCGCATAGTGGAAGACAGGGATGACACGGTTTTGAATGCTCGGCCCGAAATAGATCAGCAGGTTACGGCAAGAGACCAGGTCCGTGCGCGAAAACGGCGGATCGCGAATAACGCTGTGTGGCGAGAAAATGCACAGCTCACGTACATCGCTGCTGAGGACATAGCTCTCGCCATTTCCATTGAAAAACCGCTGCCGGCGTTCGGGGGAAAGCCCTTGCAGCAAGGCTTCGGGATAGCGCGCCGCCCGCGCCACCGCTAACGCCGGCTCGTCTATGTCGGTGGCGAATATCTGGACGCGCGGGACGGCCGAAAGCTTTTCCATGTGTTCACGCAGCAGGATGCCAATGGAGAACACTTCCTCGCCCGTGGCGCAGCCGGGAACCCAGACCCTGACAGTATCGCTGGCGGTCTTGCCTTCGAAGAGCTGCGGTATGATCTTTCGCTCGAGCAATTCGAATGCGTCCGGATCGCGGAAAAAATTGGTCACGTTTATCAGCAAGTCGCGAAACAGGTTCATCACCTCGCGAGGGTCCTTCTTCAGCCAGTCGATATAGGCGCTGATGGACTGAATCTGGGCGATCTGCATGCGCCGCTTGACGCGGCGCAGGAATGTCTTGGGCTTATAGCCTGAAAACTCGTGGCCGGAGTGGCTGCGCAAAATGCCGTATATCTGTTCCCGCATCGTATCTATGTCGGCCGTATGGGCGCCGTCTTCGTCCGCCAGCCCGTTCAGCGCGTCGAAGCCGCGGGCGAAAGCCTCCAGCTTCGCCCCAATCTCCTCGGCGGGTACAGCGATATCGACGAGCCCACTGGCAATAGCGCTCTGCGGCATATCTGGATTGCGCGGGCCATAGCCGTCCGACGCCTGCGCAACGGTGAGCCCGCCCCGCTCCTTGATGGCCTTGGCACCCAAGGTTCCATCGGAATCTCCACCCGACAGAATGACGCCGACGGCATATTCACCCTGGTCTTCGGCCAGTGTGCTGAAGAAGATGTCGATAGGTTTGCGCTCTTGGGTAAGCCCATTGGGCCGCCGCAGGTGCAGCACGCCGTTGTCGATGGCTAGGGTGACGTTCTGCGGCATCACATAGACGTGGTCGGGTTCGACAGCCATACCATCCTCGACCACCACGACAGGCATCTCGGTGTAGCGGCTGACAACCTCATGCAACAGGCTCTCCCGCTTGGGGCTGAGATGCGTGATGATGACGAACGCCATGCCGGGGTGACCGGGCACGCCCTTGAAAAGGCCTTCCATCGCGGGAATGCCACCGGCGGACGCGCCGACGCCCACGATGGGGAATCTTTTCGATCGGGCTGCCACGGCCTGTCCCCCTTTCGCCCGGCCCGACACAAAGTCCTTCAAAATCGGACCAGACAGGACATCATCATATAGCGCGCAGGAGGGCCGGAACAAGTCGCCATGGATGACGTTGAACCCGATATCCATGGTGGTTCAATGGCAAAACGTTCTTCTGAAATTAAGCTCATGGCGCCACCGATATCAGGAGCGCAGGGGCTGATTGGCTGTTCCGATGCGGGGTCCGTCCCGGATCGCATGCTGATGCTTGCGAAACGATTGCAGACGGCCTTGAATGACAAAACCCGGAATGAACGTCGGTCCCATCCTAAACTCCGTACCAAGAGAGGATGAGGACGTGCGCGACCTGCGGGGACTGCATATTCTGATCGTCGAAGACGAATGGATGCTGGCAGGAGATCTTGCGCGGTTCTTCAGCAATATGGGCGCCATCGTCCTTGGCCCCGCGGCAACCGTCGAACAGGCATCGAAACATACCGACGCGGCCGAAGCTGCAATCCTCGACGTCAATCTCAACGGCCGACGAGTGTTTCCGATCGCGGACAAGTTGATGCGCCGCGGCATCCCATTCGTATTCTTCAGCGGTGACAACGACATCGCCATTCCCGAACATCTGCGTTTCGCCAGCAATCTGCGTAAATCCTCTGGCAGCCAGGCTGTGTTCAACGCTCTTTTTCCGCCGCGATCATCCGGGGAGGCAAAGACCTTCGAGCCAAGTTCGTCCGACGACGTGTTCGCGCTTTTGCCCAAACTGCGACTTGCGGCGCGCCTTTTGCTGGGAGACGTCGATGCGTCGGACCGCCTCGTCGAGAGGACGCTCGAGCAAGCGATCCGGGATGTCGACCGCAGGCGGCCTGGGCAGTCCACCGAAAACTGGCTCAGCGGCATCATGCGAGAGGTGGCGAAAGCCCGCGGCGCAAAGCTCTTGCATTGATTTTTTCTCCTCGAGCCGGAGTTTGTCGGTCGCAGCGGCTAAGGCCCGCCTCGCCCGCCCACGGCGCCGTAGGCTGCCCGGGCTGGCGTCATCAGCCTTTGCGATTGCGCTCGACGAACTTGTTGAAACGGCTGGCTTGTCCGTCACTGGTCCTGGCCTGATACAGAAAGGCCAGATCATTCTCATCGAATATCCGGAAGAACTCGTCCCATTCGATAGGCTCGAATGCTTCCTCGGGCTCGCCGAAGTCGATCCGCAGGATGCCGCCCTCGCCTTTGGTGCGGACCACCGCCGGCCGGCCCTGCCGCTCTTCGGCCCATTTGCGAATTTCGTCGTGATTGGTGGTCGTCTGCGACTGCGACATTGAAATCTCCTTGATCATCGGCCTCGCCGCATCCGGGCCTCACGGCGGCTGTCGAGCGTCCTAACAGCACACGGGCAGCAATGTTCCAGCACCGCGAGCCGATCGCGATGTGCCTGCTTTCGAACGAAGCTGGCCGAGGGAACTTTGTTGAAGCACAGGGAACAAACCTTTTGCCGAATAGTTCGGAGACCCGAGGTCACTCGTCCGAGGAGTCGTCGTGAAACGCATATTGGTTACAGGAGGCTGCGGCTTCATCGGCCGCCACGTCGCACAAGAACTCATCACTCAGGATTATTCCGTTCGCATTCTCGATGCCCTTCTGGAGCAGGTGCATGGAGGCGAAGCGATCGCGCTTCCCGCCGGAGCCGAACTGATCAAGGCCGATGTCCGCGACCGCGAGGCCGTCGCCAAGGCGCTGGAAGGTATTGACGCGGTCATTCACCTGGCGGCGGAAGTCGGCGTCGGACAGTCGATGTACGAGATCGCGCGCTATGTCGGCACCAACGATCTCGGCACGGCCACGCTGCTCGAGTCGTTGATCAAACACCCGGTCGAGCGGATCGTCGTCGCCTCCTCGATGAGCGTCTATGGCGAGGGCCTCTATGCCACGCCGGACGGCCGGCGCATCGACAATGCCCGGCGCAAGGCGAGCGACATCAAAAGCGGACAATGGAATCCGCTGTCGCCGGAAGGCGAACCCCTCTCGCCGCTGCCGACGGACGAAGAGAAGCCGGTCGATCTCGCCTCGATCTACGCGCTGACAAAATACGCCCAGGAACGCGCCGTGCTGATCTTCGGCGAGGCCTACGGCATCGATGCGGTCGCGCTGCGCCTATTCAATGTCTTCGGCGCCGGCCAGGCACTATCAAATCCCTATACCGGCGTGCTGGCCAACTTCGCTTCACGTCTCGCCAATAGCCAACCGCCGATGATCTTCGAGGATGGCGAACAGAAGCGCGATTTCGTCCATGTGCATGACGTCGCCCGCGCCTTTCGCCTTGCGCTGCAGCAACGTCAGGCGAAGGGCCACGTCATCAACATCGGCAGCGGCCGGGCCTATGCGATCAGCGAGGTCGCCCGATTGCTGGCCGAGGCCATGGGAACGCCGAAACGGTCGCCCGAGCTGCTCGGCAAGGCGCGCTCCGGCGATATCCGCAACTGCTTCGCCGATATTTCCAAGGCACGGGAGCTGCTCGGTTTCGAACCGGGGCAACGATTGGAGAGTTCGCTCGGCGATTTCGTTTCCTGGGTGCGCAACACAGTCGCTGTCGACCGCGGTGCCGACATGAAGCGCGAACTCGAAGAACGCGGGTTGGTGTCATGAATCGGGGTGCACGCAGTCGTCGCGAAGCGCCGGTCGCCATCGTCGGCGGCAGCGGCTTCATCGGATCGAACCTGGCCGACAGCCTGTTGTCGGATGGCAAGCCGGTGCTGGTGATCGACAATCTTAGTCGTCCCGGCGTCGAACAGAACCTTGAATGGCTGGCGCAGAAACACGGCAGCCGCCTCACGGTCGAGACCATCGACGTGCGGGACGCCAATGCTCTGACGCCCGTTTTGATGCGTTCGAAGGCGATCTTCCATCTGGCCGCGCAAACGGCCGTCACCACCAGCCTGGTTCGGCCAGACGAGGATTTCGACGTCAATCTTCGGGGAACGTTCAACGTGCTGGAAGCGGCGCGACTGAGCAGTGGGCGTATCCCGGTGATCTTCGCCAGCACCAACAAGGTCTACGGCAGCCTCCCCGACGTCGCCGTTCGCGAGGATGGCGATCGCTGCGTACCTTGCGATTGCACCGTCCAGGCCCAAGGCATCGATGAGGCCCGCGGCCTGGATTTCTGCACACCCTATGGCTGCTCCAAAGGTGCGGCGGACCAGTATGTGCTCGACTATGCCAAATCCTACGGCATGCCGACGGCGGTGCTGCGAATGAGCTGTATCTACGGACCGCGGCAGTTCGGCACCGAGGACCAGGGCTGGGTCGCGCACTTCCTGCTCAGCGCACTCACCGGACGGCCAATCACCATCTACGGCGACGGCAGGCAGGTGCGTGACATCCTGCACGTCGCCGACGCGGTCGCGGCCTACCGGGCCGTGCTCGACCATATCGAGAGGGTCAGGGGCCAGGCATTCAATCTTGGCGGCGGACCGGAAAATGCGCTCAGCCTGCGTATGCTGCTGAGCGAGATCGGCGGCCTGACCGGCCGGGAGCTTTCGATCCGCCACGAATCCGAACGGACCGGCGACCAGCCCTTCTTCGTTGCCGATACCCGCAAGATCCTAACGACGCTTGGCTGGAAGGCGCATGTTTCATGGCGCGAAGGCATTCGCGACCTGGCCGACTGGCTGCAGCGCCACCGGCTCGAGCCCCGACCCGAAGCCGTGAGGTACGTCGCATGAAAATCGCCCTGGTCAACCCGTTCTGGACCTATGACGACAGCATCTATTTCGGCTGCCGCCAACCACACCTGCCGCTGGAACTCGGCTATTCCAAAGCCCTGCTTGAAGCGGCCGGCCATGAGGTGCTGATGCTGGACGGGCAGTTGCAGAAGCTCGACAATTCCAGGCTCTGCGAACGCGTGGCTGATTTCGCACCGGCAATGACGGTGGTCAGCACCGCGCCGACCTATTTGTTCTGGCGCTGCGCACCGCCGGAGTTGCGCGTCCCGGCCGATTTCCTCAATCGTCTCGCCGGGCGAGGCGGACGCACAGTCGCGGTCGGGCCGCACGGCTCAGCGACACCGGCGCCGACCTTGCGCAAACTTGGCGCCGACATTGTCGTGCGCGGCGAATGCGAGGAAATCGTCGCGGAACTTGCCCGACGCGACGATTGGAGCGCAGTTTCCTCAACCGCTTTTCTGCGGGACGCCAAGCTGGTTTCGAACGGCGGCGTCCATGCCAGTTCGTTTGTCGACCATCCGCCGCTTGAATGGCCATCGGACTGGATCACTGCCCATTCGCATCACCATCACAGGTTCGATGAGCATCAGATTGGGTTCGGCGCTGAGGTCGAGGCGTCACGCGGCTGTCCCTACAATTGCAGCTTCTGCGCCAAGATCGATTTCCGCGACGCCTATCGGCGCCGCAACCACGAGGCGGTGGTAACGGAAATCGATCGGCTGATTGCCCAAGGTGTCGGCTACATCTACTTCATCGACGAAATCTTCCTGCCGCAAAAAGCGCTGCTGGAAGCGTTGATCGACCGCGATGTGAAATTCGGCGTGCAGACCCGCATTGACCTGTGGAAACCGGAGCTGCTGGAATTGCTGGGCGCGGCCGGCTGTGTCTCCATCGAAGCCGGCCTCGAAAGCCTGACGGTAGAAGGCCGAGCCATGTTGGCGAAGCGCTGCCGGCTGGGCACCGAGGAACTCGCCGCGTTGCTGGTCAATGCCAGACGCCACGTTCCGTTCGTCCAGGCCAATCTGATCGGCGTCGTCGAGGATGATCCTGCCCTTGTCGATTACTGGCGAGCCCACCTGCTCGACAATGGCGTGTGGGCCAATGAACCCGTACCGCTGTATCCATATCCGAGTTCGCCCAGCTATCGCGAGCTTTGGGGCGAACCCGACGACCTCGCCTGGGAGCGCGCCCATGACCATTACCTTGCATCGTTCCAGAAGTTCAGCGACATCCAGGAAAGGCGCCCGCGTCCGCTGGCGGTACTGGAGGCGACATGTTGCGGACACTGACGCCGCGCAAGCGCCGCATCCTGATGACCGTCGACGCCATGGGCGGAGTATGGCGCTATGCGCTTGATCTCGGCCGGGAACTGGTCAATGGCGGCGACAGCATTGTGTTTGCCGGTCTGGGGCCGCAGCCATCCAGGCAACAGGCCGAAGAGGCGCAGTCCCTCGCGACGCTGATCTGGCTGAATACGCCACTGGATTGGATGACCCGCAGCTCCGGTGATCTCGATGCCTTGCCGGGGGAATTGCATGCACCCCTGCGGGACCACGCCATTGACCTTGTCCATCTCAACGCCCCGACGCAGGCAGTGGAATTCGATGCGCCCTGTCCGGTCATAGTGGTCTCGCATTCCTGCGTGACGACATGGTTCCACGCCGTCAGGGGACAGGCCTTGGATAGCGCATGGGCCTGGCAGAAAGAGCGCAACAGGCGTGGCTTCGACAGGGCCGACGCAGTCATCGCGCCGAGCCGCAGCCATGCCGAGGCGATCGAAACCTGCTATGGAAGGCCGATCGCGCGCCTCCACGTCGTCGGAAACGGCGCCCGTCCGGTCCCGAAAGCCGAAAACCGCCAGCCGCTCGTCTTCGCCGCTGCCCGCTGGTGGGACGAGGGAAAGAATATTGGGGTGGTCGACCAGGCCGCCTCATTGACGCAATGGCCCATCTTTACAGCCGGTTCGATGCACGGTCCGAACGGCGAGCGTGCCACCTTCAACCATGCCGTTCCTCTCGGAGCACTGCCGTCTGACGAGGTGCGCTCCTTGATGGCGCGCGCCGGCATTTTTGTATCGCCATCGCTCTACGAGCCGTTCGGTCTGGCGGCGCTGGAAGCGGCTATGTCGGCAACGCCCCTGGTGCTCTCCGATATCGCGACATATCGCGAACTGTGGGACGGGGCCGCGATGTTCTTCGACGCGCGCGATCCGCACGACCTCGCTGCCTGCATCAATCGTCTTTCCAGCGATGCCGGGCACAGGCGAGAGCTCGGCCAGGCAGCCATCCGCCGGAGCCGCAGGTTCACGCTGGCGAGGCAGGCAGCGGCCATGCGCGATGTTTACGAAAGAGCTTCGCTAGCCGTGGCGGAGCGCTGATCATGCGCTTTTTGTTCTACACCCACTCGATCGTTTCCGACTGGAATCACGGCAACGCCCACTTCCTGCGCGGTGTCATGCGAGAACTGGTCCAGCGCCAGCATAAGGCGATCGCGATGGAGCCGGCGGACGGCTGGAGCCGCTCCAATCTGCTGACTGAGCAGGGATCGTTCGCCATCGAACGCTTCCGCAAGGATTTCCCCGAATTGATGCCGGTGACCTACGATGCCGGGTTCGACCACGAAGCCTGGGTCTCCGAGGCCGATGTGGTGATCGTCCATGAGTGGACGGATCCGGAGCTTGTCGCACGCATCGGCCGTGCCCGGGCCCGTGGTGGCAACTTCATCCTTCTTTTTCACGATACCCATCACAGGGCCGTGTCGGCGACCGAGGCAATCTCGGCGCTCCGGCTGGAGCACTATGACGGTGTTCTTGCCTTTGGCGAAGCGCTGCGCGAGAGCTACCTGCGCGCCGGCTGGGGCAAACGCGTCTTCACCTGGCATGAAGCGGCGGACGATCGCCTGTTCAAGCCGCACCCGGAAATCCACCCCACGTCCGATCTGGTCTGGATCGGAAACTGGGGCGACGATGAGCGGACCGCCGAACTCAAGGAATTTCTGATCGAGCCGGTCCACGATCTTGGCGTTGACGCCACGGTTCACGGCGTCCGCTATCCCAGGCCGGCACTCGCCGATCTGGCCGCCGCCGGTCTGCGCTATGAAGGGTGGATCGCCAATGCCGACGTGCCGAAGGCGTTCGCCGCGCATCGTGCCACCGTGCACATCCCGCGGCGTCCCTACCGCGAGGGGCTGCCCGGAATTCCGACGATCCGCATGTTCGAGGCACTTGCCTGCGGCATTCCGCTGATTTCAGCGCCGTGGTCCGATGTCGAGCAGCTTTTCAGGCCCGGCGTCGACTTCCTGTTTGCCGAGAATGGCTCGCGGATGCGGCAACAGCTTCAGGCAGTGTTGGCCGATCCCGACTTTGCGGCCTCCCTGGTGACCTCGGGTCTTGAGACCATCCGCTCGCGACACACCTGCCGCCACCGCGTCGACGAGCTGTTCGACGTGCTCACGGAATGCACGAACCAACACACCGCCGACCCGATCGCCGCAAAGGAAGCCGCCGCATGAAGATCGCATTCTATGGATCGAGCCTCTTGTCGTCCTACTGGAACGGTGCCGCGACCTACTATCGTGGGTTGCTGAAGGCACTTTCCCAGTTGGGGTACGAGATCACTTTCTATGAACCAAATGTCTACGACCGGCAGAAGAACCGCGACATTGATGCGCCTGACTGGTGCACCGTGGTCGTTTATGAGGCGACGCAGCATGCGCTGATGCAGGTGACGGCGCGTGCCGCCGAGGCCGACATCGTCGTCAAGGCGAGCGGCGTCGGTTTTGAGGATGAGGCGCTGCTGCGCGCCGTGCTCGACCACGCCCGCGGCGACGCGCTCATCATATTCTGGGACGTGGACGCGCCAGCCACGCTTGCCCAGTTGCGCGACGAGCCGGACCACCCGCTGCATCGTGCGCTGCAAGAAATCGACCTTGTGTTGACCTATGGCGGCGGCGATCCCGTCGTCTGGGCCTATCGTGCCATGGGCGCCAACGAGTGCGTGCCGATCTACAATGCGCTCGATCCCGAAACGCATTACCCGGTCGCCGGCAATGCGCGTTTTGCCTGCGATCTGGCGTTCCTCGGAAATCGGCTGCCGGATCGTGAAGCGCGTGTCGAATCGTTCTTCCTCGATCCCGCCAGCCAGCTGCCGAAACAGCATTTTCTGCTCGGCGGATCGGGCTGGGGCGACAAGCCGCTACCAGCCAATGTCGGCTGGCTCGGCCATGTCGGCACCCGCGACCACAATGCCTTCAATGTCACTTCAAAGGCCGTGTTGAACATCAGCCGCGACAGCATGGCCGCAAACGGTTTTTCACCGGCCACGCGTGTCTTCGAGGCGGCCGGCGCCGGCGCCTGTCTCATCACGGATGCTTGGCTGGGCGTGGAACTGTTCCTGAAACCCGGCGAGGAGATCCTTGTGGCGCGCGATGGCGGCGATGTCGCCGAGATCATGCGCTCCCTGACTCCCGGCCGGGCAAAGGCAATCGGCCAATCCGCACTTCGCCGCGTTCTCACCGACCATACCTACGCGTTGCGGGCGGCCGTGGCTGATGCCGTCTTCAAACGGCATTTCGAGCACGGGACCGTGGAGGCAGCGGAATGACCAAGCAACTGGACATCGTCTTTCTTGGCCTGTCGCTGTCCTCATCCTGGGGAAACGGCCACGCCACCACTTTTCGAGGTCTGCTGAAAGGCCTTCACGAACTTGGCCACCGCGTGACCTTTCTGGAGCGCGATGTGCCGTGGTACGCCAAACACCGCGATCTGCGCGATCCGGATTTCTGCGACTTGCGCTGGTACGAAACCACCGTGGAGTTGCAACGCGACCACGCACTGTGTCTGCAACAGGCCGATGTCGTGGTCATCGGCTCCTTCGTGCCGGAAGGGCGCTCGGTCATCGATATCGCCGCTTCACTTGGCACAGGACAACTCTGCTTTTACGACATCGACACGCCGGTGACCCTGGCGAAGCTGTCGGCGGACGATTGCGACTATCTGAGCTGGCGCCAGATTCCGTACTTCGATGTCTATTTCTCTTTCGCCGGCGGCCCGATGCTCATTGATCTGGCGCAGAACTTCGGCGCACGCCGCGCCGAGCCGCTCTACTGTTCGGTCGATCCGGAACGGCATCACCGCACGGCCGACCCGATCCGGTGGGATCTCGGCTATCTCGGCACCTACAGCGCAGACCGACAGGCGCCGCTCAACGCGCTCCTGCTCGAGCCCGCGCGGCGCATGCCGAACCGCCGTTTCGTCGTGGCCGGCTCGCAGTACCCGTCCAGCATCGTCTGGCCCGACAACGTCGAGCGCATCGAACACCTGCCGCCGGCCGATCACGCCGCGTTCTACAGCCGCCAGCGCTACACACTGAACGTCACACGCAGTTCGATGATCGCCGCGGGATGGTCGCCCAGCGTGCGCCTTTTCGAAGCTGCCGCTTGCGGTACACCGATCATCAGCGACCGCTGGCCAGGCCTCGACAGCTTCTTTCCCGCATCGGCGATCCACACGGCCGGCGAGGCGGACGACGTCGTCGAGATCCTCTCCGCCGAGGCCGATCGCACACGCCGCGCCATGGCGGGCAGAGCACGCGAACTCGTCCTTGCAGCCCACACCGGTGCGGCCAGGGCCCGCGAGTTCGTGATGGCGCTGGCGCAACCGAGGGCGGCGGTCCTCGATCTCGATGTTGGAAGTGCAGCATGACTGACAGACAGGAGAAAACGGCGATGCGACAAACAAGAAAGGCGCAAAGGGCGAAGACAGCGCTTGTTGCAGGCGGCGCGGGTTTCCTCGGTTCGCATCTTTGCGAAGCATTGCTCCGCAACCATTGGCGCGTCATATGCGCCGACAATTTTCTCACCGGTCGCATGGAGAACATCATCTCGATCATGGACCAGCCAGGTTTTCGGTTGATCGAGCACGATATCTGCCGGCCACTGGATCCCGGTGAGCCGGTGCATCGCATCTTCAATCTGGCCTGTGCTGCCTCGCCGCCGCGTTATCAAGCCGACCCGATACACACAACGCGAACCTGCGTGATCGGAACGCTCAACCTGCTCGAGCTCGCGGTCCGCAATGATGCGCGGCTGCTCCAGGCCTCGACGAGCGAAGTGTATGGCGACCCTGAACAACATCCGCAGAAGGAAGATTATGTCGGCCATGTGAACTGTACCGGCCCACGCGCCTGCTACGACGAGGGCAAGCGCACCGCCGAAACGCTTTGCTTCGACTACTTGAGAGCCGGCAAGACCGACGTTCGCGTTGCGCGCATCTTCAACACCTATGGCCCAAGAATGGATCCGGCGGACGGCCGCATCGTCTCGAACCTGATCATGCAGGCGCTTGAGAAGCGCCCGCTGACGATATTCGGCGACGGCCAACAGACGCGATCCTTCTGCTACGTCTCGGATCTGATCGATGGATTGATGCGCCTCATGGATATCGAGCCCAATCCGGGCAAGCCGGTCAATCTGGGCAATCCCGGAGAATTCACCATCATGCGACTGGCGGCATTGGTGAAGGCGATGACCGGCACCAAATCGGATCTGAAGTTTCTGCCGCTGCCGCAAGACGATCCTCGGCGCAGGCGGCCCGATATCTCGCGCGCAAAAACGCTGCTCGGCTGGACGCCGAGAGTTTCTCTCAACGAAGGGCTGACAAAGACGATCGGCTATTTCACGGCCCTCGAAGGCGGCCAGATCGGCGATCGGATGCCAGGCCTTGCCAAAAGCGCGAGACCGGCATCAGGGGGGCTGCAGAACCTCCCTGCCTGATACTCGGATCGCAGGCAAATCTTTCCTTCGAGATCGTGCGGAACATCCGTCCAAGCTTGGGGTTTGGCGAGAGGACCCGATATGGAGGATTATCCTCATGCAACCCAAGCGACCCGCCAAGGATATCGATCACGTTGCAGAACGCGAAACGGCTGCCTATCTGCGGCGGGCCTCGATCACCTATCTCGAATGCTGTGTCAGCCTGATGATGACGCATCTGCAGCGGGAGGAAGTGGCCAGCATTCTCGAGCAGGAAGCAGACATGCTGCGAACGCTGGATTGATCGAGACAGTCACGCCTTGCATTTCTCCATGAACCGTATCAGCCCTCTTTCATATCGGTTTGCGGTCGCGGATAGCCTTGCCTTTTCCCGGCCATTCTCGGATTGGGCCGCCATGCTCCAGAGCCCGAGTTGGAACGCCAGGTAGCAAGGTTCGAAGAAGTCGATGTGGCCGTCATCAATGTCGAGCCTCATCCCATCGATCAAGGTCGCCACGTCGCCGTCAGACAGTCCATATTCAACAAGAGCGCCGGCAATGTCCCACTCTATCGGCTGGCAGCCGATCAGATCGTGTCCCCGGCAGTGGTCGACGGCATCCGTTTTGACCACCGTGCCCTCGGAACCGACGAGGAACTCCCAAGCGTGTAGCTTTCCGTCGATTTCGACCCTTTGCCGCACATGCGCAGGCGTCCGCTTCGAGAACCAATTCCGCAGTTTCGCGGCGGGGTTCTCACCCAGAGCTTCGGAGGTATTGTGAACGGCCATCTCCGCGAGCGCGAGCAATGAAGCACCCGGTTCGCAGGTACGCAGATTGATCGCACGCCAGGCCAGATAGCGTGTGAACTCAGCGAGAAGTCTCTCTCTGGACGGCAGTGCCTGATCCAAGGTGATGCCGTCGGCCCACCGTTCAACCAGAAAACCGTGACAAAGCCCGACGACTTGGGGTCCGAAGCCAGCTTCATGCAGCATCGTCGCGGTTCGTTCCTTGCGCTGTCCGCTTTCGCCGAGACCAACAAATTTGACGAGCCAACGATCTCGACCCGCAGACGCCAGGAACTTTCGCCGTTCGGTGCGGCGTGGGCTCGGGGGCCAACGCTCTTCGTCGGCGTAGTGGACGGTCCGCCACGCTCCACCAGATATTTCGGTCAAACTCAATTCCGGACTGCCGACCGCCTCGGCCACCCAAGCGCGCAGCGTCGGAATTCGCCAGCTTTCTGAGAAGGTGCGTTCAAAAGCCATTGCCACATGTTTGCGGCAGCGCGCCCATGTCTCGCGCACCTCCTGCGACGCTTCGGCGCCAGGGTCGCCCGAATGGCTGGGGAACAGGTGAATGCGGTGAAAACCAATGCCCAGTTCCCCCAACCATTTGACGACGGCGTGCATCGAACTTCCCGACAGGCCGGGGCCTTCGTCGACGATGGCGAAGCGAGCCGCGAGATTGTGCCTCCAGGCGGCGATCGACCGCGGATCGGCATTGACGCGCCTATGGAAAGGATGGCCGATAGGACGCACGCTGATCGGCGCCGGCGCACCGATCGCGGCGGCAACCATCGCTGCAAGCCCCAGGCCGATGCTGCGGATGCCGATCACGCATGTGTTCGCATCGAGACCTGACTCCTGCGCCGCGCCCAAATAGCTCTCGGGATAAAGCGCATAATGCGCATAGCCCTCGGCCGAGCCGGTCAAAACCTTTGCCTTGCAATCGAGCCCGGCCAGCACTTGTCGGGGTCCGGGGTCGATGCCACCGCCTGCGGCGAAACCACTTCGCCACGACTTCGCCACCTCTGCCGCAAGCCCCACCAGCAGCTTGGCGCCTTGCTGTTGCCGCGGCGAATTGATGTCGACGCCGCTGGTTTCGAAATCGACATCGGCAAGCGCCTGAACCAGTTCCGACACGCTGATGAATAGCCCGACCAACGCGGCGTGGCGCCGGATTCCGTCAGGCATCCGATCGAGGCGTTCGGCCATTTCGATCGCAGCCTCGCGAAGCTGTTGTGCGCTTTCGGTCCGCTTGTGGTCGCCATAGACAATCATCGATCGTTTTTCCAATGCTTGCCGTGCGGCAACGCGGCGGGGTGCAGCTTCGATCCATGCTGTCTCGCGCAATTTTTCGACTGGCCAAGGAACATTCCGGCAGACTGGCGGTTCGGCGTCAAGAACTTACCTTTAACAACATAGGGCGGCAGGTTCGTGGGATCGAAAAAGGTTCGTGTTGGTATCGTTGGAGTCGGCAATTGCGCATCCTCCCTGGTGCAGGGCCTCTCCTATTATCGTAACGCAAAAAGCAACGAACCGATCCCGGGGCTGATGCATGCCGATCTCGGCGGCTATCACGTCGACGACATCGAAATTGTCTGTGCGTTTGATGTCGCCAAAAGCAAGGTCGGCCGCGATGTCGCGGAAGCCATCTACGCGGCCCCGAACAACACGTTCCGCTTTGCCGACGCGGCGACAACCGGCACGCGTGTCGAACGCGGACCGACGCTTGACGGGATCGGCAAATATTTGCGTGACGAAATCGAAGAAGCGCCGCAGCCGGTTGCCAATGTCAGCGAGATCCTGCGCGACAGCGGCGCCGACGTGCTGGTCTCCTACCTGCCGGTGGGTTCGGAGGAAGCGACGCGCTTCTATGCTGAATGCGCGCTCGAAGCCGGTTGCGCCTTCGTCAACTGCATACCGGTCTTCATCGCCTCGCGCCCGGAATGGCGCCGACGCTTCGAGCAACGCGGGCTGCCGCTGGTCGGCGACGACATCAAGAGCCAGGTCGGCGCGACCATCGTGCACCGGTTGCTGGCCAATCTCTTTCGCGAGCGCGGCGTGCGCATCGATCGCACCTATCAGCTGAATTTCGGCGGCAACACCGATTTCCTCAACATGCTGGAACGCGAACGGCTGGAATCGAAGAAGATCTCGAAGACGCAATCGGTGACCAGCCAGCTCGATGTTCCCTTGGAGCCTGGCAACATCCATGTCGGGCCGAGCGACCATGTGCCTTGGCTCACCGACCGAAAGTGGGCCTACATCCGTGTCGAAGGCACGACCTTCGGCGGCGTGCCGCTGAATGCCGAGCTCAAGCTGGAGGTGTGGGATTCACCCAACTCGGCCGGCGTGGTGATCGATGCGGTGCGCTGCGCCAAGCTCGCGCTCGACCGCGGCATTGCCGGAGCGCTGACCGGTCCTTGCAGCTATTTCATGAAGTCTCCTCCCGAACAGTTCACCGATGCCGAAGCGCGGCAGCGTACGCTCGCTTTCATTGCCGGCAAGGACGAGCCTTTGCTGGATGCCGCGGAATGACGACGACATTTTTTTTGATCCGCCATGCAGCGCACGACAATGTCGGCTCCTATCTTGCGGGGCGCATGGCCGGCGTTTGCCTTGGCGAAGCCGGCAAGGCTCAGGCCGAGCAGCTTGGCTGCCGCATGGCCCGAGAGACGATCGCGGCCATTCTGTGCAGCCCGCGCGAGCGCACGCAGGAGACGGCCCTGCCAATCGCTCTCGCCTGCGGTGTCGGTGAAATCGCGATCTGCGCCGAACTCGACGAGATCGATTTCGGCGACTGGTCGGGAAAGACGTTCGACGAGTTGAACGGCGATGCCAGCTGGCGGGCGTGGAACGACCAGCGGCAGGAGGCGAGGACACCGAGCGGCGAGACCATGCTGGATGTCCAGCAGCGCATCGTCTCGCTCATGAACGGAATCCGCGAGCGGCATCAGAACCAATGCGTCGCCCTGGTCAGCCACGCTGATGTGATCAAGGCCGCAGTCTGCAAGGTGCTTGGCTTGCCGGTCGGCGACTGCTTCCGCTTCGACATCGATCCCGCCTCGATCACGACGATGGTGTCGGGGGACTGGGGCTCCAAGCTCCTGCGAATGAACGAAGCTGCCTGACGAGGAGTTTCCGGATGCGGATGGTTATTTTCGGTCTCACCGTCACATCTTCATGGGGGAATGGTCATGCCACGCTTTGGCGCGGGCTGATCCGCGCCCTCGCCCGGCTGGGATGGTCCGTCACCTTCTTCGAACGCGACACCCCCTATTATGCCGGGACGCGGGATCTCGATCAGCTCGATGGAGGCAATGTCGTCATCTATCCGGACTGGGAGGACATCCGTCGCGTTGCGGAGCGGGCAATGAAGCAAGCGGATGCCGTCATCGTCACCTCTTACTGCCCCGACGCCGTGGAGGCCTCGCGGGTCGCGCAGCAGGCAGGTCGGGGACTGCGTGTCTTCTACGATCTCGACACTCCGGTCACGCTTGCCCGCATCGAGAAAGGCGAGCGTCCGCCCTATTTCGGACCGGAGGGTCTTGCCGATTTCGACCTCGTCCTGAGCTACACCGGCGGCTCGGCGATCGACGCGCTGAAGTCGGTTTTAGGCGCGCGCCGCGTGGTGCCGCTCTATGGGCATGTCGATCCCGACCAACACCGGCCAGCAGAGAAGCGGGCCGAATTCGCCGGTGATCTGTCCTATCTCGGGACCTACGCGGCGGACCGCCAGGCCGGCGTCGAAAAGCTGCTGGTCCGCCCGGCCGCGCGCCTGCCTGACCACCGCTTCATCATTGGCGGCGCACAATATCCGCAGGAATTCCCATGGAGCGACAACATCTTCTTTGTCAGGCATCTTCCGCCCGCCGACCATCCGGCTTTCTTCTCATCGTCACGCCTGACACTGAACGTCACCCGGGAAGCGATGGCGCAAAAGGGCTGGTGCCCGTCGGGACGGCTCTTTGAAGCGGCCGCGTGTGGGGCCGCCATCGTCACCGACGCATGGCCAGGCCTCGCGGAATTCTTCGAACCCGGCCGCGAAGTCCTGTTGGCGCACGACACAGATGATGTCGTCGCGGCACTGCGACTGCCGGAGGGTGAACTCGACGGCATTCGAAGGCGTGGCCGCGAGCGGGTCTTGGGCGAACACACTTCCGCACGGCGCGCGGCGGAACTGGATCGCATCCTAAACGATGCCTTTCAGACATCTCCCGGCGAACCGATGAAGGAAGCAGTCTGATGTTGGGCATTGTGCCCGCTGCCGGACGCGGCAGCCGTATTCAACCGCTCGGCTTCTCCAAAGAGCTGCTGCCGGTCGGCAGCCGGATCGATGGACAGACCGAGCGTCCCTGCGCCGTGAGCGAGTATCTGGTACGGCGCATGGTTCAGGCCGGCGTCGACAAGATTTGCTTCATCATCGGATCGGGTAAATCCGACATCCTCGAATACTATGCCGCCGGCTACGGCGACGCGGCGGCTCTCTTTGTGGTGCAGCCCAATCCCGTTGGTCTCTGCGATGCGATTTTCCGGGCAGCGCCCCTCGTCGCGCCCGACGAGGTCGTCCTGGTCGGGCTTCCCGATACGATCTGGTTCCCCGAGGACGGCTTCTGTCATTTGCCTGACGATCAGCTTTCATTTCTGCTCTTCCCGGTGGATCACCCGGAATTCTTCGACGCCGTCGTTGTCGATGACCACGAGGGCGTGATCGAAATCCAGGTCAAGCGACAGGATGCCGCCACGAATTGGGTTTGGGGTGCGTTCAAGATGCCGGGCCAGATCCTGCATCAGCTTGCGGCACTCTGGCGCGAGCGCGATTGCAGTGACGAATATATCGGCACGTTGATCAACGCCTACCTTGCGGCTGGGGGTGAAGCCTCTGGTGTCAAGGCTGGCTCAGCCTATGTCGATGTCGGCACTTTCAACGGCTATCGCACAGCTCTGCGGCTGCTTGAAAACGGCGCCCCATCCGCTCATCACCAGCCCGCCATGATCATGCCCGGCGCGCATGTGCCCGTCGTTCCGGGCGAAGGAGCCTGAACCATGCTGCACTCCGACGCTGAAATCCGCCGCCGCATCGATGCGCTCGGGCCATGGTTCCACAACATGGAACTGGCCGGTGTCGAAACCGCTCCCGACCACTTTCTCGGCAATTACCCTCTCATCAAATGGCGCAAATTCGCCGATGCCATTCCCGCCGATCTGGCCGGCAAGACGGTGCTCGATATTGGCTGCAATGCTGGTTTCTATTCCATTGAGATGAAACGGCGAGGTGCTGCCCGTGTCCTCGGCATCGATTTCGACGAGGCCTATCTGGCGCAGGCTCGCTTTGCCGCCGAGATCGCGGATTGCGATATCGAATTCCAGAAACTTTCGGTCTACGACGTCGGCGCCCTGCGCGAGACATTCGATGTCGTGCTGTTCATGGGGGTGCTTTACCATTTGCGTCACCCCTTGCTCGCGCTCGATCTCATCCGTGAGCACGTCGCTGGTGACCTGATGATCTTCCAATCCATGCAACGCGGCAGCACGGATCTGCCCGAGCTGGAAGAGAACTATCATTTCTGGACGCACGACCTGTTCGACCGGCCTGAATTTCCCAAGCTGCATTTCATCGAACACCGCTATGCCGACGACCCGACCAACTGGTGGATTCCCAACCGGGCCTGCACCGAAGCTATGCTGCGCAGTGCCGGTTTCGAGATCGTTCTGCATCCCGAGCACGAGGTCTATTTCTGTCGCGCCGCCGGCGACCCGGGCGGCGGCGGCGCGATCTACCCGTCGAAAGGAAAGCTCCATGATTGAAGCCGCGATGATCTGGAACGAGCCCAACAACAAATCGCATTGGGACCCCGAGCTCGACCCCGATTGGAGCCGCTTTGCCAGGATGGCAATCCTGTCGGCGGACGCGATCGCGACCGAGAACCCGGCTCTGACAAAAGTGCTTGGCGGCATCTCGCCGATCGATCCCGGCTTTATCACGCGGATGAAGGAATTGGGCGTGCTGAACCATGTCGACGCCGTCGCAGTACACGGCTTTCCTCTCGACTGGAACCTGTGGCAAATCCAGGAATGGCCGCAGAAGATCGGCGAGATCGAGACCGTTACCGATCTTCCCATCTGGGTCAGCGAAGTCGGCGTATCGACCTTCGGGGCCGAGGAAATCCAGGTTTGGGGGCTCAGGCGCACAGCCGAATTGCTGCTCGGCAACGCGCCTCGCATCCAGTGGTATAGCCTCTATGACCTTCCGCGCGAATGGGAAGCAACGACGCGGCATCGCGAAGCGGAGGGGTCCTCCTATTATCGCCATTTCCACATGGGGCTGCTGCGCCAGGACGGCACGCCAAAGCCGGCGCTGGAGGAATTCCTGCGCCATACACCGACAATGGGGCTGGTGCAGTGGTTTCATTTCGAAGACCCGCGGCTGGACGATGCGGTCGCCTGGATGAAGCGGCTCGGCGTCACCAATATGCGCACCGGGCTTTCCTGGGCCGACAGTTTCAGGCCGAATGCGCTGGACTGGTTCGACCGGCAGATGGAAGCGCTCGCCGATTTTGACGTGACGGTCACCTTCTGCTTCACGCCTGAGCATCGCGGAATGATGCCCCATCACACTAGCCCGCCGCTGGTGCCCGAGGAATTCGCCGAATTCTGTGCAACCATGGTCCGCCGCTACGCCCTCGGCATGACGTCCGCCTCGCTCCCGACGCAGCGGGCCACGGCTGCGTGAGGCACTCATGCGATGCGGTCTGCAATCATCTGACACGCTGACCGAATTCATGGCTCATGGCTGCGCCCTTTGTCGTCATTCAGCGGCCGTGGGCTTCGAGGCCGCTCCCTGGCCGGGCACAACCGCCCTCGCCCCTCCGGCGCCGTGGCTCGACCAGCCATGACGCTCACTGTCCTCAACGTCGCCTATCCCCTGGCGCCCGTCGGACCGGACGCGGTCGGGGGTGCCGAACAGGTTCTGTCGATGCTCGATCAGGCACTGGTTCGCGCGGGGCATCGGTCTATCGTCGTCGGCTGCCGGGGCTCCAGCGCGAGCGGCACCCTCGTGGAAATACCGGCGGAGAACGGCGTGCTCGACGAGGGGGCGAAGAGGCGCGCACAGCAGGCCCATCGCGCCGCGATCGCCGCCGCCCGCGCCAGATGGCCGATCGATGTGGTTCATCTGCACGGTATCGATTTCGACGCTTATCTGCCCAACGATGGCCCGACCTTGGTGACCCTTCACCTGCCGCTGGACTGGTATCCGGCCGAGGCACTGCGCCCGACACGCGACGACCTGTGGCTCCATGCTGTCTCGACCGCGCAGCAGAAGACCGCGCCACCAGGCGCCAGGCTGATGACACCGGTACCAAATGGCGTCGACATAGAAGCGCTGAACCTGCTGCAGCCGAAGCGCGACTTTGCACTGGTTCTCAGCCGAATCTGCCCGGAAAAGGGCATTCACCTAGCGCTGGACGCGGCCAAACGGGCAGGCGTGCCACTGGTTGTCGGCGGCAAGGTCTATCCCTACGAAACGCACACGCGGTACTTTCGCGACGAGGTCCAATCTCGTCTCGACGGCCGCCGCCGCTTCCTTGGTCCGCTCGGCTTCACCGCCAAACGCCGCTTTCTAAACGCAGCGCGCTGTCTGGTCATTCCGAGTCTCGCCGCAGAGACCAGTTCGCTGGTCGCCATGGAGGCCCTCGCCTGCGGCACGCCGGTGGTCGCCTTTCCGAACGGTGCGCTTCCGGATGTGGTCGAGCACGGCAGGACCGGCTTTCTCGTCAACACGGTGGACGAGATGGCCCAAGCCATCCTTGCGGCACCCAGTCTGGACACCGAGGCATGCCGGACCGAGGCGCGGCGGCGGTTTTCGCTGGAGCGGATGATCTTGTCCTACATGGATGCCTATCAGGCGCTGGCACGGCTTGGCGCCGATCACGGGCACCTCGCTGCGATACCGTGAGCGAAGCTGTGCTGCGCAGCGAGATCATCGATGACCCGGCCCAATTCGATGCGTTGGCGCCGCACTGGTGGAACCTGTGGGAGCAGAGTTCATCAGCGACGCCGTTTCAATCTCCCGCCTGGCTGGCACCATGGTGGCACACATTCGCCCCCGGAGACCTGGCGACGGTCGCAGTCTGGCGCGGAGGCGATCTGGTAGGACTGGCGCCGCTCTATCTTGAGCACGGGACGGCTGGCTCGAAACTGCTTCCGATCGGCATTTCGCTCAGCGACTACCTGGACATCCTGTGTGTCCCCGGCAGCGAAGCTCCGGTCGTCACTGCCATTGCCGAAAAGATTCTCTCAATCGGGTGGTCGCAATGGATCTTACCGGATTTGCCGGAAGGGAGTGTCGGTCTGGCGGTCACGCACCCCAAACTGAACGCGGAACGGCCAGCCACCCATGCCGCTTGCCCCGTGCTCGCCATCGCCGGCGACGAAACGCTTGCGGGCTGCGTCCCTTCCCGACGCAGACGCCAGTTGCGCCGGGCGCGCCAGGCCGCATTCAGATGCGGCCGGATCGCGTTGTCGCCTGCTCGGGGCGATCCGCAAACCTTCCTCGATCAGTTGATCCGCCTCCACGATGCGCGCTGGGCCGGACGCGGAGGTGGTGTGTTGGCTGACGCCGCCGTCGAGCAATTCCACAGGCGCTCACTTCCCTTGCTCGACGCTCGCGGTCTGGTCCGATGCTGGCTGCTTGCAATCGATGGCTGGACCGTCGGCGCCTATTACGGATTTCACCATCGCGGCCGTGCCTATGCCTATCTCGGCGGCTTCGACCCCGCTTATGCCGAGGAGAGTCCAGGCGCGATCCTGATCGGCCACGCGATCGCGGAGGCGATCCACGAAGGTGCGCGCGAGTTCGATTTCCTGCGCGGCCAGGAGGCCTACAAATATGGCTGGGGCGCCGTCGACAGGTGGACGATGCGCAGGGTTTGGACGCGGAGTTGATGCCATGAGTGCAGCCGCGCCAAAATCCGCCAAGCGCAGGACAGAGATTAGATCGGCTGTCGAAGACTGCATGGCGGCCGGTGTCAGTGCCGAAGCGGTCATCGCCAGACTGGCACTTCATCTGCAGGCGGGGATCGGTGCAGCGGAAGTGGCTGAGATCGTGCTTGATATCGTTCCGTCGGATTCCGGAGACGCGGAAAAACTGCAAGAGGTAGCCGGACTGCTTCGCCGCAAACCTGACGTTTTTGCGACGTTGCGAGCGACGGGCGCCGCCGTTCGGCATGAACGCGACGAGGACGAGACGGATGCCGCTGTCGTCATGCGGCTGGCCTCGAGCTTCGATGCCGCATCAGCGATTTCGGAGGTGGCAAGTGTCCAACTGGCATCCCTCGGCGATAAGCAAAGGCTGTCAGCCACGACCGACGAAATCGTTGCGTGGCTTGAAGCGCAGGCATTCACCGGAATTGATCGAGACATTCTGGACATCGGTTGCGGCACCGGGCGTTTCGAGCGCGCGCTTTCCAAATCGTTCAACCGGATGATCGGCATCGACATATCTTCGCGCATGATCTCCATCGCCTCTGAGCAATGCGCCGGGCTGCGCAATGTCGAGTTGCGGCAAACCTCCGGTCTCGATTTGACCGCATTCGACGATGGCAGTTTCGATTGCGTGCTGGCGGTCGACAGCTTTCCCTATCTGGTTCTGGCCGGCATGGCTGAGCGGCATTTCGATGAGATTGCGCGTGTTCTGAAACGGCCGGGCTGGCTCGCCTTGTTGAACTATTCCTATCGCGGATCGCTTTTTCTGGACCGCGGCGATATCAAGCGTTTGGCCGAAGCTCACCAATTGCGGGTGGTCATCGATGGCGAGAAGCCGTTTCGGTCATGGGATGGCGACGCCTTCCTGCTTGCCAGGTGCGACGGAACATTACCGCGCGATCCCAGTTCGGGCGTCGAAGCGGAGACGCTGAAGAGCGTCACCAATTCGAAGGAGGATATCATGGCATCCGGCGGCAAAAAACATTTCGGCCGTGGCAGCCAGGGCAAGGGTACCGGCGCCGGCGCAATGACCAACCTGGCTAAGGACAAGATCGAGGAAAACGCGGTTCTGTCCAATCGGGACAAGAAGCAGCATAGCGAGGAGCGCGGGCTGGATGGCAATCGAATCAAGTCCGATCAATATCAGGACCATGCCGCAAACCAACTGCCGAAGGACTGAACACCGCCACACCGCATCCCTTGGCCTGCATGGAAGGTTAAGGAAAAAACCTGTGCAAGGGTAGCCGGCGACTCGTGTCGGCGGTGGATATCGCCTTGTAATGCCGAGCAATTATCACCACACTAGGATCAAGGGACC
>NZ_JAFFIW010000057.1 GCF_018588885.1 Mesorhizobium sp. dw_380
TTCCAGTCAGGCAGCTTTCAAGAACCGCCCTGCGAGAGCAGACGTTTAGGTCGGCTGGTGTGGTGTCTGGGTCTGACCCAAGCGGCCGTTGGATACGACTGCAGCGGTAGGGTCCGTGCTCCGTTGGTCGAGATTGGTTCCGGTCGACGGCTGCTCGCATCAACGTGAATCAATAGAACTCCAGCCCAGCCGCATGCTGGCGCTCATGATGGCGCCATGTTCGAGTGGCGTCAGGCCCTCGCAGTGATGCGCGTCGACGGGATGCGAGACTGGCTCGAAGCAGAAGAAACCGGCGTCCGGCGACGGCGAATACAGGATGAAAACATCGAGCGGCGACGAGGCCGTGAGCGAGATGACGATCCCGTCCTCCGGCTGAATGATGGCGGCGCCGCGGTCCCAGCCGTCGAAGGCGTTGTTCACCCAGCTTCGTGGCAGCAAGGAGGCCCGAGAGAAATCCCACTCCGGGTGATCGGCCACGGGCGCTACGCCGATCGGTAGATGACGTTCGTCCTCCAGCCAGGCACGTGGCGCCTTCGCCTCGAGCATGGTTCCAGCGCGGCGCGGGAACCACGGGTGAAAGCCGAGGCCGTAAGGCAGGCGAATGCCGGCGCGGTTCTCCACGGTGAGCGTAGCATCCAAAGCCCCGTCATGCAGCGCATAAGTGATGCGCGCCGCGTAGCGGTAGGGGCCGATCGCACCGTTGTCGAGGATCAGTTCCGCGCCGGTGTCGGTTTGGCCGGCAAGCCGCCACGGCTTCTGGAAGCCGTCGCCATGGATTGGAAAGGCCTCGCTAGCGACATTCGGTTCGATCGGATAAAACCGGCCATCATATTCGAAACCGCCACCCGAAATACGGTTCGACCACGGAACCAGCAGCTGGCAACCGGATTTGCCGGTGCCGTCCCATGGCTGCAGCAACGGGACCGCTCCACCTGTGGCGACTGCATCGAAGCGCGCGATCGCGCCGCCGCTTTCGGGGAGCAGAACCAGCCTGCTTCGACCGTCGCTGAGTTCCAGCATTTCACCAGCCACCATCGATGGCGATGTTCTGTCCGCTGATCATGTCAGAGGCGGGCGAGACGAGAAACAGCACGAGTTCGGCGACGTTGTCAGGTTCGATGCGCGCCTTGAGGCTCTGGTTCTCGAGGATCCAGTCGTTGTACCGTTTGAGCCGGTCGCCGAATACACGCTCCTCAGCCTCGGACACCACCGCACCCGGCGACACCGCGTTGACCCTGATTCCATGCGGGCCGAGCTCGCGCGCCAGCGATTTGGTGAGGCCAAGCATGGCGCCCTTCGACGCGACATAGGGCACGTAGCCGTCCCAGCGGCCGTTGAGCGTGATCGAGCAGAAGTTGACAATCTTGCCATAGGCCTTCGCCTTCATGCCCGGCGCGGAGGCGCGCGCCAGCGCGAAGGCGGCCGAGGAATTGACGCGGATCTGGTCCTCATACTCGGTGAGCGAAAACTCCTCGAAGGGCCGGTTGATGATCAGCGCCGCGTTGTTGATCAAAATGTCGATGCCGCCTTCCTTCGCCGCCAGCGCGGCAACCGCCGCTTCGGCCTCAGCCAACCGGTTGAGATCGCAGCCGACGAAGGCGATATCGCCCTTTGCCTGCTGGCCAAGCGCCGCCACTGTCTGCTCGGCGTCCGCGATGTCGGGGCGGTCGAGCACCAGGACGCGCGCGCCGGCCCGCGCCAGCGTCACCGCCTGCGCCCGACCGAGCGAGCCGAGCCCGCCCGTCAGCAGCACGACACGATCGCCAAGCACCTTCATCGCCGCCACCTCTACAAAACGCCATGGACTTCGTCGATCGAGGTGTCCCCGATGCGCTTGTCCAGCACGATCTCGCCGCGCGCCATCGCCACGATGCGGTCGCAGCATTCGAAGACGTGGTGCATGTTGTGGCTGATGAAGACGCCTGTCACGCCCTGTTCCTTCAGGCCGCGCACGAAGCCGATCACCTTGTTCGTCTCCTTGACCGAAAGGTGGTTGGTCGGCTCGTCGAGGATCATCACCTTCGACTTGAAATGCATGGCGCGCGCAATCGCGACACCCTGGCGCTGGCCGCCGGAGAGCTCGCCGACGAGCGCATCGGGCGAGCGCAGATGCAGGTCGACATTGGCGATCGCGCGCACGCTCTCCTCGGCCATCTTCTTCTGGTCGAGGATGCCGACGCCGAGGACCGAGAAGCGCGTCGGCTCGCGGCCGATGAACAGGTTCCTAGCGATCGACATGGTCGGCACCATGGAATTGTACTGGTAGATCGTCTCGATGCCGAGATCCATGGCGTCGCGCGGCGTGGCGATGCTCACCGCCTTGCCCTCGACCTTGATCTCGCCGTGGTCGGCGCGGTGGACGCCGGACAGAATGTTGATGAGGGTCGACTTGCCGGCGCCGTTGTCGCCGACGAGCCCAAGCGCCTCGCCGCGCTTGAAGTCGAGCGTGACCCCTTTGAGGGCATGCACGCCGGAATACCATTTATGGAGGTCGCGCACGGAGATGATGGCGTCGCTCATCGCTTCAGCCTTCCATCTTGATCGCCTTGGCGCGCTTGCGCATCCAGGCATTGGCGACAACGGCGAAGATAGTGAGGAAGCCGATGGCGAACTTGAACCAATTGGCATCGACGTGGCTTAGCACAAGGCCGTTGTCGATGACGCGGATGAGCGTCGTGCCAATGATGCCGCCCATCACGGTGCCGATGCCGCCCAGCAGCGATGCGCCACCGATGACGGCCGACGCCACCGCCTGCAGTTCCATTCCCTCGCCGATCGAGGGGAGCGGCGAGCCCAGCCGCAGCACCTGCAGCATGCCGGCGAAACCCGAGAGCACCGAGCACAACATGAAGCAGACGATCTTGACCCTGGCGGTCGGAATGCCCATCGCGGCAGCCGCCGGCATGAAGCCGCCGGTCGCCTTGATCCAGTTGCCGAAATTGGTACGCGACAGCATCAGAGATGTGAGCACCGCAATCGCCGCGAACCACAGGAAGGACATGCGGAACATGTTTCCGGGGCCGACGAAGGAGGTGAACAGCCAGTTGGGCAGGTCGGCGGGCAGCAGCGGCGGGAAGCCGCCGGAGACGACGACGGTGAGCGAACGCGCCATGAACAGCATGCCGAGCGTGGTGATGAAGCTCGGGATGGCAAAGCGGATGGTGATGTAGCCGTTGATGAAGCCGATGGCCGCCGAGACCAGCAGCCCGGCGAGCAGCGCCAGCGGGAACGGCCAGCCATGCACCATCAGCACCGCCATGGTCATCGGCATCAGCGCGAAGACCGAGCCGACCGAGAGGTCGAACTCGCCGCTGATCATCAGGATGGTGACGCCGATGGCGACGAGGCCGGCTTCCGGCAGGATGCCGAGGATGCCGCGCAGATTGTCGGCGTTGAGAAACACGCCATGCGAGCGGACCTGGAACAGGATGATGAGCAGCACCAGAAGGATAAGCCCAGCAAGTTCCGGCTTTTCGAGATAGGTCTTGAACAGGCGCTTCAACGAAAGGCTCCAGCGGCTCGAGATTTATGCAGCGCATTGGCGGCGCATGAGCGCCGCCGATATAAGACGTGCGAGCTGGAACTCAGCGCATGCCTTGCGCGGACAGCGCCATGATAGCGTCGGCCTGGTTCGGCCGCACGATGCCCTGCCCCGTGTCGATGTCGGAAGGAGCGAGGCCGATCTTCTTGTTGAGATAGGCCTCCATCACCGGCATGAAGCCCTGCATGTAGGGCTGCTGGTCGACCAGCGCCTGGACATAGCCCTTCTGCATCTGCTGCAGCACTTCGGGCACGAGGTCGAAGCCGCCGAGCAGCACCTTGCCGGGCGCGACGCCGCGATCGGCCAGCACGCGCGCCACGCCGGCGCACCAGAACCCGGTGTCGAAATACGCCGTGGTGTCGGGATGCGCGTTCAAATAGGCGCCGACGCGGTCGGAGGTGATGGCGAGGTCGGTGCCGCTGTCGATGCGCTCCCACGACACGTCACGATCGGTGTGCGCGGCCTTGTATTCCTCGAGGAACTGCATCACGCCGGCGCCGCGGGTTTCCGACCAGTTCTGGCCGGGAGCCGAAATGCCGACCAGCACCTTGATCGGGCCGTCCTTCGGGAAGCTCTCGGAAATCGCCTTGGCGAGCGAATAACCGGCGGGCTTGAAACCCTGGCCGACGAAGGCCTGGCGCACATTGCCCTTGGCGCCTTCGGTGTCGTCGACATTGACCGCGATCACCAGCACGCCGGCGTCGCGCGCCTCCTTGATGACGTCGTCGAAGGCATGGTCGTCGACGATGGACGTGAGCAGCGCGTCAGGCTTGGCGGCAAGGGCCGCGCGCATGTTGGCGACCTGCTGCTCGATCGAGCCCTCGGTCTGGGTGAAGACCATGTTGCAGGTCGCCTCGACCTTGGCGCAGCCGTCGTCGAAACCTTTCTTCACCGCCTGCCAGAACGTGTTGGAGGCCGACGAATGGTGGGTGAAGACGATGTTGAGGCCGTCGGCTCGGGCGGCGGATTGCCCGCCGAGCAGGGCTGCGCCGAGCAGAAGCATTGCAGTCAGTTTTTTCATGTCTGTTCCTCCCTTTGGATCTTTCTAGATGTCCGCCTTGTCGCTGACGCGGCGGTGAACGGTGTAGGCCTTGCCAAGATCGGGACTGAGCGACAGCCCCAGCCCCGGTCCGGGCGGCACGGTGATCATGCCGTCCTTTACCTCGGGCAGCGCCGTCACCAGGTCGCGGTACCAGCTGCGGTAGAAGGCGCGCACGCTTTCCTGGACGAGGGCGTTGGGGGCATTGAGCGACAGATGCGTCGAGGCGGCGAGCACGACCGGACCGGTGCAGTCATGCGGCGCGACCGGCAGCCGCCAGGCCTCCGCCATCGAGGCGATCTTGCGCGCCTCCGACAGGCCGCCGCACCAGGAGATGTCGAGCATGACGATGCCGGCAGCACCGGTTTCCAGAAGGTCGCGAAAAGCCCAGCGGCTGCCCAGCGTCTCCGAGGCCGAGATCGGAGCGGGGCTCGCCGCGGCGTAGCGCTTCAGGTCGCCGAGGCTGTCCATGCGGATGGGGTCCTCGTGCCAATAGGTGGCGTAGGGCTCCAGCGCCCCGGCGATCCGCATGGCCGGCAGGAGCTGCCACATCGAGTGGAACTCGACCATGACGTCCATTCGGTCGCCGACGGCTTTGCGAATCTTCTCAAAGGGTTCGAGCGCCGCCTTCAGGTCGGCCGCCGAGATGTCGTTGCCGCGCGTCTTTTCGGCCGCGTGGTCGAACGGCCAGATCTTCATGGCGGTGATGCCGTCTTCGAGCAGCTCCTCGGCCAACTCGCCGGCGCGGGTAAGGAAGCCGTTGAGATCGTCATAGTCCCGCTTCGCGCCGATGCCGTAATTGGCCGTCGTCTGGCCCTTGGCGTCCTTGATGTATTCGGTGCCGGCGCAGGTGTTGTAGGTGCGGATCGAGCGCCGACTGAAGCCGCCGAGCAGTTGCGCGATCGGCTGGCCGGTGGCCTTGCCGAAAATGTCCCACAAGGCGATGTCGAAGGCCGAATTGCCGCGCACCTCGGCGCCGCTGGAGCGGAAGCCGAGATAGCCGACCAGATCGGCGGCCAGGAGATCGATCGCGAGCGGATCGCGGCCGATCACCCTAGGCGCGACATATTCGTGCAGATACTCCTCGACCGTGCGCGACAAATAGAAGGTCTCGCCGAGCCCGGTGATGCCTTCGTCCGTATGGACCTCGACCCAGAGCAGGTTGGGCCGCTCCTCGATGCGGACGGTCTCGATGGCGGTGATCTTCATTGTCAGGCGATCCCCGCATCGAGCAGCGCCTTGACGCTCTTGTCGAAATGCTCGGCCATGTGCTCGACCGCCAGCCGCGGATCGCCCCTGAGGATGGCGTCGGCTATGTCTTCGTGGCCTTTGATCATCTTGAGTTGGTCCTCGTTGGACGACCGGGTCCGCCAGCCGATCTCCCAGGTCCGGCGCGTAACCCCGCTGAACGCCGTGACGATCAGCGAGAATACCGGGTTGTGCGAAGCTGCGGCGATCGCCTCGTGAAAGGCGATGTCGTGCTCCATGACGATCTCGGGGTTCTGGAAATTCTCGCGCATCAACTTGGCCGATTGCGCGATCGCAGCAGCCTCCGCCTCGGTGCGGCGCAAGGCGGCGAGCGCCACGGTGCGCATCTCGATCGTACGCCTGACGTCATAGACCTGGTGGACGCTGATCTGTTGCGTGGTGATGCCGTGCTCGATCACCATCGACATGGCGCCTGTGTCCAGCTTGGCAACGGTGGCGCGCCGTCCGGCGCTCATGTCGATCAGGCGCATCGCCGATAACGATCGGAAGGCCTCGCGCACGACGGTACGCGAGACATTCAACTGGCGCGTCATGGCGGCTTCGCTGGGCAAGGGATCGCCGGGAGCGAGCCCTTCCGAGCGGATGTGCCGGGTGATCGCCTGGATGGCCGTACTTACAAGGCCAGGGCTTGGCTCAGCCATCGTCTCAGCTAATTCAGCCATCTCACTCCCTCAAACCTGTATGACAGGCTGTTATTGAATTGCTCGTAATTCAGCCAGAAGATATATGTCAAGCAGATTCTGGCGCCGAAGTGAGGGGCACAAATGCACGAAACAAGAGCCGAGCTGATTTTCGATGCGCGCAACGTCGTCGGAGAGAGCCTGATCTGGGACGACCGCCGCGACCGGTTGGTCTGGGTCGACATTGTCGGCCGCAGAATCCATCGGCTGGATCCGCGGACTTCGACACATGAAACCTGGGACACGCCGGACCTTGTCACCTCGATCGGCCTGCGCGCCGATGGCGGCGCCATTGTCGGCCTGAGGAAGGCGGTCACTTTGTGGGACTTCGGCGGATTGTTCCGAACGATAGAGACTATCGAGCCGGATAGGCCCGACATTCGGTTGAACGAGGGCGTCGTCGCGCCCGACGGCTCTTTCTGGGTAGGCACGATGGCCAACAACATCGGACCGGAGGACACACCTATCGCCATCACGCAGGATGCCGGGCAGCTGTTTCGAGTTGGCCCCGGTGGCGACGTGACAAGCTTGTCCGAAGACCGCTTTGGCATCACCAACACCATGGTCTGGACGCAGGACGGGCGCTTCGTCACGGCAGACACGACGAAAAACGCGATCTACAGCTATGCGTGGAGCGGCAGCTCTTCCCGGCTCGATGACCGGCGGCTGCTTTTCAGCGGCTTCCAGCGGGGCCTACCTGACGGCTCCTGCATGGATGCGGAAGGTTACATCTGGAATTGCCGGGTCGTGGGCGGTAGCTGCCTTGCCCGCATCGCGCCCGACGGCCGGCTGGACCGGATCGTTGAACTGCCCTGCTCCTGGCCGACGAGCTGCACCTTCGGCGGTGCCGATCTCCACACGCTGTTCGTCACCTCCGCACGCTTCACGATGACCGCGGAGCACCTAGAGAAGCACCCGCACGAAGGCGGACTCTTTGCGCTACGACCGGGGGGACGAGGCGTATCGAGCAACCGCTTCGGTCAGGCTGTCCGCGATGCCGCCGTGGGCGCAGGCAGTGTAAGCACTCCGAGTTCGGCTCCGGGCCAAACCCACCAGAATAAATGCGCCAAATGACTGCTTTTGGCGCGCAACCGCGACGTCCAGTGCGGTCGCCGGTAATGTCCGCATTAAGGCAGTGGCACAGCTAACTTTATTGACCGACATGTAGGGTTTCGGGTTTGTGTCTCGGGGTGTGCCAGCGCCTGTCGCGAACTTCCGCGCGCGGTGCTGTCAGGGCGTCGAGGAAGTAGCCTTCCGGCCTGGTCGGGTATCTTCGGGCGAACTAAATCGAATGGCTTGTGCCCCTATTCCTTGAACAGGGCCGACCAATGGCTCTGCCAAGCCTCGTTGATTTGGTGAGTGACGCCTTGAGAAGGAATGGCGGCTGAGAAACGAACATTGGGTGCGCTTTGGCAAAGCCATTCGACAGCGCGCACGGATGCTGAAGCCGAGATATGCTCCAAGACTTCCGGACAATTGCGAGGTCAAAGTGTCCAAGATCGGAAATCGACTTCCGGGTCCTTCAGCCTGCCAGATCCACGTCGGCCACCCCTCAAAGCTTCGACCACCTACTCCTTCTTCGCGAACGCCCAAACCATCAGCGGGTATTCCTCGTCGTTGCTGAGATCGCGCCACAAGCCGTAGGCGCGGACAGGGCCGCCGATATGGGCCCTGGCGCAGGCCTTGTTGCCCCAGCCGTGGACCTTGACGTTGGCTTCGGGGAAGCCGCCCTCGACCATCAGTTGCTTCAGGCCGGCCGGAGTCCATCTGTTGTAGTCGTGCGGCCTGGCGTGGACCCGGAACAGGAAGGGCGTCGCCACCATCGCCCAACCGCCGGACCGGGTCATGGCGTGGATATTTGCCACCGCTGCCAGCGGCCGCTGGACATGTTCCAGCACCTGGTCGGCGATGACGATGGAATATTGCTCCTCGGTGCGATCCCTGCAGATGTCGAAGTCGGGGAAATCGACCGACCTGTAGTTGGGGCACATCGCCCGCCAGTAGCGGTTCCAGCCGGGCGAGATCTCGATGACGTCGGAAGCCTTGCGGTTTCCCGCTTCGAGGAAAAGGGTGAACGCCTCGATCCGGCGGATGCGCAGCCAGTTGCGGGAATCATAGCCGATGAGCCGTTTCACGGCCCTTTTGCTTTGGTTTTTCAGGCCGGCAAGGCTTGTCGTCGTCACATCGACCTCCTCCAAAGCCCGCCTTGAGACGTTCTTAGACCAAGAACCGCGCAAAATAATGACACATGGTCCCGCCGCCTTGTTCTCCGTTGGGATTGGCGAAGCGCGATCTCCCCCACACGGGGGAGATTAGAAGTTCTGACTTAGGAGCCTCAATAATTGCCGTTGTAGTACCGGTCGTCGCAAGGCGCGGTGTAGATGCGGCCGTAGCGGTCCTGGTAGCGGCAGAGCTGGTCTTCGCGACGCTGTGGCGTGGTGGCGCTGCCAACGACGGCGCCGAGCAGGGCGCCGCTCGCCGCGCCGATGACCGTGCTCTTGGTATTGCCGCCAATGGCCTGGCCGACGAGGGCGCCTCCAGCGCCGCCGATCAGAGCTCCGGTTCCTGCCCGTTGTTGGCCTTCGGTCTGCGCGCAGCCTGCCAGCGTGGCAGTCATCAGCACGGCGGCTATGGCTCTGTGGAACGTCATGTGAGGTCTCCCTTAAAGGTCTGAAATCCCTATGGCCTGCGACGTGCGGCCGCAATGCGGCGGAACGGCGGCATGCGTTCTCACGATATGAGACATGGTTTCTCGCTGGTTGAACAAGGTGCCTGGCCGCAGGGTGCGACCGACGCAGGCCCGGCCCATTCGACATAAACTGTCGAGGAAAGCATAACCAAAGCAAAGGGCAATGTGGCTAGCCTGCGAACTTCCAAATTGTACGGAATGGGGTCAGTGGGCAAAAATTCCGGCGTTGCAAAAGCTTCCACTTCCAAACCAAGAATTCGTGCAGCCCAATATGTCCGGATGTCGACAGATTTCCAGACCTATTCAATCGACAATCAGAAAGACGCGATTCTCGCCTATGCCGATATCATGGGCTATGACATCGTCGCGACATATCAGGACGCTGGGAAAAGCGGTCTAAAGATTCGCAACCGCCCCGGGCTGCAACGGCTGTTAGCTGACGTTGAAGCAAGACGCGTGGATTTTGAAACGGTCATTGTCTACGACGTGAGCCGCTGGGGGCGGTTTCAGAACATCGATGAAAGCGCCTCTTACGAGTATCGGTGCCAGATTGCCGGCGTGCGGATCGAGTATTGCGCGGAGCAGTTCGTCAACGACGGCAGCATCGGCTCCGACGTGCTCAAGGCAATCAAGCGCAGCATGGCGGCTGAGCATAGTCGAATGCTTTCGCAGAAGGTTTTCATCGGCCAATGCAGGTTGATCAGGATGGGTTTTTGGCAGGGCGGAATTCCTGGCCTTGGTCTCAGGCGCCTGCTGCTTGATCAGGCGGGCCAGCCGAAGGGCATCCTTGCTCGCTACGAATACAAAAACCTGCAAACGGACCGGATCATCCTGGTGCCTGGACCGCCAGAAGAGATCGCTGTTGTGCGATTGATATTCAATCAGTTCGTCAAGGCCCGCAAAACACAGCTCGAGATCGCAAGGCTGCTCAACAGGCGTGGAATTGTCACGGATCTCAACAGGGCCTGGAAGCGGGAATCCGTTCACCACATCATCACCTGCGAGAAATATATCGGCCACAACGTCTGGAATCGGGGCTCGTCTAAACTCAGGCGGAAATGGATACGCAATCCGCCAGACCAATGGGCGCGAAAAGACGATGCTTTCGAAGCCATTGTCGACAAAAAGCTTTTCAGCCGCGCCCAGGCCATGGTGAAAGCCAGCACTGCCCTCATGAGCAAGGACCAGATGCTGGCGGTCCTGTCCAAGCTCCTTGACAGGCGCGGGAAGTTAACCCGCGCAATCATAGACGCCGCGCCGGAATGCCCGCCGGCCGCCCGATACACGGCGCGGTTTGGCGATCTTCTGCGAGCGTATGCCATGATTGGACACACCCCGCGACGCGACTTCACGTGGCTCGAGGCCAACAAGCGCCTTCGCGCGATACGGGCCGGTATTATAAAAGATCTTGTGATCGCAATAGAGAATGCTGGTGGACAGGCTATGCACGATACCGAAAATGACCTTGTCCATCTCAACGGAGGGGTGACGGTTGCGATAGCAATCGCACGCTGCCAAGCAACGTTTCATGGCTATCCGCGATGGGTCACGGGAACAAAGCCAAAACCTGTGGCCGACGTCTCGGTTTTAATACGGATGAATCCGCTGAACGAAACAATCAGAGACTACCTGATCGCCCCCACAAACGAAATTAAATACCGGGAGGTGGGGATGGCAGCAAACAATGGGGCAAGGCTCGACTCCTTTCTGTTTGCGTCCCTTGGGCCGCTTGTCGCCTTGGCAGAGCACACGTCTATCAGCGAGTTGTGTTAGTGATTTCGGGCTTGCACAATCGAGCATTGAAAGACAGCCGAGGAAGGCACGTTAAGTTGGCGGTTGGAAACCCGGATGAGCCGGTCACAGCTTTCACTACCCCGCTTTTCCTCAAAATCTACAAGGCTGAATGCAGGAGGAAGCGCGCCTTCATTCGTGAGGGCGACCTGATGAGGCGCAGCATCGGCAAGGTCGCCAAAACTCTTCGACCTCCGATGGCAGACGAACAATTCCGCGACCTGCTTGTTGCGGAAAATCTCGCGACATTGCCTAGAACGCTGGCCGCCAGAATTCTGCGTGACACTTACGATCTGACGGCATCTGGAACTGACAATCGGCCCTCCCTAGCTGCTATCGGTGGAGGGGACCTTTTCGGCGGCATTACGCCAGGGGTGGTTGAACTGTTCCAGGATTGTTGTCTGCCCGCCAAAATTTTTGGCGTGCTGCGAAAGCTGGCTCCCGCCCGACAGCTTGAAGTCGCGAAGCTTATGATCGCCATGAACAGGGTGACCTACAACTATGCTAAGATGGCCGTCGCCCTGAGTTCACAATCGCAGCTAGCCGATTCATCGCACCCCGGATGGAAATTTGCCCGTCTCTCCGACGAGCAATTGGCAATGTTGAAACGAGAATTCGCAGATCTGAGCAACCGCGTTCGAAACACTATGGATCACTACGGAGCGTTGGCCCTGGAGAATATTTCGGCGGGAAGGTATATCAACCAACTGCTTGAAAATGTGCGCGTTGTCCGGTACCTCGCACAGAACTTCCCAGAGAGCCTCTGCGAATTTCAGAAAATGACCGAGTTCAATCAACAGTTTGGTTAGCCACGTCGTTGACGCGGCGGCGCGGACAGCGTTCCTGGCCGGCGCCGATCCGGCCATTTTCCCAACAGCGGGGTTGGCTCGTTCTCACCAATTGCCGATGTGCCTATGATAGGGATCAGTGACGGCTCCGCTGCCCTATCCCTGCGTTTTTTCAGCGCTTCGATTTCGTCGTCGCGTCGGGCAATGCGGCTTTCCAGATTGGCGATACGTTCAGCCAGAAAATAGCGGCCCACCACGAAGCCTCCAGTTCCGAAAAGGACTGTGAAGATTGCAAACGCTGCAGGGTTGGCCAGCACCAGTGTGGCATTCGTCTGTAAGAAATCGATCAAGTCATGCATTTTCTTGAGGCCCCTCAATTCCTTGGCAGCTTATGAATTTCCAACCTCACCGGCCCGCCTCGATCGCAACTGGTACAGACAAGCGCTCGTTCGACCGAACTGAACAGCGCATCTTTGCCATATCTTCGGATCAGTGCTGCGGGCTTCACCTCTGCATGATGCGAACATTTTTTGCACCAGGCCCGCAAGGTGTGCCATTCGCGGAGGTCGCCAAGCGCGACGTCCAGGCCGGCATGAATGCTGCCATCGATGATCGTCTGAGGTGGGATCTTCACCTCGCCCGGGGTGATGATCTTTTCCATGATGTGCCGGCTGTTGTAGTGGATCAGCAGCATGCCCGGGCGGCGCCGGATCGAGGCCTGCCATGCGGCCTGACTGACGCTCGAATCCGGCGACCGGTTGATCGTCTCGGCGAGCGCCGTCTCCTCGCGGTCCCAAACTTCGATGCGGAAATTATCCTCGGCCGTTTTTGCCATTCAACTTCGCTCTTTGCGCCAGCGCGGGAAAAGCCGTGCGAAATAACAACGCGAGACAGGGCAAGTTCGTGTTCCAGATCCGCAATCCTGGCGAGGACCAGCAGCAAGGCGCTCACGACATCGCCGCCGGCCGCGTCTACGGCGTCCTGGCCAGCCCGTCCAATTCCTGCCGGCGCGTTCTGCCGCTTTCCCTAGCCCTTTCCTACTCAGATGCCGGATGAACAAGGAATATATTCCTGTCAGGTCAAGGGGTATTGACTATCATGTTCTCATTTTGTTCGCTAGGCAAGATAGCCACAGGAGATCCACTTCGGCGGCGAGAAGGGCGAAGTCCTTGATGTCAAAGCAGGAGACATAGCGATCCTGCCGGCAGGAATCGGCCATCAACGCCTGTCTTATCTGCCGATCTCCCGGTGTCGTCGGCGCCTGCCCGCCATTCGGCACCTACGATCTGTGCCGCAACCCCGAAAAGCACGCTGAGGCGCTACTCATGATCCAAAAGATCCCGCCCGGATAGAGACCCGGTATATGGTCGGGACGGCCCGCTTCTCACCGCATGGCGGGAAACCTGAACGGCAAGCGCATCGCCAACGGGCCCGATAAAGCTGATTGTTGACTCGCTATACTGAAGTCGAAATCACTACATAGCGCCGCTTGGAAGGCGTTCCCGAGCGTACGTCGAGCGCAAGTCATTCAGGCAAAAGCCCATTCCTCATCAGTCGACGCAATCACCCCTTTCCGCAGCCGATTGTGAAGTTCCTGCCACGACGGGTCCCTCACGAAGCTGCTCATGCTGCCACACGCCTGGGCAAAGGGGATATTGCCGAAGCGGTCGATGAGACTGCTTGTCCCGCCGGCCTTGCCATCCAGAAAGAGCCTGAAGGGATCATCGTCACACTCGATGACCCGATGTCCCCAAGCGCCAGGCACGTCGTCCGCCGCGAGAGCCTGCCGAAGGTCCTCATCCACATCCGCGGCTTCGAGCGCCTGGCAGATGACATAGCGCATCAGGGGATAGTAGAGCGGCTGATAGCTGCCTCCCAGCGCGCGCACGCCAGGCAGGATCGACAGAACCAGTAACATCAGCAGGAGATTGGGGATCAGGCTGCGGTTTGCCAGCCGTTCAAGGACGTCGGGAGCAGTGAAGGGGGCCACCTTTATCCCCGTCGCCGGATGGACGAGTTCTCCGGCGATCAAGCGCAGCGGAAGGCGTTTGCCATTCTCGTAGAACCAGAAGAAATCAGTTCCGCGCGTGAGCCAGCCACTCCAGGGGCCGGCGGCAAGCTTGTCGAGCCCGGCAAGGATGTTGGAAGCGAAGTTGGGGTCTTCCAGCAGTCTCGCCCGCAGCCAGGAGTCCTCGTCCGACAGATGGTCCGCCACCAGGTCGGCAATATCCTCGTCATCGATCTGCAGAAAGGCAAAGCTCTGTCCGAACAGTTTTGGCCAGAGCATGAGGTTGGCTGCCTTGATAGCATGCGCTGGCCGCTCGAACTGCGTCTTGGGCAGAAGGCGGCGAAGCATTACGAGCGCGGCTTCGTCGGCATTTGGCTCCGTTGGCACCAACTCGAACCGGTATGATCCAGGCCCGGTTAGAAGGCTGTATCTGATCATCCGGCTCCCGCTAAGACCGAAGACGTTGACCGGCTTCCCGTCGAGCGTGATCCAGCCTGGCCCCTTGCGGGGCTTTTCAACGAGGCTGACCGTTGAAACGGCATAGGAAACATAGCTCGAGCAGCCATGCGCCGAGAGGCCAAGCAGGCTGAAAATGTGCGTGTAATAGGCTTCTGGCTCCATGAGGAGAAACAAATGCGGACCGGTCTGCAACACGCGGCGTTGTTCGAGGTCTCTGCAGATTTGGGAAACAGCGTTGATCGGCAATCCGTTTCGCGTTCCCGCGTTCCTGATCGTGTCGAGCAGCTTGGCAAGCGCGCGGCTGCGAATTTCCGGTTCGGCTTTCTGGGCAGGCGCTTCGAACAAGCGGGACGCATAATCGCGGACTGGATGGCAATGAAAGGAGCGCGTCCACGGATAGAGCGCCGCCAGAGATTCTAGCACCGCCTGCTTGGTGTCTGCGTCTGTCGCTAGCTCGTCCACCTCACGGTTCATCCTTTCGCTGCGCGATGCGGATGCTCAATGCAGGAACGCTGATGAGGAGCACCACTCCGAAACCGAAGAAGATCGTTGAAGGAAATACACTGTTGCCCATAACGCCAGCGATGCTGAAAATGATCAGTCCGAGCGCGACAGCCAGACTGTGCATGACGCCCTTGGCCCTGCCCAATACATTGTCAGGTACACGCGACTGCAGTGTGACTTCGATGCTCACCCGGCCCAGATTGTAGACAAACCCGAGCGTGGCGAAGACGATCAATGTCCAGGGCGCGTGCAGAGCGATCAAAGACATCAACGCGAGCGCGGTTGAGGCCAAAAGCATGAGCTGCAATATATGACCACTTATCGCTCGTGTCAGCCTGACGAGAACAGCCGCCCCTATCACCGAACCAGCCGACCACGCCGCCTCAAGGTGGCTGAAATCCGCGGCCGTGCCTGTCTGCTCTTCGAATACAAAACTTGATCCCACCACCGTGACCAGCACCGCGCCTCCATAGAGAAGGGCATAGGCGGCAAAGAGACGAAGCAGGTGCTTGTCAATGTTCGGTGCCAGGCCTTTGGCCGTTCTGACACCTTGCGGGAGGAGTGCTAGCCGCATCCACGAGAGCGAGGCTGCCGAAAAAAGGAAGAAGAGGGCGAGCGCCGCGAATGTCAGGGCAGGGGAGCGCCCACCCAGCAACGACCCGGCAAGCAATGCTGCGCCGAGGCTGCCAAGCTGCATGGTGAAGAAGACGGTGGAATTTGAGGTCGCGAGATCGGCGCCTCGTGTCGCAAGGGGAATCATTGCTTGTGAGGCGGTCAGCGCGACACGATCGCAAAACGAAAAGAGCACCGCTGACAGGCAGAGTGTTAAAAACGCGTCCAGACACAGGAGTGTGCAAGCCGTGGCGAGCAAGATGGCAAAGCGACCGAGGTCCGCCGCGATGTTCAATCGCCGTCGGTCAAACCGGTCCGCTGCCGCGCCGGCCAGAGGGCTTGCGACGAATTCGACAACACTGACGGCCGCAAGCAGTGTCGCCACGCCGGCGCTTCCGTACCCTGCTGCGACAAGAGTCCAGGCGGATGCGATGTAATAGCCGTTTCGTCCGGCTGCCGCTAACAGCGTGCTGGCCAGGAAGCCAAGCCACACTCTGGACTGGACGCTTGATCTCTGGTCAGCGTGAATCTGTATTGCATTTGACAAGGGCGCATCCAATCGCTGCCTGTCATAGCTTCCGCCGAGGCTGCTGCTTAACAATCCCGCGTGGTTTTTCAGCTCGTTGCCGAAATCAGCAGAGGTATTGAATCAAATTCTGGACCTGCGTCGGAATTCCGTCGGACTGGCGCCAAACGCCCGCTTGAAGGCGACCGTGAAATGGCTTGAGCTTCCGAACCCGCATTCCAGCGCGATCTCCGTCGCCGACATATTGGTCGATCGCAGCATGTCGGCGGAGCGATCCAGCCGACGCCGTGCGATGAACGCGTGTGGCGTCATCCCCGTAGATTGCTTGAAAGCCCTGCTGAAATGGAAACGGCTGACACCGACCTCCTTTGCCAGATCGGCGAGCGTGGGTGTCTCATCCGAGGACTCGATCATTGCGATCGCACGTTTGAGGTCGAAGGATGACAATCCGCCTTTCGCCGGCTCATGATAGTGGCCGTTCCGCCTGACCATGTGAACGAGCAAATGCATGGCCTGGCTCTCGACGAGCGTCACGCTGATCGGATCGGGCTGCTTGAGCTCGATGGCGATCCGGTGCAAAGCCATCTCCACCGTGCCGTCGCGAAATCCGATCGAAGCCGGCAGGTCGCCCGATCGATGGCGGACCATCCCGCCGAACGCAGCGTCGGCGAACCCTTTTTCAATCGACACGAGCAGGTAGGCGGCCGTCGGCTCTCCTTCGTCCCACCCCGTCCAATCGCTGCCGGCAGGCATATGGATGACCGAGCCAACTCGCCGGGGCGAAAACGAGATCCGACGCCCGTCGACGAAATCTTCTCCGCGGCTCGCCGTCCCTTTCAGGTTCATCAGGAATATATGCCCCGGGAACGAAGTTGCTGTTTCCTGGCGTTCCAGACCAGTCCTTCTGATCAAGTCTGCCCGCACGTTGCCCCAGCTCTCATGTTGGTGAGCAAGCGTCTGGTGCTGTGAACGGCGGATCTTGTTCGGGCCAAGGCAAAGAGTATCCACGGATAGAAACAGCCTTCGTAGTAAGCCCGCCCTCCCGTGTTGTGCAGAACCATAGGTTGCTGGACAAATCACAACTAACTCAGGATTGGTAGAAGATGTGACTTTAGTAAAAAAATGGCAATCGCAGGAAAGCCGCTCGTATTCAGCAAGCCTACCAGTGCCTCGGCCAGGACTCGAAGCCAGTTTGAAATATTAGATCACTCTTAATTGAGTGGAGATACCCCATCGACCTCTTGGCGGCTCACCAAAGCAACGTGCGGGAGGCATAGTGTGATGCGAAGTCTCAAGGATTTCCTGGCCGAGTGCGACCAAGGACCACGGATCAACCAACTCGCGGGATTTTTCGCCGCGACCGCGGCGGGCAAAAGCGGGATGCCAGTTCGCAAGCCTCAGGCCGACGCGCGCCTTCTGCCGAGCGATGAACTTCTGCGCGATCTCGTTCGCCTTCACGCCGCCCGGCAGGGCTTCTTCGACCAGCACTATCACGGCAGCATTCCCTACAGATTGGAAGAGGAGTGCCGGATGGCCCACGCGGTGCTAAACTATGCCCGTCGCCGTGGTACTGCGCTGTCGCTGTACAGCCTTGGAACGGCGGAAGGCACGATGGCCAGAACACTGTCCGAATTTTCGGACGGGCAGATTCTTTCGCTATCGTGCAGCCCCAATCCTGAGAACTATAAGTCGTTCATGGCCTATGGCGAACCGGCCCACGCCGAGTTCTTCATCGGCCCGTTTCACTGGTTGACAAAGGATGCGCTCGGATCTGATCGGCGGCTGGCGAAATTCACGCAAGGCTTCGATGTCATCCTCGAGGACACGACCTTCCAGATGTACTCACCGAACAGGCCCAAGCAGATCGAGTACGTGACCCAGCACCTCAAGGAGGGGGGCATCTTCGTCTTCGTCGAAAAATTCAGGGCGGCGGATGAAAGCGACTACCAGCGTCGAGAGTACCAGAAGGATTACGGTTTCAAGGCTCGGTATTTTCCCCCGGACGAAATCGCAAAAAAGCAAAAGGACGTCCTCGGGACCATGTTCAACAATGAAGTGACGCTGGCAGAGATGTCGCGCGCTGTGCGTGCGCATTTCAGGCACTGCACGATGACGTGGAACAGCGGCAATTTCTGCAGTCTTGCGGCGAGCAACAGCAAGGAAAATCTCGACCTGTACATTTCAGAGATGTCGGCGCCTGCCATCCCGCATGAATATGTCTACGAGGCCAGCGTTTCCCCCACCTGAAATCCCGGAGTGACGCAGCGACGGAATGGCAACTGCAAGGCTTTCATTGGAATAGGGGTTGTTTATCTCTGCGTCCTTCGCGAGGGCGGCATTGCGGGCAGGCCGGGCTATTAATCCGCCTGAGCGCGCCCCTTTCCGGACACATCCAATCGCACTGCGGTGAAACAGACATCATCCGCGACGATATCCAAAAAGCTCAAGCGACATGACGCGGAACGGGAACGCTCTCCAATTACTGACCTATGCCTTCGCAGCCATGGATCACGGCAGCCTGCGTCAGGCAGCAAGAGCCTTGAGGGTTCAGGAATCCTCGGTAAGCCGCAACGTCATCAAGCTTGAACAGCTTTTGGAAATGCAGCTGTTCGAGCGCCACGTGCGCGGAGTTCGCCTGACCGAGACAGGTCGGGCCTGGATCGAAATTGTACGGGCTCACTACGAAGGCCTGCTAGATGCTTTTGCTGAACGCGTACGCGATAACAAGGATGCAAGGACGCTCAAGATTGGATTGTGCTGGGTAACAGGAGGGGAGTTCCTCAAGCGCCTCATCGATCGATTCAACAAACTGTATCCGGACGTAAGGCTAACCATAGAGAATGTTCCAGCTGGGCAACGCCTAGCAGCCATACGCCGCCGGCATTTCGACATTGTGTTCACGCACGACATCGGCGCCGTCAAATCCTGTAGCAGTGAGGTGTTTTGGCGGGAACGTCTGTTTGTGCTCCTGCCGTCTTGTCATTCACTTGTCGAGAAGCCGGTGCTTACGTGGTCCGACCTTGCAGATATGTGTCTGCTCGTTCCGGTCGGGCTGGAAGGACCGCCGTTGGACCTGTGCTTGCTCGAACGCATTGCGGCTGATGGCGGCCCGACCGTTCAAACGTGTCGGGCGAACCAGGCAACAGTCATCTTCAAGGTGCAACTCGGCCAAGGCGTCACGTTGGCCGAGGAAAGCTATGCCAGGACAGTTACTACCGATACCGCCCTATGGAGGCCGCTCAATGGTGAAAACAGCGTCAGTTCAATCAGGGGCCTCTGGCTCGGATCGAATCCAAAGCGGGCCGTCCTGCGTCTGATAGGACTGGCCAAAAACATGGCGGCGGTAAGTCAAGGTCCTGACACGGATCATCGTTGAGCCAAAGTCATTGCGGTATCTAGTTTTCGCATGAGTATGGCGGACAGTTGGGTCAGCCGTAGACCTGCTTCGGAGCCGTCTTGCTCATAACCGAAGCTGACAGGAGGAGAGGCTCTACCTGTCCTTCGGTCTTGTCCAGATACTGCATCAACGCCGTTACGAGGTGGTAGAAAATGCTCGCGGGGACCTCTGTCGCCAGTGACCTTCCGCGCTCGTCAATCCTGTCGACCCACAAGCCAAGCGGTGCCGGATCGATGTGCCATCGGAAGAGGCGGGCGACACGAGCTTCGATCTCGGGTTTCAGATCACCCCCGCCAATGCCATCCAAGGCGATGGCCGCCTTGACTGCCTCGCATTGTGGCCAGCTGCGAGAGAGCCGGTCGAGGGGCAATCCCTGCCGCGACACGGCTGCATAGGCCAGACCCGTAGCTCGGTTCAATCCGCTGGCGATCGCGACGAATAGAGCTTCCTTGCGTAGACTGCCAAGTCTTTCTGCCCGCTTGCCCGCGCGAAATCGACGAGGAGCGAGGCCCATTCGAAATGGTGCCCTGGTTCGGTCCACTGTCCCTCATCTCCCGGCAATGGCAGCCAATCGACGTCGAAATGTTCCCCAAGCGTCCAGCTCTCCTGGTCGAAAAAATGGCACCGGAACAGATCGATGACGCGTGCCGCTCGACGCAGGTAGGCGCGGTCGCCGGTGACGCCATGCCAAGCGAGGAAGGATTCCAGCATATGCATGTGCGGGTTCGAGAACCGCACCCCGTTCCAGCCAGGCGTCTCGAGGAAGCCGTTCAAGCAGCCGTCCTCGAGATGGGTGTCGATGAAATGGAATGTCTCTTCTGCCAGCCGCAGGGCATCCTGATTACCGCATCGGTGAGCATGGGCAAGCGCTAGGAGCATGCAGGAATGGTCGTAGGCGTCCTCGGCCGGGTCGGCCACGCTGCCGTTGGAATTGAGGGTGCGTACCCAGCCGCCGCGGTCGGTGCGGCCGTATTTCGCGACGAAATCGATGCCGTGGTCAATGAGCTTATCGGCCGGTCCGGCCCAGCCGCGCTCCCTGGCCACCGCGAAAGCGTAGATCTGGCGAGCCATCGTCCGCATCCGCTTGGGTTTGTCCAAGGGTTTAGCATCGAAACCGAGAGCCTCGTGGAAGCCATCGTACACATCGTCGACACCTGAAGTGGACCACAGAGGCAGAGTTTCCTCGAAGAGCCAGTGCTCGACGCGCTTGCGCCATGACCCGCTGATGATGATCCGGTCTTCCGACGCGGTGAACTTCGTCTCAAGGCGTCCGCTCTTCTCTAACTGTTCGACAACTTTCTTCACGTTCTGGCTGTGGCTGACGGGAGCGACGAATACCGCGTCCGGTGTCGCCACCACCGCTACATCCTTCATTCCGATGACGGTCAGCAGCCTGCCTTGGCTTCTGAGATAGGAGCTGCCGCAATCCATGGCGACAACGTCGCCCGTTACGACATTGCCGTCGCGGTCCGTCGGGCTGGCTTCGAGCAGCGATTGCCACGATCCAAGATCATTCCAGCGGAAGGAAGCCGTAACCATCGCAATACCGCGTGCATGCTCCATGACCGCATAGTCGATCGAGGTCGAGGGGACAGCCGAGTAGAAGCCCTTAGGCAGGTAAATCCCTGAGACGTCAGCCCGTGCGGCCTTGTACGCCCGTTCCGCAGTGTCCCAGATGTCCGGCCGGAGGTCGAGAAATGCCTTTCGCATTGTGTCGGCACGGAACAGGAAGATGCCGGCGTTCCAATAGAACCTTCCCGAAGACACATATTTGCGGGCCGTCGCGACATTGGGCTTTTCGACAAAGTGCAAAACGGAAACGGCGGCCCGGCCGTCACCATTTGCCGTAACCTCGATGTAGCCGTACCCGGTTTCGGGATGCGTCGGCTTGATGCCGAACACGACAATCCGTCCTGAATCGGCGGCAGGCATGCCCGTCGCGACGGTTTCCCAGAATTGCTTTTCGGTCGATATTTCATGGTCGGAGGGGACCACGAGCACAAGCGCGTCGCCGCCATGTTCGGAGATCGTCTGCAGGGTGGCTATTGCGACCACAGCGGCGGTATTGCGTCCAGTGGGCTCGAAAATCGGTCGGCCGCCGTTCAGGCCGAGCGGACCGATGTCCGAAATGACGCGGTCGGCATGCCGTTCGGAAGCTACCAGGTAGATCGGTGTCTCTCCGTCCGTCCAGGCCTTGAGGCGTCGAACAGTCTTTGCAAGCATGGAGCCGTCGCCCGAAAGGTCGTGGAATTGTTTGGGATTGTCTTCGCGCGAGAGCGGCCACAGCCGCGATCCGACGCCCCCGCTCATGACAAAACTTACGATCCGGTCCGGCATGGTCCAGTTCCTCTCAGAATATCTGGTTGTAGGCTCCGACCTCTGGATTGCGGCGCAGCACGGCGTCGAGAGCCTCGAACATCTCGCGACGTCGCTCCGGCGAGACGGGGCTTTCCACCACGACGACAATTTCCGGTTTGTTCGATGAGGCCCTTACGACGAACACGGACTTCGCATGCAACCCGGAAATGTCTCGCGCCAGCATGACGCCGACCTTGTCCGCGAAAATCTCGATGCCCTCGTTGTCGACCACACCGCAGCGGTCACCGTCGCCGTCGAAGCCGAACCCGACATCGGCATCCGTCTCCAGAACCTTGTCCCGGATCGCGTGCAGCATCTGCATGTCTTCGGGATTGGGGTTGTAACGCGGAAACGAATGGTCGAGCTCGACGTCCAGAGGGATGACTTCGCAGCCGATGCCTTCCAGCACCTGCGGTGCAAACGCGCCGGCGGTTCCGTTGCCGCAGGCTGCCACCACCTTCAGTTTTCGGCCGAAGTTCCTTCCGGCAGTCAGGTCTTCGATGTATCTCTCGCGAAATCCGGACACGAATTCATAGCTGCCCCCGCCGATGAGATCGAAATCGCCGCCGAGCACGAGCGCTTTCAAAGCGGTCATCTCATCAGGCCCGAATGTCAGTGGCCTTTGGGCTCCCATCTTCACGCCGGTCCAGCCGTTCTCGTTGTGTGAGGCCGTCACCATGGCCACCGACGGAGCGTCGAGCGCGAACTGGGCGAAATAGGCCATTGGAGAAAGTGCCAGGCCGATGTCTTGACGCACGCGCCGGCCGCCATCAGGCCGGAGACCAGCGCCATCTTGATCGCCATGGAATAGCTACGGAAGTCGTGGCCGGTGACAATGTCTGGGCCTACACCCATTCGGTGGATCAAGGTGCCGAGCCCCATGCCGATCGCCTGCACGCCCATCAGGTTGAGTTCGGGTTCTTTCCCCGAGCCTGGATGCCCGATCCACCAGCGCGCGTCGTATTCCCGGAAGCCAGTTGCTTTGATGAGAGCACTGGTTTCGAAGGCGAATGTGCTCGGTATGGCTTGGCCGACTATGTTCAGGGCCACGGGTTCCGCTCCGCAAATGCGGGGGGACAATCCTAGCACGCTGCCGGACCCAGGCCCCCTGCATGAATAGGGGGTAGCCCTAACGCCCCGGTTCGCACCCACTCATCCAATAGGAGCATGCCTGCCGACAGCCGAGAGGATGTCTCGTGCGTCCTGCTCGGGCGCTGACGACAAGGGTGGTCTGCAAGATGCCGCTGGCCACGTTCAGGTTCCCGTTCCGCGAAAGAGGTCGACGAAAGGCGTTTCGGACACCTAGAGCCAGATGATTTCAGGTCGAATCGACCTGAAATCTGAATCCGCCTCTAACTCAATGCGATAGGGCATGATGCCGAAAACCGCTTCGCACTTTTCGGCAAAATGCTTTGGCTCGCCTTCTCAATGCCATTCAGGGGGGAGGGGACGAAGGTCCGTCGGCTGCTTTTTATCGCTCCCGTAGCGCTTCCTGATTATATTTCGCCAGTGGCGAGAGGAAGTAGCCGATGATACTGCGCGTGCCAGTCTTAATCTCGACTGTCACCGCCATGCCCGGCCCGAGCTTGACGAGCTTGTCATCCACCTGCATGGACGTTCGGTCAAGCGAAACGCGCGCGGCATATTCCAGTTCCTGATCTCTCGGCTCACTGTCGCTCTGCGCTGCGCCCGACGCGCGGTCGTTCGACGCGCTCTGTTGCCTGTCGCGAGCTATGGCGCGCGGGGTAGTGGGTTCATCGAGGCGAAGGAAGCTCAAAAGACCTTAGTACACGGCCCTACAAGAGACGAGAGGCGTGGGCCAAATCGAGTCGAGCTTATCTTCCTCTGGTCCTCAAGCGGCGTGACACACACAACTAAGGTTCAAATCGTCGACACTACATTCAGGCTGGTATCGCTCACCGAGGAAGGCAACTCGGGTCAGACCGCAGCCAACGCAGATCTTGCAAAGCTCGTGCCCGCCAACCTCTCGCGATTGAAAGCACAAGGCTCGCCATCGAGCGCACTAACTGGATTGAAAAATACGACCAAGATGGTCGTGAATCGTTCGGTCTACGTGGACGATCGGCGCCTAATGAAACGTGGCGCAAGGCCAAATTTACTTTGCGCCATTTTCAAAACTGACCCACTACCCGCGCGACGACACGTCAAGAATCGGCTATCGCTGTAGACGCGGAGGGATCTATTATTCCGTCCGTCGGGCCGGCGCCGTTCAGGCAACCTCTCACCGAGGGCGCCGGCCATCTTTTTACCTCGGCTTGAACGTCGCTTCCAGTCCTTCATGCACGCCTGCTGGTGGTGTTCGTTGTCAGGAATGCATGTGAAGAACACCGGCCGGCGATCGCGGCCTGCGGCCTCGCATGCCGAGCAGACGAACAGGCTGACCAGATCCTGGTGCATGGAGCCGTGATCAGGCCCGAACCTGTCGATCAGCGCCTGGATGTCGAGTCGGGTCCACGGCAGCACATCGGGTGGCCGCAGGTGACGTAGACTGTTTCGCCAGCGGCTAGAGTATCGGCGAGGGGTTTCTGAGGCATGGCCGATCTCCGTTGAAGGGTTCGCCGCAACCGCCATCGGCGGTCAGGAATATAATAGCCGACGTCCGCGACGCTTCCGTTTGCGCTTCGCCTTTTTCCCTTCAGATGCAGGGAACCAAAAGCCCAGCTTCAACCACATTTCCTCGACGCCTGTGGGAGTCGGGGCGGGAGCAAGCGGGCTGAAACCATGGCCAGAGTTCGAGAGGATCGTTGATCCTCCGCGATAGTCACCTTTGCCCTGACGTTTCGGCACTCCACTTCCCCAAGCCAGCAAGGCTGCCATATTAGCGCCAGCTTGACGAAGGCACCAGACGCGCCAGACTCTTTTCCATGGCGAAGGGCAGCATCAAGGTACGCGACGAGGTGGCGATCATGGCGACCGTGCGGCGGCGCGTCACCCAGGATCGCGTCAGCGTCTCGATCCCAAAGCTACAATTTAGTGTAAGGTCGGCAGCAGCAGCACCGCAGCGGGCGTTCCGCCGATGCGGGGTCCGTATTTTGCTGCGGTCTGCTATGCCCGCGAGCTGGGGCCCCTCGGTATTGAAACCTCGATTGTGGTCCCGGTGCTTTTACCAAAGGCATGAACCACTTTGCCCACGCGGGTTCCCCGGCCGGCAAAGCGCGGCTTGCTGAATATAAGGCAGCGCAATACTGAAGGCGCTCTCTGGGACGGTGCCGGAAGGCGCGCAGCCGGAGACGGTTGCCGACGCGGTTGTGAACATCGTCAACGCTCCGTTCGGAAAGCGGCCGTTCCGCGTCGTCATCGATCCGGCGAATGACGGTTCGGCCGTCGCATTTCCGGTGATCGACAGGGTCCGCGAGGAGTTTTTGCATCGGATCGGCTTTGCCGATCTGCTATGACCAGCGGACCGAGGTTTCGCATGATCATGGAAATCTCTCTGGTGACACAGCATGGCAGCCCTCCTGACCGGTGGAAGCGTTGGAGCCTGCCCGGAAGACCAGCCTCCCGCTACTCCCATGCACGGAGGCCGCCGGAGGAGCCCCAATCATCCGATCTTTTTGTTCGCCAGCCAATTAGTGGACAGCCCGGCCTGCGCAATGAAAGTTAAGCATTTCGCAAGCCGGGCCATGCACCGGACCAGTCCAGGGAAGGGGTGACCGGCGCCAAGAATATGCGCCGTAAATCCTGCCCCTTCAACAGAATTTATGCTTAAATACCAAGGTGCGGCCTCCAGGTGTCCGTGGAACATTTGCGCGCCCAATCGCTTCCGGCGCTGCGGACGTAGCGGCACCGGAGCGGGGGCCGATCCGGGTTCGCAGGATCGTCGAGCTTGGAATGTAGCCGCAAGACGAGCATCGAACCCACGTCAGGTGTGGGCCGTTCGCTTCTTCCTCGATCAGCACCGCGTCCGTGACCGATAGATTAAAACCGGTGAATTGGTCAGCGGCAGCCGACCCCGGACCCGGACGATCGTCGTTCAGCAAAAGACGGGTCGGCCGGTCCAATTCGAGTTGATGAATGATGCGCGTGCCAGCCTTCTGGCATGGCTTGATCTCTTGATCGGCACGGCGGCGCGATCGGCGAATAGCCTTCTGAGCCGCATCGATCACGCCGATCTTTGAGCACACCCGACGCCTGGTGCTAGACGAACCGAGACGATGATCGCCAGCCAGCTTGGCGCTTCTGCCGCGACTCGTTGCCCCGTCCGATATTTCAGTTTTCCGTCGCGATCCCATGTCGCCTTTTCTCCGAAGCTGACCATCGCGAAACCTATTGCAATTGCCTGGATCGGATCATTCCCGGTCGTGGCCTGTCTGTTCACTTTCCCGGACATCTGAGTTTCACCGTTGGTGATGAACATCGCAGCGAAAGTAAGCACCTTTGCGCTTGCCTTGAAGGCATCCTATTCTGGAGGAAAGTATCCGCTCGTGGGCCTAGAATGTCGGTACTGCCTTTCCTAAGAATTTACGCGCCGCTCAACGCGGTGCTGGCCGCACCTGGGCTTTTGGCGGTGGCTGCGCTCACGACACCGGACATGTCCGGACGAAGCAGACTGGCTCTGGCTGCCCTGCTCGCTGTCATTTGGGGCGCCTATCTTCTGCAGATGGCCGCGACGCTGCTCAAGCGCCGGGCGGGAGACGTTCGGGACAGGACGCCGGCAATTGCCATTGATGTGCTCGCGGTTTTGGTTCCACTCGCCGCATTTCTGCTCGTCGGCACGCCCGACCGGACCCTCTACTGTGCTGTCTGGCTGCTGAAACCGCTGCGCGACTCGACTTTCTTCCCGGTGCTGGGCAGGGTCCTGGCCAACGAAGCGCGCAACCTGATCGGCGTCACCACGCTCTTCGGCGTCGTTCTGTTCGCCGTCGCGCTCGCGGCCTATGTCATCGAGCGCGACATCCAACCGGAAAAGTTCGGCAGCATCCCCCAAGCAATGTGGTGGGCGGTGGTCACGCTGTCCACCACCGGCTATGGCGACGCTATTCCGGAAAGTTTCGCCGGCCGCGTCCTTGCCGGGGTGGTCATGATGAGTGGCATCGGCATCTTCGCGCTCTGGGCTGGCATTCTTGCCACGGGCTTCTATCAAGAAGTCCGTCGCGGGGAATTCGTCCGTAATTGGCAATTGATCGCGGCCGTGCCGTTGTTTCAGAAGCTCGGCCCGGCCGTGCTGGTCGAGATCGTGCGCGCGTTAAGACCTCGCACGGTGCCGGCGGGCGCCGTGATCTGCCGCAATGGCGAGCCCGGTGATCAGATGTTCTTCGTCGTGGAGGGGCGCGTCAGCGTCGCGACGCCGAACCCGGTGGAGCTTGGCCCTGGCGCCTTCTTCGGCGAGATGGCGCTGATCAGCGGCGAACCGCGTTCGGCGACCGTCAGCGCGGCAACGGCGGTCTCGCTCCTGTCGTTGCACTCGGCGGATTTCCACATGCTGTGCGGCAGCAGCCCGGAGATCGCCGAAATCATCCGCAAGACCGCGCTCGAGCGGCGCGGCGCGGCACATAAAGATTGACCGTACTAGGTGTTCGTCAGGAGGAGGACGCGATGGCAATGCTGCCAACTGCCTGCCGATGATGGCTGGCTGGGGCTACATGGTGCGGCTCTATCGGCCACGAGCGGAGGTTCTGGGTCCCAGAGGCGCAGCCGCCGAACTAACCGTCATTGCTAGGTCCGCTCGGGGGTGGGCGTCATTCAGACGACGGCGCGCGAACAGCCGCTTGCGGTCACGTCGCATTATGCGACGTTCACAACTGAACGACCGCAACGGATCGAT
>NZ_JAFFIW010000058.1 GCF_018588885.1 Mesorhizobium sp. dw_380
CGCTGGGGGCGCCGGCGCCTAGCGCCCAGCCCGGAACAGAGGGGGGCGCAGAGGAGCTGGCGGTGACGGGATCGAGGCGAATCATGGTTTTGGAGGGTAAATCGGCCGTGCGCTTTGCGCCATGATTTTCGCGCCAAAGCGCACAGCCTGTCGGCGCGACAAAACGAACGATAATGTTGCATTATCGTTCGCCCCAAGAAATACTGAAGAGAATTCGTTGTACACTCGTACAACCGAATTCATCTTACTGGCTACGCGGCAAATTCCATGCGCCTGTCGCGTTTCACGGCAAATCTTTCTTTTATTAACCTGAGCAACCCTGTACCGTTACCAATAGTGGGTCGGAAGTGCTGGAATGCTGAATCGGGCGTTACGGGCCGACGTAGATACGCAAACGCCGTTTGGCTGAGGAATGGGGGGAACATGACGGACAGCTCGCAAACGCGGTTCGAACAAGGTACCCTGCCATGCGCAGCAGGAATGGACTGCTCCTAGAAACACCAGCAGGAGGGTAGTCAGCCGCAAAGGCAGTCGTGACCCTCTGCCTTCGGAGGACATCGGCCAGACTCTTCCTCAAAATGGAATTTCGACTATTTAAGCCGCGCTCCGTCGATAGCAAAAGAACGCCTCGTCGATAGTGGGTGTTGCGATGTAGCGGTCTTCCGACTCGAACCCCCAGATATGCGCGTCGGTCGAGTTTGCACCACCGCGAACCCCGGCTCGCACATCTTTGAAGAGCAGGCGCAATTCGGCTGAAGGCGCCAGACAGAAAGGGTCGAAATGTAGTTCCGTCCACCAGCAGCGGGCTGGCGCTTGGCGCGATCGTGGGCGACCTCCTATCTCGTCCAATTCGACCGAAAAGGGAACTGGCACAAGACTGGTTCCTTGCTGAAGACGTCGTTGACCTTGGTTTTGACGACTGATGACATCGGCATGCGCATCCGACAACGCGCTCCGGGCGCTGGAGCCTGCATCAAGGCGTTTTTGCAGGAAACGCGTTTGCGGTGAGCTCAAGCAGGCGGTGCACGTTGCCCAGCAGCTGAATGGTCGCGACTATGCTCGCATCCTGCGGGAAAGGCACTACGCTGTCTGCCGTCCAGTTCTCCTCGCTACCGGCTGCTTGTCTAATCAGGAGGATATCGAGGCTCGCAAAGCCGGGCCTTGCCGCTCGATCTTCCCAGCCCTTGATCTGAACGGGGAGTTTCGCGTCGACATCACCATCTTCGTTCTTGGCGTCCCAAACGACAGCCTGGTCCGTCATGTTCGAGGGTTTGGTTTTGGACGCGACCGCAATGTCCTTCACGAAGATCGCCCGCCTATTCCAGTTCACTATTCTGATAACAAGCGTGTTTTTGTCTCTCAAATGTTCGATGACGTCGAGGGTTGGATCTTCGTCGCCGATCACGAATCTCGTTTGCTTTTTGGCCTCGCGCCACTGTCCTATCAAATAGGGCAAGCTTGCCGCTGCTGCGACGAATGCTGCCCAGCCGGACAAAGCTCCAACCCAATCTCGGCCCCGGTCCCAGGTCAGATTGTATTCAAGGCTTGCGATCAGCCAAGTTTGGCTTGTGATCGCCAAAGTCACAGCAACTCCAATTGCGACCCCAATCAACAACCAGCATTCGCGCATCAGCATCGTGTCCCCCTTCGGAAAGTGCGGCAGCATAACATGTCGCAAGGCATGGTACCCGCATGAGCGAAGAGGCGATTAAGCAATTCATCGAAGACGCGCGCGCGGTGTCGATCGAGGCGGCCGCAAAGGATTTACAGAACAGCGCTACACAGAAAGGCCAGATTCACCCCAGCCTAGTAGTCGCTCATCGCCTTTGCCAGAATTGTGATCTCGATGGGTCCAAGATATCGTCTTATGATGGGAATGGCGCCCCGGCCGGATGTCTCATGCCGTCGCAAGCTGCCTAAATCAATAGCATCCTGCATGATGGGCTCTTTGGCGGGTAAGTTCTGAAATTCACTATAAGTTGTTGATTTTTTTGATGATATGGCGGAGAGAGCGGGATTCGAACCCGCGTTACGGTTTCCCGTAAACACACTTTCCAGGCGTGCGCCTTCAACCACTCGGCCACCTCTCCGTCCTTGCCTTCGCGCCGGCCGGTTTCGCCGCGCGGGTTGGGGAGATGCATCTCCTTTGGGGCTGATGCGGAATTTCCGCACCCTGGACACCGCCCAACCAGCGAATATCCTCCCCCGCACCTGAGCCGTCAAAGCAACAGGCGCGGGGCTCATCTAGTCGATCCCGCGCCGAATGCCAAGCCATAACGGCAGTCTATTCGCTTTGCCGGCCGTACAGCGTTTCGCGACGCCGCCGTCGCACCCGTTTTCAGGGCACCGGCGCCCCGAATGATGTGCACAGGCAAGGCAGCGAGGCCGGCCGTGCTTGACTTCGCTGCCGGCCACCTGTCGAGTAAGTCGAGGCTTTGCGGGGGGCATTGTCCGGACATGACATCAGGCAGTGAAAAACCGGACGGTGGAATGCCGGGCTCGGCGCAGCCGCCAGCCGGGCGCCCGGCCAGCGACCTGTCTTATGTCCCGGTGGGCTGGCTCATCTTCGTCATGGCGTGGTCGGTCTATGGCCTGGCGTCGGCCTGGTGGCTGGTCGGAAATTCAGGCCTGCCGGACAAGATCTTCTATTTCCTCTTCGGCGGGCTCGTCGCCAATGTCATCACCATCCTGTGGGGGCTGTACCTGCTCGGCCTCGCCTTCGGCCGCTCAGCGCGTTTCCCCCGCCATTTCACCATCTGGCAGATCGCCACCATCGTCTGGCTGCTGGCAAGGCAGGCCTATGTGCTTGCGGTGCCGGATTTCGTCTTCTCCGCCAGGAGCCTGAGCATCACCGCCATCGAGATCGGCATCGGCCTGCTTTGCATCTACCTGCTGCGCCGTGGCTCCGGCGCCGAGACCGTCTATGCCAAACCGGAAAGCGAAGCGCCGCCGGTCTTCGTCTCGATTGCCGCCGCCTTGCTCGGTATCATCCTTGGCGCCGCCGTCGGTGCGGTGGGCGGCTTCCTTGCCGGTTCGGTGATCGCCGATGTCGCCGAGATAAGCTGCTTCGAGGGTGGCTGCGGCTATTTCGCCGCCTTCATCGGCCTGGCCGGTTTGGTGGTCGGCGCCATTATCGGCGGCATTGTCGCCGTCTGGCTCGTCCACCGGCGCAGGCGTAGGCCGGTGACATAGCGAGAGAAAGCGCGAGCCTTCAAATTCGCGTATCGCGGTTGCGGGCAAGCCACGCGCACTCTATTTCTCGTTTCGGGAGACGTGCCGGAGGAGCCTGGAAAGCGTCTAGGATCGGCCGGGGGAGAGCTTGATGTTTCGCTTCGTTTTTCGTCTTGCCGCCATGGTCGCGCTGTCGGTTTCCGTCATCATGGCGGTGCTCGACACGACGCGCACGATAGCGGCTTCGGCCCTTGTGCTGACCCCGCTCAATGCAAGCTGGCTGGCGGTCTCGCCGGACACGCGGGCGGCCTTCGAAACCTTCGTCCGCGCCAAGGCCGGTCCGATGCTGTGGGATGGCGCCATCGCCTGGGTGCTCAATCAGCCGGGTTTTGCCGTCTTCGCGGTGCTGGCCCTCCTGCTTTACGCCATCGGCTACAGGCGGCAGCGGCGCAAAGGGCAATTCGCCGCCAACTGATCCACTTCTTGCATCCTGCCAGGGAGGAAAGACCGCGCATGTTCTTTCTCAGCGACATGCTGAACAAGAAGCTCAACCTGCCGAAGCCGTCCGAGGCGTTGCCGGGCCGCGCCCGCGCGATCCCGACCGCGCCCAGGCACTTCGTTTCGAAACGGCCGCTCAAGGGCCCCCACCCCGACGGGCTCGAGACGGCGATGTTCGGGCTCGGCTGTTTCTGGGGCGCCGAGCGCCTGTTCTGGCAGATCGAAGGCGTCTGGATCACGGCCGTCGGCTATGCCGGCGGCATCACGCCCAACCCGACCTATCAGGAAACCCGCACCGGCCTCACCGGCCATGCCGAGGTGGTGCTGGTCGTCTTCGACCCCAGGATCGTCTCCTATGCCGAGCTTCTGCAGCTGTTCTGGGAAGGCCACGATCCGACGCAAGGCATGCGCCAGGGCAACGATATCGGCACCACCTACCGCTCCGCGATCTATACATCAGGCGACGCGCAACACCAGGCGGCGAGCGCCTCGCGTGATATCTATGGGACTTCGCTGCGGGCCGCCGGCCACGGCAGGATCACCACCGAGATCGCGCCGGGGCGCGCCTTCTATTTCGCCGAGGCCGATCACCAGCAATATCTGGCGAAGAACCCCTACGGCTATTGCAACCTCAAAGGCACGGGCATTGCCTGCGCCATGCCGGCCGTCACCTCCTGAGGGCTTCCGCGCAAGGATCGGACTGCGGCGCGGCTTGCCCGTGGCACGCTTTTCCAAAAGGTCAAAATTCCGCGTGAATTTTGTTTCGGGCCGTGCCAGATTGCCCATGAGCGGGAGGGGAATACACTCCTGGCTGACGTCGCTTGGCTGCCGGTGAACCGGGCAGGCAGGCGGTGCGTAACGGAAAAAATAACCGACAGGGTGTGGATCACATGAAACGTATCGTTCTCGGCCTCCTGGCCGCAACCGCAATGGTTCTTCCGGCTTTCGCCGCGGATGTGCAGCCGGCCATCCTCTATGATCTGGGCGGCAAGTTCGACAAATCCTTCAACGAAGCAGCCTTCCACGGCGCCGAGAAGTTCAAGACCGAGACCGGTGTCCCTTATGTCGAGTTCGAGGTGTCCAACGCCTCGCAACGCGAGCAGGCGCTGCGCCGCTTCGCCGAGGATGGCCACAACCCGATCGTCATGGCCGGCTTCGCCTGGGAGGATGCGCTGAAGAAGATCGCGGCCGAATATCCTGACCTCAACTTCGCCATCATCGACGATGCCGTCGACCTGCCCAATGTGCGCTCGCTGGTATTCAAGGAGAACGAAGGTTCCTACCTCGTCGGCATCATGGCGGCGATGGCATCGAAGTCGAAGAAGGTCAGCTTCGTCGGCGGCATGGACATCCCGCTGATCCGCAAGTTCGAATGCGGCTATGTCGGCGGCGCCAAGTCGGCCGGTGCCACCGACGTCATCCAGAACATGACCGGTGACACGCCGGCTGCCTGGAACGACCCGGCCAAGGGCGGTGAAATCGCCAAGACGCAGATCGACCAGGGCTCCGACGTGGTCTACGCGGCCGCCGGCGGCACCGGCGTCGGCGTGCTGCAGGCGGCGGCTGATGCCGGCAAGCTCGGCATCGGCGTCGATTCCAACCAGAATGGCCTGCAGCCCGGCAAGGTGCTGACCTCGATGATGAAGCGCGTCGACGTTGCCGTCTACACCGCCTTCATGGACGGCAAGAACGGCACCTTCAAGGGCGGCCTGCAAAATCTCGGCCTCAAGGAAGGCGGCGTCGACTATGCCATGGACGACAACAACAAGGCGCTGGTAACCCCTGAGATGAAAGCCGCCGTCGAAAAGGCCAAGGCCGACATCATCTCCGGCAAGATCGAGGTGCACGACTATACCGCCGACAACGCCTGCCCGTATTGATCGGTAAGCACTAGGTTTCGAACCGCCGGGCGCAAGTCCGGCGGTTTTGTTTTTGAGGGCCGGAGGTCGGGCAGGCCAGTCGCATGGGACAGCGCCAGCGCCCTGTGAGATTGTCCTGGAGGTCAGGGCAGAAGCGCACCGCCCATCGACCAAACCCCCACGAGATAGCCGAGGGCAAAGACCGCGATCAGCACAATGGCGATGACCGCACCGCGCCGGCCGCCAAGCGAATGCACACCGACGCCGTAAGGCCGGCGCTCCAGCTTGCGGATCACCGCCGAAGGTTTCGCCCCATCATGGTCAGGCGGGCGCATCTGCGGCAGTTCGGCGATGCGTTGCGAGATCAGCCGCCAGCGATTGTCGCCGCCGGAAGGTTCAGCGCGGTCAAAGACATGCATGCGCTCGGCAAGCCGCACCACCGCATCGCGGAAAGCAGGATCGATCTCGAGATCACGTTCTGCCCGTTCGCGGTCCTTGTCGTTCATCAGGCCGAGCACATAGTCGCCGGCCCTTGCGATGCGGTCGCTCTCGCTGGCCATGCCTTGCGCGCCCTCCCCTTTCCTCACCAGTGCGGCGGCTTGGTCACGGGCACATCGGGGGCGGCCTGCTCCTCCAGTGCCAGGAAGCGTTCGGTCAGGGCATCGAGCTTGCGCTGTATGCGCTCGATCACCGTCCATTGCTCGGCGATCTGGCCTGACAGTTCCTCGATGGTCTTCTCCTGCTCGGCGGCGCGGATTTCCAGCGTCGTCAGCCGGTCGTCTGGCATGGTCATTCGCAATCCCTGATCCTGCACCGCAATGCCTTGCATCGTGATGCGAGTTTCGACGTCGCCATATTAGCGAATGTGACAGCGTCGGCCACGTTCGAAATTGACAAGCGCGCAGGGATTTGTCGAGAGTGGGCGCTGCTCCGGCTGATTGGCATGGGCGGAGCGTCATGCTAGGCATTTTGACCAAGCGATAAAAAATAAGAGTGGGACAGGCTGCATGGCGCAAGCCGCAATCGAACTGATCGGCATCAACAAGAGTTTTGGCGCCGTGCGCGCCAACCGCGACATCAATCTGGAGATCGCGCGCGGCACCATCCACGGCATCGTTGGCGAGAACGGCGCCGGCAAGTCGACGCTGATGTCGATCCTTTACGGCTTCTACCAGGCCGACAGCGGCGAGATCCGCGTCGCCGGCAAGCCGGCATCGATCAAGACGCCCAACGACGCGATCGCGCTCGGTATCGGCATGGTGCACCAGCATTTCATGCTGGTCGACAATTTCTCGGTGCTCGAGAACGTCATCCTCGGCGCCGAAACCGATGCGCTCTTGAAGAAGAGCATCGCCAAGGCGCGCTCCGAGCTGGAGCGGCTGGAGCGTGAATACGGGCTCGAGGTCGATCCTGACGCCATCATCGAGGAACTGCCGGTCGGGCTGCAGCAGCGCGTCGAAATCCTCAAGGCGCTCTATCGCGGTGCCGAAATCCTGATCCTTGACGAGCCGACCGGCGTGCTCACACCAGCCGAGGCCGACCACCTGTTCCGCATCCTCAAGCAGTTGAAGGAACAGGGAAAGACGGTGGTGCTGATCACCCACAAGCTGCGCGAGATCATGGCCATCACCGACACCGTATCGGTGATGCGCCAGGGCACGATGGTGGCGACCAGGGAAACCAGGAAAACCACCGTCGGGGAACTCGCCGAATTGATGGTCGGGCGGCGTGTGCTGCTCAGGGTCGAGAAGGGCGAGGCGGAAGCCGGCGCCGTCAAGCTCGCGGTCAAGAACCTGACGGTCAAGGATTCCCGTGGCGTCACCATGGTCGACGACATCTCCTTCGATTTGCGCGCCGGCGAGATCGTCGGCATTGCCGGTGTCGCCGGCAACGGGCAATCCGAGCTGCTCGAGGCGATTTCCGGCATCAGGCACGCCGTTTCCGGTTCGGTCATGCTGGACGGCAAGCCGATCGATCTCACCGGCAAAGCCGATCCAGGCGAATTGCGCGACCGCGGGCTCGCCCACGTGCCGGAAGACCGCCATCATGTCGGGCTGGTGCTGGCCTTCGAGGAAAACGAGAATTCCATCCTCGGCTACCATGACGACCCACGCTATCTGAAAGGGCCGTTCCTCAACGTCGACGCCATCATGGCCGACGCCAAGGACAAGATCGAGAAATACGATATCCGTCCCGGCAATCCGCGGCTGAAGACCGCCAATTTTTCCGGCGGCAACCAGCAGAAGATCGTGCTCGCGCGCGAGATGGAACAGGACCCCGGTGTGCTGATCGTCGGCCAGCCGACGCGCGGCGTCGATGTCGGCGCCATCGAATTCATCCACAAGCGGCTGATCGCCATGCGAGATCAGGGCAAGGCCGTGCTGGTGGTGTCGGTCGAGCTCGACGAGATCCGCTCGCTCTCCGACCGCATCCTGGTGATGTTTGCCGGCCGCATCGTCGGCGAGCGCGGCCCGGAGGCGACCGAAGGTGAGCTCGGCCTGCTGATGGCTGGCGTCGAGCGCCAGGAGGCGGCGGAATGAGCACGCCTTACGCCAAATTGCCGGCCTGGGCCGACTATGGACTGATCCCGCTGATCAATCTGTCGGTGGCCTTCATCGTCGCCGGCTTCGTCGTGCTGCTGGTCGGCGAAAATCCCTTCCGCGCCGCCGTCATCCTGGTCGAGGGCGCCTTCGGCAAGGGAACAGGTATCGCCTTTACCCTCTTCTATGCCACCACCTTCATATTCACCGGGCTTTCGGTGGCGGTGGCGGCGCATTGCGGCCTGTTCAACATCGGCACCGAGGGGCAGGCCTACATCGCCGGCCTCGGCATTGCCATCGTCTGCCTTTCCTTCGACAGCGTGCTGCCCTGGTGGCTGACATTTCCGCTGGCCATCGTCGCTTCGGCGCTTGTGGGCGCTTTGTGGGCGCTGATCCCCGCCTATTTGCAGGCCAGGCGTGGCTCGCACATCGTCATCACCACCATCATGTTCAACTTCATCGCCGCCTCGATCATGGTCTACCTGCTGGTCGGCCCCCTGAAGCCGGCGGCCTCGCAGGCACCGCAGACGCGCAACTTTCTGGCGGGCGCGGAATTGCCGAAGCTCAACTGGATCATCGAGCTGTTCGGCGCCAAGATCCGCTCGGCGCCGCTCAACGTCACCTTCCTGCTGGCGCTGGCCATGGCCTTCCTGGTCTGGCTGCTGATCTGGCGCACCAAGCTCGGCTACGAGATGCGCACCTATGGCCACAGTCCGAAAGCGGCGCGCTATGCCGGCATCTCGGAAACCCGCATCATCATCACCGCCATGATGATTTCGGGTGCGCTTGCCGGGATGATGGCGCTCAACCCGGTTATGGGCGACCAGCACAATGTCGCTATCGACTTCGTTTCCGGCGCCGGCTTCGTCGGCATCGCCGTGGCGCTGATGGGGCGCCTGCACCCGGTCGGCATCGTGCTGGCGGCGATCCTGTTCGGCATGCTCTATCAGGGCGGCGCCGAACTGGCCTTCGAAATGCCGGCGATCAGCCGCGACATGATCGTCATCATCCAAGGGTTGGTGATCCTGTTCGCCGGTGCGCTCGAACACATGTTCAGGCCTTACATCCAGGCGCTTTTCGCCTCGTTCAGTCCGAGGTCGGTCGGCATGGAAGCGGTCAAGGGAAAGGGCGCCTGAGATGGATGTCTTTATCGCCATCGTACAGATACTCGACTCGACCATCCGCCTGTCGGTGCCGCTGCTGCTGGCCTGCCTGGCCGGCCTTTATTCAGAGCGCGCCGGCATCTTCGACATTGGGCTCGAGGGCAAGATGCTGGTCGGCGCTTTCGCGGGCGCCGCCGCGGCTTCCGTCTTCCATTCGGCCCTTCTCGGTCTCGGCATGGCCATCCTGATCTCGGTTGCGTTCGCGATGGTGCACGGCTTTGCCTCCATCACCCATCGCGGCAACCAGATCGTTTCGGGCGTCGCGATCAACTTCATCGCCGCCGGCTCGACCATCATCCTCGGCCAGGCCTGGTTCCAGCAAGGCGGACGCACGCCGGCGCTGCAGCCGGGCGAGCGGTTCGACGCGATTGTCTGGCCCGGCGCCGAGGCGGTCAGGGACGTGCCGATCATCGGGCCGATCTATGCGGAATTGATCTCCGGCCACTCGATCCTGGTCTATCTCGCTTTCCTGATGGTGCCGTTCACCTGGTGGGTGCTGTTTCGCACCCGTTTCGGCCTCAGGCTGCGCGCCGTCGGCGAAAACCCGGCCGCCGTCGACACCGCCGGCATTTCGGTCGCCTGGCTGCGTTACCGGGCGCTGATCTGCACCGGCATCCTCACCGGCGTCGCCGGTGCCTATCTGTCGATGGTGCAGAATGGCGGCTTCGTGAAGGACATGACCGCCGGCAAGGGCTACATTGCGCTGGCAGCACTGATCTTTGCCAAATGGAAGCCGGTCAACGCCATGTTCGCCTGCCTTCTGTTCGGCTTTCTCGACGCGGCGGCAATCCGCCTGCAAGGCTCGCCGCTGCCGCTCATCGGCAAGGTGCCGGTGCAGTTCATGCAGGCGCTGCCCTATATCCTCACCGTCATCCTGCTAGCCGGCTTCATCGGCAAGGCAATCCCGCCGCGCGCCGGCGGCGTGCCCTATGTCAAGGAACGCTGAGAGCTCGGCTGCTCGGTGCGAGGCAAGCGCCGGATTTGGACACGATCATCGGAGAGAACAACCAGGATGTCGCATGATCTGTTCGAGGCAGCGAAGGCCGCGATGGCCAAGGCCTATGCGCCCTACTCGAAATTTCCGGTGGGCGCCGCCTTGCGCACCGAGGACGGACGCGTCTTCACCGGCGCCAACATCGAGGTCGCCTCCTATCCCGAAGGCTGGTGCGCCGAGACCACCGCGCTGGGCCACTACATCATGGCTGGCGGCGGCAAGATCGTCGAAATAGCCGTCCTTGCCGAACGCATGGCCAAATGCTCGCCTTGCGGCGGCTGCCGTCAGCGCCTGGCCGAGTTTTGCCGCCCGGAAACCAAACTCTACCTCTGCGACAATACGGGCGTGGTCGAGACCGTGACCATGGGCGACATGCTGCCCTACGGCTTCCGCGGCGACATCCTCAAATGAAGAATTGGCTGAAATGAAGAGCAGGCAGCAGCGATGACCGAGAAGGCGGTGGACCATCTCATCGAAAGGCTGGACGGCCTGGCGCCGTCGACAGCACTGGTGCTGGGTTCGGGCCTTGGCGGCCTGGTCGACCGGATCGAGCACCCGATCCGCGTCTCCTATGCCAACCTGCCGGGTTTTCCCAGGAGCGGCGTCAGCGGCCATGCCGGCGAAGTGGTGGCTGGACTGTTTGCCGGTACTCCGGTGCTGATGCTGTCCGGCCGCGCCCATTATTATGAACATGGCGACGCGGCGGCGATGCGGCCGGTACTGGAAGTGCTCGCCGGCATCGGCATCACGAAACTGATCCTCACCAACGCCGCCGGCTCGGTCGATCCCGACATGCCGCCGGGCTCGGTCATGCTGATCACGGACCACATCAACTTTTCCGGCACCAATCCGCTGATCGGCGAGCCGAGCGACCGCCGCTTCGTCGGCCTGACCGAAGCCTATGATGCCGGCATCCGCAAGGCGATCGAACGCGCGGCGAAGGCGACCGGCACCAAGCTGCATAAAGGCGTCTATATGTGGTTTTCCGGCCCGTGTTTCGAAACGCCGGCCGAAATCCGCATGGCGCGCATCATGGGCGCCAATGCCGTCGGCATGTCGACCGTTCCCGAAGTCATTCTCGCCCGCTTCCTTGGCCTGCGCGTCGCCGCCTGCTCGGTCGTCACCAATCTGGCGGCCGGCATGACCGGAGCCGAGCTTTCGCACCAGGAGACCAAGGACATGGCGCCGGTTGGCGGCTCGCGGCTGGCAACGGTCCTGCAGCGCCTGTTCCGCGACGGGCTGTTGGAGAGCTGATGCTTCCTCAGGAAATCATCCGCCACAAGCGAGACGGCCAGAAGCTGTCGGCTGGTCAAATCGCTGCGTTCATCGACGGCGTGACCTCGGGTGCCGTCACCGATGGCCAGGTCGCAGCCTTTGCCATGGCGGTGTTCTTCAACGGCATGAGCCGCGACGAGGCCGTGGCAATGACGCTGGCCATGCGCGATTCCGGCGACGTGCTCGACTGGTCGGATCTGCCCGGCCCCGTCACTGACAAGCATTCCACAGGCGGCGTCGGCGACAATGTCTCGCTGATGCTGGCGCCAATCGTCGCCGCCTGCGGCGCCTATGTGCCGATGATCTCCGGCCGCGGCCTCGGCCATACCGGCGGCACGCTGGACAAGATGGATGCGATCCCCGGCTATGCCAGCCAGCCCGACATCGCGCTGTTTCGCCAGGCGGTGCTCGAAACGGGTTGCGCCATCATCGGCCAGACCGCCGATCTCGCCCCGGCCGACCGCCGGCTCTATGCGATCCGTGACGTCACCGGAACGGTGGAATCGGTGCCGCTGATCACCGCCTCGATCCTCTCGAAGAAACTGGCCGCCGGCCTGGGCTCGCTGGTGCTGGACGTCAAGGTCGGCAACGGCGCCTTCATGGAGAAGTCGCGCGACGCGACCGCACTCGCCAGCAGCCTCGTTGAGGTCGCCAGCGGTGCCGGATTGAAGGTCTCGGCCTTGATCACCGGCATGAACGAGCCGCTGGCCTCGGCCGCGGGCAATGCCGTCGAGGTGCGCAACGCCGTCGATTTCCTGACCGGCCGTCTGCGTGACCGGCGGCTGGAGGATGTGACGCTGGCGCTGGCCGCCGAAATGCTGCAGTCGGCGGGACTGGTCTCGTCCAACCAGGATGGCATGCGGCGCGCCACCGAGGCTCTTGCCAGCGGCCGCGCCGCCGCCACCTTCGCGCGCATGGTGACCGTGCTCGGCGGCCCCGCCGATTTCATCGAGAAACCGGAAAAATATCTGGCCGGGGCGGCAACCGAATTCGCGGTCAAGGCGACGACGAACGGTTTCGTCTCCGGCATCGCCACCCGCGACATTGGCCTCGCGGTCGTTGGCCTGGGCGGCGGGCGCACCCGGCCTGACGACAAGATCGACCCCGCCGTCGGCATCACCAGGCTGCTGCCGATAGGCGCGGAAGTACGCGCTGGAGATGCTCTGGCGCTAATCCACGCCCGCTCACCCTCCGATGCAGAGGCGGCCGCCGCCGCGGTGCTTTCGGCCTATGCCATCGGAGCCTCGAAGCCGCCGGCGGATAAAACCGTCATCCGGCGGATCCTGCCGCGCGGCTGAACGGACCGGCCTTGCTTATTGGGCGAGCAGCAGCGTGCCGTTTTCGGCCTGAAATTTGTCGAGCCGATTGAGGAAGCTCATGCCGATCAAATTGGTGCCCAGCGCCTTGTCGTCGAGCACGATGGCTTGCACGTCGTCGATGCTGATGCTGCCGATCTGCAGGCGGTCGATCATCACCACGGCCGCTTTGATCGAGCCGTTGGCTGTGTTGACTTCGTGGCTGAAGTCGGACGGGTTGAGCGACAGCCCGATCCTGCGCGCCGTTGACGTATTGACCGCGACCAGCGTGGCGCCGGTGTCGATCATGCCATCGACCTGACGGCCATTGAGCTTGAAGATCGACGAGAAGTGTCCTCGTGCGTCCGCATTGACGACGACCTTGCGGCCGGTCGGCAGCGGTGTCGCCGGCTTGGCGGGAACGGATGCCAGGTTGACGTTTGGCTGAGGCTGGACCACGGCGCCGGGCCTGGCCGCCACCGCCGTTTTCAGCAAATTTTCGAAGACCTGCGGATTCGACTGGTAGACAACCGGAATCGATGCCGATGCACCGGCAAAAACGCTGAGGATGAGAAGCTTGCGCAGCATGGATCATGCCTTGGTTACAGGTGATCCTTTAGCACCCGATCGTGTTTGCCGCTTTAACGCACGCCGAAACCATGTCTTTGCGTAAACGCCTGGTAAATCGTACCAGGCAACTTTGCCTGGTACTACTTCGTCCCGTACATACGGTCGCCGGCATCACCGAGCCCCGGCATGATGTAGCCCTTCTCGTTGAGCTGGCGGTCGATGGAGGCCGTGAAGACCGGAACGTCCGGGTGCGCCTTGGTGAAGCGCTCGATGCCTTCGGGCGCCGCCAGCAGGCACAGGAAGCGGATGTTGGTGGCGCCGCGCTCTTTCAATTTGTCGATCGCCGCGATCGCCGAATTGGCTGTCGCCAGCATCGGGTCGACAACGATCACCAGCCGGTCGGCGAGATCGCTCGGCGCCTTGAAGAAATATTCGACCGCTTCCAGCGTTTCGTGATCGCGGTAGAGGCCGACATGGGCGACGCGGGCTGCCGGCACCAAGTCGAGCAGGCCTTCCAGCAAGCCGTTGCCGGCGCGCAGTACCGAGGCGAAGACCAGCTTCTTGCCCTCCAGCGTCGGCGCTTCCATGGTCTCCATCGGCGTTTCGATCGTCGTCGTCGTCAGTTCAAGATTCCGGGTGACCTCGTAGCCGAGCAGCAGCGATATCTCGCGCAGCAGCCGCCGGAAACCCGCCGTGGAGGTCTCCTTCTTGCGCATGATGGTCAGCTTGTGCTGGACAAGCGGATGATCGACGACGGTGACGCCCTTCATGATGTTCTCCTGATGCGTGTCGCCCGATGCGCGCACGCGCTTCAGGCAGTCGAGAGACCCTAGCGACTATGCGCCGGCCAAGGAACCGCTTGGCTCCACCGGACCACAGATTTCGCGGAAATCAGCGTGCCGCCCCGTTCAGCCGGGCAAGAAGTGCGGTCTTTGTCTTCCTGTCGACGAAAGCAGCCTCGATGGCCGTACGGGTGACGTTTGCCAACGCCTTCTCGTTCATCGCAAAATGCTCGGCGGCGATATCGTATTCGCGCTTCAGCGAGGTCCAGAAATAGGGCGGGTCGTCGGAGTTGAGCGTCACCTTGCAGCCGGCCGCCTTGAGCGCCGGAAACGGATGGTCGGCAAAACTGTCGAACACCTTGAGCGCGATGTTGGAACCGGGGCAGCATTCCAGCACGACGCCCTCGTCGGCGATGCGCCGGACAAGGTCCGGATTCTCGATCGCGCGCACGCCGTGGCCGATGCGGGAGGGGCGGATGTGGTCAAGTGCCGCCTTGACGGTCTGCCAACCCGTCAGCTCGCCGGCATGGACGGTGATGCCGAGCCCGGCCTCGCGGGCGATCTCGAAAGCCCTGACATAGTCTTCCATGTCTCCGATCCGCTCGTCGCCCGCGACCCCGAAGCCGGTGACCAGCGGATGCCCGCAGCGTGCCGCAAAACGCGCCGCCTGCTCGATTGATTCGACGCCGGCATGACGCACGCCGGTGACGATCATGCGGCCCTCGATACCGGTCTTGGCCTTGGCCCGGAGCATGCCTTCGCCGAGCGCGTCGGTATAGGCCTTGGGCGACAGCCCGGCTTTTGTCGCATGGTCCGGCGAGGTGAAGACCTCGGAATAGATTGCTCCGTCACGGGCAAGGCTGGTCAGATAGTGGTCGGCCAGCCGCGCATAATCCTCCTCGGTCCGGAACAAGTCGGAGGAGAAGTCATAAGCCGCGAGAAAGGAGCTGAAATCGTGCCAGATGAAGGAACCGTTCTGGATATAGGGGGAAGTGTCCTTGCCGTATTTCTGCGCCTGGCGGATGACGAGTTCTGGCGCCGCTGCCCCTTCAATGTGGCAGTGCAGTTCCGCTTTCAAAGGCATTCAAACATCCCGTCGGTCAGTCCAGGTCTTGAAAACCCACCACCTGGAAGCGCGGCTGAACACCGCGCCTTAAACAATAGCGCCCGCACCATCGATCGGCTATGGTCCCGCCGGTTTTATGGCGGATCAAAAAAATGTCAGTTGAGAGAACCACGGCCGCGGGCGGCATGGAAACCTCCTATGGTTTCAAGCGTGTAGGGGAAGGCGAGAAGCAGTCCCTGGTCAACGATGTTTTCCACAAGGTCGCCAATCGCTACGACCTGATGAACGACCTGATGTCGGGCGGCCTGCACCGGCTGTGGAAGGATGCCATGGTCACCTGGCTCAACCCTCCCAAGCGTGCGGGATGGAAGGTCCTGGATGTGGCCGGCGGCACCGGCGACATCGCGTTCCGCATCGTCGACGCCAGCCACGGCCATGCTCACGCCACCGTGCTCGACATAAACGGCTCGATGCTCGCCGTCGGCCGCGACAGGGCGCAGAAAAAGGGCCTGTCCGGCAACACCGATTTCGTTGAAGCCAATGCCGAGGAGCTGCCCTTCGCCGACGCCACATTCGACGCCTACACGATCGCTTTCGGCATTCGCAACGTGCCGCGCATCGCTGTCGCTCTCGGCGAAGCTTTCCGCGTGCTGAAGCCTGGCGGCCGGTTCCTGTGCCTGGAATTTTCCGAGGTCGAGATGCCGCTGCTCGACAAGGCGTACGAAGCCTGGGCGTTCAACGCCATTCCCAAGATCGGCAAGATGGTCACCGGCGACGGCGAGCCCTATTCCTATCTGGTCGAATCGATCGCGAAATTTCCCAACCAGGCAAACTTTGCTTCCATGATCACCCGCGCGGGCTTCGACCGCGTTTCCTTCCGCAACTATTCCGGCGGCATCGCGGCACTGCATTCGGGCTGGAAGCTTTGAGGCTCGACCGCTTTTCCCACTCTCGATGCGGCCTGCGCTGGTTCGATAAACCGGCGGAACGGGCGCAGTCATGAGTACGCTCAGTGCAGGATTTCGGCTCATGCGGGCCGGCTGGGTGCTGGTGCGCGAGGGCGTTGTCGCCGCCTTGCCGGGCGAGGAGTTGTCCGGCTTGCCGAAATTCGGCTGGCGGCTGGCGAGGCTGTTCACCCGCCGCCGCGCGCTGGCCTATCAGCGCAGCGACCGGCTGGCCAAGGCGGTGGTCCGGCTCGGCCCGTCCTATGTCAAGCTTGGCCAGTTCCTGGCGACACGGCCCGACGTCGTCGGCAACGACATGGCGCTCGATCTCGCCATGCTTCAGGACAACATGCACACCTTTCCGAAGGCCGACGCGATCGCGGCCATCGAAGCCTCGCTCGGGCGCAAGGTCGGCGATCTCTACGTGCAATTCGGCGATCCGGTCGCCGCCGCCTCCATCGCCCAGGTCCATGCCGCCGAAACCATCCATGACGGCGCCGCCACCAGGGTCGCGGTCAAGGTGATCCGGCCCGGCGTGCGCCGCCGCTTCTTCCATGACCTCGAAAGCTATTTCCTCGCCGCCCGCCTGCAGGAAAAATACATCCCCTCATCGCGCCGGCTCCGGCCTGTCCAGGTGACCGAGACTCTGGCCCAGACCACCAGGATCGAGATGGACCTGCGCCTCGAGGCGGCGGCACTCTCGGAACTTGGCGAAAGCACCAGGAATGATCCCGGTTTTCGCGTGCCATCCGTCGACTGGGAGCGCACCGGCCGCGACGTGCTGACCATGGAGTGGGTCGACGGCGTCAAGATGAACAACATCGCAGGCCTTGAAGCGGCCGGCCACGACCTCAAGACGATCGCCGCCAACCTCATCCAGTCGTTCCTGCGCCATACACTGCGCGACGGCTTCTTCCACGCCGACATGCATCCGGGAAATTTGTTCGTCGAGGCAAACGGCACCATCGTCGCCGTCGATCTCGGCATCGCCGGCCGGCTCGGCAAGAAGGAGCGCCGCTTCCTCGCCGAAATTCTCTACGGCTTCATCATGCGCGACTATCTGCGCGTTGCCGAAGTCCATTTCGAGGCGGGCTACGTTCCGCGCCAGCACAATGTCTCCGCCTTCGCGCAAGCGATCCGCGCCATCGGCGAGCCGATCCATGGCCAGCCGGCCGAGACCATTTCGATGGCCAAGCTTCTGACGCTGCTGTTCGAGGTGACCGAACTGTTCGACATGGCGACAAGGCCTGAACTGATCCTGCTGCAGAAGACCATGGTGGTGGTCGAAGGCGTCGCGCGTACGCTCGATCCGGGCTTCAACATGTGGAAGACGGCCGAACCGGTGGTCAGCGGCTGGATAGCGGGCAACCTCGGCCCGCGTGGCATGCTGGCCGATGCGCGCGACAGCGGCAAGGCGATGCTGGCGCTGCTTCGCCAGGTGCCTGAGCTTGCGGTGCGCACAGAGCGGCTGTCGCGCGAGATCGACCTGATGGCCGAGCATGGGCTGCGCTTCGACGAGACAACCGCCCACGCCATCGGCAAGGCCGAGGCGCGCTACAGCCGCTCCGGCCGCGTGGCGCTGTGGGTGATCGCGCTGACCCTGGTCTATATCGCCTGGAAGATTCTTTAGCCCCAACTATCGGGTCTTGGTCCCATAACTTGCGGGGACTTGATTGCATTGCTATCATTGCAATCGGACAACGTGGGGCAGAGTGCAATCAGATGGCAAGCATCACGATCCGCAACCTTGACGGTGAGATCAAGGAGCTGCTGCGCCGGCTGGCGGCGGAAAATAGCCGTTCGATGGAGGAGCAGGCGCGGGTGATGATCCGGGCCGCGGTCCACAGTCAGCTCGAGCCCGGCCGTATCGATCAGATCGAAAATACCCTCCGCGAACTGACCAGCGCCCACGGCGCGGCAACTGCGGCTGCCTCCCCGGCGGGCAAGGTCTTGCCGCGCGGCGCGCTCTCCGGCAAGCGCATCCTGCTCATCGTCGGTGGCGGCATCGCCGCCTACAAGGCGCTGGACCTGATCCGCCGGCTGCGCGAGCGCGGTGCCGCGGTGCGGGTCGTCATGACATCGGCGGCGCAGGAATTCGTCACCACACTTTCTGTCGGCGCGCTTTCCGCTGACCACGTCTTCACCGAATTGTTCGACCGCAATGACGAGCACGATGTCGGCCACATCAGGCTATCGCGTGAGGCCGACCTTTTGGTGGTGGCGCCCGCGACCGCCGACCTGATGGCCAAGTTTGCCAACGGCCATGCCAACGATCTTGCCTCGACAGTGCTCATCGCCACCGACAAGCGGGTGCTGATGGCGCCGGCCATGAATCCCAGGATGTGGACACATCCTGCCACACGCCGCAATCGCGCGACATTGGGCAAGGATGGCATTGCCTTCGTCGGGCCGGCCAAAGGCGAGATGGCCGAAAGCAATGAGGCCGGCGAAGGCCGCATGGCCGAACCACTGGAGATCGTCGCCGCGATCGAGGCGCTGCTCGATGTCGGCCCCAAGCCGCTGGCCGGGCGCAAGATCATTGTCACCTCCGGTCCGACACATGAGCCGATCGACCCGGTGCGCTACATCGCCAACCGGTCATCCGGCAAGCAGGGCCACGCCATCGCCGCGGCATTGGCAAATCTTGGCGCCGATGTACGCCTCGTCTCCGGTCCTGTGAGCATCGCCGACCCGGCCGGCGTGAAGACCGTCCATGTCGAGCGTGCGCAGGAGATGCGCGATGCGGTCGAACAGCTTCTGCCCGCCGACGCGGCGGTGTTCGTCGCCGCCGTCGCCGACTGGCGCAGCGAGAACTCGGCCGGTGAAAAAATCAAGAAGGTGGCGGGCGAAGGACCGCCGGTGCTGCGCATGGTCGAGAACCCCGACATCCTTGCCAGCGTCGGCCATCACAAGCAGCGCCCCGGCCTGGTGGTGGGTTTCGCCGCCGAGACGCAGGATCTCTTGCGCAACGCCGAAGCCAAGCTCGGAAAGAAAGGCGCCGATTTCATCGTCGCCAACGATGTGTCGCACGAGAGCGGCATCGGCCCTTCAGGCGTCATGGGCGGTGATCGCAACCAGGTGCGGATCGTGTCGAAGGCCGGCGTCGAGGAATGGCCCGAGATGACCAAGGACGAGGTGGCGGTGCGGCTCGCCGCTCTCATCGCCGAGCGGCTGAAAACGATAGTCGTTTAAGGAGCGCCGGCGGTAGACAGGCTATCACCAGCGTTCGGTTGCCTGCGAGCGCACTAAGAGCCTGGCTCGAAACTCTGGATTTTCGTGGAATGGGTTGAGTGGCTCCGTCCGCTGTGATTGGCTTGAGTTGTCTGGACTTGAGCGGGATCACGAAATGGGTTGGGCCAGTGTCGGCCGCCATAATGAGCGGCGATCCCTTCTTCGAAAACATTTTCTTGACTCTAAGGTACAGAATCGTGTTTTAGTTTGTCATGGGAAGACACAAGGAATTTGATCCGCAAGATGCCGTGGCAAGCGCCTCTTTGTTGTTTTGGCGAAAGGGCTACCGCGCCACGACGCCGAACGAATTGGTGGCGGAACTTGGCGTCGGAAAAGGCAGTTTGTACAACGTCTTCTCAAGCAAGCATGCGCTATTCGAACAATCGCTTCGGCACTACGGCGACGCTCGGATTGTTGGCTTAAAATCTGTGCTCGCCGGCCCTGGACCGGTGAAAGTCAGGTTGCAGGCCGCCCTTGAGCGAATTGCGTCGATAGACGATGCGGAAAAGCGGCGCCGCGGCTGCATGGCGGTCAATACCGCTACGGAGCTCGGCGCCGAGGATGATCCGGCTGCGGCGATCGCGCGAAGCGTTTTCGAGCGAATGGAGCATGCTCTCCTGGTAGTTGTCGAAGAAGGGCAGCAAAGTGGAGAACTGTCTAAAAACCTCGATGCAGGCGAGATCGCGAGTTTGCTTCTCATCTCCATTATGGGGATGAGCGTTAGCGCGCGGGCAGCCGACGACGCCGCGCGAATTCAAAAAGCCATAAGAGCACTGCTGCTACTTATTTAGCCCACGAGCTTGAGCAATGATTCAGGCTGCGCAATTTTGTACCCATAGGTCAAGAAAGGACTGTCGATGGTGAAGCTCGGATTTCTTGTGCGTTTAGAAGTGAAAGAGGGCAGAGCAGAAGAACTGGAAGCCCGGTTCAAGCACGCCCAGTCGATAATCGAGGGCGAGGCGGGCACGACCGCATGGTTCGCAGTAAGGGTCGGGCCCACCAGTTACGTCGTGTTCGACGTATTCCCGGACGAGGCCAGCAGGCAGGCCCACTTCGAAGTCGGAGCGCCAGGGCTCGAACGGCTGAACGACCTTCTGGTGGAGCCGGCGTCGATCGCCAAGACGGTCGTCGTTGCTGCAAAACTTCCTGGGTAAGGCCTGAGCCCTCCGCGCGTCGATATTGGAAGTGCGCGATGCCTGATGTTTCCGATCCTATACAGAGGATTTATGTTGTGAGACAGCTATCCAGCCTGGGTTTTCGTCCTAAAGCCGTCAGTTGGACAAGAGCTCCGCCGTGCGGGCCAGCGCGCCGCCGAAGCCGTTGAGCGGAATGGAAAAGCTCACGGCCTGCCCCGTATCCGCCGCGAACGCATCAATCTTGAGCGTCGTGCCTGACTTGAGTAGCGGCGTGACATTCGCGTCGAACGCCACTGGCACCAGGCAGCCGACGACCTGACAGGTGTTGAACTGCAGGCTGCCATCGAGCTTCTGGTCGTCGATGGTCAGGGTGACGCCTTTGGCGAGCGCCAGCCCAAACGGCAGGGCAAGGGTTCCGGTCGCATCGTCGCCGGTCTTGCTCGACAGCTCGATCGCCAGCAATCGCTGGTTGTTTTGCTTGTTGAACTGCTGGTGCGACAGGCTGCAGACCTTGTTTGTGCCCGATATCTGACAATTGACCGTCCAGTCGCCATGGGTTTCGGACAAGGCCGATGCACCACCGGGCAGTTGCGGCGCATCAGCAGCCGGCACCGGTGCCGCGACCGCCTTGTCGGCCTTCGTCTGCGCGGCCAGGGCCGGCAGACCGACAATGCAGGCCGCACCCAGCACTGCTGCGAAATACGCGTATTTCCTCATCAAGACTCTCCCGCCCGGCTCCGCCTCGAGCCAGCCTGGAAGCTGACCTTGAAAGACGCGCTGACTGCATTCTGTTTGACCGTTTCCCCGAAGGCGCCGTTATACCTGACGGACATGCCGGCGCCATTGACGCCATTCAACTCAAGGCCGGCGCCGACTCGATAGAGCGGCGAATCGACCGCCTCCGTCAAGTGCAATGCTGGATTGCCGGGCAGATTCTCCGCCGCCGCAAAGCGGCCTTCGATCTCCCACTCCTTATTCGAAAACTCCACCCCGGCCTTTCCGTAGACGCGCAGACTGGCGACGTCGCTGAGCGCAATGTCGGTGCCGATCTCCAGAGCCGGGGCTGCGGGATAGTAGGTGTCTGCGGTACCGTCGAAATTGAAGGCGACCATGGCATCGCCGCGTAAACGCCCTATATACCGGGAGTAGAATTTTTTCGCAGGAACGAGCGATGTCTGCGCTTCGATCATTGATCATATTTGCATCGGCCACGTTGGCCGTAGCCCTGCTGGCAGGTGTGCCCGTTTCCGCGCAGGTCGTCGATCCCGCTGCCAACCGCAACGCGCTGATCCAGCAGAACGATCTGCAGGCGTTGCAGAACCGGGTTCAGCGGCAGCAATTTCAGCAGCAGCAACAGCAGTATCGTGCGCAGGACCGTGTGATCGTCCAGCAGCCGCCGCCGGTCGTGCCGCAGGTCAGGCCGAGCTGTCAGACACTGGTAATCGGCAATACCCCTGTGAGCACCTGTCGCTGACAGGCGGACCACCCTTTTATTTAGCCGACTTACATGCTAGGGGCCTTCAGGTGCCCCTTCGGCAGTTTGGGTCTTGCAAGGGCGCCGTATCACGCTATGGGGCGCTGCACCGACTGGATTTTAACGAATGGCAGCCACCAAGAAAAAGGCCGTGCGCAAGGCCAAGAAAGGCGAAAGGATCCGCCAGGTGGCGGCGATCCCCTTTCGGTTGACGGCCGACGGCGATATCGAGGTGATGCTGGTCACGTCGAGAACGACAAAGCGCTTCATCGTCCCCAAGGGCTGGCCGATGAAGGGCAAGAGCGGGCGCAAGGCGGCGGCCATCGAGGCGCAGGAGGAGGCCGGCGTTCTTGGCAAGGCGCTGAGTGAGCCAGCGGGCACTTATTCCTATTGGAAACGGCTGACCAACCGCTTTGTCCGCGTCGACGTCATCGTCTACTTGCTTGAGGTGACCGAGGAATTGGCCAACTGGCAGGAAGCCAAGCGGCGGCAGCGGGCCTGGCTCGCGCCGGCCGACGCGGCCATGCTCATCGATGAACCGGATCTGTCGACGCTGGTTAAGACCCTGAAGCTTCCCGGGCCTGCGGCGGTCGACCAAGCACGGAACAATTCCGGAAAAGTGTGAGGCGGTTTCCGTCCGGAATTGCGTCGCCGGGCTGATTTGACTGTTTCAGAATTTCCGGGACTTCAGCTATCTCGATAGCGCTATTCGGAACTGGGCGGCAGCCGACACGATGATCCTCGACGCCTCGACGGTCCTGCTTGGCCCGGGCATCATGCCTGCAATAGAAAACGCCGATCTAGCTCGGAAGCTGCGCCGCAAGGCCAGCTAAAGCGCTCAGTTCAGCTTGACCAGAACCACGCGACGGTTCTTGGCTCGCCCGGTCTCGTCGTCGTTGCTTGCGACGGGCGCCATCATGCCGGCTCCGGCCGCTGTCAGCCGCGCACCATCGATGCCGTATTTCGCTACGAGCGCCGCCTTGACCGCTTGCGCGCGCCGCGACGACAGGTCGAGATTGTAGTCGAAGGCGCCTTGATTGTCGGTATGGCCGACGACAATCACCGCCATCTTTGGGTCATTGGCCAGCAGTGTCGAAATCTCCTTCAGTGTCGGCCCGGACTCCGGCTTGATGTCGGCCTTGTCGGTGTCGAAGAAGATGCCATAAAGCGAAATGCTGCCGGTGGCGGAGAGCGAATCCGCCATTTTTGCCGCCTTGACAACCACCATCTTCTTGTCGCGCGCCTTGGGCTCCAGCACCTGGACGACGGCAATGGTGCGGCCATTGAGCGCCTTGCAGTAGAGATCGTTGGTCAGGGAATAGGTCTGCACGGTGACATAGGCATCGCCGCCGTCCTGCGGCACCTTGGCTGAGAAATAGCGTTGGTCGTTGATGCCTGAAGCCAATGCGCAAGCGCCGTTGGAAAAAGCCGCGTCCTTGAGATCGCTCTCATGGAAGGAATACATCGTCAGGCTCATGTCGCCGCCGCCGCCGCTCGACGAACGGTCAGAGGCGCCGCCGCACTCCTCCTTCTTGCATTCGAACAGGACCTCGCCGCCGGCTGCCTTGATCACATCCTGATAGTTACGCAACACCTCGAGCGGCGAGCGCTCGGCCGGCAACACATAGGCAATACGGGTCAGGGCACCCTCCACCTCGGCTTTCTTGTCTGGCGCGAAAACCCGATTGTTCATCGTGTCGCGGGCGTTCGGATCGGCACTTGGCTTCAAGGGCGACAGCGGTACGCTGAAATCGGTGAAGGCAAGCTTTTGGTAGGAGACAATGAAGGAGCCTTCGTAGCGCTTGGCCAGTTGATTGTCGGCAGCGCCCTTGATGTCGGCGGTCGGCACCGTTGCGTCGGCTGCCGCAAGCCGCATCGCCAGCATGAGCACAAGCCCCGCCCAAAAGAATTTCATCACGGTTGTCTTGAATGCATGCATCGATCATCCCCTCGCTTGATGATCGATTCTTAGCAGAGCAGATATGTCCAGTCGATGACGCCGCTCAGCGCCGCCGCCCCAGCAGAATTGTCGGAGCATCGTGATAGAGGGTCCGCGTCACCTCCTTGTAGCCGCACTTCCTGGCGACGTTCAGCGAAGCCGTGTTTTCCGGATCGATGATGCAGACGGTCTTCGCGCGCCCGAATATCTCGTCGCCCCAGGCCAGCACACGGCCGACGATTTCGGTGGCGAGGCCTGCCCCATGCACGGCCGGCGCCAGCGCCCACCCCGCTTCGGGAATGCCTTCGATCGACGGTTCCATGTCGCGCTTCAGATCGTGGAACCCGGCCTCGCCGATGAAACGGCCGGTTGCTTTCTCCTCGATCGCCCAAAAACCGTAGCCGAGCAGCGACCACAGGCCGGCGTGACGCAGGAAGCGCATCCAGCTCTCCTCGCGTGTGCGCGGCTTGCCACCGATAAAGCGGGTAACGGTCGGGTCGGCCCACATCATGGCATAGGCGTCGAAATCATCCAGCCGGTGCGCCCTCAGAATGGTTCGCTCCGTCTCGATGACCGGAACGCCGTGTGGATTGTTCATGGGACCTGCCTCGCTGCTGTTGTTCGCGCTTAGCAAATCGCCCCCACGGTGCAAGAGCCAGCGCGTCGCGTGCCCATCATCCAAGGAAGTGACGCGCACATGCCCGTTATGGGAATTCCGTCCGACGGTGTTATTTTCCCGGCAGGCTGATTCAGGACATGGCGACGCGATCTTTTTCAGACGCGGCCATCAAACCCGGAGGGACGAGCATTGGACACGACCGACCTTGTGCTTGCCATTTTCCATCATCTGCTGGTGTTTTCCCTGGCAGGAATCATCGGCGCCGAATTCGTGCTGATCCGCGGCGACCTGCCCGCCGCCACGCTCAAGCGGCTTGCCGGCATCGACCGCCACTATGGCATCATCGCTACGCTGATCATCATCATCGGCATCGGCCGCGTCTTCTATGGCCTCAAGGGTTGGGAATTCTACGTCTACAACTGGGTGTTCTGGGCCAAGATTGCGTCGTTCGTGGTCGTCGGCCTGCTGTCGATCATCCCGACCGTGCGTTTCATTTCCTGGAACCGGCAAGCGAGTTCCACCCCCTCCTTTGCCGTGCCGGCGAGCGAGCTGGCCTCGGTGAAGACCTATATTCGCGCCGAAGCCTTCGTCTTCTGCTGATCCCGGTCTTCGCGGCTGCGATGGCGCGCGGTTACGGCTACTGATCGGCGACCACAGTCTCAAGAGGAGCGATCGGCACCAACGGCGCCGGAATGCTGGTGGTCTTCTCCTGCGCCTTGCAGATATCGGCGATGACGCAGGCCGGGCAATCCGGTTTGCGCGCCTTGCAGACGTAGCGGCCATGCAGGATCAGCCAGTGATGGGCATGGCGCATATATTCGTCCGGAACGATCTTCAACAGTGCCTGCTCGACCTCTTCCGGCGTCTTGCCGGGCGCCAGGCCAAGCCGGTTGCCGATACGGAAAATATGGGTGTCGACGGCCATCGTATGCTGGCCAAAGGCCATGTTGAGCACGACATTGGCGGTCTTGCGCCCGACTCCGGGCAGCTTGACCAGTTCGTCGCGGTCATCAGGCACTTCACCGCCATGATCGCGGATCAGCGCCTGCGACAGCGCGATGACGTTCTTGGCCTTGTTGCGCCACAGCCCGATGGTGCGGATGTACTTTCCTACCTCGGCCTCACCCAGCGCCAGCATCTTCTGCGGCGTGTCGGCAACTTTGAACAAAGCCCGCGTAGCCTTGTTGACGCCGGCATCCGTCGCTTGCGCCGAAAGCACCACTGCCACCAGCAGCGTGAAGGCATTGATATGTTCGAGTTCGCCCTTCGGCTCCGGTCGCTGGACCGAAAAGCGCCGAAAGATCTCGTGCACTTCGGCCGGGCTGTAGCGTGAAGAGCGCCGCACCGGCCGCGGGCGCGGCTTGGCATTCGGGCCGTCACGCCGTCCGGCCGGCAGCTGTTTTTTGGGCATGGAAGACTCTTTGGACTTGGGGGGTGCCATTCCCTTCCTATAATATCCGGTCATGAGCGACACAAACGCCTCATTCCAGGCCGACGAGCCATTCTTCCAGGCGCTGCTGACCCCGCACCGGTCCCTGGGCAGGACAGGCTTCTTCATCCTGATGGGGGCGCTGCTGTTCGGCTGGCTCGTGACAGGCGCGTTTTTCCTGTCACGCGGCGCTTGGCCGGTGTTCGGCTTCTTCGGCCTCGACGTGCTTGCTGTCTACATCGCCTTTCGCGCCAACTATCGGGCCGCCCGCGCCCGCGAGGAAGTATCGGTCTCACGCACCAGCCTCGACATTCGCAAGACCGCGCCTTCGGGAAAATCGGAAGCCCATCGCTTCAACCCGTTCTGGGCACGGTTTTCGGTCGCCCGTCACGCCGAGATCGGCATCACAGGGATGACGGTTGAGGGGCAAGGCCAGAACGTTGCGATCGGCGGCTTCCTCAATCCTGATGACCGCGAGAGTTTTGCGACCGCCTTTTCGCGGGCCCTGGCAACGGCCAAGGCGCGCTAGAGCAATTCCAGGAAAAGGTGTGAACGGTTTTCCGCCCGGAATTGCGTCAAAACAAAGAGTTAGAGCAGTTCGCCGTTTCCGTGAAACGGTGAACTGCTCTAGGTCAAGCCCGCAGCCAGATGCAGCACGATCGCGCCGGGATTTCTCGAGCGTCTTTGCCCTGATCGCCAGGCCGATGCCGAAGTTTTCGCCCCCTTGTGGCCCTTGCCGCGAGGGTTGAAGTTCCTTTTT
>NZ_JAFFIW010000059.1 GCF_018588885.1 Mesorhizobium sp. dw_380
GCGGGGCCCCCCCCCAAACGCCGCCGGGCGGGGCGGGGGGGGGGGGAGCGCGGGGGCCGCGCGGGGGCCGGCCGGCATTGGCGGGCGGGTGTTGGGGCTCGGGCGCGATTTCGCCTCGGTCGCCGGCGACGGCCATGTCGACCGCCTGATCGCCGACGAAGCGCTGACCCGGCTCGAGGTCGACGCGCTCGGCCTCGACGCGCTCGACCGCCGCTATCTCTCCATGATCGCGCGCAATTTTGGCGGCGGGCCGGTCGGCATCGAGACGATCGCCGCCGGCCTGTCCGAGCCACGCGACGCCATCGAGGACATCATCGAGCCCTATTTGATCCAGCAGGGGTTCATCCAGCGCACGCCGCGCGGCCGTATGCTGACGGCCAATGCTTGGCGCCATCTCGGCCTCGATGCGCCGAAGGACCTGGCGCAGCAGCAGATCAATCTGTTCCAGGAGGAGTAGCGGCGCGAGCGGTCAGGCGCAGGTTCCAGACCACCAGGGATCAAGCATCCGTGAACGCTCTGCGCAAAATCTACTCGTCTTTGCCGATTTGCCGGCGCAATCGTGGATTTTATAGCCGCCGCGATCCAAGTGCCGGAGCCACAAAATGATAACCAGACGCGGGTTCCTGCGCTTCATCGGCGGGTCGTTCCTGACGGCTGCCGCGCTCGGCGCCTATGCGGTCGGCCTCGAGCCGATGCTGCTGACGCAGGTGAAGCGCTATGCGCTGACGCCGCCGCAATGGCCTGGTGGCCTGAAGCTGCGGGTCGTCGCGCTCGCCGACATCCATGCCTGCCGGCCCTGGATGACGCAGGAGCGGATCGCTTCGCTCGTCGAGGATGCGAACGCGTTGCAGCCGGACCTGATCGTGCTGCTTGGCGACTATATTGCGGGCATGCCCCTGGTGACGGGGCCGGTCACGCCATCGCAGTGGGCGTCCGCGCTGTCGGGCCTCAAGGCGCCGCTCGGCGTGCTGTCGATCCTTGGCAATCACGATTGGTGGAACGATGGCTTCGCGCAACGCGCCGGAGCCGGGCCGACCATAGCGCGCAAGGCTTTGGAGAAAGTCGGAATCCCGGTGCTGGAGAACGATGTCGTGCGCCTTGAGAAGGATGGGCATGGCATCTGGATCGCTGGGCTCGCCGACCAACTGGCTCTGCTGCCGGCCAAGCGTGGCGACGGGTTCAAGGGGTTCGATGATCTCGACGGCACACTGGCCAAGATCAGCGACAGCGCGCCTGTCATCCTGCTCGCTCATGAGCCGGACATCTTCCCAACTGTGCCAGGGCGGGTTTCGTTGACGCTTTCGGGCCACACACATGGCGGACAGGTGCGGCTGTTCGGCTATTCGCCTGTCGTGCCATCGCGTTTCGGCAATCGCTACGCCTACGGCCATGTCGTCGAGAACGACCGCAATCTGATCGTCTCGGGCGGGCTCGGCTTCAGCATCATACCGGTGCGTTTTGGCGTGCGGCCAGAAATCCTGCAGGTCGATCTCGGTTGATCTGAAGAAAAGCTCAGTGGAGTGACCGGATCACGTCCATCGCGCCAGGCTCGGCCTTGTCGCCATTGAAGGCATCGACGATGCCGAAGGCGCCGCCATAACTCCACACCGACCAGGAGAAGCCGTGCGCTTCGGCGCGCGCGATCATGTCCTCGACATAGGCGGCCCGGTACTGCGCCGGCAGCACATAGCTGCTGCCGTATTCCTGGCGGATCATGCCGAACTCGCCCAGCGTGATGTTTTCCGGCCTGATGCCGTTGGCCTTGGCCCAGGCCTCAACCTTCATGAACGGCGCATCCATCAGGCCATGGAGCTTGTCGGGGCTGTCCATGCCGGCGACCTGCTCGTCGAGATAGGCAAGCAGCCCGCTCTGCCGTGTCCATGGCGCCTCGGCCTTGATCCGGGCGCGGATGGTGTCGAGCGTCACAACAAGCTGCGCCTTCGGCACTGATGTCAGAGGATAGGGCAGGCCGGTCACATAAGGGATGAAGTCGCCGGCCCAGGTCGCGCCCTGGTGGGTGAGCAAGAACGGATCATAGGAATGGAAAGCCCAGATGACATTGTCGTCGGGGATTGCCTTGGGATCTATCTTTTCCAGTGACGACGCGGCGGAATAGCAGGCGCCGGTCAGCACCAGGGTCAATTTCGTGGCCGAGGATCGCGCCGCCGCGAACAGTTGTCGCTGGCGATCCGGCCACAGGCTGGTGCCGTCACTGTCGCAATCGACGATCGGTTCGTTCATCAATTCGACGGCGACCTTCTTGGGATCCTCAGCGGCCAGGGTGCGGGCCATCCTGCGCAGCATGTCGACATAGAGGTCGAAGGTCCGCGGATCGTCCATCACCTCGGCCATGCCGATCTTGCGGCTGCCGCCGGCCGGGATCAGGTGCATGTCGACGATCACCTTCAGGCCGGCGCGGTTGATCATGCGCACCGAGTCCAGCACGCTGGCATAGAGGTCGTCACGCAACGCCATTGTCTGGTCGGACAGGAAGGGCGAGGGGTCGACCGGCATGCGCAGGAAATCGAAGCCGGCACTCTTGAGCGCCTTGAGATCGTCCTCTTTGAGGAACTTGCGCCATTCCGGATAGGGCAGGATGGCTTTGCGATCGCCCCATTGATCCTCGCCGGGCCAGGTGACCCACTGGTCTAGGTTGAGGCCGCGCTTCATCGAGAAGGTTGCCGCCTGGCCGGGCCAAGCCACGGCCATCAGCACGAACAACGCCGCCATCAAACTCTTGATCATCGCCGTCAACAGTGCCATCCGATGCCAGTCACGCGCCGAACTGGTGCCTCGCCGCGACTGAAAAAGGAAGCGCAATGGGCGATCATGGTGAATCGGAGACGCTGCTGGCCGGGCTTTCCGGCGCGCTGACGGCGTTCGGCCACCGGCTGATGGCGCGGGTCTACTATGCCGACACCGATTTCTCGGGCGTCGTCTACCACGCGCGCTATCTCGAATTCCTCGAGCGCGGCCGCTCCGACTATCTGAGGCTCACCGGCGTGCACCACACGGAACTTGCCGACGGCAAGCATGGCGAAAGAATAGTCTGGGTGGTGCGCCGCATGGAGATCGACTTCCGCAGCCCCGCCCGCATCGACGATATCCTGACCGTCGACACCCGCACCGAAGAGATTTCCGGCGCGCGCATCTTCATGGCGCAGCAGCTCAAGCGCGGCGACGAGGTGCTGGTCGAGGCCAAGGTCGAGGCGGCGATCATCGGTGAGAATGGCCGGCCGAGACGCTTTCCCAGGGAATGGGTGGCAGCCTTCATGCCCAAGGCATTGAACGACAGCTGATTGCACGGATCGCGCTCCCAGCTTTTCGCTGACGCCGGCGCCGGGGCGCGGCAATGCGCCGCGCCTTAACCACTAACCCATCCTTAACCATAACGGTCCATGAAGATATTGGTGAAGATCGGCGCTATCCGGCGCCTTCCTTTCACCAATATTTGCCCCGAAAAGGCCGCTAACGGCACAGTTTGGGGTGTCCGGTAGCTTCGTGCGAACCGACCACAAGGGATGCCATGGGCCAGCCGCCAGCTTCGCCCGGAAAATCTTAAGGACGTAACGATGGAAAATATCGCACTCGCCGAACCGGGCGCGCAATTGTCGATTTGGGCCCTGTTCATGCAGGCCAGCTGGGTGGTCAAGCTGGTCATGATCGGTCTGCTCTGCGCCTCGGTGTGGACCTGGGCGATCATCGTCGACAAGTTGGTCGCCTATGGCCGCATGCGGCTGGCGCTGAACCGTTTCGAGCAGGTTTTCTGGTCCGGGCAGTCGCTGGAGGAACTCTACCGCACGCTCGCCGACCGCAAGACGTCAGGCATGGGCGCCATTTTCGTCGCGGCAATGCGGGAATGGAAGAAGAGTTTCGAGAAAGGCGCCAAGTCGCCGCTCGGGCTGCAGACCCGTATCGACAAGGCCATGGACCTGGCGCTGACCCGCGAGATGGAGAAGCTGGAGGGGCGTCTCGGCTTCCTCGCCACCACGGGTTCGGCCGCCCCGTTCATCGGCCTGTTCGGCACCGTCATCGGCATCATGACCTCGTTCCAGGCCATTGCCGGCTCCAAGAACACCAGTCTTGCGGTGGTTGCGCCCGGCATTGCCGAGGCGCTGCTGGCGACGGCCATCGGCCTGCTCGCCGCCATTCCCGCTGTTATCGCCTACAACAAGCTGTCGTCCGATGCGAGCAAGATAGCGGTGCGCATGGAGGGGTTCTCCGACGAGTTCTCCGCCATACTCTCGCGCCAAATCGATGAAAAAGTCGCGCCGAAGGCCTGAGGAGCACAAAAGATGGGTATGTCCGTAGGCATGGCAGGGCGCGGCGGGCGCGGCCACCGGCGGCGCGGCCGTCATCATGGGCTGATGTCGGAGATCAACGTCACGCCGATGGTCGACGTCATGCTGGTGCTTTTGATCATCTTCATGGTCGCCGCACCGATGCTGACGGTCGGCGTGCCGATCGACCTGCCCGACACGCAAGCCAAGGCAATGAACGCCGACACGCAGCCGATCACCGTCTCGATCAACGCCGCCGGCCAGATCTATCTCCAGGAAACCGAGATCCCGATCGAGGAATTGGTGGCCAAGCTGCAGGCGATCTCGAAGACCGGCTATGAAGAGCGCATCTTCATCCGCGGCGACAAGTCGACCGACTATGGCACCGCGATGAAGGTGATGGCTCGCATTTCGGCGGCTGGCTACAAGAATATTGGCCTGGTTTCACTGCAGGAACAGGATCAGTAGACGCACGATGAGGACCGGCCTCACCACATCGGTGATCTTGCATACGGCGGTGCTGGCTTTCGGCCTGTTCACGCTGTCGGCGCCGGCTGCGCTTCCGACGGCTGATGTGGAGTCCGTCTCGGTCGATATCGTGCCGATGGAAGCCATTGCGCAGACCTTGCAGGGCGACAAGAAGGCCGTGATGCATGAAAAGCCGGCGCCCTTGCCGACACAGCGTCCCGATATCGTGCCGGCCGCGCAGAAGGTTGGCGAAAACAGCGTCGACACCGACAAGCCGATAACGCCCGAAGCCAAGCCGAAGCCTGTCGATATGACGTCGGCCCCGCCGCCCGCGCCGACCCCCAAGGAAACGCCGAAGACCGAGGACGTGCCGAAGCCGCGGGAAAAGCCGAAACCCATTCCGGCGACGGAAGTGGCGCCGGCACCGCAGCCCAAGGAAGAGGTCAAGCCCGAGCCGGTCAAGCAGACGGAGCCCAAGCCGACACCGGCCAAGCCGGCGCCGACACCGCCGCCGCAGGACAAGACCGCAGCTATCGATCCGACGCCCGAGGTCAAGCCGGATGCAGTCGCGGAGGCCATAGCGAAGGATCCGCCCACCGAAGAGGCCCAATTGCCGAGCTCGGCGCCTGCGCCGGAAGCCCGGCCGAAGCCGCAGCCGGCACAGGCAGAAAGCGCCAAGGCGCCGGAACGCAAGGATGCCGAGAAGCCGGTCAAGGAAGCTTCGTCGAAACCGAAGTCCGACGACAAGCAGTTCAATGCCGATGAGGTCTCCGCGCTCCTCGACAAGCAGAAGCCATCCGGTGGCGGCGCCAAGCGCTCGACGCAGCAGGCGTCGCTCGGCGGTGACAAGGATCAGGGCCAGAAACTGTCGAAGTCGGAGCAGGGCGCCCTGGAAAGCCAGTTGGGTGGTTGCTGGACCCTGCCGGCCGGCTTGGAAGGCTCGGAAAATTTCATCGTCGTGGTCCGCTTCAACCTGAACACTTCCGGCAAGCTTGACGGCCGCCCTTCTGTCGAAAAATCGAGCGGCAACCGGCAGTTCGATGAAAGCGCGGTTCGCGCGGTTCAGAAATGCGACATGGCCGGCCTGCAGGTTCCCGCCGGCAAGCAAGACATCTGGTCAGACATCCGGGTCACCTTCGATCCAAGGGAAATGCTGGGCCTCTAGGCCCTGACATCCGAAAATCAGTACGAGAAGCGAGAAGACATGAAATCAATCCTCAAGCCGCTCCTGATGGTCGCGACAATAGTGCTGGGCTCGATGGTCGGCGCTGCCGCTCCGGCATGGGCGCTCGTCGAGCTCAACGTCAACAAGGGCAATGTCGAGCCGCTGCCGATCGCGATCACGGATTTCCAGGGCGGTGACGCGCTTGGCGCGCAGATTTCGCAGATCGTCACCGCTGACCTGAAGCGCTCCGGCCTGTTCGCGCCGATCGACAAGAGCGCCTTCATCGAGAAGATATCCAACCCGGACGCAGCACCCCGCTTCGACGACTGGAAGGTGATCAACGCGCAGGCGCTGGTCACCGGCAGCGTCAGTAAGGAAGCTGATGGCCGCATTCGCGCCCAATATCGTCTTTGGGACACTTTTGCTGGCCAGCAGATGGCCGGCGAGCAGTTCTTCGCCAACGACGCCAATCAGCGCCGCGTCGCCCATATCATCGCCGATGCCATCTACGAGCGGCTGACCGGCGAGAAGGGCTATTTCGACACCCGTGTCGTGTTCATCGACGAGTCCGGCGCCAAGAACGCGCGCAAGAAGCGCCTTGCCATCATGGACCAGGACGGCGCCAACGTCCGCTATCTCTCGGACGGCCGGTCGATCGTGCTGACGCCGCGCTTCTCGCCGAACCGGCAAGAGATCACCTACATGTCCTATGAAAGCGGCCAGCCGCGGGTCTATCTCCTGCAGATCGAGACCGGGCAGCGCGAACTGGTCGGCAATTTCCCCGGCATGACGTTCGCGCCGCGCTTCTCGCCCGATGGCCAGAAGGTTATCATGAGCCTGTTGCGCGACGACGGCAATTCCAACATCTTCGCCATGGATCTGCGCAGCCGCTCGACGACGCGGCTGACCAACTCGACCGCCATCGATACCTCGCCCTCCTATTCTCCGGACGGCAGCAAGGTGGTGTTCACCTCCGACCGTGGCGGCCGCGCGCAGATCTACGTGATGGGCGCCGACGGCTCGGGCCAGACCCGCATCTCCTTCGGCGATGGCGTCTATTCGACGCCGGTTTGGTCGCCGCGCGGCGACCTCATCGCCTTCACCAAGCAGACCGGCGGCGAATTCCAGATCGGCGTCATGAAGACCGACGGATCTGGCGAGCGCATCCTGTCCTCCGGCTTCCAGCAGGAGGGACCGACCTGGGCGCCGAACGGCCGCGTCTTGATGTTCTTCCGCGACTCCAATGGCGGCCCGAAACTGATTTCCGTCGATTTGACCGGCCGCAACGAGCAGCCGATCCCGACCGCGAACTTCGCGTCCGACCCGGCCTGGTCGCCGTTGCTGGAATAGGTTCGGCTGAATTGCCACACATGCTGAAAAGGGGCCGGTTTCGGCTCCTTTTCCATGCATTGGTCGCGTTTTGGCCGCATTTCCGCCTAGGGTCCGCGCGCAATGTCGCCCCTGGTTCAGCGTTGGGCGTAATGGTCGCGGACGGCGGCCTAAACCAAATTTTAACCGTGTTTCTTGAATGCCGGTTAACCCAAACGTGGTTACTGGGTGATCAACGAAATCACTCGAAATGCGAAGGAGAGGCGGCATGGGCCGTATCGCAGCACTTACCAGGAACCCTGTCATGATCGCGCTGGTGGCGATGCTCGCCATCGCCGGTTGCGCCTCGAAGAAGACGCCGAACAGCGCCGCCGATCTCGGCCTCAACGGCGCCGGCGCGGCGACGCCCGGCTCGGCGCAGGACTTCACCGTCAACATCGGCGACCGCATCTTCTTCGACACGGACTCGTCCTCGATCCGCGCCGACGCGCAGACCACGCTTGCCCGCCAGGCCCAGTGGCTGAACCAGTACAAGCAGTATGCAATCGTCGTCGAAGGCCACGCCGACGAGCGCGGCACGCGCGAATACAATCTGGCGCTCGGTGCCCGCCGCGCCGCCGCCGCCCGCGACTTCCTCGTCTCCAAAGGTGTCGCCTCCAGCCGCCTGAAGACCATTTCCTACGGCAAGGAACGTCCGGTGGCGGTGTGCGACGACATCTCCTGCTGGTCGCAGAACCGCCGCGCGGTCACCACGCTCAGCGGCACCGGTTCCTGAGCCATCCCAAGGCTGCTCGGCTCCTCAAGAGGCGGCGCAGCGGCATAGCGGCAGAAATGCAACACAGCTTCGCGAAAGGCGGCCCCCGGGCCGCCTTTTTCATATCCGGCCGCCAGAAACAAAATTTGGCCGAAGTCTCGCGCCCTGCTATGAGCCGAGGGCGCTTGGCTGGTCCCACTCTGATTGGAAGGCGCTGACAGACCAACGACACACTGCGAGAGGCACATGCATTTGAGATCGGTTCTGAGCGGCACGCTTGCGCTGTTGCTCCTATCAGGCGTCACCGCCCTGGCGAGCGGCTTGGGAGCGAGCGGCACGGGGCAATCAACCGACAGCGGCTTTTCCTTCCATCTGCCGTCGATCGAACTGCCCCGTCTCTTCGGCGAGAAGAAAGCGGACCAGGTCCAGCTTGCGCAGCAGTCCAACGGCGCCGCCGCGACGGGGCTCGAAGACCAGTTGCGGCAGATGAACGGCAAGATCGAAGAGCTCAATTTCCAGATCCTGCAAATGCAGGAACAGATGCGCAAGCAGCAAGAAGACAACGAGTTCCGTTTCCAGCAGCTTGAAGGCGGCGCGCAAAACGGGCAGCCGCCGGCGCAGAAGAAGTCCGACGCCACCACCGACACCAACACCGACGTGGCGGCGGCCCCGGCAACGCGGACGCCGGCCGATGCCGGCGCCGCGCCCCGCAGCGACCAATCCACATCCGGCAAGACGGTCGAGGACGTGATCGTCGAATCTCCCGATGGCGATCCTGGCAAGGTGATCCCGGGCAAGGGAGCGCCGGAAAAGACCTTTGGTTCCATCACCGTCGACAAGAACGGCAATGTGATCGATGCCAATGGCAACACCCAGGCAACCGCGCCGGCGCAAGACACCGCCCCTGCCACCGGCGCGCCGGCCAAAACCGGCAAGTCCGACGGCACTGTGGTCGCGGCGCTGCCCTCCACCAACGACCCGGAAGAACTCTACCGCAATTCCTATCAGTTCATCCTGTCGGGCGACTACAGCACCGCCGAACAGGGCTTTCGCGATCATATCTCCCGCTTTCCCAAGGACGCGAAAACGGCGGACGCGCATTACTGGCTGGGTGAGTCGCTGCTTGGCCAGCAGAAATACCGCGACGCCGCCGAGGTCTTCCTCTCCGCCAGCAAGGACTATCCAAAGGCCAAGAAGGCACCCGACATGCTGCTGAAGCTCGGCGTGTCGCTGGTCGGCCTCAAGCAGCACGACGTTGCCTGCGCCACCTTCAGCGAGGTCGGCAAGCGCTACCCCGATATTTCCAGTGCACTGAAGGAACGCGTCAAGCAGGAGAAGGCCCTGGCTGCGTGCTGACTTTTCGCAGGTATGCCGCAGTCCCAAAACCGGGACCGCTTTTGGACGACATGCATTGATGTTCGACACCGGGCCCGATCTTTCGACCGGACTTTTTTCACATATCGATTTTACCCACGGCGCCGTTGCGGCCGTGTCCGGCGGCAGCGACTCGACCGCCCTGCTTCTCCTTCTCAAACATCATCTCGATCGAACCGCACCGTCCGTCAGGCTGCTGGCCGTGACGGTCGACCATGGTCTGCGGCAAGGGTCGGCAGCCGAGGCGCAAGCCGTGGCCGAGCTGTGCGCTGAGCGCGGTATCGCCCACCGCATCCTGGCCTGGTCCGGACGCAAGCCATCGACCGGCCTGCCGGCGGCGGCGCGGGAAGCGCGCTACCGGCTGCTGGCGGAGGCGGCGCGGGCCGAAGGCATCGGTCTGATCGTGACCGGCCACACGGCGGACGACCAGGCCGAGACGGTGCTGATGCGGCAAGTGCGCAAAGAGAGACTGGCCGGCGAACAGAGACTGGACCGCGAAGAAGGCCGTGGGCTTGCCGGCATGGCACCGGGCACCCTTTATGACTGGCGCGAGTGGATCGTGCGTCCGCTGCTGGGCACGCGGCGTGCGGCGCTTCGCGATTTCTTGCAGCGTGAACATGTCGGCTGGGCCGACGACCCGACCAATGCCGACGAAAGCTTCGAGCGGCCGCGTGTGCGCGCCGCACTTGCCGGGGACGCTGGCGTGCAACGTGTCGATGGCGCCCTGGCATTGGCGGCGCGGGCGGGCGTGGAGCGCACGCAGCTTGGTTTGGCTGCCGCAGAACTCATTCTTCGCTTTGCCAGCCAGCCGGCAGCGGGGCTCATCCGGCTCGATCCGGCTCTGCTGACCGCGGGCGACGACCGCGCCGCCGTCTACCTCTTGCGCGTTCTCGTGGCGACAACCGGCGGGGTTGCTTTCTTGCCGGACCAAGCCCGCGGCGAGGCGCTGTTCGGCCGGCTGAAGGCCGGATTTCTTTGCGCTACATTGTCGCGGACGGTGGTTGACTTCAGGCGCGCCGGTATCTTCCTGCGCCGGGAAACTCGCGGTTTGCCTCGGGCCGCCGCCGCGATCGACGGCAGCATTTGGGATGGCCGCCGCCGTATCACGTTGCACGACAGGTCCGGCGGATTGTTGATCGCACCCTTGGGGGACGCGGCGGCAAAACGGCTGGCAATCGCCAAGGAAGAAACACCGCAGAGCCTGCTGCGCGCCGCGCGTGCCGCCGAACCGGCGCTGCTGCAGGCCCCGGAGAGGCCGGGTTTGGTGCCTGATCGGCCGGCATCGCAAGGGTTCGCGGCCCAGCCGGTCGTTGCACCCTTTGCCCGCTTCCTGCCCTCCTTCGATCTGGCGCCGGCGCGGGCCGTCGCCGGGCTGATCGGCGCATCGCCGCTTCCCGCCTTGCCTTTCGGTGGCCACAGTGCCGGTTGATGGTGATCGAAAGCTTAACCCAGACATGCTGTTATGCTTGGCAAGGGGAAGTGCTCTCCCTATGTTAGGCCCAAGTTTCCTCTCATGATGCTGTCCGTCCGCGGACGCCAACGGGACAATTGATGAATCCGAACTATCGCAACCTCGCGCTCTGGGCGATCATAGCGGTCCTGCTCATCGCCCTCTTCAATCTGTTCCAGACGCCGCAGACGCGTGGGGCTTCGAGCGATGTGCCTTATTCGCAGTTCCTGCAGGATGTCGGGGCCGGCCGGGTGAAGACGGTGACCATTGCGGGCGCCCGCATCACCGGCACCTACACCGACAATTCCAGCGGCTTCCAGACCTATTCGCCCGGCGATCCGCAGCTGGTTTCGCGGCTGCAGGACAAGAACGTCACCATCAATGCGCGCCCAGAAACCGACGGTTCCAATTCGCTGTTCGGCTACCTGATCTCATGGCTGCCGATGATCCTCATCCTCGGCGTCTGGATATTCTTCATGCGCCAGATGCAGTCTGGATCCGGCCGCGCCATGGGTTTCGGCAAGTCGAAGGCCAAGCTCCTGACGGAGGCGCATGGCCGCGTCACCTTCCAGGACGTCGCCGGCGTCGACGAAGCCAAGGAAGACCTGGAAGAGATCGTCGAGTTCCTGCGCGATCCGCAGAAATTCCAGCGCCTCGGCGGCAAGATCCCGCGCGGCGTGCTGCTGGTCGGCCCTCCCGGCACCGGCAAGACGCTGCTTGCGCGCTCGGTCGCCGGCGAAGCCAACGTGCCGTTCTTCACCATTTCCGGTTCGGACTTCGTCGAGATGTTCGTCGGCGTCGGCGCCAGCCGCGTGCGTGACATGTTCGACCAGGCCAAGAAGAATGCGCCCTGCATCATCTTCATCGACGAAATCGATGCTGTCGGCCGCCATCGCGGCGCCGGCCTCGGCGGCGGCAATGACGAGCGCGAGCAGACGCTGAACCAGCTCCTGGTCGAGATGGACGGTTTCGAATCCAACGAAAGCATCATCCTGATCGCCGCCACCAACCGTCCCGACGTGCTCGATCCGGCGCTGCTCAGACCAGGCCGTTTCGACCGCCAGGTGGTGGTGCCGAACCCCGACATCGTCGGCCGCGAGAAAATCCTCAAGGTGCATGTGCGCAACGTGCCGCTGGCGCCCAATGTCGACCTCAAGGTCGTCGCGCGCGGCACACCGGGCTTTTCCGGCGCCGACCTGATGAACCTCGTCAACGAATCCGCGCTGATGGCGGCGCGGCGCAACAAGCGCCTCGTCACCATGGCCGAGTTCGAGGACGCCAAGGACAAGATCATGATGGGCGCTGAGCGCCGCTCGTCGGCCATGACCCAGGCCGAGAAGGAGCTGACCGCCTATCACGAGGCTGGCCACGCCATCCTGGCGCTCAACGTGCCGTCGGCCGATCCGCTGCACAAGGCAACGATCATCCCGCGTGGCCGGGCGCTCGGCATGGTCATGCAGTTGCCAGAAGGCGACCGCTATTCGATGAGCTACAAATACATGATCTCGCGCCTCGCCATCATGATGGGCGGCCGCGTTGCGGAGGAGTTCAAGTTCGGCAAGGAGAACATCACATCGGGCGCTTCCTCCGACATCGAGCAGGCGACCAAGCTGGCGCGCGCCATGGTCACACGCTGGGGCTTCTCAGACAAGCTCGGCCATGTCGCCTATGGCGACAACCAGGAGGAAGTGTTCCTCGGCCATTCGGTGGCGCGCACGCAGAACATCTCGGAAGAGACAGCGCAGATCATCGACGCCGAAGTGCGCCGCCTGATCGACGAGGCCTATTCGACGGCGAAGTCCATCCTGACCAAGAAGAAGAAGGAATGGATCGCGCTGGCGCAGGGCCTGCTCGAATACGAGACGCTCTCAGGCGAAGAGATCAAGCAGCTGATCGCCGGGCAGAAGCCGGCGCGCGACCTCGGAGACGACACGCCGCCCAGCCGCGGCTCGGCCGTGCCGAAGTCCGGTGGCCGCCGCAAGAAGGGCCCCGAGCCCGAAGGCGGCATGGAGCCGCAGCCGACAAGCTGAGTTGAGACTACTGGTTTCAAGAAAAACGCAGCGGCTTCAATCCGCGGCGTTTTGCTGTTCGGGGGTAGGGCAGTTCACCGATTAACGAAAACGGCGAACCGCTCCGACTCTTTGTTTTGACGCGACTCCAGACGGAAAATCGTTTCACATTTTTCGTGGAATGCTCGGGTCAACCAGTCAAAGAGCGTGCGGCGCGGGTGCGGCTGCCTTGCCAGGGCGCTGCCCGTCAGTCCGGCCGGCGTGTTGCTTGCCCCATCTGGCGAGCGGGATCAGAGCATTGTCCAGCTCGATGCCGAATTCGGTGATCGAGTATTCGACCCTCGGCGGCACTTCGGGGAAGGCTGCGCGATTGATGATGCCGTCGGCCTCCATCTCGCGCAACTGCTGGATCAGCATCTTTTCGCTGATGTCCGGCACCAGCCGCTTCAGTTCGCCGAATCGCGCCGGCGCCTTGTGTATCTGCCAGAGCAGCAATGCTTTCCATTTGCCGCCGATCACCTCAAGTGCCGGCCCCAGTCCGCAACTATCTGGCTGTTTCTTTCCCATGTTTCATCCAATTCTGAGCAATCGGTGGGTGGCTTACATTTTTGTCGGTACTTGAGAAAAACCAAGCCGGTCCATAGCTTCGGACCTGATCGCCAATACCGGCGAACACCACAACATCATATCGGTATTTCGCTTCGGCCTGCAAAGACCGTCGGCGGCCGGATTTTGTCGAAAGAGGATGGATCATGACACGATACACAAACAAGAAGGCCGTGGTGATCGGCGGGACGCACGGCATGGGACTTGCCGTCGCCGAAGCCCTGGCCGAAGGCGGCGCCGAAGTCCTGGTCACCGGACGCGACCAGCGCAATATCGACGCCGCCCGCGCGAGGCTGTTTTCCCGGGCTCATGTCGTGCGGTCCGACATCAGCGACATGGCCGATATCGTCACACTCGGGGCCGAAGTGGGACAGAAGCTCGGCCGGATCGATTTCCTTCACATCAATGCCGGGGTTGCCAATCTCGAACCGGTGGAGCGTGTCACCGAGGATAGTTACGACTACGCCTTCAACATCAATGCGAAAGGCGCGTTCTTCACCGCGCAGCGCCTGCTGCCGCTGATCAGGGATGGCGGCGCCATAATCTTCACCTCGTCGGTCGCCGACGAATCCGGCACCGCCGGCATGAGCGTCTATTCCGGATCGAAGGCGGCAGTTCGCGCTTTCGCCAAGGTGCTGGCCGCCGAGCTCCTGCCGCGCCGGATCCGCGTGAATGTGGTCAGCCCCGGTTTCATCGATACGCCGACCATGGGTGTGGCCGGAGCTTCCGCCGAAGAGCGGGCCGCCTTCATGAGGATAGGCGATGCCGTCACGCCAATGAAGCGTCACGGCACGGGCGAGGAGGTGGCGCGCGCGGTGCTGTTCCTGGCATTCGACGCGACCTTCACCACGGGCGCGCGGCTGACCGTCGACGGCGGCCTTGGCCAGGATCTGAGCCCGGTGCCGGCGTGACCCCCGCAAGCAAACAAAGGAGAAGCAGGATGAGCGATATCGCGGTAATCGGCCTCGGCGCCATGGGCACGGCGCTCGCCGAAGCCTTTCTCAACAAGGGACATGCGGTGACGGTGTGGAACCGTTCACCGGCAAAATCTGAAGCTTTGGTGGTCAAGGGAGCCATCGTGGCCGCAAGCGTCGAGGAAGCCGTCAGATCGAGCCCTCTGATCGTGGCGTGCCTTCTTGTCTATGACACCGTCCATGAGGTGATTGATCCTGCACGGGAAGCGCTGTCGGGTCGCACATTTGTCAATCTCACCAACGGTACACCTGAGCAGGCAAGGGCGATGTCCGTCTGGGCCACCAAATACGGCGCCCACTATATCGATGGTGGCATCATGGCCGTGCCGCCGATGATCGGCGGGCAGCATGCCTTGACCCTTTATAGCGGCCCCAGGCAAGCATTCGACGCCCATTCAGGGCGGCTCGATGCGCTCGGGACCAGCAGATATCTTGGCGAGGATGCGGGTCTCGCACCCCTCTACGATATCTCGCTTCTGGCCGGAATGTATGGGCTGTTCGCTGGTGTCCTGCAGGCGCTGGCGCTGACCGGCGCGGCTGGAATCCCGGCCGGGGAATTCATGCCGTTGCTGATGTCGTGGCTTCAGGCCATGCAAGGCGGGTTGCCGAAATGGGCGGAGCAGGTCGACAGCGGCGTTCACACCAGCAATGTCGTTTCCAATCTGGGTATGCAGGTTGATGCCTATGTCAATCTGGTCGACGCCAGCAGGGCGGCCGAAGTCAGCACTGAACTCGTTTTGCCGATGCAAAGCCTCATGAAACGCGGGGTGGCTGCCGGCAGAACTGACGCCGATCTTTCAAGCCTGGTCGCGCTCCTACAGCTCTCAAATCAAGGCAACTGAAGCTGGTCTAAAGCGCGTAGCGTCAAAATGGATTCATGCGACGCGCTTCAGATATTTGTTTTCATGCATGTCCCTCCGCCAAAACCAAGTCACTTTTGGGCGACGTGCATCAGCTCAGCAAAAAAGCCCGCGGACCTTGCGGCTCGCGGGCTTTGTTTTCAGCCGTTGGCTTCGTTCAGCTCTTCAACTTGGCATTGCAGAGGCTGTAGAAGCCGCCGCCCTTCTGGATCCACTTGAGACCGCCAAGCGTGTTGGCGTCTTTGTTGGCATAATACTGTTCGAGGCAGGTATGCATCCGGCCCTTGGCCGGGGTCTCGGTGGCAAATTTCGGCGAGATCGCGGAGGGGAACGTGACACCTTTGGGTGCCGCAGCAGTCGGCTTTTCAGGCTCGCTCTTGAAGGTTGCCTCGCTGGGGGCAGGCACGGTGTCGTCATCCGAGGCGGCGGCGCCGCATTCGGCCTTGCGGAAGTCGTTCCACTTCATGCCTTTCAGGGTATTCGCCGTCTTCGCGGCCTGGTACTTGGTGCTGCATTCAGCCATGCTCAGGCTCTTGCCGCCGCTGGCGGCGGGAGCCGCCGCGGCAGCCTTGGAGGTTGCTGGCTTGGTGGTTGCCGGCTTGGTCGTGTCAGCGGCCGCCGCGGATGCGCCGGCGGCGCATTCGGTCTTGCGGAAGTCGTTCCACTTCATGCCGTTCAGCGTGCCGGCAGCCTTCGCCGCCTGGTACTTGGTGCTGCATTCCTTGGCTGTCAGGCCCTTGGCCGTGCTGTCGGCAGCCGCGGCGGCGGGCTTGGTCTCCTTGGCAGGCTTGGTGGTTTCAGCGGCCTTGGTCGTGGCCGGCTTGGTGTCCGTGGTCGCCGCGGCGTCGGTGCCGCACTGCGCCTTGCGGAACTGGTTCCAGGTCGCCCCGGCAAGTGTCCCCGCGTCCTTGGCGGCATTATACTTCGTGCTGCATTCGGCCATGGTCAGCGCGTGGGCTGGCGCAGCCAGGAACAATGTTGCTACGGCGAGGCCGGTCAAAGTGGCAAGTCGGTGGATGAGCATAGCGTTTCTCCGTTGCAGCAGCCCATTATACGTCCCGGCGAATCAATAACGCTCAACGGTCGGTTGCGCCAGATGCCAAAAACAAGATTTTCCGCGTGCGTCTGCGCCGAATAGCTCGCAAAACTGGTATATTGCAACACCGTGGCGCCATCGTGTAAGGCTGCGGCCGTGTTGTGTGCAGTGCACAACAATGAATTTCTAAGAATTGGTAACATATAATCACACAATGTGATCATGGCGCACCGGCCAATTTGTGGCATGACGTGCCGGCTAAGAACAATCGGGGATACCGACCAGCATGGCAGGAAATTACTTCGGTACGGACGGCATCCGCGGGCGCGCCAACAAGTTTCCGATGACCGCCGAAATCGCCATGCGCGTCGGCATGGCCGCAGGCCTTTCGTTCCAGCGCGGCAGCCACCGCCATCGTGTCGTTCTCGGCAAGGACACGAGGCTTTCCGGCTACATGATCGAGAATGCGATGGTGGCCGGTCTGTGCGCCGCCGGCATGGACGTGTTCCTGCTCGGCCCGATCCCGACGCCGGCTGTTGCCATGCTGGTGCGTTCGCTGCGCGCCGATATCGGCGTCATGATCTCGGCTTCGCACAACCCCTATTACGACAACGGCATCAAGCTGTTCGGGCCAGACGGCTACAAGCTCTCCGACGAGATCGAAGAGCGCATCGAGAGCATGCTCGACAAGGATATCGAACTGGCGCTCGCCGATTCCGACGGGCTTGGCCGGGCCAAGCGCGTCGACGGCGTGCATGACCGCTACATCGAATTCGCCAAGCGCACCCTGCCGCGCTCGATGTCGCTTTCGGGTCTCAGGATCGTCGTCGACTGCGCCAATGGCGCGGCCTACAAGGTGGCGCCCGAGGCATTGTGGGAACTCGGCGCTGAAGTCGTGGCCATCAATGTCGAGCCCAACGGCTTCAATATCAACAAGGAATGCGGCTCGACCCATCCGGCCGGCCTGCAGAAGAAGGTGCATGAAGTGCGCGCCGACATCGGCATCGCGCTCGATGGCGATGCCGACCGCGTCGTCATCGTGGATGAAAATGGCGCGATCGTCGATGGCGACCAGATCATGGCGCTGATCGCCGAGTCCTGGCACCAGAGTGGGCGCCTTGCCGGCGGCGGCGTCGTTTCGACCGTCATGTCCAATCTCGGCCTTGAACGCTTCCTTGGTGACATGAAGCTGCAGCTGCACCGCACCAAGGTCGGCGACCGCTATGTCGTGGAACATATGCGAGCGCATGGGCTCAATGTCGGCGGCGAGCAGTCGGGGCACATCGTGCTGTCGGATTTCTCGACCACGGGCGACGGCCTGGTGTCGGCGCTGCAGGTGTTGGCCTGCATCAAGCGCCAGGGCCGCCCTGTCAGCGAACTGTCGAAGAAGTTCGAACCCGTGCCGCAACTCCTCAAGAATGTTCGCATCGACGGTGGCAAGCCGCTCGAGGAAGCTCCGGTCAAGGCCGCCATCGAGGATGCACGCCAGCGTCTGGGCAAAGCCGGGCGGCTGGTCATCAGGCCATCCGGCACCGAGCCGCTGATCCGTGTCATGGCCGAGGGCGACGATCCGCAGCTGGTCGAGGCGGTCGTCAACGACATCGTCGAGGTGCTCTCGGAAACCCGTAGCGCCGCCTGATCTCCGGGCGCCCGAGGCGTTGCATCGAAGCCCGCCCTTCCGGCGGGCTTTTTGCTGGCCGGAGAACCGGATCCGGCTGTCGAAATCACCTTCGAATCTTCTGGATTTTACAGATTCGTGGTTAACCGACAGGGTTAAACGCGTTTTAACTTTTGCAATTCATTATCCACGCCTGAAAGCCAATCTCATTCGGACACGATCGCCGTTCCGAGGGTTTCTAGGGGTGACAAGCATGTTCAATACAGCAAGAAAGGCCCTGTTCGCGCTGCTGTTCGCGGGTCTGGCCTGGCCCGTCTTTGCGGCCGACCTGCCGGAGCCGCAGGTCGAAGAAGCGCCACCGCCGGTCTACGAGCAGCCGGTCGCCGACGTCGGCGGCTGGTACATCCGCGGCGACCTCGACTACCACAAGTCGAGCGTGCGCGGCATCGACTATATGACCTACGACCTCGACTGCTGCGGCAACATAGTCCCGGGCGGTAAAAGCTTCGATTTCGGCAAGCTGAAGGGCGGCTTCTCGCTCGGCGGCGGCGTCGGCTACAAGATCAACGATTACTTCCGCACCGATCTGACCGCCGATTATTGGTTCAAGTCGAACTTCAACGGCGGAACATCGGATACCTCCACTACTCCAGTCACGACTTCGACTGAAGTGTCGAAAATGAGCGCCTTGCTGCTGCTCGCCAACGCCTATGTCGATATCGGCACCTGGCACGGCATCACGCCCTATGTCGGTGCCGGTATCGGTGGCGCCCACATCAAGTGGGACACTGTCCATGATCCGAACACGACCGAGACCAACCCCGGCGCGTCGAACTGGCGCTTCGCCTATGCGGTCATGGCCGGCGCTTCCTACTGCCTGACCGACAAGATCATCCTCGATGCGGGCTATCGCTTCTCCCATATCCAGGGCGGCCGCATGTTCGAATGGGATGCGAGCAGCGCCGGGCCGGGCTTCGATCACGGCTTCAACACCCACGAAGTACGCGGCGGCCTGCGCTATCAGTTCGGCGGCAACAATGGGTGCGCCGCACCTGTCGTGGCCTACCAGCCTGAACCCGAGCCGATCTATACCAAGTAACGCTTCCACTTTCCGAAGAATTCACGAGCCGCTCGGCGCCAGCCGGGCGGTTTTTGTTTTGGCCGTTTGGATGGAAGTCTGTCCGCCCGAAATGAATTCGCTAACGCTCTGTTAGCCTTAACCGGCACTTAACCACTATGGTTAACAATGCTCCTTGAAACGATGGCTGCCGCCGTGATTGCAGGCGTCGCCAATCCGGGAGTCGGGGAACCATGACACTCACATCGCGTATTGTGCTGGCGCTTGCCGGACTGGGGCTCTTGCCGGTGACATCAGCGTTCGCCGCCGATTATGATCCGCCGGTCTATGTCGACCAGGCGCCCGATTACGTGCCGGTCGAGGTCGGCTCCGGCTGGTATCTGCGCGGCGATGTTTCCTATCTGGTGGAGAAGAGCTTCAAGAACGATGATTTCGCCTTCACACCGGCGAGCTTCGACGAGAAAGAAAGTCCGATCTTTGCCAGCATCGGCTTTGGCTACCACTTCACCGATTATCTGCGCGCCGATCTCAATCTCGGCTATCTCCCCGGCAACAAGATCGGGATTGGCTACAACGATTCCGCGATTGTAACACCGCCGGCAACCGCCACCGTGGCATCGGCTGACCTGAAGAATTACGCGTACTCGCTCATGCTCAACGGTTACGTCGACCTCGGCACTTATGTCGGGATCACACCCTATCTGGGCGGTGGCGTCGGCATCGTGCAGAGCACGCGCAAGCTTTCGGCGAGCTATTTCACCAACAATAGCGACCCCACCGACGATTTCGTCCAAACCGACGACAAGACGCAGTATTCCTTCGCCTATACGCTGAATGCGGGCCTTGCCTACCAGGTGTCGAAGAACGTCTCGGTTGATCTGGGCTATCAGTATTTTTCGGCACCGGATGCCGAATACGTGACCGCTGCGAGCCTGACCTCGTTTCCGATCCACAAGGGGATCAGCAATCACCAGGTCAAGCTAGGGCTGCGCTACGACCTCTGGTAGGCCTGCTGCAGACCCAGGATTTTGGCGGCGGATCCTCGGGTCCGCCGTTCGGGTTTTGCGCATGGCATTCTTGTTACAGATGGCCGGTATCCCGGGTGCGACAAAAACTTTCCTCTTGACGCCCGAGGCCTGAACGCATATCGCCGTCCGTGGGCCACCCCTCCCCAACGAGGGGCCACTATCTGGAAGGATAGACCACGATGACGACGCATACGAAGCCCGGGCTCCGTCCGGCAAACCCCAATTTCTCCTCAGGTCCCTGCGCAAAACGTCCCGGCTGGTCGGTCGAGGCGCTCAAAGATGCCGCGCTCGGCCGTTCCCACCGCGCCAAAATCGGCAAGGCCAAGCTCGAGCAGGCGATCGAGCTGACGCGCGAAATCCTCCAGGTCCCGGCGGACTACCGCATCGGCATCGTGCCGGCATCCGACACCGGTGCTGTCGAGATGGCGCTGTGGTCGCTGCTCGGCGAACGCGGCGTCGACATGGTCGCCTGGGAGAGTTTCGGCTCCGGCTGGGTCACCGATGTGGTCAAGCAGCTGAAGCTCGCCGACGTCCGCAAGCTCGAAGCCGGCTATGGCGAGTTGCCGGACCTCGCAAAGATCGATTTCGACCGCGACGTGGTCTTCACCTGGAACGGCACCACATCCGGCGTGCGGGTGCCGAATGGCGATTTCATTCCGGCCGGCCGCCAAGGCCTGACCATCTGCGACGCGACGTCGGCTGCGTTCGCGCAAAGGCTCGATTTCCAGAAGCTGGATGTCGTCACCTTCTCCTGGCAGAAGGTGCTGGGCGGCGAGGGCGCACACGGCATGCTGATCCTGTCGCCGCGTGCCGTCGCGCGGCTGGAGAGCTACAAGCCGGCATGGCCGCTGCCGAAAATCTTCCGCCTGACCTCCGGCGGCAAGCTGATCGAAGGCATCTTCAAGGGCGAGACCATCAACACGCCGTCGATGCTGTGCGTCGAGGATTATCTCGACACGCTCCGCTGGGCGAAGTCGATCGGCGGCCTGGATGCCCTGGTCGCCAGGGCGGATGCCAATGCCGCGGTTCTCGACAGGTTCGTCGGCAAATCCGCATGGCTCGGGCATCTCGCCGCCTTGCCGGCGACGCGGTCGAACACGTCGGTGTGCATGTCCTTCACCGACCAGCAAGTCTCGGCACTCGACCCGGACGGGCAGGCAGCTTTCGCCAAGGGGCTCGTCTCGGCGCTCGACAAGGAAGGCGTCGCCTACGACATCGGCTCCTACCGCGACGCGCCTCCCGGACTTCGCATCTGGTGTGGCGCGACGGTCGAGACCTCCGATCTCGAAGCGCTGCTGCCCTGGCTCGACTGGGCCTTCGCCGCGCAGAAGGCGTCGCTGAAGGCGGCGGCCTGAGATTTCATGGCGGCCTGCGGGCCGCCATTTCCCGACAACCCATTTTTTAAGGAGGCCGCCATGGCGCCCCGCGTTCTCGTCTCGGATAAACTTTCCACCACCGCCGTGCAGATATTCAAAGACCGCGGCATCGAAGTCGACTATCTGCCCGACCTCGGCAAGGACAAGGAAAAGCTGCTTGAGGTGATCGACCAGTATGACGGTCTCGCCATCCGCTCGGCGACCAAGGTCACCGAAAAGCTGATCAACGCCGCCACCAAACTCAGGGTTGTCGGCCGCGCCGGCATCGGCGTCGACAATGTCGATATCCCGGCGGCGAGCCGCAAGGGTATCATCGTGATGAACACGCCCTTCGGCAATTCGATCACGACAGCCGAACATGCCGTCGCGATGATCTTCGCGCTCGCCCGCCAGATCCCGGAAGCCAACGCCTCGACCCATGCCGGCAAATGGGAAAAGAACCGCTTCATGGGCGTCGAGATCACCGGCAAGACGCTGGGCGTCGTCGGCTGCGGCAATATCGGCTCGATCGTCGCCACGCGCGGCGTCGGGCTGAAGATGCATGTCATCGCCTTCGATCCGTTCCTGTCGGATAAACGCGCGGAGGAACTCGGCGTCGACAAGGTCGAGCTCGACGAGCTGTTTGCCCGTGCCGACTTCATCACGCTGCACACGCCGCTGACCGACAAGACGCGCAACATCATCGATGCCGCGGCGATCGCCAAGATGAAGAACGGCGTGCGCATCATCAATTGCGCGCGCGGCGGGCTGATCGTCGAGGCCGACCTAGTCGCGGCGCTGAAGAGCGGCAAAGTGGCAGGCGTCGGCATCGACGTGTTCGAGGTCGAACCGGCCGAGCAGAACGTGCTGTTCGGCATGGACAATGTTGTGGCGACGCCGCATCTCGGCGCCTCGACGGCGGAAGCGCAGGAGAATGTCGCGCTGCAGGTCGCCGAGCAGATGTCGGACTACCTGATCAAGGGTGCGGTCTCCAATGCCATCAACATGCCGTCGATCACGGCCGAGGAAGCGCCGCGGCTCAAACCCTTCGTCAAGCTCGCCGAAGTGCTCGGTGCCTTTGTCGGCCAGGTCACCGAGGATCCGATCAAGGAGGTCGAGATCCTGTTCGACGGCTCGACCGCGACGATGAACACGCGCGCGCTGATCAGTGCGGCACTTGCCGGGCTGATCCGGCCGCAGGTCTCCGACGTCAACATGGTGTCGGCGCCGATCATGGTGAAGGAGCGCGGCATCATCGTCGCCGAGGTCAAGCGCGACAAGTCGGGCGTGTTCGACGGCTACATCAAGCTGACCGTCACGACCGAGCACAGGACGCGCTCGATCGCCGGCACCTGCTTCTCGGACGGCAAGCCGCGCTTCATCCAGATCAAGGGCATCAACCTCGACGCCGAAGTCGGCCAGCACATGCTCTACACGACCAATGCCGATGCGCCCGGCATCATCGGCCTGCTCGGCACGGTGTGCGGCGAGAACGGCGTCAACATCGCCAACTTCCAGCTTGGCCGCAACCGGCCGGGCGGCGACGCCATCGCGCTGCTCTATCTCGATGCGCCGTTCCCGGAAAAGGTGCTGGAGCAGGTGCGGTCGCACAAGTCGATCGACTCGGCCAAGCGGCTGCAGTTCGACGTGGGCGGAGTGTGATCCGGATTGTCGTGAAAGATAGAAAGGCGCGGCTGGTCCCGCGCCTTTTTCGTTCAGCGCCTCTTGGCTGACGGCAGCATCGCCATCTTGCGTCCGCTGGATTCGGCAAGCGCGATGCCGCCCAGCACGAGCACGAGTGCCAGCGCCTGATAGAGCTGGAACGTCTCGCCGACGATCAGCACCGAAAGCAGCGTGCCGAAGATCGGCACCAGATTGATGAACAGGCCGGCGCGGTTGGCGCCGATCAGCTCGTTGCCCCTGATGTAGAAGATCTGCGAGACGACCGAGGCGCCGATCGCGGTATAGACGATGACCGTCCAGCCGCGCGCGTCGGGCACGATGACCTTGCCGGCGGCGATCTCCCACAGGAAGAAGGGCAGCGAAGTGACCAGCGCTGCGATCGACATGGCCAGCATCAGGCTCTGCCAGCGCATCGCCGGCTTCAGCCGCAGCCCGACCGAATAGCCGCTGTAGAGGATGACCGCGACCAGCATGATGGCGTCGCCGAAATTGAGTTCCAGCGTCAACAGCCGGCGCGGATCGCCGTGGCAGGCGGTCAGGATCACACCAGCGATGGTCAACACGACGCCGGCAATCTGCGCCCAGCTGACGCGCAGGTGGAAGAAGACGAAATTGGCGACGATGATCAGGACCGGCATCGCCGCCTGTTCGATCGAGACGTTGATCGCCGTCGTGTAGTTGAGCGCGGTGTAGAAGATGGTGTTGAACAGGGTGAAGCCGCTGGCGCCAAGTGCTGCCAGGACGAACCAGTGCCTGCGCACGACAGGCCAGTCCTCCTGGATCGTGCGCCAGCCGATCGGCAGCAGGATCGCCACTGCCAGCACCCAGCGCAGGAAGACCAGCGTCATCGGCGAAACGTGATCGACCGCCAGCTTGCCGGCCACCGAATTGCCGCCCCACAGCAAGGTGGTGAGCAGCAGGAATATGTAGGCGCTTCGATGCATCGGGGGATTCCGGCCGCGGCGGATGAGTTGCGGTGTTTGCCGGCCTATTGCCCCCGCAAGCCCAAGTAAATGATGTCAAAGCCGAAAATTGTTGTGCCTCAGGGCATTTTCGGCGGCAAAGAAAGGTCGCGCTCGCGAGGTCTTGACGCTATAGAGGCCTGTCGTTTCGAACCATATCCAAGCCGCTCGGCGGCGTCTCAAGGGAAAAGAAACATGGCCAATGTGGTGGTCGTCGGCTCGCAGTGGGGCGACGAAGGCAAGGGCAAGATCGTCGACTGGCTGTCGGAGCGCGCCGATGTCGTGGTGCGTTTCCAGGGTGGCCACAATGCCGGCCACACGCTGGTCGTCGACGGCAAGGTCTACAAGCTGTCGCTGTTGCCGTCCGGTGTCGTGCGGCAGGGCAAGCTGTCCATCATCGGCAATGGCGTGGTCTTCGACCCGCATGCTTTCGTGGCCGAAGTGGCGAAACTCAAGGCCCAAGGCGTCGAAGTGACGCCGGATCGCCTGAAAATAGCCGAAAACACAGCGCTTATCCTGTCGCTGCACCGGGAACTGGACGGATTCCGCGAGGATGCCGCCACCAATTCCGGAACGAAGATTGGCACGACCCGCCGCGGCATCGGCCCCGCCTACGAGGACAAGGTGGGCCGGCGCGCGGTTCGGGTGATGGATCTGGCGGATTTGGAAACACTGCCCCTGAAGGTCGACAGGCTGCTGACGCACCACAATGCGCTGCGTCGCGGGCTTGGCCACGGCGAAGTCACGCATGACGCGATCATGGCGGAATTGACCTCGGTCGCCGACCAGATCCTGCCGTATATGGACCGGGTCTGGAAGGTGCTCGACGACAAGCGGCGCGCCGGCGAGCGCATCCTGTTCGAGGGCGCGCAAGGCACGCTGCTCGACATCGACCACGGCACCTATCCGTTCGTCACCTCGTCCAACACGGTCGCCGGGCAGGCCGCCGCCGGTTCGGGCGTCGGTCCTGGCGCCATCGGCTATGTGCTCGGCATCACCAAGGCCTACACGACACGCGTCGGCGAGGGCCCGTTCCCGACCGAGCAGAAGAACGAGATCGGCGAATTCCTCGGCACGCGCGGCCATGAATTCGGCGTCGTCACCGGGCGCAAGCGCCGTTGCGGCTGGTTCGACGCGGTGCTGGTGCGCCAGGCCGTCGCCGTCAACGGCATCAAGGGCATCGCGCTGACCAAGCTCGACGTGCTCGATGGACTGGACGAAATCAAGGTCTGCACCGGCTACCGCCTTGACGGCGAGATGATCGACTACCTGCCGGCGAGCCAGGGCGCGCAGGCCCGTGTCGAACCGGTCTACGAGACACTGGAGGGGTGGAAAGGCACCACCGCCGGCGCGCGCAGCTGGAACGATCTTCCGGCCCAGGCGGTCAAATATGTCCGATACATCGAGGAGTTGATCGGCGCGCCGGTAGCACTCCTCTCCACCAGCCCGGAACGGGACGACACGATACTTGTGACCGATCCGTTTCAAGACTAGTTTCTGGAGCCTTTCCCGGGCATCGCAGCTGATTTGCAGGGGCCGGCGCGGAAGCAAAATACAGGTCGACTGAAGCATGGCAGATTTCGTTGCTATTCTGAAAAAGGCGCTCGACAAGCACGGCGACGAGACGCCCGAAAAGCGTACGCGTATTTATCAAAGCGTCCGTACCATGCTGGCGAAGAAGCTTTCGGAATATTCGCCGCCGCTGGCCACCGAAGCCATAACCACGCAGAAGCGCTCGCTGGAAGACGCCATCGGGAGTGTCGAGCGCGACTATGCCAAGAGCGTTCCGGAAACGGACCCGCTCGCCGAACTGGAACATATCTTCTCCTCCATAGACCGTAACAAGAACCAGCCGAACCACACGCGTCAGCCGGCGAACGTGGAGCCGGCGTGGCCGGCGCCTCCAGCCGCCAAGACAGAGCCTTATCGGCCCGCGCCGCCGCCCGAAGCCAGGGCCGAGCCGAACTGGCAAAAGCCCGTGCCGGCGCGGCCGGCAGCCCCTGACCTAGCCGACGACTCGCTGCCGGGCACGGATGGGGAGCAGGACGATGACCGGGCTGATGTCTTTCCGAATGACGACGAGCCGGCGGCCGCCGATACGTTCCAGCGGCTGCGCCCGGCGGAGCGCAAGCGCTGCTATGGCGGGCTGATCGCCGCTGTCGTCGTCCTGCTGGTCGTTGCCGGCGGCGGCTATGGCATCTGGCTGAACAAGGCTGCGTTCAGCAAGATGCTGGGCCTGGACGGCGGTAGCAAGGTTGTAAAGGTCGAACCGGTGAAACCGGCGCCGGCCAAGCCGGCGACCGATGCGGCGCCGCCTCCAGCACCCCCCGCAGGTGCCGCCGAAGCGACGAAATTCACACAGCGGCTGACGCCTGAAGGCGGCGAAACCGATCCCGGCCCGGCCGCTGGACAAAGCGGCATAGGCGAGGGTGAATCCGTCGCTGCGCTGCCCCCCCCCCCCCCCCCCCACACCCCCCCCCCCCTCCCCCCCCCGGGGGCCCCCCCCC
>NZ_JAFFIW010000006.1 GCF_018588885.1 Mesorhizobium sp. dw_380
GAGGTGGCCGTGGTTTCGCCGCCGGGGCCGTCGCGGCTGGGACAGGCTGCAGGCCGCCATCTCCGGTCAGCGCCGGACGCCGCGGCGCAGCCAGACGGATGTCGCGTTCGACGACGACGTCGGTCGGGCCGCCGATCAGAAGCAGATGTTCGATGTCGTCGCGGCGCACCAGCACCAGCCGGCGATGGCTGTCCACGGCGGTGGCGTCCATGACGGCCAGCCGCGTCTTGCGGTTCCGGCCACCGGCGACAAACGTGCCGAAGGTCAGGTTGCGCACGAGCCTGATGATGACGAGCACGATGACCAGCAGGATCAGCGCCGCGAAGGTCCACAGGAGTGCTGCCGCATAACCGGGGCCCGCCACGCTATCCAGCCACTGCATTGGTTTCCCCTGATCGGTTTGGAAAGTGAGGCGACACTAGACCGTTGCGGAGGGCCACTGCAAGTTACCTTTCACGCATCGTGAACAGCTTGAAACACTCGCAGGCCGGCCGGCATCATTTTTATCTGACATTTGCCGCCCGGGCCTTTTCCAGACTAGGAGAATGTGATTCAACCGGCTAAAGCGCGTCGCGCTGAAGCGGATTCATGCGACGCGCTTTAGGTCCTTGTTTTGATGCATGTCGTTTTCCCAAAACCGAAGTCACTTTTGGGCGACATGCATTAGGGGCGGGTGTCTGAACATCGGACTTCACGAGCAGGGGGCATATGGCCAAGGAAGCGCGCGGCGATTTCTATCCGGTACCGATCGTCGATCAGAACACGCGACCGGGCGCGGTCACCCGGCTTGTCATCTTCATCGTCGTTCTGACGGGGGCCGCGATCGTCTTCGGCCTGTTCCGCGAGCGCCTCGGCGATCCCTTCCTGCTCGGCATGCTCGGCGTGCTGGCGATGATCGGTGTCGGCTTCCTGTTTGCGACCGCGATCGGCTTCGTGCAGATCACGCCGCGCTCGACCGGCGATGAACTGTCCAAGGCTTTCGTCGATTCAATGGGCCAAGGCCTCCTTGTGACGGACACCAAAGGCCGCGTCGTCTATGCCAACCGCGCCTATGCCGACATGACCGGAGCCTCCTCGGCCGCCGACCTCAAGACGGTCGAAGGGCTGCTTTCGGACGTTCCGGAGGCCTCGGTGACCATTTACCGGCTGGCCTCCGGCCTGCGTGACGGCCAGCCGGGCGACGGCGAGTTCCGGCTAGCGCAATCGATCCGGCCCGGCGCCGAACCGGGCGCCCGCTGGTACAGGGCGCGCGCCCGCACGTTCAGCGTTCCGGGCCAGCGCTTGCCGATGCTGGCCTGGCAACTCGCCGATATTTCGCAGGAGCGCGCCGAGCAGGAGCGCTTCTTCCTCGACCTGCAGAAGGCCATCGATCATCTCGACCACGCTCCGGCCGGCTTCTTTTCCGCCGACCAGGACGGCCGCGTCACCTATATCAACGCCACGCTCGCGGAATGGCTGGGCATCGATCTCGCCAGTTTCACGCCCGGCGCCGTGACCTTGCCGGATATCGTTGCCGGGGACGGCATGGCGCTGGTGCGCTCGGTCAAGGCCGACCCCGGCACGACGCGCAATGCGGTCATCGATCTCGACCTGACGACGATGACGGGGGAAGCGCTGCCGGTGCGCTTCATGCATCGCGTTTCGGCCAGCCGCGAAGGCGTCGGTGGCCCGACGCGCACGATCGTGCTCAACCGCACGCAGGGCGAGGACGCCTCGGCTGATCTGCGGGCCTCGGAGGTGCGCTTCACCCGCTTCTTCAACTCGACGCCGATGGCGATCGCGGGCGTCGATGCCAGCGGACGCATCCTGCGCACCAACGCGCCATTCCTGTCGCTGTTTTCCTCGGTCGTCGACCGCGACGCCGTGGATCGCCGCGTGCGGCTCGACACGGTGATCCATGGGCGCGACCGGCCGGCCTTTGCCGCCGCATTCGAGAAAGCCCGGCAGCGGCAGGCCGACATCGACCCGATCGACACCATGCTGCCCGGCAACGAGGAGCGGCACATCCGTTTCTACGTCAACGCCGTCGCCGACGGCACCGGCGGCGAGGGTGCCGAAGAATCGGCCATCGTATATGCCGTCGAGACGACCGAGCAGAAGGCGCTCGAAGGGCAGATGGCGCAAAGCCAGAAGATGCAGGCGGTCGGGCAACTCGCCGGCGGCATCGCCCACGATTTCAACAATGTGCTGACCGCCATCATCATGGCGTCGGACCTGCTTTTGACCAATCATCGGCCGTCGGATCCGTCCTTCCCCGACATCATGAACATCAAGCAGAACGCCAATCGCGCTGCTTCGCTGGTCAGACAGCTGCTGGCCTTCTCGCGCAAGCAGACGCTGCGGCCGGAAGTGCTGAACCTGACTGACGTGCTCGCCGATCTCAGGATGCTGCTTGCCCGGCTGGTCGGCAACGACATCAAGCTGAAGGTCGACCACGGCCGTGATCTTTGGCCGGTCAAGGTCGATATCGGCCAGTTCGAACAGGTGGTGGTCAACCTGGCGGTCAACGCGCGCGACGCAATGCCGGCCGGCGGCGATCTCACGGTGCGCACCCGCAACGTGACCGCCGAAGAGTGCAAGACCTTCCCCTATCGCGAACTCACCGCCGCCGACTATGTCGTGGTCGAAGTCGAGGACACCGGCAGCGGCATCGCGCCCGAGGTGCTGAAGAAGATCTTCGAGCCGTTCTTCACCACCAAGGAGGTCGGCAAGGGCACGGGCCTCGGCCTGTCCATGGTCTACGGCATCATCAAGCAGACCGGCGGCTTCATTTTCTGCGATTCGGAAGTCGGCAAGGGATCGACCTTCCGTATCTTCCTGCCGCGCCACATCGCGGAAGCAAAGACGGCAGCCGAGCTCGGTGAAGCGCCCAGCGCGGCGCCGGTCAAGCCGGCCGACAGCAGCAAGGACCTGTCCGGGTCGGCCACGGTGCTGCTGGTCGAGGACGAGGATGCCGTGCGCATGGGCGGCATGCGTGCGCTGACCTCGCGCGGCTATACGGTGCACGAGGCGTCCTCGGGCGTCGAGGCGCTGGAAGTGTTCGAGGCACTCGGCGGCAAGGTGGATATCGTCGTTTCCGACGTGGTGATGCCGGAGATGGACGGGCCGACCCTGCTTGGCGAATTGCGCAAGCGCCAGCCGGATATCAAGTTCGTCTTCGTGTCAGGCTATGCCGAAGACGCATTCGCCAGGAACCTGCCGGCCGACGCGCATTTCGGCTTCCTGCCGAAGCCGTTCTCGCTCAAGCAATTGGCGACGATCGTCAAGGACGTGCTGGAGTCTTAGAAGTCGCTGGCTAGGCCGCTTCCTGCTTCAGCGCCATCCGCTCGTCCAGACCAGGGCGATGGCCACGCAGATAGAGCGCGCAGGTGGTGCGCAGCATGGACGCGAAATTGGGGATCTCGCCGTTGATCTCGATGGCTTCGTCATAAAGTTTCGAGATGAATTTCGGCGTCGTCAGGTTCTGGCTTTCAGCGATTTCGTCGAGCAAGGCCCAGAACGTCGCCTCGAGCTGGATGCTGGTCGAATGTCCGTCGATGCGGATCGACCGGTTGATCTGGCGATAGCCCTGCGGATCCTGTGCGGCAAACACTCTGCACATCGTTACCTCCCGTTTTTGTTGGTCTTGGGCACTGACGGAGCCGTCGACGCCTTTTGAACACTGCCTACGATTTCATCTTCGACCGGACGGTCGATAACGGCAATCGGACTTTCGTCCTTAGACGGGGCGACACTATCAATTTTCCGATCCCAGGCGTGGTAATCGGCTGCCACCACCTTTCTTCGCCGGCGCGCATAATCAGCTTCGAAAGCTTTGAAGCTGCGGAGTCTGATTTGGCGAAGGCAATCCACACCATGATCCGGGTTCTCGACGAGGCCCGGTCCATCGATTTCTACAACAAGGCCTTCGGCCTCGACATCGCTCAGCGGCTGGATTTCGAGACCTTTACGCTGGTCTACCTCAGCAATGCCGACGCGCCTTTCGAAGTCGAGTTGACCGTCAACAAGGGGCGGCAGGAGCCTTATATCCTTGGCGACGGCTATGGCCACCTTGCGGTCTCGGTCGCCGATCTCGACAGCGAGCACGACCGGCTCGGCGCGCTCGGCCTCAGCCCGAAGAAGATCGTCGAATTCAACCGCGACGGTTCGCTCATCGCCCGCTTTTTCTTCATCGAGGACCCCGACGGCTACAAGATCGAGGTTCTGCAGCGTGGAGGGCGCTTCCAATAGCGGCCGCGCGGACCAGCGCGGCGCCAGCAACGGCACCCATGGGGTGCGAACAGCAAGCAGGGAGGAACAATATGGTCACGATCTATGAGAGGAAGCCTGGCCTTTCGCGGCGCGAGCTTCTGAAACGCGGCGGGATCGGCGCGATGCTCGTCATCTCCGGCAGCGCCGTCATCAGCCCGCAACATGCCTGGGGGCTGGAGACCTCGGCGCTGAAGCCGGAGACGATGGCAACGCTGATCCAGGTGGCGCGCGATATCTACCCGCACGACCAGGTCCCGGACAAATATTACGCCGTCGCGGTCAAGGGGCATGACGAGATGGCCGGCAAGGATCCGGCTCACAAGGAGCTGATCGAAAACGGCATCGCCGATCTCGACAAGAAGGCCGGCAGCGGCGGCTATCGTGGGCTTGGCTGGGAAGAGCAGCGTGTGGCGCTGCTCAGGGATATCGAGAGTTCGCCCTTCTTCCAGACTGTCCGCGGCGGTCTCGTGGTCAGTCTCTACAACCAGAAAGAGATCTGGCCGATCTTCGGCTACGAGGGCGAATCCTATTCCAAGGGCGGCTACATCGCGCGTGGTTTCAACGACATCGAGTGGCTCTGAGCCCCGTCGTCTCGATACCCGCAAACAGGAATTCATGGGAGGAAACCATGGCAGCAGCATTTGATCTCAACAATGACGGCGTGGTCGTCATCATCGGCTCGGGCGCCGGCGGCGGCACGCTCGGCAACGAACTGGCGCAGAAAGGCGTCGACGTCGTCATCCTCGAGGCCGGCGCGCGCCACGAATATGAGGACTTCATCAACGACGAGTGGGATTCCTTTTCCCAACTCGCCTGGAAGGACAAGCGCACCACGTCTGGCGACTGGCGCGTGGCCAAGGATTTTCCGAACCTGCCGGCCTGGATCGTCAAGTCGGTCGGCGGATCGACCACGCACTGGGCCGGAGCGTCGCTGCGCTTCCAGGAGCATGAGTTCAAGACGCTGTCGACCTACGGCAAGCTGGAAGGCGCCAACCTTTTGGACTGGCCGGTCACGCTGGCCGAGATGGAGCCTTATTACGCCAAGGCGGAAGCCAAGATGGGCGTGACCGGCACCAATGACTGGCCGCGGCTGCCCGGCAACAACAATTTCAAGGTGCTGAAAGCCGGCGCCGACAAGCTCGGCTACAAGGAATGCCACACCGGCAACATGGCGATCAACTCGGTAGAACGCGACGACCGCAACTCCTGCCAGCAGACCGGCTTCTGCTTCCAGGGTTGCAAATGGGGTGCCAAATGGTCGACGCTCTACACCGAGATCCCCAAGGGCGAGGCGACAGGCCATCTCGAAGTCCGTCCCAACGCCATGGCGATCAAGATCAACCATGATGCTTCGGGCAGGGTGACCGGCGTCGTCTATGCCGACAAGGACGGCAAGCTGCAGGAGCAGAAGGCTCGAATCGTCGCCGTCGCCGGCAATTCGATCGAAAGCCCGCGCCTGCTGCTCAATTCCGAATCGGCCAAATTCCCGCGCGGACTTGCCAACTCGTCAGGGCAGGTGGGCAAGAACTACATGCGCCACACCACCGGCTCGGTCTACGCCATCTTCGACAAGCCGGTGCACATGTATCGCGGCACCACCATGGCCGGCATCATCCGCGACGAAGCACGCCATGATCCGTCGCGCGGTTTCGCGGGTGGCTACGAGTTCGAGACGCTGTCGCTCGGACTGCCGTTCATGGCGGCTTTCCTGAACCCCGGCGGCTGGGGGCGCTCCTTCACCACGGCGCTCGACCATTACGACCATATGGCCGGCCTATGGATCGTCGGCGAGGACATGCCACGCGCGGAGAACCGAATCACGCTGCATGCGGACGAGAAGGACGAGCACGGCATGCCGATCGCCGACGTGCATTTCGACGACCATCCGAACGACACGGCCATGCGCAACCATGCCTACAAGCAGGCCTCGGCGCTCTACGCAGCGGTTGGCGCAACACGCACCTTCCCGACGCCGCCCTATCCGTCGACGCACAATCTCGGCACCAACCGGATGAGTGAAAGGGCGGACGACGGCGTCGTCAACAAGCATGGCCAGACGCACGACATCAAGAACCTGTTCGTGTCTGATGGCAGTCAGTTCACGACGGGTGCCGCCGAAAACCCGACCTTGACCATCGTGTCGCTGGCGATCCGCCAGGCCGACTACATCGCCGCCCAGATGTCGGCCAAGACCATCTGAGTACAGCTCCTCCCAACTGCCTGCTGGCGCGGAATCCCACAAGGTTCCGCGCCTTTTTTTGGTCGGTGTCTCAGTTCTTCGTGCAGGTCGAGGCGGTGAAGGCCCCGTCGGGCTGCTTCATGATGATGTCGAAGGAGGGCGGGGTCTGGCCATCCAGCGTTGCCTGGGTGAGGGACAAGGAATTGCCGCCAGCCGTATAGCCTCCGAGGGGTCCCAGCCAGGAGATCACACCGTTTGCATCCATCTGGTAGTTATAACCCTGCTGGGCCTTCCCGAAGGTGACCGGGCCAGTGTAGACATTTCCCTTGATGGTGATGTCGCCGAGGTTAAGGAACATGCCGAGCAGGTAGACCTCGCAATGATAGGTGCCATCGGGCATCTTGCCGTCGCTGAAGTCGGCCCGGGCGGCACCGGTCGCTGTCGCCAGAAGCAAGATGCCGATAAAAATGCGTGAAATCAGGAATGCCATGGCGTCACTCGATTGAGGGGCGAGCTTGCCCTATTTTTGCGCTGTACCGCAACATTTGTCGTCCACGGCACGCGTCGCGAAGATCAAAATCTAGGCATTTGATCAAATTGGGCGAAAATTAGGCAGATGTCCTATGCTCTGCGCAAATTTCCCTCAACCAATTTCTAACCGGCTCTCTTTGTCAGGTTCAACCTGATATAACAACAGGCTGATAACGTTTGGCTATTTGCCGCTTTTGAACGTCCCCGCAGCGGTTGGCATGGGGGTTGCATTGCATGGCTGCGGTGCAATCAACCAGCTTGGGAGTCTTCCGTATGAGGGGTAATTTCTCGACAATAACAAAAATGTTTTCGGCGAGCGTGGTCGCCGCCGGTCTGTTGATGTCGGCTCCCGCCAGGGCGGCCGACGATACGATCAAGGTCGGCATCCTGCATTCGCTGTCGGGGACGATGGCGATTTCGGAGACGACGCTGAAGGACGCCATGCTGATGCTCATCGACGAGCAGAACGCCAAGGGCGGCCTGCTCGGCAAGAAGCTCGAAGCCGTCGTCGTCGATCCGGCCTCCAATTGGCCGCTGTTCGCCGAAAAGGCCCGCGAGCTGATTTCGAAGGACAAGGTCGCGGCGGTGTTCGGCTGCTGGACTTCGGTGTCGCGCAAATCGGTGCTGCCGGTGTTCTCGGAACTCGACAACATCCTGTTCTATCCCGTCCAGTATGAGGGCGAGGAGAGCGAGCGCAACGTGTTCTACACCGGTGCCGCGCCCAACCAGCAGGCCATTCCGGCCGTCGACTATCTGATGGGCGAAGATGGCGGTTCGGTAAAGCGCTGGGTGCTCGAAGGCACCGACTATGTCTATCCGCGCACCACCAACAAGATCCTCGAAGCCTATCTGAAGTCGAAGGGCGTCGCGGCCGAAGACATCATGGTCAACTACACGCCGTTCGGTTTCTCCGACTGGCAGACCGAAGTCTCGGCGATCAAGAAGTTCGGCTCGGCCGGCAAGAAGACCGCCGTCGTCTCGACCGTGAACGGCGACGCCAACGTGCCGTTCTACAAGGAACTCGGCAACCAGGGCATCAAGGCCGAGGACATCCCGGTCATGGCGTTCTCGGTCGGCGAGGAAGAGCTGGCCGGTCTCGACACCGCGCCGCTCGTCGGCCATCTCGCCGCCTGGAACTACTTTGAAAGCGTCGATACGCCCGAAAACAAGAAGTTCATCGCCAACTGGCACAAGTTCATCAAGAACAACAAGCGCACGACCAACGACCCGATGGAAGCCCACTATATCGGCTTCAACATGTGGGTGAAGGCGGTCGAGAAGGCTGGCACCACCGACCCGGACAAGGTCATCGACGCCATGATCGGCGTTTCGGTGCCGAACCTGACCGGCGGCTATGCGACGATGATGCCGAACCACCACATCACCAAACCGGTACTGATCGGTGAAATCCAGGCCAACGGCCAGTTCGAGACGGTTTCGCGCACACCGGGCCTGGTGATGGGCGACGAATGGTCGGATTACCTGCCGGACTCCAAGGACCTGATTTCCGATTGGCGCAAGCCCTTGTCCTGCGGCAACTTCAACGTTGCCACCGGCAAGTGCGGCGGCAAGGGGACGAACTGACCCTCCCGGTCTGGACCTTCGGGTCCATGACCAAGACCGCAAGCGCTCCGGGCGGACTTCGTCCTCCAAATCCGCCCGGGCGCGACATCAACCGTTCAGGAGTTACCTGGAGCCGATGACCTTGTTCCGCACGATTGGCCTGATGCTGCTGTTCCTGCTGGCGACGCTGTCGTCGTCGGGGGCAAGCGAAGCCGATCTGCGTGGCATCGTCGCCAAATTCGCGACTGCCAAGGGTTTTTCGGAGACGGGAGCTGTCGTCCATGAACTGGCGGCCACTGGGGACCCCCTGGTCGAACGGCCGCTTGCCGCACTCGCCGACGGCAATCTTTACATCCGCAAGACCGATTCCCTGGTGGTCATCGGCAAGGAAACCGGCGAAACCATTCAGCTTTTCGAGCCGCTGAGCAACGAAGCATCCGGCGAGGCCGCCAAGGACGACATCACCAAGATCAAGGTCAACAACACGTTGCGCCGCGTCATTCGCGATGCGCTGGGCACGCTGACGCTTGGCGCCAAGGATCCGGCCGTGCGCATCGCCGCCGCCGATACCATGTTCAAGACACCCGATGCCGCCAACATCGAGCCGCTCGATACGGCTATCGCCAGTGAGACGGTGGCCAGCGTCAAGGCTCTGCTCGAACAGGCCCGTGCCGCATCGGTCTTGGTCTCGGACCGGCCGGAGGCCGATAGGCTGGCGGCCATCGCGCTGATCGGCGCGCGCGGCGACCGCAACGCGGTTTCATTGCTCACCTCGGTCGAGGCAAATGCCTCGGGCGCGGTCAAGGACGCCGCGACGGCCGCGATCGCCAACATCAATTCGACATTGGCCTTGTGGGATGCCGGCCAAAACATCTGGTATGGCATTTCATTGGGCTCGGTGCTGCTGCTGGCGGCAATCGGGCTTGCCATCACCTTCGGTGTCATGGGTGTCATCAACATGGCGCATGGCGAGATGGTGATGCTCGGCGCCTACACGACTTTCGTCGTCCAGCAGGTGATCCGCACATCCTTTCCCGGCCTGTTCGACTGGTCGCTGGTGATCGCGCTGCCGCTTGCCTTTCTGGTCGCCGCACTGGTCGGTCTCGCCATCGAGCGCGGCGTCATCCGCTTCCTCTATGGACGGCCGCTGGAGACGCTGCTGGCGACCTGGGGCGTGTCGCTGATCCTGCAGCAGGCTGTGCGCTCGATCTTCGGGCCGACCAATCAGGAGGTCGGCAATCCCTCCTGGATGTCGGGTTCGTTCGATGTCGGCCAGCTGGCCATCACCTGGAATCGGCTTTGGATCCTGGTCTTCGCGCTCACCGTCTTCGGGGTGCTGCTCTATGTGATGAAGCGCACGCCCTGGGGTCTGCAGATGCGCGCCGTCACAGCCAACCGGCGCATGGCGGCCTCGATGGGCATCAGGACGCCATGGGTCGACGCGCTGACCTTCGCGTTGGGATCCGGTATTGCCGGCATTGCCGGCGTCGCGCTCAGCCAGATCGACAATGTCTCGCCCAATCTCGGCCGCGGCTACATCATCGACAGCTTCATGGTCGTCGTCTTCGGCGGTGTCGGCAATCTGTGGGGCACGCTGGTCGGCGCCTTCTCGCTTGGCATCGTCAACAAATTCCTCGAACCCTATGCCGGTGCGGTGCTCGGCAAGATCGTCGTGCTGGTGCTGATCATCCTGTTCATCCAGAAGCGCCCGCGCGGCCTGTTCGCGCTCAAGGGCAGGGCGGTGGAAGCATGATGTCAGGACGCTTCTTCGCAGCCGGTGCGGACCGCCGCATCGCCATCACGATTCTCATCCTGCTGGCGGCGGCCATCATCGTGCCGCTGCTCAATCTTGTGGTTTCGCCGACCAGCGCGTTCTACATCCCGTCCTATATCGTGGCGCTGACCGGCAAATATCTCTGCTATGCGCTGCTGGCGCTTTCTCTCGACCTGGTCTGGGGCTATTGCGGCATCCTCTCGCTCGGCCACGGTGCCTTCTTCGCGCTCGGCGGTTATGCGATGGGCATGTATCTGATGCGCCAGATCGGCTCACGCGGTGTCTACGGCAACCCGATCCTGCCTGATTTCATGGTGTTCCTGAACTACAAGGAATTGCCCTGGTTCTGGACCGGTTTCGACCATTTCTGGTTCGCGGGCTTGATGGTGCTGGCGGTGCCCGGCCTGCTCGCCTTCGTCTTCGGCTGGTTCGCTTTCCGCAGCCGTGTCACCGGCGTCTATCTCTCCATCATCACGCAGGCGATGACCTACGCGCTGCTGCTCGCCTTTTTCCGCAACGACATGGGTTTCGGCGGCAACAACGGCCTGACCGATTTCAAGGATATTCTGGGCTTCAACGTGCAGGCCGATGCCACGCGCTCGGCATTGTTTGCCGCCAGCGCGGTGACGCTCGCAGTCGCTGTCTTCATCACCAGGGCCATCGTCGGTTCCAAATATGGCAAGTTGCTGATGGCCGTGCGTGACGCCGAGAGCCGAACGCGCTTCCTTGGCTGGCGGGCGGAGAACGTCAAGCTGTTCGCCTTCACGGTCTCGGCTGTGATGGCCGGTATTGCCGGCGCGCTCTACGTCCCGCAGGTCGGCATCATCAATCCCGGTGAATTCGAGCCCTCCAATTCGATCGAGGTTGTGATCTGGGCAGCCGTCGGCGGACGCGGCACGATCGTCGGACCGATCATCGGCGCGCTGCTCGTCAATGCCGGAAAATCCTGGTTCACCGGCGCGCTGCCGGAACTCTGGCTGTTTGCGCTGGGCGGCCTGTTCGTCGCCGTCACGCTGCTTTTGCCCAAGGGCATCATCGGCATGTGGGATAGCTGGCGCGGCAACGCGAAGGCGTTGCGTGCGGCCTCGGTCGCTGAAGAAGCCGTAACCGAGGTTGGAGTGGCGTCCGTAACCTCGAAGCCCGCTCGCTCGCCGGCGAGAAATCCAGGCGAATGGTCCTGGCCCGACCCTGAACCGCAGGCGGCGGAGTAAGCGGCCATGAGCAAATCGAACACCATCCTCTATCTCGACGGCGTCTCGGTCTCCTTCGACGGCTTTCGCGCCATCAACAATCTGTCGCTGGTGCTCGACAAGGGCGAGATGCGCGCCATCATCGGCCCCAATGGCGCCGGCAAGACGACGATGATGGACATCGTCACCGGCAAGACACGGCCCGGCGAGGGCGAAGTGTTCTTCGATGGCCAGATTGATCTCACAAGGCATGACGAGGCCGAGATCGCCATGATGGGTATCGGCCGCAAATTCCAGAAGCCGACGGTCTTCGAAAGCCACACGATCGAGGAAAACCTGATGCTGGCGCTGAAGGGGCCGCGTTCGATCTTCCCGGCGCTGTTCCATCGCCGCTCGCCGGCCGAGGCGCGGCGGATCGACGACATTCTTGGTGTCATCCGGCTGGGCGACAGACGCGGTGAACTCGCCGCCAATCTTAGCCACGGCCAGAAGCAGTGGCTGGAGATCGGCATGCTCCTGGCGCAGGACCCGAAGCTGCTTTTGGTCGACGAGCCGGTCGCCGGCATGACTGATGCCGAGACCGAGGAAACCGCGCGGCTGCTTAGGGATATTGCCCGCGACCATTCGGTCATCGTCGTCGAGCACGACATGCATTTCGTGCGCGAGCTCGGCGTCAAGGTCACCTGCCTGCATGAGGGCTCGGTGCTGTCGGAAGGCACGCTCGATTTCGTCTCGGCCGACGAGCGCGTCGTCGAAGTCTATCTGGGGAGATGAGAATGGTGTGGCGGGTTCAATTCCATCGCTTCGATCTGTCGTTCCTCCGGTTCTGGAGAAGGCGCTGACATGCTCGAAGTTTCCAACGCCACGCTCCACTACGGCGCCGCCCAGGCGCTGCGCGGCGTGTCGTTGAAGGCGGGCGCCGGCAAGATCACCTGCGTGCTCGGCCGCAACGGCGTCGGCAAGACCAGTTTGATGAGATCGATCGTCGGCCACCACCGGCTGACGAGCGGAAGCGTTGCCTTCGAGGGGAAGGCGCTCGACCGGAGCGCGGCGTATGATCGCGCCCGGTCGGGCATCGCATTCGTGCCGCAGGGCAGGGAGATTTTTCCGCTGCTCACGGTGCGTGAAAACCTCGAATCCGGATTTGCCCCGCTGAAACGGGCCGACCGCAACGTGCCGCCGCATGTCTTTGAGCTGTTTCCGGTGCTGAAGCAGATGCTCGGCCGCCGTGGCGGCGATCTTTCCGGCGGTCAGCAGCAGCAGCTCGCCATCGGCAGGGCGCTGGTCATGCGGCCGAAACTCTTGGTGCTCGACGAGCCGACAGAAGGCATCCAGCCATCGATCATCAAGGATATCGGCCGTGCCATTCGCTATCTGCGCGACCAGGCCGGCATTGCGGTGCTGCTGGTCGAACAATATCTCGACTTCTGCCGCGAACTCGCCGACGAGGTGAACATCATGGACCGCGGCCAGATCGTCCATACCGGTCCGGCCGAAGATCTGGACCGGGCTGATGTTCGGAAGTTCCTAACGGTCTAAGCAGTTCCAGGAAAGTGTGAAACGGTTTTCCCGGCAAAAGCGCGTAGCGCTTTGCCTGGGGAATTGCGTCAAACAAAGAGTTAGAGTGGTTCGCCGTTTCCATGAAACGGTGAGCCGCTCTAGAATCGGCGCAGGACTTCAGTTGAAGAATCCGAAGCACCTGGCAAGTCCAATATTTCTCCAATCCTTTCATCTGTATCTCTGGCACGCTCAACGTCGCGTGCTAATCTTGCATTGGCTTTTGTGAGTCGGCCGCTTCCGTACCAGTCTGGTTGTCGCAGATCGAGGGGCGCGCGCCTGATGCCGGGCAAGTTCCACGCAAGCAAGGCTTCCTAGCTTCCCTCCTGCGATCTCAGTCGTTCAAACGCGTTTGGGCACACAGGCTAAGGGACAGCCATGGAACGTTACGTCGAGGACTACCAGAAGCGGCGGCTTACCGAACGCGTCGACATTATCGCCGCCATCAACATATTGAGGTCACAGGGCTGCGATTACGACGATCTGATCGAGGAGATCACCAAGGTCTTCTACGTCGACCTCGATACCTTCAATGAAATCGTCATGGCGGCGTAGACGCGCTTTCGCCGATCCAGCAGTCGCAGGCCTGGCATTGATACGCGCGGTCAGCCCGCCCGTCGAAATGGAGAGGCAGTGACGCGGTTGCGGCCGCCGCGCTTGGCGTCATAGAGCGCCTTGTCGGCAGCGCTGAGCACTTTGTCGAAGCTGAGGCCCTCTTTGCTGCCAAACGCAAACCCGGCACTGACCGTGCAGTTCAGGGAACCGGTTTCGGTCTCTATCAGGCGCGTCGCGAATGCGGTCCGGATGCGCTCCGCTGTTTCCTCGACCGTCTCCGGCAGAGTGCGCTTCAACACCAGTGCGAATTCCTCGCCGCCCATGCGCGCGGCGACGTCAGTCTGGCGAAGACTGCCGGCGAGTTCCCCGGCGAACACCTTCAGCACCTCGTCGCCGGCAGCGTGGCCGAATTCGTCGTTGATGGCTTTGAAGTTGTCGAGGTCGAAGACGACCACAGCGGTGAAGGCGCCGACCGGGACATTGCCATGCATGTCGAACAGAGCGCGCCGGTTGAGCAGGCCGGTCAAGGGATCGGTCAGCGCATCGCGGCGGTGATACCTGGCCAGTCGACCCTGGTTAAGGGCAAGCGACAAGGCGCCAATACCCGTCATGCTGGCGATGACCACGATGAGGCTCAGTTCCTCGGCCCAGTTGCTTGGCGCATGTCCCAGGATCAGTTTTCCGTCCCAGGCAAGAACCATGGCGCAGAGCGCGAAGGACGTGGCCGTGGCCGAATAGAGCGCGGTGATGCCGATCGTCAGGGCAGGGGCCTCATCGCGGCCCCTCCAGTATTCGAACGCCGTCGCGAGCAGGAGCAGGGCGGCGAACAGGTTCTCGAACATGAAGCCCAGGCCATCATAGCCGAGAGCCATGGGAGGCAGCGCCACCACCAGCGAAACGCAGCCCAGCAACGCCCGCGGCAGCGGCGAGCCGCCGGTTCGGAACTGGTAGGCGGCACCCAGCATGGCCGAAAAGCCAATCAGCAGGAGGGCCAGGGCGCCGATGCCGAGCAGGCGTCCGGGCATGTCGATATAGGCGTCATAGACGAAGATATCGCCGACCACGAATACAAGGCTGGTCGCCCATGTCAGCAGGAAGCGCTCCGAGCGGGCGGTCAGCCACATGCCGAACAATGTCAGGCTCAGGCAGGCGGCGGAGAAGCCGACAGCCAGCAGAAGTGAAGTGTAGTCGAGCGACATGCCCCTCGTCCTTGCCCCAGACCTGCGCGACTTGGCTGCCTGGATTCTTGCAGCAAGGAGGTATCGATAAGGTTACGACGGCGATGAAGATGCCGTAATTCCTCGGGTTGTTGGGTTAGACGACCATCACCGACAAGAGCAGAATGATGCCGACCGCCATCATCAGCAGACCCGGCCAATTCTGGGACAGGCCGAGAAAGCCCAGTCCGCGCCGTCGTGGCTCAAGCGTCGGGCCTGAGGTTGCGAGATTTGGCATCGAGCGGTCCGAAGCTGCTGGTGTCGGACCACTGAGCCGCCCGCGCCTGAGAGCCGCGTTCGCCATGTACACAACGCCGCCGACGGTAAGCAACGCCCCGATGAGGATGATCGCCATCTTTCCTCGCCTTCTTCGGGTTTGACGCAATTCCTGTGGGAAAACCGTTTCACACTTTTCCTGGAATTGCTCCAGTGAAGCAAAAACGGTCAACCTGCCCTGCAAGTTCCGACAGGAGCTGCTGGACACAGGTGTATGCCTCCCCGATAGCGGAGAATTCGACGCCTAAACAGAAAGAGCCGCAACTTCGCTGCTTTAATCCGTCACGCGCTTCATCAGCGCCATCGCCCCGAACGGCGCGCGCACCTTGCCCTCGGTGATGAAGTAGACGAACACGTCGCGCGGCTGGACAGGCGCGTCGGTGGCGGGATCGGCGCGCCGCAAATCGGCCGGCTGCTTGCCCTGTGCCCAAATTTTTGCCCGCGCTGCCCACTCGTCGAGGCCCTTCGGCGTGTAGCAATCGGGATTGTCGTCTGAGCCGGTCTGCAGCCGCGCATAGACGAAGTCGCCGGTGACGTCGGCGATGTCAGGGTATTTGGCATGATCGGCATGGACGATCGCCGCCTTGTATTTGCGCGCGAGCGCGGCGAATTCCGGCACGACAAAGCTGTCGTTGCGCACTTCGAGCGCATGGCGCAGCGCCACGCCATCCTGCTTCTCCGGCAGCAATTTCAGGAAGGCTTCAAAATCGCTGGGGTCGAATTTCTTGGTCGGCGCGAACTGCCATAGGATCGGCCCGAGCTTGTCGCCAAGTGCTGCAACGCCGGAACCGAGGAAGCGCATCATCGATTCACCGGCCTCGCCCAGCACGCGCCGGTTGGTGACGAAGCGATTGCCCTTCAGCGAATAGACAAAACCCTCCGGCGCCTCGTTGGCCCATTTGACGAAGGTCGGCTCCTTGAAGCTGGAATAATAGGTGCCGTTGACTTCGATGCTCGGAACCTGCCGGCTGGCATAGTGCAACTGCTTCGCCTTCGGCAGCTTGTCCGGATAGAAGGACGTGTCCCAGGGCTCGAAGGTCCAGCCGCCCATGCCGGCGCGGATTGTTCCCGATTTGCTCATTGTCGTCCTCCCAATCAATCCTAAATCAGACCGGTACGGCGCCATCGACGGGCTTGGTCATGTCGACGACGATCCATCCTGGCCGGTAGGGATTGGGCCGGCGACCCGTCTCCCGGAAACCATAGGCCGCATAGAGCGCGATGTTCCGCTCCATCCGCGAATTGGTGTAGAGCCGCAGCTCCGGCAAGTGCCATAGCCGCGTCTGCTCGTCAGCGAAATCGAGCAGCGCGATGCCGAGCTTCTTACCCTGAAAGGCAGGGGAGACGGCCACGCTGAAGATCATAGCATGGTCGGGATGCCGCTCGAGGACGATCAGCCCGGCCAGTTCGCCGCCGCTCTCCAGCAGCCAGACCTCGCCGCGTTCAATCCTCGGCGCATAGTCCTCGGTGACCGGGATCGGCGGTCCGCCGAACAGCGCGGTGTAGGGCGCGAACGCCGCTTGCGTCAGCGAGACGATTGCGGTGAGGTCCTCGGGGCGGGCCGCTCTGAGGTTCATGCTAAGCCATCACTCCGCCGCTTCGCGCTTGCCTCCGGGGCGACGCTCAAGCAATTCCTTGAGGAACCGGCCGGTGTAGCTGCGCTTTTCGCGCACGATCGCTTCCGGCGTGCCGGAGGCAACCAGCTCGCCGCCGCCGTCGCCGCCTTCGGGGCCGAGGTCGAGCACCCAGTCTGCGGTCTTGATCACTTCGAGATTGTGCTCGATGACCACCACAGTGTTGCCCTGGTCGACCAGTTCGTGCAGCACTTCCAAAAGCTTGGCGACATCGTGGAAGTGCAGGCCGGTGGTCGGCTCGTCGAGGATATAGAGTGTCTTGCCGGTCGCTTTGCGCGACAGTTCCTTGGCCAGCTTGATCCGCTGCGCCTCGCCGCCCGAAAGCGTCGTCGCCTGCTGGCCGATATGGATGTAGCCGAGGCCGACCTGCTTCAGCGTTTCGAGCTTGTCGCGCACTCCGGGCACGGCGGCGAAGAAATCGACGCCTTCCTCAACCGTCATGTCGAGCACGTCGGCGATCGACTTACCCTTGAACAGGACGTCGAGTGTTTCTCTGTTGTAGCGCTTGCCGTGGCAGACATCGCAGGTGACATAGACGTCGGGCAGGAAGTGCATCTCGATCTTGATGACGCCGTCGCCCTGACAGGCCTCGCAGCGGCCGCCCTTGACGTTGAAGGAGAAGCGGCCGGGCTGGTAGCCGCGCGCCTTCGCCTCGGGCAGGCCGGCGAACCAGTCGCGGATCGGCGTGAATGCGCCGGTGTAGGTCGCGGGGTTCGAACGCGGCGTACGGCCGATCGGCGACTGGTCGATGTCGATGACCTTGTCGAGGAATTCGAGACCCTCGATACGGTCATGTTCGGCCGGATGTTCGCGCGAGCCCATGATGCGGCGCGAGGCCGCCTTGAACAGCGTCTCGATGAGGAAGGTCGACTTGCCGCCGCCCGACACGCCGGTCACGGCGGTGAAGGTGCCGAGCGGGATTTCGGCGGTGACGTTCTTCAGATTGTTGCCGCGCGCGCCGACGATTTTCAAACGCCGGTTCTTCTTCGCCTCACGCCGCGCGCCAGGTGTTGCCACCTCGAGTTCCCCCGACAGATATTTGCCGGTGATCGAATTCGGATTGGCCATGACTTGTTGGGGCGTGCCCTGGGCGATGATCTCGCCGCCATGGATGCCGGCGGCCGGTCCCATGTCGACGACATAGTCTGCATGCAGGATGGCGTCCTCGTCATGCTCGACGACGATGACCGTGTTGCCGATGTCGCGCAGATGCTTCAGCGTGTCCAGCAGCCGCGTGTTGTCGCGCTGGTGGAGGCCGATCGACGGCTCGTCCAGCACATAGAGCACACCGGTGAGGCCCGAGCCGATCTGCGAGGCCAGACGAATACGTTGGCTCTCGCCGCCGGACAGCGTGCCGGAATTGCGCGACAGCGTCAGATAGTCGAGACCGACATCGTTGAGGAAGCGCAGCCGCTCGCGGATTTCCTTCAGCACCCGCACCGCGATCTCGTTCTGCTTGTCGTTGAGCTGGGCGGGCAGGCCGGTGAACCAGTGGTCGGCGTTGCGGATCGATTGTTCCGTGACTTCGCCGATGTGCTTTCCCGCGATCTTCACCGCCAGCGCTTCAGGCTTCAGCCGATAGCCTTTGCAGACCGGGCAGGGCGTCGCCGACATGAAGCGCTCGATCTCCTCGCGCATCCAGGCGGATTCGGTCTCCTTCCAGCGCCGCTCGAGATTGGGGATGACGCCTTCGAAGGTCTTGGTGGTCTTGTAGGACCGCAAGCCGTCATCGTAATGGAAGGTGATCTCGCGCTCGCCGGTGCCGCGCAGGATCGCCTGCTGGGCCTCCGCGCTCAAATCCTTGAACTTGTCACCGAGCTTGAAATTGTAAGCCTTGCCCAGCGCTTCGAGCGTCTGCACGTAGTAGGGCGAACTCGATTTCGCCCACGGGCTGACGGCGCCATCGCGCAGCGAGACGTTCTCGTCGGGCACGACGAGGTTGGGATCGATGGCGCGATGGCTGCCCAGACCATCGCAGGTCGGGCAGGCGCCGAACGGGTTGTTGAAGGAAAACAGGCGTGGCTCGATCTCGGGAATGGTGAAACCGGACACCGGACAGGCGAATTTTTCGGAGAACAGGATGCGCTCATGCGTCTCGTTCTTCGACTTGTTGACTGAATCCTCGCCGGTCTGGCTGGCGTCGAGCGGCTTGTCGGCGAACTCGGCTACCGCCAGCCCATCGGCCAGCTTCAGCGCTGTCTCGATGGAGTCGGCGAGACGCGTGGCAAGATCGCCTCGCACGACGATGCGGTCGACGACGACATCGATGTCGTGCTTGTACTTCTTATCCAGCGCCGGAACGTCGGCGATCTCATAGAACACCCCGTCGACCTTTACGCGCTGAAAACCCTTCTTCTGCAATTCCAGCAGTTCCTTGCGGTACTCGCCCTTGCGGCCGCGCACGATGGGCGCCAGCAGGAACAGGCGCGTGCCTTCCTCGACCGCCAGGACACGGTCGACCATCTGCGAGACGGTCTGGCTCTCGATCGGCAGGCCGGTGGCCGGCGAATAGGGCACGCCGACACGCGCGAACAAGAGGCGCATGTAGTCGTAGATCTCGGTGACGGTGCCGACGGTCGAACGCGGATTCTTCGACGTGGTCTTCTGCTCGATGGAGATGGCCGGCGACAGGCCGTCGATCTGGTCGACGTCCGGCTTCTGCATCATTTCGAGGAATTGCCTGGCATAGGCCGACAGGCTCTCGACATAGCGGCGCTGGCCTTCGGCGTAGATGGTATCGAAGGCGAGCGACGACTTGCCGGAACCGGACAGGCCGGTCATGACGATCAGGCTGTCACGCGGCAGGTCGAGATCGACGTTCTTCAGATTGTGTTCGCGGGCCCCGCGAATGGAAAGGAATTTATGGTCGGCCATCGCCGGTCGCCGCCTCAGATCTTGAATTCGTGGGAATGGCGGGTTCTTCCCAGCCATCCCCTATGTAGGTGTTTTTGCCGCCACGTCGAGAGACGCCACAATTCCCGACAGAAGTCGTTTAACCGCCTTTCGCGCGAACCAGCAAGCGGAAAGAACAAAGACCGAACACGCTCCTGACAAAGCTGTGCAAAAACTGACCTTCACGTAACCTCCCGGCGATCACATTTTTCCGTAACCGGCTATTGACAGTTGACGCGGCCGGCCCACGGGGCCAATCTCTGGACGTCAAGCGAAGCCGGCCGTCTTTCGATGGCCTCGCCGCCCCAAGGCGGCCTGCGAGACGCCGCAGGCGTCTGCGATTTGCGCTTCGCCACGACATCGTCGCAACGGACAAAGGAGCGGAGCATGACGCCACCTGACAGTCCCCAAGGGCTCCACATCTAGTTGGAGCCGCGGCAGGTAGAAGGGTGAGGGTTTAGCTACGCTGCCCCACAAACCGTGACCGGCCGTATCCCTAAAAATCAGAGACTGCTAGTCGGATCGTCGGCTGAAGCCGCGAAGCATCCGAAATCAAACGCCGGCAGTACACTCCCGGCAAAATATGGATTTTAGATCCAGAAAAGCCCCGTCCGGTTGCCCAAGGCACGGCGGGGCTATTCTTTTGCGACAATGCTTTGGTTAGCAACGGCGTGGTCTATCTAGGCGGCTTGAACCCGCCGGTGGCGACATCCACCGTGATGCTGCCGGAAATCCTGACATCCGTATCGCCGATCTTGAACTGGCCGTTCCCGCTGCTGGGAAAGGCATCGTCGGGTTCCGGCTGGGGAGCCGGCTTGGCGATTCTGTAATCGCCACTCACACCGGGCAGGACGCTTTTCTGCGCCTGGGTCGAGCTATCCTGTGCAAGTGCCACGCCGGATACCAGGCAAGCGACAGCGAGCACTGTAGCGGCGATGATACGATGCGGCGTCCTGGACAAATGAGTGTCGGTCATCCCAGGACTATAGGGACGTGCCGCCACCGGGACCAGACCGGTATCGTCAAATCTTCGGCAGGGGGCAAGAAATCCGATCTGGCCTTGGCCTCACGCCGCCTTTTTGCGGGTGTCGAAGACGTGGTCGACGATGCCCCATGCCTGTGCTTCGCGGGCCGTCATGAAATGGTCGCGGTCCAGCGTGCGTTCGACCTCCTCATAGCTGCGGCCGCAATGCTGCGCGTAGAGTTCGGCCATGTGGCGTTTGGTCTGGACGATGCGCTCGGCATGGCGCTGGATGTCGGATGCCTGGCCCTGGAAGCCGCCCAGCGGCTGATGCAGCAGGATGGTGGCGTTCGGCAGTGCAATCCGGCGCCCCGCCGTGCCGGCCATCAGCAGGAACGATCCCATCGAGGCGGCAAAACCCATGCACACGGTCGACACCGGGCAGTTGATATATTGCATCGTGTCGTAGATGGCGAAGCCGCTGGTCACCACGCCGCCCGGCGAGTTGATGTAGAGCGAGATCTCCTTGTCCGGATTGTCTGATTCCAGTGACAAAAGCTGTGCACAGACCAGTGCCGAAACGTCATCGTTGATCTCGCCATTGATGAAGATGATCCGCTCGCGCAGCAGCCGCGAGAAAATGTCGAAGGCGCGTTCGCCGCGGCTCGATTGCTCGATCACCATCGGCACCAGACTGGCAACACCGCTCATTTTGCTTCTCCGATTTCCATGTTCAGGCAGCGCGCAGCAGAAGGCGCGGTGTGTTCGCGGCGAGGGGCATTCCGGCCCGGCCCAACCCAAGTGAAAGCCGGCAGCCGGCGCCCGCCATAGCGACGGCGGGCATGGCTTTGCGGGCAAAGCCGTCATGGACGATGCGCAGATGCGTGCCGCCGGAAACGGTGCGGGCGAGTGTGAAGGTGACGATACTGTCGAGCGGATCCTGCCGCTCGGCGTCCCCCGGCTGCTCCCGCCAGGAATAGCGCAGCATGCGTTCGGGCTCGGCGTCGAGGATTTCGCACTCGATCGGAGCCTCCGGTCCCGCGAAGGCAAAACGGCTGCCGGCCTGCGGTTTGATGTCGTTCGGCATCATCCAGGCGGCGAGCAATTCCGGCACGGTCAGCGCCCGCCACACCTTTTCCGGCGGCTCGGCAAGGTCGCATTCGAACTCGAGCGCATTTTCAGCGATTTCGCTTTGGCTGTTCATTGATCCCGCGTCCTTCACTGGTCCCCCGTCCTTCACTGGTCCCCCGTCCTTCACTGGTCCATGTCCTTCAAAACCGTCTTCAGCCTTTCGATGCGCTCCGGCCAGAAGGTCCGGTAGCGTTCGATCCAGGAGAGCAAGGGGGCAAGCCCCTGTGGGTCGGCGCGGTAATAGGCGTTGCGGCCGGTCCGCCGCTCGACCACGAGGCCGGCGCCGCGCAGCACCGCAAGATGCTGAGACACCGCCGGCTGCGACACCGTCAGGCCGCTGCGCAATTCCGACACGCTCATCTCGCTGGTGGCGAGACGCTCGAAGACGGCGCGGCGCGTCGGGTCCGCCAAGGCGCGGAAAATCTCTGCTTCGATCATGGCGAAAGCATAAGTCGATACTTATTGATTTGGCAAGCGCTGTTTTGAAACCCATATGCAGGGTTCAGCCATTGCTGCCATTCCTTGACAATCAGCGGCGATGCATATAGGAACGAAAAGGGAACAAAAAACTTTGTGGGAAAAGCCAGCCTTAGCAGGCGGCTGACGTGCGTAGCCTGTAAGGTGCTGCGACAAAAATTTGTTTCGGATGAGCGCGGAGAAAAATCATGGCGGGTAGCGTCAACAAGGTCATTCTGGTCGGCAATCTCGGCGCGGACCCTGAAATCCGCCGCCTCAATTCGGGCGAGCCGGTCGTCAACATCCGCATTGCCACGTCGGAGAGCTGGCGCGACAAGAATTCCGGCGAGCGCAAGGAAAAGACGGAGTGGCACAATGTCGTCATCTTCAATGAGGGCATCGCCAAGGTGGCCGAGCAGTATCTGAAGAAGGGCATGAAGGTGTATGTCGAGGGCCAGCTGCAGACACGCAAATGGCAGGACCAGACCGGTGCCGACAAGTACACGACGGAAGTGGTGCTGCAGAAATTCCGCGGCGAATTGCAGATGCTCGACGCGCGCGGCCAGGGCGAGGGCGGCCAGGTCGGCGGCTATTCCGGTGGCGGCAGCAGCCGCGGTTCCGATTTCGGCCAGTCCGGCCCGAACGAGAGCTTGAACCGTGGCGGCGGTACGCCGAGAGGCGGCGGTGGCGGCGGTTCGTCGCGCGAGTTGGACGACGAAATCCCGTTCTGACAGGTGGCCAGTTGACCCTGGAAACGAGAACCGCATTTCACGAGATGCTGCAACGGCTTAGCGGGAAAGTGCCAGCGATGGCGTTGTTTGCACGAAATTGTGCGCGCTCATTCATTCATGCAGTCAACTATGCGCCAGAAACTGTAGAGAATCGGGAGGCTTCGGCGAAGTCGGCTGCCAGTTCGACGTAAACGAGTATTAGCTGGGCGCGCGTCTGCTAGGTGACGGCGCGCAGCAGTGGAAATCCGGCTCCCTCCGAGTTGGTCTGCTTGAAACGTCATCCGAAGTTGCCACTCGCCCGATCGGTATTCAAATCCTCTACCCCCTCTGATGGAAGGCGCAACGGTGAGCATCCGAGGGGGCGGAACTGGTCCGGTTAGCCGAGGCCGGTCGGGCGCGTCATCTGGGGCTCGCCGGCTTCAGCTTTATGAGCGTTGTCGAATCGCACGGAAAGTCCGGGCAGGTGGTGGCAGTGCAGCCCTGTGGTGCGCGCCTATCGCGATGATCGGTCCCGAGGCTGCTGACCACATCCACGACCGTCTAAGAACCGGCTGCGTGCTCGGTTGAGGAAGGTGCATGGGGCAACGTTGCCATCTGTCGCGAATCAGATGAGCATCTTGGCGGGCGGCATTTGGATCGCTAGGTAATCCGCCGGAGCTGTCCTTGGAAGTTTTCCACAGCTTTAATCCTTCACTTTCTTATCCGGCACGTTCTGCGGAGAAGGATTCGTTGCGATTCCGTTGACGAACGAAATCTTCCTGATGTCACCCTGACTCAACAAAATCATAAGGTTATGCGCGAGGTATCCGCTTCGTAAGTGGTGGCGTCTGCTGGGTTCATCCCGATTGACGCCATCCGGCACGCCGGCTTTCCTCCCGCGTGCATCCGCGGCCGCCGCAGCCTCCTCTCCCGCGGATGCGAGAGAAGGAGAGAACGAGATGCCCGCCCAAGCAGAGCCCGTGGAGAATTTCCTTCGCCTTAGATTCCATCGCCCGACAGTGGATTATCGCTCGTTCGATTCGTTCGTACCCGGGATTTGCCCAAGCCCGCACGTCTTAGGGGAAAGCCACCAACTGCGGTGCGCGGCGTGCTCCTGCCTCCTGTTGGAGGACAATGAGAAATGAGAACCCTTGTTCTTGGAACGCCGGCCGAACCTGTCCACTACCTATCCCGCCTGATAACCAGCTCGGGAGAACGGTTCACATTGCTCAAAGACCGGAGGACAGGGCTACCCGACCCGTGGACCACACGATACAACGCCGGCCGGCAGAGAACGCAGGCAAAGGCAGAGACCACCATAGCGCGAGCCCTTTCCGCGATCGTGCTGGCGCTTCAATGGGGATTGGCGCGCGGAATCGACTTGGACGCTCGTCTGGACAGCCTTGAGCTATTCACGGCAGAGGAGACCGGGGACCTCATCAACTGGCTCGGTATTGGACGCGCTACAGACAAGAAGCGACGCCACCGGTTAAGCGTCAACGCCGATACGAGATACACGCGCGCCATGGTAGTGCGCCAGTACTTCGTATGGCGTTCGGAACATGCTCTCCACCGCATCTCGGTGTCGAGCGGACGATACGGCGATGCATCTCGGAAGCTGGAGGACTGGAAGAGACTGCTGGGCCAGTCAATACGCATCGTACAAGGTGAAGGAAAAAGCGCCAAGATGGGCCTGCCGGAGGAACTCCGGCTCCGGTTCCTCGAAGTGATCCAACCAGATTATCCTGATAATCCGTTCGAGCCGAGGCACAGGAAGCGGAACTTTGCACTGCTAATTATGTACTTTAAGCTCGGTGTCAGGAGGGCGGAACCGCTCGTTCTGAAGTCAGCGGATCTTATTCTCGCTGGCTCCAAGCCTCGCATCTGCGTCCACGGTCGCCCTGACGATCCTGAAGATCCGCGCCCTGATCAGCCGTCGGTCAAGACAGCGGACCGGATACTGCACATCGACTCGGTGCTGCTCAAAGCGCTGCTAGACTGGCTGGTCTGCCGCGGCAGTGCGAGGCTCTATCCTGGCGCCAAGAGGCAGCCTTTTGTTTTCGTTGCCGAGAATGGACGGCCGTTGGCAGGCCGGACCGTCTACGATCTTTTCGTCATTATCCGGGAGGCATTTCCGGAGTTTCCTCCCGACTTGTCGCCCCACAGCCTTAGACATGACTGGAACGACCGGTTCTCCGAACTGTGCGACAGTGTCAGGGAAGGAGAAGCAATACGCGAGGGCGATCCGGAAACGCGCCTCACGGATGCGCGTGAAGCCAGCATGAGAAACTACCTCATGGGGTGGAAGAAGAATTCCAAAACAGGGGTGCTTTACACTGCCCGCTCGACCGAGCGGCAGGCACAGGAGCTCAGTCTGAAGATGCAGGAAAGGCTCGTCGATGGGTAGACGGGCTGTCCTTGCCGCGGCTGAAGAGGCCATCGACCTAGCCTTCCCGGACCGCGATTACGTCGTCATCAGCCGCGCGGGATATAAGGTAGATACCTCGGGTGACATCTGGCGAATTCCCCATCCAAGCCGGTCCGTCACACTGAATTGGAGTCAAATCGATCTCGAACGCGGACCGATCAGGGAGGCCACAGAAGAATACTTTCGGCTTCTTATCCGCGAGTATTCGTCAAAGGAGGTGGCGAATAACTGGGACTTACTTAAACGCGTATGGCCGCTAGAGGCGCTTCGTGCGGGCGAGCAGATCCCGTTCCAAATCCTTACCGAATTGGAGAACGCCCTGCCGAAGCATGAGAAGTATCGTCTTCATTTCATACGCAAATGGTACATCTGGTGCTGCGATCTCGGGTACTCTTCGTTTTCACCTGAGGTCGCCTTCCACCTTGAAGAACGGGTCGTCGGCGGTAACGAGAAAGGGCATGCAGTCCGGTCAGCTGATCCGGAAAAGGGACCGCTTCTGGACAGCGAAATCTTGGCGCTGATCAATGCGCTACGCGCTTCGAGAACGACAGGGGCAATCAATCTCCAAGAACAGGTCGCAGTGTGGTTGGCTCTGGCATTCGGTTCGAATCCGGAACCAATGGCTCTGCTCCGAGAGGGAGATTTCTGGGCGCTCACCGACTCGAGCCAAGATACGCCGATCCACCTTCTGAATATACCCAGGCACAAGAAAGGTGACCCTGTCCCCCGGACGCAGTTCCGCGAACGGCGTCTCAATCCGGAAACAGGCGAGATTGTCCGGGCGCTAATCGATCAGAACCGCAGGAACAGCCCTGTTCGGGATGGCGACAATGACGGCAGGCCGCTGTTCAGGCGCCCGGCCCCCAGAAGGGACCTTCCTGAGTATGGCGCTGGCTCGGATTACCGCTACCACCATGCTTCGAGCGAGTTTTCAGCCATGGTCGCGCGTACGGTGGAGAGACTCTCGGTGGTTTCTCCCCGGACCGGCCTTCCCCTTAAGGTCACGATGAGGCGGTTTAGATACACTTTGGCAACCAGGCTTGTGAGGGAGGGGGCGTCTCCAAAGGTCGTCGCGCAACTCCTAGACCACACAGACCTCCAGAACGTCGGTGTCTACTTTGATATCACGAGCGACATAGTCGAGCACTTGGACGCGGCCATGGCGTTGGATCTCGGCCCCCTCTCGCAGGCTTTCCTGGGGACACTTGTCCGGACCGAGAAGGAGGCCGTCCGTGGCGACCGGCCAAGTAGCCGCATCTACCGCTTCGACCCTAAACGGGATCAACTGGATGCGCTTGGCACATGCGGGTCGTTCTCCTTCTGCGGACTTACAGCCCCGATCGCTTGTTACACCTGCGTTCGATTCCAGCCTTGGATGGATGCTCCGCACGATAAGGCACTGAGCGCGCTCCTCGCCGAGCGAGAGCGGCGGCAGGAGGCGGGGCTAGACCCGAGCATGATTATGCTCTTCGACATGACAATCTTAGCGATCGCCGACGTCATCAGACGGATAGAGGCGGCTCGGATTGGTGGTGCGAATGCCGGCTGAACAGCTACCTTCCGCTCGGCTTAGAGATGCACACGCGAACCTGGCTTCATTCATAGATCGAGCACGGGCCAGTGCAGCGTTCGGACGCGACCTGGATTTCGACGCCTCGTCTTGGGATGTCAGCCAGTGGCATGAACCGAGGGCATCCTCGCAGGCCAAGAACCTCATTTTTTACTTCACGACACACGAGAACGGAACGGCGAAGGGAATGTCAAGCCGCCGGCCGATGCTCTTGCCGTTCGGAGACTTCATCAAGGCGGTAGTGCGGCTCCGCCACGAGACGAACCCAAGGCAACCCGTTATCCTACGTGTCCTCATTCGAGCTTCCCGATATCTGCACGACGCGCTAATCGAGCGCTGCGGAGACCCCTGTTCATTGCTGACGGACGACTTCAACTCGGCAGCGCGAGCATGCGGCGCAAGAGAGAAGCAGTCTTCGCGATACCGGATAGGCCTATGGCTGGAAGAAATCGCCGACTGGCTGAACCGATATGCGATCTCCAAGAGCAGGATCGACTTCTGCAACCCGTTTCCAAGGGTCGTCTTCGATGACACGAGAATAGGCAAGCAGCACGATGAACGCCGAGCGGGCAAGCTTCCCAGCCTTGCGGCGTATGAAGCGCTGGGAGCGATATCTAATCTTGTTGAAGAAGCCTCTGAAGTGGTCCGAATACGTGCTGTCGAGATTCTCGTCGCAACTGGGTTCCGCATAAATGAGGCCCTTACCCTCCCAGAGCATTGCGAAGTCGAGGAGGAAGTCATCGAGAACGGCAAGCCGCTGCTTGATCGCGATGGAAGACGTCGTGTCCGTTATGGACTCAGGTACTGGCCGGAAAAAGGCGGCGACCCCGACATCAAATGGATTCCCACCGCTATGATCGACGTCGTGAGGCGAGCGGTTAGGGAAATAAGGATCCACACTGCTCCAACTCGCAAAGTCGCTAGATGGTTGGAAAGCCATCCTGGACGTGCTTACTTCGATCTGGAAAACGATCAAGGTCCGGACCAGCTCTATTCTGTAAATGACCTTGAGGGGATTTTAGGGATTTCCTCCTACGGAGGAGTGGAATCTTGGGCCAAGGTGCGCGGTCTAGCTGCGACGACCATCGGTCGTGCACCCTACTATCGGCGAGGCGACATCGAAGGTGCGCTGCTCGCAATGCAGTGGTTTCCAGGCCGGTCGTCCCCGTTGCCGTTGTCGAACTTCCTTTTCGTCGTTCCGCATAATTTCTGCCACGATCGCAAGGCGACAATTTCCTTCGTAGTCCGTATCTTAACGGACCTGCAGATTAGGGACTTCCTTTCCGGTAGAAAATCGAAGAGGGGGGCGACACGATCCGTTTTCGCCCGGTACGGGTTCACAGAGCCAGACGGGAGCCCGATCGAACTCACCTCCCACATGTTCCGCCATTGGCTGAACACGCTCGCCCAGCAGGGTGGCATGGGCGAACACGAGATAGCGCGATGGTTCGGCCGGAAGGATATCGGACAGAACGCTGCCTACGATCACGTCACCGGGATGCAAAAGGCGGAAGAGGTTCGCCGTCTCATGGAGAGCGGCAGCATGCGGGGAGGCATGGCGGAACTTCACGAGTCGCTGCCTCCCATCCTTCGCCCCGAATTCCGAGGCACCGTGGTCGCGACCGCGCACACCACCGACTTGGGTCTGTGCATTACGGATTGGAGCCTAGCGCCGTGTCCCGACCATGGAAGCTGTGCAAGGTGTGCGGAGCATCTCATTGTCAAGGGAGATGCTACACATAAAGCCGCCGCACAGGAGATGTTAAATGAACATGAGTGGCTCCTTGCAGCAGCTGTGATCGAGGCAGATGAAGAGACTTATGGCGCGTCAAATTATGTCGCCCATCACCGTTCGATGGTCGAAGGGTTACGACGCATCCTGGCAGTGCACAACGATCCTGATATCCCAGATGGGACGGTCGTTCACCTGAATATGGCAATGCCACTTCGCTTGGAAAACTATTCGCTTGAGGCGATCGACGATGCCCCGCGCTGTTAGCAAAAAACCGAGACCTCGGAAGGCAAAGGCAAAATCCCGTGTCCGCCTGTCGGACGAGGATGTTGCCGAGATCAGAGAATTAATCCTCGAGTGGAAAGGCCCGCTGACGTGGGATAACGTCGTGAAGAAAGCTGAACTCATCTGTGGCAACAAATGGACGCGCCAGGGCCTCTTCAATCATATCGACATAAAGAGCGCATTCCAGAAAAAGAAGATATCAAAAGTTAGAGACCACCAAGAAGGTGACCTTGCGACAATTCATCTATCAGAGAAGATTGAGCGACTTGAGATCGAATTGAGCCAGCTTCGGGATGTCATTAGTAGGTATGACGAGCTCTTCGTTAGATATCAGGCGAACGCGCATCGACGTGGAATTACTCCGGGGGAGCTTGAACTGCCCCTGTCGCCGATTGAGAGGAAACGATGATCTTCGTTCACTAGCCGAGCCTTCTCTGGCCTTTACCAAGACTGCCGAGATTCCAACCTTGCTCGCCACCGATTGTGCAAAATGGATGCCTTAGCCGCGGCATTTCTCCTGCCAAACTGGATACGTCTCTGCCGCCTATAAGGCGATCGAATTGGGTCTCGATCAGGGAAGTGTGGCGATCAGGTCTGTGTGCCGCCGCCTAGCGCCGCCGCAACCCCTCGAAACCGATCAATCGCCGTCTGAAGGCTTTCGATGATTTCCGCCGCAACCTCATCGGGCGGTGGCAGTAGGTCTGGATCGTCGAGTGTATCGTCCTTCAGCCAGAGGATGTCGAGGTTGACCTTGTCGCGGGCGAGCAGGGTTTCCAAGGGGAAGCTACGGAAGCGCTCCGCTTCCTCCCGCTCGCGTCGGCGCCCGCTCCTGTAGGATTTGATGAAGTCCAACAGGTCGCCCTTCGTCATGGGCCGCTCTTTCAGCGTGAAGCGATTGTTCGTGCGGAGATCGTAGATCCAGAGGTCCTTCGTGGCGGCCGTCTCCGAGGGCGGCTTCTTGTCGAAGAACAACACATTGGCCTTGACGCCCTGCTTGTAGAAGATGCCAGTCGGCAGGCGTAGCAGCGTGTGGAAATCGAAATTCCGCAGTAGCCGTCGCCGGATTGTCTCGCCGGCCCCACCTTCAAACAGGACGTTGTCCGGAAGCACGACCGCAGCTTCGCCCTCGGGCGCGAGCACCGTCATGATGTGCTGGAGAAAGTTCAGTTGCTTGTTCGAGGTCGTGACGAAGAAGTCCTGGCGATCGTAATCCTCGCGTTCGCTGTCGATTTCACCGTCATCGCGAACGATCCGGTAGCTTTGCTTCCTGCCAAAGGGCGGATTGGTCAGGATGATTTCGTAGCTCTTGCCGCCCGCGCCGAGCAGCGCATCCTTTGCCTCCACGATGGAATCGACGCCGGTTATGCCATGCAGATAGAGGTTCATCGCCGCCAGGCGAACGACCTCAGGGACGATGTCGACGCCGGAAAACTTGTTCTTCAATGCAGAATATACCGCTCGATCGCGGGCCTTCGGGTTCTCCTTCATGTGTTCCCAGGCGGCCAGTAGGAATCCTGCCGTGCCGCAGGCGGGATCATGCACCGTCTGGTCCGGCTGCGGATCGACGACCTCGACCATCGCCTCGATGACGGAGCGCGGCGTGAAGTACTGCCCCGCTCCGGATTTCACGTCCTCGGCATTGCGGGCGAGGAGCCCTTCATAGATGTCGCCTTTTACGTCGACCGGGAGGCCTAGCCAAACCTCGCTGTCGATGAGCCCAACCAGGCGCCGCAATTTGGCGGGATCCTGGATTTCGTTCTGGGCCTTCAGGAAGATGGCGCCGATTATGCCTCCCTGTTTCGACAGCGTTTCGAGAAGGTGCGTATAGTGTAGCGACAGCGCCTCGCCAGTGAGGTCCTTGATGTCGGACCAGCGCGCGCCGCCCGGAAGCATGGACGCCTCACCGATCTGCGTCACCCGCTCCTCGTCCATCTTGAGGAACAGCAGATAGGAGATCTGGCTGATATAGGCCTGGTAGGAAACGCCCTGGTCGCGCAGCACATGCGCGAAGTTCCAGACCTTGGCGACGAGAGTTTGAGCGTTCATACCTCCACCTCGGGTGCAATATCCCAAGTGGCATAGAGCTTGGAGAGCAGGGCCTTCTGGCGAGATTCCAGCACGGTTGGCGTCCACCCTATTTCACCGAGCACCTGGGTGGTGATGACGAAGGGGGATACGCCACCGCTTTCGGAAAAATAGCGATCTTTCTTAGTTGTGAAATCCCAGTTGCTCGCCTGAATGTTCTTGCGAAGCGTCAGCAGCATGAGATTGGCCAGCTTGTGGGTCCACTCATCGCGTTTTACCTCATCGGGGAAGTCTTTCAGCCACTGGCTGGCGGCATCAGGCGTTTGCGGCAGGACGTGTTCCACCGAAACGATGTCGTGACTGTAGGTCGCGCCGCCAGAGGAAAGCTCGGCATCGAGCCGCAGGAGGAGCGGCAACCGCACCCGCGTGACCTGATAGATAGGGCCGTCGAGGTGGACACGGAACGCCGTCTTATCTTCCTTGGTCAATTCAATCGACTTGCCCTTCCAGGTGCCGCCGACGAGATTGGTGAGAACGTTTGCATAGCGTCTGATCCGCTCATTAATGTCGGCCCGGGTCACGAACAGGAAATAGGCGAGCGTCTCCAGCCGTCGCATGAAAAGAGCAGCATCCTCGGCTGAAGGGCTCGTGTGGGCGAAGAACTTGAGTGCGACCGGCAACCAATCATTGTTGTCGAGCTTGCTGAGATAACGCAGCCGCTTGGTGGCTTCGTCGCCGTAGAGCGTGGCGAATTCGGGAGTCGACAACAGCTTGGCGTAGGTCGCGCCCAGCGGCTGCAATACGTCCTTCATGAAAAGCCTATGATCGGCAAAGTCAGACACGAACCTCTTGAATCCAACTTCCAGCCGTTCGCGCGGTTTCTCGCGCTGGTAGATCATCCGAATGTGCTGAAACAGTTCGACAAAACGCTCTCTTCCAAGCTGTTCCTCAATTGTCTCCCAGGAATCCGAATAGTCTTTCTCGTCGTCGGCGGGCACGCGATCGAGTAGATCGGCCTTCAGAATATCCGCTGGTGTCAGATCGAGACCGCGCGCGTTGAGTACGGTGAAGACCCGATGCGCCATGTCGACATTGGCAACCGCGATGACGACCAGATAGCAGCGCTGCAGCAAGAACGCGACCAATCGATCACGCGCTTCCGGAGTCATGGCCTTGGCACGCTCATAGAACAGCGTCGCATTTTCGACGATCCGCAAGCGGCTGTCGGTCAGACCCTTGGTGCTGGGCAAAGCCGTGGTGGCTCCCTTTTTCTGGATCGTCTCGCGAAAGGATTCCTCGTCGCGCTTGCGCAGAGTGAGGCGATATCGGCTCTTGGTACCTTTGTCCGGATCACCTTCCTCACAGATGTAATCGTGGCGCTTGATTGCCACTTCCAGTGTTGAGAAATCCCGCAAAACGGAGAGCAAGATCGTCAGTGTCGTTAGCCGTTGCTGGCCGTCGACGACTTTTGCTTCAGGCGAGCCAGGCTGCTTGATGAGCACGATGCTGCCGAGAAAATAGGTCACGGGTCCGCGCGTATGAGTTGCGTCCTTTAGCGCGGCGAGGATGTCGTCGAGTAGCGCTTCGGCCTGCTCCTTCTCCCATGCGTAGGGACGCTGATAGGTTGGAATGGCGAAGGCGAACTCATCGCTGAACACGCGGCTCAAGCGCTCTTGCCCGGCCTTGATCGGTTCCAATTCCATCGGTTCAAATTGCATTCTGGCGTCCTTGATCATGATTTTGACCGGCGCCGCCGACGATCTCGCCAATCTCGCCCAAGGTTGTCCAAATCCAGCCCTCAGGAAGTGTTGGCAGCGCGGAAGTATCGAGCGGCCGCGTCACAGCCGCACGGCTGCCACGGCGGTTGGCGGGATCATGCGCGGCGCGATCCGACTTGACGCGGGCTAGGAGATCGTGACCGGTTTCACCAACGGGGTTCGCGCCACGCCAGTCCTCCGTCAGCTCGCCTGTGACGGCAGCTTTAAGCAACGCGCGGCGGAAGGTTTCCAGCCCTTTGCGCGCGTCGGCCATGGCCGCGTCGCCTTCGGCAATCTCGGCGAAGAGTTCATCGATTCGGGCCACGATGCGGCGCTGCTCTTGGAGGGGTGCGAGGGGTACTGAAAACCGCTCCAAAGCCGAGACTTCAATGCTGTTGACCGTCGTGCCGTCCTTCGAACAATCATCCAGAACGCGTTTTACAGCTAGTGTGAGGTAGTATCCCACATAACTCGGGCTGATGCCGTTTAAGGGTGTGAGCGCTCGTAGGTCCTGATTGAGGGTGACGATCCGGTCCGTAATCGCAACCGGAAAAGAGTGGCGCAATATGCCGGAACGCATGACCATCAGCACTGACCCCTTGGGAACGTATTTTGCCGACGAGCCCTCAACCGCTTCTGGTGTAATCTTGTCTTCGGTCTCACCGATGATTTTGACTTTCATATCTTTCGGGGAGACCCAGGGCACGGTTCCATTCGTCCAGAAGAGAGCATTGGCCTTGGCTGGAGTGCCACCGCCCGTCCATAAGCCAAGCTTACCTAGCGGCGCCCAACACCACCCCTCGGGCAGCGTCCATGGTCCCTCGACGGCCTCCGGCCGTTCTTCCCACGCCGTCACTGCCTCCATTACGCCACCAGCACTTCCGTCAGTTCATCGAGTACGTCCGGCAGCCTTGCTCCGAACAGACCCCGCGCTCGCACGATTCCACCCCTGGCGGCAAACTCCGGCGCGTCCATCATGTCCTCCGGCCGGATTTCTATGTTCACGGCGAGATGATCGCGAATGGCGGCCAACCATGCCTTCTGCTCGTCGGAATAGACTCGCCCTGCCTTCTCCTCACGCCCGAGCCAGAGATTGAACCGTCCGGCGGTCACAGATGGCAGGGGTTCCAGGGATTCGTTCTGCCCGAGCGCGTAGCGGACGAGCATGACGATATCGGCCAGCGTTCCGGAAGGACTGCCGCGCACCTTGTCGGCGGCGATACGCTTGTAGGCCCGCCAGATATCGACCGGCTCCAGGAGCCATGGAGGCCGCTTCAACGCTTCTCGCAAATCGTCCACGGCCTCGTAGGTCAGCCGCTTCTGCGCGTACGGGAGACGGTAGAGGATCTGTAGGGCAGCAAGTTCATCGCGACGCTCGTCCAGGAACCGTCGAAACCTTTCGACGGTGTCAGTTGCGCGCTTCTCATCCCATCCCGATGACACCACGGCGTCCGTGGAAATTGTGTCTATCCGGATATCCGCCGCCGCCTTCACGTCCTTCAGCAGCTTGCGCAGCCCCGGGTCATCAAAGATCTCGACCGCCCTGTCCTTGGCCGCCTCGCGCGCCTTGCGCTGCTCCGGTTCCGGCGCGTCCTGGCCCACACGAGCTGCCAGCGCGTCCGGATCGACAGCATCGAGCAAGCGTGCTGCCAAACCTGCGAGATCGACGCCGCCAGCCGCCTTTGTGATTGCCGCGCGATCCTTGTCGCCAATCCTGCGATCTAGGGCGGCCAGACGGGCCGCGAGGGTTGAGAAGGCGTCGTCGTCCCGCCGTCCCGAGGCGATCTCGTCGATCAGGCGATCGAATCCTATAACCCGATCACGCTCGAGCGGCTGCGACACCGTCTTGAGACTTTCGGAGACGCCGACGGCGTCGACCAGGACGAAGCGTGTCTTTGCTTCGGCATCCGGAGTGACTTCGCGCAGCTTCTCTGGCGAGATCGTGCGGGCGCCACGTCCCTTCATCTGCTCGAAATAGAGCTCGGAACGGACATCGCGCAGGAAGATCAGCGCCTCGATGGGCTTCACGTCCGTTCCTGTCGCGATCATGTCAACGGTGACGGCGATGCGCGGGTTGTAGTCGTTGCGGAACGCGCGGATCAGCTGTTCGGGATCGGCGCCATCAGTCTTGTAGGTGATCTTCTTCGCGAAGTCGTTTCCCTTGCCGAACACCTCACGGACCAGCCCAACGATCTCCTCGGCGTGGTGGTCGTCCTTGGCAAATACCAGTGTTTTCGGAACCTCGTGGCGGCCGGGGAATAGTTCGGTAAAGAGTGTGTCACGAAAGGATTCGAGAACCGTGCGGATCTGGTTGGGGACTAGGACAGTCCGGTCGATCTTGTCCGGCGTGTATGAGAAATCTTCCGACAGGGTCTCGTAGCGTTCGGCTCGCGTTCGCTTATCGCGGACCGGAAGGTCGTAGCCGGCTTTCACGGTCGAGCCGCGTTCGCCGATTTCCGTCCGGATGCGGAAGATTTCGAAGCCGACATTGACGCCATCGACCACCGACCGCTCATAGGGATACTGGGCCACGAGGTTTTTGTTGAAGAAGCCGAGCGTGTGAAGGGAGGGGGTCGCGGTGAGGCCGACCGTGAAGGCATCGAAGTATTCGAGCACTTGCCGCCACGTGCCATAGATCGATCGGTGGCATTCGTCGGTGATGACCAGATCGAAGCTCTCGATCGGGATCGAGGCATTGTAGCTGATCAGGCGTTCCGTCGCCGGGCCGGACTGCTCGAATGACGAAATCTCTTCGTCCTCTTCGGCAAGCTCCTTGCCGGTGAGCACTGAGTAGACGCGCTGAATAGTCGCGACCACCACCTGTGAATCCTTGTCCAGCCCCGCCGCGCCGAGTTTCTGGACGTTGTAGATCTCTGAGAAGGATCTGCCTGTTCCCGGCGGGCGATAAGCGAGAAACTCGTCACGGGTCTGGCGCACCAGGTTCGCCCGGTCCGCCAGGAACAGGATGCGCCGGAAGCCGGAATGCGCCAGCAGCCGATAGCTCAACGTGCAGGCAGTGAATGTCTTCCCGGCGCCCGTGGCCATCTGGACGAGCGCCCGCGGCTTGTTCACCGCCAGCGACTGCTCAAGGGCAGCTACAGCGTCTACTTGGCAGGCACGCAACCCAGTTGAATCAACCGGTGGCATTGACTGCAGCCGGGCACGAAGCGTCGTGGTATCCTTGATCCAGCGTTCAAGTGTCTCCGGACGGTGGAACGAGAACACGATGCGTGATGTGGAATCCGGATCGGCGTGGTCCCTGAAGATCGTTTCCGAGGAGGAGGCAACATACTCGAAACGTACCTGTCCATCCGACCTCACCAGATGGCTTGGCGCGCCCACCATGTACCGCGCCGCCTGCTCGGCGAAACCTGAAAGCGTTGATCCTTCCGGTTTGGCTTCCACGACGCCGCACAGGATTCGTCCGACGAACAGGGCATAATCGACGGGACCGCTAGCGGTCTGGAATTCCCGGACGGCGACGCCAAGGCCCGCTCCCAGGTTCATCTCGGCGCGGGTCTGCACCATCCACCCGCACAACAACAGACGCCGATCAATGTGGGATCGCGCCTTGTCTTCCGGATGGAAAGCCCCCTCGTTCATTCGCGCACACTATGATGTGCAACCGTTCGGCGAAAGCCTGATAAAACACGGCTTGCTGTTGCAGGTTGCAGACGACAAGTTTGAAGACTCCCTCCCAGGAGGGAGGCGTGGAAATCTCGATTGTGTTGGAAGGAGACCTCCGGAAGGTATGTCAGAAGCCGACCTTTCCGCATCGGCCGGAGTCGACCTCATCCGGACGCTGGACCATTGCCTGAAACATCGAGGCAAAGCATCCTGTCGAAATGCAGAGCTCGGTTATCAATTCGATTCGGGACGCTTTTTCCCCCTATGGCTCGCTTGCTGCCTCTCTCTTGCCGAAACTGGGCAATGATAGCGACGGCTCGCATGATCTCGCGCATATCCTTCGAGTTTGGGGAAATGTGCAGGTGATTCAGGCTGAGGAGGGCGGGAACCTCGACGTTCTTATTGCTGCTTGTCTTCTTCACGATTGCGTTTCCGTCGAGAAGAATTCCCCACTCCGCTCGCAGGCATCCTGCCTAGCGGCGACACGTGCACACAGCCTGCTGCTTGATGAACACTGGGAACCTCATCAAATCGAAGCGGTGGGGCATGCGATTGAGGCGCACAGCTTCTCAGCACGAATAGAGCCGAGATCGCTAGAAGCGCGAATTCTTCAGGATGCCGACAGACTGGATGCAATAGGTGCTATAGGCGTTGCACGCTGCTTTTATGTCAGTGGCCGACTGGGGCAAGCCTTCTATGACCTGTCCGACCCGGACGCGAAAGGCCGACCATATGATGACAGCCGATATGCGCTCGACCACTTCCACACAAAACTCTTGAGACTTGCTTCCGGTTTCAAAACGGTCACTGGGGTGCAGCTGGCTCGCATCCGTCACGACAAGATGCTTCGTTTCGTGGAGGAATTTCGGAAAGAGGCGGGGATCGTTTCGCATCGAGGCTTTGCTGCAATCTGACGGTCAACATTCCCCGAGTTCGCTGTTCCATTCTTCGTTGGCGGTGCTAGACAGATGAAACCAACGTTGGCGTGATCCCGCCAGATCGGTTCGTTCCGACCTTCTCTAAAGCCGCCCTTCGATCTAAGACCCCTTGGAGTAGTCTGCGGCTCATGCGAGGGAAAGGCATCGAAAAGGAATGAACTATCGACACGCGTTCCACGCTGGCAACCACACCGAAGTCTTCAAGCATGCCGCCTTGACGCTCATTCTTGAACACCTATTGCAGAAACCCACCCCATTCGCCGTGCTTGATACTCACGGGGGTATAGGCATCTACGACCTGTGTTCAGATGAAGCTATGCGAACCAACGAGCGTGATGCGGGCGTGAATAGGGTTTTCGGCAGAACCCTTTCATCGGCACCCAGGTACTTGAAAACTCTCGAATCCCTCAATGCACAGTCCCTGAGGATCTACCCCGGCTCACCGGAGCTAGTCAGACAATCATTGCGGGAGAAGGACCGTCTTAACGTGTGTGAGCTGCATCCGGAGGACGGATCGCTGCTGAAGGAGCGATACCGCAAGGACCGTCGCGTTTCTGTCCATCAGCGAGATGGTTACGAAGCAATAGGGGCGATGCTACCGCCCCGGGAACGTCGGGGATTGGTCTTCATAGATCCCCCATTTGAGCGGAAGGACGAACCGGATCAGATCGCGGCTGCGCTTCAAGCTGGAAATCGCAGATGGGCAACTGGGATTTACGCAATTTGGTACCCCATCAAAGATGCCGTCTTAGGCGACTGTATCGCCGCCGCCGCAACTGCAGCGGGGTTTAATAGCGTCTTACGCACAGAATTCTGTCCGTATCGGCCTGACGGCGTAACATTGGCGGGTAGCGGCCTGATTATTTGCAATCCTCCTTGGAGAATCGACGACAGGCTCCGGCGCCTCTGCAAGGAACTCGCCGTGCTTTTGGGTGGCAAGCACAGTTCCTGGTCGGTAGAATTGGTGCCGGGCTGTTAGCTCGAGCCTAATGAACCCTGTCCGTCGGTTGAGGTTCGTCAGACTCGATCGCGTGGATCACCCCCATTAGATCTCGCCATTTATGGCACATTGCGAGATCCCCCCGGGAGAGCGCCCGGTCCGCCTTTGCATCCATGAGTTCAAGCGCACGATCGGACCCAAGACGCACCATCAAGTTCGCACCTCGATACCAGGTAGAGCGGCTGAACCCGTAGTCGTGAAGGCGCGACACATCGTCGACAATCGACTCAATCGTCACGTCGTACTTCCCAACCACGTATTCCGACTTCTTTCGCTTCATGGGTCACCGTGCATGTCACGACCGTATCGAATATCCTTTGTATAACGAATCGCCAATTATCGCCAAAAGGACCTGATAGAGGTAGCCTAAAGCGGGGAAACAATCGGAGGATGCGGGTGCCAGCCATCAGGCCAACTGGGAGCCTAGTCGCACATGCGAAGTCCGATCACGAGAGCCCTCAAATGGCGCCCTTCAACCACCATGCGACTACATTCGCGTGGGCTGTCAGGGACACCAAGTGATGCTCGCTCGCACGCCGAGAACCAATGCAAGTAAGCGCCGGCCGGCCTTGCCTTTGCGCCTTAAGGAGCAACTGGCCCTCTGCAGCCAATTCCCGGAGCGCGTGCTATTTCTTGACATAGAGACAACCGGGCTGAGCCATCACTATGACGAGATCACCGTCATCGGGTGGTCCGTCGGTGGCCGAGCTTCCACCATGATCAAGGGGGAAAGCCATCAACGGTTGCGCGAAGACGCCATGGATGCGCTTGCCCTTGTCACCTTTAACGGTATTCGGTTTGACCAAAGGTTCATCCGGCAGGAATTTCCGGATGTCGCACTGCCACCGCATCACATCGACCTGATGTACCTCTGCCGCCGAGTAGGCCTCACAGGGGGGCAAAAGGCGATTGAGAGAGAGCTAGGGCTTGCGCTACGTGGCGAAATTGCGAATGTCGATGGCTTCGCTGCCGTCCTTCTCTGGCATCGCTACCTCCGTGGCGACGTCGCTGCGTTGGAGACCCTCGTCCGGTACAACCGGGCCGACATTGCTGCCATGGGTGCTATTTTTGATCACGTCATCGACAGACTTCAGATCGAGCCGGACCTGTTCCTGAAACGCGCGGCCTTTGAGACTTGGGCGGCGCCATCTGGATGGATCGACATTCCGCAATTCGGGGCTGCCAGAACCGAGTTGTCGTCCGCTCCTGATTTTAATCAGCTCCTCGGAGGTAGCCCGGCAGAAGGCGCCCGCATCGTTGGAATTGATCTTACGGGTTCCGAGGCCCGAGGGTCCGGCTGGTGCTTGCTCGAAGGAAAGAAGGCGTCTTTCAAGACGGTCTTCACTGACGAAGAGATCCTCCGGCACACGATGAGCAGTAAACCTGACCTTGTATCCATAGACTCCCCACTGTGCCTTCCGGCCGGGCGAACAAGCGTCGACGATGCCGACCCCGGGCGAGAGCGCTTTGGAATCATGCGGGAATGCGAACGGGAGCTGAAGAGGCGCGGCGTTAACGTATATCCGTGCCTGTTGCCGAGTATGCAGAAACTGACCGCGCGAGGAATCCGACTAGCGGAATCTTTTAGGAACCTTGGAGTTCCGGTTATTGAAAGCTATCCTGGCGCCGCGCAGGACATCATGCGTATTCCCAGAAAGGGAGCCGGTGTCGAATGGTTGAAGCTGGGTCTCGCCGATTTTGGTGTGATCAGCGATTTAACTGTCGCGTCTCATGATGAGCTCGACGCTATCACTTCGGCGCTGGTAGGCTCGTTTCATTGGGCTGGTCTCGTAGAAGCCATGGGAACCTCCGAGGAGCCGCCATTGATCATTCCAAAGCTTGATGGCAAGGCCCATCCCACCATTATCGGCATTAGTGGTCCAATCGCCGCTGGAAAGACGACTGTCGCACGGGCTTTTGAAAAACTAGGTTTCGCGTACACGCGTTTCAGCCTCGTAATCGATGACGAGTTGAGGGCTCGAGGTCAGCCTCTGGACAGGAGTAATCGACAGGCACTGGGCAACGAAATAAACCGCACAGGCAAACAGCGCTGGCTAGCTGAGCGAACACTCTCCCGTGTCGAGGCCTCAGCCGTTGTCGTAGACGGGCTCCGTTTTCCTGAAGACCATGCGTTCCTTGCAGAGCGTGCTGGCGGAAGCTATGTCCACGTCTATATTGACGCTGACGAGAACATGCGCCGCAAGAGATACAACAAACGGGCTGTCGAAGGTGATTTCGATGCAGTAGCTGGCTCCGAAGTTGAGGGGCAGGTGGAATCCATGCGTTCCCTGGCGCATCGAGTGTTCTTGAATGAGGGGCATATGGAGGACATAGGTCCGTGGGCTATGAAATTGGCTGCGGAGTTGAGGGATAAGACATGCCAGTCTCCATCGTAGTAGGTGGCCAATTTGGATCTGAAGGCAAAGGAAAGGTCGCGCTCGAGATCGTCCGGCGCACCCGTGGCCCGGTAACCGTCGTCCGCGTTGGCGGGCCGAACTCAGGCCATACCGCATATGATCGCAATGGGAAAAAATGGGCTCTTCGGCAGATGCCTGCCGCGTGCATTGATCGCAATGTCGATGTTGTTTTTCCTGCCGGATCGTATTTGGATGTAGAGATTCTATTGCGTGAGATCGCGGATCTTGCCTATCCTGCGGAACGAATATTCATCAGTCACTTCGCCAACGTCATCACGGAGCAGCACAAAGCTTGGGAGACGAACGCAGGACTGATTTCAACAATTGGTTCGACGGGGTCCGGAGTTGGCACGGCCGTTATGGCGTCCGTAGCCCGAGAGGCGGGAAATTTCCCCGTCAAGGCTCTACACGCTCGGGACCATGGCCTACTCCAACCGTTTTTGCGCGATACGACAACTGTGCTGCATAACGGACTTCAGCTCGATCGCAGGATCGTTGTTGAGGGCTCACAGGGGTTTGGCCTATCACTGCTCGATGGAGGCTATTGGCCGAAGGCAACGGCCCGCTCCACAACGGCTGCCGCAGCTCTGGCGGAAGCCGGCGTCAGCCCTCGACACGTTGACGACATCACGCTGGTCATTCGAAGCTTTCCGATAAGGGTCGCTGGCGATTCGGGTCCTCTGCCTGGAGAGACCACCTGGGAGAAGATAAGGGAACGGTCTCTCCGCATGGACGATCTCAAGGAATATACGACTGTTACTAGGAAGCTGCGGCGGGTTGGCGAGTTCGATGGAGAACTTGTGCGAAGGGCCATCCGCGCAAATGCGCCGCATCGAATCGTGCTCAACCACATGGACTACGTTGGACCTGTACAGGATCTCGACCAGCCGACGAGTCGAGTCCGTAGCTTCGTCTCTGAGGTGGAGACGGCGATCAATCAAAAGATCGACTGGTTCGGCTTTGACCCCCTCTCGATCGTCGAGAGACCTCAAGTGGCGTTCTCAAGATGACCAGTTCTACGCCTGAGCCCAAGCTTTTCAGCTGGACCGACGAAGAAGCAGATCAAATCGCAAAAGACGTGTTTGATCACGACCCATTTCACAAGACGCGGGGTAGAGTCCCACCTTCCTTGCTATCGGCCGAGGACATAGTCGGGTACGTCGAAAAGACCGCGATGATCTCACCGTTTCATGCGACTCCGGAGAAGCTAAAGCACGCATCTTATGAGGACCGTATTGGCAAGAACGCGTACATTTACGACCGGAAGGGGATTCAGCGGATCCCGTTGAAGGATGGCTGGCTTAGGGTTCCAGCCAACGAGATTGTTTTCGTGGAGAGCAGGGTCACATTCCGGCTACCGAGATACATAGCTGCTCGCTTTAATTTACAGATCAAGCATGTGCACCGCGGACTCCTTCTCGGCACCGGTCCGCTCGTTGATCCCGGATTTCGCGGCCGTCTATTGATACCGCTGCACAATCTGACTTCCGAAGACTATTACATCCATGAAGACGATGGCTTTATATGGCTCGAATTTACCCGAACAACATACAATCAAGATCGAAAACTCCAGTATGGATACTATCCAAAATATAAGGAAATATCAGACGGCTTGCAATGGCTTCACAAGGCTGCCTATGACGGCTATCTAGATCGTGAAGTCGCTATTCGTAGTTCGATCAAACCTTTCGTCGAACGAGTAGAGAAAAAGGCGACCAAAGCCTTAAAAGGCGTGAGATGGGTTCAGGGCGTTGGCGCGGTTGGAGCCTTATCTTTGATAATTACTTTCGGCATCATATTTATGAGCGAGATCTACTCGAACCGCAGTTTTATGCAGTCCGCCTACAATTTGCTTTTGTCACAGGGAGGCGAGCCAGTAAAAGCAGCCTCCGGCTTTGGGAAAGACATTTCTCAGATAAGGGGTCAAATTGAGGACCTGCAGACCAGGGTCAAAGCGACCAGATCGGATCTCGAAACGCGGATCGAAGCGCTGGAAATCGAAAGCGCAAGCCTTCGTAAAGTGTTGCGCAACCAAGGCTCGCCGGAACGTCCGTCGGATGAGAAACTTTGATAGGGTAGTCCATCTTGCAGCATAGATACGCTGGCGATATCGGCGACTATCTCAAGCTATCCCTGCTCGGGCATGTTGGCGCGGACCGGGCGGACCCTAGTATAGCATTCGAAGCCTCTTATCATTCCGTGAGGAGGTCGAGCGATCTATTAACCGCAGGATTGATTGGCTCGGATTCTCCACATTGGAGGTAGTAGAGCCAGCGAGGATTCCGACTTGACAGCTGAAGGGAAAGATCCAGAAATACTTGCTTTGTCGACAGTTGAGGCTGCCAAGAGGGCTGCGTCATTTTTGAAGAAGCCTGACCCCTTCGCGTCAGACATCGCTCCATCGTTGCTATCTGCGGAGCATATCGAAAAGTATATTCAAGAGATTGGGATCATATCTCCGTTCTATACGGGAGGGGGGCGCAAGGCTCGCCTCAAGAAAGCATCTTATGAGGGGAGAATTGGAAGCAAGGCCTATGTCTTCGATCAAAATAGTAACGAGTTGATTCCAGTTCTAGTGCCGGACATGCCATTACTGATTCCGGCGAATTCGATAGTTTTTGTAGAATGCGACCTGGATTTTAGGCTTCCGAGATATATTGGTCTTCGTTTCAACTTGCAGATAAGGCACGTGCATCGAGGGCTTTTACTCGGGACTGGCCCCCTTGTGGATCCTGGATACTGGGGGAAGCTGTGCATTCCGCTGCACAATTTAACCAATGAGCCCTACGAGATTCCCATCAAGGAGGGGTTGATTTGGGTGGAGTTCACCAAGACCACCTCAGACTCAAAGCTTGGTCGGGTCACTCTAGCTGATGGCGAGAAACATTCCGAACATTGGGAAATCGAAGAGTTCCTTAGGAAGGCTGCGAAGCCTCTAATTGAAGGAAAGCCCAGCATCGGCATTCGAAGCTCAATACCCAAGATGGTGTCCATAGCTACGGATGAAGCGCATAGGGCTAATAAGGCTTCTAATGAAGCGCTGGATGCCAGTAATAAAGCCACCGAGAACGCGCTTGCTGCGCAGATGGAGGCAAAGCAGACTAAAGATTTATTTAATCGGATTGGTTGGCTTGGAGCATTGGTTGCGGCCGTTGCCCTTGTGACACTTTGGGCCACGTTCTATTTCGGGCTTCGGAACGATATAAATGCGGTATCAGGCAATGTGGCGCAAGTAGGATCGATCGTAACAGACCTTCGGAGTGCGAACGGTTCTCAAGAAGAGCGTCTCGAAACATTGCGCGCGATACACGAAGAGATGCTGGACCGGTTGCGCAAGAGCGAGCTTGAAATAGCTTCTCTGCGGCGTGAAATTGAAGGGTATCGGAAAGGGCAGAATCCGCCGCCAATGCAAAACACAGCGCCTCCCCTTCAAGATGCAAAATAGATACGCTGGCGATATAGGGGACTATATTAAAATTGGGCTATTGCGTACTCTCGCCCCTAGTCGGCGACTTGGCATACTGTGGTACTTGTATCCTAATGAAGGCCACAATTCTGACGGGAAGCACACTGCCTATCTCTCCATGCCTGCGGTTTGGCGAAATCTCGATCCCGCGCTGTTCGACCTTCTCCGGGAAGTAGTTCATTGCGAAAGGTCAGTGCAGACCATTCAAAGGGCCTTCGATAGCGAGGCGTGCTTTGTCGCTGAACCTGTCCCGACCGGACTGACAGCTCCTGAACGGAGCGCTCGGCGGAGGCACTGGTTTGAAACGACTCTTGAACACTTGAATCAGTGCGACCTCGTCTTCGCGGATCCAGACAACGGGTTAGTTGGCGATGAGGCTTGGCGTCGGAAAGCCACAGGCTTCGGTAAGCAGATGCCTCTCTCGGAGGCACGTGCATTAAGCGCGGGGCGGTGCGTGGTGATTTACCACCACAATAGTCGGTTCAAAGGCGGGCATGACGCCGAGGTGGATAGTTGGTTGCGGGCTCTTGCGATGCCAGCGATTGCAGTGAGGGCTACGGCTTACAGCTGTCGTACTTTCTTTGTGGTCAATCCGGATACCGAGATCGTGGAGCGTACCCGTTCGTTCTGCGAAAGGTGGAAAGATCACAAGGTCCGTCTTCACGCGCCACGCTAGGCTACTGAATGCCAAAATCATCAATGCCGAACTGGATCTGAAGGTCCCAAGCTCCTTGGGCGCTGGGCACTATCCAGTAGTCCAGGCGGCGAGTCCATCGAAGCGGCTGATCTTGGATCACAGATCACAGATTGATCTTTACGATCTTACGGGCGCCAAGTTCGCCCTCCCTGACGCAAGCGGACATACCACTTTCGGTGCGATTTACGCAGCTCCCTATCACGATAATACGGGCCGCCTCGCGCGTTTGCCGTTCTGCGGGGTGAGCATCTTGCGCATTGTGGTCCGAAATACGTAATGAAATTCGTCAAGATATTCTCTTGAATGTTGACATCTTCAGCGTGCCGTTTAATCACTTATTCTTCCGAGCGCGGGAGCACCTACATGTCCGAAAAGAGGGAGAAATTCGTGAAGCTTGCCGAGGGTAGGACCCAGGCAGCTTTGGAGGCTGTCCGGAAAATCGGGAATCTTTCAAATCGAAGAGCCTACGAATTTGATGAGAGTGACGTGAAGAAGATTGTCAGGGCGCTTCGCGATGCAGCGTCAGATCTCGAACGGAAGTTCGGATCAACGTCGGCAGCCGAGAAGGATGTCTTCAAGCTATAGGGGTCTATGCGATGAGCTTCGAACGCCTAACAATCCAGGACGATAAATTTCTGATCAACCGCCTGATCGGTCAAGCGCCGCGAAATACGCTTGTCCGTGAGTTCTTCATGAACGCGCAGGAAAGTGCGGCACTGGCAGCCGAGGGCAATCGAACTGTGCGCATCTATCCGTCATTAGTCGGAGGTGTTCGGAAATTGACGCTCTGGAACACCGGACCAGGAATGGATTCCGGGGAACTTCGGACGGCAACGAACATCTCTGCCTCGATCAACAAACAGATGTCGCTGAGTGAAAATTTCGGCATAGGCGCCAAAGTCTCCGGCCTGACCGTCTCGCCCGCAGGAATCCGCTATCGGTCCTGCAAGGCCGGCGTGGTTCACGAGGTTACAATAGGATTCGACGATGAAGCGGATACGTTTGTTCGATTTGCCTTCGAGGTCGAAGGGCGGCAGGAGACCGTCTTTGATGTCACCGAGGCGGTGCGGAAGACAGCCGATCTCTCACAGGACTGGACGGAAGTCGTGCTTATGGGCGAGGACGATCTCCACGACACGGTGACGGAGCCGATCGGCAGAGGAATCCGTGTTGACCGTAGCTATGTCGCAACACAGATATTTCGGCGGTTCGCAGAGTTTCGTCCGGGTGTCAAAGTGATTTTGGATGTCGCCATGACAAAAGGAGGCGGGCGAGATGAAACAGGAAGGACTCGCACCCTAAAAACGCTTCAAGACGTGATCCCGCAACTGCCAAACGCTCAGACTGTTCTCTGTCCAGAGACAGGTGTGAATATTCAGTACTTGCACGACCCGAAGCATGCCAACTACAGCCACTCTTTAAGCGCGCTCAACAACCCAGCGACATCCTCGACGTCGTTCTGTGCCCTGGTGCATAAGGGTGAGCGATACGACTTCCGTACCGGGCCGAAATGGTCGGCTGTCGCCCCGAATTACGGGATACCTTTCGGCTCCACCGTCCTTACGGTCGAGATATACCTGCCGGAGAATGCAGCTCTTCCAAACCAATATCGTGACGCCGCCACGACCATCGAGGAGCGCATTCCGATCACGACCGACGACTATGCCGTGAAGGTTCGCGAATTGATGCCCGAATGGGTGAAAGACGTGATCAGAAAGGCTCATCCTCCGAGGGACGAGAACCTCGATGATCTGCAGAATGACCTTCAGAAGCTACTTGACGAGTTCCGTTTGCCGACTTCGACCTACGTGAAGTCGCTCAACACGCCCCAGCGCACTGAGGATAGTGACGTCGGTCTCGACGAGGCTGGCTCGGCTGACGTCGATTCCGTCGACGACGAGGAGGATCGATTCCTTCGCGGCGAACGGACCACCGGCCAGAGGGCGACGGATAAGAAGATTCGGAAGGCCCCAGAGGGCGCGAGGCTTTCCAAGGAGGCGCAGGCACTCGAACGTGTCCCTACGATCGAGATATTGGACGATCCAGCGGAGATCGATGAGAAGCAGATGAAGGGGCGTGCGGGCCGCTTTTATAGGGATGCGCAGACGCTCTTCGTCAACGGCCTCTATTCTGCGGTCGATAGAATGACTGCGGAGCTAGAAGTACACTTCGCGGGGCAAGCAGAAGGCGAGGCGCTTCGCAGCATCATCCTCAGGGCGGCACAGCGATCTATGGCATTTCGCGTGGGCAAAGGTACCTGCTACGCGATCAGCAAACGATTGGTCGATGGATGGTCACTCGAAGATCTCGAGAGGGCGACCTCGCCGGAGTCGCTGTCTCTAGCGGCGGACGACTATCGTCAGAGTATCACAACGGCACGGAAGTGGATCAGCGCTGAGCTCAAGGCGCATGGATTTGCCGCCGTGGAGCCGGAGGTGGCGTAGAGGTCACTATCCAGTAGCGCTAAAAACAGCGCCGCGCTGCAGACGAGCCGAACGGCAATTTTCCATTCCTTCCGACTTCCCGAGCTGAATTCAAAGCTCGAGGCTACCTTCACCGCAATGGATGCTGGGAAGCTGGCTCGGGCGCACGTCAACGCTGGCGGGCTACACTCCCACGACCAGCGCCGGATCAAATGCGATGTTCTCGTCACCGTAGCCGCGCGGATTACAGAGAATGCGCGTGCTGCCGACCCGATAGTCGCAGGTGTCGTGAGTATGCCCGTGCAACCATAGGGCAGGACGACCGACTTCGATCACCTCGGAGAGGTCTGACGCAAAGGCGGCATTCAGCAGGTCGCCCTCGAATCTCGACGGGATAGATTTCGCGTGCGGGAGGTGGTGGGTGACGACGACGGTCTTGATTGGATCGGCCTTCAGAACGGAAGTGAGGAACAGACGGGATTCCTGATGCATTCGGAATGCCGTCTCCGGCACGAATCTTTTCCAGGGATTCCTCTGTTCTGCGATCAGCTTGTGGTCGTTCATGCGTTCGCGCGCGTGGACCATGGCGAGGTCTGGATGCCCTTCGATCCGATAGTCGGTCCATAGCGTCGCGCCGAGGAACCGAACGCCGTCGATCGTGACAAAATCGTTCTCCAGGAAGTGCACATTCGGGAACTGGGCGGCCGCGGCGCGCCCGTCTTCCAGTCCCTCCCGGATTGAGCCTTTGTAGAATTCGTGGTTGCCGGCAACATAGATGCACGGCATCTCATGCGCGATGTTTTTGCCCAACCAGTGAACGCCGTTGGCGGGAGCACGGCAAAGGTCTCCCGCCACAACGCAGATGTCGGCATCCGGGATAGTCATCGGCGGGCGTAGATCGGCAACTTCGAGGTGCAAGTCAGAGAATAGCCATAGCTTCATAGGACCGAAACCTTGATTTCATTCACGCGGGCGCTCCAAAGCTTCACGAATCCTGCAAACGTGACCGCGGTGTTTTGCGACCGTTTTTCGGATCACCCTGGCGTCGCAACGATCCGCTGCTTCACTTGCTGGAGTACGGCGTCCAGTTCATCTCCCACCAGCGTCTTTCGCTCCAGCAAGATCTCGCCAAGGAAATCGATCGCGATCTCCTGGTTGACGACCATTTTCCGGGCGACGGCATAGGCGCTCTCGAGCCGGGCGTTCACCCGCGTCGCCAGTTCGTGGTCGGTCGCGAGCATCGATGCCCGATCCTCGACTTTGCGGTAAAGCAGCGGCCATTTCCTCGAAAAACCCATCACCGTCTCCATGTCGAATGCCAATGCGGTTGCAGCTGCAAGATCACAGGACTCAGAGCCGGATCCTGCGGCGACCGACCCCACGATCACTTCCTCCGCCGCGCGGCCTGCGAGTGCTGCGATGAGAACGCCCGTGAGCATCGCTTCGGTCTGCTCTCCCGACATGGTTCCAGCAACATAGCCACCTTCCGGCGCTTCGATGGTGATCTTCACGATGGTTCCAAGATCGAGATGGAGGCGCGCTACCGCATGAGCGGCTTCGTGGACGGCCATCCGGAACTGGAGCTGCGGCGATCGCAGAAGCATCGCGTTCCCGAGAAAACTGTCCGCGTTGCCAACAGCGTCTGCAGCCCTTTCAGCAGAAATGCCGGAGTCACCCGCAGCCTCGACAGCTCTCGTCTTCTTGCTACGATGCTGTCGCGAGACACGTGGTGTGTGACGCTTTTTCATCTCCCAATCCTTTCGATCGTTGCCGTGCCCGATGGAGCTGGCTGGCCCGACTAGCTTCCCGACGATGGTTCATGAATGGTCCGCTCCCTGGTGGCTGTTCGCCTGCGGCGAGAGGTCGAGAAGACCAGTCGCCTCAAGCCATTCCGCCAACTCGATGCAGGCCCGAGCAGCGCTTCGCTGGCTATGTACCTGCCGAACGCGAGTGGCCGCTGTGATGCAGACGCCGAAGGATTCGCCATAGGAATCCCGCGCTCCATCAAGTTGTGCTTTGATCTGCCCCCAGGAGGATCATCGACAAGCGATGATCCTCCTGTCTCATGCAAGCGGGCTTTCGCTGCCTTCAGGCGGCGGTCGAAGGTCGAATCCCTGGATGTCATGGCGAGCCCTCATGAATCGAGAGCGGACTGCTCGGCAGGACGTCCGACTCTGTACCATCGCGACAGCGTTCGTGCCCAAGCCCGGTCTTCGGAGAGCAGCCACAAATCTGTTGTGGCGATCAATCTGTCCTGGCCGACAAGTCGGGGATGGCCGGTCGACAGCCCAGCAAGGCAGGGAACAATCCTTTGGGCAAGGATCCATCGGTCGAGAATTGGGGCCGCATCACCCGCCATCACTTCCGGCGGAACGCCACAACGGACGCGCTCCATGTCATCGGCCAATGCGAGAAGACGGGCGATCTGGAAGTTGAACATAGCGTCGGTCATCGTCTCGCGGCCAAACAGCAACATTGGGGCCTCCATGCTCCGGTAAGGATCCCGCTTGGGTAGAATCCTTTGATTCGCGGAATCAACGGCCCGATAGATACGGCGCCCGGGTCCAGGCGTCCATACGCCTATATCGGCGTCGGGGCGCCTATCAACAGGATAGCTGGTCTTCACGTTTCGCTACGGGTAGAACTTATGGCATGCAGGCATCCTACGACTTCCTTCGCGCGGCCCGCGCGCTCCTGGACATCACCCCGAAAGAACTCGCCGACAAGGCGCGTGTGAGCACTCGCTCAATTGTCCGGATCGAGGCACGGGAGCCGGTAGGTCTGGAGATCAGTCTGCGCGTCCAGGCGGCATTGGAGGAGCTTGGCGTTGAGTTCCTTCCCGAAACGAAATCCAATGGACCCGCGATGCGCGTTCGAAAGGGCCTGGTCAAGAAGATTGGGTTTCAGTTGTCGGACAGGTAGCCGCGCCTGGTGTCGGCTGAAGAGCCACGATATCCACGGTGATAGGCAGTTTTCGCTCTCGGCCCAGTAGTCCTCAGCCTGATCGGCAGCATCATGTTGATTTTGGCCGGAAAGCGCCCGCGGTCAGACGCCTCGACCGCAGGCAGGGGACATTCGGAACCGGCTCGGAGGTTTCACTGTCGCAGCATTTTGATCGCCACATGTGAATTGGAAAGGCCCTTGCGGCTGCGCCGCACGACCCTTTCCAATCCCCCTGTGACGATGCCGAAAAAGACGCTAGTTTACACCTGTCGAGTTTACACAGGTGATCAGCGGCGCAGGAGTTTCCGATGAGAAATCAGATGAATGGGACTTATGTTTACATTTTTCACCGCACAGAACCGTTCTGACCGAAAGCAAGACCGAACGGCTGACGCCGCGCGATCGATACGCCCCGAGGGTCCTGAATGGACTTTCGGGGTTTTGCATTGTTGATTTGGCCTGACTGCAGGCAAGGACTGAAAGGACAGGTCGGTGAAAGCACGCGTGAAATGGGTCGAGGAGCGCACCTTCGTCGGCGAATCCGGCAGCGGCCATAAGCTGGTGCTGGGCACAGCCGCCAGCCCTGAGGGCAAGACGCCGGGGCCGAGCCCGATGGAACTGGTGCTGATCGGCACCGGCGGCTGTTCGGCCTATGATGTCGTGCATATCCTCGAGAAAGGCCGCGAGGCAGTCGAGGACTGCGTCGTCGAACTCGACGCGGATCGGGCCGAGACCGATCCAAAAGTGTTCACGCGCATCCATATGCATTTCATCGTCAAAGGCAGAGCGCTCTCGCCCGACAAGGTCAAGCGGGCAATCGCCCTGTCGATCGAAAAATACTGCTCGGCCTCCGCGATGATGGCCAAGACCGCTACCATCACTCACGACTTCGAGGTCATCGAAACGACGGCGAAGTAGGCCGTGAGGCAGCGGCTTCTCGGGCGTTAGCTTGCCATCAGCGCCTTGATGCCATCGGCGACGAACTGCACGGCCAATGCCGCCAGGATGACGCCGAGAAGGCGGGTCAGGATCGAGCGGCCGGTCTGACCGAGGATGCGGTCGATGCGCTCCGACAGCACGAACACCAGATAGGTGATGGCGAGGCAGACGAAGATGATGCCGACCATCGCCGCCTGTGCCGCAAAACCCTGGAACGACCCTGAGAGCAGCACCGTCGCCGAAATGGCGCCGGGGCCGGCGATCAGCGGGATCGCCAGCGGGAAGGCGGCGATGTTGTGGATCATGTCCTTGGTGATGGCGACGTCGCCGATCTTCTCCTTGCGGTCCTGGCGGCGCTCGAACACCATCTCGAAAGCGATGAAGAACAACAGAAAACCGCCGGCGACGCGGAAGGCTGGCAGCGTGATGCCGAACACCGACAGGATCGAGGCGCCGGCGACCGCGAACAGCGCCATCACCAGGAAGCCGATGACCGAGGCGCGCACGGAGACCTGCTGGCGCTCCTCACGGTTCATACCGCGCGTCACGGCTAGGAACAGCGGTGCCAGCCCGGGCGGATCGATGGTCACGAGAATGGTCACGAAGGCATTGAACAGGCTGTCGAAACTCGGCATCGCTGACCCCTCCCGCCGGGCGAAGCCCAAGCTCTGCAATTGATAGAGCAAAGCCTGGGCGCTGAGAACAGTGGCGACAGAAATGGTGCGCGAAGCCGTGGAAGCCGGCGGGACAGCGCCCCCCTCTGGCCTGCCGGCAGGCCAGAGGGGGGCGCGAAGGATCGCTCCTATCATTTCGAGTGACTTTTCGAAGGCTTAAGGAGCTTCATTCGCTCGACGCGCCAGGAACTCGACTTCGAGCCGCCATGTCGCGCCATTGTCGTGCGAGCGCTCGCCGAGCCAGCGGAAGCTGCTCTCGGTGATGCGCGAAAAGCTCCAGCGCACCGAAGAGCCGGTGCCGTCGGCGCCGACCTGCACGATCGTGTCGCCTTCGGCGCGGCCGAGCTGGCGGCTGAAATACTGGTTGCGCGGATCGCTCCAGAAGATGTGCCAGGCGTCCGCGCCGGGATCACAGACCCGCAGCGTCGTGCCATAGAAAGTCCAGTTGCCGAGGGAAGGCTGGGAACCACTGTTCCGCGCGGGCAGGATCCAGACGTCCTGAATGGCGCGGCCTTCCAGCACCCAGCCGAAATGGACCTCGCCACGCCCGGTCAGCACCGTGCCATCCTCGAGGTGGCGTGAGGCATCGAATGTCCAGGCGCCGACGAAGCGGCCGTAAAGGTTCAGTTTTTCGGCGAGCCCATCGATCGGTCCGGGACTGTGCAGGGCTTCGGCAAAAGGGTCGAACATGGCTGTGCTCTCTTTTTGTCAGGAGACCGTGAGGATTAGCCGGTGACGGGGTTCTGGGCTTGGGAAAAATTGCTATATTTCGGCCATGACGGCGACCACGCATACGCTCGCATCCGGACCCGGCTGGCACGTGGCGGATGTGATCTGCACGGCCGGCGCCGGCGACCGGCCGTTCGAGGAAGAGCATCGGGATTTCTGTGTCGCGGCGGTGACCGGCGGCACGTTCCGCTATCGCGCGCAACAAGGCACCACGATGCTGGCGCCCGGCGCGCTGCTGCTCGGCAACTCCGGCACATGCTATGAATGCGGGCACGAACATGGCAGCGGCGACCGTTGCCTCTCGTTCCATTTCGGAGCGGCCTATATGGAGCGCATCGTCGCCGGCGTGCCGGGCGCCAGGAGGCTTGCCTTCGACGCGGCGCGCCTGCCGCCTTTGCCGGCCTTGGCGCCGTTGCTGGCCGAGGCGGAAGCCGCACGCGAAAGAGCCGACGCAGGCGCCTTCGAGGAACTGGGGCTGCGCATGGCCGCCGCCGCCGTGGAGACGGTTTCCGGCGCACCGCCTGTCAGGCGCGCGCCGAGCCGCCGCGATCAGAAACGAGTGGCCGAGGCGGTTCGGCGGATCGAAATGGATGCCGACGGGCCGGTTTCCCTGTCGGCACTGGCGGATGAGACGGCGACCAGTCCCTATCATTTCCTGCGCATTTTCCGGCAGGTCGCCGGCATGACGCCCTATCAGTTCCTGCTCAAGACCCGGCTGCACCGAGCAGCGATGCGGCTGCGCCTGTCGGACGATGCGATTTCGGCGGTCGCCTTCGACGCCGGGTTCAATGACCTGTCGACTTTCAACCGTCGGTTTCGACGCGACATGGGCGAGACGCCGGGCAATTATCGCGCTCGCCGATCAATCGCCCCGGTATGCGCGCGTTTCGGTTAGGGTTCAGTCCGGCGTCGGCCCGCACCGCCAACCCGCCATCAGATCACCTTTGAGTCCAGAGGGCTGCCAGCCGCTCAGCGCCCGCGAAGGCAGCTACCGCTCAAATTCACGGGGCTCGCGGCTCCTGCTAGGGGAAGTTGGTCCATTGGCGGCTTTTGCCTCGGTGGCAGCGAAAAAGCGTGGTGGCCATATCGTCGCAATCAGCGGTATCCTTTTGAAATCACCATCAAAAATGACACTGGAAAAGTGCGGCGGACATTGGAGTTTCGGCCGTGCTTCCTATATAAGCATCGAGTGATTCCTGATTAGATTGTGATCCGATTTGACCGACCAAAAAACACCGCGCGGCGCCGACGGCGGCCCCACCGGCATCGAGCCGATCTCCATCATCGAGGAGATGCAGAGCTCTTATCTTTCTTACGCCATGAGCGTGATCGTCAGCCGTGCGCTGCCCGACGTGCGCGATGGCCTGAAGCCGGTGCATCGCCGCATTCTCTATGCGGCGCATGAGAGCGGCTACCATTGGAACCGCAAATATGTGAAATCGGCGCGCCCGGTCGCCGACGTGATGGGTAAATACCATCCGCATGGCGATGCCTCGATCTATGACGCCTTGGTGCGCATGGCGCAGGATTGGTCGCTGCGCGTGCCGCTGATCGACGGGCAGGGCAATTTCGGCTCGATCGACGGCGATCCGCCAGCGGCGATGCGCTACACCGAATCGCGGCTCACCAAGGTCGCGCATGAGCTTCTCGAGGATATCGACAAGGACACCGTCGATTTCCAGGACACTTATGATGCGTCGGATACCGAACCGAAGGTCCTCCCAGCCCGGTTCCCCAATCTGCTGGTCAACGGCTCGGGCGGCATTGCCGTCGGCATGGCCACCAACATCCCGCCGCACAATCTGGGCGAAGTCTGTAACGGCGCCATCGCCATCATCGACAATCCGGCGATCGACCTGCCGGCGCTGATGGAGATCATTCCGGGACCGGATTTCCCGACCGGCGGCATCGTGCTTGGCCGTTCCGGCATCTACAGCGCCTATTCGACCGGCCGTGGCTCCATCGTCATGCGCGGCAAGGTCAACATCGAACAGCGCGGCAATGACCGTGAATCGATCATCATCACCGAGGTTCCCTACCAGGTGAACAAGGCCTCGATGATCGAGAAGATGGCCGAGCTGGTGCGCGACAAGCGCATCGAGGGCATTTCCGACATCCGCGACGAGAGCGACCGCCAGGGCTACCGCGTCGTCATCGAGCTGAAGCGTGATGCTGTCGCCGACGTCATCCTCAACCAGCTTTACCGCTTCACGCCGCTGCAGACATCCTTCGGCGCCAATATGGTGGCGCTGAACGGCGGCAAGCCGGAAGTGATGAATCTGACCGACATGCTGAAGGCGTTCGTCTCCTTCCGCGAGGAGGTGATCACCCGGCGCACCAAATTCCTGCTGCGCAAGGCGCGCGACCGCGCCCATGTGTTGGTCGGTCTCGCCATCGCCGTCGCCAATATCGACGAAATCATCAAGCTGATCCGCACCGCGCCGGATCCGCAGACGGCGCGCGAGCAGTTGATGGAGCGGCGCTGGCCGTCCGGCGATGTCGAATCGCTGATCCTCCTGATCGACGACCCGCGCCATCGGATCAACGAGGACGGCACCTACAACCTCTCGGAGGAACAGGCACGCGCCATCCTCGAACTGCGCCTGCAGCGCCTGACGGCGCTCGGCCGCGATGAGATCGCCGACGAATTGAACACGATCGGCGCCGAGATCATTGATTATCTCGACATTTTGTCGTCCCGCGCGCGTGTCCAGAAGATCGTCAAGGACGAGCTCGCCGCCGTGCGCGACGAGTTCGGCACGCCCCGCCGCACCGAGCTCACCGACGGCGGTGCCGACATGGAAGACGAGGATCTGATCCAGCGCGAGGACATGGTCGTGACGGTGAGCCATTCCGGCTATATCAAGCGCGTGCCGCTGTCGCTCTACCGGGCGCAGCGCCGCGGCGGCAAGGGCCGCTCCGGCATGTCGACCAAGGAAGAGGATTTCGTCACCCGGCTGTTCGTGGCCAACACGCACACGCCGGTGCTGTTCTTCTCTTCGCGCGGCATCGTCTACAAGGAAAAGGTCTGGCGGCTGCCGATCGGCAATCCGCAGTCACGCGGCAAGGCGCTGATCAACATGCTGCCGCTCGAGCAAGGCGAGCGCATCACCACCATCATGCCGCTGCCGGAGGACGAGACGAGCTGGGGCGAACTCGACGTGATGTTCGCCACGACGCGTGGCACTGTGCGCCGCAACAAGCTTTCCGACTTCGTCCAGGTCAACCGCAACGGCAAGATCGCCATGAAGCTGGAGGAGGAGGGCGACGAGATCCTCGGCGTCGAGACCTGCACCGACAATGACGACGTGCTTCTGACGGCGAACTCAGGCCAGTGCATCCGCTTCTCCGTCGGCGACGTGCGCGTCTTCCAGAGCCGCAATTCCGTCGGCGTGCGCGGCATAACCATGGCTGCGACCGACCGCATCATCTCCATGTCGGTGATCGAGCATGTCGATGCTTCACCGGCCGAACGCGCCGCTTACCTCAAGCGGGCGGCGTCGGAGCGGCGGCTTGCCGCCGAGACGGCCGGAGAGGAAGAAGAGATCGCGCTCACCAATGAGGAGATCGGCGAGGAGACCGAGCTTTCCGACAGCCGTTACGAAGAGCTCAAGGCGCATGAGCAGTATGTGCTGACGGTGACCGAATATGGCTACGGCAAGCGCTCGTCGTCCTACGATTTCCGCCTAACCGGGCGCGGCGGCAAGGGCATCCGCGCCACCGATGTGTCGAAAACTGCCGAGATCGGCCAATTGGTGGCGACCTTCCCGGTCGGCAATGACGATCAGATCATGCTGGTATCGGACGGCGGCACCGTCATTCGTGTGCCGGTCAACGGCATCCGTTTCGCCAGCCGCGCCACCAAGGGCGTGACCATTTTCAACACGGCTGAAGGTGAAAAGGTCGTTTCGGTCGAGCGGATCTCTGAGCCGCAATCGGACGAAGAAAGCGAAGAGATCGTCGAGGTTGGTGGTGAGTCTGCTGCCGCGACCGAAACTGGTCCGGAAAACGCAGAGTAAGCCGTAAACGGATAGTGACATAGCAACGCCGGCCCCTGGGCCGGCGCGGCAGCAAGTCCAGGCGAATTTGATCTTAGTAGTGACGATACGGCTTGCGAGGGCCGAAGCCTTCGAAGTGTTTCGTGGCGGCCTTGACGCGGACGCGTTGTGCCTCCTGATGCAGCCCGAATACGGTGGCGATCAGCATGGCGACGGTCATTGCGGTGGCGAGCATGTAGATCAGCATGTGCGTGTTCTCCTGCGCCTTACAACGGATAGATGGGATTTTGGTTTCATCTTATTAAGGTGCAACCTAGTGAACGCTGCGTGAAGGCTTCGTGATAAGGATGTTCATCTGTCGTTCATGTGCCGGAAAAGGTTCACGGCCCGCGCGCCAATCGGATTTGCCTTTGTGAGAGAGGCTCGCTAGAAGCTCCGGCATGACCGAACGCATCGCCCTTTATGCCGGTTCCTTCGACCCGCTGACCAACGGCCATCTCGATGTGCTGAAGGCATCGCTGGCCGTGGCCGATATCGTCTATGCCGCGATCGGCATTCATCCGGACAAGAAGCCGCTGTTTTCGTTCGAGGAACGGGTGCAGTTGATCGAAGCCGCGACGAGGGCCGAATTCGGCCGCGATGGCGCCCGTATCAAGGTGGTTGCCTTCGACGGGCTGGTCATCGACGCCGCCAGGAGAGAGGGCGCCTCGATCATGATCCGCGGCCTGCGCGACGGCACCGATCTGGATTATGAGATGCAGATGGCCGGCATGAACGAGACCATGGCGCCTGAGCTGCAGACGGTCTTTCTGCCCGCCAGTCCCTCGGTACGCACCATTACCGCCACACTTGTGCGCCAGATAGCCTCGATGGGCGGCGACATCCGCCACTTCGTGCCGGCCGCGGTCGCCGGCGCGCTCACCGCCAAATTCGCGAAATGATGCATGTCGCCCAAAAGTGGAACCCGGTTTTGGGGCAACGACATGCATAAAAACAAAGATCTCCGGAGATAGATATGCAGCTGAAAAAGCTTGCCTCGTTCCTCGTCGTGCTTGCCGGTCTCGTGACGGCATCGGTCTCCGCCTATGCCGCCGATCCGGAAAACACCATGATCATCACGCTCAAGGATGGTGACGTCACCATCGCGTTGCGGCCCGATCTGGCGCCCAAGCATGTCGCGCAGATCAAGAAGCTCGTGCGTGATCATGCCTATGACAATGTCGCTTTCCACCGTGTCATCGACGGCTTCATGGCGCAGACCGGCGACGTCAAGTTCGGCAATATGACAAAGGGCCTCAACGCCCAGGCCGTCGGCACCGGCGGTTCCGACCTGCCCGACCTCCCGGCCGAATTCTCGCAGACCGAGCACTACAAGCGCGGCGTGGTCGGCATGGCCCGCTCGCAGGATCCGAACTCCGCCAATTCGCAGTTCTTCATCATGTTCGCGCCGGCGCCGCCGCTCGACGGCCAGTACACCATCGTCGGCAATGTCGTCAGCGGCATGGAGCTGGTGGACAAGATCAAGAAGGGCGACGAGGCGGACAACGGCACGGTCACCGATCCCGACCGGATGATCAAAGTGCGCATCGCCGCCGACAAATAATTCTGTTTTATCAAAAGGATATCTGACATGGCTGAGATCAAGGACCGCGAGAACGCGCTCATCATGGAAACGACCAAGGGCAAGGTCGTCATCGAACTGTTCCCCGATTTGGCGCCCGGCCATGTCGCCCGCATCAAGGAATTGGCTAGGGAAGGCGCCTATGACGGCGTGGTCTTCCACCGCGTCATCGAGGGTTTCATGGCGCAGACCGGCGACGTGAAGTTCGGCAATTCGTCCAAGCCCAGCTTCGCGCCGTCGCGGGCCGGCATGGGCGGTTCCGACAAGCCGGACCTGAAGGCCGAATTCTCCAACGCCAACCATGGCCGTGGCACCTGCTCGATGGCGCGGGCGCAGAACCCGAATTCGGCCAATTCGCAGTTCTTCATCTGCTTCGACGACGCTGCCTTCCTCAACCGCCAGTACACGGTCTGGGGCCAGGTCATCGAAGGCATGGACAATGTCGACAAGATCAAGCGCGGCGAGCCGGTGGTCGATCCCGACAAGATCGTGTCGCTGAAGGTCGCGGCCGACGTCAAGTAAGGCGAAACGACAATGATGGGCGTCGTCTGGTCGCTTCTCGGCATCCTCTCCGGTGCCTTCATTGCCATTCAGGCGCCGATCAATTCGCAGCTGGCGCGCGGCCTGGGTCTCCCGGTCGCGGCGGCTGCGTTTTCGTTCCTGTCGGGCGCGGTGGTGCTCGGCATCATCGCAGTCGCTGTGGTCAAGCTGCAAGGCATCTCGCTCGAGTGGAAGGCGCCGGCGCCCTGGCTGTTCGTCGCCGGCGGCATGCTCGGCGGTTTCTATGTCACGCTCTCCACGATCCTGACGCCGCGCATCGGTGCCGCTGCCCTGATGGCATTCCTGGTGGCCGGCCAATTGCTGGCCGGCATGCTCATCGACCGCATCGGCTTCCTCGGTGTCGCGGTGCGTGAGATCTCGGTCGGCCGCGTTGCCGGCGCGGCGATGCTCTTGGCCGGAGCGCTGCTCGTCCGGCTGTTTTGATTTCCGATGCGCGTCGACCTCTTTGACTTCGACCTGCCGGAGGAGCGCATCGCGCTTCGCCCGGCGGAGCCGCGCGACAGCGCCAGGATGCTGGTGGTCAAGCCGGGCGAGGCGCTCGAAGACCGCACGGTCGGCGATCTGCCGTCCTTGCTCGAGGCGGGCGACGTGCTGGTCTTCAACGACACCAAGGTCATCCCGGCGCAGCTGAAAGGCATCAGGCGGCGCGGCGAGGCACAGGCACAAGTCGAAGCCACGCTGCATATGCGCGTGGCGCCGGATCGCTGGCTGGCCTTCATGCGGCCAGGCAAGCGCATCGCCATCGGCGACCGCATCCACTTTGGCCATGACGGCAATTCCTGTTTCCTCGGCCAGCTCGACGCCACGGTGATCGAGAAAGGCGAGGGCGGCGAGGCGCTGCTCGGCTTCGACCTGTCGGGGCCGTTTCTCGACGAGGCGCTGCACGCCGTCGGACACATTCCGCTGCCACCTTACATCGCCTCGAAGCGTGACGATGATGAACGCGACCGGGCGGACTACCAGACCATCTATGCCCGCGAGGAAGGTGCTGTTGCGGCACCGACCGCTGGCCTGCATTTCACGCCGGAGCTTTTCGCAGCACTCGACGCCAGGGGGGTCGAGCGCCACTTCGTCACTTTGCATGTCGGCGCCGGCACGTTCCTGCCGGTCAAGGCGGACGACACCGCCGACCACAAGATGCACGCCGAAATCGGCTCGGTCAGCGCGGCGACCGCCGATGCGCTGAATGCGGCCAAGGCAAGGGGCGGGCGCATCATCGCTGTCGGTACGACCTCGCTGCGGCTGCTTGAGAGTGCCGCGCGTGACGACGGCATGGTGGTCGCCTGGTCCGGCCCGACCGACATTTTCATCACGCCCGGCTATCGGTTTCGCACCGCCGACCTGCTGATGACCAATTTCCATTTGCCCCGCTCGACGCTGTTCATGCTGGTTTCGGCTTTCAGCGGGCTCGACACGATGCGTGCCGCATATGCGCATGCCATAGCGGACCGCTACAGGTTCTATTCGTATGGAGACGCAAGCCTGCTTTATAGAGCGGAGATGAGCGATGGACGATGATCTGCAGGCCCTTGATCGGGAAAGCCTGATCGCGGAAGTGAAGAAATTGCGCGCCGGCATCCGCCAGCATCGCGATGCTTCAGGCCATGATCTTTGCTGGCATCACCCCGACCTGTGGGACCTGCTGCCGGAAAAGACCGAGCCATCGATCGCCGTGCCGCCATGGCCCAAATTCATGCGCGGCTGCATCCAATACCGCCAGTCGCTCGATAAGCAGGCTCCGAGCGCTCCGGTCCATGACAAGGAATTCAATGGCTAAGCCGTTCACCTTCAAGGTTCTGGCGACTGACGGCAAGGCGCGGCGCGGTGTGATCGACATGCCGCGCGGCGAAATCCGCACGCCGGCCTTCATGCCGGTCGGCACCGGCGGCACCGTCAAGACGATGTATATGGACCAGGTGCGCGGCGTTGGCGCCGACATCATCCTGGGCAACACCTATCACTTGATGTTGCGGCCCGGTGCGGAGCGCGTGGCGCGGCTTGGCGGCTTGCATGAGTTCGCCCGCTGGCTGCATCCGATCCTGACCGACAGCGGCGGTTTCCAGGTGATGTCGCTGTCGAAATTGAGAAAACTGACCGAAAAGGGCGTCACCTTCCGCTCCCATATCGATGGTGCCGCCTACGAAATGACGCCGGAGCGCTCGATTGAGATCCAGGGGCTGCTCGATTCCGACATCCAGATGCAGCTCGACGAGTGCACGGCGCTGCCGGCCGAGCTGAAGGAGATCGAGCGCGCCATGGAGCTGTCGCTGCGCTGGGCCGAGCGCTGCAAGGTGGCGTTTGGCGACCAGCCGGGCAAGGCGATGTTCGGCATCGTGCAAGGCGGCGACAACGCCGCGCTCAGGGTGCGATCGGCGCAAGCGCTGAGCGCCCTGGAACTGAAGGGTTATGCGGTCGGCGGCCTCGCCGTCGGCGAGCCGCAAGCGGTGATGCTCGAGATGCTCGACATCACTTGCCCGGAGCTGCCGGATGACAAGCCGCGCTATCTCATGGGTGTCGGCACGCCTGACGATATCCTGAAATCGGTGGCGCGCGGCATCGACATGTTCGATTGCGTGATGCCGACGCGGGCCGGCCGCCACGGCCTTGCCTATACCAGGCGTGGCAAGGTCAATCTGCGCAACGCCCGCCACGCCGACGATCCGCGCCCGCTCGACGAGGAAAGCGACTGCCCCGCGGCGCGCGATTATTCGCGTGCCTATCTGCACCATCTGGTGCGTTCGCAGGAGGCGCTAGGCGCGATGCTGCTGACCTGGAACAATCTTTCCTACTATCAGAAGCTGATGCAGGACATCCGGGCGGCGATCGAGACCGGTACCTTTGAGTCGCGCGGCGCAGAAATCACCGAGGGCTGGGCGAGAGGCGATATTCCCGCCCTTTGAACGAGCGTGCGTCTGCCTGACAACGATTGACTGGTCGATTGTCCGGACGCAGAGTCCGGTCGGGGGTTAAGCCATGACCGTGACGTATGACTTTGGCGGCAAGACCGCGATCGTGACCGGCGGCTCAAGGGGTATCGGCAAAGCCATTGCCGCACAGTTGATACAGTCCGGTGCCGATGTCTGGATATGGGATGCAGATCCCTTGCCTCTCGATGGCGCCCATTGCCAGACTGTCGATGTGACCAAGGCACACCAGATAAAGGACGCCTTGGCTGGGATCATAGCCAATGACAGGCGGATCGATATCGTCATCAACAATGCAGGCTACCTTGGCAGTTATCGCGGGTTCGAAGCCTTCGATCCGATAGAGTGGCAACGCATCATCGGCGTCAACCTGATGGGCGTTTTCGAAGTCACCCACCAGGTTCTACCGATCATGCGCAAGGCCGGGAGTGGTCGTATCGTCAATATGGGTTCGCTGGCGGGCAAGGAAGGACTGCCGAACCTCGCAGCCTATTCCGCGGCAAGTGCGGGTGTCATTGCCTTCACGAAAGCACTGTCGCGCGAGGTCAGTGACACCGATATCCGCGTCAATTGCGTCGCGCCGGGGCCGATCGATACCGAGCTCATCAGGCGCCTTGGCAACGATGTCGTCGACGACATGATCAACGCCAGTCCGCTCAGGCGCCTCGGCTCTGTGGATGAAGTCGCGGCATTGGTGCTTTGGCTATGCTCCGATGCCAGCGCGTTCAACACTGGAGCGGTGTTTGATATGTCGGGCGGCAGGGCGCGCTATTAAGCGTTCTCTACTCAGGTGCTGAGTGAATTCGACGCGCGCAGGCTGCAGCCGGTGATCTGGAAGGTGCCGTCGGGCTGCTGCTGCAGCGTGTAGACCGCCTCATAATCCTTGCCGTCGGGGCCGACGATCAGCACCTGCTGGATGATCGAACCCGGGCCCGTCTGCTCGACCTTGCCGAAGGAATAGGACTGCGGCCGGCGCACCGGCGGGTAGCCATTGGTCACCATGTCCATGAAGGCATCGATGGTCGGGAAGACCTGCTTCACGTTCGGAGCGGCGAAGCTGTAGGCCTTGGCGCCGTCATTGGCGATAAGGGCCTTCAGCTGGCCATCGATGACAGCCTGGCCAGCCTTGACCTCGGCATCGCCGGCAAATGCCGAGGAAGCCAGCATGACGAACGCGAATCCGAAAAAGGCGCGGCGCATGGCCTGTCTCCGTTGTTTCTCGAGAAGCTGCCTCTCTCCAAACTGTTGCAAGAGGCATTTTAACATACGCTTGGCGGCGCTTCACGGTTTCAGTGACGGTGAAATTCATCTCGCCTCGACGGCAACGGCCTTCAAACAGTAGGCACGCCGGCACTGGTGATCGGTGGCACGCTGTTCAAGCGCGGCAGTTGCGGAGCTGCGTGAGGCCGTAGCCAACGTCCGCGCCGGCCAGCTGCGATTCCAACGCTTGAAAGGCCGCCTCCAGTCTGCCAGAAGGGCCGCTTGGACTTGGACGTTTAGCGGGACGAAGCCATGAAGGCGTTTTTCGTGCAGATCAAATGCGAGCTGGGCAAATCCTATGAGGTCGCCAGCGCGCTTGCCGATGCCGAGATCGCCTCGGAGATCTATTCGACCGCCGGCAATTACGATCTGCTCGCCAAATTCTATGTCGATGATGAGGAAGACGTCGGCCACTTCGTCAACGAGAAGGTGCAGATTCTCCCCGGCATCAAGGACACGTTCACCGTCGTCACCTTCCGCGCGTTCTAGGCTGCCAAACGTATTTGCCCGGGCACGAGGCAAAGCCTGATCAAGGCGGTATTTCGGCTGCCTCAATTTTAGGCAGGCGCAACATACTGATCGTCCGCTTCCCACAAATCACCGATTGCGCTTGATTTTCTCCGGCGACGCCAGTGAAATGGCGTCACAGGGGAGTATGCGATTGGCAGCGTTTGATGAGATGCTTCCGGAGGTCTCCGGGCTTAGAAGACCGTATTCGGCTTATGATCGCTGGCTGAAGGAGCAGGATCCAGCCAGGCTTACTGAGAAGATGCAGGACGCCGAACGCGTCTTCCGCAAGACCGGCATCACCTTCGCCGTCTATGGCGAGCAGGAGGCATCCGAGCGGCTCATTCCGTTCGACATCGTTCCACGCATCATTTCAGGCAATGAGTGGCGGCGCCTGACGCAAGGCATCGAACAGCGCGTGCAGGCGCTGAACGCCTTCCTCGATGATATCTACCATCGCCAGGAAATCCTGCGCGCCGGCCGCGTTCCCAAGGAATTGATCGCCAGGAACGAAGCCTTTTTGCCCGAAATGATCGGCGTGCGCCCGCCGGCCGGTGTCTACACCCACATTATCGGTGTCGACATCGTGCGCATCAGCGAGGACGAATTCTACGTGCTGGAGGACAATGCGCGCACGCCGTCGGGCGTCTCCTACATGCTGGAGAACCGCGAGACGATGATGCAGCTGTTCCCCGAGCTGTTCCAGAAGATCAAGGTGCGGCCGGTGGAGAACTATCCGCAGCTTTTGCGCCAGTCGCTGGCGGCGGTTCGCCCGCAGAGGACAAAGGGCGCGCCGACCATCGCGGTGCTGACGCCCGGCAGTTTCAACTCCGCCTATTTCGAACACGCTTTCCTCGCCGACCAGATGGGCGTGCAACTGGTCGAGGGCCAGGATTTGCGCGTCGTCGACGGCCATGTCGCGATGCGCACGACCGAAGGCTACAAGCAGATCGATGTGCTCTATCGCCGCGTCGATGATTCCTTCCTCGACCCGCTGACCTTCAGGCCGGATTCGGCCCTTGGCATACCTGGGATTATGGACGTCTACCGGGCCGGCAACATCACCATCGCCAATGCGCCGGGAACCGGTATCGCCGATGACAAGGCGATCTATTCCTACATGCCCGAGATCGTCGAATTCTACACCGGCCGCAAGGCGATCCTCGGCAACATCCCGACCTGGCGCTGTTCGGAACCGGACAGCCTGAAATATGTGCTTGAACACATCCACGAGTTGGTGATCAAGGAAGTGCACGGATCCGGCGGCTACGGCATGCTGGTCGGGCCGGCGGCGACCAAGAAGGAATGCGAGGAGTTTTCCAAGAAACTGGCGGCGAAGCCTTCCAACTACATCGCCCAGCCGACACTGGCGCTGTCGACCTGCCCGATCCTGACCGATAAGGGGCTGGCGCCGCGCCATGTCGACCTCCGGCCCTATGTGCTGGTCTCCGACCGCATCCAGATCGTACCCGGCGGACTGACGCGCGTTGCGCTGAAGGAAGGCTCTCTGGTGGTCAATTCCTCGCAAGGCGGCGGGACGAAGGATACGTGGGTGCTGGATGATTGAGATGAGTGAGTAGGGAATAGTCAGTAGTGAGTAGCGAGTAAAAAAGGGAAAGCGAATGTCATATTCCATTGAAATTCAAATACTTACTAATTCCTACGCACTAATTCCTACTCACTAGCCCGAAGGGCCTTCCCATGCTTCTCGGCCGCACCGCCAACGGGCTTTACTGGATGAACCGCTATATCGAGCGGGCCGAAAACATGGCGCGGCTGGTCGATGCCGGTCTGCGCATGGCGCTGACCCGCACCCAAAGCGCGTCGGAGGAATGGAATTCGGTGCTGCTCAGCGCCGGCTCCGACGTCGCCTTCAAGCAGAAATATTCGGATTATACGGCCGCCAATGTCGCCGATTTTCTGCTGCGCGACACGTCGAACCCGTCGAGCACGATGTCCTCGATCGAGACCGCCCGCAACAATGCCCGCATGGTGCGCACGGCGCTGACGCGCGAGACGTGGGAAAGCATCAACGAAGCCTGGATGGCGCTGAAACGGATGCTGGCGAGGCCGATCGACGAGCGCGACCTGCCGAGTGTGCTCGACGCGATCAAGCGCGAGACGGCGCTGATCCGCGGTTCGTTCTACGGCACCATGCTGCGCAACGAGATCTTCGACTTCTCGCAGCTCGGCACCTATGTCGAGCGCGCCGACAACACGGCGCGCATCCTCGACGTGAAATACTATGTGCTGTTGCCGTCGATCTCCTGGGTCGGCTCGACGCTGGACAACTACCAGTGGGAATCGATCCTGCGCTCGGTATCGGCGCACCGCTCCTACCGCTGGGTCTATGATGCCGACTATAAGCCGACCAATATCGCCGATTACCTGATCCTCAATGTGCGCATGCCGCGGTCGCTGACCTTCTGCTATCGATTCCTGGCCGAACACCTGAAATTCCTCGGCGACGACTATGGCGAGCGCCATGCCTGCCACGCAACGGCGGAGAAGACGCAGGCCATGCTGAGGGCGGGGTCGATCAAGGACATATTCGATGCCGGCCTGCATGAATTCCTGGCCGGGTTCATTCGCGACAACACCAGGCTCGGCGACGAGATCGCGCAGGACTACCGGTTTTACTGAGCATGATCCGGCAAAGCGGAAACGGTTTGCGGACAGGCTCATTCTTACAAACGGAAAATGAAGCCATGCGGCTCAAGATCACCCACCGGACCGAATACCGCTACGATGCCCCGGTGCAATATCTGCTCCAGAGGCTTCGGCTGCTTCCGGTGAGCGGGCCGACCCAAACTGTGCTGTCCTGGGCGCTGAAGATCGAAGGCGCGCGTGAGGAAGTGCGGTTCACCGACCAGTACGGCAATGACAACAGGCTGCTGAGCGTCGAGGGTGACCATGACTTGATCACGGTCGAGGCGTCGGGCGAGGTGGTGACGCGCGATACATCAGGCGTTTGCGGGCCGCATCAGGGCTTCGCGCCGCTGTGGCTGTTCACGCAGGAGACGGCTTTGACCACCATAGGCAGCGGCATCCGAGATCTTGCCGAAGCGATCGGCAAGGGCACCGACCTTGAAAGGCTGCATCGGCTGATGGCTGCCATCGGCGAGCGCGTCGCCTATACACCGGAAACCACCAGCGCGACGACCTCGGCCGAGGAAGCCTTGATGCTGAAAACCGGGGTCTGCCAGGATCATAGCCACATCTTCGCCGCCACTGCGCGCGCCATGGGTTTTCCGTCGCGCTACGTCAGCGGCTATCTGATGATGGATGCTGTCGAGCAAGCGGCAAGCCATGCCTGGGCCGAAGCGCATGTTCAGGGTCTGGGCTGGGTTGCCTTCGATCCTGCCAACGGTATTTCCCCCGACGAACGCTATGTGAAGGTGGCCACCGGTCGCGACTACCGCGACGCCTCGCCGGTGTCGGGAATTCGACTGGGACAGGCGGAAGAACAGCTTGCGGTCACCGTCACGGTAGAGCAGTAATCCAATAGGATTTGCCGCCTTAAGAGATTCCATGACCTATTGCGTCGGCCTCAAGATCGATCGTGGGCTCGTGTTCATGTCGGACACGCGCACCAATGCCGGCATGGATTCGATCTCTACCTTCAAGAAGATGCATGTCTGGGAACAGCCGGGCGAGCGCGTCATCGTGCTGATGTCGGCCGGCAATCTAGCGACCACGCAAGCCGTGGTCAGCCTGCTCGACGAGCGCACCAAGGCAGTGGCGGACCGCCATGCGACATTGCTTGAAACGCCATCCATGTATCAGACAGTGCGAATGGTCGGCGATACGGTCAAGGAAGTGATCGCGCAGTCATCGCCCGCCGGCGAGAAGGCCGATTCCTATTTCAATGCCTCGTTCATCCTGGGCGGCCAGATCAAGGGCAGTCCGCCCCGCCTGTTCATGATCTATCCCGAGGGCAATTTCATCGAATCGACCGATGACACGCCGTTTTTCCAGATCGGCGAGACTAAATATGGCAAGCCGATCATCATCCGCGCCTATGAAAAGACGATGAGCCTGGCCGAGACGGTGAAACTCCTTCTGGTGTCGTTCGATTCGACGCTGAAGTCGAACCTGTCGGTCGGCTTGCCGCTCGACCTGCTCTTCCTGGAGAAGGACGCTTTCAAGGTCGGCCTGAAGAAGCGGATCGCTCAGGACGACCAGTATTACCGTACGATTTCGGACGGCTGGTCGAGCGCGCTGAAGTCGGCCTTTGCCAGCCTGCCGGATTTCCCGGGGTAGGGCGCGTGCAGCGATCGACAGTTGTCGAATATATTCACATGTTAATTAGCAATGGGCTTTGAAGCCGGGTGAAGAGTGCCGGCATTGCGATCGTGTCGGGAGGACAGGATGAACAATGATGAGTTCCGGCAATGGTCGCGGCGTGCTGCCGATTGGGGCGCCGACTATCGCGACACGCTGCGCGAGCGGGCAGTGCGGCCGCTGGTCGAGCCGGGCGACATCTTCAGGAGCATAGAAGCCTCGCCGCCGGAAAGCGCGGAACCGATGGACAGGATCTTCGCCGATTTCGAGGAGAAGATCGTGCCGGGGATGACGCATTGGCAGCATCCGCGCTTCTTCGCCTATTTCCCGGCCAACGCCGCGCCGGTTTCGGTGGTGGCGGAATATCTGGTGTCGGCGATGGCCGCGCAATGCATGCTCTGGCAGACCTCGCCGGCGGCAACCGAGCTCGAAACCCGCACCGTCGACTGGATGCGCCAGGCGCTCGGCCTGCCCCAAGGCTTCTCCGGCGTGATCCAGGATTCTGCTTCGTCGGCGACACTCAACGCCGTGCTGACCATGCGCGAGCGGGCGCTGGACTGGCAAGGCAACAAAAAAGGGCTGACCGGGCAGGCGCGGTTGCGCATCTATTCCTCGGATCAGGTGCACACTTCGATCGACCGTGCGATCTGGGTTTCGGGTATCGGCGAGGACAATCTGGTGCGCATTCCTGTCGCCGACCGTTTTCGCGCCATGGATACAGCGGCTCTGGAAGCGGCAATCGTCGCTGATCGGGCGGCTGGAATGCTGCCTGCCGGCATCATAGGCAGCGTCGGCGGAACCAGCATCGGCGGCACGGACGATATCGCGGCGGTCGCCAGTGTGGCGCGCCGGCATGGGCTCTATTTGCATGTCGATGCCGCTTGGGCCGGATCGGCAATGATCTGCCCGGAATATCGTCATTTCTGGGCCGGCGCCGAACAGGCGGATTCTATCGTCTTCAACCCGCACAAATGGCTTGGAGCGCAGTTCGACTGCTCCATCCAGTTCTTGCGACAGCCGGAAGACCTGGTGCGCACGCTGGCGATCAAGCCCGAATTCCTCAAGACGCATGGACGTGACGGCATCATCAACTATTCGGAATGGTCGGTGCCGCTCGGCCGCCGCTTTCGCGCCCTGAAATTGTGGTTCCTGCTGCGCGCCCACGGGTTGGAAAACCTGCGCACCATGATCCGCAACCATGTCGCCTGGAGCGAAGGCCTTGCCGCGCGGCTGGCTAAGGAGCCCGATTTCGAGATCGTCAGCAAACCGATGCTGTCGCTGTTTTCGTTCCGGCACAAGGCGGCTCCAAAGGCCGATGCCGACGAGCACAATCTGCGGCTGGTCAATGCGATCAACGACGATGGGCGCATCTACCTGACGCAGACGAAGGTCGACGGGCAGGTGGCAATCCGGTTCCAGGTCGGCCAGTTCGAGACGACCGCTGGTGACGTCGATGCCGCTTTTGCCGTCATCACCGACATCGCGCGCGGCATGGTCTGATCAAGTCCGGAAGCAATTGCGCAGAGGTTTGCCTTTGCAATCACGTAATTTTCATTAGCCGGCTTATGCCTTTTCATTGCTTTCGTTTTCGGCTATAGACAAGAAAAACGAAAACGGGAGCTTGCCTTATGTATCTGTCGCCGCGTCATGCCGAGATCATCCAGATGGCCAAGGATCATGGCCGTGTGCTGGTCGATGATCTGGCCACCCATTTTAACGTGACGCCGCAGACCATACGTAAGGATCTTAATGATTTGTGCGACCAGCGGCTGCTTTCGCGTGTCCATGGCGGGGCCTTGTTCCCCTCCGGGATAGAGAACATGGAGTATGAGGCGAGGCGCAAGATAGCGGCGGACGAGAAGGAAGCGATCGGCCGTGCCGCGGCCAGGCTGATCCCCGACAATGCCTCGCTGTTCATCAACATCGGCACCACGACGGAGGCGGTCAGCAAGGCATTGCTCGACCACAACGGCCTGATGGTCATCACCAATAATATCAATGTTGCCAACAGGATGCGCATCTATCCGTCGATCGAGGTGGTGATCGCGGGCGGGGTGGTGCGTGGCTCGGACGGCGGCGTCGTCGGCGAAGCAGCGGTCGATTTCATCAGGCAGTTCAAGGTCGACTATGCCGTCATCGGCGCCTCGGCCATCGACCATGACGGCGCGTTGCTCGACTTCGATTTCCGCGAGGTGAAGGTGGCGCAGGCAATTATCGCCAATGCCAGGCATGTGATCCTGGTCTCCGACCAGACCAAGTTCGAACGGACTGCGCCGGTGCGTATCGGCCACCTGTCACAGGTCAACACCTTCATCACCGACCGCTGCGACATCCCGTCGGTGCGCAAGATCTGCCAGGAGGCCGAGGTTCAACTGATTGAAACATCCCTCGGTTAAGTGGCTTCGAGGCCCAACCACGGGCTTCTCACCGGCTCGCGACATTTCGTTTGACATTCGTTCCTATTTCGAAATAATTCCGACACGGTTTCGTAAAGGCCAAAAAATGGTGCAATGCGAAATCGTTGGAGGAATTAGTGGACGCATCTTCGATCCATGACATTTTCGTCATAGGGGGCGGCATCAATGGTTGCGGCATTGCCCGCGATGCCGTTGGGCGCGGGTTTTCTGTCTTTCTGGCCGAGATGAACGATCTCGCCAGCGGAACCTCCTCCGGCTCGACCAAGCTGATCCATGGCGGACTGCGCTACCTCGAATTCTACGAATTTCGCCTGGTGCGCGAAGCGCTTATGGAGCGCGAGGTTCTGTGGAAGAACGCGCCGCACATCATCTGGCCGATGCGCTTCGTGCTGCCTTATGCCAAGGGCCTGCGTCCTGCATGGCTGATCAGGCTCGGGCTGTTCCTTTACGACCACATTGGCGGGCGCAAATTGCTGCCGGCGACCAGGACGCTCGACATGGCGAGCGATCCGGCGGGCAAGCCTTTAAAGCCGTTGTTCAAGAAGGCTTTCGAATATTCGGATGGCTGGGTCAACGACGCGCGGCTGGTGGCGCTCAACGCACGCGATGCCGCCGACCGGGGCGCAACGATCCGGACCCGCACGAAGGTGGTTGCAGCGCGCCGCGAAAACGGTCTTTGGACAATCGAGATCGAAAACCTGCGGAGCGGTGAGACCGAAGAGGTCAAGGCGCGGCTGCTGGTCAATGCGGCCGGGCCATGGGTCGACCATGTGCTTTCCGGCGTCGTCGGCCTGAACGATGTGCACAATGTCCGCCTCGTGCAGGGCAGCCATATCGTCATCGCCAAGAAATTCGACGATCCGCGCGCCTACTTTTTCCAGAACAAGGATGGCCGCATCATCTTCGCCATTCCCTACGAGGAAGAGTTCACGCTGATCGGCACCACCGACCAGGACTATCCCGGCGATCCGCACGATGTGAAGATCAGCGAGACCGAGATCGACTATCTCTGCGCCGCGGCCAGCGAATATTTCGCGCAGCCGGTCAAGCGCTCCGACATTGTCTGGACCTATTCGGCGGTGCGGCCGCTCTACGATGACGGCGCCTCCAAGGCGCAGGAGGCGACGCGCGACTATGTGCTGAAGGCCGATGGCGGCGAGGGCGCCGCGCCGATCGTGAATGCGTTCGGCGGCAAGATCACCACCTATCGCCGGCTGTCCGAATCGATGCTGGAGAAGATCGAGGGTTTTCTCGGCAAGCGTGGCAAGCCGTGGACATCGGACGCGCCGCTGCCGGGCGGCGATTTCCCGGCGACCGGTTTCGACGCGCAGGTTGCGAAGCTGAAGGCGGCCTATCCGTTCCTCGATGCGCGTCTTGCCCGCCGGCTGACCCGGCTTTACGGGACGCGTGCACAGGCTCTGCTCGGCCTTGCCAAGTCGAATGCCGAACTCGGCCGCAATTTCGGTGGCGATTTCTATGAGGCCGAGGTGCGTTACCTCGTTGAAAACGAATGGGCAATCACGGCGGAAGACGTGTTGTGGCGGCGGACCAAGCGCGGCCTGCACCTTAGCCGCGAGCAGGTCGCGGCGCTTGATGAATTCATGAACGGCATAAGCCGGCGGCATGTCGCGGCCGCCGAATGAAGAGGGTTTTGAGCTGATGCAAAAAGCCTGGGAGGAGGCGTCATGCTTGAACTGAGGAACGTCACCAAGACGGTCGGCGCGGTCGAGCATATACGCGACGTGTCGCTGACGCTTCAGCACGGCTCGCTCAACGTTCTGCTTGGGCCTACGCTTTCCGGCAAGACCAGCCTGATGCGGCTGATGGCCGGCCTCGATGTGCCGACCTCGGGTTCGGTCTGGTTTGACGGCCATGATGTCACTGGCACGCCGGTGCAGAAGCGCAAGATCGCCATGGTCTACCAGCAGTTCATCAACTATCCGGCGATGACCGTCTACGAGAACATCGCCTCGCCGCTCAGGGTGGCCGGCGTCGAGCAGGGCAAGATCGACAGCCAGGTCCGCGAGGCCGCGGCGTTGCTCAAGCTGACGCCCTATCTCGACCGCACGCCGCTCAGCCTGTCGGGCGGCCAGCAGCAGCGCACCGCACTGGCGCGCGCCATCGTCAAGAACGCCAGCCTGGTGCTACTCGACGAGCCGCTTGCCAATCTCGACTACAAATTGCGCGAGGAATTGCGCGCCGAACTGCCGAGGATATTCGCCGCCACCGGCACCATCTTCGTCTATGCCACGACGGAGCCGCACGAGGCGCTGCTGCTCGGCGGCAATACGGCAACGCTGTCGGAAGGCCGCATCACCCAGTTCGGACCGACCATCGACGTCTTCCGCAGGCCGGTCGACCTGGTGACGGCTCGAACCTTCGCCGATCCGCCGCTCAACACCATTGTGCTGGCCAAGAAGGGCGCCGACTTCCTGCTCGAAGGCGGGGTGAAGCTGCCGGTGCCCTCCGAACTCGTCGGCGTTGCTGACGGCAACTACACGATCGGCTTCCAGCCGCACCATCTATCGCTCGAACGGCCCAATGCCGGCGCCGTGCCGGTGCGGGCAAAGGTCACCATCACCGAGATCACCGGGTCCGAGAGCTTCATCCATCTCGATTTCGCCGATGCGCGCTGGGTGATGCTGACCCACGGCATCCGCGATTTCGAAATCGACGCGGTGGTCGAGGTGTTCATCGATCCGCGCCACATCATGGTCTTCGACGGGCACGGCCGCGCCGTGACCGCACCGAAGCTGGCGGCTTGAGGAGGACGATATGGCGCGCATCGACGTCAACCATGTCAGGCATTCCTACCTGCCATATCCGCGAACGGATGCCGATTTCGCGCTGCGGGAAGTACACCACATTTTCGAGGACGGCGGCGCCTACGCCCTGCTGGGACCATCCGGCTGCGGCAAGACCACGCTGCTCAACATCATTTCGGGCCTGCTTCACCCCTCGCATGGCCAGTTGCTGTTCAATGGCAGGGACGTGACCACGCTCTCGACGCAGGAGCGCAACATCGCGCAGGTGTTCCAGTTCCCGGTCATCTACGACACCATGACCGTCTACGACAATCTGGCGTTTCCGCTGCGCAATCGTGGCGTGCCGGAAGCAGACGTCGACCGCAAGGTGCGCGAGACGCTGGAGATGATCGACCTGACCTCCTGGGCGAAGAAGAAGGCGAGGGGCCTGACCGCCGACCAGAAGCAGAAGATCTCGCTCGGCCGCGGGCTGGTGCGTTCCGACGTCAACGCCATCCTGTTCGATGAGCCGCTGACCGTCATCGACCCACACATGAAGTGGGTGCTGCGCTCGCAGTTGAAGCAGCTTCACCGCCGCTTCGGCTACACCATGGTCTATGTCACCCACGACCAGACCGAGGCCCTGACCTTCGCCGACCAGGTCGTGGTCATGTATGATGGCGGCATCGTCCAGATCGGCACGCCGGCGGAGTTGTTCGAGCGGCCTCGCCATACCTTCGTCGGCTATTTCATCGGCTCGCCGGGCATGAACGTCATGCCGGTGGCGATCGAAGGCAAGACGGCAATGCTCGGCTCGCAACGGATCGAATTGCCGGGCTCGCCCAAAGCCGGCAGCGGCGCAGTCGAACTCGGCATCCGTCCTGAATATGTGCGGCTCGGCCGCGACGGCATGGCTGTCTCGATCAGCAAGGTCGAAGACGTCGGTCGCCACAAGGTGGTGCGCGCCAAGCTGGAAGGCCGGGACATCGCGGCCGTGATCGGCGAGGACGAAACGGTCCCGGCTGAACCGAAGGTGCGGTTCGACCCGGCCGGTATCAACATCTATGCCGATTCCTGGCGTGTCGAGATGGGGGCATAGATGGACAAGACCTGGAACAACAAGGCCTGGTTCCTGGTGCTGCCGGTGCTGGTGCTGGTGGCCTTCACGGCTGTCATCCCGCTGATGACGGTCGTCAACTACTCTGTGCAGGACACGTTCGGCAACAATGTCTTCACCTGGGCCGGCACCGAATGGTTCGAGGAACTGCTCTCGTCCAGCCGCTTCTGGGAAGCGATGGTGCGCAATCTGATCTTCTCCTTCATCATCCTGGCCATCGAGGTGCCGCTCGGCATTTTCATCGCGCTCAACATGCCGAAAAAGGGCTGGGGCGTTCCGGTCTGCCTGGTTTTGATGTCGCTGCCACTGCTGATCCCGTGGAACGTCGTCGGCACCATCTGGCAGGTGTTCGGACGCAACGACATCGGCCTGCTGGGCTATTATCTCAATGCGATCGGCATCGACTACAATTATGTGCAGGATCCGTTCGATGCCTGGGTGACGATCATCGTCATGGACGTCTGGCATTGGACCAGCCTCGTCGTGCTGCTCTGCTATGCCGGCCTGGTCTCGATCCCCGACGCCTTCTATCAGGCCGCCAAGATCGACGGCGCCTCGCGCTGGGCGGTGTTCCGTTACATCCAGTTGCCGAAGATGCAGCGCGTGCTTTTGATCGCCGTGCTTTTGCGCTTCATGGACAGTTTCATGATCTACACCGAACCCTTCGTCGTCACTGGCGGCGGTCCCGGCAATTCGACGACGTTCCTGTCGATCGACCTCGTCAAGACGGCGCTCGGCCAGTTCGACCTCGGCCCGGCGGCGGCCATGTCGCTGGTCTACTTCCTTATCATCCTGTTGTTGTCGTGGGTGTTCTACACCGTGATGACCAATTATGACGCGGAGCGCTGAGATGGCCGGCGCCAATGAACGAACCGAGCGCAATCTGGTGAACGGAGCCGCGGCTTCGGAAGGTCTTGCCAGTTCGCTGTCGCAGAGCGAACTCGACAGGCGCATGCGCCGGCGCGGCGAAGAATCGCGCTGGTGGTGGATCGTGCCGACGCTCTACATCATCGTGCTTTTGCTGCCGATCTACTGGCTCATCAATATGAGCTTCAAGACCAATGCGGAGATCGTCAACTCGCTGACGCTCTATCCGCATGCGCCGACGATCGCCAACTACGTCACCATCTTTACCGAGAAGGCCTGGTATTCCGGCTATATCAACTCGATCACCTATGTGGTCATGAACATGGTGATTTCGGTGTCCGTGGCGCTGCCGGCGGCTTACGCCTTTTCGCGTTATCGCTTCCTCGGCGACAAGCATCTGTTCTTCTGGCTTTTGACCAACCGCATGGCGCCGCCGGCTGTGTTCGCGCTGCCGTTCTTCCAGCTCTATTCCGCCTTCGGCCTGATCGATACGCATATCGCGGTGGCCCTGGCGCACTGCCTGTTCAATGTGCCGCTGGCGGTGTGGATCCTCGAAGGCTTCATGTCGGGCGTGCCAAAGGAGATCGACGAAACCGCCTATATCGACGGCTATTCGTTCCCGCGTTTCTTCGTCAGGATCTTCATGCCACTGATCGCCAGCGGCATCGGCGTCGCCTGCTTCTTCTGCTTCATGTTCTCATGGGTCGAGCTGCTGATCGCCCGCACGCTGACCACGACCGACGCCAAGCCGATCGCCGCCACCATGACCCGCACCGTGTCGGCATCCGGCATGGATTGGGGGCTGCTGGCGGCGGCCGGCGTGCTGACGCTGATCCCCGGCGCGCTCGTCATCTGGTTCGTCCGCAACTACATCGCCAAGGGCTTCGCCCTGGGGAGGGTGTGATCATGAACCTCGACTTCTCCTGGATGGCATGGACCTGGCCGACGGCTGCCTTTTTCATCGTCATCGCCCTGCTGCTTTGCGGCATGGGCGTCTGGGAATACGCCTCGCCGGGCGGCAATCCGCGTGTCGGCGTGCTGCGCTTCGAGACCACGCGCGGCGACCGTCTGTTCCTATCGCTGCTTGGCAGCGCCTTTATCCATCTCGCTTGGCTGGGTCTTGTCGGACCCAACCTGTGGTGGGCTCTCGCTCTCTCCGTAGTCTACGCGATCGGCGTGTTCCGCTACGTATAGAGGGGGAAACTGTTGGAGCGGCCGCCTACTGGCGACCGCTCCAGATCGCACTTGAAATCTTTTCAAAATGTGGAGGAAACACAATGCGACGGCAATTTCTAACATCAACGACGGCGCTCGTCCTATTGCTCGGTGTGGGCAATGCCTATGCCGGAATGGACGAGGCCAAGGCCTTCCTGGACAAGGAGATAGGCGGCGTCTCGTCGCTTTCCCGCGCCGACCAGGAAAAGCAAATGCAGTGGTTTATCGACGCCGCCAAGCCGTTCGCCGGCATGGACATCAAGGTCGTGTCGGAAACCTTGACCACGCACCAGTACGAGTCTCAGGTGCTGGCGCCGGCCTTTACCGCCATTACCGGCATCAAGGTCACGCATGACGTGATCCAGGAAGGCGACGTCGTCGAAAAGATTCAGACCCAGATGCAAACCGGCCAGAACATCTACGACGGCTGGGTCAATGATTCGGATCTGATCGGCACGCACTGGCGCTACCAGCAGGTGCGCAACCTGACTGATTGGATGGCGGGCGAAGGCAAAGACGTTACCGATCCGATGCTCGACGTGGACGACTTCATCGGCACCAAGTTCACCACCGCGCCGGACAAGAAGCTTTACCAGCTTCCCGACCAGCAGTTCGCGAACCTCTACTGGTTCCGCTACGACTGGTTCAACGATGAGAAGAACAAGGCCGACTTCAAGGCCAAGTACGGTTACGACCTCGGCGTCCCCGTCAATTGGTCGGCCTATGAGGACATCGCCGCGTTCTTCACCGGTCGCGACGTCAACGGCAAGAAAGTCTATGGCCACATGGACTACGGCAAGAAGGATCCGTCGCTCGGCTGGCGGTTTACCGACGCCTGGCTGTCGATGGCCGGCAACGGCGACAAGGGCCTGCCGAATGGCGTGCCGGTTGACGAATGGGGCATCAAGGTCGATGCGAATTCGCGGCCTGTCGGCTCGTGCACGGCCCGCGGTGGCGACACCAATGGACCAGCATCGGTCTACGCCATCCAGAAGTATCTTGATTGGCTGAAAGCCTATGCGCCGCCGGAAGCCCAGGGCATGACCTTCTCCGAATCCGGCCCCGTGCCGTCGCAAGGCAATGTTGCCCAGCAGATCTTCTGGTACACTGCCTTCACCGCCGACATGGTCAAGCCTGGCCTGCCGGTCATGAATGAGGACGGCACGCCGAAGTGGCGCATGGCACCATCTCCGCACGGCTCCTACTGGAAGGACGGCATGAAGCTCGGCTATCAGGACGTCGGCTCCTGGACGCTGATGAAGTCGACGCCGACCGACCGCGCCAAGGCCGCCTGGCTTTACGCGCAGTTCGTTACCTCCAAGACCGTCGACGTGAAGAAGAGCCAGGTTGGCCTGACCTTCATTCGCGACTCCACCATCCATGACAAGAGCTTCACCGAACGTGCGCCGAAGCTCGGTGGTCTGATCGAGTTCTACCGCTCGCCGGCCCGTGTGCAGTGGACGCCGACCGGCACCAACGTGCCGGACTATCCGAAGCTGGCGCAGCTCTGGTGGCAGAACATCGGCGACGCATCCTCGGGTGCCAAGACGCCGCAGGAAGCCATGGATTCGCTCTGCGCCGATCAGGAAAAGGTCATGAGCCGTATCGAGAAATCCGGTGTCCAGGGCGACATCGGGCCGAAGATGGCCGAAGAGCACGATCTGGCCTACTGGAATGCCGACGCGGTCAAGGCCGGCAACCTCGCGCCTCAGCTGAGGCTCGAGCAGGAGAAAGACAAGCCGATCACCATCAACTACGACGAACTGGTGAAGAGCTGGCAGAAGTAACGCTGTCTATGCGGGCGTTCGTGCCCGTGTGAAATTAGGGGGAGGCGGCGCGTTGCCGTCTCCCTTCTTTGTGTCAAAGCGGAGGACGTTGGATGAGCGGTTTTGTGCTGGCGATCGACCAGGGAACGACATCGACCCGTGCAATCCTATTCGACAGCCAGATGAAGGTCGTCGGCAGCGGCCAGAAGGAATTCACCCAACACTATCCGGCCTCCGGCTGGGTCGAGCATGATCCGGAGGAGATCTGGGCAAGTGTCGTGACGACCGTGAAGGCCGCGCTGAACAAGGCTGGCGGCAAGGCTGCCGATGTCGCGGCCATCGGCATCACCAACCAGCGCGAGACCGTCGTCATCTGGGACAGGGCGACGGGCAAGCCGATCCACAACGCCATCGTCTGGCAGGACCGTCGCACGGCACCACTTTGCCAGAAACTCAAGAAGCTGGGGCTCGAGAAGAAATTCACCCGCAAGACCGGCCTGCTGCTCGATCCCTATTTCTCCGGCACCAAGATCGCCTGGATGCTCGACAAGGTGAGGGGCGCGAGAAAACGCGCGGAGAAGGGCGAGCTGCTGGCCGGCACCATCGACAGTTTTCTGATCTGGCGGCTGACCGGCGGCAAGGTCCATGCCACCGATGCCACCAATGCTTCGCGCACGCTGGTCTACAACATAGAGAAGAATGTCTGGGATGAGGAACTGCTGGCCATTCTAAACATTCCGGCAAGAATGCTGCCGGAGGTTAAAGACTGCGCCGATGATTATGGAATCACGGAGAAAAGTCTGTTCGGCGCCGAGATAAAGATCCTTGGGGTCGCGGGCGACCAGCATGCCGCGACCATCGGCCAGGCCTGCTTCGAGCCGGGCATGATGAAATCCACCTATGGCACCGGCTGTTTCGCGCTGCTCAACACCGGCAGCGACCTGGTGCGTTCGAAGAACCGGCTTTTGACCACCATCGCCTATCGGCTGAACGGCAAGACCACCTACGCGCTGGAAGGCTCGATCTTCATTGCCGGAGCGGCCGTCCAGTGGCTGCGTGACGGCATCAAGGTGATCGGCAAGGCCGAGCAGAGCGGCCAGCTGGCTGATGAGGCCGATCTGACGCAAAATGTCTATCTGGTGCCGGCCTTTGTCGGGCTCGGCGCACCGCATTGGGACGCCGACGCACGCGGCGCCATCTTCGGGCTGACCCGCAATTCCGGGCCGGCGGAGTTCGCGCGCGCCGCACTTGAATCCGTTGCCTACCAGACCCGCGACCTGCTCGATGCCATGCGCAAGGACTGGAAGACGACTTCGGCCAAGACAGTGCTCAGGGTCGATGGCGGCATGGTCGCGTCGGACTGGACCATGCAGCGCCTGGCCGACATACTAGACGCGCCGGTTGACCGCCCGACCATACTGGAGACGACCGCGCTCGGCGCGGCCTGGCTCGCCGGCTCGAAGGCAGGCGTGTGGCCCAAGGCGAGGGAATTCGCCAAGACCTGGGCTCTCGACCGGCGGTTCAAGCCGGACATGGACAACGCCACACGATCCCTCAAGTTGACAGGCTGGCGCGATGCTGTGCGCAGGACGCTGAGCGTGCAATAATCAAACCATCGGGGTCTTGGGACGAGAGAAATGAAGCCTGATTGGTATCCAGCTTGGCGCGACGAAGCCATCAAACAACTGAAGGTCAAGAATGACCGGTTGGAGAAAGACTTCAACATCGGCCACTGGTCTCGCTACGACTATGACATAGAGACCAGAAGGCTTCTGTTTTCCAAAGCCGGGGAAATCAAAGTGACTGCAGGGTCCAGATTGCCGGTTCCACGAGCGCTAAGTCACAGAGTTGGCTCTGGGCTTGGACAAATTCAAATTGGCCCGACGACGTCATGATTGACGCAAAGCTGGTTCGATCCTTTGGCGAGACGAACAGCATCGACGAATTGGCCCAATCTTACGTTAGGGACGTGGATAATGAGCTGGAAGTGCTTGGTTGGGAACTGAGCGCCGTGGCGGTTCGAATTTGCGACGCCCTTGGAGCATATCGCTCACCGCTTGGGGAAGGTGATGCACGTTATTACATTATCAAGGCCATCAGTTGGGCAGGCTGATGCCGGCTCGTCATACTGAAAGAGAAAGGCCCGCGCCAGCTCTGACACGGGCCTATTCGTCAGCTGCTCGTATTCACCCGCAATCAATATGGTGAACGGCACTGCTGACGCGGACCGTAGTTCGGTTGGAACGTGTTGTCTGAAGCCCGGTAGCTCCTGTAACGGTCATAGCACCACTGGACATGCGCATTGCCTCGATAGACGCGATTGTTCTCGCTGTTGACGATCGCGCCTGTGATCAGCGCTCCGGTGGCAAAGGCCGCGAGCGGGAACCAGTAGTCACCATGACGGCGATAGCCGGGGCGATAGTCGCGATAGCCGCGATGGCCGTTCCAATACATGTCGCCATTGCGGGCGAAACTGCGGTTGCGCGAGAAATTGCGGTCGAAGGAGCGGTTTCTCCTCCACTCCCGGTACTGCACCGTCTGCACGTCCGGCGTTACGGTCTGGGAGAGTGGCACATAGGCCGGTTGGGCGTTGACTGGCACCACCTCTGCCGCGACAAACGTAGCTGAAAGGGTGGCTGCAAGCAGGCCGGATACGGTTCTGTTCATTAGTCTTCTCCTCGAAAGGTTGGCGGACGTCCCTGTTGGCGGAAAACGGGCTGCGCTCAGGATTTGTTCCCCAAATCAATCGCCGCTATCAGGCCGAGGTCAGGAGTGGCCCTACGGTGCTGCGGTCAAAGGCGCAGAACAGGTTCGCGGACCATCTTTTCCGGTTGACCGGTCGAAGCACTCTCCCTATGTTCCGCGCAATTTCGAGGGCGGCCTTTTCGAGCCCGCGGGAGCGCGTAGCTCAGCCGGTAGAGCAACTGACTTTTAATCAGTAGGTCATGGGTTCGAATCCCATCGCGCTCACCATTGTCAGATTGTGTACGGCCCGGAGACATAGGTTACGGTTTATACCGGAGACATGGGTAACACTTTTGGCCCGAAAGGGTTTTTGAGTGGTTCGAGCCTGCATGTCTCATCGTCGAACTATCCCAAATCATAATCAAAGAAGCTGGTCAGCCAGATATGGTCCTCGACCTGTTTATGCCGGCGATCGCGGCCGGTAGCCTTGCATGACGAGCAGCCAAAGAGCCCCGTCGAGATCCTAATGCACAGAGCCGTGACGGGGCCCCAAGCCTGTCGATAAGTGATACTGCCATGCGTGTCCTCGAGACCGCAGAGAAAGACCCGCCCCAGCGGGCCGCCTCGATCACAACTGGTGAATGACACGCCTCACATTCGCGGGCTCAGGCCCAAGGCTTCCGCGATCACACCATAGGCCAACGCGATCACACAGTTCACAATACAAACACAAGCGGTCGATTCCTCAGGGATGTAGCCACTCCAAAAGCCCGTCGCAGGTCGCGCCTGTGGCGGGCTTTTCATTAATCCGGACTGTTTTGGGCCCACGGTGCACGGGATTGTTGACCGCCAGCGCCCCTTCTTCACCGCCGGCGTGGTCTCCTCGCTCCGTAATTCCTTGCGACTATATTAGAGAAGGCGCATGTTTATCGTAGAACAGTCCCAAAATCTCGGCGACGGAGCCAAACAGTGTGCAGCAACTGCGACGGTGAAGGGGTTGGCCGGAGGGATTTCCTAAAAGTCGGCGCCGCATTCATTGCGTTCGGTCTTGGTGGAGCGTCGTGGCCAGCGGGCGCGGCCGAGGGCGCGGCGACGCCGCTGACCCTCGATGAATCGCTCGCTGCGCTGAAATCCGGCAATGAACGCTACATCAGCCACCCGGACCTTTGCTCGATCGACCTTGCCGCGCAGCGGAGCGCTGTCGCGGCACACCAGGCGCCCTGGGCCACGATAATCAGTTGCGCCGACAGTCGCGTTCCCCCGGAGCTGATCTTCGGCGGCCACGGTGTTGGAGAACTGTTTGTCGCCCGGAATGCCGGCAACCTCGTCGACACCGCGACGCTCGGCACGGTCGAATACGGCGCGGCGGTGCTTGGCTCCCCCTTGATTGTCGTCCTCGCGCACACAAGTTGCGGCGCCGTCAAGGCAGCGTGCGACGTGGTTGCCAAGAACGCGACCTATCCCGGCGCGATTGGCCCGATGATCGAACCGATCTTGCCTGCGGCGATCGCAGTGCGCAGCGAGGCGGGCGATTTCGTCGACAACACCGCCAAGGAGAGCGCGCGGAGGACGGCGAGGCGGCTCACCGCTTCGAGCAAGCTCTTGGCCGGTCTCACCAAGGCGGGAAAGCTGAAGATCGTCGCGGCGATCTACGATCTCCAGACGGGTGCGGTGACCTACATCGAATAAGAGAGCGTCGTGCGCGTGCTTTGCAGGTCGGAGCGCATTCGAGCCCCCGTTGGCGTATTTTAGCATCTGCTTGAATTTCTCCCGAAGCAGGATCATGATGCGATGGCTTTGTAGGGGTACAGCGTCATGGAATTCGCAAGCTGCTATGACCAAAGCGCGAGCGTTTTTGCATCAACGATGTTTCTGAACATCACGGCGTTTTTCATAATTCTGGCTGCGTTTGCCGTTGCACGGCTGGTTGCAATATCCGGCGAAGGTTCCGTCAACCGCCTTCAGACCGCGTAAAGCCCTGGGCATATGGCCGGAAAGAAGGTGATCGCACTCAAGGACTGGACTTGCGGTATGAGCGACGAACTCGGCCGTGTAGTCCTGACGATCAACTCCACCGAGGGTGAGGCGATCTTCGTTCTGATGACAATTTTCCAGACGGCAAGATTGGCCCAGGAACTGCGAACACCGAAACTCGCTCCCTTATCCCGTCCATGAACTGCGACGCCCGACGCGCAGCGATCGCTTAGCCGCTGTGCGACAAATGCACGTCCAGAACGGCGGCCTTCTTGGCAATCAAGCCTTCCAGATCCGCGTCCGACCGTTTGGTGCCGGTCCGTTCGCGCAGCAGCGAGATCACTGCTTTCATCGAGAGCTGGGCAGTCTGACCGCTCAGAATGGCATCGACCGCGCCGGCAACATCCGGGGTTTCCGTTGGTCCTCGCATGGTCGGTTCCTTTCTGTTCAGCTCGGCCTCGGTCCCGGTCGATCCTCTGACGCCGCGATCGAAGAAGACGGCCAGGCCGTTCTTCACGGCGAGGGCGGCGACCATATCGTCGAGTTCGCGGTCCGAGAGCGCCGGATCCGAAGGAGTGGGTTTCAAGGTTCTGCGGATCACTCGAGCAGCCTGGTCCGTCGACACAAAGCCAAAACGCTGTTTTCTGGCCTCGACATATTGTTCGATGATCATGCTCAGACGTCGGGCTGCGATGTCCTCCGGTTCCTGCATCTTGGTCTCCTTGGCTGCCATGAGCGCAATTTCGGCAGCACCAGCAGGAAAATAGGGCGGGTTGATCGTACCAACAGGGGAACGGATCGATCATTCGACACATCTTCCAATGATGCAGGAACGATCCTGGCGCTCAAGCATTTCGCTCTATGACCAGCTCATTGAGGGAAGGCCGGGCCATGAAGATTGCCCATGTCGCACCACTTTACGAATCCGTGCCGCCGAGACTCTATGGCGGTACCGAACGCATCATCTCCTACCTGACCGAAGCGCTCGTCGACCTTGGCCACGACGTGACATTGTTCGCCAGCGGCGACACGAAAACCTCGGCCAAGCTCGTGCCGTGCCGCGAACGGGCGCTCCGTCTCGACCCGCGTCCGCTGAAGTCCGAGATCGCGGCGCATCTGTCGATGCTCGACGAGGTGCGGAAACGGGCCGACGATTTCGACGTCATTCATTTCCATCTCAGCCATTTCCTGCATTTCCCGTTTTTCCGTGATATGCCGCAACGCACGGTGACGACACCGCATGGCAGGCTGGATTACGCGGATCTGGCGGAAGCCTACGATCGGTTCCCGCGGTTTCCGATGATTTCCATATCCCGCAGCCAGCGGGCACGGTTCGCATCGGCGAACTGGCTGGCAACGATCCACCACGGGCTGCCAATCCAACTCTACGAACCCGATTTCGAGGCGGGATCGGATGGTTCCTATCTTGCCTTCCTCGGCAGGATGTCGCGCGACAAGCGGCCGGACCGGGCGATCGAGATTGCCCGCCGCACCGGGCTGAAACTCAAGCTCGCGGCCAAGATCGGTGATGGCGATCGCGCCTATTTCGAGGAGGTCGTCCAACCGATGATCGATGGCGACCGGGTCGAATATGTCGGCGAGATCAGCGAAGATCAGAAGAGCCGGTTTCTTGGCAACGCGGCGGCCTTGCTGTTTCCCATCGACTGGCCGGAGCCCTTCGGCCTTGCCGTGATCGAGGCCATGGCCTGCGGAACCCCGGTCATGGCCTGGAGTTGCGGCGCCATGCCCGAGATCATCGATTATGGCGTGACCGGCTTCGTCGTCGAGACGATTGAAGATGCCGTCGCGACGATGCCGGCGCTTCTCCAACTCGACAGGCGACGAATAAGGGCAGTCTTCGAAAGGCGCTTTTCAGCCGATAGAATGGCCAGGGATTATGTCGCGGCCTATTCCCGACTGACCAGCAACCATGAGGAAATCAAAGCCTCGTAGCGCCGTTCGAAAAACCATGCACGGGACAATCTCTTGACCATTACCCAACTCGACGAGCGCAAGCTCGATCCTGCAATAGCACTGGCTTCTCTTGACGAAACCGCCCCCCGAGAGCCGCACAGGCTGTTCGCGCTCAAGTATGGCGACTGCTTCGCCGTCTCTGACGCCTATGGCGACATACGCGGCGTCGGTGACGGGTTCTTCCGCGACGACACGCGTGTGCTTTCTGAATTCCGGCTGAGCATCGGCGGGCGGTCAACGTCGTTGCTCGGCGCGTCGCTCAGCCAGGACAACGTGCTGTTCACCACCAATCTAACCAACCTGCCAATCGAGAGCGTCGGCGGCCGGCCTATTCCACAAGGCGCGATCCACATCGAGCGCGTCAGGCTGATCTGGCAGGACCGGCTTTACGAACGCCTGACGCTTTCCAACTACAGCCAGGAACATTCGACCCTACGGCTTTCGCTGCGCTTCGCCGCGGATTTCCGCGACATGTTTGAAGTTCGCGGCTCGACGCGGCCAAAACGCGGCACCGCGCACACGGCCGAGGTCGGCAAGACCACGGTGATGCTGCGCTACGAGGGCCTGGACAAGGTGGAGCGCACGTCCGCGATATCGTTTTCACAAGTGCCGGACGAATTGACCTCGGAGCGGGCGGACTTCTTCATCGCCGTCACCAAGCGCAGCCGCAAGACGCTTTATGTCGAGATCGGCACCGAGATCGCGGATGCTCCCGAGCGCGAGCGATTTCGCGCCGCCGCTGCCCGTGCACGCTTCGGCATGCGGGCCAAGCGTCGCCATGGTGCAACGCTGCACAGCTCGGGCAGGGTGTTCAACGACTGGATCGAGCGGGCACGCGCCGACGTGGCGCTGCTGACCACGGAACTGGCGACAGGTCCTTATCCCTATGCCGGCATCCCATGGTTCTCGACGGCCTTCGGCAGGGACGGAGTGATCTCGGCTCTGCAAATGCTTTGGCTCAATCCCGGCCTGGCGCGGGGCGTGCTCGCCTTCCTGGCGCAGCACCAGGCAACCGAAACCTCGCCCTTCAGCGACTCGCAACCCGGCAAGATCATGCATGAGACGCGCAAAGGTGAGATGACGGCGCTCAGCGAACTGCCGTTCGGCCGTTACTATGGCGGTGTCGACACCACACCGCTCTATGTCCATCTCGCCTGCGCCTATGCCGACCGCACCGGCGACATGGAGTTTATCGATGGCCTGTGGCCGTCACTGTGTGCCGCTGCCGAATGGATCGAAGCGGCAAGCCAGCCGACCGGGTTCGTCACCTATAGTCGTGCGGCGGATTCGGGCCTTGTCAACCAGGGATGGAAAGACAGTTTCGATTCCGTTTTTCACGCCGACGGCCGCATTCCGAAAGGGCCGATCGCACTGGTCGAGGTGCAGGGCTACGTCTTTGCAGCGTTTCAGGGGTTGGCGAAACTGGCAAGACTGCGCGGCGAAACCGAAAAGGCCGAAGCCTGGGATATGCGTGCCGATGAAATCCGCCAACGGGTCGAAAGCCATTTCTGGATCGAAGAGCTCGGTTACTATGCGCTCGCCCTGGACGGCGATGGCGAGCCTTGCAAGGTGAGTACCTCCAACGCCGGCCATCTGCTTTATGTCGGCCTGCCCAACCCGGATCGTGCGCGCATCGTCGCCGACAAGTTGCTGTCGGCCTCATTCCACTCCGGCTGGGGCCTGCGAACGCTGGCGGACGACGCCATCTTCTTCAATCCGATGTCGTATCACAATGGCTCCATCTGGCCGCACGACACCGCGATATGTGCGGCCGGACTGGCGCGATACGGCATCCGGGACAATGTGGTGCGGCTGATGAGCGGAACGTTCGAGTCTGCGGTCCATTTCAACATGCGCCTGCCCGAACTTTTCTGCGGCTTCACCCGCGCACCTGGCGAGGCTCCCATCGCCTATCCGGTTGCCTGCCTGCCGCAGGCCTGGTCGGCCGGCTCCGCCTTCATGCTCATGCAAGCGTGCCTGGGCCTTCAGATCGACGGCTGGACCGGCGAAATCCAGGTGACGAGACCGCGTCTGCCGATCGGCATCGATAATCTGGTGGTTCGCCATCTGGCGGTGGCGGGTACTGCCGTCGACCTGACATTTCAACGGGTCGGAGATCGCGTCGGCGCCTTTCTGGCCGACCGCCATGAAGGGCTGGTGCCGCTCGTGGTCAGGAGCTGAAAAATCGGAACCATCGCGCGTGGCAGGCGTTTGACCATCACGCATGGGTGCCCGGGCGGCCGACCCGCCGCAAATCTCATTGAAAGGTAAGTCGATTTCAAATGCCTGACAACAGTTCGTACCTGGTCGTTCCTTCGTCCGTATTGTGGCTCCTTGGTCTTGCAGTTGTCAGCATCTCGATCATCATCATTGCAACGTTGGTTCTGCGAGCACGCCGGGCGAGGAGTGCTACCGTGGCAGCTGAACCCGCTGGCGGCCCACTGCCGGAATTCGAGAAGAATGGGCAGTCCGCTGCAGCTTCCCTTGTCCAATGGTCGCCGGATACGCTGCGTCACATATTGGCAAAGGAACTTCCCGACGCCCAGGTGATCGTGGTTTCAAATCGCGAGCCGTATATCCACAACCGCAAGGGGGACGACATCCAACTGGTCGTACCGGCCAGCGGGCTCGTCTCCGCTCTCGAACCGATCACCCGCGCCTGTGCGGGCACGTGGATCGCCTATGGAGGCGGTTCGGCTGATGCGCTGGTGGTCGACGAAAATGACCGGATAGAGGTGCCGCCTGGAAATCCTTCCTACACGTTGCGTCGCGTCTGGCTCAGCGAGGAAGAACAGCAAGGCTATTATCTCGGCTTCGCCAATGAGGGCCTCTGGCCGCTGTGCCACATTGCCTTCACCCGACCGATATTCCGCGCCTCCGACTGGGAAACCTACGAAGCGGTCAACCGTAAATTCGCCGACACCGTCGTGGCGGAAGCCCGCAATGAGCGGCCGATCGTGCTCGTACAGGACTACCATTTCGCATTGCTGCCGCGGATGATCCGCGAGCGCCTTCCGGAAGCGATCATCATCACCTTTTGGCATATCCCATGGCCGAATTCGGAGGTGTTCAGCATCTGCCCGTGGCGCGAGAAGATTCTCGAGGGCCTGCTCGGCAGTTCGATTGTCGGTTTCCACACCCAGTTTCATTGCAACAACTTCATCGAGAGCGTCGACCGTTTCCTGGAGAGCAGGATCGAGCGCGAGGATTCGGCCATCTCCTACGGCGGTGAGATCAGCCTGGTTCACGCCTATCCGATTTCAATTGAATGGCCGCCGGCCCAGTTGGGCAAGCTGCCTGACGTGGCGCAATGCCGCCGGCGTATTCGCGAAAGATTCGGCCTGGCCGAGAATGTCAGACTGTGCGTGGGCGTTGAACGTCTCGACTACACCAAGGGCATCCTGGATCGCTTCAACGCACTCGACGAGCTGCTGAAGCTTCATCCGGAATGGGTCGGCAAGGTGGCGTTGCTGCAGATCGCCGCGCCCAGCCGCGGCACCTTGCCCGCCTATCAGCAATTGTACGAGGAGTGCCTGCGGCAGGCCGACGATCTCAACCAGCGCTATGGTCGCGAGGGCTACTCGCCCGTGCTGATGGTGACGGAACATCACGCGCAGGAGCAGGTCTACGAGATCTACCGCGCCGCCGACGTCTGCATGGTCACAAGCCTGCATGACGGCATGAACCTGGTGGCCAAGGAGTTTGTCGCGGCGCGCGACGACGAACAGGGCGTCCTGCTGCTAAGCATGTTTGCCGGCGCTTCCAAGGAGCTGCTCGAGGCGCTGATCGTCAACCCCTATGACGCGGCGACGATGGGCGACGCCTTGCTGCAGGCCCTGACCATGTCGCAGGAGGAGCAGCGCCAACGCATGCAGCACATGCGCGAGATCGTGCGCGACAATAATGTCTATCGATGGGCAGGCAGCATGCTTCTCGACGCCGCGCGGCTTCGCAAGCGTGTTGCGGTCGATCGTGCCGTCGGCGCGGCTCCCACGGCTCCCGGCAACGTGATATCGCTGCTCGACCGCAAACGCGTGGCGGCGCTGTGATGTCGATGTCGCCAAACCAACCGGCGCCGGCTGTCCCGCAGGGGCCATGGGCCTTGTTCCTGGACATTGATGGCACGCTTCTCGAACATGCCGCGCATCCCGATGCGGTGGTCGTCGGCGGTGAGCTGCGGAGCCTGCTGACAAGGCTCGAAGCGCAATTGGACGGAGCGTTGGCATTCATCACGGGGCGGTCGATCGCCGCCGTCGACCATCTCTTCCAGCCCCTTAGATTGCGCGCCGCCGGCCTTTATGGCCTCGAACACAGACTGGTCCGTAACGGCCCGGTCGAAGCGGCCGGCGAGCCGGCCGACATTGCAGCGCTTGCCCAGGAAATCGAGGCTGAATTGGCCAACGCCGATGTCTATATCGAGCGCAAGGGGCCTATCCTGGCCATTCATACGCGCGCGGCGCCACAATTGTTGGAACGCGCGACACGATTGGTCGAACAGGCGCTGGCCAGACTGCCCGCGGGCTATCGGGTACTTGCCGGCAATGCCGGCGTCGAACTGATGCCGCTGGAGGCGGCGAAGGGAGCGGCTATCCGGCGTTTCATGCAAGGAGCGGCTTTTGCGGGCCGCAGGCCAGTATTCCTTGGAGATGATACTTCGGATGAAAACGGCTTTGATGCCATCAATGAAATGAATGGCATATCGGTGCGCATCAGACCGCGCGGAGCGACCGCCGCGCGTCATGCGCTTGCCAGTGTCGACGAAGCCTTGGCATGGCTTGACATGGTGAGCCAGCGCAATGCGGAAAGATCGACCAGTCTGATCGCCCCATGAATCGGAGGAATCGGCAATGACCCCATTCACCAGCCTCATCCGCGAGATCATGCCTGCCTGGTTGCGCCGCCGCTCGCGCCGGAACGTGCGCGAGAGCGAGCCAGGTTTCGATCCGTCTCGCCCGGAGGATGCGGACATGGTCTGGCGCGAGATTGTCCAAAAGGATCTCTTTGGAGCCAATACGCCGGACTATGCGGAAACCGAAGAGAAGAACACCCATCGCCACTGACGGTTGGCTCTGTCTCTTTGTTTTGACGCAATTGCCGACGGGAAACACCTTTCCTGGAATTGCATCAGTTCCCGAAAATCATTGAAACATTGCCGCCGGCATGGCGCTCGAGCCGGCCGGCGAGATCGAGTTCAAGCAATACCATGAAGACCTGGGCCGGATGCATGCCGGTGTGACGGATGATCTCGTCGACCGGGACCGGCGTCGGGCCGAGAGCCTCGATTACCTTGGCGCGGTCGCTCTCGCCGGGTGGCGGTGTGGCCGAAAAGTCGGGCGGGTCCTCAAATGGCGGCATTTCAGGCGCTCGCATGCCGGTCAACGGCGCGATCGCCCTTGAAATGTCCGATGCCTCGGTGACCAGCGTGGCGCCGTCCTTGAGCAGGCCGTTGGTGCCAGCAGCGCGCGGATCGAGCGGGGAGCCCGGCACGGCAAAGACCAGCCGGCCCATTTCGCCGGCAAGCCTGGCGCTGATCAGTGAGCCCGACCGCTGCGCTGCTTCGACCACCACCAGCCCAAGGGCAGCACCCGCGACAAGGCGGTTGCGGCGCGGAAAGTCCTGGGCGCGTGGCTGCCAGCCGAACGGCATTTCCGAAATGACGGCGCCACGTTCGGCAATCTCATCGCACAGGCCGGCATTTTCGGGCGGATAGGGCAGGTCGAGGCCTCCAGCCAGGACACCGATCGTGCCGGTCGCAAGGCTGCCCTGATGCGCCGCGGTGTCGATGCCGCGCGCCAGCCCCGACACGATGCCGTACCCGTCGCGGCCAAGATCGGCCGCCAGCATGCGTGCCATCTTGACGCCGGCCAGCGATGCGTTGCGGGCGCCGACAATGGCAACGCCCGGCAGCCGGAACACGGCGGCATTGCCCCTGACCGCCAACAGCGGCGGCGGGTTGTCCATGCTGCGCAGCAGCGGCGGATAGTCGGCCTCGCCGATGCCGACAAAACGCGCGCCAGCCCGGCGCGCGGCTTCCAGCTCGGCCTCGGCTTCGCCAACGGAAGGGATACGGGCGATCCGGCTGGCGCCGCCCGAAATCATCAGTTCCGGCAATATTTCCAGCGCAACCTCGGCCGACCCGAAGCGGTTGATCAGATCGCGAAAGGAGGCGGGGCCGACATTCTGGGTGCGGATCAGCCGCAGCCAGCTCAGCCGCTGCCGGTCGCTGAGACGCGGCCCGGCGGCCGGCTCGCTCAACCCTTGACTCCGATCTTGCCTTCGGTGCCGGCGAGCAGGCGTGAAATGTTGGCCCTATGCTTGATGAAGACGATGATGCTCATCACCACGAACAGCAGGGCGACCTGCGGCGTGCTCAGGACATAAAGCGCGATCGGCACGACAACGGCCGCCGTAAGCGCTGCCAGCGAGGAGAAGCGAAAGAGGTATGCCATCACCAGCCAGACGACGGCGAAGATCAGCGCCACCTGCCAGGCAAGGCTGATCAGCACGCCGAGATAGGTCGCGACGCCCTTGCCGCCCTTGAAACCCAGCCAGACCGGAAAGAGATGGCCGAGAAAGGCGCCGAGGCCGGCCCAGACCGCCGTTTCAGGCGCGAAATGGCCTGCTATGAGCACGGCGGCCGTGCCCTTCAGCGCATCGAGCAGCAAGGTCGCGGCGGCCAGGCCCTTGTTGCCGGTGCGCAGCACATTGGTGGCGCCGATATTGCCGGAGCCGATCTGGCGCACATCGCCAAGGCCGGCCGCACGGGTAAGCAGCAGGCCGAACGGAATCGAGCCCAGGAGATAGCCGAACACCAGCGCCAGGATCGGACCGTAAGTCATTGTTCCCCCGCATTTCCTCCCGGCCAACGGTCAGGCGCAAAGCGCTCCGACGGCTCAGGCCGAAAACACTGTGCGGCCGGCGACCAGCGTTTGCAAGACCTTGCCCTGCAGCCGTGCACCCTCGAAACAGGTGTTTTTCGAGCGCGAGCGAATGCCGCTTTCATTGACGATCCAGGGTTCGTCGAGGTCGACAAGCGCAAGGTCGGCGATGGCGCCGGGCTTCAGCGTGCCGCCGGGCAATCCGAACAGCCTTGCCGGTGCGGTGGAGAGCGTCTCGATCAGCCGCAGCAATGGCACGTCGCCATTGTGGTGGAGCCGCAAGGCGGCGCCAAGCAACGTCTCCAGTCCGATGGCACCGGCCGCCGCGTCGGCAAAGGGCAGGCGCTTGGTGTCGACATCCTGCGGATCATGCGAGGAGACGATGATGTCGATCGTGCCATCCCTGACCGCTTCGATCATCGCCAACCGGTCTTCCTCGGCGCGCAGCGGCGGCGTCAGGCGGAAGAAGGTGCGGTATTCGCCGACATCGTTTTCGTTGAGCGACAGATTGTGGATCGACACGCCTGATGTGACGGCAGCGCCGTCCGCTTTCGCGCGCGTCACGGCGTTTGCCGCCATCGCCGTCGAGATCTTCGCCGCATGGTAAGACCCGCACGTCAGCCGCGCCAGCGCGAGGTCGCGCTCCAGCGGGATGGATTCGGCTTCTCGTGGAATACCAGAGAGGCCAAGCCAGCTTGCGTAGAGGCCTTCGTTCATGACGCCGGACGAGCCGAGGTCGGCATCCTGCGTCTCATGTACGATCGTGGCGCCGAAGTCGCGTGCGTAGGTCAGCGCCCGGCGCATCACCAGCGCGCTTGATATGGTGTGGCGACCATCGGTGAAGGCGACGGCACCGGCCTCGCGCAACAGGCCGAACTCGGTCATCTCACGGCCATCGAGCCCCTTGGTGATCGCCGCCGCCGGGAAGATGTTGACGATCGCCGTGTCCTTGGCGGTGCGCAGCACGAACTCGACCAGCGCCACATTGTCGATCACAGGGTCGGTATCAGGCATCATGACGATGGAGGTGACGCCGCCGGCCGCCGCCGCAACGCTCGCCGAAGCGATGGTTTCGCGATGCTCGCCGCCGGGTTCGCCGATGAACACGCGGCCATCAATCAGGCCGGGGATGATCGCCTTGCCGGCACAGTCGATGACGGTGGCGCCCCCCGGAATGCCCTGGTTCAACGCCGTTTTGCCGGCGGCAACGATCTTGCGGGCCTCGATGATGACGGAACCGACTTCGTCGATGCCGCGCGAGGGGTCGATGATGCGGGCGCGTTCAAAGACGGTCGTGCTCATGCGCCGCGACCCTCTTGATTACGACGGGGGTCGAGCAGCGCTTCCATCACCGCCATGCGCACGGCGACGCCCATCTCCACCTGTTCCTGGATGACGCTTTGCGGGCCGTCGGCGATTTCCGAGGCAATCTCGACGCCGCGGTTCATCGGGCCGGGATGCATCACCAGCGCATCGTCCTTGGCGGCCTTCAGCTTCTCGGCGTCGAGGCCGAAATAGCGGAAATATTCGCGCACCGAAGGCACGAAGGCGCCTTCCATCCGCTCGCGCTGCAGGCGCAGCATCATCACCACGTCGGCGCCCCTGAGGCCCTCGGCCATCGAGCGCGTGACGATCACACCCATCTTCTCGATACCCGAGGGCAGCAGCGTCGAGGGCGCGACGACCCGCACCTGTGCGCCGAGCGCGTTGAGCAGCATGATGTTGGAACGAGCCACGCGCGAATGCAGGATGTCACCGCAGATCGCCACGATCAGCTTCGACAGCGGGCCCTTGGCGCGGCGGATGGTGAGTGCGTCGAGCAGTGCCTGTGTCGGGTGTTCATGCGCGCCGTCGCCGGCATTGACCACCGAGCAACCGACCTTCTGCGCCAGAAGGGCGGCCGCACCCGCCGACTGGTGGCGGATGATCAGGATATCGGGCCGCATGGCGTTCAGCGTCATTGCGGTGTCGATGAGCGTCTCGCCCTTTTTCACCGAGGAACTCGCCACCGACATGTTCATGACATCGGCGCCGAGCCGCTTTCCCGCCAGCTCGAACGAAGACTGTGTGCGGGTCGAGGCTTCGTAGAAGAGATTGATCTGGGTACGGCCGCGCAGCGTCGAGGTCTTTTTCTCGGACTGCCGCGAGATCGCGACTGCCCGATCCGCCCTGTCGAGCAACAGCTCGATGTCGGCGGGCGAAAGATCGCTGATGCCCAGAAGATGGCGGTGGGGATAGAGTGGCAGGGACGAAGCGTCGGTCATCTCAAGGGGTTGCTATAGGGTGCGGATTTTGCGCCCGCAAGCACCGGCTTTGGATTGGCGCCGTTCTCCCCGGTATTTTCATCGCACGTGTTGCTTGGCTTGGGCTATAAACCGGCGATGGCCTCGGATTCGTGGCCTTCTGGTGACAAGGACCTTTCTACCGGTAGAAGGATTGGGCGTGGCCGACGACGTGACGAACCAGCCGCCGCCGCTGACGGGCGGCAACGCCTGGCGGGGCGATCCGTTGCTGATCCAGCTGGCGGAACGGTTTTCCGATCCGGTACGCAGGGAACTCGACGGGCTTGGCCGTTTCGTGCTCACGCAGGAAGCGCAGGAATTGGCACGCCTCGCCAATGTCGAGACGCCGAAACTCAGGACGCATGATCGCCAGGGGCGGCGCATCGACCTGGTCGAATTCCATCCCGCCTATCACGCCTTGATGCGCCGTTCGGTGGCGAACGGGCTGCATTCCTCGGTGTGGGAAAATGGCGATGCCGAGATCGGCCGCCGCCATCAGGTGCGCGCCGCGCGTTTCTATCTGACCGCCGAGCTTGAGACCGGGCACCTCTGCCCGATCACCATGACCAGTGCCTCGCTGGCGGCGTTGATGGCCAGTCCAAAACTGTTTCGCGAATGGGCGCCGCGCGTGACGACGCGCAAATACGACCAGAGCCAAAAGCCGCCGGTCGAAAAGACCGGACTGACGCTCGGCATGGGCATGACCGAGAAGCAGGGCGGCACCGATGTGCGCGCCAATGTGACAAGGGCGGAGCGCGCCGGCAGCGGTTTCTATCGCCTGACCGGGCACAAATGGTTCATGTCGGCGCCGATGTCGGACGCCTTCCTGGTGCTGGCGCAGGCGCCGGAGGGACTGTCCTGCTTCCTCGTGCCGCGCGTCCTCGGCGACGGGTCGGGCAATGGCTTCCGCTTCCAGCGGCTGAAGGACAAGCTCGGCAACCGCTCCAACGCGTCTTCTGAAGTCGAATTCGTCAATGCCATCGGCGAGATGGTCGGCGAACCCGGCGCCGGCGTGAAGACGATCATGGATATGGTGACGCTGACCCGGCTCGACTGCGCGGTGGCGTCTTCGGCGCTCATGCGGGCGGGGCTGGCGGAAGCGGTTCATCATGCCCGTCATCGCCAGGTGTTCGGCTCGCCCTTGATCGAACAGCCGTTGATGCAGCGCGTGCTGGCCGACATGGCGCTCGATGTCGCCGCTGCGACGGCGCTGTCGTTCAGGCTGGCGCGCTCCTTCGACGAGGCGGCGAGCGATCGCGGCGAGGCGGCATTCGCCCGGGCCATGACGCCGGTCGTCAAATACTGGGTGTGCAAGATCGCGCCGCCGCTGCTCTACGAGGCGATGGAGTGCCTTGGCGGCAACGGCTATGTCGAGGAGGCACCGCTCGCCCGTTATTACCGTGAGGCTCCGGTCAACGCTATCTGGGAAGGTTCGGGCAATGTCATGGCACTCGATGTGCTGCGCGTGCTCGGTCGCGCGCCCGGCCTGTTCGACGAGGTGCTGGCCGGCATCGACCGTGACCTCGGCGCCGGCGGGCGCGGCACGATCGGCGTTCTCAAAGCGGCCATGCAGGTCGCTTCGACCGATGAGGGCTCGGCCCGCCTGCTGACCGAACAACTGGCACTTTCGGCGGCGGCGGCGGAACTGCGCCGGCTCGGGGCAGGGCGGATTGCCGATGCTTTTGTCGAGACGCGCCTGGCCGGCCAATGGCGCAACACCTATGGCATGCTCGATTCGCGCCACGACGCGCGCATGATCATCGACACGCTCTATCCGCCGGTAAACTGAGCCGCGAGCGACGCGCATCCGATCATTTGAGCGCCCGCAGAACACTTTCGGAGGGCCTGTGGATCGTCGTTAACCTTAACAAATGGTTTCCATTGCGGCGGCGGGCGGCAAAGCCCACTGTCATTCCTGCCGAAGCAGGAACCACTATGCGACACGTACTGACCTCCTTTCTGTCCGTGCACTGGGCGATCGTTTTCGCCCTGTTGGCGCTGATCTGCATCGATGGAAACCGGGGTGTGGCGGCAGCGCTCGGCGTGCTTGGCGTGACCATTGAGAGTGCTCGCTTCGTCAATCTGGAGAACGTCGTCGTGGTCGCGCCGCTGGCGATCGCATTGCTGGTCGTGGCGGTGCTGTTCTTCTGGGCCTTCGTCGATACGCTGATCAACGATGCGGCCAGCCCAGGCGCCGACAGTGTCGTCCGTATCGCCTTCATTTCCGCTTCCGGTGTCCTGTCGATGATCCTGATCGGTGGTGCGGCCCAAGGCATCAATGGCTTGTTCATGGTGGTGGCTGTGCAACTGGCCGCTCTTCTGGCTTCCTATGTCGCGATGCTTGCCGAGCGGCGCTCAGCTGTTGCGGCAGTCGCACCAGGCGAAGGCGAGATCCGCGCAACGGCGCACAGCATGGCAACGGCCGCTGCTCACATCTCGCTGCTTTCGCTGATCTCAGGCCGGACAGGCTCTAATCCCGAGGGAGGTCGCTGATGCGCTATATCTTCGCGATGTGGGCGGCCCCGATGGCGCTGTTCTGGGGCTGGTTCTACCTGTCGCTCAACGACATGAATTTCGGCTACGTCATGTTCAGCCGCAGGATGCACGACTTCTTCTTCCAACTCTATGGTCAGATGCTCGGCATCGATCCGGCGATCATCCCCGGAATGGTGGCCAAGACCTGCATCTTCGACGGATTTCTGCTGATGGCGCTTTGGGCGTTCCGCCGTCGCGGGGAAATCGCCCGCTGGATCAAGGAGCGCTGGGCGGGTCCGGTTCCGTTCGAGCGGATGCAGCGAGTGACTGAAGCCGGTCCAAAACTCCCTGCAGAATAAAGGCGGCGGCAGCCGAATCGATCTTGCCGGCGCGTTTAGCACGCGAGAAATCCATTTCGATCAGCGTCCTCTCGGCGGCGACGGTCGATAGCCGCTCATCCCAGAACACGAAGGGCAGATCGCTGAGCTGCGCCATGTTGCGTACGAAGGCGCGCGATTTCTGCGCACGCGGACCTTCCGACCCGTCCATGTTGATCGGCAGCCCGATCACCACGGCGCCGACATTCTCTTTCTCCAGCAGGGCCAAAAGCACGGCGGCGTCGAGCGAGAATTTTCTTCGGATGATGACCGGGCGTGGATGAGCGAAGGAGAATCCCCGGTCCGAAACCGCGACGCCGATCGTCTTGTCGCCGAGGTCAAGCCCCGCCAGCGTCCTGCCGCCGGCGAGCCGTGCCGGCAATTGCTCAATCGTGATGACAGCCAACGGTTTTCCTTTGTCTTTTTCAGCGGCAAGCGTTCTTCCGGATGCAAGGCGGACACGGTACCCTTTGATCTCGGGGCCATCGGCGTTCTATCCTCTGGCACGGCAAAAATCGAGGAATGCATTCATGAAACTGACCTGGTACGGCCATTCGGCCTTCCGTATCGAAACCGGCGACGCCAAGATCCTCATCGATCCCTATCTGATCGGCAACCCGTCCTGGACGGGCGGCTGGGAGGGACCGGCGGAAGGGGTCACGCATGTCCTGCTGACGCACGGACACAGCGACCATATCAGCGGCGCGCTGGAAGTGCTCGGCAAGAGCGGCGCCCAGCTGGTCGCTAATTTCGAGATCTGCATGTATCTGGTCGGCAAAGGCGTCAGCGACAAGAAGATCAATCCAGGCAACATCGGCGGCACGGTCGATTGCGGCGGCTTCACCACCACCTTCGTCCAGGCGCTGCACTCCTCCTCGTTCGGCGAAGAGGGCGGCAAGAACGTCTATCTCGGCAATCCGGGTGGGCTGGTTCTGCATTTCCCGGAAGACAGGACGCTTTATCACATGGGCGATACCGACATTTTTTCCGACATGGCGCTGATCAACGAACTGCACGAGCCGAAGATCGGCATCGTGCCGATCGGCGACCGTTTTACCATGGGGGGTGCCGTGGCAGCACTTGCCTGCCGCCGGTTCTTCAAGTTTGACACTGTCGTTCCTTGCCACTTCGGCACGTTTCCGATGATCGATCCGACGCCCGAAAAATTCGAGGCCGGCCTCGAAGGGTCCGGCGTGAAGCTCGCATCGCCTGCCATCGGGGAAACGATTACAGTCTAGAAACAGCCAAAGCGGAACAAATCCATGGCGTTGCGGCGATCTCTTTGCGTGTCGATGTTTGTCGAGGCGTCGCCCGCGCTCGCCGCAGATGATTTTGTCGAAGGCACCTATCTGCAGTCCGAGGAGCTTTGCGCGCAGGCCAGGAAGGACACGCTGCAGACGCTGATCGATGCCGGCAACATCGTACACTCGTCGCACGGACTGCTAGGTGTCGAATATAGCTGCGAGTTCGTTCAGGTCAGCAAGGCAACGCGCGCGCCGAGCTGGGCGGTGACGGCCATCTGCCAGGACCCGGGCTATGTCTTTCCCGATGTCCTGTCGGTAACGCGGGTCAGCCCGACGCAGCTCGATCTCGTGTCGGTCCGGCCGATCGACGACGAAAGCGGGGCCCGCGGCAACAGCGGCAGCTACTATCTGTGCGAGGGCCTTGCCCTGCCATAAGCCATTGGCCCGATTCATGGGAATACGCATGTTGCGCACGCCGCGCGGCGCCGCTATAGCCCGAACTGGTTTTTCCCCGAGGCAAATACATGTCCGTTGATCTCCAGACAGTGAAGCGCGTCGCGCGTCTCGCCCGCATCGCGGTGAGCGAAGAGGACGCAGAACGCATGACCGGCGAGCTGAACGCCATACTGGGCTTCGTCGAACAGCTGAACGAAGTCGATGTTTCCGGCGTCGAGCCGATGACTTCGGTGACGCCGATGGAGATGAAGAAGCGCCAGGACGCCGTCACCGACGGCAACAAGGCGGCCGACATCGTCGCCAACGCACCGGCAACCGAAGAGAATTTCTTCCTCGTGCCGAAGGTCGTGGAGTAAGTCGCCGATGGCAATCGAGATCGCCATCGAGACGCCGCTGCAGGACGACGTGCGCGGCTTGGTCAAGGAACTCAACGAAACCTTGCTCGAATTGACGCCGCCGGAGCATTGTTACCATCTGACGGTCGAGCAGATGGCGGGCCAGGATACGACCGTCTTCATCGCCCGCGACAACGGCCTCGCCATCGGCTGCGGTGCGCTGAAGCGCCATGGCGACGCCATCGGCGAGGTCAAGCGCATGTACACCAGGCCTTCGCATCGCGGCCAGAAGATCGGCGCCAGGATCGTCGAGCGGGTCGAGGCGCTGGCGCGCGATGAAGGATTGAAGCGGCTGGTGCTGGAGACGGGCGACCGCCATCCCGCAGCATGGACCGTCTACGAACGTGCCGGGTTCTCACGCTGCGGCCCGGTGCTGGATTATCCCGATTCCCAGTGGTCGGTGTTTTACGAAAAGAGCCTTTCATGAGCGACCTGACCCGACTGACGATTTCGCAGGCCCGCGCCAAGCTGCGCGGCAAGGAAATCACCGCGACCGAGATCACCGAGGCCTATCTCTCTGCGATCGATCGCGCCAATCCGGCGCTCAATGCCTATGTCGCGGTGACCGGAGACAAGGCGCGCGACATGGCCAAGGCATCCGACGGCAGGCTGGTCAAGGGCGAGGGCGGCGCGCTGGAAGGCATTCCGCTGGGGATCAAGGACCTGTTCGGCACCGAAGGGGTGCATACCCAGGCCTGCAGCCATGTGCTCGACGGCTTCAAGCCGCACTATGAATCGACTGTCACCGCCAATCTGTGGGCCGACGGCGCCGTCATGCTCGGCAAGCTCAACATGGATGAGTTCGCAATGGGCTCCTCCAACGAGACCTCCTACTATGGCCCGGTCATCAACCCGTGGCGGCGTTCGCGCCTCGACACGGTGGTGATGCCGACGACGCATCAGGGCGATGGCGGCTTCGTATCGGCCAGCGGCACGAAAACCCAGCGCAGCCTGGACAATGCGCAGCTGGTGCCGGGCGGCTCTTCCGGCGGTTCGGCGACCGCCGTGTCCGCCTTCCTGTGCGCCGGCGCGACGGCCACGGATACCGGCGGCTCGATCCGCCAGCCGGCCGCCTTCACCGGCACGGTCGGCATCAAGCCGACCTATGGCCGCTGTTCGCGCTGGGGCATCGTCGCCTTCGCTTCGTCGCTCGACCAGGCCGGACCGATCGCGCGTGACGTGCGCGACGCCGCGATCCTGCTCAAATCCATGGCGTCCGTCGATCCGAAGGACACCACCTCGGTCGACCGTCCGGTGCCGGACTATGAGGCGGCGATCGGCAAGCCGATCAAGGGCATGAAGGTCGGCATTCCCAAGGAATACCGCGTCGATGGCATGCCCGAGGAGATCGAGGCACTGTGGCAGAAGGGCATTGCCTGGCTCAGGGATGCCGGTGCCGAGATCGTCGACATTTCGCTGCCGCATACGAAATACGCGCTGCCTGCCTACTACATCGTCGCGCCCGCCGAGGCGTCGTCCAACCTGGCGCGTTATGACGGCGTCCGCTACGGCTTGCGCGTGCCGGGCAAGGACATCGTCGAGATGTATGAGAAGACCCGCGCCGCCGGCTTCGGCCGCGAAGTCAAGCGCCGCATCATGATCGGCACCTATGTGCTGTCGGCGGGCTACTACGACGCCTACTATCTGCAGGCGCAGAAGGTGCGCAACCTGATCAAGCGCGACTTCGAGAATGTCTTTGCCGCCGGCGTCGACGTTATCCTGACGCCGGCAACGCCGTCCGCCGCCTTCGGCATCGCCGACGAGGACATGGCCGCCGATCCGGTCAAGATGTACCTCAACGACATTTTCACGGTCACCGTGAACATGGCCGGCCTGCCTGGCATCGCCGTGCCTGCCGGCCTCGATCCCAAGGGCCTGCCGCTCGGCCTGCAGCTCATCGGCAGGCCATTTGAGGAAGAAACGCTGTTCCAGACCGCTGCCGTCATCGAGCAGGCGGCCGGCACATTCCAGCCGGAGAAGTGGTGGTAAGGGTATCGCTCGTCTAAGGCCTGTTTACAATCATCGGATTGCGAGGAAAGCGGTGACGAGATTGAGGAGTCCGGCAAAGCAAGCATCGGTCTTTTCGTAACGGGTTGCGATGCGTCGGAATGCCTTGAGATGGCAGAAGAAGTTCTCGACGAGATGGCGCCATTTGTACATTTCGGTGTCGTGAGGGATGCGCCCGGCCCGGTCTGCTTTGGACGGGATGACCGCCACGGCGCCACGTTCATTCAGGTTGGCGCGCAGCCAGTTGTTGTCGAAGGCCTTATCGCCGAGGAGCGCCTCAAAATCGAGGCCGGCGATCAAAGGCTCGACCCCGATGCTGTCGTGACGCTGGCCGGGCAAAAGGACGAAGCGAATGAGATTGCCGAGGGCATCGACCAAGGCCATGATTTTGGTGGTCAGGCCGCCACGCGAGCGGCCTATGGCCTGATTTTGAGTCCCCCTTTTGCGCCGGTGCCATGCTGGTGGACCCGGACGAGCGTGCCGTCGATAAGGACATATTCGAAATCGGGATCATCGCTGAGGGTCTTGAAAATACGCTCCCAGACGCCCTTCTGCGCCCAGCGCCAGAAGCGCGTATATACGGTGAACCACTTGCCGAACGCCTCCGGCAGATCACGCCACGGCGAGCCGGTGCGCGCGATCCAAAGAACGGCTTCGATAAATAGCCGGTTGTCGCGCCCGCTGCAGCCGGGATCACCGGCTTTACCCGACAGCTCCGGCGCGATTTGCTCCCATTGGCTGTCGCTCAACATCAATCGAATCAAAGGCTGGGTCTCCATTTCCAGCCTTGAATCAATTTTCTGCCGCTTTGGGAATCCTGATTGTAAACAGGCCTTAGCGCATGATCCCGAAAATCGGAATCGATTTTCGGAAAGGATCATGCGCAAAGATTAAAGCGTTACAGCGTCCTTTGCGCGTCCAAAGGACGAGCGACGCTGTAATGGGGTGAGCGATGTTCTTCTATCTTTCCAAGGTCTTCGGGTTCTTCATCCAGCCGCTCAACCTGACGATCTTCCTGCTTCTGGCGGGGCTGATCGCCGGCATGATCGGCCGGCGGCGGCTGGCCGTCACGGGCAGCGTGCTGGCGTTTCTGATCCTTGCGCTGTCGGCCTGGACGTCGCTTGGCGCGATGATGCTCAACCCGCTCGAGGAGCGCTTTCCGCGCCCGCCGCTGCCCCAAAAGGTCGATGGCATCATCGTGCTTGGCGGCAGCTTTGAGGGTGCCATCAACCTCGTGCGGGGCGGCTATGAATTGAGCAGCAGCGGCGATCGCATGGTCGAGACCGCAATCCTTGCCCGGCGCTTCCCGCAGGCCAAGGTGGTTGTATCAGGCGGAAGCGCCTCGCTTTTCGTTGACCGCGAGGGCGACGCCGACACTGCGCCCCGCCTGCTCGGCCCGCTGGGTGTATCGGCGGACCGTCTTATCCTCGAGGACAAGTCCCGCAATACCTACGAAAACGCGGTCTTCAGCCGCAAACTTGTCGAACCGAAGCCGGGCGAGACCTGGCTGCTGGTGACCTCCGCTTTCCACATGCCACGGGCCAAGGCGCTGTTCGACAAGGCCGGGTTTCCAGTCGTCACATGGCCTGTCGACTATCGCACCTCGGGCAAGGAAGGCGTCGGCTTGTTTCGCGACAATGCGGCCGATTCAGTAGAGAATACGACCATCGCGATCCGCGAATGGATCGGGCTTTTCGCCTATTGGCTTTCCGGCCGCATCGACCGGCCTTTTCCGGCGCCGGGTGGCTGACCGATGACAGCGCGCCGCGCCGCCGAGAAGAACTGGCGCCGCACCAGCACGGCCAGCAGCAGAAGCGTCGACAGCACGAACACCAGGGGATCGACGAACCAGCCGAGATAACCGATCGAGAAGAACAAACCGCGCAGGCCCGAGTTGAAATGCTTGCCTGCCAGCATGTTCATCTGCGTCGCGCGCCATACCGCTGTTTCCGTGACCGGATTGCGCGAGGCTTCGCCATGCGGGATCGGCACGGCGCCGATCAGGATCGAGCAATAGTTGAACAGCCGGTAGGCCCAACCGAACTTGAAGAAGGAGAAGGCGAGGATCAGCACCAGTCCCAGCACCTTGATCTGAAAGGCAGGCCGCGACGGCGCACCGCCCAAAGGCAGGTTGCTCAGCACCTCGAGCACGCGGTCGGACGCGCCGAGTAAGGCAAAACAGCCGCCGAGCGCGATCAGCGAACTCGAAGCGAAGAAGGCGGTTCCCTGCTGCAGGCCACTCATGATGGCGGTGTCGACGATACGGATCTCACGCTCGGCCATGGTGCGCATCCAGGCTTGCCGTTGCGCATTCATGGCCGTCGTCAGCGACATGCGACTGACCAGCCTGCCATCCGAAGCGAGCGTGTGCAGCACCCATGCGAAGAGGAACAGGCCCAGCGCCGCGAGATCGGCCGTGGACAGATAGGAGGAATAGCCCATGCTCTCTTTTTACCTTGGCTTTGATGATTGGCTTAGAGCAATTCCCCGCAAAAGTGCGCAGCGGTTTTGCGTCCGGAATTGCATAGAAACAAAGAGATAGAGCATTGACGACGATGCTGTTTCGTCGGAAATGCTCTATGTCGTCAAGGCTTCGATGGCTTCCCTTTGCAAGGCTTCGACGACCATGTCGGTGCTGGTGACCCATCCCAGGGCGTTCTCGAAATTCCACAATGTGGACTGGCGATTGAAGTCCGGCCCTGAATGGTTGATCGCATCCTCGACCAGGATGGGCCAGAATTCCAGCATGTAGGCGTCGCGGGCGGTCGCATCGACGCAAATGTTGGTAGCGACCCCGGTGAACAGGAGATAGCGGATTTGCCGGGCGCGCAGATACGCTTCCAGCCCGGTCTTGCAAAAACCGCTATAGCGCGACTTGCGGATGACCTGGTCGCTCGGCTCGGGCTTCAGCGCGTCGACGATCCGCCAATCCCAGCTGTCGTCGATCAACAGCCTGCCGGCAAGCTCAGGGCGCTCGCGCATCAGGACCATGCCCAATTCCTTTTGATAGTTCGGCGAGGAGGGATCTCCCGCGTCACTGAGGTCGGGCCGGTAGGACATCTGGAGGTAGACTACGGCCATGCGGGCTTTGCGGGCCGCCGCAAGCAGGCGCTTGTTGGCTTCGATTGCCGGGGCCGCGCCTGAAATGTCGAAGCCTGCCAGATCGAACATGCCGCCCGCCGAGGCAAAGGCGTTCTGCATGTCCACAACGACCACGGCTGTCCTGACGGGATCGATTTGCAATGGTTTCGGCCTGGCATTCAACACGAGCATCGCATCCCCCTCGGCAACCGCAAACCGCGCCGGTGCGCCACGTACAGAATAGCAGCGCGCCCATGGTCCGGCAATCAATGTCGCTGCCGGAGCAAACAAGGTCGGCAGGCGCTGCGCCGCGAATGCCAAAAGAGCGGAAACATCGTGGGAATTCCTATATGTAGTCCTTGACGTGACTCCAGGAGACAACGTGTTCCTTTCGGTTTTCGACCTGTTCAAGATCGGCATCGGCCCCTCCAGCTCGCACACGATGGGGCCGATGACGGCCGCGCGGCGCTTTCTCGACGAGGTCGCGGGAGACGACTGGCCGCGTCCCGCCGGCGCCAAGGTCGCCCGCATCGGCGCCAGCCTGCATGGTTCGCTGGCCTATACCGGCATCGGCCATGGCAGCGACCGCGCCGTCATCCTCGGGCTTGCCGGCCAGACCCCGCAAACGGTCGACCCCGACCAGGCCGACGTGATCGTCGACCGCATCACCGCCGACAGACTGATTTCACCGCCCGGCCACCCATCCTACCATTTCGACCCGGCCACCGATCTGGTGCTCGACCGCAAGACGCCGCTCACCGGACATGCCAACGGCATGGCATTCTATGCCTACGATGCCAGCGGCCGTCTGCTGCTCAAGCGCATCTACTATTCGATCGGCGGCGGCTTCGTGGTTTCCGAAGAAGAACTGCAGCGGATGAAGGCCAAGGGGTCGGTGACATCAGAGGGCAAGAAGGTGCCGTATCCCTTCAAGAACGCCGTTGAGATGCTGAAAATGGCGGCCAAGAGCGGCCTTTCCATCGCCGAGATGAAGCGCGTCAACGAGGAAACACAGATGTCGCGCGAGGCGCTCGACGCCGGCCTCGACGCCATCTGGGATGCGATGAAGCGTTGCATCGACCGTGGCCTGTCGCAGGACGGCATCATGCCGGGCGGGCTCAAGGTGCGCCGGCGTGCCAGGCAGCTCCATGACAAGCTGCAGGAACAGTGGCAGCAGAACCGGCCGAATCCGTTGCTCGCCAATGATTGGCTGTCGATTTACGCGATGGCCGTCAACGAGGAGAATGCCGCCGGCGGCCGCGTCGTCACCGCGCCGACCAACGGCGCGGCCGGCACGCTGCCGGCGGTGTTGCGCTACTGGTTGCATTTCCATCCCGAAGCCGACCAGCCGAGCATCCGCGACTTCCTGCTGACGGCGGCCGCCGTCGGCGGCATCATCAAGACCAATGCGTCGATCTCGGGCGCCGAGGTCGGCTGCCAGGGCGAGGTCGGTTCCGCCTCGGCAATGGCCGCCGCCGGCTTGTGCGCCGTCATGGGCGGTACCCCAGAGCAGGTCGAGAATGCCGCCGAAATCGCGCTCGAACACCATCTCGGCATGACCTGCGATCCGGTCGGCGGCCTGGTCCAGGTGCCGTGCATCGAGCGCAACGCGCTCGGCGCGGTCAAGGCGGTGACAGCGGCATCCCTGGCGATCAAAGGCGACGGCGTCCACTTCGTGCCGCTCGACGCGGCGATCGAGACCATGCGCCAGACCGGCCTCGATATGAACGAGAAGTACAAGGAAACCAGCCTCGGCGGTCTCGCGGTCAATGTCGTGGAGTGCTGAGCTTCTGGCCTAAACCGGCACTGTGGAGAAGTCCGCCAGGCCGTTGACGTCCCGGCGCTCCGGACTAACCTTAGCGCATGGCCCTCAATCTCCTAAAACTGTGCGTCGGCTGCGACAGCGTCGAGGATCTCGAGGAATGGATCGCGTTCCGTCTCGATGAACGGCGCCGTGCCGGTGAGCCGGCCGAACACTGGCACACCACCCGCATGGTGCCGACGCGCAGCGCCGAGATCACCGATGGCGGTTCGCTCTACTGGGTGATCAAGGGCAATGTGCAATGCCGGCAGCTGATCACCGAGATCCGGCCATTTACCGACGACGAAGGGATCGGCCGCTGCCACCTGATGCTGGACCCGCACGTCATTCGCACTGATTGGCAGCCGCGCCGCGCGTTTCAGGGCTGGCGCTATCTGAAACCTTCGGACGCGCCACCCGACCTCGGCAAGGGCAAGGCGGGGCTGGTCGAGATGCCGCCGAAACTCAGGCGTGAGCTTGCCGACCTCGGCTTGCTGTAGCCCGGCGCCGAGGCGTTTGCCTGATCTCGATCGCGGCCGTCCGCTGGCCCTCAATCTTGCCTCGCACTGGACTTGCAAGCTGCGCGACAACGCCACATCTTGAAATTCATGCGCGATGAAAAGCTGTCGAGCTCGGCAAAAGCCACAGCGTTGGCGAGCCCGCATGGCGGGCCTCTTCCTGCTGGGGGCCATGATTCCGGCGCAGAAAAAGTGTTGAAGGAAATGACGCGGCTGTCCAAGCGGGCAGGGAGTCCGCGAGGCGGTGGGAAATGTTAGGCGCAATTATCGTCCTGGTCGCATTGCTGCTGGTGCTGCTGACAGTAGCCTCGGCGTTTCTTCGCGCCGATCCGGCCACGCTTGCAAGCACAACAAGAACATTGGGTCCGATCCTATTGGCCCTGGTAGGCGGCGCCCTGCTGCTGGTCGGGCGCAGCGGGATCGGCGGTGTCATTCTGTTCGCGGCAATCGGCTGGTACGGCGCTACGCGCACAAGCCGGCCAAATACCAGGCCGACGGCCGGAAAGCGCTCAACGGTGCGGACGGCAGCGCTCGAGATGGAACTCGATCACAATACGGGCGGCCTCGAAGGACTGGTTCTGGCCGGCCGCCATGACGGCAAGATGCTTGGCGCGATGGGCCTTGCGGAGCTGCAGCATCTCTACCGCGAACTCTCCGGCGATGCGGAGAGCCGCCAGCTGCTAGAGACGTATCTTGACGGCAGATTTCCCGTCTGGCGCAAAAACACTGAGACGAACGGTGGCGAAGGGCTGGGTGTTGCGCCAGGTCCGGGCGCCATGACTAAGGAGGAGGCCTACAAGGTCCTTGGTCTTGAAGCGGGGGCCGCCGCGGCGGATGTCCGCAAGGCGCACCGCCGCCTGATGCAGCGCCTGCACCCCGATATCGGCGGCACGTCTTTCCTGGCGGCGCGAATCAACGAAGCCAAGGACGTCTTGCTCTCCAATCACAACTAGTCTCCTTCGACGCAGTAATTTTCCGGGAGATCGTTTCCACGCTGTCCTATTGCTGGACGGCGTAGCACTCGATTTTCTTCTTCTTCAAAGCAGTGCAGGCTTTCCAGGCGGCGTCCTTCGAACCAAAGCCGCCGAAGCGGGCGCGGTAATAAGTGGCCCCGTCCTTGTCGAAGGCGACAGTGAAGCCGCTAGCATCAGCCAGCACCTTGGGCGCCTGCTTCGCGGTCTTGTCGAGGAAGGCCTGGGCCTCTGACTGTTTCGGTGAAGAGGCGACCTGGATGGCCCAGCCCGACGGCACCGAGGCGGTGTTGACCGGATCGACAGCCGGCGTCGGCTCGGCATAGGCGGCCACGATCTGTGCTGTGGCGACCTTCGGGGCGGAGACGATGACCGTCTTCACCTTCTTTGCCGGGACAACCAGCTTGGGTTCTTCCGCCGCTGCGCTGTCGTCTGCGGCTGCGCTGTCCTCTGCCGCTGCGCTGTCTTCCGCGTTGCCGTCATCCTGGGCAACCGTCGCGTCGTCGGCAACGGCGTCGTCGGCGCTGGCCACCGCCACCGGCTTGTCATCGGGGGTCGGCGCGTCATGCTTGGGCAGAAGGACCTTGGCAAGTGCCTTGATCGGATTGCTGCTGTCGGCCTTGGCTACCAGATCGCCGCCACCGCGGGTCGAGGCTCTTGGCATATAGGTGTTGATCAGGGATGCCATATGGTTGTCGCGGCTGCCGCCCGACGTGCCGCCCATGACGACGGCGACGAGACGGCGGTTGCCGTCGGATACGGATGAAACAAGGTTGAAACCGGAGGCGCGGGTGTAGCCGGTCTTGATGCCGTCAACGCCCTTGATGCGCCCGAGCAGACGGTTATGGCCGTTGATGCGCTGGCGGCCGTAGAGAAAGGACCGCTGCGAGAAATAGCCATAATATTGCGGAAAATGCTCACGCAGCGCGATGCCGAGCGTGGCCATGTCGCGCGCGGTGGTGAACTGGCCTGGGTCGGGCAGGCCGTTGGCGTTGCGGAAGACGGTGCCGTTCATGCCAAGCTGACGCGCCTTGGAAGTCATCATGCGGGCGAAATTGGTTTCGTTGCCGCCAATCATTTCGCCTAGCGCGGTCGCCGAGTCATTGGCCGACTTGGTGACTATCGACAGAATGGCGGTGTCGACGGTGACCGAACCGCCCGGCTTCACGCCGAGCTTTGTCGGCGCCTCGGCGGAGGCATGGGCCGAAAACACGACAGGCGTGTTCCTGTTGATTTTGCCTTTGGCCAGCGCTTCGAAGGTCAAATAGAGCGTCATCATCTTGGTGAGCGATGCCGGATAGCGACGACCGTCCGCATCGGCGGAATAGAGCACCTTGCCGGTCTTGGCGTCGACCACGATGGCGGCGGGCCTCGCCGCCATCGACGAAGCGGCGCTGGCAACGACAAACACCATCGCCAAGGCGATGATCATGATCGTTTTCAGAGAGGAGGTGGATTTGGAAACGATGCCCGACAACGCCTGACGCACTGGTAGTTCCTTTGAAATTTCTCGTTGCGTTGGAGGCGGCAAAGGGATCCTGCCCCGCTTCCGGCCAAGCTACCGGGGCGGCGTTACCAATCCGTTTATGGTAACCGCCGCGTTCACCATTTTCTTCGGGCTTGAAGTTCTGTTTATTCGATTTTTAGCAATTCGCCGCGAGGGCGCGCGTCCGAAGGTGGGTGAATATTGACTTTTGTGCGGTGCACAATATATTCATGTGCGTTGCACAAGGGCGCCCCGAAGAAGGACGTCTCAACCGTCAAGGGAATCGTGAAATGACCCAGACCTATGAGGACTTCAGCAAATACGGCAAAGAGTTTGCCGATACCGGATTGAAGAGCTTCGCTTCGCTCTCCAAGGGCGCTCAGGCGATCGCCACCGAGGCCGGTGAATACACCAAGAAGAGTTTTGAAGCCGGCAGCGCCGCTGTCGAGAAGCTGTTCTCGGCCAAGTCGCTGGACAAGGCCATCGAAATCCAGTCCGACTACGCAAAGCAGTCCTACGAGGCGTTCGTCGCCGAGGCCACCAAGATCGGCGATCTCTATGCCGAACTCGCCAAGGAAGCCTACAAGCCGTTCGAATCGATCGTTGCCAAGGCGAAGTAATTTTCGGCCTGACAGTTCCAGATCCGGGCCGTTTGGCTCGGGACAAAACCCGGTTGCGGAAGCGCGGCCGGGTTTTTTCATGTCAATTGGCGGTTCGGGACGTCATACCGCTTCACGATTGCGAAAAACCGCCAAGTTTGGTCACCTAGCCATATTGTCAGCTAACCAGAAGGGCTTAAAATCGTCCATCGAACACCTACATGTTGATCTCGCATGAGGATTCGAAAGAGGCAGGATACGTGACGATCGGTTTGACTGCCACGAGACGAGTGGCGCGGATGGCAAACGGCGGCGGCGACGGCAATGAGGCCGGCCGCGGGACGGCCGTTATCACGCGCACAAAAACCAAAACCAAGAAGCCCAGCCTTTACCGGGTTCTCATCCTCAACGACGACTACACTCCCATGGAGTTCGTGGTTCACGTGCTGGAGCGTTTTTTCCAGAAGGATCGCGAAGCCGCCACACGCATCATGCTTCATGTTCACAATCATGGAGTGGGCGAGTGCGGGGTCTATACATTCGAGGTGGCCGAGACCAAAGTGTCTCAGGTCATGGATTTCGCCCGACAGAATCAGCATCCGCTGCAATGCGTGATGGAGAAGAAGTGAGGTAACATGCCGGCTTTCTCCCAAGGCCTGGAAAAAGCGCTTCACCAGGCGCTGACGCTCGCCAACGAGCGGCACCATGAATACGCAACCCTTGAACATCTGCTGCTCGCGCTGATCGACGACACAGAGGCGGCCGCCGTCATGCGTGCCTGCAACGTCGATCTCGACGAGCTCAAGCACACTGTTCTCACCTATATCGACACCGAGCTCGACAATCTCGTCACCGGCTATGACGAGGATTCCAAGCCGACGGCCGGTTTCCAGCGCGTCATCCAGCGCGCGGTGATCCATGTGCAGTCGTCGGGCCGCGAGGAAGTGTCGGGCGCCAACGTGCTCGTCGCCATCTTCGCAGAGCGCGAGAGCCATGCCGCCTATTTCCTGCAGGAACAACAGATGACCCGCTATGATGCGGTCAACTACATCTCGCACGGGATCGCCAAGCGTCCGGGCGCATCGGAGACGCGCTCGCCGCGCGGCGCCGATGACGAACAGGGCGGCCAGAACGGCGCCGAGCCACAGGAGGAAGGCGGCAAGAAGAAGCAGCAGCAGGATGCGCTGACCGCTTATTGCGTCAACCTCAACAACAAGGCCAAGGCCGGCAAGATCGACCCGCTGATCGGCCGCGAAAGCGAGATCAACCGCACCATCCAGGTGCTGTGCCGCCGCTCGAAGAACAACCCGCTCTATGTCGGCGACCCCGGCGTCGGCAAGACGGCGATCGCCGAAGGCCTGGCCAAGCGCATCGTCGAGGGCGACGTTCCCGAAGTGCTGCACAATGCAACCATCTTCGCGCTCGACATGGGCACGCTGTTGGCCGGCACGCGCTACCGCGGCGATTTCGAGGAACGCCTGAAGCAGGTCGTCAAGGAGCTCGAGGATTATCCGGGTGCGGTGCTGTTCATAGACGAGATCCACACCGTGATCGGTGCTGGCGCCACGTCAGGCGGTGCCATGGACGCGTCGAACCTTTTGAAGCCGGCGCTGTCGTCGGGTGCGATCCGCTGCATCGGCTCGACCACCTACAAGGAGTTCCGCCAGTTCTTCGAGAAGGACCGCGCTCTGGTGCGGCGCTTCCAGAAGATCGACGTCAACGAGCCGACCATCGAGGACGCCATCGAGATCATGAAGGGCCTGAAGCCCTATTTCGAGGAGTTCCACAAGGTCCGCTACACCAGCGAAGCCATCAAGGCCTCGGTCGAGCTGTCGGCGCGCTACATCAACGACCGCAAGCTGCCGGACAAGGCGATCGACGTGATCGACGAGACCGGCGCCTCGCAGATGCTGGTGCCCGAAGCCAAGCGCAAGAAGACGATCGGCATCAAGGAGATCGAAGCAACGATCGCCACCATGGCGCGCATTCCGCCGAAGACGGTTTCGGCCGATGACGAGAAGGTGCTGCAGGGGCTTGATATCGAGCTGAAGCGCGTCGTCTACGGCCAGGATACCGCGATCACCGCGCTGACCTCGGCGATCAAGCTGGCCCGTGCCGGCCTGCGCGAACCGGAGAAGCCGATCGGCTCCTACCTGTTCTCAGGGCCAACCGGCGTCGGCAAGACCGAAGTGGCCAAGCAGTTGGCCGCCTCGCTCGGCGTCGAACTGATCCGCTTCGACATGTCGGAATATATGGAACGCCACACCGTCTCGCGGCTGATCGGCGCGCCTCCCGGCTATGTCGGCTTCGACCAGGGCGGTCTGCTGACCGACGGCGTCGACCAGCATCCGCATTGCGTGCTGCTGCTCGACGAAGTCGAGAAGGCCCATCCTGACCTGTTCAACATCCTGTTGCAGGTCATGGACCACGGCAAGCTGACCGACCACAACGGCAAGCAGATCGACTTCCGCAACGTCATCCTGATCATGACCACCAATGCGGGCGCATCCGATGCGCAGCGCGCGGCGATCGGCTTCGGTTCGACCAAGCGCGAAGGCGACGATGTCGAGGCGATCAACCGGCTGTTCACGCCGGAGTTCCGCAATCGTCTCGACGCGATCATCCCGTTCGGCTCGCTGCCGGTTCCGGTCATCCATCAGGTGGTGCAGAAGTTCGTCATGCAGCTCGAGGCGCAGCTCTCCGAGCGTGGCGTCACCTTCGACCTGTCGCCGGATGCGATCGCGTGGCTCGCCGACAAGGGCTATGACGAGCGCATGGGCGCACGGCCGCTCGGCCGCGTCATCCAGGAGCACATCAAGAAGCCGTTGGCCGACGAGGTGCTGTTTGGCAAGCTCAAGAAGGGCGGCACGGTGCGTGTCACCGTCGAGAAGAAGGAAACCGGCGAGACCGGCCTGAAGCTCGAATCGCTGGCCGACGAGGCGCCGGTGAAGCCGAAGAAGGAAGAGCCGGAAGACGCGCCTAAGCCGGCCAAGGCCGTGGCCAAAAAGCCAACCGCGAAGAAGGTCGTGGCGCAGAAGCCGGAACCCAAGGGCAAGGATGGCGGCAAGCGCAGTCTGGTGCCGCAACTGCCCCGCAAGGGCTGATCCCTGACGAAAGAAAAAAGCCCCGGCAACGGGGCTTTTTTCGTTGGCATCGTGAGGTGGTGGAATAGTGAGGTGGCATATGGCTGGCCAGATCATCATCCTCAACGGCGCGCCGCGATCGGGCAAGTCGAGCATCGCTCAGGCCATCCAGGACAGTTTTGAAGGTCTGTGGATGAACCTGGGCGTCGACAGCTATGCGCGGATCACGCCGCCGCGATATCGTCCGGGAATTGGCCTACGACCGGGCAGCGAGCGCCCGGACCTCGAAGTTTTCGTGCCGCGGTATTTTATGCGGCCCTCTACGAATCGATCGCTGCCCATAGCCGGCTCGATCTGAACGTCGTGGCGGATGTCGGTCATCACGATGGCTATTCGAAACCACTCGACATCCTGGCCGATTGCGTGCGCCGATTCGCCGGCCTGCCGGTGCTGTTTGTCGGCGTTCGCTGTCCGATAGAGATCATTTTGGAAAGACGAGCCGCCAGCGAGGCGGGCAGGGATTATGTCGTCGGTTCGCCAGCTGATCCGGTACCTTCGCCGGTGCGTCTGTGGCAGGATGAGGTACACTGGCCGGACGTATACGATCTTGAGGTCGACACTTCGTTGCTGAGCCCGGTGCAGTGTGCGGATGCGATGCGCGAAGCTTCTACCGGGAGCGGCGCACCCGATAGCCTTTCAGAGGCATGTGGATACGTCCCCGCAACCTACCAGCGTTCCTGACTATACCGACGCAGCTTCCGGGCGGGCCAAAGGAACCTCGCTCGCGAAACGCGAAGCAATCGTCGTCCGGGACAATACCACGCCGGTGACTTTCCAGATGGCGATCGAGATCAGTATGCCCGCGTAACCGTCCGGGGCGTAGTGCCACCCAAGAACCACTGACCCGAGCATGATGATCGCCGCGAATATCCACATTACGACGCCCAGCCGTGGAGACAGCCTCGTTACATACAGCGCAAAAAGCACGGATGACGCGACATGAATGGAAGGGAACGCTGATATGCCCATGGTTCTTGAAGACACACCCTCGTAGCCGTTCCACAACCGCTCCTGCAGGGACAGGGCCCAAACCGGATACTGGCTATTCGCCGATTGAAGTGCGTCCATCAACGGTTGATAGAGATCGCCAAACCCCAACCTTGCAAAGTAGCAAGGGCCGGCGGATGAGAATGTCAAAGCAACGAAGAAGCCGCCGATCAGCCAGAGCAGCATGAAGCTGAGCAAAAACTGATGACGCAGAAGAGTATCGCGGGTCGCCATGACACTTGAAAAGACAGTCACGATCAGCACCGCAAACCAAAAATTATAGCAGAAATTGAGAAGACGGATGGTTATCGGGCTTTCAAGAATCCACCAAAGCCATTGGTAAGAAGCACGACCGAAATGCAGCTTGGTGCTGAAGTGTGCGATGGCCTGGTCCCAGGAGAAAGGCGCCAATACAGCGATCGCGCCCTTCAGCACTGAAAAACCCGAAACAAAAATCAAGATCGCGGCAAGGCCGTTCACGCCATTGGCAATGCGGTTTCTATCGATCAACAATTGCCGGAAGGAAACCAACAAATGGTTGGCCGGCGACTTTGCGCGATGGACCAACGCCAGTTGAAGCAGCCGGAAGACTGCATATGCACATCCAACAATCCAGAAATAGACCACCAGATAGAAGGCATATTCATAAAGCAATGCGAAATCCGGCAAATTCCCGATCTGGGCGCCAACCGCAAAGCCTAATCCCAGAGTAAACAGCGCAACCGCATGAATAATACGGTGTCGAAGAAACGATTCGACCAAGAGTTTTGAAAAAGCGGCCTCACCATTGGCTCCGGACCGCCGGCTCAAATATTCGAAAGTATCTTGCAATGCATGTCCCTCGCGCACGAGAAATGCCTCGCAAGGGCTTGCTAGAGTATTAAGAAAGAAGCCGCTGGGTGGTGTCTCAGCGGCCGCGATGATCGCTCGGTTTACAAAGACTTAAGATTCTGCCGAAAGGGCGGCGCGGATCTTTTCGGCGTTCTCAGCCAACACTTCGGGTTTCTCCATCGCGCCGCTATGCGGCTTCAGCGGGATGCCGTCGAAGCGGGGGATGACATGCACATGCAGGTGATAGACGGTCTGCCCGGAGGCCGGCTCGTTGAACTGCATTATGGTGACGCCATCCGCGCTGAAGGCTTTTTTCACCGCCAACGCGAGTTTCTGAACGACCGTGAAAAGCGGGCCGAAGGTCGACGGGTTGGCGTCGAGCAGGTTGCGCGACGGTGCCTTCGGCATCACCAGCGTATGGCCCGGCCCCTGCGGCATCACATCCATGAAGGCAATGACCGCGTCGTCTTCGTAAACGCGGTGGGAAGGAATTTCTCCGCGCAGGATCTTTGCGAAGATATTGTCGGTTTCATAGGCGGTTTCGGCCATGGCGAACGCTCCGGATTGTGCCTCGCAGTCCCATGTAGCGAAGCTGTCCTGGAGCGGCAAGGCAATGTGGGTGTGATCAGGCGAGATCGACCATGCCGCCGGCTTCGACAAGCGCGCGGTGGAAGCAACAAAGCGGCCCGCGTGGCGAACAGCGGACCGCGTAGAATGTCTGGCGCGCAAGACAGGCTCGGAAGGCCGAGCCAGCTATTCCTCGATATCCCTGCGGAACGGGGTATGCTCTTCCAGATATTCACCCATCCGCTCCACTTCGCGCCGCTCGCGCCTGAGATAGTCGGCCACCGCATTGCGCAGGCCGGGATGGGCAATGTAGTGCGCGGAATGCATGGTCACCGGCCGGTAGCCGCGCGCCAGCTTGTGCTCTCCCTGCGCGCCGGCCTCGACTACCTTCAGCTTGCGTTCGATGGCGAAGTCGATGGCCTGGTGGTAGCAGACCTCGAAATGCAGGAAGGGGTGATCCTCGATGCAGCCCCAGTTGCGGCCATAGAGCGCGTCGGAGCCGATGAAGTTGATGGCGCCGGCTATATAGCGGCCGTTGCGCTTTGCCATCACCAGCAGGATGTCGTCCGCCATGCGTTCGCCGATCAATGAGAAGAACTGGCGATTGAGATAGGGACGGCCCCATTTGCGGCTGCCGGTGTCCATGTAGAAGGCGTAGAAGTCGTCCCAGGCCTTTTCGGTGAGATCCTTGCCGGTCAGCCAATCGATCGAGATGCCATCGGCAAGCGCCTCGCGCCGTTCCTTCTTCATTGCCTTGCGCTTGCGCGAGGCAAGCGTGGCGAGGAAGTCGTCATAAGTCGAAAAGCCTTCGTTGAAGAAGTGGAATTGCTGGTCGGTGCGATGCAGGAAGCCCGCGGCCTCGAGGGTCGCGACGTCGCTCTCCTGCGCGAAGGTGACATGCGACGAGGACACGCCGAGCTTGTCGGTGACCATTTTGAGACCGGCGGCAAGGCCGGCTTTCACCGCATCCTGATCCTCGCCTTTGGCGACCAGCAGGCGAGGGCCGGTGACGGGCGTGAACGGCACGGCACTTTGCAATTTCGGGTAATAGCGGCCACCGGCCCGCTCGAAGGCATCCGACCAGCCGTGATCGAACACATATTCGCCCTGGCTGTGCGACTTGAGATAGCAAGGGACCGCGCCCAGCAGCCTGCCTTGCGCGGCTTCCAATCGCAGGTGATGTCCTTGCCAACCGGTGCGCCGAACGGCGCAACCGGAATCTTCCAGCGCGCTTAAAAAGGCAAACGAAACGAGCGGGTTATAGCCGTTTTCAGCGTCACCGCGCGCGGTGCCGGCAAAGCCGTTCCATTCATCGCAGGTGAACGCGCCTATGCCCGCCGCGATGCGGATCGAATAGTCCGCATTTGCCGTTTGCCCGTCGCCATCGTCGCCCTGATCCATCAGGCTTATTTAAGCTCCATGCGGGCTGCTACAAGTCACTTTTCGGACACCCCGCTCAGGCGACTTTGACCAGGTCGGGTTCGAACCCTTCGAATGTCATCTGATCGGCGTATTTGAAAGTCAGGTCGACCGCGGGCTGATCTTGCACCGTCCAGGTGATGACAGGCATTTTGAGCTTTTCACGCACGAAGCTGACGAACGGATTCGGCAGGTCACCGGCGGCATAGGAGGTGAAGGAGAGTTCGTGCGCCAGCATGGAAAAATGCGCTTCGATCAGCTTGAGGTCCTTGCCATAGGCGGTCAAACCAGCGGGAATGCCGGGCGCATGTTTCGGGAAGTCGCGGATCAGCCAGTGATCGAACGACATGATCGCCGCCTTGCCCTTGTAGCGCTTGAGCATCTTGCCGACGCGCGCCACCAGACCTTCGTCCCGGCCGGGAATCCCCTTCAGTTCGACAACCATCGGCACGCGACCGTCAACCAGGTCGAGCGCTTCCTGCAGCGTCGGCACGTGATCCGATGTGCCGCCAACCTTGAGCGCGGTAAGTTCAGCCGCGCTGCGTTGCCAGACGAAGCCGTCCTGTCCGGTCAGCCTTTGCAGATCGGCATCATGGATGATGATGGGAACGCCATCCGACGACAGGTGCACGTCGCATTCGATGGCGTAACCACGCTCGGCCGCGGCGGCGAAGGCGGAAAGCGTGTTTTCCCAGCGCGTCCTGTTCATGTCGTGAAAGCCGCGATGGGCAACCGGCCGGGCGGTGAGCCAGGAGAGGTCGGTCATGTCTTCACCTTCGCTCATTCGACTTCGAAGATCGCTTCGATTTCCACCGCGGCATTAAGCGGCAGGGAGGCGGTGCCGACGGCGGAGCGGGCGTGCTTGCCGCGCTCGCCAAGGACGGCGACCAGGAAATCGGAGGCGCCGTTGGCGACCAGATGCTGCTCGACGAAATCGGCGGCGGAGGCGACGAAGACGGTGATCTTCACTAGGCGGCGGATCTTCTCGAGATCGCCGAGCGCGGCCTTGGCCTGTGCCAGAATATTGATCGCGCAGTATTTTGCCGCGTCCTTGCCGGCAGCGGTATCGACATCACGGCCGAGCAAGCCGCTCGCCTGCAGCTTACCGTCCTTGAGCGGCAATTGTCCGGCGGTGAACAGCAGGCTGCCGGTCCTGCAATAGGGCACGTAGTTGGCGGCAGGCGCGGCGGCAACGGGAAGCGCCACGCCGAGATCACTTAGCCGCTTTTCGATTGTTTCACTCATTGCTTTTCCCTATTGCTGGAAGGTGCCGCGCTGGCCGGGCCGAAATTGCTATTTTTGCCTCGCTTCCGCCACGACTTTTTTTAAGCTGGACCATCTTTCCCTGCGGTCTGCCATCAGCCGCGACGATCGGAGTACCTCATGCGCGCAGCGCGCCTTGCATTCCACGCCGTTCTGTTGTCGGCGTTCTTGCCGACAGGGTCCGCTTTCGCCGTACCGGCGCTGCAGGCGCATCGCGCCGTGTACGACCTCACCCTCAACAAGGCCTCCGACCGTTCCGGCATAACAGGCATATCCGGCCGCATGGTCTATGAGTTCAACGGCTCGGCCTGCGAAGGCTATACGGTGAAGTTCCGTTTCGTCACCCAGATCGTCACCAACGACAACACAAGACTGACCGACCAGCAGACGACGACTTTCGAGGATGCCGAAGGCAAGACGTTTTCGTTCGTGACCAAATCCTTTGTCGACCAGAACCTCGACAAGGAGGTCAAGGGCATCGCCACGAAAGACGCCAAGGGGCTGAAGGTCGATATCGACAAGCCTGAGAAGAACAGCCTGGAACTCGCCGCCACCCAGTTTCCGACCCAGCATCTGGTCGAACTGATCGGCAAGGCCGAGAAGGGCGAAAACTTCTACCAGACAAACCTGTTCGACGGCTCGGAGGACGCCAACAAGGTGATGGCGACCACCGTCGTCGTCGGCAAGAAGACCCAATCCGACAACGCCGATCCGGAGGCGCCGGCGCTGGCGAAGCTCGCCACCGACAAATACTGGCCGGTCGACATCGCCTATTTCGACGACAGCGCCAAGAACGGCGAAGAAGTGCCGGAATACCGGATCAGCTTCAAGCTGCATGAGAACGGCATCACCCGCGATCTCGTCATGGACTATGGCGACTTCTCGATGACCGGCAAGCTGGTCAACCTGTCGCTGTTCGACCAGACGAAGCCCTGCCCAGTATCGAAATAGCAGGAATGCGCAGCTGGCCACGGCGGGCTTGATGGCAGTCTATGTCGATGCGGCGATCTGGAAGTGGGCCGGGCATCTATGGTGCCATCTGCTGGCTGATGATACCGACGAATTGCATCGCTTTGCAGCCGAACTCGGCATCAAGCGCTCATCTTACCAGGGCCCGCCCAAGACATCCGCCCCGCACTATGACATAACCGGCTTCGAGCGCGACCGTGCTGTGCGGTTCGGCGCGATCGAATGCAGCCGCGAGGAGATCGTCGCGATCTTCCGGCGCGTACGGGTGCCCAACGGAAAGGCCAAGTCATGACACCAGCGGCATTTCTGGCGTATTGCGCCGCTGTCACGCTCGCCGCCGCCACACCGGGACCAGCGATGTTCACGGTCATCACCAATGGCGTATCACGCGGTTTCCTTCGCGCTTTCATGGCGGGCGTCGGGGTCGCCGCCGGCGATGCCGTGCTGGTCACCTTGGCACTGCTCGGGCTGGTGGCCCTGGCTCAGACCTTCGAATGGATATTTCTCCTGCTGAAATATGCCGGCGCCGCCTATCTGATCTTTCTTGGCATCAAGATGTGGAAAGCCTCGGCAACGCAGTCCAACGAGCCGCGGGCGGGCGAAGCGAGATTGTCCCGGTCCTTCTTGCTTGGCGCATCCATTGCGCTGGGGAACCCGAAGGCGATCCTGTTCCATGCCTCGATCATGCCGCTGATCCTCAATCTGGATACGATGACCTTTGTCGATGGCCTGCTGGTGGTGGCCGTCGTCATTAGCGTCAATATTGTCACAATGGGTATTTATGCCGCGCTCGCGGGCAGGGCTTCAGGCTGGTTCAGGACACCCAAGCGCATGCGGCTGATGAACCGGTTTGCCGGCAGCGCCATGATCGGCACCGGAGCGCTGATTGCCGCACGCTGAGCGGTGAAGCACCTCTTCGCTTGCGTTTGCCGCTGTTCCCCTCTATATGCGCGCTCATTCCACACACGGACTTTGGTGTCTGCCCGGGAGAAATCCGGCTGAAACCTCCGGTGGCGTTCGAGGACCGAGGTCCGGAAATGCCTGTGTCCGTGGAGGCTAACCGGAAAGGAAATGAGAATGGCACTGCCTGATTTCAGCATGCGCCAGCTTTTGGAAGCTGGCATTCACTTCGGCCACCAGACCCATCGCTGGAACCCGAAGATGGCGCCCTACATCTATGGCGCCCGCAACAACATCCACATCATCGACCTCAGCCAAACGGTGCCTTTGCTGCACCAGGCGCTGAAGCAGGTTTCCGACACTGTCGCCAAGGGCGGCCGCGTGCTGTTCGTCGGCACCAAGCGCCAGGCGTCGGACATCGTCGCCGACGCGGCTCAGCGTTCGGCTCAGTACTATGTCAATTCGCGTTGGCTCGGCGGCATGCTGACCAACTGGAAGACGATCTCGAATTCGATTCAGCGCCTGCGCAAGCTCGACGAGATGCTGGCCGGCGAGGCGCAAGGGTTGACCAAGAAGGAGCGCCTCAACCTCGACCGCGAGCGCGAGAAGCTCGACAAGGCGCTGGGCGGCATCAAGGACATGGGCTCGACGCCCGACCTGATGTTCGTCATCGACACCAACAAGGAAGCGATCGCCATCCTCGAGGCCAAGCGTCTCGGCATCCCGGTCGTCGCCATCATCGATTCGAACTGCGATCCGGACAAGATCGACTTCCCGATCCCCGGCAATGACGACGCGGCGCGCGCGATCCAGCTCTATTGCGACCTGATCGCCAAGGCTGCGATTGATGGCATCGCCCGTCAGCAGGGCGCGCTCGGCGTCGACATCGGCGCTTCGGTCGAAGCTCCGGTCGAGCCTGCGCTCGATCCGGCTCCGGCTCCGGCATCGGAAGCCCCCGAGGCTTGATAATCGAAGGCCGGTTTTACGGCCTTCATCTTTCTCATATTTTTGGCACGCTAGACAGACGCACCATCGAGTACCGATGGTGCGTCGGTGCATTTAAAACAAAGAGGCGACAATGAGCATTTCGGCTGCACAGGTCAAAGAACTCCGCGACTTGACCGGCGCGGGCATGATGGACTGCAAGGCGGCGTTGAACGAGACCAACGGCAACATGGAAGAGGCCGTCGACTGGTTGCGCAAGAAGGGTATTTCGAAGGCCGACAAGAAGGCTGGCCGCACCGCGGCCGAAGGCCTTATCGGCATTGACAATGGCGTGCGCGAGGCTGCCGTCGTCGAGGTCAATTCCGAGACCGACTTCGTTGCCCGCAATGCCGCGTTCCAGGAAATCGTCGCCAATGTCGCCAAGGTTGCGCTGGCTTATGGCACGACGGAGGCCGTGGCTGCCGCAAACTATCCGGGTTCGGACAAGTCGGTCACTGACACCATCAAGGATGCTGTCGGCACCATTGGCGAGAACCTGGGCTTTCGCCGCTCGGCCAAGCTGACCGTACCGCACGGCGCGGTCGCGACCTACGTCCACAACGCGGTTGCCGACGGCCTTGGCAAGCTCGGCGTGCTGGTCGCGATCGAGACCACGGGCAACGAGCATGCCGCCAATGCCTTTGGCCGCCAGGTTGCCATGCATGTCGCTGCAACCAATCCGATGGCTCTAACGGCTGAGCAGATCGATCCGGCCGCAGTGGAACGCGAGAAGGCGATCTTCTCCGATCAGGCGCGTCAATCGGGCAAGCCGGAAGCGATCATCGAGAAGATGGTCGAGGGCCGCATGCGCAAATTCTACGAGGAAGTAGTGCTCTTGAAGCAGGCCTTCGTGCTCAATCCCGACATCACCGTCGAGAAGGCGCTGAAGGATGCCGAGAAGGAAATTGGCGCGCCGGCCAAGATCACGGCCTATTTGCGCTTCGCGCTCGGCGAAGGCATCGAGAAAGACGAGACCGATTTCGCCGCGGAAGTCGCGGCGGCGGTCAAGAAGTAAGCTTCCTACCGCTTTATTCCGACAGCGTTTTTCGGCCGGACATCCGCAGGGATGTCCGGCCGATTTCTTGTGCGGTGTCGATAAAGGCCCGCAGTTTCGGGGCCATCGCCGCCCGGCGCGGGAAGTAGAGGAAAAGTCCAGGTTCCTCGATCGCTGTTTGCGGCAGGATCTGGACAAGGCGGCCAGCGGCAAGATCCGCCCTCACCAGCGGCTCGAAGACATAGGCGAGACCTACACCGGCAAGCGCGAGGTCAATCGCGGCGAGCGAATCGGTGACGATGGCCGTACCGCCTGTCTCCATGACGACATCCTTGCCGCCGTCGGTCAAATCCCAGCGATAGAGCGCACCGGAGCGGACGAGCCGGTACCCGATGCAATTGTGGTTCGCGAGATCGGCCACGCTGCGTGGGCGGCCACGGCGCCCGATATAGGCGGGAGAGGCGACGATGACGGCTTGGAACGGAGGCGTAAGCCGGACAGCCACCATATCCTGCGCGATCATCTCGCCCAGCCGGATGCCGGCGTCGAAGCCTTCTCCGACGATGTCGACCAGCCCCTGATCGGCGAAAACCTCCACCGTAACGTCGGGATAGCGCTCGGCCATGGCTGCGACGACCGGCGTCACTGCCAATGGGACGGCGATGTTGGAGGCGTTGATCCTGAGCAAGCCGGAAGGCCTGCCTTTGACGCTGCGGATACGGTCCATCCGCTCGGCAATATCCTGGAGGGCAGGGGCCGCCGTCTCCACCAGCGCCTTGCCGGCCTCGGTGAGCGAAACGCTGCGCGTCGTGCGGGCGAAAAGGGGCTGGCCGATGCGCTCCTCGACAATGCGCACCGCATGGCTGACCGCCGAAGGACTCATCCCGAGTTCGGCGGCGGCAAGTGCGAAGCCGCCGCGCCGGGCAACGGCAACGATGACAGGCAGATGGCTGAGCAGGTCTCGGTCCATTCATGAACGATATCGCATGGTCTTTGCGAACAATGCAATCTTATCGATGTCCGGAGAGCGGTTCACATTATCGCCAACACACCGGCGATTGGCCGAGCATCAAGGGAGAAGAGACATGAATGCGTTGAAGCACATGACTTTCGCGGCAGGCATGGCGTTGGCGCCGATCGATGCCGGCGGGGCGGAACCATCCGACTGGCGGGCGCTGGCGGACGAACGCGCGGTCATCCGTATTGCCGATGCCATCGACCGTGCCGTCGACGCGCAGGACTGGAAACTTGCGCGCAGCTATTTCGCGGATCGGGTTACCGCCGATTTCAGCAGCCTGACCGGGCAGCTGGCGGCCAACATCGCCTCCGACGACCTGATCGGCGCCTGGGCCGGCAATCTCAAGGGCAGCAAGACAAGCCTGCATCTGCGAACCAATCACCAGGTCGTCCTCGAGGCGGACACGGCGACGGTCCTTTCCAACGGTTATGCCTGGAACAGGATGGAAGGCAATGGCGACCCGCTTTGGGAAGTCTGGGGCACCTATGAGCATCACCTGACGCGTTCCACTGCCGGCTGGAAGGTTGATGGCTTCGCGTTTCGGATGACGCATGAGCGCGGCAATCCTTGGGTCAAGACGACCCCAGGCCAGTGACGCCGCGGCCACCAAGCATTGGAGGACGATCATGACCATGACCTATTACACTCTCGGCAACAGCGGCCTCAGGGTCAGCCGGCTGGCACTGGGCACGATGACTTTCGGCAAGGAATGGGGTTGGGGAGCCGACAGGGACACCGCACGCTCAATTTTCGACGCCTATGTCGAGGCAGGCGGCAATTTCTTCGACACCGCGGACCTCTATACCGGCGGCACCGCCGAAGCCTGGCTTGGCGAATTCATCACCGAGCGCGGGCTGCGCGACACGGCGGTGATCGCCAGCAAGTTCAGCATGAACATGCAGCCCGGCAATCCCAATGCCGGCGGCAACGGCCGCAAGAACATCATGCGGGCGGTCGATGCTTCGCTGAAGCGCCTGGGCACCGACTATATCGATCTCTATCTCATGCATATATGGGACAGGCTGACACCCGCCGAAGAGGTGATGCGCACGCTCGATGATCTGGTTCGGATAGGCAAGGTGCGCCATGTCGGCCTGTCCGATGTGCCGGCCTGGTATGCGGGGCGGGCACAGGCGATCGCCGAGCTGCGCGGATATGAACCGGTTTCGGCCTTGCAGCTCGAATACTCCCTGGCCGAACGCGCCATCGAGAACGAGTTCGTGCCATTCGGCACGCGCCATGGCGCCGGCATCATGGTCTGGAGCCCGCTGGCCAGCGGGCTGCTGAGCGGCAAATATCGGCCGGCTCAGGCCGGAAACGCGGGCCGGCTTGACGGTTTTCGCAACTCGACGCATCCAGGCTTCCAGAAATTCACCGAGCGCAACTGGACCATCGTGGCCGAACTCGAGAAGGTCGCATCCGAGCTCGGCCGCAGCATGCCCCAGGTCGCGCTCAACTGGGTGGCGACGCAGCCGGGGATCGCCACCGTCATCCTCGGTGCGACGAAGCTCAGCCAGATGCAGGACAATCTCGGCGCGCTGGATTTCGAGATTCCCGCAGGGCTTCGCGACCGGCTGGATTGCGTCAGCAGAACTCCAGCGCCGTTTCCCTATTCCTATTTCGGGCCGCAGATACAGGCGCGCGTCACCGGCGGTGCTGCAACCGGCGACAAGCCCTCCGGCTATGCGTCGCCGGTGCTCATCGAGGGCGAGCCGGCCGGCGTGTCCACCAACTGATCAGCCGGGCACGGTTGCCACGAATTTGCCGATTGGGCGCCGCGTGACATCGCGGCGCCCTTCGTGTATCGGAACTCGGCATCGTGCCGATGTTCGGGGCGGCGCCCGCGCGAAGGCGGCCGGCCCAGGCGCGACCTACATGCAAAATGACGAGGACCAGATGACGGTGAAGCCCCTCTACCGACGTGTCTTGCTGAAAGCGTCGGGTGAAGCGTTGATGGGCGAACAGCATTTCGGCATCGACGTCTCGGTCGTGGATCGCATCGCGGCCGACATCGCCGAGGCCCGTGCACTGGGCATCGAGGTCGGCGTTGTCATCGGCGGCGGCAACATCTTTCGCGGCGTGGCCGTCGCGTCCAAGGGCGGAGACCGCGTCACCGGCGACCACATGGGCATGCTTGCCACGGTGATCAACTCGCTGGCGCTGCGCACATCGCTGAACAAGATCGGAGTCGATGCCGTGGTGCTGTCCGCGATCGCCATGCCCGAGCTGTGCGAGAGCTTTTCGCAGCGCCAGGCCACTGCCTACATGAACCAGGGCAAGGTGGTGATCTTCGCCGGCGGCACCGGCAATCCGTTCTTCACCACTGATTCGGCCGCAGCACTGCGCGCTGCCGAAATCGGCGCCGATGCGCTGTTCAAGGGCACGCAGGTCGATGGCGTCTATTCGGCCGACCCGAAGAAGGACCCGAACGCGACGCGTTTCGAGCGCATCAGCCATGCCGAAGTCATAAATCGCGGCCTTTCCATCATGGATACGGCTGCGATTGCACTTGCGCGCGAAAACAACATTCCGATAATCGTCTATTCGATCCACGAAAAAGGTGGTTTCGGCGATATTCTGAGGGGCGGCGGCCGCTGCACGGTCGTCGCGGACGAATGATCCGGGGCCCGATTCCTAGAAAAGGGAAACCGGCGTTTCGAAAATCAGGCTCGAACGGGGCCTTGCCCCGAAGCAGTGAACCCGCGCAGACGGGTTGAGGAGACTAAGATGAGTGGTGAGTACGACGATCTCAAGCGGCGCATGGATGGGGCAATCGCGGCGTTCAAGCATGATCTGGCTTCGCTGCGGACCGGTCGCGCCTCCAGCAACCTGCTCGATGCGATCCAGGTACAAGCCTATGGCACGACCATGCCGATCAACCAGGTGGCCAACGTCACGGTGCCGGAGCCGCGCATGATCTCGGTGTCGGTCTGGGACAAGTCGATGGTCGGCGCCGTCGACCGCGCCATCCGCGAATCCAATCTGGGCTTCAACCCGATCGTCGACGGCACCAATCTCAGGATTCCGCTGCCGGAGCTCAACGAACAGCGCCGCAAGGAACTGGTCAAGATCTCGCATACCTACGCCGAGAATGCCCGCGTCGCCGCGCGCCATGTGCGCCGCGACGGCATGGACTTCCTGAAGAAGGCGGAGAAGGACGGCGTGATCAGCGAAGACGATCAGCGCAAGCGTTCTGACCAGGTCCAGAAGCTTACCGACGAAACGATCAGCACCATCGATCATCTGCTTTCCGACAAGGAAGCTGAAATCATGCAGGTTTAGGGTTGGCCGTCGGCTGACCCGAAAGCGAGATCATGACAACGCCCGCGCATGTCGCGATCATCATGGATGGAAATGGACGCTGGGCCAAGGCGCGCGGCATGCCGAGGCTCGCGGGTCATCGCGCCGGTGTCGAGGCGCTGCGCAAGACGGTTCGCGCGGCACCGGATCTCGGCATCTCCTTCCTGACCGTCTACGCCTTCTCGTCGGAGAACTGGTCGCGGCCGAAGTCCGAAGTCAGCGACCTGATGGGGCTGTTGAAGCTGTTCATCCGCCGTGACCTGGCCGAACTGCACCAGAGCGGCGTGCGTGTCAGGATCATCGGCGACAGGACAGGGCTGAAGGCCGATATCAGAGGGCTGCTCGACGAAGCCGAATCGCTCACATCAGGCAACGAAGCGCTGACGCTGGTGATTGCCTTCAACTATGGCGGGCGCGACGAGATCGTTCGCACGGCGCGCAAACTTGCCTCGGCCGTGGCGCGTGGCGAAATCGACAGCGAGGCGATCACCGCCGAAAGCTTTGCCGGTTGTCTCGACACGCAAGGCATTCCCGATCCGGAGCTGGTCATACGCACCAGCGGCGAGCTTCGCCTGTCCAACTTCCTCTTGTGGCAGGCTGCCTACAGCGAACTCGTCTTCCTGCCTTGCTATTGGCCAGACTTCAACCGCGAGCACCTCGCCGAAGCCTTGCGTGAATTTGCCGGCCGCGAGCGCCGCTTTGGCGGACTTGGCGCGCAGGACGTCGCTTCGCGACCGGCCGCGGGATGAGCAACCTTCAGCTCCGCGTCATTTCAGCGGTCGTGCTTGCCGTCATCGCCCTTGGCCTGACCTGGCTTGGCGGCCTGCCTTTCCGGCTGCTGTGCGCGGTGATGTCGGCGATGATCTTTTACGAGTGGACACGCATGTCGCGGTCCGCCGCGGCCAATGAGCTCGGCTTCCTGCCCGAAGCGCTGATGGTCGTTTTCATCGGCGCCTTGATTGCCGGCTTTCCCGCATCCTGGCTGCTGCCGCTGGTCGTTATTCTGACTGCCGCAACGGCGATTGCCGCTCTGGTTCGCAACACCGGGCAGTGGGAGGCGAGCGGTCTTGCCTATGCCAGCGTGTCCGGCTTGTCGCTCGCCCTGCTGCGCGATGGCGACCGTTCGGGCCTTGTCGCCATCCTGTTCCTGTTCGCGGTCGTATGGGCGACCGACATTTTTGCCTATTTCGTGGGGCGCGCCGTCGGCGGTCCCAAACTGGCGCCGTCGATTTCGCCTGGCAAGACGCGCAGCGGCGCGCTGGGCGGCGCGGTTGGCGGTGTCGTTGCCGGGCTCATTCTGGCCGCCGTTGCTGCCGGTGGCGGGAATCTGGCCTTGCTCGGCGTGGTGGCGCTCGTGCTTTCGATTGTCGCCCAGGCCGGCGACCTGTTCGAATCCTGGGTCAAGCGGCGGCACGACCGCAAGGATTCGGGCGTCCTCATTCCCGGCCATGGCGGCGTGATGGACCGTGTCGACGGGCTTGTCGCGGCGGCTCTTGCCCTATACGTCATTGGCTGGATTTCGGCGGGCGCCGATCATCCGGCACAGGGGCTGTTTTCGATTTGAACGATGTCGTTCCACGATCTGGTGCGGGCGCGCCTTGGATTCGCCTGGATTGATGCCACAGTCTCAAGGCAACCGCGGAAGAATTGAGGGCTTGAGTTGAACGGGATTCTTCACGCGATCTTCAGCACCGAGGGCTTCTTTCTCGGCACGCTCGTACCGTTTCTCTTCGTGCTGACTGTGGTGGTGTTCGTCCACGAAATGGGCCACTACCTCGTCGGCCGCTGGTGCGGCATCGGGGTCAAGGCTTTTTCGATCGGCTTCGGCCCCGAACTGATCGGCTTCAACGACAGGCACGGCACGCGCTGGAAGCTTTGCGCCATACCGCTTGGCGGCTATGTCAAATTTGTCGGCGATATGAGCGCAACCTCCAGCCAGCCCACGTCGGAAGAGTTGGAAACGTTGACCGACGAGGAGCGCAAGGTTGCCTTCCACACCCAGGCGATCTGGAAGCGCGCGGCGACGGTGGCGGCCGGGCCTCTGTTCAATTTCCTGCTGGCGATCGTCGTCTTTGCTGTCCTGTTTGCCGCCTACGGGCGCTATGTCGCGGAGCCCATGGTGGCGGAAGTCACAACGGACAGTCCGGCGGCCAAAGCCGGCATCCTGCCCGGTGACCGATTCGTCAGCGTCGACGGCAGCAAGGTCGAAACCTTCGGCGACGTCCAGCGGCTGGTTTCAGGCCGCGCCGGCGATACCATCACCTTCGTCATGCTGCGCGGCGGCAAGGAAGTCACGGTGACCGCGACGCCGCGGTTGATGGAGCAGGAAGACGCACTCGGCAACAAGGTCAAAGTCGCCGTGATCGGCGTCGTCAACAACAAGGAACTCGGCCAGCCTCGTCTCATCACCTACACGCCCGTTGGGGCCGTTGCGGCGGCAGTCGAGGAAACAGGCCACGTCATCGAGCGCACCGGCCAGTTCCTGCAGCGTTTCGCTGTCGGGCGCGAGGACAAGTGCCAGCTGGGCGGTCCGGTCAAGATCGCAGACATGGCCGGCAAGGCCGCCAAGCTGGGTTTCGAATGGCTGGTGCAGCTCGTCGCGCTGCTCTCCGTCGGGATAGGTATTCTAAACCTTTTGCCGATTCCCCCCCTCGACGGCGGCCACCTCTTGTTCTACGGGGTGGAGGCCCTCATTCGCCGGCCGGTGTCGGAACGGATGATGGAATTGGCCTATCGGGCCGGTCTGCTTCTGGTCTTGTCCTTCATGGGGTTCGTTTTCTGGAACGATCTGTTTGGATGCTGAAATCATGAAGGAATTTGGCTTTGGCATGGTCGATGTTGAGACGCCGTTTACCATGCACGGGGATATGAGTGACGCGAAAGCCACGCAGCTCGGTTAAGTAAATACAAATTAACCAGAAGCCTTGCGTGTAGGGAAAATCCGGTTAATACGGTAGGGGAAATTACCGCACGTCCGGTTTTCTCGCCGTGGGGACTACGAGAAAAGGTTATTAAGCCCGATGAAGGCAGCATCCAAGTTTCTGAACGCCGCGTCAGCGGCGGCACTGTCCGCCGCTCTGGTCGTACCAGGTGCGCTCGCAGTGCAATTCGTTGCCACATCGACGGCTGAAGCCGCTGTCGTCAGCAGGGTGGAGGTGAGCGGCAACCAGCGTGTCGACGCCGAAACCATCCGCAACTACATCACCATCAAGCCGGGCAAGGCGTTCTCCAGTTCCGACATCGACGCCGCGGTCAAGGCGCTGTTCGGTACCGGCCTGTTCTCGGATGTCCAGATCAACCAGGTCGGCTCGACGCTGGTGGTCAAGGTTGCTGAATACAAGGTCGTCAACCAGGTGCTGTTCCAGGGCAACAAGAAGCTCAAGGACAATGCGCTTCAGGCGGCAGTTCAGTTAAAGCCGCGCAGCGCGTTCTCGCAGGCGGCGCTCGATTCCGATGTCGAGGCGGTCAAGGCCGCCTACAGGCGCATCGGCCGCGACGATGCCGGCGTGACCACGCAGATCATGGAACTCGGCGACAACCGCGTGAATGTGGTGTTCCACATCACCGAAGGCGAACGCACGCAGATCGCCGCGATCAATTTCGTCGGCAACAGCGCTTATTCGAGCCGCCGACTGTCGGATGTGATCAACACCAAGCGCTCGTCCTGGGTTTCGTTCATCCTGCGCGATGACGTCTATGACGAGGACAAGCTGCGCGCCGACCAGGAACTGCTGCGCCGCTTCTACTACAATCACGGCTACGCCGATTTCCAGGTCGTGTCGGCTGTCGGCGAACTCGACAACGCGACGAACAAATACACGGTCACCATCACCGTTCAGGAAGGCGAGCGTTACACGTTCGGCGACGTCAGCGTCGAAAGCACGATCCCGGAAGTCGACGCCAAGTCGCTGGAATCGGTGGTCGAGACCCATAAGGGCGACGTCTACAACGCCAAGGACGTCGAGGATTCCATCATCGCGCTCACCGAGAAGGTGGCCGGCTCCGGCTACGCCTTCGCGCAGGTGACGCCACGCGGCGATCGCAACTTCGAGAACCACACCATTTCGGTGGTCTATACGGTCGACCAGGGCACCAAGGCCTATATCGAGCGCATCGAGATCCGCGGCAACGATCGCACGCGCGACTATGTCATCCGCCGCGAATTCGACGTCAGCGAGGGCGACGCGTTCAACCAGGTGCTCATCCAGCGCGCGAAGAAGCGCCTGGAAGACCTGAATTATTTTGACAAAGTCGACATCTCGACGGTGCCCGGCTCGCAGCCCGACCAGGTTGTTCTGGTGGTCGACGTGGTCGAGAAGTCGACGGGTGAATTCTCGGTTGGCGCCGGCTATTCCACCGGTGGCGACACGGCGGGTCCGTCCGTCGAAGGATCGATCACCGAACGCAACTTCCTCGGCCGCGGCCAGTTCATCAAGCTGTCGGCCGGTGGCGGCAAGAATTCACGCGACTACAGCGTTTCGTTCACCGAGCCGTATTTCCTCGGTCGGCGCATCGCAGCCGGCTTCGACGTCTATAAGTCGACGAGGCAGTACAAGAACAACTATGACAGCGACACCACGGGTGCGACTGTGCGCTTCGGGCTGCCGATCACCAACAGCATCACAACCCAACTGGCGTACAACATCTCGCAAGAGAAGTATAAAGTCGACGATAATTGCGGTCCTACCACAGTTGGAAATCCAGACGGTACCTGCACGATTTCGCCGGCCATCTTGGATGGCATCGCTGAAAGCCCTTGGATCAAGTCGTCGATCAGCCTGGGGCTGGTCTACAACACGATCGATGACATGAAGAATCCGCATGAGGGTATCTACGCCAATACGACAGTCGAAGTGGCTGGTCTTGGTGGCGATGCAAAGTTCGTAAAGATCACCGGTCGCGGCAGTGTCTACCAAACGCTGTCGGAGCAGCTTGATCTGGTTGGCCTCATCTCAGGTGGCGCTGGTCATGTCGAGGGTTACGGCAACGAAGGCGGTCTACGCATCTTCGATCAGTTCCAGAGCACTGATCGTATGATCCGCGGCTTTGCCTATGGCGGCATCGGCCCGGTCGACTCTGCCGGTGTAGGCGACCATCTGGGAGGCACCACCTATTTCAACGCCTCGGCGGAGGCGCAGTTTCCGTTGCCGGTCGTTCCCGAGAGCTTCGGCCTGCGCGGCGCCGTGTTCGCAGACGCGGCAACGCTCTATGGCAGCCAGATTGGCGACCAGAGCCTGGTTGACCAGTCGTCGGTTGGTATGAAATTGCGCGCTTCGGTCGGTCTCGGCCTGATGTGGGCTTCGCCGTTCGGTCCGATCCGTATCGACTACGCGATCCCGGTCAAGAAGGAAGCGAGCGACGACGTGCAGGAATTCAACTTCGGCATATCGACCCGCTTCTGATCGGCGGCCAACGATGCTCCCGGGTTTTCGGATCCGGGAGAAATGTTCCGACCTAGCTGGATATAGCTTCTGGAATGACCGATCCGGTGTTCTTCGCGCCATCACGCCGGTATACGGCGGCCGAAGTCGCGAATCTGACCGGCTCGGTGCTTGTCGATTCCGGCCAATCCGACGTTTCGATCTCGGCGCTGGCTCCGGCCAGCGAAGGCGGAGCCAATGCGCTCGTCTTCGTCGACGGCAAGCGTAATTCCGCGCTGATGCCGTCGCTGCGCGCGGCGGCCGTCCTGTGCCCGGCGGAATTCGCCAACAAGGCACCGGCCGACATTGCCGTTTTGATCCATCCGCGTCCGCAGCAGGCATTCGCGCTGGTCGGCCGACTGCTGTTCCCTACAGCCGCCACACCAGGGCCAATGACCAGTGAAACCGGTGTTTCGCCGCATGCCCATGTCGATCCGACCGCGCATGTCGAAGCCGGCGCTGTCATCGAGGCCGGCGTGGTCATCGGGCCAGGCGTCTCGATCGGCAGCGGCACCGTCATCGCGCCCAACGCGGTCATTGGACAGTCCTGCCAGATCGGCCGCGACGGCTATATCGGCCCGGGCGCCAGCGTCCAGTATGCGCTGATCGGCAATCGGGTCATTATCCATGGTGGCGCCAGGATCGGCCAGGATGGCTTCGGCTTTGTTGGCGGCGCCAAGGGACCGGAGCGTGTTCCGCAAATCGGACGGGTGGTCATCCAGGACGACGTCGAGATCGGCTCCAATTCAACCGTCGATCGCGGCGCCATGTCCGATACGATCATCGGCCAGGGCACCAAGATCGACAATCTGGTGCAGATCGCCCATAACGTCCGCATCGGGCGCAATTGCATCGTGGCCGGGCTTTCGGGTATTTCCGGTTCCGTGGTCGTGGGTGACAATGTCACCATGGGCGGCGGCGTCGGGCTTGCGGATCACCTGACCATCGGCACGGGAGCCAAGCTTGCCGCCAGAAGTGGGTTTATGAGCAATGTCCCTGCGGGCGAGATCTGGGGCGGTTACCCGGCACAGCCGATGGCCGAAGCCATGCGGGAGATAGCCATGTTGCGCACGATGGCCAGGGCACGCAAGCAGGGCAAGGACAATGGCTGACATGGTGGCGGCGGCGACGTTGGAGGCGGTCGACATAATGGGGCTGATGAAGCTCCTGCCGCACCGCTATCCCTTCCTGATGATCGACCGCATCATCGACATCGACGGCGATGAATCGGCCATCGGTATAAAGAACGTCACCATCAATGAGCCGCATTTTCAGGGGCATTTCCCGGACCAGCCGGTGATGCCGGGCGTGCTGATCGTCGAGGCGATGGCGCAAACGGCAGGCGCCATCTGCATCCGAAGCCTCGGGGCGTCGAAGCCGTCGTTGGTCTATTTCCTGACCATCGACAACGCCAAATTCCGCAAACCGGTCGTTCCCGGCGACCAGTTGAAGATCCACGTCAAGAAAATCAAGAAGCGCGGCAACCTGCTCAAATTCGCCTGCGAAGCCCTGGTCGATGGCACCAAGGCGGCCGAGGCCGAGATTTCAGCCATGATGGTCACCAGCGACTGACGATCGAGTGCCTATGAAAATCATGACTTCAATCCATCCTTCCTCCGTTGTGGAAGAAGGTGCTCAAATCGGCCAAGGTGCGCGCATAGGGCCGTTCTGCCATATCAGCGCCGATGCCCTGATCGGCGATGGTGTCGAACTGGTCAGCCATGTCTCCGTGATGGGCGCGACCACCATTGGGGCCTCGACCAAGGTCTATCCGATGGCGATACTGGGCGGACCGCCGCAGAACACCAAGCACAAGGGTGGCCGCACGACGCTGGTCATCGGCGCCAACTGCACCATCCGCGAAGGCGTCACCATGCATGTCGGCACCGACACCAGCCGCGGCGAAACCACGGTGGGCGACAATGGCAATTTCCTTGCCTACGCCCACATTGCCCATGATTGCGTGGTCGGCAACAATGCCACCTTTGCCAACGGGGCGACGCTGGGCGGCCACTGCGAGGTCGGCAACAATGTCTATATTGGTGGCCTGACCGCCGTTCATCAGTTCGTGCGCGTCGGTGACAACGCGTTTCTGGGCGGCTGCTCCGCGATCGTCGGCGACGTCATTCCCTACGCCATCGCTGTCGGCAACCGCGCCAGCCTGCGCGGTCTCAACATCATCGGGCTGAAGCGTGCCGGCCTGCCGAGGTCCGAAATCCATCTGCTGCGCAGCGCCTACAAGACGATCTTCGACCGCTCCCGCACCGTCGGCGAGAACATCGAATTCGCCAAGGCCGAGTTCGCCTCGTCTCCGACCGCCATGAAGATCATCGATTTCATCACCAGTCGCGGCAAGCGGCACTATGCGGTGCCATCGCTCAAGGGCGGCGATGGCGACGATGCCGATGATGAAGACTGAGACAGCTTCTGCTGGTCTTGATCTCCCGCCTGATGCCAGGATCGGCATCATTGCCGGCGGCGGCAGTCTTCCGGTCGAGGTCGCGGCCGGCTCGGCCGGGCAGGGTTATCCGCCCTTCATCGTCCTCATGGAAGGCGAGGCCGATCGCCTGCCGGAATTGTGCCGGTATGAGCATGAGACCCTTGCCCTCGAGGCGATCGGCTCACTTGTTCCTTTGCTCAAACATCGCCGGATTACCCACCTGGTGCTTGCCGGGGAGATCAAGCGCCGGCCAAGGCTGACGCATCTGCGTCCAAGCCTCGGCCTGCTCGCGGTGATACCTCTTGTCGTCATGGCGTTGGCGCGCGGTGACGATGGCTTGTTGAAGGTGCTGGCGCGAGGTCTCGAGGCCCGGGGGATAAAGGTCATCGGTGCCCACGAAATCGTGCCGGACCTTGTCGTCGGCGAAGGGGTCTTGACCAAGGCCGCGCCACAGAAATCGGACCGGCGCGACATCGAGGCAGGCTTTGCGGCGGCAAAAGCCATCGGGGCGCTGGATATCGGCCAGGCGGCGATCGCGGTCGGCGGCCGGACCATTGCGCTCGAGGGCATCGAGGGCACGGCCGGATTACTCGACCGTGCCAAGCTGCTGCGTGGTCACGGCCGTATCGCCGGGAAGACGCGCGGTGTCCTGGTCAAATGCGCCAAGCCTGGCCAGGAACTGCGCGCGGATCTTCCTTCCATTGGTCCACAGACTGTCGAAGCAGCGCATGCGGCCGGGCTCGCCGGCATTGCCGTCGAAGCGGGACGCTCACTGATCCTCGAAAGTCCCGCAACCTTGTCGCGCGCCAATGAACTCGGCCTGTTCATTGTCGGAGTGGCCGCAGCGGAGCCCTCGGATGGCTGACAAGGCGCTCAAGATCGCGATCGTCGCGGGCGAGGAATCAGGCGATCTGCTTGGCGCCGACATCGTGCGTTCGCTCCGCCAGGCAACAGGCCGCCAGGTGCAACTCGTCGGCCTCGGCGGCCGCCATCTCACGGAATTGGGCCTGGTGTCGCCCTTCGATGCCGGCGAGATCGCGCTGATGGGTTTTAGCGCCGTCCTGCGCGATCTGCCGCGTTTGGTCAGGCGGATCAACCAGCTGGCCAAAACCGTCGCGGACGAAAGGCCGGACTGCCTGGTCACCATCGACAGCCCGGATTTTTCCTTGCGCGTCGCCAAGAAGGTGCGTGCGGCCAATCCGTCGATCCCCATCATCCACTATGTCTGCCCGAGCGTCTGGGCCTGGCGGCCGGGCAGGGCGGTGGCGATGAAGCCCTATGTCGACCATATCCTCTGCATCCTGCCGTTCGAGGTGAAGGAACTCGAGCGATTGGATGGGCCGCCCGGCACCTATGTCGGGCATCGCCTCACACATGATGCGGGTGTGCTTGCTGCCGCGAAGGCGCAGGAGCTGCCGCGCGATCTTGCTCCGGATCGCATCAAGACGCTGCTCGTCCTGCCCGGCTCGCGGCGCGGCGAGGTGCGGCGGCTGCTCGACCCATTCGGCGAAACGGTGTCGATGCTGCGCGCTCGCGGACATCGCCTGCGGCTGCTTTTACCGACGGTGCCGCACGTCGCCGACCTCGTCAAATCTTCGGTCGCAAGGTGGGATGAAAAGCCCGAGATCATCATCGATCCCCAACGCAAATGGCAGGCTTTCGGCAAGGCCGATGCCGCGCTGATCGCATCAGGGACGGTATCGCTGGAACTCGCGCTCGCCGGCGTGCCGATGGTCTCGTGCTACAGGCTCGATCCCATTGCACGGGCCGTCGTGCCATATCTGGTTCCAGTCTGGTCGGCGCTGCTGCCCAACCTGATCGCGGATCGTGCGCTTATTCCGGAATTCTACAATGAGTACGTCAGGCCGAACAATCTGGCCCGGCAGATGGAAGCGCTGTTCGCCGACAGCGGCATGCGCGCCTGGCAGAAGGATGGCTTTGCCGAGATCGCCAGGCGCATGGCAACGGACAGACCGTCGGGCGAGATCGCGGCCCAGGTGGTGATGGGATGCATCAAAAGAGCGAATAGGGAGTAGCAAATAGCGAGTAGGGCCGGGTGCCGACCAGCGCCCGCTGCCTTCCTATTCGCTATTCGCTATTCGCTGAAACTTACCGCTTGGCGATCGGCACGTAGTCGCGCTCCGGCGCGCCGGTGTAGAGCTGGCGCGGGCGGCCGATCTTCTGGCGCGGGTCCTCGATCATCTCTTTCCACTGCGCAATCCAGCCGACGGTGCGGGCAACCGCGAACAGCACGGTGAACATGGTGGTGGGGAAGCCCAGCGCCTTCAGCGTGATGCCGGAATAGAAGTCGACATTCGGGTAGAGCTTCTTCTCGATGAAATAGGGATCGGTCAGCGCGATCTTTTCCAGCTCCATGGCGATGTCGAGCAGCGGATCGTCCTTGATGCCGAGTTCGCCCAGAACTTCATGCGCCGTCTTCTGCATGATCTTGGCGCGCGGATCGTAGTTCTTGTAGACGCGATGGCCAAAGCCCATCAGCCGGAACGGGTCGTTCTTGTCCTTGGCGCGGGCGATGAATTCCGGGATGTGATCGACATGGCCGATCTCGCCCAGCATGTTGAGCGCAGCTTCATTGGCGCCACCATGGGCCGGGCCCCACAGGCAAGCGATGCCGGCGGCGATGCAGGCGAACGGGTTGGCGCCCGAAGAGCCGGCAAGGCGAACGGTCGAGGTCGAGGCGTTCTGCTCGTGATCGGCGTGCAGGATGAAAATGCGCTCCATGGCGCGGGCCAGCACCGGATTGATCTTGTACTCCTCGCACGGCACCGCAAAGCACATGTGCAGGAAGTTGGCGGCGAAATTCAGCTCGTTCTTCGGGTAAATGAAGGGCTGGCCGATGTGGTACTTGTAGGCCATGGCCGCGATCGTCGGCATCTTGGCGATCAGCCGCATGGAAGCGACCATGCGCTGGTAGGGATCGGAAATGTCGGTCGAGTCGTGATAGAAGGCCGACAGCGCGCCGACCACGCCGCACATCACCGCCATCGGGTGCGCGTCGCGGCGGAAGCCGGTGAAGAAGCGCGACATCTGCTCATGCACCATGGTGTGGCGCGTCACGCGGTAATCGAAATCGTCCTTCTGCGCCTTGGTCGGCAGTTCGCCATAGAGCAGGAGATAGCAGACTTCGAGGAAGTCGCCGTGCTCGGCCAACTGGTCGATCGGATAACCGCGGTGCAGGAGAATGCCGGCATCGCCATCGATGAAGGTGATTTCGGACTCGCAGCTTGCGGTCGAGGTGAAGCCGGGATCGTAGGTGAAGGCGCCGGTGGTGCTGTAGAGCGTGGCGATGTCGATGACGTCGGGTCCGACAGAACCGCTTCGCACCTTGAATTCATGAGTCTTGCCGCCGAATTCCAGCGTTGCCGTGGCCTCCTGGCCCTTGCCGCCCACATCCAGTTTTTTAGCAGCTTCGGTCATTGCGAACTCCTTCTTGTTTCTCATGCCGGCAAAGGCAAATTTTTGCAAAGCGACACGTCGAAATCACCGCAATGCGCGTATTCGCCACCGCATTTTAGGAGGTGCGTGCCAGATTGGGCCAGAGCCTAATGTTGCACTGCGAAACCCGCCTTTCAATGCCAATCTTCTTGGGCCAGTTTGCTCCTAATCGATTTGATCGCCTATGCGCGCCAGGCTTTCCTCGCGCCCCAGAACGGCCAGTACGTCGAATACGCCCGGGGAGGTGCTTTTGCCGGTCAGGGCGGCCCGCAAGGGCTGCGCCACGGCGCCAAGCTTGTAGCCTCCGGCCAGCGCGTAGTCGCGGACCGCCGCTTCCGCCGCTGCAGCCGTCCAGTCGCCCGAAAGCGCGTTCAAAGCTTCGTGAGCGCCGCGCAGGATCTTGCGGGCATCGTCATTGAGCAGGAGCGCTGCCTTGTCGTCGATCGGCAGCGGCCGCGTGGCAAACAGGAAGGCCGCACCATCGACGAGCTCGACAAGCGTCTTGGCGCGCTCCTTCAGGCCCGGAAGTGCCGCCAGCAGCTGCGCCTTGTTGTGTTCGTCAAGACGCGCGGCCATCGCCGGGCCACCCTCGAGATAGGGCAGGGTGGCGATGAAGATGTCGAAGAGTTCGGCATCGGCCATGCGGCGCATATGGACGCCGTTCAGCGCCTCCAGCTTGGCGAAGTCGAAGCGGGCCGCGCCCTTGTTGACATCGCCGATGTCGAACCAGGAGATCATGTCCTTGATCGACATGATCTCGTCGTCGCCATGGCTCCAGCCCAGACGCGCCAGGTAATTGAGCAGCGCCTCCGGCAGATAGCCCATGGCGCGATAGGCCTCGACGCCGAGCGCTCCGTGCCGCTTCGACAGCTTGGCGCCGTCGGCGCCATGGATCAGCGGGATGTGCGACATCGACGGCACGTCCCAGCCCATGGCATCGTAGATCACGGTCTGGCGGGCGGCATTGGTCAGGTGATCGTCGCCGCGGATGATATGCGTGACCCCCATGTCGTGGTCGTCGACGACGACGGCGTGCATGTAGGTCGGGTTGCCGTCCGAACGCAGGATGATGAAGTCGTCGAGGTCCTTGTTGGGGAAGCGCACCTCGCCCTGGACGCGGTCGTGCACCACCGTCTCGCCCTCGGTCGGCGCCTTGATGCGGATGGCACCCTTGACACCGGACGGCGCCTCGGACGCATCACGATCGCGCCATTGGCCATTGTAGCGCGGCGGCAGGCCCTTGGCCCGTGCTGCCTCGCGTATCGCCTCGAGTTCGGCAGGCGTCTCGTAGCTGTAATAGGCCTTGCCCATGCGCACGAGTTCCTCGGCCACCTCGCGGTGGCGCGGCGCACGCTCGAATTGCGAGACCGCGTCGCCGTCCCAGGTCAACCCGAGCCAGGAGAGGCCGTCCAGGATGGCAGCCGTCGCCGCCTCGGTCGAACGCTCGCGATCGGTGTCCTCGATGCGCAGCAGCATCGTGCCGCCGGTGTGTTTGGCATAGAGCCAGTTGAACAGCGCCGTGCGCGCGCCGCCGATGTGCAGGTAGCCGGTGGGCGAGGGGGCAAAACGGGTGACGACCTTGTCGGACATGGAACTCTCGGGAAAGTCTGAAGCGGGGTGCGGATGCGCGGACTTTCGCGCGGTGCGCGTTCATGTAGCATAGGGTGTCGAGGGCGCAAGGGGCAGACCCGATGGCTGGACGGGGCCGGGGTTCGGATCGAGGCGAGGACGCTGGGGTTGGCGTCAGCGAACGCTTGCTGTTTGCGGCGCCTTTGGCGGCCCCATTGCCATCGCCCTTCGTGCCTGCGCCCGGCGGCCCGCCGCTGCAGGCGGATATCCCAGCGCCAGTTCCACCCCCTGCCGCGGGCAGGATCGTGCGTGTGCGCCGGCAATTCAGCCTGCGATCATGGCCTCGCCTGCGCCACGGCGTGGCCAAGGCGGCGGAACTGGAGCTTGACCGGGGCATCGCCTTCCTGCTGGTGCCGGTCTGTCTGGCCGTTGGAGCGATCGGCTACTTCTCGCTGGCGGAGGAGCCCGATTTTGCAAAGCCGGTCGCGGTCGTCGTGCTGATGGCGATCTGCGCGCTTGCCGCGCGCTCCCGGCCTAAAACCCATCTGAGCTTCATGGCGGTGCTGTTGTGCACGCTTGGCTTGCTCGCCGCGAAAGTCGAGACTTGGCGCACCGGAACCCGAACGCTGGGCTCGGAAATCTCGACACAACTGACCGGCCGCGTGGTCTCACTGGAGCAGATGGAGACCGGCCGCATCCGACTAACCATAGACGTGACTTCGACCGCCCGGCCGAAACTGCGCTATGCGCCGGAACGGGTCCGGCTTTCGGCTCGCAAGATACCGCCGGAAATGACCGCCGGCTCGCTTATATCAGGCTACGCCAAACTGCTGCCCCCGACCGGCCCGGTGCGTCCGGACAGCTATGATTTCTCCTTCGACAGCTATTTCGCCGGCATTGGCGGCAGCGGATTCTTTCTCGGCAATCCAAAGATTGTCCCCGCCGACGACGGTGACATGCCTCTGTCGGCCCGCCTTTCCTCCGGGATAGAAAATGCCCGCGAGGCCATCGCCGACCATATCAGGGGCAGCGTTGGCGGCGCCGAAGGTGAGATCGCGGCGGCGCTGATCGTGGGTGTGCGCGCCGGCATTCCCGATGAAATCAACGAAGCGATGCGGCGCACCGGCATCTATCACATCATCTCCATTTCCGGACTGCACATGGCATTGGTCGCCGGCACGATCATGGGTCTGCTGCGCGGCGCCTTCGCGCTGTTCCCGGACTTTTCCGCACGTCGGCCGGTGAAGAAATACGCCGCCGCCGCCGCACTGTTCTCGATTGCCGCCTATCTCGTCATTTCAGGCATCGTCGTTGCCGCCGAGCGCAGCTTCATCATGCTGGCGGTGATGCTGATTGCCGTTTTGTTCGATCGCGCGGCGCTGACCATGCGCAATCTGGCGATCTCGGCGATTGCTGTCATCGTGGTGTCGCCGCATGAGGTGGCAGGCCCGAGCTTCCAGATGTCGTTCGCCGCGACCGCGGCCTTGGTGGGCGCCTATGCCGGCTGGGCGGATCACCGAGCGGGAAAGACGAGACCGCCACCGGCAAAGCGATCCTTGCCCGGGTTCCTGACGCGAAAATTCCTGCTGGCGACAGGTGGATTGGCCATGACCTCCATCATCGCCGGAAGCGCCACGGCGCTGTTTGCCATCTGGCATTTCCAGCGGGTATCGCCGCTCAGCCTGTTCGCCAACCTGGCCGTCATGCCGATCGTGTCGGTCGTGATGTTCCTGGCCGTTGCCAGCGCGCTGCTCATGCCGTTCGGATTGGACTGGCCAGCGCTCTACCTGATGGGCAAGGGCCTGACCGTCATGATCGCCATATCGGCGTGGATTTCGGACCGTTCGCCGGTCGACGCGGTCGGGCTGATCTCGCAGCAATCAGTGCTGCTCGTGACGATCGCCCTGGTCATCGCGACGATGGCGACGACATGGCTGCGGCTCGCGGCGCTCCCATTCGCGCTTGCCGGCCTGTTGACGGTGTCGGACACGCGTACGCCCGATGTGCTGATCTCGGAAGATGCGCGGCTGGTCGCGCTGCCGATCGGGGGCGGCGAACTCGCGGTCAGCCGGGCACGTCCGAATGAATTCACCGTCGACAACTGGAAACGCGCGCTGAAATCCGAAACCATCATCGTACCGGAGACGTTCAACAAGGCGGAGGGACAGTTCGACATTGCCGATGCCGTCAATCTGCCGCCGGGAGCGCCGTTCTATTGCACTGAAGGGATCTGTCTCGCCAGGCATCCGTCCGGTGCGATCATAGCGCATGTCGAAGATCGCAAGGACACCTGGAAGGCCTGCGGTTTCGCCGACCTGATCGTCGTCAATGACGCGACAGGCTATGATGCCTGCCACAATCCCCTGGTTCTCGTCGTCACCAAACGGCAACTCGCCCGCAAGGGCAGTGCGGCCGTCTTCTTCGACCGCCAATCCGCCACCGGTCCACCGATCATCAGCTTCGCGGTGGACAGGCCATATCGGCCCTGGCATGCGCAGCGAAAATTTTCACGCGAGGCGAGGGGAATGCCGCCCTATAGCAAACCCGAAAAGCCGGTTGCCGTCCCTGCTCAGTAACGCCTGATCAGCCCAACGAGCTTGCCTTGCACCTTGACCCTGTCCGGTCCGAAAATGCGCGTCTCATAGGCCGGGTTGGCGGCTTCAAGGGCAATAGAGGCACCCTTGCGGCGAAACCGCTTCAGTGTCGCTTCTTCCTCATCGACCAGCGCCACGACGATCTCGCCCGGGCTTGCCGTATTCGCATTGCGGATAATGACCGTGTCGCCATCGAAGATACCGGCCTCGATCATCGAGTCGCCCTTGACCTCAAGCGCGTAGTGCTCGCCGCCCATGATCATGTCCGGAGGCACAGAGATCGAATGCGTCTGGTGCTGGATGGCATCGATCGGCACACCGGCGGCGATGCGGCCCATCACCGGGATCGACACGGCGGAAACCGCGTCGTCGTCATTGCCGGCCGACGGTAAGCGCGACGGCGCCGGCTTGATCTGGCGGCCAAGGCTGCCCTGACCGAGGCCGCCTTGACCGAGACTGCCCTGGATGACGCTTGGCGAGAACTTTTTCGCCGCGTTGAGACCGGGCGCGATCGAATCAGGCAATCTCAGCACTTCCAGCGCGCGCGCCCGGTTTGGTAGCCGGCGAATGAAACCGCGTTCCTCCAGCGCCGTGATCAGGCGATGGATCCCCGACTTGGAGGCAAGATTGAGCGCTTCCTTCATCTCGTCGAAGGAGGGCGGGATACCGCTTTCCTTCAGCCGTTCATGAATGAACATCAGCAGTTCATGTTGCTTGCGCGTCAGCATGGCGGCCCCCAAGGCATTGAACGAAGGGTCTAAACCAGAATCGAAAAACAAACCCAGAACAAACACTATCTGTTCCAGTTGTGTTCTGCAACCGTTTAAAGTTTAGTGAATTTATTAAGACATCCGAAATTATTGCCCCCGGCAACAGGCGGCAATCGTGCGTCGCCATTGCCGGCGCAGGCGTTGAAATCGTTTGGTTAATGGCCTTCGGGGAGACCCTTGACGCGGGTTGGCATCGGTCGTTTGAAGGGCGTTGACGCAGTGGAGTTGCCCTGATTTCGTATAGGAACGAAACGAAATCAAAACGCCAACGGTCGCTGGCCTATGAGGGAGCGACAGGTTCAGGGTTCCGGCACTGTTCCGGCCAACACCTGCGCATAGGCGCCGGCATCGATATTGTCGCCTGAGATGACGCAGACGACGTTGCAGGTCGCCTGCCCGGACGCGCGTCATCCAGAAACCGCTTTCAAGCTGCCGGCGCGTGCGGTGTAATTGTTGGCGCTGCTGTCTTCGCTGTGAACATAGACATGCAGCGTGTAGCCGATATGCGCCGTCATCAGTGCCTTTGCCCGCTCGACATCGCGATCGAGGGCGGCTTCCATGATCGCGGTGTGATGCTCGATCGCGATTGCCTCGCGCAGAGCGTCCATTGCCTCTCCATAGCCAGCCTTGAGGCCGGCCGCCGCCCGCAATGTCGGCGCCAGGCCGAGAAAACGATGATGCCGCCGCAGCTGATCCGCGATCGTCGAGCGGAAACGCAACAGCCAGTTGGACGTCGCCGCGCTCAGCAGCGCCGCATGGAAGGCCTCGTGGCTCTCGTCCCACTTGTCGACGGCCTCATCCGAGGGATCGTCGACCGCGGTCTTGCAGCGGGAGAGCCGGTAGTGAGCGGTGACGACCGCATCCTCCCATTCCCGGCCGCCTTTCTCGATCGATTCCAGGAACAGCGGGATTTCCACAACCATCCTTGCACGCGCCAGATCCTCGAGTTCGGCTCGCGATACGGGGGCGACGGCAAAGCCGCGATTGCTGATGGCGGTGACCAGGCGCTCGGCTTCAAGGCGAGACAATGCTTCGCGTAAAGGCGTCCAGCCGACGCCATATATGCCGCGCAGCGCACTCAGCTTGAGCGGCGCGCCCGGCATGAGGCGAGTGGTCAGGATATCGCGCCGCAGCAGCTGATAGGCCGCCTCCGTCTTTGTGGAGTTGTTCTGGTCCTGCATCGCGGTCCGTCCATCGTCGGGCTTGCGAAATTATATATGATGGGTGGGCATAGCAAGAATTATATATAATGTTTGACATGCGGTGATGGACTGACCATGATCGCTGACGTGCCGTCCAATAAGCGGCACCAATCAAATCTGGGAGGAAATGATGTTGAAGTCGAAATCCGCTTGGCTGTCGGGATTGGCCCTGGCAGGCGCATTGATGATCAGCGCCGGCAGTGCCGCGGCCGATCAGATTCGTGTTGGCATTGCCAATTTCGGCGAGCATCCCCAGCTCAACGCCGCGATAGCCGGCTTCAAGAAGGCGCTGACGGAAAACGGCTTCGTCGAGGGCAAGGACGTCGTCTACACGGAAAGCCATACTAATTTCGATGCATCGCTGGTGCCGCAGATGATCGCCAAGCTGCAGGCTGAGCAGCCTAAGCTCATCTACACCATCACCACGCCGGTCTCGCAGATCGCCAAGAAGGCGCTGGCGGGCTCCGGCATTCCGATCGTCTTTGCCGCGGTCACCGATCCGGTGGCGGCCAAGCTCGTGCCGTCGTGGGACGCTGGAGACGAAGGCATGACCGGCGCCTCCGATCTGCAGGACGTCGCCGCAGTGATGGCCTTCACGAAGAAGCTGCTGCCGAACGCTAAGCGCTTCGGCGTGCCCTACAATCCGGGTGAGGCCAATGACGTTGCCCTGATCGAAAAGATCAAGGCGGCGGCGCCCGCGGCAGGCTTCGAGGTCGTGGAAGTCGGCATCGACAACGTCAATGACATCCAGCAACGCATCGCTTCGCTCGCCGGCAAAGCCGACGTGATCTACGGCCCGACCTCGAACCTGATCCAGCCGGCGATCGCCGCCGTCTCCGCGGCCGCTCGCCAAGCCGGCATCCCGGTCGTCAACGCCGACGATAGCGCGGTCCGCAACGGCACCGTGCCGGCAAGTTTCGCGGTCAATTACCAGCAGGTCGGCATGAATGCCGGCAACATCGCCGCCGAGATCCTCAAAGGCAAGGATCCCAAGACGATCGCGCCGTCACGCCCGGCCTACAAGGACCACATGGCGCTGATCTCGCGCAAGGCGATGGCGGCGTTCGGCATCGAGATACCAGCTTCGATGGCCGATTGCGGCTGCATCGTCGACTGAAATCGGGCCCGCAAAGGTGACGGCGTTGGAGCCGTCACCTTTCAGGTCAGGAGGGACGATGCTCGAGATCCGATCCGCGCGCAAAGTATTTTACAAGGGGCAGGCCGACGAGAAGGTCGCACTGGACGGCCTTGGCCTGTCGCTGGCCACAGGCGAGTTCGGCATCGTCATCGGCTCCAACGGGGCGGGCAAGAGCAGCATGCTCAACGCCATTTCCGGAGCTCTCATCCTCGATTCCGGCAAGATCCTGATCAATGGCGCCGACGTTACAAACATGCCGGTGCACAAGCGTGCCGCACGACTGGCGCGCGTCTTCCAGGATCCGATGCGCGGCACCGCCGCCAGCATGACCGTGGCGGAGAACATGCTGCTGGCCGATCTGCGCGGCCACAAACGCACCTTGCGGCAAGGGCTGAACGCCACGCGGCTTGCATCCTACAAGCAGCGCCTGTCGATATTGGGCCTCGGCCTCGAAAATCGTCTCGATACCCGCGTCGACCTGCTCTCGGGCGGGCAGCGGCAGTCCCTGTCGCTGATCATGGCGGTCGGTGGATCGCCTGATTTGCTGCTGCTCGACGAGCATACCGCGGCGCTCGATCCGCGCACGGCCGAGATCGTCATGCAGGCGACGGTGCGCGCCGTCAACGCGCTGAAGCTGACCACCCTGATGGTGACCCACAACATGCAGCACGCCGTCGACTATGGCAGCCGGGTGATCATGCTCGACGCGGGTCGGGTCCTGCTGGAGGTCGCCGGCGAGGAGAAGGCCAGGGTCACGGTTATCGATCTGATCGGCCATTTTTCCGTCAAGACCGACCGCATGTTGCTGGCGAGCTGATCACAATGGGTTTTGTTGAGGACGTTCTTTCCAGCTTCATCTCGATCATGCCGGTTACCCTGGCGCAAAGCCTGATCCTGGCTTTTGTCGTGCTCGGGATCATGATCCCGTTTCGCATGCTGAATTTTCCCGATCTCACCAGCGAAGGCGCCTTTCCGCTGGGTGGCTGCGTCTGCGGCGTGCTGCTGGCAGCCGGAGCAGCGCCGCTGACCGGCATCCTGATCGCATTCGTAGCGGGCTTCGCGGCGGGCTGCTGCACCGCCTTCATCCATTTGCGCTTCCGCATCCACACGCTTCTTGCCGGCATCCTGATGATGACGATGCTCTACAGCATCAATCTGCGCATCATGGGCAAATCCAACCTGTCGGTTTTCGGCTCGCCCACCGTGTTCGACTGGGTGCCGTTCGCGCGGCCGGGCTTCCCGGCCAGCAAGATTGCCATCGCCGGCCTTCTCGCGCTCGTCGTCTTCGTGCTGCTCTACATGTTCTTCAGGACCGAGAAGGGGACCGCGGTGCGCGCCGTGGGCGCCAATCCTGATATGGCCGAGGCTCAAGGCATCAATGTCTGGGCCGCGACCATAGGCGGTGTCGGGCTGGCGAGCGCATTTTCGGCCTCAAGCGGCGCGCTGATGGTGCAGTCGCAGGGCTTCGCGGATGTCAATATGGGGCTCGGGATTCTCATCAACGGCCTTGCCGCGCTGATGATCGGCGAAGCCGTTGTCGGCAAGCAGACCGTCTGGCGTCAGCTGCTGGCGCCTTTCGCTGGCGCGATCATCTACTACCAGCTGGTGTCGTTCTGCCTTGCCGCCGGCATGCCGCCTCCCGACCTGAAGCTTGCCACAGGCCTGTTCGTGCTTGCCATGCTTGCCCTGCCCAGCCTCAAGCGCAGCCGGGGACCCGCGCCCGCTCGCGAAGCCATTCGTGAATAACCGAGGACATCACCAGTCATGAACGCAATGCTCGACCTCGCGGCAGTCGAAGCCATGGATGCGGCGGATCCCCTGCGTGCCATGCGCGACCGGTTCACCTTGCCGGAAGGCGTGATCTATCTCGACGGCAATTCGCTGGGCGCCGCGGCACCCGCCGTCTTCAACGAGCTGCAGAAAGCAGCGACCCAGGAATGGGCGCAGGACCTGATCCGCGCCTGGAACACCGCCGGTTGGTTTGACATGCCGGTCGCGCTTGGTGACCAGCTCGGACGCCTGATCGGCGCCGCCCCAGGCCAGACGGTGGTTTGCGACACGACCTCGATCAACATCTACAAGGTGCTGCATGCGGCACTCGGCATGCGGCCGGACCGGTCGGTCATCATCGCCGAAGGCGACAGCTTTCCGACCGACCTCTATATGGCCGAAGGCGTGGCCTCGACGCGACCGGGTACGATGCTGCGGCTCGAGGGCGTCGATGCGCCAACCATCGAAGAACTGATCGACGAGCGCGTCGCGGTCATCCTGGTCAACCACGTCAACTACAAATCCGGGCAACTGCGCGACATGGCCGCGCTGACGCGCAAGGCCCACCAGGCCGGCGCGCTGATCGTCTGGGATCTCTGCCACAGCGCCGGTGCCCTGCCGGTCGAGCTCGACAGTGCCAACGCCGATTTCGCCATCGGCTGCAGCTACAAATATCTCAATGGCGGTCCGGGCGCGCCGGCCTTCATCTATGCCGCAAAGCGCCATCACGGCGAGGTCCACCAGCCGCTGAGCGGCTGGTGGGGGCATGCACGACCCTTCGCCTTCGAACAGGGTTTTGCTGCCGGCAGCGGCATCCGCCGGTTCCTGTGCGGTACGCAGCCTGTGCTCTCGATGCGGGCGCTGAAGGGAGCGCTGGATATTTGGGACGATGTCGACATTGCAGAGGTGCGCAGGAAGAGCATCGCGCTCACCGACCTGTTCATCCGGCTCGTCGAAACCAGGTGCGGTCCTTACGGCCTTGAATTGGAAAGCCCGCGAGACGGCAATGCGCGCGGCAGCCAGGTGTCGTTCCTTCATCCGCATGGCTACCAGGTGATGCGGGCCTTGATCGAGCGCGGCGTGATCGGCGATTTCCGCGCGCCCTCGACCATCCGCTTCGGCTTCACGCCGCTCTATGTCGGCTACAAGGATGTCTGGCAGGCTGTCGAAGTGCTGGAGGACATTTTGCGCACGGGCGCCTGGCAGGAAGCACGCTTCGCGGTCAAGACGGCGGTGACCTGAAAAGCCAGCGCAATACCAGGAAAAGTGTGACGCGGTTTTCCCTACGGAATTGCGTCAAAACAAAAGAGTCAGAGCCGGGTACGGACCGTCCAGAGTTCTGGAAACAGGACGACTTCGAGCATCTTCTTGAGATAAGAGGCGCCTGATGTGCCGCCGGTGCCGCGCTTCAGGCCGATGATTCGTTCAACTGTCGTGACGTGGTTGAAGCGCCAGCGGCGGAAATAATCCTCGAAATCGACCAGCTTCTCGGCCAGTTCATAGAACATCCAGTAGCGCTGCGGGTCGCGGTATACGGTCTGCCACGCGACCATGACCTCTTCGTTCTCGGTTCGCGTCTCGCGCCAGTCGGTGCGCCTGGCATCGGCGCCGATGTCGAAGCCGTTGCGCGCCAGAAGCAGCAAGGCTTCATCGTAGAGCGACGGCTCGGCCAGGATCGCCTCCAGCCTGTCGGTGAGTTCCGGCCGGTGCTTGTGGGGCCCGAGCATTGCGAGATTGCGGTTGCCAGCCATGAACTCGATGGCGCGATACTGCCAGGACTGAAAGCCGGAGGACTGGCCGAGGGCGTCGCGGAACTCCGTGTATTCGCTTGGTGTCATCGTGCGCAGCACGTCCCAGGCGTTGTTGAGCTGCTCGAAGATACGGGCGACGCGCGACAGCATCTTGAAGCTCGGCTCGAGGCGATCGGCACGGATGGAGCGGATCGCGGCGCCGATCTCATGCAAAGCGAGCTTCATCCACAATTCCGAGGTCTGGTGCTGGATGATGAACAGCATCTCGTCATGCGCCGAGGACAGCGGCGTTTGCGCCTCGAGCACCTTCTCCAGGTGCAGATAGTCGCTGTAGGACATGCGCTCCGTGAACGACATCTGCGCGCCTTCGGACGCCGGATCGTAGGGTTCGCTCAATTGATTTTCTCCGTGCGCAGCCGGAAGCGCTGGATCTTGCCGGTCTGGGTCTTGGGCAGCGCGGCGATGAATTTCACCGATCGCGGATATTTATAGGGCGCGATGGTGGCCTTGACGTGGTCCTGCAGGCGCTTGATGGTCAATGCGTCGGGCGAAACACCTTGAACCAGCACGACATGCGCCTCGACGATCTGGCCGCGCTCGGCATCATCGGCACCGATCACAGCGCATTCGGCGACATCGGGATGCGACAGCAGCGCCGCCTCGACCTCGGGGCCGGCTATGTTGTAGCCGGCGCTGACGATCATGTCGTCGGAGCGCGCGGCGAAATGGAAGAAGCCGTCCTCATCCTGCGTGAAGGTGTCGCCGGTGAGGTTCCAGCCGTCGCGAACATAGTCCTTCTGCCTGTCATCGGCCATGTAGCGGCAGCCGGTCGGCCCGCGCACCGCCAGCCTGCCGGTCTCGCCGCGCGGCACCTCGCGCATCTCGTCGTCGACGATGCGCGCTTCGTAGCCGCCTACCGGTTTGCCGGTCGATGCGGGCTTCATGTCGTCAAAACGGTTGGAGATGAAGATGTGCAGCATTTCGGTTGCGCCGATGCCGTCGAGGATCGGCTTGCCGGTCTTTTTCGTCCACTCATCGAAGACCGGAGCCGGTAATGTCTCGCCGGCCGAAACGGCGACACGCAGCGACGACAGGTCGGCCCCTTCATCCATGGCCTTCAGCATGGCGCGGTAAGCTGTCGGCGCGGTGAAGGAAATAGTCGCTTTGTAGGTCTCGATGATGTGGACCATGTTGGGTGGCGTCGCTTGTTCCAGCAGCGTCGCCGCCGCGCCGAAGCGCAGCGGAAAGATGGCAAGCCCGCCAAGCCCGAAGGTGAAGGCGAGCGGCGGCGAGCCGACAAAGATGTCGTCCGGCGTCACCTGCAGGATCTCGCGGGCATAGGCGTCGGCGATGATCAGCAGGTCGCGGTGGAAATGCATCGTCGCCTTCGGCACGCCCGTCGTGCCCGAGGTGAAGCCGAGCAGCGCGACATCGTCGCGGCCGGTGTTGACGGAGGTGAAGGTGACCGGCTTGTCGAGGGCGGCGCGATCGAGTTCGGCATCATGGTTGGCGGTGCCGTCGAAGCCGATGACCTGCTTCAGGAACATGCTGTCCTTGGCACAGGCGGTCATCTCGTCCATCAGCCTTGTGTCGCAGAGCGCGATCGTTATTTCCGCCTTGTCGACGATCTTGGCGAGTTCGCCGGCGCGCAGCATCGGCATGGTGTTGACCACGACGGCGCCGACCTTGGTGGCGGCCAGCCAGCAGGCGACCATGGCAGGGTTGTTGGCGGAACGGATCAGCACCCGGTTGCCCGGCTTCACGCCATAATTCTCGACCAGCGCGTGCGCCAGCCTGTTCGTCCAGTCGGACAGCTCCTTGTAGGTGCGGCGGCGGCCATTGCCGATCAGGGCGGTGTGGTCACCAAGGCCTTTCTGCACCAGCCTGTCGGTCAGTTCGACACCGGCGTTGAGGTGTTCTGGATATTCAAAACCGTCGAGCAGGAAATCAGGCCATTGATCCGGCGGCGGCAGGTGATCGCGCGTGAACGTGTCGATATGCGCTGAAGGCCCAAGCATGTCGCCGCTATCCTGTCTGCTACCCGGCCGATGCATAACGCGTCGGGCCTGAGGTGGTGGATCTGAAGTTCCTGTCTTTCGTGGAGGGTTTCGTGCTGCCGGTTGCACCTGCTCGATCATTCCATCCAAAAAGGATGAACATCCGCAGGTACCGCAGCACAGCAGACCTCCCATTTTGTCGGCTGTTCCGCAGGCAGGATCGCACCAGTCGAAATTTGTTTCAAGCCTAAAATGTTTTACTCTGGAGCATTGACGCATGGCATGGCGGCGGCCATTGCTAGCGCTGAAATGATGCCACTCGGGGAGAGAGCCGATGCCTAGACATCGCATTGCCGATTGGGACAATGCCTACGCCAATGGCGCGAATATCGCCGGCAGCGACCGTTGGCCGGCTGCCTGGGCGGAACCGGCGCAAGCGTTTCGTGACATGCTGTCGGCGCAGGGCCGGGCACGCATCGACATCGCCTATGGCGACCGACCGCGCAATCGCTTCGATCTTTTCCTGCCCGAGGCCGCTCCCAAGGGGCTCGTGGTGTTCATCCATGGCGGTTACTGGCTGGAGTCCGACAAGAGCGGCTGGTCGCACCTCGCCAAGGGCGCGGTCAGCAGCGGTTTCGCCGTGGCGATGCCGTCCTACACGCTGTGCCCGGACATACGCATCGCCGGTATCGTCCGCGAAATCGGCGCGGCGATCGGCAAGGCGGCGGCAATGGTCGGGGGACCGTTGATGCTTACCGGGCATTCGGCCGGCGGACATCTCGCCACTCGAATGGTGACCATATCAACGCCTCTGGCCGCCGAGGTGGCAAAGCGCATACGTCATGTCGTTTCGATTTCAGGTCTCCATGACCTGCGTCCGTTGATGCGCACCGGCATGAACGCGGCGCTGGCAATCGACGAGGCCGAGGCCCAGGCCGAAAGCCCGGCGTTGCTGCGCCCCATGGATGGTGTGCGTCTCACCTGCTGGGCCGGCGGCGGCGAGCGTTCCGAGTTCCTGCGCCAGAATGCGTTGCTTGCCAACATCTGGACCGGCCTTGGCGCCACGACCAGCGCCGTGGTCGAACCCGACCGGCATCATTTCGATATCGTCGAAGGACTGGCAGATCCGGCGCATCCACTGGCGCGGGCCTTGATCTCGGAATAGCCGGGATCATTTTGTTTTGTGATCATTTGTCTTTATAAGGCAGTTCTTCAGCGCAACATCAGGACGTTGCAAGCGTCCCCAGCAGCCGCCGCAGGCGCAAACGGCGTCCGCACGATCAGCCCGTTGGCGTCGGCCAGCATCCTCAGCATCGAGGAATCCTGGATGCTGAACGGCGTCGCGACCAGTACGCGATCGTCTTCCCTGACCACCGCCCGCACATAATCCTGGCGCCGGTCATTGGCCGCCATTGCGGCGCCCAACCGGACTTGACGGATGTCTTGGCGATAATCGCGGCCGCCAAGCCTCGCCAGAAGCGGCTTCAGGAACAATTGCGAACAGACCAGGCTTGCCACCGGGTTGCCGGGCAGGCCGATGCATCTGATCTTGCCGAGACGCCCGAACATCAGCGGTTTGCCCGGGCGCATGGCGATCTTCCAGAAGCCGAGCGCCATGCCTTCGCCGGTCAGCACGTCATGGATCAGGTCGTGGTCGCCCACCGAGGCGCCACCAAGCGTGACGATCACATCCGCACCAGCGACGACCGCTTTTTGCACCAGCGCAGCAATCGCATCCTTGCGATCGGCGGCAATACCGAGATCGAGCGCGCGGGCGCCGACCGATTGCGCGACGGCGGCGACGCCATAGGCATTGGACGAGATGATCTGGTCCGGTCCGAGTTCGCTGCCGGGCGGCAACAACTCGTCCCCGGTGGCGATGATGGCGACCAGCGGACGTTTCACCACGCTCACGCTGGGATGATTGGCCGACGCCGTCAGCGACAGCGCCGCAGGGTCGAGCAAGCGGCCTTTCTCCAGCAGGACGTCGCCGTTGGTGAAGTCGAGGCCGATACGGCGGATGTTGCGTCCCTCTGCGGTGGGCTCGATCACTTCGATATCGCCACCGCCGAGATCCCGGACATTTTCCTGGATGACGATGGTATCGGCGCCGTCGGGCAGCGGCGCGCCGGTGAAGATGCGCACCGCTTGGCGCTTGCCAACGGTGCCGTAAAAGCCGCGCCCGGCCGGCGCCATGCCGATCACCGAGAGTTTTGATGGCACCAACGCCACATCGGTTGCCCGCACCGCATAACCGTCCATGGCCGAGGCGTTGAAGGGCGGCTGGGTGCGAAGTGCCACGACCGGCTCCGCCAGCACCCGATCAGCCGCCTCGATGAGAGGGACGCTTTCGCCGGCCAGCGGTGCGGCACCGTCAAGCAGCCGTTCGAGCGCTTCCGCTACCGGAACCAGGGCCATCAGGCGTTGGCCTTGTAGTCGCCGGACTTGCCGCCGGTCTTTTCAACCAGACGGATGCCGGAGATGATCATGGCGCGGTCCACCGCCTTGGCCATGTCATAAATGGTCAGGCAGGCCACTGAAGCGGCGGTCAGCGCTTCCATCTCGACGCCGGTCTTGCCGGTGACACGCGCCAATGCGGTGACTTTCAGGCCAGGCAAGGCATGGTCCGGTTCGATGTCGACGGAAACCTTGGTCAAGAGCAGCGGATGACAGAGCGGGATCAGCTCATGCGTCTTCTTCGCCGCCATGATGCCGGCGATGCGCGCGGTACCGAGGACGTCGCCTTTTTTGGCATTGCCGGCGAGAATGGTTTTCAACGTCTCAGGCTTCATCGAGACGAAACCCTCGGCGATCGCGGTGCGCGTCGTCTCTTGCTTGTCGCCGACATCGACCATGTTGGCCTCGCCTTGCGCGCCGAGATGGGTGAGGGCGGCGGCCATCGTCAGACAGCCATAGAGCGACGTGCGTCCATTCGGACGCACAAAGTGCGCTCTATCACTTTGAATCTATGCATCGTGCTCTCCGAAAATCGATTCCGATTTTCGGGCCGATGCATCCGCAGCCTTGCCCGTCAGCAGCAGGCGCGTGGCCAACGTGACGTCCTGTTGCCGCATCAGGCTCTCGCCGACAAGGAAGGTGCCGATGTCGCTCTTTTGCAATCTGAGGCAATCGTCATGCGTGAAAATACCGCTCTCGCTGACCAGCAGACGATCGGCCGGCACCATCGACGCCAGTCGCTCGGAGGTCTGGAGACTGGTCTCGAATGTCCTGAGATTGCGGTTGTTGATGCCGATCAGTTGCGATGACAGCTTTAGCGCGCGCTCCGTCTCGGCCTCGTCATGCACCTCGATCAGCGCGTCCATGCCGAGGTCGAATGCCGTCGCTTCAAGCTCGCCCGCCAGATGATCATCGACGCTGGCCATGATGATCAGGATGGCATCAGCCCCCCAGGCGCGCGCCTCATGGACCTGGTAGGGGTCGAACAGGAAATCCTTGCGTAGTGCGGGCAGGGCGGTGGCTGCCCTTGCCTTGGTGAGAAATTCCGGAGCGCCCTGGAAGGACGGTGCATCGGTCAGGACCGAGAGGCAGGCGGCGCCGCCTTTCTCATAGGCCCGCGCCAATGCCGGCGGATCGAAATCGGCACGGATCAGCCCCTTGGAGGGGCTCGCCTTCTTGATTTCGGCGATCAGGGCGAAGCCGCCCGATCTGCGCTTCGCCTCGAGTGCCGCAAGAAAACCACGCGGTGCGTCGGCATCCTTCGCCCGTGCCTTGATCTCGGCCAGCGGCATGCGCGCCTTGGCGGCCGCGATCTCGTCGCGCTTGTAGGCTTCGATCTTGCGCAGAATGTCAGACACGGTTCACCCGTTCGAAATTTCGACCAGCCGGTCGAGCACCTGCAGCGCCCGACCACTGTCGATGGCCTGCGCGGCAAGCGCGATGCCGTCGCCAAGCGTCGTCACCTTGCCCGCAATCACCAGCCCGGCGCCGGCATTCATCAGCACGGTGTCGCGATAGGCGCCGGCAGCGCCACTCAGCATATCGCGCAACGCCTTGGCATTGTAGGCGGCATCACCGCCGCGCAATTCGTCCTTGGTATGGCGCCTCAGTCCAACCTCTTCAGGGGTCAGCGTGAAGCTGCGGATCTCGCCGCCAACCAGTTCGGCGACTTGCGTCTCGCCGGTGGTGGTGATCTCGTCATAGCCGTCGCCATGGGCGACCCAGGCGTGCTCGGTGCCAAGCGCCTTCAATGTCTCGGCCACCGGCATGATCCATTCCGGCAGGAAGACGCCGACCATCTGACGCTTTACGCCTGCCGGATTGGAGAGCGGCCCGAGCAGGTTGAAGATGGTCCGGGTGCCGAGCTCGACGCGGGTCGGGCCGACATGCTTCATCGCCGGATGATGCGCGGGCGCGAACATGAAGCCGACACCCGCCTCATGGATACAGCGGCCGATAAACTCGGGCGAGAGGTCGATCTTGACGCCGAGCGCGGTCAGGACATCGGCCGCACCGGTCAGTGAGGACAAGCCGCGATTGCCATGTTTGGCGACCGGAACGCCGCTGGCGGCGATGACGAACGCCGACCCCGTCGAAATGTTGACGCTGTGGGAATTGTCGCCACCGGTGCCGACAATATCGATCGCGCCGGCTGGGGCCTCGACGCGGAGCATCTTGGCCCGCATCGTGGCGACGGCGCCGGAAATCTCGCTCACCGTTTCGCCGCGCACGCGCAGCGCCATCAGGAAGCCGCCGATCTGCCCGGGGGTCGCGTCGCCCGACATGATGATGTCGAAGGCTTCGCGCGCTTCCTCAAAGGAAAGCGCGGTGCCGGCCGCGACCTTGGCGATATGGGTTTTCAGCGCGCTCATCTTGTCGAGGCTTGGGCAATGGCGGCCTGGTCGACGCGGACGTCGTACTGCGTCTGCAGCTGCGCCACCAATTGGTCGAGCAGATCATCCGACATGCCGGAGGTGAAGGATTTTTGTGCGTCCTCCGGCACCGAGCTGGCGTCGGCCCCTGCGGGTTCGAACACTTCGGCGACCTTGAACAGGATCTGCCCGTCACCGGTCGGCGAGGGGATCAGTCCGGTGCCGCCTTCGCCGACGCCGAACATCACGGCGGCGCCCTCCTTGCCGAAATCGGCATCGTCGGCTTCGCGCTTCAGGCCGCGCTTGGTCTGCTTCTCCAGCTTGAGCTCGCCGGCGACGACATCGAGCGCGGCACCGGCCTTGAGACGCTTTTCGAGTTCGTCCGCCTTGGCGGCGAGCCGCTTGGTCGTCTCCGCCGCCGTCCAGTCGGCGACGACTTTCTTGCGGACCTCATCCAGTGTCCGGTCGCGAGCCGGCGTGATCGATGCAACCTCATAGAAGATGAAGCCGTTGTCGGCCGTGGTCAGCGCTTCGTTTTCGGTTTTGGGTTCTGCGTCAAAGACCGACTTGATCAGCGCTGGCGATTCCGGCAGGTCCTTGACGATGGACCCGTCCGGCCTCAGGCCACTGCGATCGATGGCGTCGATGGTGACGTCCTTCAGCTTCAGCTTGGCGGCCGCGTCGGCCAGCGAACTGCCCGAAGCACGGGTGTCCTCGTAATTGTCGTGCACATCCAGAAGGATGCGGCTTGCCTCACCCAGCGCCAAATCCTTGCGGATCTGGTCGGACACTTCGGCCAGCGGCTTCACCACCTCGGGCTTGATCTCGGTGACGCGCAGCAGCACCGGGCCGAAGGTGCCCTGGACGACCGGGCTGACTTCATTGGCGTTGAGTGCGAAGGCCGCGTCAGCGACCGCCTTGTCGGCGATCTTGTCCTTGGCCAGAGTGCCGAGCAATGTATCGGCCGGCGTCTTGCCTTCGGCCGCCACAAGCTTGTCGAAGGTGGCACCCGCCTTGAGCGAATCAAGCGCGGCCTTGGCCGCATCCGGGGTCTTGAACACAAGCTGCTCGATGGTGCGCATTTCGGGCGTCGTGTAGCGCGACTTGTTCTTATTGTAATCGTCGCTGACCTGTTGGTCGGTGACCGCCGTCGGATCCATGATGTCCACCGGCTCGAGGCGGATATAGGAGAATCTGCGATACTCCGGGGCGGCGTAGGTTTTCTTGTTGGCCTCGAAATAGGCCTGGAGCACGCTGTCGCCCGGCGCCTCGATCGGCCCGACGAGCGTCTTCGGCAATGTCAGATAGTCGACCGTGCGGTCCTCGCCACGATAGAGCGCCACCGCCTTGAAGAAAGTGTCCGGCGCCTTGAGGCCGTCAGAGACCGCCTCGACGATCTGCTGGCGTACGGCAACCTGGCCGCGGTTCTTCAGATAATCCTCCGGCCGCATGCCGACCTCGTGCAGTCTGTATTCGAAGGTTCGCCTGTCGAACTGGCCGCCGGGACCCTTGAAAGCCGGATCCTCGCGCGTCAACTCGGCGAGCCTGTCCTTGGACAGGCCGAGGCCGAGCTTGCGCGCCTGTTCGTCGAGAACCGCGCCGGAAACGAGCTGCGCCAGCACCTGGTTGTCGATGCCGAGCGCCTTTGCCTGTTCGTGGGTCAGGCGCTGGCCGAACTGCTGCGACATGACGGCCAGCTGGCGATCGTAGGCGAGGCGGTATTCGTTGATCGACACCTTGGTGCCACCCGCTGTAATAACCGAATCATGGCCGGCAAGGCCACCCATCAGCCGCCCGGAAATGCCCCAGGCGGCGAAACTGACCACCAGCAGCGAAAGCAGCGTCTTCGCGACCCAGGTACCCGCCGCGCTTCTCAATACACCAAGCATCGTTACTTCCGATTTATGCGCATTTTCGGATGCGCCGAGTTTGAAACAAGCGCAATAGCGCCCTTCCGGTCCACTGTCGATTGCTTTGTGGCCTGATTTTGGTAGTGAGGGCCAGAGCCTGATATCGCCCGGAGAAGCAAACCCATGACGCCAGGAATTCGCCCGCTCGTCGCCGGCAACTGGAAAATGAACGGCACCAGTGCCTCGCTCAACGAACTCAGGATGATCGGCAACGGTTTCATGAGTGGGCTCGATGCGGAGACCGAAGCGCTGGTCTGTGTTCCGGCAACCTTGCTGGCCCACGCCGCCGAGATCCTGTCGCGCACGCCGGTCCATGCCGGCGGGGAGGATTGCCACACCAAGGAAAGCGGCGCCTACACCGGCTGCATTTCAGCCGAGATGCTGAAAGACGCGGGTGCGAGCCATGTCATTGTCGGCCATTCCGAATGCCGCGAACAACGCGGCGAGGACGATGCGACGGTCCAGGCCAAGGCGGCCGCCGCATGGCGCGCCGGGCTGGTGGCGATCATTTGCATCGGCGAGACGCAGCAACAGCGTGAAGCGGGCGCTACGCTCGACGTGCTGTCGCGCCAGGTCGCCGGCTCGGTGCCGCCCAGTGCCACGCCATCCAATACCGTCATTGCTTATGAGCCGGTATGGGCGATCGGCACCGGCCTGACGCCAACCGCGGCCGACGTGGCCGAAGCACATGCGCATATTCGCGAAACGCTGTCGGAAAAGCTCGGCGCCGCCGCTGCCAGGATGCGCATTCTCTATGGCGGCTCGGTCAAGCCGTCCAATGCGGTGGAACTGCTGGGCGTCAGGAATGTCGATGGCGCCCTGGTCGGCGGGGCCAGCCTGAAAGCGGCTGATTTCCTCGGTATCGCGGAAGCCTATCGCAGCATTGCAGGCTGACATCCACGACGCCGGCCGGGTCTCGTCCCGTCCAAATTCGTTGCAAAGGGCGCGTTGCTTCCCATATTCCGGCCACGGGCTTGGAAATGCCGTGAAAGCATTGTATTGAGCCGCCTCCAATTCACCGGTCGTGTCCGCGGCCGGGCAAGGCCTTGCCAGGATAAACTATGCAAACCGTACTGATCGTCATCCATCTCATGGTCGTGCTCGCCCTGGTCGGCGTGGTGCTGCTGCAACGCTCCGAAGGCGGCGGCCTTGGCATTGGTGGCGGATCGGGCTTCATGACGGCGCGTGGCGCCGCCAACGCATTGACCCGGGCGACGGCGATCCTGGCGGCCGCATTCTTCGTGACGTCGCTGACCTTGTCGATCATTGCCCGCTACGGCGAAAAGCCGATCGACATTCTCGACCGCGTTCCCGCGTCGTCGGACGGCAAGGGCGTGCTCAACCAATTGCCTGGCACTGCCACTCCGGCACCCGCCGGCAACGCCACGCCGACACCGCCATCCGGCAATGACGCCGCCACCAAGCCTCCGGCCACCGCGCCCGCCGGTTCCACAGCGCCGGCGACCAACGGAACCACCAACACTGCGCCGGCGGCACCGCAGGTTCCGAACCAGTAACTCCACCTGGTCTAAACCGCGACCTGTTGTTGTTTGAACACAGTCGCGGCAAATGCTGCGTGATCACGAAGATTCGACGGGCAGTAACACGGTCTCGCGCTTGAGGCGTCCGCGCTTATTCGACTATAGATTGCGCGCGGCATTTTCGGTGTCCTTGGGGGACGCCGGGCGACGCCGTGGGCAACAAGCATTGAACGATCGGATCTTCGCCATGCAGCTTCGCAGCTTCATTTTCCTGGGACTTTGCGCCGCACTGGGCCTGAGTTCCCCGGCTTTCGCCGGCGTGCCGGCCAATTTGGCCGCCAATCAGTCGGCCGACAAAACCGACGCCATCCCCGTCGCAGCCAAGAGCGATGCGGCGCAACTGAGGCTTCTCAAGAAGAAGAAAAACCCGACACCGGACGATCTCGCCCAGATCAAGAAGATCGAGGCCAGGATCGTTGCCGACAAGGAAGACGCCAAGGCCAAGGCGTTGGAAGCCAGGAAGTTGGCGATGCGCGAGGCGGCGAAGGCCAGGGCCGACGCGGAACGGCAGGCCTTCCTGGCCAAGAAGGGCCAAACCGCTCCAACCGAAGTGGCCGAGGCCAAGCTGGCCAAGAAGACCACCAAAATCATCGAACCGCTGACGCCGGTGGCGCCGATCCAGTCGGCCGAGCCGCTTCCGGCCGAGGCGATGAATGTCGCCCTGACCGGCAACAATGGCGAGCTGCGCAGCGAGGTCATCGGCGGCCAGAAGCAGCCGAGCGGCGGTTTGTTCGCAGGCCTGTTCGGCGGGATGTCCTCCGGCTCGTCGATCAGTTATCTGCCCGAGACGCGCGCGCTCGACTCGGCACTTGCCCAGAAGAACGCCAGGAAGCCGTTCAAGGTAAAGCCGGAATTCGTCCCTCAGGACGTGGAATTCACCGGCTATGACGCAGGCACCATCGTCATCGACACCAGTGCGCGCCGCCTCTATCTCGTCGAATCGTCTAACACCGCGCGCCGCTACGCCATCGCGGTCGGCCGTGAGGGCCTGCAGTTCAAGGGCACGGTCGCCGTCGGCGACAAGCAGGAATGGCCGCGCTGGATCCCGACGCTCGACATGCAGAAGCGTGAGCCGAAGCACTACGGCCAGTACAAGGACGGCATGCCCGGCGGTGGCCAGAACCCGCTCGGCGCGCGCGCCATCTATCTCTATGACGGCAAGAAGGACACGCATCTGCGTATCCACGGCACGATCGCGCCGCAATCGATCGGAACCAGCGCCTCCAATGGCTGCTTCCGGATGATGAACGAGCACGTCATGGACCTCTACAGCCGCGTCAGGGTAGGCACCAAAGTCGTCATCATCTGACGTTTTCACCATCATGCCGAAAGGGCCGGCTCAGCCGGCCCTTTTGTTTTGCCTTGCCCACGACCAAGTCTATTTGGCTACGGGCCAGTCCGAAAACCGGATTCCACTTTTCGGGATCACGGTCCGAGCGCCTTCTCGGGAAAAAGCCTTCGCGGTGGTTTTTTCTCTGGCGGAATCAATCCAGCCGCGTTAAGCGATGACTCCCATGGCGCGATATGTATTCATCACAGGCGGCGTGGTTTCCTCTCTTGGAAAAGGCATAGCCGCAGCGGCCCTTGGGGCTCTCCTGCAGGCGCGAGGCTATCGCGCACGTATCAAAAAACTCGACCCTTACCTCAATGTCGATCCCGGCACGATGTCGCCGTACCAGCACGGCGAGGTGTTCGTCACCGACGACGGTGCCGAGACCGATCTCGATCTTGGCCACTACGAGCGCTTCACCGGCCGCTCGGCCAACCAGCAGGACAACATCACTACCGGCCGCATCTACAAGAACATCATCGAGCGCGAGCGGCGCGGCGACTATCTCGGCGCGACCGTGCAGGTCATTCCGCACGTCACCGACGAGATCAAGAATTTCGTCCTCAACGGCAATGACGACTATGATTTCGTGCTGTGCGAGATCGGCGGCACGGTCGGCGACATCGAGGCGATGCCGTTCCTCGAGGCGATCCGCCAGCTCGGCAACGATCTGCCGCGCAACAACGCCGTCTACGTACACTTGACGCTGATGCCCTACATCCCAACGGCAGGTGAGCTGAAAACCAAACCGACCCAGCATTCGGTCAAGGAATTGCGCGGCATAGGCATCGCGCCCGACATCCTGCTGGTCCGTGCCGACCGCGCCATTCCGAAGGAAGAGCGCAGAAAGCTGTCGCTATTCTGCAATGTCCGGGAAAGCGCGGTCATCCAGGCGCTCGACGTGCCGCACATCTATGACGTGCCGATGGCCTATCACAAGGAAGGGCTCGATTCGGAAGTGCTGGCCGCTTTCGGCATCGACCCGGCGCCGAAGCCGCGCATGGAGCCCTGGCAAGCGGTGTCCAACCGCATCCACAATCCGGAAGGCGAGGTGACCATCGCCGTCGTCGGCAAATATACCGGCCTCAAGGACGCCTACAAATCGCTGATCGAGGCGCTTTCGCATGGCGGCCTGGCCAACCACGTCAAGGTCAAGCTCGACTGGATCGAATCGGAGATCTTCGAAAAGGAAGATCCGACGCCGTGGCTGGAAAAGGTGCACGGCATCCTGGTTCCCGGCGGCTTTGGCGAGCGCGGCTCCGAAGGCAAGATCCTGGCGGCGAAGTTCGCGCGTGAGCGCAAGGTGCCATATTTCGGCATCTGCTTCGGCATGCAGATGGCCTGCATCGAGGCGGCGCGGTCGCTGGCGGGCGTCGAGCACGCGTCCTCGACCGAGTTCGGCCCGACAAACGAACCGGTCGTCGGCCTGATGACCGAATGGCTGAAAGGCAACATGCTGGAGAAGCGCCGGGAAACCGGCGATCTCGGCGGCACGATGCGGCTCGGCGCCTATCAGGCCGATCTCGCCAAGGGCTCCAAGATCGCCGAGATCTATGGCGATACGCAGATTTCCGAACGCCATCGCCACCGCTATGAAGTCAATGTCGACTACAAGGAGCGGCTGGAGGATTGCGGCCTGGTGTTTGCCGGCATGTCGCCTGACGGCGTGCTGCCGGAAACGGTCGAATACCCCGACCATCCCTGGTTCATCGGCGTGCAGTATCACCCCGAATTGAAGAGCCGGCCGCTCGATCCGCATCCGCTGTTCGCCAGCTTCATCGAGGCGGCGGTCGAGCAGTCGCGCCTGGTATAGGCTCGTCAAGCGGGACCGCGCCTCATGCAGACCTATGTCGCGCTCCTCTACAGCATTATTTTGGGCGAGGGGCGCCGGGTCGTCATGTCGGACCTCAAGGCGATGGCGGAAGGCCTCGGCCTCAGGAATGTTCGTACGCTGGTGGCGACCGGCAATCTTGTCTTCGAGAGTGACAAGACCACGATCTCCGCACTTGAAAAGCGGCTGGAGGCCGCCTTTGAAACGGCCTTTGGCCGCCACGTCGACATCATTGTCCGTGGTGCCGGAGATTGGCTGAAACTCGCAAGCTGCAATCCATTCCCCAGAGAATCGGCGGAAGCCGGCGACCAGGTCGCGGTGCGCGTGATGCGCAAACCCGTGGCCGAAGATGCCCTATCGGGACTTCAGACCTGTGCCGCCGAGGACGAGAAGGTGCTCCTGGTCGGCGGCGACATATGGCTGGTGTTCTCGCGTGAAAGGCCAAGCTCGCGGCTGCTTGCGGCCGCCAGTCACAAGCGGATGGGCATAGGCACGTCGCGCAACTGGAACACGGTGCAAAAGCTGGCCGAGATGGTAGGCAGTTAGGCAGTAGGCAGTAGGCAGTAGGCAGTAGGGAAGCGGTTCTCTATTCCCTAGCGCCTACTGCCTACTCCCTAATTTTCAGGCCTTCGCCATCTTGGCGCCGGCACCCAAGGCGGCGGTGCGCAGGACGTAATAGATGATGCCGGCAATGGCGACGCCGAAGAACCAGCCATAGACGCCCCACCAGGACGGCAGCCAGCTGGTGAAGTTCGGCAGGATCGACGAGAAGACGGCGCCAATGCCGGCGGCAATGAAGGCATTGACGTGCCAGCCGCCCTGAAAGCGGAACTCGCCGTCCTCGCGATACAGCGCCTCGACGTCGACCTCACCCTTCCGGATCAGGTAATAGTCCACCATCATGACGCCGAAGATCGGTCCCATCGTCGCGCCGATGACGTTGACGAAGGATGCGGCACTGCCTTCCCACGGCGCGAAGGGATAGAGCACCAGCGCGATCAGTGCGGCGATGTAGCCGCCCTTCTTGAAGTCGATCTGCCTGGGGAAGACGTTGGAGAAGTCGAAGGCCGGCGAGACGAAGTTGGCCACGACGTTGATGCCCAGGGTCGCAACCGCGAAGGTCAGGGCCGCAAGTGCCGCCAGGAACCAGCTGTCGAACTTGGCCGAGATCTGGTCGGGATGCAGCAGCACCTCGTGATAGACGTCATAGGCGGCGATGGTGGTGACGCCGGCGACCAGCGAAAACAGGATCAGGTTCACCGGCAGGCCCCAGATGTTGCCCTTGCGCAGCGACGCCTGGTCGGGCGCATAGCGGGCGAAATCGCAGAAGTTGAGATAGAGTGCCGAGAAGTAGGTCACCCAGATCGCCGCCACCGCGAACAGCGCCGTCCACGAGCCCGGTGTGCCCGGCACGCCGGCATCCTTGGTCTTCTCCAGGAGTACGTCCATCGGGATGTCGCTGGTGAAAGCGAAGGTTCCGGATTTGACGCAGAGATAGATCGCCAGGATCAGCATCATCACCCAGACGGCCGGCCCCGCCCAATCCTGGAAGCGGCGCACCGTCTCCATGCCGCGCTGGATGATCAGCAGCTGCAGCGCCCAGATCACGACGAAGCAGATCACTTCCAGGCCGGAATGGCCGAGGAAATGCGTGTTGGCATTGAAATCGGCGAACCATTGCGAGCGGATCAGCAGTGCGACGATGGCGCCGGAGGCAGCAGCCGTTTGCGCGCCGTACCAGAAGCAGGCGACAACGGCGCGCACCAGCGCCGGTATGTTGGCGCCCCAGATGCCGAAGGAAGCGCGGGCAAGCACCGGGTAGGGCACGCCGGTCTTAACACCGGCATAGCCGACCAGGTTCATCAGGGCGTAGATGATCAGCGACCCGATGCCGATGGCGATGATGAAGTTGACGAAGCCGCCGCAGAACAGAAACAGGCTGGCGGCGAGATAATAGCCCCATAGGCTGTGAACGTCCGATGTCCAGACGTTGAAGATCGAGAATGGTCCCCAGTTTCGAACCTGGGCCGGAGCGAGGTCCTCATTGTATAGATCAGGCGATGCGCCTTGTATCGTCATTGCAATGTTCCCCTTTTGCAAAAACGCGCCCTCACGCGTTGACCGCGGAGGTTACGCCTGACGCCGGGGAACCGACAAGCAACCAATTTGCCGGCTTTGGCCTTAAAGATATTCAATGCGAACCGCGATTATCGAGGGCGCGCTATGGTGGCCGCTGCTGAATTCCACCGGCGAGGTGATTCGAATCTCGGGAACGGTGGCTCTGCCTAAGCGATGGCCATCACCCGCTTGTGGTCCTCGACTTCGGACAATAACCAATCCTGAAACAGGCCCGTGCCCGGCTTGTTGCCGATGCTGCGACGCTGGTGCAGGTAGATGCCGGCCGGATAGGTGTGGCGGGCATGGAACGGGGCGACAAGTTTGCCTTGCTGCAGAAAATCCTGTGCCATCATGGTGTCGGCAAGCGCTATTCCAGCGCCATTGATCGCCTCGCGCATGATCAGCGTGCAATCATCCAGGGTTGTGCTGGATTTCGGCGTCGTGTCCAAAACACCTTCCTGCTCCAGCCAACGCTTCCACCTCATGGTCTCGCATTCATGGATCAGGTGGTGATTGACCAGATCGGCGGGCGATCGCAGCGGCACAGGCCCTTCGAGCAGTGAGGGCGCACAGACCGGCGTCAGAACCAGCGGGATCAGCAGCGTCAAGGCCGGGCCGGCCTTGTAGACGAACTCGTCGACAATGGCCAAATCGAAGTTGGCGCGCTTGCCCGAGGTCGATATCTCCAACTCCACCGCCGGATGCTGCCGGCGAAAATTCGGCAACCGGTCCGCCAGCCAAAGATTCAGGACAGCCGGGACGCACAAGACCCTGACACGTTGGATCCTGCCGTGGCTCGGGCCATCGGAGACGCTGACATCGTCAGTGGCGCGCCAGATGGCCTCGAACGCTTCGGAGAGGCTGCGCGCATAGTAAGAGCCTCTGATGGTCGGCGTTATCTGGCGAAAGCCGCGCTCGAACAGATCCTGGCCGAGATTCCTTTCAAGTGCGCGGATGTGGCGGCTGATGGCAGAGGGCGTCAGGTGCAACTCTTCGGCTGCGTCCTTGACGCTGCCGAGACGTGCGGCGGCCTCGAAAGCGCGCATGCCGTTGAGTGAGGGTAGGGCCATTGGCCGATCATGAAATGTCAGTTGAGTTTTTGTCAATCGACATGGACAAAATTGGCGTTTGATCGCTTGCCCTGTTCGGGGATACCCAGAAGGGCAAGAGCAACTAAGCCGCCTTAAGAAAACGACTATTTGGGGACTTCGGCCCCGTTCCACCAACGGCGGAGACCGGCCTGACCGGTTTCCATCGGTGGCAGGCGAAGCTGTGCGCACTGCGCAAGCAGCCTCGGCCGAAATCGCCCGTAAAGGAGAACGACCGCCTATGCCTCAATCGCCAGTGCCGGTCTTTGAAGCGGCCGACGAGATTTCCGCGGAAACCTCCGTCGTCGTGATCTTGCAAACTGCCCAGGCAGGCTTTGGCCCCCGGGCAGCGGCCCTGGATGCTGAAATGGGCGGAATTCTTTCTCGTGCCTGCTCCGATCCGGCGGCCTTGGTTGAATCCGGCACCTGCATCGATCTTATCGCCCCGCAGGCGGTATCGGCCCGGCGCGTGATCGTTCTGGCCTTGGGCAAGGCTGAAGCCGTAACCAGCCTGTCATTGGCGCGTGCCGGCGGTTTGCTTGCCGCGCATCTGGAAAGCAAATGCGAATGCGCGGCCACGCTTGTCCTTGACCCGATCGCCGGCGTCGAGCTGCCGGGTCCGGAAATCCTGGCTAGGGTCGCGCTTGGCATGCGGCTGCGGCGCTATCGTTTCGACATGCGCAACCGGCGCCAGGGAGCGGGAGCGGATCGGACCCTGCGGGTGCAACTGGTTGGGGCAGGCGGCCCGGAACTGACCTCGGCGCTGGCGCGGATCAATGCCATTGCCGATGGCGTCGAATATGCGCGCACGCTGGTCAACCTGCCGCCGAACCATCTCCACCCCGACAATTTCCACGATCATCTGGAGCCGCTGCGCGAAGCCGGCATCGATATCGAAATGCTCGATGCCGCGCAATTGAAAGAGCTCGGCATGAACGCGCTGCTGGCCGTCGGCTCAGGCTCGGTGCGGCCGCCGAGAGTTGCAGTCCTGCGCTATCGCGGCAAAGGCGCGCCTTCCCAACCGCTGGCCTTCGTCGGCAAAGGCGTCTGTTTCGATTCCGGCGGCCTCTGCATCAAGCGCGGCGAGCAGATGTTCGACATGAAGGCCGACATGGGCGGTGCGGCTGCTGTCGTCGGCCTGCTGATCGCGCTCGCCCGGCAAGGCAGTCCGGTGCACGCTGTAGGAGTTCTCGGCATTGCCGAGAACATGCCTTCCGGCACCGCGCTCAAACCGCGCGATATCATCACGACGGCCTCGGGACAGACCGTGGAGGTGTTCGACACGGATGCAGAAGGACGCCTGCTCCTGGCTGACTGCCTCCACTATGCGGCCACGCGCTTCAATCCGTCGGTGATCGTCGATCTGGCGACGCTGACCTATTCGGTGACGCGCGGCCTCGGATCGATATTCGCCGGCCTGTTCAGCACCGACGATGCCATAGCGTCGCAGATGATCGCTGCCGGCGAAACGGTCGGCGAGCGGTTCTGGCAGCTGCCGCTCGACCGGGCCTACGACGAGGGGCTGCAATCGCCTTTCGCGGATCTGCGGCACCACGCCAAGGACATGGAAGATGGCGATGCTCCCTATGCAGCGGCCTTCCTGCGCCATTTCACGGAAGACCGGCCTTGGGTGCATCTCGACATTGCCAGCAAGGAGCTGACCGACACCGATCGGCCCCTGGGCAGGCAAGGGGCCACCGCCTTCGGCGTGCAAATGCTGGAAGAGTGGGTGCACGCCAGCCGCAGCAGGAACTAGTCGCCGTCACGAACCCGCAAGATGCCTTTCAACCATACAGAGAACCGGAATGTCGTCTGAGATCATTGGCAGGGAAGGAAGGGCCACCTTCGGCAACTACGAGACCTGGTATCGGGTCAGCGGCGAACTCGCCGGCGAAAAGCCTCCTGTGGTGATCCTGCATGGCGGGCCCGGCGTCGCCTATAATTATGTCGATGCCTACAAGCTTCTTGCCCGAAGAGATCGTGCCGTCATCCACTACGACCAGTTGGGCTGCGGCAATTCCACCTTGCTGCCCGAGAAGGGTGCCGACTTCTGGACGCCCCGGCTTTTCATCAATGAGCTTGAAAACCTTGTCGACCATCTCGGCATTCGCGCGGGCTTTCACGTCCTCGGCCAGAGCTGGGGCGGCATGCTGGGCGCCGAATATGCGGTCACGCGGCCTCGGGGTTTGAAGTCGCTGACCATCGCCAACTCGCCGGCCTCCATGAAGCTCTGGGTCGAAGAGGCCAACCGGTTGCGCGCCGACCTGCCCGGGGATGTGCAGGAGACGCTGACCCGGCACGAGCAGGCCGGCACGACGGACGATCCGGCCTACCAGGCGGCGACCATGGTGTTCTACGAGCGGCATGTCTGTCGGGTCGTGCCGTTCCCGCCCGAGGTGACGGAGAGCTTCGCCCAGGTCGTGCGCAACCCGACCGTCTATCATCTGATGAATGGGCCAAACGAGTTCCACGTCATTGGAACCCTGAAGAATTGGAGCATCGTCGACCGCCTGCCGGCTATCGATGTTCCCACGCTGATCATCTCCGGACGCCACGACGAGGCCACGCCGGCGACCGTTCAGCCCTACAAGGACCGCATCAAGGGATCGCACTGGGAGATATTCGAGCATTCCAGCCACATGCCGCATGTTGAAGAGCAGGATCGATGCATGCGGGTGGTGGGAGACTTCCTGGACCACAACGACAACTGAAAAAAGGGGAACTAAGCATGAAGAAACTGCTTCTGGCGGCATCGGCCGCGGCACTTCTGGCCGGCACATGGCTGGCCCCGGCACAGGCCGAATATCTCAAAGAGCACCGAGGCGGCACCATTCGCCTTCTGGCCCGCTCCGCGGCGGGAACGCTCGATCCGCACATCAATTACACCGACCAGGGCTGGCAGATGTACCAGCCGATCTATGACGGCCTGGTGGCGTTCCGCAAGGCCGAGGGCATTGACGGCTTTACCATCGTGCCTGACCTCGCCGAGGCGCTGCCGCAGGTCAGCAATGACGGCAAGACCTTCACCTTCAAGCTGCGCAAGGGCATCAAGTTCTCCAGCGGCCAGGATCTTGGCGTGAAGGACGTCGTCGCCTCCTTCCAGCGCATCTTCAAGATTTCCGGGCCGACCTCCGGCACCTTCTATGCCGGCATCGTCGGCGCCGACAAATGCCTGGCCGATACCAAAAGCTGCACGCTGGAAGGCGGCGTTGTCGGCGATGAAGCCGCCGGCACCATCACCATCAATCTCACCAAGCCTGACGCTGAGATCCTCTACAAGCTCGCCTTGCCCCACGCCGTGGTCCTGCCGGCGGACACGCCCGCGGAAGACATGGGCTCCAAGCCCATCCCCAGCACCGGCGCGTACATGATCTCCGCCTTCGACCCGAACAAGGGCATGACGGTTTCCCGCAACCCCAATTTCAAACAGTGGAGCGAGGAAGCGCAGCCTGACGGCTATCCGGATGTCGTCCAATATGATTTCGGCCTTTCCGAGGAAGCAGCCGTCACGGCGATCCAGAACGGCGAAGCGGACTGGATGTTCGATGCGCTGCCGAGCGACCGCCTGGGCGAACTTGGCAGCAAGTCCGTGGACCAGTTGCACATCTCGCCACTTTCGGCGTGGTGGTACGCGCCGCTGAACAACCGTCTCGCTCCGTTCGACAACGAAAAGGCGCGCCAGGCCGTCGCCTACGCGGTCGACCGCAACACGCTGGTCAAGCTGTTCGGCGGCAAGGTGCTGGCCTCGCCGGTCTGCCAGGTTCTGCCGCCTGACTTCCCCGGCCATGAAGACTACTGCTCCTTCACCAAGAACCCCGGAGCCAAATGGTCGGCGCCCGATCTCGACAAGGCAAAGCAGCTCGTCGAGGAATCCGGCACGAAGGGCCAGAAGGTGACCATCATTGTCGAGGACACCGCCATTTCACGGTCCATCGGCGTCTATCTGCAGAGCGTGCTGACCACCATCGGCTATGTCGCCGACGTCAAGCCGATCTCGTCCAACATCCAGTTCACTTACATCCAGAACACCAACAACAAGGTGCAGATGTCCGTGACCCAATGGTACAAGGATTATCCGGCGGCTTCCGACTTCCTGAACATCCTGTTCAGCTGCGCCTCCTTCCGCGAAGGTTCGGACGCTTCGATCAACATTGCCGGCTTCTGCGACAAGGATATCGATGCCAAGATGCAAAAGGCGCTGGACCTCGGCGTGACCGACCAGAAAGCCGCCGACAAATTGTGGGCCGAAGTCGACAAGCAAGTCACGGACAAGGCACCGGCCGTCGGCCTCTTCACGCCGAAGCGGCTTGACTTCGTCAGCAAACGTGTTGGCAATTTCAAGTTCAACCGGCAGTTCAACTGGATGATCACCCAGTCCTGGGTGCAGTAACGAACTGCGGAGGGGCACGTCCCGTGTCGAACGAAGCTGTCGCCATGCCGCGCAAGACGCGAGGGCCCTGGGCCGTCGCGTTTGCGAAGCTGGCAACGGACAGGGCCGCCATGGCCTCCCTGGCCGTGTTCCTCCTCATCGTCCTTGCCTGTCTCAGTGCGCCTCTCTATGCGAAATGGGCTGATGTGGACCCATTTGCCTCTACGCTCGACGCCGTCATCCAGATCGACGGCGCCGACGTTCCCGTGATGGAACAATCGACGGAGGGGCTCGGGCTTGGCTACACGCCGCTCGGTCCGACTTGGCGGCTCGGCAATTACTTCCTCGGTGCCGACAGCCAGGGGCGCGATGTCATGGCCAGGATGCTCTATGGCGGGCTGATCTCGCTGCTGATTTCCGGGGCCGCCACCATCTTCACCCTGATCCTCGGCACGGCGGCGGGACTGATCGCCGGCTATTTCGGCGGTGTCACCGACACGGTGCTGTCGCGCTTGCTGGATGTCCTGTGGGCGTTTCCGATCTATTTGCTGGCGATTTCGCTTTCCATCGTCACCATCGCGCAGGGCATTTCGATCGGGCCGATCGAAATCGAATCCGGCAGCCTGTGGCTGCCGGTCATCATCATCGGTATTGTCTACGTGCCCTATGTGGCGCGCCCGATACGCGGGCAGGTGCTGTCGTTGCGCCACAGCGAATTCGTCCACGCCGCGGTCAATCTGGGCGTACCGGGATGGCGCATACTGTGGCGCGACATCCTGCCCAACATCACCACCACGCTGATCGTCTTCGTGCCGCTGATGATGGCGCTCAACATGCTGACGGAATCGGCACTCTCCTTCCTGTCGATCGGCGTGCAGCCGCCGGCCGCGAGTTGGGGCACCATCATCCAGGACGGACAGGCGCTGCTTTATACCAGGCCGCTGGTGGCACTCGTGCCGGGTCTCGCAATCGCGGTTTCCGTGATGGCGCTCAATGTCTTCGGCGACGGCCTGCGCGACGCGCTCGACCCGCGCTCCAAGGTTCGGCTGGGGCGCGACTGATGATCTACGCCATCCTGCGTCGTTTCGGTCAGATGCTGTTCGTGATGTTCGGCATCTCGGTCATCGTCTTCCTGATCTTCTTCGCCACGCCGGGCGCTGACCCGGCGGCACGCATCGCCGGCCGCAATGCATCGCCCGAGGTGCTGGACGCGGTGCGCCACAGCTTCGGCTTCGACCGGCCGCTCTACGTGCAATATGTGAAGATGATGGAGAAGATCTTCGTTACGGGTGACCTGACCTCCTTCGTCAATCGCGGCTGGAAGGTGGTGCCGGCGGTCATGGATTCGATTCCCGTCACGCTCTCGCTGGTCTTCGGGGCGGCGATCCTGTGGGTGGTTGTCTCCATCGTCATCGGCATCGTCGCCGCCGCCACCCGCGACAGCTGGCTGGACAAGCTTCTGATGGCCCTGGGGCTTCTCGGCATATCCATGCCGGTCTACTGGCTGGGCGAGGTGATGAACCTGATCACCCAAAGCCGCTATCACGACAGCTGGGCGTTCTCCTGGGTGCCGCCGCTCGGTTACAAGAATCTTTCCGACGATCCGAAAGGCTGGTTCCTGACACTGGTCATTCCGTGGATCACGCTGGCCATTCTCTACATCGGCATTTACGGGCGCGTGTTGCGCGCGGCCATCATCGAATCCCTGCAGGAAGACTATATTCGCACCGCCCGGGCCAAGGGCCTGTCGGAGACGCGGATCCTGCTGCGCCATGCCTTGCGCACATCGCTCATTGCGTTCGTCACCCTGTTCGGCCTCGACTTCGGCGCCCTGGTGGGCGGCTCGGCCCTTTTGACCGAGGTGGTGTTCGGGCTGCATGGCATCGGCAAGCTCACCTACGACGCGCTGCAGAACCTCGATCTGCCTATGATCATGGCGACGGTAATGTACGCTTCGATGTTTGTGGTCGTCGCCAATGCCGTCGTCGATTTCGTCTACATCCTTCTCGATCCGCGCCTGAGGACATCATGATACTGTCGGTGCGTGATCTCAGTGTATCCTTCCGCACCAATGACGGTCTGGTGCGCGCCATCGATGGCGTTTCCTTCGACCTCGAGGAAAGCGAGATCCTCGGTGTCGTCGGCGAATCCGGCTCCGGCAAGACGGTGTCGCTGCTGGCCGTGATGGGCCTCATCACCGACCCCAACGCCACCATCGAAGGCTCGATCCGCTACAAGGGCCGCGAGCTCGTGGGGCTGCCGCCGCGCGAACTCAGGCGGCTGCGCGGCAACGAGATCGCGATGATCTTCCAGGATCCGATGACGGCGCTGACGCCTGTCTACACGATCGGCTGGCAGATCGCCGAACAGATCCGCGCGCATCGCAACATCAGCAAGGCCAAGGCGCTGGAGCGCGTGGAAGAACTGTTGGCCGAGGTGAATTTTCCCAATCCGCACGAGGCGATGTCGCGCTATCCGCATCAGCTTTCAGGCGGCATGCGCCAGCGGGCGGTGATTGCAATGGCTCTGTCCTGCAATCCGGCATTGCTGGTGGCGGACGAGCCGACCACGGCGCTCGACGTCACGGTGCAGGCCGGCATTCTCGACCTCGTGCGCAAGCTGCGCGCGACGCATAAGTCGGCTGTCGTCTTCATCACGCATGACATGGGCGTAGTTTCCGAACTCGCCGACCGGGTCATGGTCATGTATGCGGGCCGCGTGGTGGAGCGCGGCAGCCGCATGGAGCTGTTTTCCGACCCGCGACATCCCTATACGCGGGCGCTGCTCGGTTCGATCCCGCCATTGACCGGTGAAAAACCGTGCCGTCTGCCGGCCATTCCCGGCTCGCCGCCGTCGCTGCTGCGATTGCCGCAGGGCTGCGCTTTCGGTCCGCGTTGCCCGGCGCACTACGAACCCTGCGTGACCGGCAAGCCCGACCTTGGGAGCGGCACCCACGCCGTGGCATGCTTCCGGGTGGCACAGGCATGAGCGGACCGATGACCGACAAAGACCGCCCAATCCTCGAGACGCGCTCGCTCGGCAAGCGCTTCTCGATCGGCACCCGCTTTTCCGCCGAAGGCAAGCGAACCGTGCATGCGGTCGACAATGTGTCGCTGACCGTGCGGCGCGGCGAGACAGTTGGGCTGGTCGGCGAATCCGGATGCGGCAAGTCCACGCTGGCGCGCTGCCTGGTGAGGCTCTACGACATATCGGACGGTGAGCTTCTGTTCGAAGGCGACGACATCACCTCGAAATCGCTGGCCGAACTCAGGCCGTTGCGGCGCCGCCTGCAAATGGTCTTCCAGGATCCGTCGGCCTCGCTCAATCCGCGCCGGCGTGTTGGCGACCTCGTAGCCGAGCCGCTGCGCATCCACGGCAAGCTTTCGTCCCGCGAGATCACCGCGCGCGTCGCCGAACTGTTCGACCTCGTTGGGCTGTTGCCCGATCATGTCATGCGATATCCGCACGAATTCTCCGGCGGCCAACGCCAGCGTGTCGGCATTGCGCGGGCGATTGCCCTTAACCCCGATCTCGTCGTGCTGGATGAACCCGTCTCCGCGCTCGACGTGTCGGTGCAGGCGCAGATCGTCAATCTGCTTGCCGACCTGCAGGAGAAGCTGCAACTCACCTACATCTTCATCGCCCATGACCTGTCGGTGGTGCGCCAGGTCTCGACGCGCATCGCGGTCATGTATCTCGGCTCGATCGTCGAGGAAGGTCCGGCGGCGGAGGTGTTTGCAGCCCCGGCACATCCCTACAGCCAGGCACTGATCTCGGCTGTTCCCGTCGTGGAGACGACGCCCAGCGGCACGCGCCAGCGCATCATCCTCACCGGCGACGTGCCGAGCCCGCTCAAGCCGCCATCCGGGTGCCGCTTTCACCCACGATGCCCGATTGCTGCTGACCGTTGCCGCACGGAGCGGCCGGAGCTGAGGGAATATCGACCGGGCCGCAAAGCCGCCTGCCACTTTGCGACGGTGTAGCCGCCACAGGCGCACGAATGGTCGCATGGGGACCAAAAGATTTTCTAACGATTCCATTTTTTTCTGGAACCAACCGCCAGTTGGTGCGTTTTATACGGTTCGATCACGCGCATCGCGATCGACCGGGAGGAACCAATGGACTACCTGCATTTCTTTGCGCCCGTGCGGATATCCCGCGGGCAGGGACACCCTGTAGAAGAAGTGGATAGTGTCGCCGAGGCGATGGTTTTCTTGCGTAAGTGGCCGACGGGACGACGTGGACCTGTGTATCAGTGCGCGCTGAATTGCTGCGCGGCCGCTTTGTCAGGTCAGATGTCGGCCGAGGAAGCCAGGAAAGCGTTCACCGGCTTTGCCAGGATCACCCGACTTCTGGACGACGACATGGCGCTGCCGGTCGCCAGCGAACACAAGGCAGACGTGTACGCCTTGCGACGGTAAGCGGCGCTGCGGCGTTGAATGCGAAGGCTGCGTGCGTAACGGCGCAGCCGGGTTTTTGTGTGTCTGGGGTCGACGTGAGCGCAAGGTCACAGCAAATCAGGGGCACTGCGCCCCGTAATGATGTGCGCAGTCAAGTTCGATCAGGCCTTACCTTTGTTGTTCACGAGTTGGCCGGCTGCCGGTCTTGCCGATTCTACACAACCTCCTTATGTTGAATTGCAAGGGGATGGAGTCCCCCAAAACCGCCCACAAGGGCTGATGACTCCTGCCGCGTGGAGACGCGCGGTGGGAGCCGGACGAGTGACCGACCGACCCGCCGCGATGCGGGTTTTTTATTGCCGCTTCCACGCACCCGAGATTGCCGGCCCGTTCCGGCCGCAAGGAGTGCACGATGGAAAACGTCTGGCTGGTTTCAGCGGTCTGGTTGGGGCTGGCTCTGTTCGCGTCGATCATCTCCATACGGGTGGCGATATCGGTCGCTCTGATCGAGATCATCGTCGGCGCTGTCGCCGGCAACACCATCGGCCTTCACCTGACCGAGTGGGTAAACTTCCTCGCCGGCTTCGGCGCAATCCTGCTCACCTGCCTCGCGGGCACCGAAATCGACAGCCGTGTCGTGCGCAAGCATTTCTGGTCGAGCATGACGATCGGCGTCGTCGGGTTCATCGCGCCTTATCTGGGGGTTCTGCTTTACGCACACTACGTCATCGGCTGGCCGTGGCCGCAGGCGCAGATCGCCGGCATATCGCTGTCGACGACTTCGGTCGCGGTCGTCTACGCGGTCATGGTGGAGACCGGCTTCAACAAATCCGAGATGGGCAAGATCATCCTTGCCGCCTGCTTCATCAACGATCTCGGCACGGTGCTCGCGCTTGGCATCGTCTTCGCGCATTTCGACTATTGGCTGGCGCTGTTCGGGGCTGTCACCGCTGCCGCGCTCTGGATGCTGCCGCGCTTCGCACCGTGGTTCTTCACCAAGGTTGGTCACCGGGTCAGCGAACCGGAAACAAAATTCATCTCGCTGGTGCTGCTCGGCCTCGGCGGACTTGCCTCGATCGCCGGCAGCGAGGCGGTGCTGCCGGCCTACCTGGTCGGCATGGCGTTGGCCCCCGCTTTCCTTGCCGATCCAGAATTGCCCCACCGCATGCGCATCATCGCCTTCACCATCCTGACCCCCTTCTACTTCCTGAAAGCCGGGTCGTTCGTCGACTTCCATGCCGTCGTTTCCGCAGCCGGACTGATCGCGGTCTTTCTCGCCATCAAGATGGCAACCAAGTTCGTCGGTATCCTGCCGCTCACCAAGGTGTTCCGGTTCGAGGCGCGCGAAGGCATGTACACGACGCTTCTGATGTCGACCGGACTGACCTTCGGCACGATCTCGGCCCTTTTCGGCCTCACCAACCACGTCATAGACCAGCACCAGTACACGATCCTGGTGACGGCCGTGATCGGCAGCGCCCTGGTGCCGACGCTGATTGCCCAGCGCTGGTTCCAGCCGGCGTTCAAGCCGATCGGCAGGGACCCGGCACTGTCCTCGGAAGAGGAGGCCTGACATGTACGAGAAGATCTTGATCGCCAATGACGGCTCCGAGGGAGGCGCAAGGGCGCTGTCCGTCGCTATCAAGCTGGCCCATCGGCTCAAGGCAAGGCTGGACATGATCTGCGTCGAGGAAATGCCGATCGCCCCGGCAACCATCGACGAGATAATCGAAGAACAGCTCGAGGAAAATCACCGCTACGAAAGGGTGATCGGACAAGCCCGGTCCCAGGCGACGGCCGCCCGCGTGAAGATCGAGACTCACGTCGTCTCCGGTCATGCGGTGTCGAGCATCGTCGAATTCATCGAGCGCGGCGGATACGACCTGCTGGTCGTTGGCTTCATGGGCCACTCCGCCCTTTACAACCGATTGATCGGGGGCACCACCGATCGTCTGGTCGAACTAGCACCCTGCCACGTGCTGGTGGTGAAATGAACGACGGCCGTCAAATCTCGGGGCAGTTCGCTTCGGTCGATGAGCGGGAAGCGAAGCGAAACGGCGCATCGCCCGGCCGCCCGATCCCTGCAAAGAATGCCGAGGCGCGTCCGCCGCATCCGGAGCTCGGGCCCAAGGTTTTCCAAAGCATATTCGGTGAGGCGCCCGAGGAAATTCCCGAAACACCGGCCTGTTTCGTGGACCTCAATCTCGACCAGATCATCGCGGCCGTCACGGCTGGCCGGGAAGAGTACGAATTGCGGCCGTTCTTTCACGCGTCCCTGCACGGTGTCGATGCGATCCACTATCGTCACGAGGTGTTTCGCGACCTCGAAAGCGAGGCGCTCTTCGAATTCGTCACGGAGTTCACGCGCAAGATGCGACAGATGCGCGAGCAGATCACAAAATCCGGCAAGCTTTACTACAAATACCAGAAGGAAAGATTGTTTCTGGACGCAGTCTCGACCTACTGCGAGGCCGTAGCCGGCCTGGCGAGAGATCTGGGCACCGCCGATCTGCGCTCACGCGGCTTTGTCGCGTTTCGCGAATTCCTGGCCGGCTATATAGGCTCTGCCCCCTTCGCCTCGCTTCGGAACGAAGCCAAAGGCCTCTATTACGGTCTTTCGACCGTGAAGTATTGCATGAACATCAAAGGTACTCGCATCAGGGTCCGCAAACCGGAATCCGAGATCGATTACAGCGCCGAGGTGGAAAGAACATTCGAAAAATTCAAACGCGGGGCGGTGAAAAGCTACCTGGTCGAATTCCGTGACACGCTGGATATGAACCATATCGAGGCGGCGGTCCTGGGTATGGTCGCGAAACTCTACCCGGACGTGTTTCTCGCGCTTAGCGACTTCTGTGCCCGCAATGCAATCTATCTTGACCCGAAAATCTCCGCTTTCGACCGCGAGGTGCAGTTTTACATCGGCTATCTCCAATACATCGAACGCTTCAAGCATGCCGGGCTCAGCTTCTGCTACCCTCGGGTTTCAGCCAGCGACAAGGCGATCGGCAGCGTCGACGGCTTCGATCTGGCGCTTGCCGGGAAACTGATCGCCGAGAACACTTCGATCGTCTGCAACGACTTCCACCTACAGAACCCCGAACGCATTTTCGTGGTGACAGGGCCGAACCAGGGGGGAAAAACCACCTTTGCCCGGACCTTCGGGCAGCTGCATTTCCTGGCGAGCGTCGGATGCCCGGTTCCCGGCAGGGAAGCCAGTTTGTTCCTGTTCGACAAGCTGTTCACGCATTTCGAGAAAGAGGAGGACATCCACACGCAGCACGGCAAGCTTGAGGAAGACCTGATCCGGATTCACGACAGTCTCGGACAGGCAACCCCGAACAGCATCGTGATCATGAACGAGATATTCACCTCGACCACGCTGCACGATGCCCTGTTCCTGGGCAAGAAAGTGGTGGCAAGCATTGCCGCACTCGACGCGCTGTGCGTCTGCGTGACATTCGTCGATGAATTGGCATCCCTTAATGAGAAAACCGTCAGCCTGGTGAGCACGGTCGGCACGACGAATTCGGCGGAGCGCACCTACAAGATCGTCAGAAAGCCCGCGGATGGTCGAGCCTACGCCATGGCGATCGCAAGACGACATCGCCTCGCGTATGACGACTTGAAGGAAAGGCTGCGGACATGAAGCCGCTTCTCATGCACAGGGATCATGATTTTGATCTGCAGGATGCCTTGCCGTGGAACGAACAGGATCTGACCCAAGACCTCGAACTCGGCACGCTGTTCGAGGCCATGGCGCACGGCGATGCATTTCTGAAGGACATGGCAAGACGGGGCATCCTGGCATCCGCGACTGATCCGTCGTCCATCGTCTACCGCCAGGACGTTCTGAAGGACTGCCTGGACAAACCAGCCGTCGTCCATGCCATCTATGAGATCGCGGTCGATGCCATAGAGGGCGAAAGGAAGAACCACTGGGGGCTCGTCATGGGATATCCCGATTCGGTGCTGCGCCGGTCGGTCGATGTGATGGGCCTGTTCATCGTGTCCCTGAAGAAACTTCGCGCCTTCGGCGAAAGCCATGCCGGAAACTTCAGCTCCGAGGGGTTCAGGACATTTTTTGCCATGCTCGCCAGCGAACTCGGCGATGACTATTTCGCCGAGGTCCAGGAGCATCTGAAAGAGCTGAAATTCTGGAACGGGGTCTTGGTCAGCGCGGAGCTGGGAGCGGGCAACAAGGGTGTGAACTACGTCCTGCGCAAGCCGCTCGACATCGACCGCGGGTGGATAAGGCGTATTTTCGCGAGGAAAGTTCCTGCCTACAGCTACCAGCTTGCTTCTCGCGATGAAAATGGCGCCAGGGCGCTTTCGGAGTTGCGGGACCGAGGCCTCAACCTCGCAGCCAACGCGCTCGCGCAATCCAACGATCACATTCTCAGTTTCTTCAGGCAGTTGCGGGCCGAACTTGCGTTCTATCTGGGCTGCCTCAACCTGAACAAGCGGCTTTCCGAGCTCGGCGAGCCGATCTGCTTCCCGGAGCCGGTCGACAGCACGGAGCACCGGCAAACGTTCGTCGGCCTGTACGACATCTGCCTTGCACTGACCAAAGGGCAGCGGGTCGTCGGCAATGATCTGGATGCGAACGGGAAGGAGATGGTCGTCATTACCGGCGCCAACCAAGGCGGAAAGTCGACATTCCTCCGGGGTATTGGCCTTGCCCAGCTGATGATGCAATGCGGCATGTTCGCGCCGGCGCAATCCCTTCGCGCCAGCGTCTGCGACGGCGTCATCACGCATTACAGGCGCGAGGAAGATGCCACGATGAAGAGTGGCAAGCTGGACGAGGAACTCGCCAGAATGAGCGACATCGTGGATCATACGACATCCGGCTCGATGGTCTTGTTCAACGAGTCGTTTGCCGCAACCAACGAAAGAGAGGGGTCGCAGATCGCTACCCAAATCGTGAACGCACTGACCGAGCAGGGGATCAAAGTCTTCTTCGTTACGCATCTGTACGAATTTGCGCACGATCTTCACAACACGGAACGGCCCGACGTGAAATTCCTGCGCGCCGAAAGGCAGGCCGATGGAACGCGAACTTTCAGATTAAACGAGGGCGAGCCGTTGCAGACAAGCTACGGCGAAGATTTGTATCATAGGATATTCGAGACTCCTTCTACGGGCCATGAACTCCACCAGTAGGACACAACAAGCGAGGCGAACATGAGTAGGGAAGCCGATTTCGTCCGGATCGTCCGGCTGCACAAGAGATGGGCGGACGGCTACACGTTGCTAACCCTGCTGCTGATCCTCGTGCTCTTCACAGGGACCTATGTGCTCTACGATCAGGCCGGCAGGGATGCAGCCGAGCGGACAGGTGCCCTCATCTTGATGGGCACCATCATACTGGCCACGGCTATTTGGCAGGCGGTCGGCCTTGGCGTTGCGCGTGTGCATATGCTGATCGAGGGAATGGACCTCGACGCCCGGTCAAAGCGCGGCGACAAGCCGCCAGCAGATCAACCATAGCAAATCGGGCTTCGGAGCATGAAGGATGTTCTCCAGGGATTGATATGGGTCATTCTGGGAAGCGCTATCGGCGGCCCGACACGGTATTTCGTGTCCGGCCTCGTTGGCCGCCACATCGGCGAGACGTTTCCCTTGGGCACGATGGTCATCAATGTCAGCGGTGCGTTCTTCATGGGCGTGCTCGCCGCCGCCGCGATAGGGGGAATGTTGCCGATGCCTGTCGCCTGGCAATTCGCTGCCACTGGATTCCTTGGCAGCTACACCACCGTTTCGTCGTTCAGCCTGCAGACACTGGCGCTCGTCCGTGACGGCCAGTTCCTGCGTGCGGGCGTCAACGTGACCTTGTCGCTTCTTCTCTGCCTGTCAGCGGTGGCGCTCGGATATGTGGTCGGCACGGCCATGTGGGGTGCGAACGCATGAACCAGTTGGAGGAAGTCCAGGCCGACGAGCAACCCCCGCCGTTGCAATCAGAAAGCCCGGGCAAGGTCCGACGGCAGGCGATCCCTGAGATCGCGCAACTCTATCTTGCCGTTTCCGCCGGCGCTGTCATCGGCAGCGTATTGCGCGCTCTTGCCTCGATCAGCGCCCTTGCTTGGCTCGGTCCGGGTTTTCCCTGGGGCACCTTGTTCGTGAACGTCCTGGGTTCGTTCATCATCGGCTTTTATGCGACGTTGACCGGGCCGGATGGACGCGTGCTTGCCGGGACGCGGTGGCGTCAGTTTGTCATGACCGGGATCTGCGGTGGGTTCACAACTTTTTCGACTTTCAGCCTCGAAACGTTCCGTCTCTTGCAGGGAGGCCACTGGCCGATGGCAGGGTTGAACGTCGGCGTCTCGATTGTGACCTGGCTTTTTGCAGTGTGGCTCGGCCACATGGTGGCATCGCGTCTCAACAGGTTGGGAGGAGTCTGAATCATGCAGATACCAAGACAGGCGATGCTTCTGCGCATTTTCATCGGCGAGGACGACCGGGACGACGGTCATCCGCTCTATGAATCAATCGTGCTCAAGGCCCGCGAAATGCATATGGCGGGCGCGACGGTATTGCGGGGCGGCATGGGCTTCGGCCATTCGAGCCGGCTGCACACGACAAAGATCCTCCGGCTTTCGGAAGACTTGCCGATTGTCGTCGAGATCGTCGACGGCGAGGACAAGATCAACGCTTTCCTGCCGGTGCTGGAAGCGATCATGAGCAGCGGCCTGGTGACGCTGGAGAAGGTCCAGGTGCTGCAGTACGGGGCCAATCGAAATTGAGTTTGCTCTGATGGTCCACGCGGCGTGCCTTCGGAGCGTTCTGGATTTCAGTCTCGCCCCAAGCTTAGGTGCAGCCATGCCTCTTATCTCTTTGATCATATCCAACCCGCAGCTGACTGAGCATGGTTTGCCGAATGTGTTTCGTTCACCAACCGTGACGACGCAACGGCCTCGGCAATCGCCGATGATGGCTTAGGCGATGCGAGAAGGCCCCAGCGCTGCAGCGTTCTGGACGAGCGCACGCATGTAGCCCAATGCAAAGGCCTTTCCGGCGTGCCAGGGCGCATCGCAGGACATTTCCGGCGTGTGGTCGGGGATCATGACGCCATCATAGTTTTCGTCGCGCAGGATGCGGACGATCTCGGCCATGTCGATGTCGCCGTCGTCGACGAAGGTCTCGTGATATCTGGGCACCTTGCCGCGCACATTGCGGAAATGGATATAGCCGATCCGCTTTCTTCGGGCAAAGCGCCGGACATGCCCGTAAATCTCGTCGGCGCCCGGCATCTCCTGCAGCGAGCCCAGGCAGAGCTCCAGCCCGTTGGACGGCGAGTCGACGATGTCCATCAGCCGGTCGTATTTCTCCGGCCGGTTGACGAGCCGTGCAGTGCCCCGCAGTGTTTCGGCCGGCGGATCGTCGGGGTGCGCGGCGAGCACCACGCCGGATTGCTCGGCCACCGGAATGACTTCCCGCAAGAACGCGCCGAGCCGCTGCCAAAGCTCAACGCTGCTCACCGTCACGGGCTCGGCATTCGGCCGGCCGGCGCGGTAGCGCATGTTCCAGACGACGCCATCGGGGAGGGACAGATCGGGATCGATGGCCGCGAGGTCGAGTCCCACCGACATCGCCTCGCCGCGCGCGAACGGTCCGCGCGACCAGCCCCAGACGCCGGCAATGGAAAAGTTGTAGCCGATGCAGGGAATGCCGGCGCGTCCGGCATCGCGGATCAGACGCTTCAAGCCTTCGATCTGCTTTGCCCTATCGGGGCCATCGAGCAAAATATCGGACCAGAAGCGCGGCGAGAAATTCTCGATCGCGGCGATTTCCAGCCCATTATCGCGCACGGTTTTCACCAGGCCGGCAAAATCCTCATAGTTCCAGAGCTCATCGGTGGAGCAGTCGCCCCAGCCTTCCTTCTCGCTGCCGGCGGAGAGCGAAGGATCGCGCCCGCGAAAATAGTTGGTGAGGTGGGCAACAATGTGTGTGGCGCCTGCCTGGCGGGCAAAGCGGAAATTGTCCGGCGTCAGCGATTCCCGGTAAAGGCCAAGACCGATCTTCATGGTTCTACTTCACGCCGATGCCGGCGGTCAGGCCGCCATCTATTTTGTAATCCGCGCCGGTGCAGAAGCCGGCCTTGGAGGAGCATAGAAAGGCGATGAGTTCCGCCACTTCCTCGGGTTCGCCGATGCGGCCAAGCGGATGCGCCGCACCGAAGCGCCTATAGGCTTCCTCGACATCGGCATCGCTGCCGTTTTCGCCGCGCGCGGCCTTCTCCAGGATCGGCGTACGGATCGAGCCCGGGCTGACCGAATTGACCCGGATGCCTGATGCCGCGTAGTCGAGCGCGAGCGAACGCGTCAGCGTGTGGATGGCGCCCTTGGTCGTGGCATAGGCGGCAACGTTCTGCTGGCAGGCGAAGCCTTGCACCGAGGCGACATTGACGATGGCGCCACCGCCGCGCTTGATCATTTCCGGAATGCCGAAATGCGCGGTCAGGTAGATCGAGCCGACATTGACCGTCATCGCCCGGTTCCAGGTTTCCCAGTCGGTCGTCGTCGCGGTTCCGTAGGGATGGACCGCGGCGGAATTGACGATGATATCGAGGCCGCCGAACCGCTCGACACCAGCCGCGACCGCATCACGGACCTGATCGGCAACGGAGACGTCGATGTCCAGGACCCGCGCCCCGGGTTCGAAGCTTTCCAGTTCCGCTTTCATCGCCGAATTTGCGGCCCGGTCGATGCCGCAGGCGATGATTGCCGCGCCAGCTTGCGCCAGACGCCTCGCGGTGGCGAGCGCGATGCCGGTCGTGCCGGTGATCAGCGCCACCTTGTTCTCAAAATCAGACATGATGCAAATCCTTGGAAGATGTCGGTTCCGGCTGGGCAGGCGTTGCCGGCGAGGTCCGGGTGTTTTCGAGGTCGTCGGGAACGAAGCGCAGGCCGAAATCAAGATGCCGGCTCATCAGGTAGCTGTAGGCGATGCGGTCGCGCGCGCGCAAAGCGGCGATGATCTCGCCATGGGCACGGCGTGTTTCGCTAAGGATCGGACGGATCGATTTGCCGACGGTCATGATGTGCAGGATGACTGGCGACAGGAACTGATAGGTCTGGACCAGCATGCGATTGCCGGCGAGCTTCATCAGCGCCAGATGGAAATCGAAATCGCGCTGTGCGGCTTCCTGAACATCCTTGCTGGTTTCGATCAGGCCGTTGACCTCGTCCAGGGCGTCGAGCTCGGCGGCGCTGGCATTGAGAATGAGGTGGTCCCCGACGCTCACTTCGATGATGCGGCGAAACCCCTGTATGTCGTGAAACGAGGTCCTGGAAATATCCATCTGCGCGGCGAAGAAGTTCTGGATCGCAACATTCTGGCGATCGGCCAGCACCGCGCCGACACGCGGCTTGGGATCGATCAAGCCGTAGGTGCGGATAGTGCGCAGCGCCTCGCGTATCGTGTTGCGGCTGGCGCCGAACAATTCGCCAAGCTCCCGCTCGGTAGGCAGCACGTCGCCGACGGACATGGCGCGGTTGCGAATAAGGTCGAGGATCTGCCGCACGGTCTGGTCGACGGCCGAACTGCTGGCTAACGCATCGTCCGTCGCTTCGTGGTCAGCTTGATCCAAGCAATTGCCTCCTATTTGTTGGACCAAACTAAAGGCGAGCAGATGAGAAATCAACTGGAAGCCGCCGAAAAATGCATTTGACGAGTGAGATGAACGATATTCCGGCTTATTGACACGCTTGTGGTCCAACAATATGGTCGCCCCCGAAACGTTGAGGAGGCTTCATGGAACAGTGTTGGCGCTGGTATGGTCCGGATGATCCGGTGACGCTTGAGCATGTCAAGCAGGCAGGCGCCACCGGCGTGGTTTCGGCGCTTCACCACATCTACGATGGCAGGGCCTGGCCCGAAGCCGACGTGCTCGAGCGCAAGCGGATCATCGAGGCCGCCGGCCTGACATGGTCGGTTGTCGAGAGCATTCCGGTCCACAATTCCTTCAAGATCGGCGCGCCGGAACGCGAGCGCTATGCCGGCTATTATCGCGACAGCATCCGGGCGCTCGCCAGGGCCGGCATCGAAACGATCTGCTACAATTTCATGCCGGTGGTGGACTGGACGCGCACCGACCTCATGTATCGCCTGCCGACAACCGGCTATGCGCTGCGCTTCGACGCCGTCGACTTTGCCGCCTATGATCTCTTCGTGCTGCAGCGCAAGAACGGCGCCGCCAGCTATACGCCGGCGCGCATTGCCGAGGCCGAGAAGCGGCTGAAGGCGCTGACCTCGGAGCAGGTCGACCAGATCGAGCGCAACCTCATCGCCGGCCTGCCGGCAACCGAGCGCCGCTACGACAGGGACAGCTTTCGCGAGGCGTTGGCCGAATACGACGCGATCGGGCCGAAGGAGTTGCGCGACAACCTTGCCTGGTTCCTGCGTGAGATCATACCGGTCGCCGAAGAGGAAGGGGTGCGCATGTGCATCCATCCCGACGACCCGCCTTTCTCGCTCTATGGCCTGCCGCGCGTCGTCTCGACCGCAGATGATGCCCGCTTCATTCTCAACGCCGTCAACAGCCCGGCCAATGGCCTGACCTTCTGCACCGGCTCCTATGGCACGCGCGCCGACAACGACATCGTCGCCATGGTCAAGGAATTCGCTGATCGCATCCATTTCGTCCATCTGCGCAACATCACCATCGAGGAGGACGGCTCGTTCTATGAAGCCGAACATCTCGAGGGTGGCACCGATATGGCGCATGTCATCCTCGCTTTGATGCAGGAGGAGACGCGCCGCCGCCAGGAAGGCCGCGCCGACTGGCGCATCCCGATGCGGCCGGATCACGGCCATCTGCTCGCCGACGACATCGGTAAGAAAAAGATCAATCCCGGCTACTCGCTGATCGGCCGCCTGAAAGGCCTCGCCGAACTGCGCGGCATCATGCGCGCCGTGGAGCGCTTCGGCCTGGCCTGACGATCGCCAGGCGGACAAGAAGCAGTTTTGCGTATATAAAAAAGACTTGTCTAGGTGAAAATAGCTGTTACGACTATCGGCCGGGCGGATGTGCCCGGTTCCAGGGAGGAATATCTGAAATGACGCGGCTGCGCGGTCTTGCGTGGGATCATCGCCGTTGCTGGGGGCCCCTCGACGCCAGCGTGGCGCCATATCGCGCAGCCAATTCCGGCGTGGAAATCGAATGGGACCGCCGCAGCCTCCATGAATTCGGCGAAGGCGCGCTCGGCCCAATCCTCGGCACTTACGATCTGATCGTGTTCGACCACCCCTTCATCGGCGACATCGCGCAGGACGAGCTGATGGTGCCGTTCGACGCGTATCTGTCAGCGGAGCAGATCCGTTTCTTCGAAGGCGATTCAGTCGGCGCGTCCTGGCGCTCCTACACAAAGAATGGCCGTCAGTGGGCGCTGCCGATCGATGCCGCCTGCCAAGTCGCTTCCTATCGCCCGGATCTCTTGGAGCGCTACGGGCCGGTTCCGCGCACGCATGACGAGGTGATCGAACTCGGACGGCAGGCGCGCCGGGACGGCAAGTGGCTCGGCCTGCCTTCCGTACCGACGGATGCCATGTGCCTGCTTCTGACCCTCGGCCAGCCGCAGGAAGATGGCGAAGAATTCATTGCAAAGGGGAGGGTAGAGCGGGCGATCGCGCAATTGCGCGAACTGGCGAGCCTGTCGCATCCAAACTCATCGAAATGGAACCCGATCCGCTGCTACGATCACATGATCGAGCGTGACGACGTGGTCTATGTGCCGTTCGCCTTCGGTTATGTGAACTACGCCGCAAAAACCGACAGGCCCTATCTGCGCTTCGCTGACGTGCCGACCCCGAACTGCGCCGGCGCCCTGCTCGGCGGTGCCGGCATCGGCGTCAGCGCCCGGTCCAGGCACAAGCAGGCCGCGATCGACTACGCGCTATTCCTGTGCTCGCCCGAATACCAGCGCGGCGACTATGTGAAGTCGGGTGGACAGCCGGGATCCCTGGCGGCCTGGAAGGATGCCGGGGTCAACGATCTCTCCGGCGATTTCTTCAGCTCGACGCTGCGGACGATAGCCTCGTCTTATCTGCGCCCGACGCATCCTGGCTTCATCGCCTTCTTCCGCGAATGCGCACCGCATGCCGCCGCTGCTATCGCCGGCGACATATCGGCGGCCGAACTCGCTGACCACGTCAATCGCCTCTACCGCGAAACCAGGCAACCGGAACGGAGCGTCGCGTGATGACCGCCAGTGTTGCCGAAACACTCGACGAAGCCGAAGGCGGCCGCAGCGGCTATCGCGTGCCGGCAGTGGATAAGGCGCTCGATGTTCTGGAGTTCATGGCCGCCAGCGCCGAAATGCTGACCCAAACCGAGATCGCGGCCGGCCTCGGCCGCTCCATCCACGAAATCTATCGCATCCTGCTTCTCTTGGAGAAGCGTGGCTACATCTTCCGCACGCAGTCGGACCGCTTCCGGCTGTCGCTAAAACTGTTCGAGCTGGCGCATATGCATCCGCCGGTAAACCGGCTGGTCGAATGCGCGCTGCCGGTGATGCGCGAGCTGACCGCCAACGCCGATCAAAGCTGTCACCTCGTGGTGCGCGAAGGCCAGAACGCGCTGGTGGTGCTGCAGATCGATTCACCGCTGCCTATGCGCTACTCGGTTGCGCTGGGCTCGCATTTCCCGATCCTCGAGACCAGTTCGGGCGCTGTGCTGCTCGCCCATTCGAATCGCGCCGAACGCGACCGCATCGTTGAGCGGATCGTTGCTGCCGGTGAGGGACAGGGCGCGCGGGTCGAAATCGAAGCGCGGCTGAACGAGGTTGCGAGGCTCGGCTACGAGATGCGTGCCTCCTTGGCGGTTGAAGGCTGCACCAACATCTCGATGCCGGTGCGCGACCACACCGGCGCCGTCATCGCGGCGCTCACCGTTCCGCTGCTGCCGCAGAAGGCGGCGCGGTTCGACCGGCAAACGGTCTTCGAGCGCACCCGGACGGCCGCCGAGAAGATATCGGCGGCGCTTGGCTGGGGCGAATCCACTTCTTTGTTACGTGCCGACCCGGAGCGGGGGGATTACCCGTTCAGCGACTGACAAAAGCGATAATCTGGGAGAAGAAACATGAACTGGTCCAAATCAATCCTGTTCGCATCCGCCGCCGTGCTGGCGATGGGCGCGGCGACCGCGCATGCCGAGAACATGCCCAAGCGCATCGGCTACGTCACCAATTACGCCACCCATGAGTGGTATCAGAACGTCATCAAGGGCATGAAGGCTCACGGCAAGGAACTCGGCATCGAAGTCGAGGTCCAGGACGCCAATCTCGACATATCCAAGCAGGTCGCTGCGGCCGAAGACTTCATCGCCAAGGGGGTCGACGTGCTGATTATCACCCCGGTGAATGAAGAAGGCGTGGTGCCGCTGCTGCGCCAAGCCAAAGCTGCCGACATCCCCGTGGTGCTTGAAGGCAACCCGGTCAAGGGCATGACCACGATGGTGGCCATCTGCGACTACGACACCGGCTATTTCTCCGGCGTCGAAGCCGGCAAATACGCCAAGGAGAAACTTGGCGGCGTCGCCAAGGTGATGAATGTCGGCCTGCCGCTGCTTTCCGCCACGGTGCTGCGCTCGCACGGCTTCATGGATGGGTTGAAGACCATCATTCCCGACGCGGTGATGGTGCACGACCTCGACGGCGGCGGCAATCCGGATCGGGCGCTCGAAGTCTCTTCGGCGGCTCTGGCCAAGAATGCCGACATCAATATCATCTACGGCATCAACGATTCATCCTCGCTGGGTGGCCTGCAGGCCTGGAAGGCGGCCGGCAAGTCGCAGGACAATTTATTGACCGTAGGCACCGGCGGCGAAGGACTTGCCTTCATCAACGCCATGCAGAACGAGCCGTCCTACCGCATCGAAGCCGCGATGTTCCCGGAGAAGGAAGGCTTCACCGCCATCGACGCCGCGGTCAAGCTCTTCAACAATGAAGAAGTGCCGGAGCACATCGTCAGCCCGACCGCGCCGATGAACGGCGAGGACTGGAAGAAATACTACAACTATGACGGCACCGCGCGCACCATCAAATGGGATGCCGTCAACGCACTGCAGCCGCCGGCAAAGTGCATGAAGACCTCTGCCGACCTGAAGAAATAAGGCTGGCCGACATCGTCCTTCCCGCGTCGCGGGAAGGACGTGCGGTCAAAGGCTGTTGGCGGTTAGGCGGGGGGCGTCGGATCGACGCTTTGCGCGAGCGGCCCGGAATGGACTAACCCGGAATGGACTGAGATGAGCGAGCTTACACACGCCTCCGCGCCGAAGCGCTTTGTCGGCCGCCAGCTTCTGGGCAGCAGCCAACTCGTGCTGGGCGCCATCCTGGCCGCGCTGTGCATCGCCATCTCGATCGCGGCGCCGCAATTCTATTCGGAGGCCAACATCATCGCCATCTTGCGCCAGTGCGCGCTGGTGCTGATCGTCGCCTCGGGCATGACCATGCTCATCATCACCGCCGAGGTCGACCTCTCGGTCGGCGCCTCGCTCGCCTTTGTCGGATGCATCGGCATGGCGGTGCTTAATTCCACCCACAGCCTCTCGCTCGGAATGCTGGCGGCACTTGCCTTCGCCGGCGGCGTCGGCCTGTTCAACGGACTGGTCGTCACCCGGCTCAGGGTCAACTCGCTGATCGCTACCATCGGCACGATGATGATGCTGCAGGGCGGCGTCTATCTGTTCACGCGCGAGGCGGTGCAGAACCACAACCAGATGGCGAGCTTTACCGATCTCGGCGCCGGCTATGTCGGCGCGGTGCCGGTGCCCGTCATCCTGGCGGCGCTGATCTTCGTGGTCGCCTATATCACCTTGCGCTTCACCACGCTCGGCCGTTACCTCTACGCGGTCGGCGCCAATGACAAGGCGGTGCGCCTGTCCGGCCTGCGCTCGGAGCGGCTCAAGCTGTTCGCCTTCGTCGTCACCGGGCTCTGTGTCGGCGTTGCCGGCATGATCCTGTCGTCGCTGATGAATGCCGGCCAGCCGACCGCCGGGCGCGGCTTCGAACTGACCGTCATTGCCGCCGTCATCCTGGGCGGCACCAGCCTGCTCGGCGGGCGCGGCTCGCTGTTCGGCACCTTGCTCGGCGTGTTGGTGCTGAAGGTGATCGACAATGGTATCATCATCCTCGGCTGGAACCAGGACCTGCAGATGGTGGTGCCGGGTGTCGTCATCATCCTGGCCACCTATCTCGACATCATCCGGAACAGAGCCAATGTCCGTTGATTTCCTTCACCCCGAAAAAGGCGCGGCCATCGACACCAATGTGCCGGCGCTCGAACTGCGCGGCATCGACAAGCGCTTCCCGGGCGTCGTCGCGCTGGACAATGTCGACTTCATCCTGGAGCCCGGCAAGATCCATGCCTTGATGGGCGAGAACGGCGCCGGCAAGTCGACGCTGATCAAGATCATCGCCGGGGTCTACGGCAAGGATGCCGGCACAATCCGCATGCGCGGGCGCGAGGTCGACATCAAGTCGCCGCGCGACAGCTTGAAGGAAGGCATCAAGGTCGTGTTCCAGGAGATCGCACTGATCTCCGAATTCACCGTTGCCGAAAACATCTTCCTCGAAGGCTATCCGACCGGCAGAGCCGGCTCGATCGACTGGAAGAAGATCCGCGCCGATTCAGCCGCACTGTTCGACAGGATCGGCTTCAACGTCGATCCGTCGGCGCGCACGGGTTCGCTGCCGGTCAGCCAGCAGCAGATGGTCGAGATCGCCCGCGCGCTCGCCCATGAAGCCCGCGTCGTGGTGATGGACGAGCCGACATCCTCGCTCACGCCCAATGAAGTCTCGCTGCTGTTCACCGTCATCCGCAGGCTCGCGGCCCTCGGCATCGCAGTCGTCTATGTCAGCCACAAGCTCGACGAGGTGTTCGAGATCGCCGACACGGTGACGGTACTGCGCGACGGGCGCCACATCTCGACCAGGCCGATCGGCGAGCACACCAGCGACACGCTGATCCAGGACATGATCGGCCGGCGCATCGACAATCTGTTCCCGCGCAAGCGCGGCGCGGCGGGCAGCAAGATCGCGCTGTCGGTCGAGAAGCTCAGCACCGCAAAGAAACTCAACGACGTGTCGTTCGAGGCGCGCGCCGGCGAGGTTCTCGGCTTCTTCGGATTGATGGGCGCTGGCCGCACCGAACTTGCCAAGGCGATCGTCGGCTATGACCCGATCACAGCGGGTACGATCACCGTCGACGGCAGCCGGCTCGCCCCGCACGATACGCGCACCGGCGTCAAGCTCGGCATCGGCTTGCTCACCGAGGATCGCAAGAGCGAAGGGCTGATGGGCGAGCTGCCTGTGTACCAGAATGCAAGCCTCGCCTCGCTCGGAGCCTTCGCCCGCCTGGGGTTCGTCGACAAGGCCAGCGAGCACCGGGCGGTGCAGGACTATGTCGATCGCTTTCGCATCAAGACGCCCAGCCTGTTCCAGCAGGTGAAGAACCTGTCGGGCGGCAATCAGCAGAAGGTGCTGATCGCGCGCTGGCTGATGCGGGGTCTGAAGGTGATCGTCGTCGACGAGCCGACGCGCGGCATCGATGTCGGCGCCAAGTCGGAAATCTTCGCGCTGATCGACCGGCTCGCCGGCGAGGGTCTGGCGGTCATCATGATGACGTCCGAGATGCCGGAGCTGCTCGGCCTCGCCGACCGCATCGCAGTGATGTGCGAAGGGCGCCTGACCGCGATCATGTCGCGCGAGGAAGCCACGCAGGAGAAGATCCTCAATGCGGCGATCGGGTAGGACCATGGTGCTTCAGTCCCACATCCTTGAAGGGAGCAAGTGATGAGCCTTGCAGGCACGGCTTCCGCAAAAGCCCAGCCGTCGATGCTGGCGCGGCTCTTTGCCCGGCAGGAACTGGCGCTGCTGGTCTGCCTCCTCCTGGTGCTGGCGTTCTTCTCCGTCACGGTCGAGAACTTTTTCTCGGTGCGCAATTTGACCAACGTGCTTGGCCAGGCGTCGCTGCCGCTGATCGCCGGCATCGGCTGCGCCGTCGTCTTCATCTCAGGCGAGGTCGACATCTCGATCGGATCGCTGCTCGCCACCATCGCCCTGCCGCTGATCATCATCATGAACGACACCAACTCGCTGCTGCTCGGCATCAGTGGCGCGCTGCTGTTCGGACTGATCATCGGGCTGGTGAACGGCTATCTCACCGCCTATGCCGGCATCAACTCGCTGATCGTCACGCTGGGCACGATGTTCATCATGCGCGGCGGCGTCTATCTCTACACCGGCCAGCGCGCCATCCCCGACGATGCCAGCCTCGACAGCTTCATTGCACTGTCGGATGGCCGCCTGTTCAACGTACTGCCCTATTCGGCGGTCATCGCTATCGTGCTTCTTGCCGCCTTTGCCTACGTGATGCAGCACCGGCCTTTCGGACGTCAGATCTATGCCGTCGGAGGCAATCAGGAAGTGGCGCGGCTGGCGGGCTACGATGTGCGGCGTGTCAAGTTCATCTGCTTCATCATCAGCGCGCTGCTGGCGACGGTCGCCGGCATCATCCTGGCAGCGCGTGTCGGCTCGGCGCAGCACACGGCGGGGTTGAATTTCGAATTCCAGGTCGTGGCGGCGACGGTGCTCGGCGGGGTCAGCCTTGCCGGCGGCATCGGTAGCCTGACCGGCATGGCGCTCGGCGTGCTGATCCTGCAGTTCCTGTCCAACGGCCTGCGCGGACTTGGCCTGCCGACCGAATGGCAGCTGGTCATCACCGGCATGATCATCATCGCCGCGGTCGCCTTCGACGAGGCGAAACGCCGGCGCGCGAATGGAGGCTGACATGGCCCGTCTCGAAGGAAAAACCGCCATCATCACCGGTGCCGCCGACGGTATAGGCCACGCGATCGCGCAGGCGATGGCGCGCGAAGGCGCGCATGTCTTCCTGGGCGATATCGCCGACAGCGCCGGCGAGGCCTTCGCGGCCGAATTGCGCGCGGCCGGCCACGAGGCCGATTATGTGCATTGCGACGTCTCGCAAGAGGCTGACATCGCCGGCCTCATCGACAGCGCGGTCAAAAGGACCGGGCGCCTCGACGTCCTGGTCAACAACGCCGCCATCGCCATTGGCGGCATGCCGGTGCACGAGATGACCGACGAGCAGTGGCACCGGCTGATATCAGTCAACCTGACCAGCGTGTTTCGCGGCTGCAAATATGCGCTGCCGCACATGATCGCGCAGAAATCGGGCTCGATCATCAACATGGCCTCGGCACAGGGCCATATCGGCCTCGATGGCTGGACCGCCTATGCCGGCGCCAAGGGCGCGGTAATGGCGATGACGCGTCAGATGGCGGTCGAGTTCGGCCCGGTGAACATCCGCGTCAATTCGATCTCGCCGGGCACCATCAACACACCGATGAACGACAGGCTGGTCAAAGAGATCGGCGGCAACCTCGCTAAGGCTTGGGTGAAAATGCATCCGCTCGGCCGCATCGGCGAACCTTCCGAAGTGGCCGAGGCCGCCGTCTATCTTGCCTCCGATGCCGCCGGCTTCACCACCGGCACCGATCTGCGCGTCGATGGCGGGCTGACCGCAGCGCCGCGCTACGTCCCCGAACTGCTTTGAAAACGTTGAAACGAGATTTGAAATGAACAAGGCCCTCGAAGGCGTCCGCATCCTCGATTTCAGCCATCTGCTGCAAGGGCCGTTCGCCACGCAGCTGCTCGGCGACATGGGCGCCGACGTCATCAAGATCGAGCGTGCCGGCGCCGGCGACATGTTCCGGGGCATGACCTTCTTCGCCAAATGGGTGGGTGGCTCGGAGAGCCCGAACTTCTTGGCCTGGAACCGCAACAAGCGCTCGATCGCGCTCAACCTGAAGAGTCGCAAGGTGCATGCCATTATCATGGAGATGGCGAAAAGCGCCGACGTGGTGGTGCAGAATTTCCGCCCCGGCGTGCTGGCCAAGCTCGGCTACGGCTATGAGGACTTCAAGGCCGTCAATCCGCGCATCATCTATTGTTCTGGTTCCGGCTATGGCGAGGAAGGCCCCTATGTCGAACGCCCCGGCCAGGACATGCTGATCCAGGGTCTTGCCGGGCTGATCGCCAACACCGGTCGCGGTGACCAGGCCCCGGTTCCCGCCGGCGCCGGCCTTGCCGACCAGATCGGCGCCATGAACATGGTCTACGGCATCCTGTCGGCGCTCTATTACCGCGAGAAGAGCGGCAAGGGCCAGAAGATCGAGGTCAACCTGCTGGCCGGCCTGCTGGCGCATCTCAACCAGGAATATGTCGCCGTGCTCAACCTCGGCGAGGATTTCGTGCGGCCCAATTCCGGCATCGGCCATCCCGGCATGCAGGCGCCGTTCGGCATATACGAGACGAAGGACGGCGGTTACGTATCGATCGCCATGAGCCCTTTCAAGACACTGTACGAGGTCCTTCAGGCGCCGCAGCTTGCCGTCTACGACGACCTGAAAACCCTGTTCGACAAGCGCGACGAGGTGTTCGAGAAGGTCAATGCCGAGACCAGGAAATTCACCACGCAGGATCTTTTGGCACGGCTGCTGGCGGCCGACATCTGGTGCGCCGAGGTGAAGGATATCCGCCGCGCGGCGGAGGACCCGCAGGTCAAGCATATGGGCATGATCACCAGCTACGATCACCCGCGCGGGGGCAAGGTGCGAGTGGTGGCACCCGCGGTCAAGATGAGCGAGACGCCCGCAACCATCGAGCGGCCGGCCCCGCTGGTCGGCCAGCATGGCCGCGAAATCCTGGCCGAGTTCGGCCTGTCCAGGGACGAGATCGCCGCATTGGAAGCATCCGGCGACATGACCGTGGATGCGGCCTGACGATGACTGGCTACCAGACACTCACCGTCGAAATCTTGGGTCGCATCGCGGTCGTCACCTTCCACCGCGCCGACCAGCTCAACGCCATGAACCGGCTGATGCAAGGCGAGATCACCGAGGCCTTCGAGGCGCTGTCGGACGATGCTGATGTCGGGGCGATCGTGGTGACCGGTGAGGGGCGTGGCTTCATGGCCGGCGCCGACATCAAGGAATACGCCGCGCAGACCGGGCCTGAGTTCGACATTTTCCAGGCCGCCGGCACGCGCATGTACGCGGCGATCGAGAACAATCGCAAGCCGGTGATCGCGGCGGTCAACGGCTTCGCCCTGGGCGGCGGCATGGAACTGGTGCTGTGCTGCGACATCGTGATCGCCAACCAGTTCGCGAAACTCGGCCTGCCGGAAATCAAGCTCGGATTGATCCCTGGCGGCGGCGGCACACAGCGCAGCGTCGCCAAGCTCGGCCGCAATCGCGCCAATTTTCTGCTGATGACCGGCGCCATCGTGCCGGCCTCGGAATTCGTCGCTGCCGGCCTGGTTCACGAGATCGTCGATGTCGATCGGCTTATGCCCCGCGCCCTGGAACTCGCCGAAATGATCGCCGCCGAACCCGCCCCGGCTATCGAAGCGCTGAAGGCGTTGACGGCGCATGCCGTGTCCGGCGATCTGGCCGACGGCCTTGCCATGGAACGCGACACATTGGGTGAGCTCTACCGCGGCGAGATCGGCCAGCAGCGCGTCAAGGAATTCGCCCACAAGAGTACGACAAAGACAAGGACGGGCGCGCCGTGAACACGGGCGACGACTATCGCGGACTGGGCTGGGCGCATGGCGCGCTGACCGTCCAGCGTCTCGGCGCGATGCTGGCGCCGGTTACTTTCATCCTCGATGACGGTAGGCAGGTCTCGCCGATGCACATCGCGCCGTGGTCGAATGAACCTGCGGCGGAAGCGCTGCCGGGCATTCTGCGCAAGCTGCGCGGCGAATGGCCCTGCGTGCCCTTCGGCTATTCGGTGCCTGCTGAAGGGTGGCCCGAGAACTGGGCACGGGTGATGGGTTCGCCAGCAACCGACGAAGAAATTCATGGCCATGGCTCCAATCACGGGTGGACATGGCGTGCCAGTGACCGCGGGTCATTGTCGCTGATGCTAGCCTATCCCGAGGGAGGTCCGGTCGAGCGCATTGAACGGACAGTGCGGCCCGACCCGTCAGCGCCGGCCATCGACATCGTGTTGAAGATCGTCGTTCGCCGTGCCTGCCGCTTGCCGATCGGCCTGCATCCAGTATTCCGGCTGCCGTTCGAGACGGGTGCGGCCACGCTGCAATTCGGTGGCTTCGACGAGGGCCGCACCTACCCGCACGACGTCGAACCCGGCGCGGCGCTGTTTGCCCGGAACAAAACGTTCTTCGAACTGACAGCCGTGCCATCGCGTACAGGCGGAGTGGTCGATGCCTCGCGACTTCCTTTGGCTGCCGACACGGAGGAGCTGCTGCAGATCGAAGGCGTCGACGGTGTCGCGGCACTCGCCAACCATGAGGATGGGTACCGGATGCAACTGTCCTGGCAGAAGGAGCATTTCCCAAGCCTTCTGCTCTGGTACTCCAATCGCGGCCGCAAGGCCGCACCCTGGAATGGGCGTCATGTCGCCATTGGGATCGAGCCGATCTGCTCGCCATTCGGACTCGGCCCGGCGACCGCGCTGGCCGACAATCCCATCGCGCAATCCGGCATTGCGACGGCGCTGGAATTTTCGCCCGAAAAGCCGTTCGTGACCCGCTACCGCATCGAGGCAGCCGCGCTGTGACGAACCGTGCCGCAATGTCTCTGGTCAAGTCGAACCGGCCGCGCTTCACCGATATCAAGGGACTGGTGGCCATGGTCGGCCACGGCCACTCGTTTGGCGTCGGCGGCCATCATTTCGCCCGGCTGCCGATCGCATTGCTGCGTGCGATAGCCAAATCGAGCGTCAAGGACCTGCGCTATATCTGCTGGGCCGGCGGCTTGCCGCTTGAACTGCTGCTCGAAGCGGATGCGGTTGCGGAAATCGACCTCTGCTTTTCCAGCCTCGACATTTTTGGACTTCCGCCGCGTTTTCGCGCGGCCGCCGAGAGCGGTGCGATACCGGTTCGCGATTGGACGGCACTGGCCATGATCCAGGCGCTGCGGGCAGCACAGCAGAACCTGCCATCGATGCCGTTCCAACTTCCGGAGGGATCCGGCATGCTGGCGCGCGTTCCGGGCGCGCGCGCCGCGCCCGATCCCATTGATGGAGCCTCGACCGGGTTCATCCCGCCATTGCGGCTCGATACATTCGTCGTCCACTCGCAGCGCGCGGATGAAAGCGGTAACGTCCAGATCATCGGGCCGCGCGCGCTGGACTTCGCCATGGCGGGCGCGGCACGTCAGGTGCTGGTCACCGTCGAGGAAATCGTCCCTGTCGGGGCGCTGCGGCAGGACGGCCGTCAGAGCATCCTCACCCGCAACCAGGTTTCGGCCATTGCGCTGGCGCCGGGCGGCGCCTATCCGGCCTCGTGCCTGCCATTCTATGTCACGGACTACCAGGCATTGTCGGCGGCATTCACGGCCAGGGAAACGCCATTAGTGGACAGTCTGCGCCTGCCGTCCGAAGGCGTGCCGGAATTGCATCAAAAGGCTGCGAAGATTCGTGCTGGGACGATCCTCGCCACGCCAATGCTCGCGCACGCCGAAAAGAAAGCGTCGGTCGACGAGATCATTGCCGCGCGCATCGCTGCCGAACTCGACAATGAGAGCTTCGCCAGCGCCGGCGCGGTCTCGCCGCTGGCCAACGTCGCCTACCGGCTGGCCAAGGCGACGCATGCGCCGGACATGATCATCGCGACGATGAGTTGCGGCCATCTGGATATCGCGCCGAGCCCGATGATCCTGTCGCTGATCGAGAGCCTCGATTGCGAGACGGCGGCGGCATATGCCGGCGGCGACGACACCTACTCGACCTACTATCAGGCCGGAGCGGTGACGCACGAGATCGTCGGCGCGGCGCAGGTCGACCGGCGCGGCCGCGTCAACACAATCGCACTGCGCAAGCCAAGCGGCGGCCTGATCCGATTGTCCGGTCAGGGCGGCATGGCCGACGTCGCCAACATGCATCGCGACTATTTGCTCTACATTCCCCGTCATTCGGTGCAGTCGCTGGTGGATGATGTCGAGATCGTCAGTTCCGCCCGTGGGCTGCTGACGGCGGCCGAGCGTGGGCCGATGGGCTATCGTGCAGGCAAAGCGTTGGTCTTCACCGATCTCTGCGTGTTCCGGCTCGACGAGACTTCAAGGGATTTGGTCGTCATCGAAACCATTCCGGGCGTCACGCGGCAGCAGATCCGTGACGCCACCGGATTTGCGGTGACGTTCGACGCCGGTTGCGGGGAGGTTCCGCTGCCTTCCGACGATACGCTCGCCACCTTGCGAAACCGCATCGACCCGCTTGGTCTGCGTCGCCTGGAATTCGTCAGCGCCAAGGAACGCGGCGCGCTGATCGCCGAGATCCTCAAGGCCGACCGCGCCGCGGTCGAGCGCTGCATCGCCGCACAGGGATCGCTTGTCGGAAACTGAGGACTCCATGGCAAAGCCGTTGCTCGATATGTCCGCCGCGCGCGTCTTCTTCGACGGCATCTTCACCAGCCCGCGCGTCGCACATCCGGAGGGCGTGGCCGTCCACCAGGACGGTTCGATCTGGTGCGGCACCGAAACCGGCGACCTCCTGCGCCTGGCAGCCGACGGCGGCTCTGTCGAGCGCATGGGCGGCACGGATGGCTTTTTGCTCGGCATCGCTTTCGACAGCGCGGGCAACTGCTTTGCCTGCGACCTCCGGCATGCCGCGATCTTCCGCTGGGATGCCGCGACAGGTCACATGGAGCGCTTCGCGTCGTCCGGCATCCGCGTGCCGAACTATCCGGTCGTCGACGAAGCGAGAGGCTGGCTCTACGTGTCGGACAGTGTTGGCGAGGACAAGCGCTCGGGCATCTTCCGCTACGACCTCGAGACCGGCGAGGGCGGCCTGTGGTGCCGGGAAGCGATGTCGTTCGCCAATGGCATGGCCATGGCGCCAGATGGCAACGGCCTCTACGTCGTGGAAAGCGATGCGCCCTGCATCAGCCATGTGCCAATCCTTCCCGACGGCGCGGCAGGGCCGCGAAAGGTCATCGTCGAAGGCGTGCACAATGTTCCGGATGGCTTGGCCTTCGCGCCCGACGGCTCGCTGTTCATCTCGTGCTACGAGCCAAGCCGGATCTATCGCTGGCGGCAGGACCGAGGTCTCGAAGTGCTGATCGAGGATCCGGCGGCGACCACGCTGGCGCACCCCACCAACATCGCCTTCAAGGGCGACAAGCTCTACACCGCGAATCTTGGCCGTTGGCACATTACCGAGATCGATTTGACCTTGTCCGGTTGATAAACCGACGCACGTCGTCAAATGCTCATGGTGACCGGTGCAAATCCTATCGATCGAGCGCCGCCATATTGATCTTTCCAAGATGTCTTTGCAGCATGTCGAGTGTCGCGGCCTTGGACCGGAGAGAGGGCTTGCCTACATTGCACATGTCGCCGATATGGAGGGCTATGAGTTCGCCGAAGGTTTTCGGGCGCGCTATGCGGGATTGGTCGGCGCCTCACCACGATCGTTGGCGCTCGGCGTCGGTTGCCCAGCGCCGTGCGTTGTCTCGGCGCAGGAGGGTCTCGCTGACGTAGCGCCCTTCGCGACGGACTTGGCGTTCGTGTGCACTCGGCAGGTTCTAACGATTTGATGTAGAAGAAAAAATGCTGAAAAATCAAGACCATAGACTGGCTATTGCACCTATGATGGACTGGACGGACAACCTTGCAAACGTTGGGTTCCAGTGGTGATGTTGTAGGAAAAGTTGTAGTTTTGTCGGCATGAAAAAGCCCGCCACCGAGAGGCAGCGGGCGCTAGTTCGGGAGGAAATGCGGTCAAGGGGGCGTCCCCTTCGCCCCGTTGACGACGGTACGCCTCGCTTAACTGGATAATAAGCGCGCGCCGGTTGAAGCACTGCATATTCGAGTTGCGTGACTTTTCTGCCACAGAAATAAGAATGGCCCGCCACCGAAGCATCCGGGCCATTCCGAGTTATCCACTTATCAGCCTAGCGGCATCAGCAGATGAAGCACGGCAAGGAATGCCTTCCGCTTGTCGGGCGAGAGTTGCCTGAAAAGGCGTAGTACCTCGGTTTCGGTCTTCGCGGTCATAGCGACACCAGCACAGCCTGCGACTGGTGATCGTTCTCCCAGGTCACGGTTTCGCCGTCGCATTGATCGGGTTCGGCGTCGTGGCCGTCCTCATCGTCCGCGTTGTCTAGCTCCAGGTCGAGCACGTCACCGGGCGGGAGATTCGGCGCAGTGGCCAGGAACGATTGCCCGGTGCGATCTCCCCAGCCGAGCGATGGCTCATCGTCTCCGGTGCCCTCATCGTCGCTATAGTCAGCTTCCATGAGGTCGAGCGCCGTTATGAGGCTCATGGCGCGGTCCAGCAGGTCGTTCAGACGCTTCTCGACCGACTGGCGCCATTCGCGTGGGTTCATCCCCTTCGGCATGCCGTAGGGCTTCAGAACGGGCGTGTGCGCGTTCATGACTTCGCCCCTTGTGCAAGGCGCCTGATGTCGGCCGCGATCGACACGAAAGCCTCATTGTCTGGAAAATCCTCGAGGCTAAGCCTGTCCGATGCTCGGAGCTTGATCACCATCCCGTCGAGCGTGTGAGCCGGCGTTGCGAAAATTCGCTTGCCGACCTGCCCCACCTCGGCGAAGCGGGCATCGGAGGCGTCGTCTACAGCGTAGAGCCCGCCCTCGCGGTTTATCGCATCCACCTTCTCGGCATGGGCTTCCTTCAAGGCCTTCCAGGCGGATCTCTGCGCAGTGACCTCCTTGTTCCACGCTGTCCAGATGGTCGGGAGCTTGTTGTTCCACGTGTCTCCAATCGTCGCGGCTGCGAATGCCTCCATTACATCATCTGGCATGCGCGGCTCTTCCCATTCCGCAGGCTTTGGCGGGTAGAGCTTGGCGCATTTCCGATAGATCTTTTTCTCGACCTTGGAAGCCTGTTCCATCCTGGCTTGGGCTTCCTCCATTTCGCAGTCGAGCCGGAACAGTTCGGCGTCGGGATGCTCGGCAGGCGCGGCCGGAATGGTCGCGGCTAACGCTGCTGTGGCCGCCATGGCGGGAGCAGCGGCAAACGCGCCAAGCAATAGGCGGCGGGAAAATCTCCCAGTGATCGGCATTACCTCGGCGCCGGGCATAGCTTCGCCGGCCGCCGGAAACGTGAGTTTCGGCATGGTGATTTGCTCCTTGAGCATGTTTAGTAACGGGGTTACTATAGCCAAACGATCCGCTTCATATCAAGCTAAAAAGTAACAGGGTTACTAATGAACGCTGCGCAGTGCAAAATGGCGAGGGCGGCAATTGGCCTCGGCGTAAGGGAGTTGGCGACGAAAGCCGAAGTGTCACCCAACACAATTGCGCGTCTTGAGCGCGGCGAGGCGATGAGGGAAGGCACGGTTGAAGCCATCCGCCGCGCGCTCGAAGCTGCCGGCGTCGAGTTCATCCCCGAGAATGGCGGCGGCGCCGGGGTGAGGTTGAGGAAGCAATGACCTTCTGGATCAATCTGATCGGACTTGTCTCGACCGGCCTCGCTGCAGCTTTTTGGCTCGTGGCAGCATCGATCCGCGTCCCCGACAATATCGACACGTTCATCGGAGAGTTGCAGCGCGCGGGCCGGTGGAATGCTGCAGGCGGGATATCGGCCTGTGTGGGCTTCGCCTGTCAGGCGATCTTGTTCTGGACAAATCTAGCCTGAGATCGTCAAGCACTCTCTCTGGAGGACGGCTTGCGTTCGCGCTCGACTGGGGCGATGCTCGCGGCTGGGGCGATGCTCGCGGCTTGGGGGAGACAGATGATCATCGCGTTCGTCGCACTCGCGTCCGGTTTAAGCGTGACCGTCGATTCGGTGACGATCGACAATAGGCGTCACATCGCCAGCGCCATCGCTCGCGTAACAAACTCCGGAACGAACGCCTTTGACTCCGTTTTCATCAATTGCGCATTTATGAATTCCGCCGGAACGGCTGTAAAAGTAGGCGGCGCTCTCCTATCGAACTTAGCCCCTGGAGAGACGGCGTTTGGATCGGCGGACGTCGACATCTCGCTGGTAGCAGCGCCTGTAGCGAGCGCATCCTGCCGAATTGGTCTCACACAGCCCTAATCCTCTGGGCTGCATAAGATTCGAATGGATAGGAGCAAGCGTAAGTGTCAAAGCCCAAATTTACCAGAATGAGTCTCATCGAACGATGTGCTCTCACGTTCCAATCCTTCTTGTATCGAGATTTTGGGACGCGCTTCTATCAGGAGGATTTCCTCAACGGCATTGCCGCCAGGCGGCTTGAGATCGTCACGCGGGTTGGCAAGGGTGCAGCCCAAACGTTCTTGCTCGCCACGCTGCTCGCGTTTTTTGATCTAATCTCAGGCAGCAGTTTTTCCTATGGTGGTCTCACCGTTCAGATCACGAAAGATCTTGCGCCAATCATCGCTCTGTTGACTGCCGGCTCATTGCTCAACACGACATTTGCGATGATCGATGAGCAAATCATTTTTCGAATTTTGCTCAAGCTTGGCAGCCGCATAGACATTCAGAACTTCCCGCTTCTTCTGATCGATAAGATGGCACACAATCTATGGGGAGATGCTATCGTCCCGCGAGTCCATGGCGAGAAATCTGGTCGGGGCCAATCGATAGCGTTCATAATTTTGACCGTCGTTGTGCTGATAGTTGCTGCCTGCATGTTCCTCTATCCGGCGTTCATGATCGTCCGAGTTTTCGCAGACATTGTGAGTTCGGACGCTCGTTGGATTGCGAAGGCCATTTCGGCGCTTTCGGTGGCAATCACGGTCTGGACGGTGCTGCTAGGCGGAATGTTCTTGGTCAACTTTAAATTCTATCCGGCGGACTGGCACGAATCCACAAATGAGCCGACTGAGGAATTTGCGCAAAGGATGCGAAAAGAGATCGCGCAGAGCGATGCGGCGGTGGTGAACGAAACGCCTGAGTGAAGCCAACCCAATGAAGAGCAAGCCAAAGGTGTCGCTGCCCGAAGGCGAAACAGACCCTAACCTACTTTATAACGCCGTGGGCCGGGCGATCCACGCATGGGAAGCTATGGAGGAAGCGTTCGCCCGCCTGTTCGCAGCCTTCACAGGCCTTCCCGAGCAACCAGATGCGCTGATGGAATATGGCTCAGATAATCGGCGCTTTGTTGATCGGATGGCTGCTATTCGTGCGGCCGGCGAAAGGTACTTCTGCCTAAAGCCGAGCCAAGAGAATGAGGCTATCCTCCAAGACCTTCTAACGGCTGCCGCCGACCTCTCGATCAAACGACACCGCATTGCGCATGGCCACATAACAATGTGGACAGAATTCCAACTCCCGGAAGCCAAGGGCCCGTTCGAAGTCACCGGCCAGATTCTATATCGGTGGGGCGCTCCCTGGTACTCGACGGGGACACTCCGCACAAATCCTGTCGGGGTAAATGCGTCAACGATAGAGACCGATCAGAAGGCTTTCGAAAATCTACATAACCGCATCTTCAAATTCACTTCCGAGCTTCAATCATAGCGCGGTAGACGCGATCCGGCGGTCGAGAGGAACGGGAGCGGTTGCGGCAGAAGCCCCAGCCTAGCGCTTGCGGAACGTCGGCTTCCAGTCCTTCATGCGGGCCTGCTGGTGGCGTTCGTAATCAGGAATGCATGTGAAGAACACCGGCCGCCGATCGCGTCCAGCGGCCTCGCATGCCGAGCAGATGAACAGCCCGACAAGATCCTGGTGCATGGAACCGTGATCCGGCCCGAGGCGATCGATTAGCGCCTGGAGGTCAAGCCGGGTCGATCTGCCGCAAGCCGGATGCGAGCAAATCACATGCATCGTTTCGCGGGCAGCCAGGGTATCGGCGAGGGTTTTGGGCATGGCGATCTCCTGTGAAGGGTCGCCGCAACGGGAGGATTATATTCCCGATTTCGATGTCAATGACCAGCAGCTTTCAATTCCTTGGCGTGGGCGAGTTGTCTCATCAGTAATGTGAACTTATTTGCCAGTGCTGGTATTTGAGCGACCGTTCGCTCGACGAATTTCGCCGCCGGAGCGCAAGCCAGATACTCGCCTCGGAGATGGTCTGCCGCATCGCGCTCAGCGCTGGCGAGCATTCCCGGCTTGAATGAATCCTGAGAACGAGCTGTCTCCCTCAAGATTGAGCCCACATCGGGCTTCTCAGGAAAGCAAAACCTGTCGATCGCTTCGGAGTAAGCGTATGCCCTGATGAACGGCAGATCTGCGATCTCCCTGGTGAATCCGTCGATGAAGGCATCAGCGGTCCAGGGCTCGCGAACAATCACGACAGGCTTAGTCGTGTTGCGAACAGGCTCCTCCGTGTCTTCGAAAGCCATCGCCGCGTCAGCGGTGAACCCAATGGTCAGTACGTAGACAGCAATCGCCCGTTTCAACCGGATGTCCATGGGGCGCTCTTTATCGACCAATCTGCGCAAAAGAATGGCCGAAGCAGATCACTCCCTGCATTTCAGCTAAATTAGCTGCGGTAGTGGGGTCATAGATCTTCCGAGTCTCTATTGCTTGTCCCTGAAATCGAGCAACTTAGCGTGGCGCAGCTTCTCCTCGCCCTTCAGGAACCGCACGCGCCCGACGAGACCAGGCTTCAGCCATTCGGCCTTGTTGCTCTTGAGTCCTACAGGCGCCGGCCCGCCAACCTTGCCTTGCACGCGGTCCCACAGTCGCTGGCGCATGTCGGCCTTGAACGTGACGAAGGCGCCGCCTGCATAGCGGCCCTTGTCGGCCATCAGCACCATGGCCGGCTTGCCGGCCTCGCGCTGCACGCCGATGATGTCCATTTCCTTCTCCGCATAGCACTTGATCTTGCGCCAGTTCATCGTTGGACCGCTGCGATATAGGCTATCCCGACGCTTCGAAACTATGCCCTCCATCCCCGCCTTGTCGACCAAGTGATAGACGGCATCGCCGGTGCCAGGCATAGCTTTGCTGAACTGAATGCGGCCGACGGCTGGAATCATCTCCTGTAGGATCTCGCGCCGGTCTTCCACCGGCATGTTGCGCAAATCATGTCCGTTCAGGTGCAGGAGGTCGAATGCCACCAAGTACAGGTCGCGCGAGGGCTTGCGACTGGTGACGGCCGATTGCAGGGCGCGGAAATCGGCTAGGCCAGCCTCATTGACCTTGATCGCCTCGCCATCGATGATGAAGCTTTCCGCCTCGATCGCTTCCGCCTCTTCAGCGAGATGTCGGTACCGAGCAGTCCAGTCATAACCGTTCTTGGTGTAGAGGCGGATGCCGTCCTCATCCTTTATAACCTGCGTGCGGTAGCCATCGAATTTGAACTCATGAAGCCACTCATCGCCCTGCGGTGGCGTGTCGACCAATTCGGGCTCCATGGGCTTGATGAACTTCAGACGCATGCACTGACTCGCAATAGTGCGATTCAATTAGAGCGCGCTAAAATAGTTCCGGAACATTTTAGACGAATTGGGTGTTTTCACCGGCATGGCGACGATCGACATGGAAGACTGCGAAGCGGCCTTGCACCTGATCAGGATGGCGATCGAGGAGACATGTCCCGCCGGTGTTTTGCCCAGCCGGGAGGCAGTGCTCGGGCTCTACGGACCAGAACCTGTGCACGAGGCCGAAGCCTTGGCGAAGGCGATCATTGCAACGGTCGAGAAGCTGACCGGCGACCAAAACTAAATCTCCGAAGCTTCCTTTCGCGTCACTCGTGCGGCATGTTGGTACGATCAATCGAGGGACGGAGGTCATGGCCCGCGAAGTCGAGTTTCAGGACGATGATGTGGTGGTCACGTCGCGCAATCCGCTGAAAGGCACCTTGCTGCTGATCACGGATGACGATGATGAGGTCGAGCTGCAACTCGACAAGGAAACGGCCGAGGCACTGATGAGTGCGCTGGGAGCCTTTCTGATGGAAGGCGTGATCGGTCCACTATAGCCGCCAGCGGGCGTTCTTCGCCGCCGCGGCCAGGGCGTTCCGTGAGTTCGCTGTTCTCGCATTTTTCCCTCCACCCTTAAATTAGCAGTTGCTAAGCACTGGTGCGATAACGCCATGACGCTGGGGATTCACATTCAGCCAGATCCGATCTAGAATCTCGGCATGGATACGGTGTTTGATGACCTCTCCAAAGCGCTAGTGCAGCCCCACAGGGGCGTTCGCGCCATCGTCGGTGACATTGCCCTGAAATTGGCCGCTAATCTCGCCACAGGCCTTGCTATCGGGCTCGGCATTGCCGTTGGAATGGCACTGGCCGGATAAAACGCCCCGCTGTTCGAATGATGCCATTCTGATAGCCTGGGTGTATGTTCGCGGCGGCCGGCGTCTACATATTGGTTGGCCCGTTGCTATGTCGTCGCTGACCTCGGATGTACAGGCAGCGGCGGCAGGGCCGAACGGACAATTCCTAGAAAACGTGTTTACCAGAAGATCGTCGGAGCCGTCGAAATTCGCGCCGGCGCGCAAGGCCACTTAGCCGGCCCCGGTCAGGTAGAGCAAAGCGCTCACAACCGCTGCGACTGACGCTCCGGCTATGAACATGAGACGGCGCTGCCGTTTGCGCCGATTGACGCGTTTCATTCCATCCGCTTGAGCGTAGGCGCTGTAGAGGCGCCGGCCGTCCTCTCCGAAACGATCGCTGTTCGGATAAGCCCTCTTAGACTTTTTCTTCGGAGCGAGCATCCGCTGCCCTCTTGGCCATCTTCGCCTCTTTCAGCAGCTTGGTGGTGTTCATCTGCTTGCCGCGATGCTGGTTGCAGTGCCAGCAAGCGGCCGCCAAGTTTTTGAGATGGTCGGTTCCGCCTTTCATCTTGGCCTTCAAGTGCTCAAGGGTCATTGCCAGTTCGCCAGCCTCGGTGAACTCGCGGTGACAGTACAAGCATCTCCCACCCTGACGCCTATGAACCTCGCGTCGTGCAAATGCCCGGTATTGCGGATCTTTTAGTGTCGGCATGCATATCCCCCAAACAAAAGGGATCATGTCCGCGAGAGAACGTCAATCCTTGCATTTAGAGGATGCTTGACTACGCCGTCGGGCCCGCCAAAGTGGTGCGGTGCACAAGGACAAGTCATTTGGACATTAAGCACATCGTTGCTTTCGCCATGGGCAACATGCCCGCCATCGGGGTAGCCGTCGTCGCGATGGCAGTGGTCGCTGCCGTGTTTCTATTGATCACGGGTCGAAAACGCCCAAAGGCAATGTCACCCAATGAACGGCGTTTTCGAAACGTGTTCGCGATGATGACAGAAGACCGCCGACAGTCGCTCATCTCCTATTATTCGCGGAAGCACGGATGCGGGCGTGACGAAGCCATGCAGCGAGCCGTCGACGATAGGGCGCGAGACGAAGGGCGCTGGTAGCGTCCACGCCTTCGCCGGCTAGGGTCCGACGGCGTATCTGGACTCTAAACGGCAAGAGTCGCATTCTGCCCTCGGGAGAACGAGTTTTCGTCACGAGATGACCACGGGACGCTGGTGCATCATTCGGCCAAGTGTCGCTATTGGCATCACAGGCTAAGCACGCTGAGCATCGACGACGATGCCGAGGGGCAGATCATCATCGACTGATCCGATGTGTTAACCGGTTGTTCGCCGATTCTCGACTAGCTTCCGCGGATGGATACCACGTTCGATGACCTAGTCGAAGCTGTGAAGGCAACTCCAAAGAGCGCTCGGCTCGGGGTTGTGCTGGTGACTTTTGCCATTCTCGCCGCTTTTGCCGGCGTCGACGTTGCGTTGAAAGCGACCGTTCACGACGAGCCGCAACTGCCAACCGTCGATATCGGCCAGATACTGCATCCCGGTGTGGTATGAGAGAGTTTAGCCCCAGGCACTGAAGCCAGAGGGCGGCGCCTGGCTAAAGGCACTGCCGCCGAAATTGGCGGTGCTGAAGTCGTCATGGTTCACCACGCTGATGCCGGCAAAAACAGCACCAGAGTTGAGGCCGCTCGGCAACGAGATGCCCCCGACGCCAGTGGCCGGATTTGCCACTCCCGACCCATTCCAATTGCCGGCGCCGATCCTGACCCAGAGCAGGTGCGCGGTCAGGTCAATGGCCATGGGGCAAATATCCCCATTGACGATGGTTGCCAGATAGCTGGTGAAGGCGAAATTCTGGACGACTTGGCCGTTCGTGACCAGGCCGACGCCATTGACATCGCAGCCGATGAACGAATTGAGGCCGACATTGAGAGGTGCCGTGGAGTTGAGGAAGCCGGCGACTCCGTTGTTTGAGCCTTTTTGCCCCACTGTCCATTCCCAATACCACTGTCCGCTGCTGTGCGATGTCTGCGAGCGGCAAGTCGCCCAGGCGCCAGCAAAGCTGTTGTTGGTGGCCGTCAGATTTCCATTTGACAGAACGATGTCAGCGGCTTTGTCAGATGGGTTCAGCGTACCGATTGCCGGCGCGGCGTCAGAGGTTGCGCCAAATCCGATCAGTTGGTTGATCAGAAGCATTGGTTTCGTCCCTTTTGCTTAGCGTTCGAACATCGACATGCCGCCTCCAATTCCTGCCGGATGGTCCACATGTCTGGCCATGCCTGAGACCAGGCTGTGCCATCGCTTGCCCATGCCGGCGAGGTCGGACCATCGATCTCCAAGGGATTAGGTTCCCACGGACGAAGTCCGAGAGCGTGATGCAGGGTCTGGCGGTCGCCTGCTTCAAAAGCCGCGACAGCTTCTGGCGTGATCTTCACCGTCTTGGTTTTGGAAAGGCGGCGCTTCATTGTGGATCTCCGAACTTGTCCAACGCCCATGCAGGCGTCGTTGTCCACCAGTCGGGCCGCGTGTTGAGAAAAGCGGCACCGAGACGTGCCCAGGCCTCCGGCGCGGCCCAGCGTGCCGCTTCCTCGCCTTCGCGTGTCCAGGGGTAGCCAAGCTCCGAGAGATCGCCGAAACCATCGTGCCCGGTCTGAAACAACTCGGCCCATGCCTGGACCTCCGCTGAAATGTGTTTCTTCCCCGCCCTTCTTTTCACCGGCATCTGATCAATCCCTGTTGCTTCGGATTGCAGGAGGGCGCCGCGACTCCGGAGCCGGCTCTCCGTCGAGATCCAATTCCCGAACGAGCCTGGCGAAGCCGATCTTGCTGTCTCGCTCAATCGCGATCTCAGGCCGCGCCTTCGGGTTGCCCTGTGAATCTGTGAAGGTGAGCCCGAATCTCGCAATCGCCGCGCGAGCCGCTTGAGTGCGCTCCCAAGACTCGCAAGCCATCTGCAGCAAGCGAAGGTGATGGGCTTCCAAACTGTATTCAGCGTTTACCTCAGCCCACCATTTTTTGCTGGCTGCCGAGAGATGCGCGGGTGCCGGCACCTTGGGAACGCGGACACTCTTGCCGCCAGACTGGTTGGCGATCGGGACCACATTCAATGATGCTGCTGAAACCGGACCCCTAGCGCCCATTACGCAAACCTCGCGCGCGCGGGTTGAACCGGGGGAGCAGAATTGAAAGAAAACCTATCGCAAGCGGTCTAGGGAGAATGAGGCCTGAATCCTGTTCGGCCCCCCGGGTGGTGGTCGCGGTCATAGAGGTCACAGCTTTACCCAACCTTCCGGCTTGGCCTTGGCGCGCCACTTGTCGCGGTCGACATCCTCGACGGTCTCTGCGTCCAGCTCCGTCGATGAGGTGCCGACAGTCTGCATGTAGAGCCGCTCACCAACATAGGCGTGGAGCAAGACGCTCTTGCGGTCTTCCGTGAGCGTCACGTCAACCTGATCGAACTCGGTGTTGTCATTTGCGATTGTGTGTCGGTCTGTCACGTTGATTGATCCATGTTCACTGCAGGGAGTGCGTTGGTGCCTTGGGTTCGTTGATGATGCGGGTGATCGTGGTCAGGGTGTCCCATCGCCATGTCTTCATCACCTCGAAGTAGGCATCGAGCTTGGTGCTGATCTCCTCGTGTCCGATCCCACGCGAATGCATGTCTAAGGCGTATTCCGTGAGTGCCTGCTTCATTGCATCGCGCAATGTCTGGTCTGCTTGGTCGAGGGTCATCTCGCGTCCCTTCCTGCTTTCACTGCCAGTTGCCAGCACAGGCCGCCTTCGCCTGGCTTGACTCCGGTCGACTGCACCTTGGCTGCCCACATTGCGCCGCCATGCGTCACAAACTCGCCGGGCGTATATTTCTTGTCCTGCGACCACACGCCTGCGTAGCGGATGCCACCGCCCTGAACCTGAGAGAGTTGCTTCTCGACCTGCTCAAGCCGTTGCCAGACGTCGATCTGTTCCGCCTCGCCGTCGACCTTTTCGAATTCTGCGATCCGGCCGGTGGCGTCGTGCTTCAGAACCTTGGTTACGGACCGCTGCAAAGGTTTGGTGTTGGCGCGATGCTCGGCCGCGGGACGGTTCTCGATCTCGGCGAGGCGGGTCTCCATCGCCTGACACCGATGCGCTAGCCAGATGAAGCTGGCCTGACTTTGCGCGGCAATCGCTGCTGCCAAGTCTAGGGGCACCCGATCGTCTGGATGGCACCCAGCCGCTTTTAGCGCGAGGGCCCGCCGGTACACACAAAAGGCACTAAGCCTGTCGAACGCGTCGGAAAACGTTTTGTGGTTTGCGGCGGTTCGGGCGACGGCTGGATATTCCGGTTCCTGGGCCGGCTGGAGATCCCATGCGCGACGCTGGGTTGGCTCCGTAGGTGGCGTAGACGGCTTGGGTGCGGGAATCTCCGCTGCCTCGCCAATCTCTGCCTTGAACCGCTTGTCGCGGAGATTCTCGATCAGTTCGCCTATCTTGTTAGCCTCGGCACCGAGACGCTTCTGTAAATCCGCGTTCTGATCGAGAGCATGAAGCCGCTTGTCGGCATCGATCGCCGATTTTTTTCCGGCAAGTTGCTTGCTGAGGCGTTCGATCTCGACATCGATCTTGGCGAGATCGGCGGCGCGCCGATCGACAAGGGCGGGTTTCCTGGTCATTTCTTCGCGCGCTTCCATGCAGCCAATTCGCGCTGATACCGGTATTCCGCCATGCCTAGGCGGCGCTTGCGCTCAGCTCCGGTCTCGTTGAGAGGCACCACGAATTCCTTGCGCGGTGCCGGCGGGCCGCCACTGAGTGTCACAACGCGGTTTCGTTTCATTCGCCGACCTCCTCGATCGCAGTGATGAGATTGTTCTGAAGGCACCACTGAAGCGACTGCTGCTCGTCCTTTGCGGCCTCCATCGCCAACGCGGCGAGATCGGCGCCGGAGCGGTCGGCGATGACGTTCAGGTACAAGCTGTCCAGCTTCCGAAGCTGGCGCATTGCAGCTATGTGCCGGAGCAGCGTCCAGCGGTCTCGGCCGTCCGGACTGTCCGCGGTGAGGTGCATCAAATATTGGGAGTTGGCTGATGCCACACGATGGTCACATGCCATCGAAATCAACACGCCGGCCGACATGCACCGCTTGCCGAGCTTCGCCCGCTTTGTGCCAGGGTGCCAGCGGATGGCGCGATAGATCCGAACGGCGGCATCGAAGTTACCGCCCTCGGTATCGATCAGAACATTGATCCCAGGAGACAGCCGAGCCGCCTCAAGCTGATCGTGAGCGCTCAAGGCCATGGCGTCGTCTATGTCGCCGATGATGCGTATTTCCGCCGTCTCGATGACCGACATGTTTGCCTGGTCGCGGCCAATTTCAGCCTTGGCTCGAACTTGCGCCATCAACCAGTCACCCGGCTCCAGCCCGCTGCGCTTGCGCTCCAGCGCCGCCGGCAAAAATTCGCCGACTTGCTGCTCAAGCAGGGCGATGCGGTTGAGGAGATCAGGCTCGGTCAACGTCGAGCTCCAATCAGCACTGCCCGGAAATGGCGGGCATCAGTCGGCGGCGAAGATTTCAGACGGGCAAGCATGCAGCGCTCCGCGTTTGTAGGTGGAATTCAAATCACGGCGCCAATTTACCACGAGCGCAATAAGCGTAACCGGGCGTTTGAGTTACGCATACTGGCTGAGAAAATCGTCCCACATGGCATAGAACGCTTCGCGGACCTTCGCCGGGTCGTGCTCGTCTTGGATTTCCAGGTGCCCGGCCTCGATGAGAGCTTCACGCTCCTGCTTAGTGATGATGACCTGGGCAGGCGTTGCTTCAACTCGGCCCATCCGACGCTTGAAGTGAGCATTCCTGCAATTCACGTTGCAGAACCGCGCATCGCTGCGCTTGCCATTGAGACTGCCGCCACAATGCCGGCACGGTCGATCGAGTTTGCGCCCGGTGCTCATGTGGCACCCGTTTCGCCCGACAGGGAACGATATCGCCATCCATGGGTTACAAACTCATGATGAACGACAAAGAACACCACGGACTCGGGATGGCGGCCGAGATCGCCAATGCCCAGCAGCGCATCAAACGGACCGAGATCGCTCTCAAACGCACCGAAGAATTGGTGGCCGAAAACATCGAGCGGAGCAGCAGGATGCGGCGTCTGGTCGAGGCGGCAGACCGCCTGGTAGTTCGCGGGGGTTGACCCCGGCCGGCGTCCTTGGTGAATGAGGTCACGCAGCATCGAGCGTCCCCCCGATCTCTTCGAAGAGGCGGCAGGCTCGACCGTAATTCTGATCCTTGTTGTCCAGGGTGGCACGTTCACCGACAAGGCCGTCAAGCCAGGTGAGCCAGTAGCGCAGCCGGGAAGTGTCGCCACCGTTCTTCAACGAGCGCTCGACCATCGCCAACATGGCGCCGACACTGGTGGTGTTCGCTGCCTTCCTTGCCCCTTTTTCGAAAGGCGCTTTCGTCGATGACGCCGTTTCAACGGGATCTATTAAAATCGTTTCGCGGGATCTATTATAGGTTTCACCTAATATATTTACCTCAGGAAGTGATTGATCCTGCTCGGTTTTCTCAAAATCGCCGCTACCTATTGGGCCGATTTCGGTAACTGTGCTGCTACCTGTCGGCTGATGATAGGTAACGGGTTCGCTACCTTTGGTGTCGTCATAGGTAGCGGGTTCGCTACCTATCCCGGCCTTGAGATAGAGTGCATCGAACTCGGTATAGACGACTGAATAAACCCTAAGTCGTCGGTTCAATGGGTGCTGCTTGGCCGTCAGATACTTCTTTTCCGCCAAGATGCTCAGCGACCGCGAGAGAGCTTTCAGGTGACATCCAACGAGCCCCGCAAGACGTGGATGGCTTGCGTAACAGCCGATGCCGTTGGCGCCGAAACGGTCGTGCGCGGCCAGCGCTATGAGCACCCGCAGATCTTCGCGAGTCAGTGTCTTGTCGCCCATCACCCTGCACGGCACAGGCGAAAACGTTTCCTTTGCCGGTGCCATCAGCTCGCCTCGGATTGCTGCGAAAGCTTCAGTTCGCGCTCAAGTTGCTTGTGATGTAGCCGACAGGCCCAGCGAATGCGCAGAGGCTCCAAATGCGATTCGTGGTGGGCATCAGTCCGGTGATCGCCGCAAAATTCGCAATCCTGCCGCTGGATGATTCCGCGCCTGAGAGCCGAACGTGTGGCGCTGTGGCACCAGTAGGCGATCGGGTTACGCTGGCGCCACCGCGCTTGCGGGGTGGAGGCTGGTGGGCTACTGTCCGAACTGTCTGTAGCTGCCAAGCAAGACATTTCGGAGCCGGTTCGCGTCTCAAGCGCGGCCGGCTCTTTCGTTTTCATGTCCATTCAGGCGGCCCTCGCTTTGATGAGGTCGGCTTCCCGAATGGCCGAAATCGCCTCCAGGCTGGTGAGACCAAAGCGCTTCCTGATTTCCACAACTGAGGAATGCGGGCGGCTATGCTTGGGCGTGGTGGCCAGCCAGAGCGCCGCCTGGCTGATAAGCTCGGTGCTTTCGTGGTCGATGCCGGAGTTGACCATTTATGCGGCCTCCGGCTTGTCAAATTGCCAGACGCGCGTGCGCGCCTGCTGTTCGAGCCACCCGTCGATGTCTTCGGGGCGGTAGCGAACTTGGTGGCCAATCTTCAGATAGCGCGGCCCAGCGCCAGTCTGCCGGGAATGCTCCAGCCACGACTTGGACTTGCCGATGCGCGATGCAGTTTGCTCGGAGTTGAGCAGCATCTACGTTGTCTCCCTTGCCAGCCGCTCCACCCAATTGTGGCGCGTTGGAAAGGGCTGTAGCTGGCTGCTTAGGATGGTTAGCCGCTAACCGTCCTGCTTTTCTTCATGTAGGTGTCGTGGAATGTAGAGAAGGCAATTTCCTCAATCTTGCCGCCGATCTCGCACAGAAGTTTGTCGCCATCGCGATAAGCCTCGATCTCTTCATCGTTATCATCGAGCCTGATTAAGAGGCCGGGACTTCGGTCCGGTATGGCGGCCCATTGCTCCTTTTTCGTTCCTCCTACCGTGGCAGCCAAGTGCTCGGCGATGGCTCTTTTCCAGATGGCTCTTTGCTTCCTGGGCTGACGTGCGCGTCGTTGTTGCGAGTCCGCATCCCAGCGCGCAATGGCCTCTGCGAGATAGTTCCGGATGCCGTCGAACTCTCTAAGTTTCTCTTCGGCTTTGTCGTAGGCTTCGTCAGGGTCCATCTCGTTGGATGCAGCGACCTTCAGATAGAAGCGCACGTCGTCAAAGACGTTCTTGTGGCGAGCGGGATTGATGGCATCGGCGAAGAACGTTTTCCACGCGGGATCAGGTTGGAAGTCACGCATTTTTGGAAGTCGCTTGTCCGCGACAATCTGCGCCGCGTGCTGCTCAGCGATTTCGAGTCGGTAGGCTAGGTCGGCGGCGCGCCCGCTCATAGTTTCGGCCTCCACTTCCAGCCTGCAAACTTGTCGTCTCGCTGCCGGAGCTGCGCGTAGCGCTGCAGGGATGCCCAAGAGCGATGCCCGGACACAAGCGCAACGTGCGGGATGTTCCAGCCGGCCTCGAACAGCCGTGAGACGCCTTCGTGGCGAAGGTCGTGGAAATGCAGACCCTCAATGTCGAGCATCTTGCAAGCACGAGTGAAGGCGGCGCCGATGGCGTCGGTGGTGTAGGGGAAAATGTATTCGCCGCCGCCGGTGGTCGGTTTCATCCGCAACACAATGGCTTCTGCCTCCGGCGGCAACTCGCACCAGACATCGTTGCCACGTTTCGCGCCAGGGTTCTTCATGTCGCGGACCATAACGCGGCCGGCATGGTCCGCTGTCGTCGCCTCGAAGTCGGTCCAACGGATTCGCGTGATCTCTTCCATGCGGCGCGTCGAGAATGCGGCGAACAGTACGATCTCGACCATTGGCGCGGAATGCGGCGCACGTTCTGCGCGCTCCTGAAAGAACGTCAGCAGCCGGTCGAGCTCATCGAGGGTAGGGCGCCTTTCCCGCTTGTCCGACTTGGCAATGGCCCTCTGCTTTCGCAGCACGAACATCGCGTCGGACATCGCCTCCGGGTCGAGCGGATAGCCCCACGCTTTCTTGGCAATGGCGAAGACGCTGGCCATGTGCGAGAGGTAGTTGTTGATGGTCGACGGTCCGGGGTTCGCCAAGCCAGTGACGGTGTGAATGGTCCTCGCAAAGGAAACGATGTCGTCGCTGCCGATGTCGGCGCACGACATACCGGCTATTGAGTGACGTTGAATTGCCGCAAGGCAGGCGGCTTTGGTCTTGCCGATCTCGCCACCATATTCCTCCAGGTATCGGCCTATGGCGTCGCCGAGCGTCTTGACCTCTTGCGTCGCGGCCTTGAAAGCCTTCGGGTTGTCGAGTTCGGCTTCCCGTTGCCGCAGCCACGCCTTTGCTGCCTTGTGGTCGCGGAACGTTCGGTTTTCCCGGACGGTCTTGCCGTCGCTTTTCCTGGCGATCTGACATAGGTAGGACGGTTTCCCGTCGCTTCGCGTTCTGGTAACTATCGTGCCCATCGCTACAACATCGCCCCATTCGCCTACAACAATGTTGTATCCGTTACAACAATGCCCTGCAAAATGCAACAATGCCCTGCAATGAGCTACAACATATGACCGGCACCAAGCCCGCAGATCACTACGAGAAAGCCCGGATTTCCGGCGTCCCGGTCGTGTCGATTGCACCCATGATGGACTGGACGGATCGGCATTGCCGCTTCTTCCATCGCCAGCTGACGAGCCATGCGCTGCTCTATACTGAAATGGTGGTGGCAGACGCGGTCATCCACGGGACGCGCGAGCGGCTGCTTGGCTTCGATCAAGCGGAACATCCGGTTGCCCTGCAGCTCGGCGGCTCCGATCCAGCAAAACTTGCCGAGGCAGCGCGCATCGGCGAAGCCTTCGGCTATGACGAGGTCAACCTCAATGTCGGCTGCCCGTCCGACCGCGTCCAGTCGGGCACGTTCGGTGCGTGCCTGATGAAAGTGCCCGACCTCGTCGCCGGCTGCGTCGCGGCGATGAAGGCATCGGTGAAGATCCCCGTCACCGTCAAATGCCGCATCGGCGTCGACGAACAGGATCCGGAGCCGGCGCTCGATGCGCTGGCGGACGGGGTTTTCGATGCCGGCGCCGACGCCCTGTGGGTGCATGCACGCAAGGCGTGGCTGGAAGGGCTGAGCCCCAAGGAAAACCGCGATGTCCCGCCGCTAGACTACAACAGGGTCTATCGGCTGAAGGCCAGAAAACCAAACGAATTCATTGGCATCAATGGCGGTATTCAGTCGCTTGAGGAGGCGCGGGCGCATCTCGATCATGTCGACGGCGCCATGCTCGGCCGCGCTGCCTACCACACGCCCGGCATTTTGGCCGGCGTTGACGCGGACTTCTACGGCGCGAAGCCCGAGGCGTTCGATTTTGCCGCGCTGATCGATGCGATGGCGGATTATGCGGCGCGCCACATAGAACAGGGCGGGCGGCTCGGGCATGTCACCCGACATATGGTCGGACTGTTCCACGGGCTGCCCGGTGCGCGCCGTTATCGGCAGATCCTGTCGACCGACGCGACGCGGCCCGGCGCCGGGCCCGATGTGCTGAAGACGGCGTTCGCGGCCGTTGAATTCGCTGGCGGGGTCGCGGAAGCCGCCTGACCTCAGTCCCTGAGGATCATGCGGTCGCCGCGCACGTCGAAGCCCGACAGCGAGCCGATAAAGTTCATGCCGAGCAGGCTTTGGCTGAGCATGCCGGGCGCCGCGACCATGACAGGCATGTCCTTGCGCACGATGCCGCCGATCGCGAGTTGGTCGGTTTTCACAGCCGCGGCGCGTGCCATGCCGTTGGCCGTCGATACCGCTATCGTGTAGTTGAGTGCGGCCGGGTTGAATCCGGCAGCTTGCGCGTCTTCGGACGTCAGCACGGTGCTGGTCGCGCCGGTGTCGACAACGGCCCGCACTGGATTGCCATTGACCAGGATGCGCGCTTCGAAATGACCATTTTCGGCCTTGTCGAGGGTCACGGTGGCGTGGCCGTCTTCGATGCCGAGCGCCAGCGGACTGCCGGGAACGAGGCCCGCGGTCACCCGGCTGGCAACGTCCTGCAGTTCGTAGCGATACTGGTAGCCTGCGATCAGCGCGAGCACGATTGCCGCCCAGGCGCCGAGATTGCGGGCCATGGCGCCCAACGGGCGGCCTGACCGCAGCAGGCCGGCGCCAATAACGGCGCCGAAGGCGCCAAGCCAGATCAGCCGGCCGAAATCATAATTCTCGATGCCGAGCGTGCTGCCGGCGGAATCGTTGAACATCAGCAGGACTGCTGCGACGCCGATCACAGCCATTAGAATCCAGAACAGCCGGCTCATCCGCCCCTCGCTAAAGTGCGTCGCGTTCGCGTGCCATGCGGGTACGGCGCGTTTCCCGGCGCGGCCGGCGCTCGACGGTTTCCATCCGGGCAGGCAGTTCGGCCATCACGCCGCGCCGCGTTTCCGGCGTCATCCCCATCCAGGCGCCGATTTCCTCGCGCGTGCGACCGCACCCGAAGCAGAAGCCGGTTTTCATGTCGATCGAACAGACCAGGATGCAGGGGGATTCGATGGCCGTCATGACTTTCTCTTGAGGGACCCGTCCGGAATCCGCTCTTCCACCTCCACATGGTGCAACGGCAAAGCCAATGCAAGCCCTCGCGATCGCGCCCTCCGCAGCCGCCTTTGCGGCAATCAAAGAGGATGATCAGGAGGAGGTTGTGTCGACCACGCAAGGCAGCTATGCCGCTCACCAGTTCCAGGAATGATTGCCCATCACATGACCAGCGCACTGCCCTTCGACGATTTTCGCAACCTGCTCGACACCCTGCCGGCAGCCGACTTCAAAGCCGAGGCGCGGGTTCGCACTCTGTTTGCCAAGGCCGACAAGCCGGCGAATTCGCTCGGCCGTATCGAGGACATCGCCGCGTGGCTTGCTGCCTGGAGCGGCCGGGCTCCGCCCGCCGTCACAAGGCCGCTAATGGCGGTCTTTGCCGGCAATCATGGTGTCGTCAGGCATGGCGTTTCGCCACGGCCGGTGGCGGCAACCGCCGAAGCGGTCGAGCTTTGCGCGGCCGGCGGTGCGGCGATCAACCAGATCTGCATTGCCAACGATCTTGGGCTGAAAGTGTTCGATCTTGCCCTGCATATCCCGACCGGCGATATCACGGATGATGCCGCGCTGGATGAGCGCGGCTGTGCGGCCACCATGGCCTTCGGCATGGAAGCGATCGCCGGCGGCACCGACCTGCTTTGCCTCGGCGATCTCGGCGTCGGCAATTCCACCATAGCCGCGGCGCTGTTTGCGGCGCTGTTCGGGGGCAGGGGTGCCGACTGGGTCGGCCCGGGATCGGGCGCCGATGCGGCGATGCAGGCCCGCAAGGCGGAGGTGGTCGATGCGGCGATGGCCTTTCACCGCGGCCATCTCGAAGACCCGTTGGAGGCGCTGCGTCGCGTCGGCGGCCGCGAGTTCGCCGCGATAGCCGGCGCCATCATCGCCGCGCGGATGCAGAAGATCCCGGTGCTGCTCGACGGCTTTGCAGCAACGGCAGCCGCGGCGGCACTGCACGCCGCGAACCCTGCAGCTCTTGACCATTGTCTTCTCGCCAGCCTGTCGTCGGAGCCCGCGCATGCACGGGCCGCCGAGCGGATCGGCCTGCGCCCGTTGCTCGACCTGGGTATAAGCCATGGCGAAGGAGCAGGCGCAGCTCTTGCCGCAGGCCTGGTCAAGGCGGCGGCGCTGACCAGTTCAGGCATGGCGGCGGCTGTTCGGGGCTAAGAGTCTTTCGGCCCCCGGCGCGTCAACGCCTGAAATTGGGGATACGATAGACGACTGAACTATATTTCGAATTGGAGCGGGTCCCGACTACGCGGCCGCCAAGGTCTTCCGCGATTCTTCTGCTCGCCACGTTTTCTTCGGCGACAGGGTAGGCGAAGCAATCCGGATCGAGTTCGTCGGATGCCCAGGCCGCCACAGCGGCAACGGCCTCCCGGCCGAAGCCGTTTCCATGGGCGTCCTCCCTTATCCAAATTCCGATCTCGGGACAGGCGGTCGTAGCCGCGTGAAGTCCGACAAGCCCCAGACAACGATCGTCAGCCAACGCGCGCACGACGAAATGCAAATCCGATCCGTCAAGGATCGGCGTCAGCCAGGAGCGCCATACCTCGGCAAAGGCCATTGGTGATCGAGGCGGCTCCCACTGCATGAACCGGGTGATCGCGGGCGTGATGGCGGCAAAGACCTCTTCAGCGTCGTCGGCCTTAAACAGCTTCAGGCGAAGCCGTTCTGATTTGATTTCGACGCCGCTGGCATCCCAATGTGCGGTCATTGCGGTCCGCGTTCCTTCTTCCAGGCCGGATGGAAACAGGCCGCAGGACTGCTACCGCCTGCGCACCGCCACCGCCGCGGTCGGCAGCGCCGGCAGTTCTTCCATCACCCGGCTCAGCGGGAAGATGGCGATCGCCTCGGTGCCTTCGCGCAGCTTGGAATGGAGTTCGAACTCGCCGCCATGCATGGCAAGCAGCCCTTGCACGATCGGCAGGCCAAGCCCGGTGCCCTGCTCGGCGCTCTTGATGGCGATCGAGCCCTGCCCGAAGGCTGAAAGCACCACCGGGATCTCGTCCTCGGGAATGCCGGGGCCATTGTCCTTGATCGAAATGTATTGCCCGCCGCCGGCCGTCCAGCCGACGCGGACGCGGATTTCGCCCCCGGTGGCGGTGAACTTGATGGCGTTGGACAGAAGGTTGAGCGTGATCTGGCGCACGGCGCGCTCGTCGGCAAACAGCCGCGGCAATGTCTGCTCGAAATCCTGGACGACGCGGATATCCTTGTTGCGCGCCTTCAACTCCATCATATGGCAGCAATCCTCGACGATGTTGAGCAACATCACCGGCTCTTCGTTGAGCTGGTAGCGACCGGCCTCGATGCGCGAAAGGTCGAGTATCTCGTTGATCAGGTCCAGCAGATGCTGGCCGGAATCATGCACGTCGTTGGCGTAGTCGCGATAGGTGGGATTGCTCATCGGCCCCAGCACTTCGTTCGCCATCACCTCGGAAAAGCCGAGAATGGCGTTGAGCGGCGTGCGCAATTCATGGCTCATCGAAGCGAGGAACCGCGACTTTGCCAAATTGGCGTCCTCGGCCCGCCGCCGCGCCTCATCGGACATCGATTTCGCCGTCTCCAATTCGACGATCAGCGCATCCATTTCGGAGCGGAACGACAACATCATTCTGGAGGAGCGGTTGCGGTGACTGGCGACGTAGACAAAGAAAGGCAGCGACAAGACAAGCAGTCCGGCCATGATCGCCTCAACCGGCATCCAAAGCTTGGTGCCGACATAGGCATAGACCGCCACCGGTACGGCAAAGGTCGCCAGCAGCGCTCCGCTGAGAGATGAGGCCATGAGAGCCGTCCAGGCCATGGCAAACAGCAGCACCACTGCCTTGATCACCTGGAATTGGTCGACGTCGCAGGCGCCGCAGCCAAGCCAGACGAACCAGGCCCAGCCGAGGCCGCAAAGGAAATGGCCGACCAGGAATTCCCGTCGCGTTTGCAAGGAGTTGAGCTGGGAAGCTTCCGTACGCTCGATGCGTCGCGCCATGAAAGCCACGATGGTATAGCAGGTCAGCGTGAACAACGCCCAAAGCCCGATCTCATTGCCGACGCCGACGAGCCGGCCGGCCGCGGCGATCGCCAGGACGAGCAGCGGGATCGCCACGGCGCCGCTCGTCATCGCCCGGGCGTGGAGCTTTAGCAGTTCGCGGTCGAAATCGGGATTGCCGGCCTGCTGCGAAAGACGGTCGCGCGTCTTGCGCACCGCGCGCGCGACATCGCTGTTGCGATGCCGTTTCCGGCGGTCCACAATGAACTTGTCCGCTGTGTTCGAGCGTTGCAAGGGCATCAAAACTTCAATTTACGTGCAGCGGTTTCAAGGTGTTAAGCTACGTTCGAATGATTAACCAACCGTTTGCCATATGAGCCGTTCCTGGTCGCCAAGATCGCGCCGTCGGTACGCGGCGCCGCGCCCAAGAAGCCTGTGGCGCAAAGTGCTCGACTACGGGTTGGCCGTCATCATTCTGGGGCTGCTGATCCTGCTGGCGGCGCGCCTCGATCGGGTGGAGACGCGCAAGACGCAAGGCGCGGCGATTATCAATGACGGCGATTCGATCACACTCGGCACCGAGCGTATCCGCATGCGCGGCATCGACGCCCCGGAATACACCCAGACCTGCCGCAGGAACGGCGCCGACTATGCCTGCGGCACGCTTGCGCGCCAGTCCCTGGTACGCCTGATCGCCGGCAGGCCGGTCACCTGCAGCGGTTGGCAGCGGGATCGTTATGGCCGATTGCTTGGCGACTGCAAGGCTGGCGGCACCGATCTCAACCGCGCCCAGGTCGAGGCGGGTTGGGCCGTCGCCTATGGCGATTTCGAAAGCGAGGAGACTGTTGCCAGGGCGGCAAAGGCTGGTATCTGGGCGGGCACGTTCGACCAGCCGCAGGACTGGCGCGACAGCCATCACGGCGAGGTCGTGGAGCGAAAGCACGGCACGCTGGCGTCGATCGGCGACGCCGTGCGGGAGATATTCCGCTTCTGGTGAAGCGTATCTGGTGGAAGGTAACGGAGGATCGAATGAAGCTCTTCGACGGCGGCCGGGCGCCCAACCCGCGGCGGGTTCGTGTTTTCCTCGCCGAGAAGGGGATCACGGTTCCGCTGGTGCCCGTCGACATGGGCGCACTGGAGCACAAGGGCCAAATGGTGAGCTCGCGCAACCCTTTGCGACGCCTGCCGGTGCTTGAGCTTGACGACGGCACCATCCTTACCGAATCCGTCGCAATCTGCCGCTATTTCGAGGAGTTGCATCCGGAGCCTGCCCTGTTCGGACGTGGCGCGCTCGGCAAGGCGCTGGTCGAGATGTGGCAGAGACGGATGGAGTTCAACCTGCTTAGTTGCGTCACGCAGGCTTTTCGCCATATCCATCCGGCCATGAAGGAATGGGAAATCCCGCAGATCCCCGAATGGGGCGAGGCCAACAAGCCGAAGGCGGTCGAATTCCTGAATCTCCTCGACCGCGAGTTGGCGAGCCGCGAATTCGCCGCTGGCGACGACTACTCGATTGCCGATATCACCGGCTTGATCGCCATCGACTTCATGAAGCCGGCCCGTATCAGGGTGCCGGAGGAATGCACCAATGTCTTGCGTTGGCATCAGGCGATCTCCAACCGGCCGAGTGCCGCCGCTTGAGCGTGGAACTGGACAGCTTTGCAGCCAAGGTCCGGGCCTGCCGCATCTGCATCGAAAACCCCATCGGCAAACCACTGCCCCATGAGCCGCGTCCGGTTCTGCGGCCCTCGTCCAGCGCGCGCATCCTGATCGCCAGCCAGGCGCCGGGAACCAAGGTGCACCTATCAGGCATGCCGTTCACCGATGCCTCGGGCGACCGCCTGCGCAACTGGCTTGATGTGACCAGCGAGGAATTCTACGACACCGAGAAATTCGCCATCGTGCCAATGGGCTTCTGCTTTCCCGGACAAGATGCCAAGGGCGGCGACCTGCCGCCAAGGCGCGAATGCGCGCCCACCTGGCGCGCGCCTTTGATGGCCCTGATGCCGCGGATCGACCTGGTGCTGACGATTGGGCTCTATGCGCAGTCCTGGCACATGGGCGCCGCGCGCCGCCCCTCGCTGACGGCGACGGTGATGGACTGGCGCGCCATCTGGGAGAATTCCGTCGGTGCGAAAGTGCTGCCGCTGCCGCATCCATCCTGGCGCAACACCGGCTGGCTGAAGCAGAATCCGTGGTTTGAAATGGATTTGCTGCCTTTCCTGCGCTCGGAAATCCGCTATCGTCTCGGTTAGGCACTAAGCAAGAAATCACTCGCTTTGGTGGCGATCAGCAGAATTTCTTTCTTGTGAAAGCCCTAAATAAAAGGGATTATAGCCAAACTATTCCCCCAGGAGCCTCCGATGGACCGCCTTGACCGAAAAATTCTCCGCCTCCTGCAAGAGGACGCGACGCTCGCGGTTGCCGATGTTGCCAAGAAAGTCGGCCTGTCGACCACGCCCTGCTGGCGCCGCATTCAGAAGCTCGAGGAGGAAGGCGTCATCAAGCGGCGCGTCGCCATTCTCGACCATGAAAAGGTCAATGTTCGGGTCACGGTCTTCGTGTCGATCCGCACCAACTCACACAGCCATGAATGGCTGCGGCGGTTTTCCGAGGTCATCCAGGAATTTCCCGAGGTGGTCGAATTCTACCGCATGAGCGGCGACGTCGACTACCTGCTGCGCGTCGTGGTGCCCGACATCGCCGCCTACGACGCCTTCTACAAGCGGCTGATCGCCAAGATCGAAATCCGTGACGTGTCGTCGTCCTTCGCCATGGAGCAGATCAAGTACACGACCGAAATCCCGCTCGACTATATGGTGCTGGACAAGGAATCGGGTGCCAACGCCGCCTGAGCCGACAGCGCAGCTCAGTTTTTCTTCTTGTTGAGGAAACTCCAGGGCGAGTTCACCGGCAGCGTGACGCTGTCGGGCACAATGTCGACACTGGCCACCTCCGCCTTGCGCAGGGTGTAGCCGGACTGGATGACGCTGACGCCGTCGAGAATGAACAGCTGGCTTTTCTCCATGTCCGGCTTCAGGGCGCCGGTGACGGCAACCGGCTGGTAGGCTTCCGACATCTTGTAGGGATGCGCGGGAGTGACCAGCACGATCTGGTTGGGCGGCGGCGTCGGCATGTGGCTGCACGCACCCGTCCACGGCACCAGCAGGAACTGATAGACGAGATCGCCGTCGCGATCGACCGGCAAAGCATAGCCAGCTAATTGTATGGTCCTGTCCTGCAGATCAAGCGAAAGCGTCTCGCCGTGATCGGGCAATTTTGCCGCGATCATCGGCAGGCCGGCATCTCCGGCCACCGCCTGGGTCGCCGGGCGCAAATCCTTCCAGAAGATGTGCATGGTCCCGGCCGAGGCGCCGGCCGCGGAGAGAGAAAGTGCGGCCGCCAGCGCTATAGTTGATCTGAAATGGTTCATGGCCGCTTCCTTTGCCCAGGAGTAAAGACGCCGCTGCCAATGACGTCAATGCTCGAGCCGCATCACATGTCGGCGAGAACCGGCCATGCCGGCCTCGCGAAAGCCGCGCGCCGCAAACATGTCGCGAAAGCCCATGAAACGGTAGCTTGGCGACGCCTCGTCCACCGGATAGGCCTCAATGACACGCGCACCCTTGGCGAACGCATGGTCAATGGCCGCATCGAGCAATGCGGAGGCGAGGCCGCCGCCGCGTAGCGCCCTTGGCACGTAGAAGCAGACGATCGACCATACGCCGGTCTCGCTGTCGTCCTGCTGCTTTGAAAGCCTTCGATAGGTTTCGCGCGGCGCGACCGAACACCAGGCGACGGTCTTGCCGCCGATCCGGGCGAGCATGCCGACCGGCGTGCCGGCATCAACAAGTGCCATCATCCGGCGCTTTTTCTCATCATTCGGGATATGCTCCGGGCCGGAGTGCCGCCACGCCATGCACCAGCAGTATTTTGGCGCACCCGGCTGGTCGAACAAGGTCTCGAAGCTGCCGCGCGTTGCCCGCGTCACCTCGGTGAAACGGATATCGGCAAGATCAAACTTTTCTGCCGGCGAGGCGTTCGAGCGTTTTGGCATGTGACAGTTCCTTCACCGCATCCTTGCCGATCCAGCGCGCGGTCTTGTCTTTGGAGTCGGCAAGCTTCTGCGCCAGGGCCAGGGCAGGGGCGTGCAGGCCCGTCGATCGTTTGCCGATCTGCCGCAGCGCCCAATTGACCGCTTTCCTGACGAAATTGCGCTCATCGCCGGCATGCGCTTCGATCAGAGGCAAATAGGACAGGAACGTCGCGTCCGGCTCCTTTTTCAGATGCACGGCTGCCCATGCCAGCATGGCAAAGGCCGTGCGGCGGACGAATTGGCGCTCGTCGGCCGCGAACTCCTCGATCAGCGCCCGCCAGAACGGCGTATCGACGAACAGGTCGGAGGCGGTATCGACGACTTCCCAGGAATCGAAATCGCCGGCCCAGCGCCGGCACTCCTCGACGTTGATCTTTTTCGGCTCGCCTGTGAACACCGCCATCAGCCGGGCTTCGCGAATGCCGCTGTCCCACAGCGCCAAGGACCGCTCATGGTTGCGCTTCAGCTTGCGCGCCAAGGGCCGCAAATCGGCGTTGCCGACACCGAGCGCGGTCGCGGTGTTGATGCCGAACCGCGCCATGCCGGCGCGGTTCTCCGCCCTGCCGATCGAGCGGAGATGCGCGATGATGTCCTGCGCGGCCCAGTCTGGAGCGGGCAGGGACATGGCCGCCTACTTCTCCAGCCGCGCCAGCAGCGAGGACGTGTCCCAGCGCTTGCCGCCCATTGCCTGCACATCCTTGTAGAACTGGTCGACAAGCGCGGTAACCGGCAGCCTGGCGCCGTTGCGGTCGGCCTCCGCCAGGCAGATGCCGAGATCCTTGCGCATCCAGTCGACGGCGAAACCGAAATCATACTTGCCGGCATTCATGGTCTTGTGACGGTTCTCCATCTGCCAGGAACCGGCCGCGCCCTTGGAGATCACCTCGATCACTTTCTCGATGTCGAGCCCGGCCCTCTTGCCGAAATGGATGCCTTCCGACAGTCCCTGCACCAGTCCGGCGATGCAGATCTGGTTGATCATCTTGGTCAGCTGGCCGGCGCCCGCCGACCCCATCAGTCCGACCATGCGGGCATAGGCGTCGATAACCGGCCGGGCCTTGTCGAAGGCAGCCTGATCGCCGCCGACCATGACGGTCAGCACACCGTTCTCGGCACCGGCCTGGCCACCGGAAACCGGCGCGTCGAGAAATGAAAACCCGCCGACTTGCGCGGCTTCCGCCAATTCGCGCGCGACCTCGGCCGAGGCCGTGGTGTTGTCGATGAAGATCGAACCCTTCTTCATCGACTTGAAGGCACCGTCCGGACCTGTCGTCACCGAGCGCAGATCGTCATCATTGCCGACGCAGGAAAAGACAAAGTCCTTGTCCTTGGCGGCCTCCGCCGGCGTCACCGCAAGGCTGCCGCCATGCTGGCCAACCCACTGTTCGGCTTTGGCCTTGGTGCGGTTGTAGACGGTGACGTCGTGGCCACCCTTGCTCCTGAGGTGTCCGGCCATCGGGTATCCCATCACGCCAAGACCGAGAAATGCCACAGATGCCATGAGCTTGCCTTTTCCGACGGATTTCAGTTGCGGAAGCTCTAGGCCATGCGGCGAATTCGTCAAGGCGCGCGCCGCCGCATCGACTGGCACAGGCTGATCGGAAACAGCATCGATGATACGTCAGCGGTGCAGGTGAATCGTGATCCTGCGCTCGATCCATTCGACGCCATGGCGCAGGATCTCGACCATCACCAGATAGACGATGGCAACCCAAACATAGGCCTGGAAGTCGAAGGATTTGGCGTAAGCGAGTTTCGCATTGCCCATCAGGTCGTAGACCGTGATGATGGCGACGATGGCCGAGGCCTTGATCATCAGAACCAGTTCATTGCCGTAGGGCCGCAACGCCACGATGATCGCCTGCGGCAGGATGACCTTGCGCAATGTCTGCAGCTTGTGCAGGCCGAGCGAGGCGGCCCCTTCCCATTGACCCCTGGGCACACTCTCAATGGCGCCACGCAGGATCTCCGCCTGGTAGGCGGCGGTGTTGAGCGCAAAGGCGAACACGCCGCAGTTGAAGGCATCGCGGAAGAACCACCACATGCCGACCGATTCGAGCTGCACCCGGAAAGAGCCTACCCCATAGTAGACCAGATAGACCTGGACGAGCAGCGGCGTACCGCGGAAGAAATAGACGTAGCAGTAGGCAAGGCCGGACAAGAACCGGTCCTTCGACATGCGGCCATAGGTGACGGGCAGCGAAAGGATCGCGCCGACCACCATCGAAATCGCCACGAGCGCCAGCGTGGTTCCCAGCCCTTGCAGATAGGCCGGCGCATACCTCGCGAAGAACTCTCCGTTCCAGGCGTAGATCAGATAGGCAAGGATGCCGAGGCCGAAGAGCATCCAGAGGCCGACAAGCGCGTGTCCCACGATGCGAATGCGCGGCCAGCCGCGGGCCGGCGGCGGCGGCCGTTCGACCGCGATCGCGTCAGCGGCGCTCATCGGGCCTCCCTCCGCCCCAGCGAGCGCAGGATGAGCCCGGTGGCGATCGACGACAGGATCGCCAGGACAAGAAACACCAGGGCAGCGACGCTATAGAACAGGAACGAGTGCTTGGTGACGCGCGCGGCCACGCCCGCGTTGCGCAAGGTTTCAGCGAGGTTGACGACCGAGACCAGGGCCGTGTCCTTGAGCAGGCTGAGCCAGCAATTTTCAAGGCCGGGGAAGGCGATGCGCAGCAGCTGGGGCAAGATCACCTTGCGCATGGTCAGCCATTTCGACAGGCCGATCGCGTAGCCTCCCTCATATTGTCCCTTCGGTATGGCGCGAAACGCCGAAAGAAACACCTCGCTGGCATAGGAAGAGAAGATCAGCGACAGCACGATCATGCCAGCGATGAAGCTGTCGACATCGATCGTCGCCTCGGGCTTGAACAGGCGGATGATGTATTGCAGCAGGATGGGCATGCCGAAGAAGAACAGGAACAGTGTCACCAGTTCCGGCAGGCCGCGAAACACGGTGGTGTAGATGTTGGCGGCCAGCCGCAGCGACGGCTCTTCCGACTGCTTGGCCCATGCTACGAAGAAGCCGATCGTCAGGCCGATCGGCAGCGTTGCAAGGGCAAGTGCGATGGTGACCAACGCACCATAAGCAATATCGTCACTCCAGCCTTCGGGTCCCCAACTGAGCAGTGTCCATATGCTTTGGGCTGGCATCGACTCGTCTTACCCCACGGCGGTCCCGAGATGAACAAGGCGGCAGGGGACCCCTGCCGCCTTGGCGATGATAATCAGGACTCGGCGCCGTAGACGTCGAACTTGAAGTACTTGTCGTTGATTTCCTTATATTTTCCGTTGGCGCGGATGGCGTCGATGGCGGCGTTGAACTTGTTGACGAGATCGGTCTCGCCCTTTCGAACGGCAATGCCGGCGCCAGGTCCGAAAATTTCGACCGGTTGCGGCGAGGGTTGGCCGAGGATCTTGCAGCAGGCGCCGTCAGGCGTATCGAGCCATTGCTGCAGCACGACGATGTCATCCTCGATGGCGTCCAGGCGGCCATTGGCCAGGTCAGCCTGCTCCTCGGGACTGCTCGGATAGCCCTTGATGGTGCTGTCGGTATAGGTCTTCGAAGCATAATTGAAATGGGTGGTCGTGGTGGCGACGCCGACGGTCTTGCCGGCGAGGTCTTCCTTGGTCACGCCCTTCAGCGTGCTGTCCTTCGGCACGGCGAGCGCCGAGGGCGTGTTGTAGTATTTGTGGGTGAAGTCGACCTTCTGCTGCCGCTCCGGCGTGATCGACATCGAGGCGACGATGGCATCGAACTTGCCGGCCTGGAGCGCCGGGATGATGCCGTCCCAATCCTGCGCGACGAAGGTGCACTTGACCTTCATTTCATCGCAAAGCGCCTTGGCGATGTCGATGTCGAAGCCGACGAGCTGGCCGTCGGCAGTGAGGTTGTTGAAGGGCGGGTAGGCGCCTTCGGTGCCGATCCTCAGGGTCTTTTCCTGGGCCTGGGCTACGCCGAGCGTCAGTAGCGCGGCCGATGCGGCGAGCGCGATACGCAGTGCAATACGCATGATAGTCCTCTCTTTATGGTCCCGGCCGTTGTTCCGAAACGGCTCTGTGGGGCGGTGCTTTTGACCGCCCGCTGAGGCAATACTCCCACTCTTTCGAAGAAAAAAGCAACTGCAAAACCGCCAAAATCGGTAATGGGTTTCTGCCGTTACGTTACATCTCAAGCAACGAGACCGGTCGTGCGCTCGATGAAGTCGACTATCGATTTTACGTCGTCGAGGTCGAACACCGGCAGGCTCTCATCCGTGATGGCGAAGTCCGCTGCGACGGCGACAATATTGGGATCACCTGGCGAAAGCGGCGCCTGGTCCTTCGCTTCCAGCCGCCTCGTTTCGATCTTGCGGTGGGGTTCGCGCTTGTAGCCTTCGACCAGCACGATGTCGCATGGCGCGAGCCGCGCGAGGATGGCGTCCAACGTTGGCTCGTCCTCGCCACGCAACTCGTGCATCAGCGCCCAGCGATTGCCCGACACGATCGCGACCTCGGTAGCCCCGGCCTGCCGATGGCGGAAGCTGTCGGTGCCTGGCTTGTCGATGTCGAAATCATGATGGGCATGTTTGACGGTCGAGACCTTCCAGCCGCGCCGCACAAGCTCTGCGACCAGCTTTTCGGTCAGTGTGGTCTTGCCGGAGTTTTTCCAGCCGGTGATGCCGAAGATGTTCATGACGTCATGCTCTGCAACAGGCGAGCGGCCTGGGCAAGATCGTCCGGCACATTGATGTTGAAGAAAGGATCGATCTGATGCCCTGCGAATTGTGGGACCGGGAATTCCACCTCGACATGGCCATGGCGCTCGATGAAGGCCGAAACCCGCCTGTTGTCCTCATCGACCAGAAAATGCCGCAAGGCGTCGCGGCATCCCGTCGGCCACAGCGCGAAGGTCGGGTGCCGCCTGCCGGCCGAGGCGGCGACGGCGATCGAACCGGGATGTTCTCCGGCCGCCGCCCGCAAACGGTCGACGAGATCGAGCGGCAGGAAAGGTGTGTCGCCGGCGGCGGTGACGATCGCCTCGCAAGACGTGCTGACGGCGGCCCATTCGAGGCCGGCCAGTATTCCGGCAAGCGGCCCGGCAAAGCCTTCGACGGTGTCGGCAAGCACCGGCAGTCCGAACCGGGCAAAGCGCGCCGGGTCGCCATTGGCGCTCAGCGCCAGGGCTTCAATCTGCGGGCCAAAGCGCGACAGGACCTGATCAAGCACGCTGCCGCCGCCAAGCGGCAACAGGCTCTTGTCGCCACCGCCCATTCGTCTCGACTGGCCACCGGCCAGAATGATCCCCGCGACGTCTCGCTTCATGGCCTGCCTGTACGCCAGCCGCCGGAAATCGCAAGCGGCTTCAAGATCTAGATACCATCCGGCGCCATGGCAGGTCCGGTGCTTTCGGCGACGATCCTTCGCCGGCCGACCACGCGCTCGCGATACAGCGCATATAGACCCGAGCCGACGACAACGGTGGCGCCTACAATCATCGGCATGTCCGGTATGTCGCCGAAGACGATCAAGCCAAGCAGGATGGACCAGAGGAGCGCCGTATAGCGGAATGGCGCGACGAAGGAGATTTCGCCCGAGCGCATCGCATGATGATGAACTGATAGCCGATGAGCACGAGCACCGCCGCCAGCGCCAGCAATGTCGTGCTTTTGCCGGTCATCGGCGTCCAGCCACCCATCGGCGACAACAGCAGCGCGCCGACGACGGTCATTGCAAGCGCTGTGGCGGTCGAGACCAGCATTGTCGGTATGGCCTGAGGGATGCGCTTGGTGGCGAGATCACGCACCGTGCAGCATGCGACGCTGGCCAGCGCCACAAGGGAATAGACACTGAAGCCGTCAAAACCCGGCCGCACGATGACCAGCACGCCGGCAAAGCCGGTTGCGATCGCCAGCCAGCGCCGCCAGCCGACCGCTTCGCCGAAAAACAGCGCGGCCCCCATCGTCACCGCCAGCGGCAGCGCCTGAAGAACCGCCGAGACACTGCCGATCGGCAAATGGGCAAGCGCGCCACGAGGAATGACACGGTTGCGCCTGCTTCGCCCAGCACACGGATTGCCACCAGCGGCTGCAGCATCAGGCGCGGCTGGAAAAGCGCGCCGCGTTGCCAGGCCAGCAGGCCGACGAAGAGCGAGGCAAACGCCCCTCTGATCAGCATGACCTGCGCCATGTTCATCGATTGCGAAGAGTATTTGGTGATGGCATCGTTGAGCGTGAAGCCAACCATCGCGCCACCATCATGAACAACGCGCCGCGAAGATTTGGAGAAAGAGGCAAGACATCTACCGGTTGCTTGGGCAAGCAAGCCTGTAACAGCTGGCCACGAGACAGCAATGGCAAAGGGCTGTGCCAGGAGGCGCAATCGCCTCCCGGCCGCTTCGATGTCTATTTCTTTGGCGTCAGGATCTCGGTGCCGTTGCCTTCCTTGCCGGCGATCGTCCACAGGCCATGCAGCGAGCCGTCGTCCTCGACCTTGTAGACGACAAGGCCGATATCCTTGTCCATGACATAGCCGGCGGAGAATGCATTGTCGTTACGCATGCAGATGCCGTCCGAGGAGGACCCACCCGTCTCCCAGTGGATCGTGCAGGTGGTGCCGCTGGTCAGCGTGATGGTGGCTTCGCCGCCATAGGACGATCCGTCGAAATTGGTGCCGGCGACGGTGTAGGTGCCGCCGATCGACTGGGCGGCCGCGGGCAGGGCGGCGAGGCCGAGCAAGGCGAAAGAAAGAAGAATTTTGCGCATGATGTATTCCCCCTGTGAGCGACGATTCCGCTGCGGGGAAGCTAGGCCGGAAGATGCTGGCGGTAAATCCGACAGCGGCTTGCCGACCGGACTTTTTCTGGGATGTGACTGGCCACCGGGCAATCCTTGCACGGATCGGCGGAAGATCAGCCGCCGGTGACACTCATATGTCGGGAGACCGACGGGCGGCTGGTGCGCCGATCGATGATGAAATCATGGCCTTTCGGCTTGCGGCCGATCGCCTCGTCGATCGCGTCGGCGACCAGCTCATTGCTCTCCGATGCCCGCAACGGCGCGCGCAGATCGGCCGCATCCTCCTGGCCGAGGCACATATAGAGCGTGCCGGTGCAGGTCAGCCGGACGCGGTTGCAGCTTTCGCAGAAATTATGCGTCATCGGCGTGATGAAACCGAGCTTTCCGCCGGTCTCGGCAACGTGGACATAGCGGGCCGGGCCGCCGGTCTTGAAGGGAATGTCGGCCAGCGTGAACTGGCGCTCCAGCGAAGCGCGCAGCAGCGACAGCGGCAGATACTGGTCGGTGCGATCGGCGTCGATCTCGCCCATCGGCATGGTTTCGATGACGGTCAGGTCCATGCCTCGGCCATGCGCCCAGCGCATCATGTCGGGCAGTTCGGCGTCGTTGAAATCCTTCAGCGCCACCGCGTTGAGCTTGACTTTCAGCCCGGCCGCCTGCGCGGCATCGATGCCTTCCATGACCTTGCCGAGATGGCCCCAACGGGTGATCTGGTGGAATTTGCCGGCGTCGAGCGTGTCGAGCGAGACGTTGATGCGCTTGACGCCGCAATCGGCAAGCTCGGCGGCGAAGCGCGACAATTGCGAGCCGTTGGTGGTCAACGTCAGTTCCTCCAGCGCGCCGCTGTCGAGATGCCGCGACAGCTGGCGCACCAGATGCATGATGTTCTTGCGCACCAGCGGTTCGCCACCGGTGAGGCGCAGCTTTCTGACGCCCTTTTCGATAAAGACGGTGCAGAGCCGGTCCAGCTCTTCCAGCGACAAGAGATCCTTCTTGGGCAGGAAGGTCATGTCCTCGGCCATGCAATAGGTGCAGCGGAAATCGCAGCGGTCGGTGACCGACACTCTGAGATAGCTGATCGTGCGACCGAAGGGGTCGATCATGTTCATGTTCGAGCGTTTCCGTGGCCGTTACCGGCGTCGTTACATACAGCTATGTGATACGATCCAGCCCACCATTCAAGATAGCCAGCCTTGATCTTTGGTAACATTCCCCGACCGACATTGCGTGTCGGACACCCTCCATGCCTTTTCGCACGGCGCGAAGCAGCGTAGGGAAGGGGTAATTCAAGCAGGACCGATCATGACGGCGCCAAAAGAACTGAGGGTCTCCAAGGACCGCAAGCTGCTCACCGTGACATTTCCCGGGCATCAGCCATTCGAGTTGCCGGCGGAACTCCTGCGTGTGGCGTCACCTTCAGCGGAGGTCCAGGGCCATTCGCCCGAACAGCGGGTGACGGTTCCCGGCAAGCGCAATGTGGCCATCCTGAAGATCGAGCCGGTGGGCAATTATGCGGTGCGCATCACCTTCGATGATTTCCATGACACCGGCATCTTCACCTGGAATTACCTGCACACGCTCGGCCACGAGAAGGACGAACGCTGGAACGCCTATCTCGCCGAGCTTGCGGAAAAGGGCTTGAGCCGCGACCGCTGAAGCCGTTCCGTCGCTGTCGTCAAAACGTCATCGATATGGAGTAGCGCGGGCAAAGGTTCGGGGACGAAAAAATGTCGCTCATCACCACGGTCGAACAGCTCGAAGCACTCTATGGCGTTCCAGGCGAAGCCTCGCTGGTCAAGGAACTCGACCAGGTCATTCCCGAATATGCCGCCTTCATCGAGGCCTCACCCTTCGTTGCGCTTGCCACCAGCGGGCCGGAGGGGCTGGACTGTTCGCCGCGCGGCGATCTTGCCGGCTTCGTGCGCATCGTCGATTCGAAAACGCTGATGATGCCGGATCGGCGCGGCAACAACCGCGCCGATTCGCTGAAAAACATCATCAGGGATCCGCGTGTCGGGCTGCTGTTCCTGGTGCCGGGTTCCGGTACCACGCTGCGCATCAACGGCCGGGCGCATATCACCACGGACCCGGCACTTTGCGCGTCGTTCATGGTCGACGGCAAGGCGGCGCGCTCGGTGACCGTCATCGATGTCGATTCGGTCTATTTCCAGTGCGCCCGCGCCATTGCGCGGTCGGAACTGTGGAACCCGGCCAGGCATGTCGACCCGAAGTCGCTGCCGACGCCCGGACAGATCCTGGAAATCACCAGCTGCAAGAACATCGACGGCGAAACCTACGACAAGGAATGGCCGGAGCGGGCGAAGAAAACGATGTGGTAGGATAGAGCCCTAAGATGGGCTCTATCTGTTTGTTTGCGCATGATCTTTTCCGAAAACCGGATGCCATTTTTCCGGATCATGCTCTGGGCCGAAAGGGCGGTCACGCCTCCTTCAGCACCTCATAGATCTTGCGCATCTGCTCGCCGATCATGTCGCATTGTTCCGGCGTCGACTGGCTCATCGCCTTCTCGATCAGCGCCATATGGACTTTCAGCGCCTGCATCAGCAGCGCCTCACCAGCTTCGGTCAGCGCAAGCCGCAGGATACGCTTGTCCTTCTCATCTCCTTCGCGGCGCAGCAGGCCGCGTGTCTCCAGCTGCGGCAACAGCATGGTGATGTTGGAGCGGCCGACGAGCAGCTTGCGGGCAAGGTCGTGCTGCGACATGCCGGGATGGCGATAGAGGTTCATCAGCACATCGAGCTGCGCCGGCTTCAGGTCAAGCGGCGCTAGCTTCACCGCCAGCGTGCGCTCCAGCACATGGCAGGCGCGCGCCACCGCGACCCAGTTGCGAAAGCGCGGGTTGTCCCAGGGCAGCTCTTGTTTATTGTTCATCTTTGAACTATTATGTTCATGCTTGAACGTATGGATGGATTCTCACTATGGCATCATTCGGGCTGAAGGTCATCCGGGGGGTGTTTGGTGCAGCCGAACATATCGCGCCACGCATCAGCGGGCGCGCGGCGTTCGAACTGTTCTGTCGTACGCCAAGCGCCAGGGCGCTGACCGGTGGCGAACGCCGCGCCATAGACCGCGCCGCTGAGTTCATGACCGAAGCGCGCCATCATCGGCTGAAGACGGCTACCGGCTGCGTCATGGTGCATGAGTTCCGGCCGGAGCCGGGCAGGGCGGCCGCCGGCACGGTGCTTGTCGTCCATGGCTGGCGTTCTCGCACCGAATATATGCGCGCCTTGATCGAGGGCTATCGCGCGGCCGGCTACAGGGTCGTTTCGCTTGACCTGCCGGGACATGGCCAGTCGCAGGGCCGGCACCTGAACATGGTCAATGCGGTTGAGGCGGTGCGGGTTGCCGGTGAATGGTTCGGTCCATTCGTGGCGGCGGTCGGTCACTCGTTCGGCGGCGCCGTTGCTGCCAATGCCATAGCCGGTTCGGTCAAGAACATTCCGCCGCTGACGGCCGGGCGTCTTGTGCTGATCGCAGCACCCAGCTCATTGCCGGCGATCTTTGCCGACTTCAGCCGCATGCTCAATGTCGGGCCGCGTTCGCAGGTCGCCATGGCGGACCGTGTCGAACACCTTTCCGGCAGGCCGCTGCATGAATTCACCGGCGACCGCCAGCTTGCCCAGGCGGCCGTGCCGACGCTGGTCATCCACGCGCCTGACGACCGCGAGGTGCCGGCCGAGCACGCAAGGCGCTATGCCGGTGCCGGCGATCATGTGCTGCTGCACTGGGCCGACGGGCTTGGCCACCGCCGCATTCTTGCGGACAAGGGCGTTGTCGAACGCGCCGTCGCTTTCGTGGCCCACGAGCCGACGCTGCTTCACTGAGCGGTCCGGCTATTTCTTCTTCTCGCCGGGCTCTACCGGCAGCCCGGCAGCCTTCCAGGCCGTGTAGCCACCGAGGATGTGCTTGACCGGCGAAAGCCCCATGTCCTGCGCCGTCTTGGTGGCCAGGGCCGAGCGCCAGCCACCGGCGCAGAAGAAAACAAAACTCTTTCCCGAGGCGAAGAACGGCTTGTGATAAGGGCTCTCGGGATCGATCCAGAATTCCAGCATGCCGCGTGTGACATGTTTGGCACCGGGAATCCTGCCATCGCGTTCGACCTCGCGAGGATCGCGCAGGTCGACGAAAACGGTGCCTTCGTCCTCGAGCAATCCTGCCGCTTCTTCAGGCGAAACCACCTCGATCTCGGCATTCGCCTCGTCCAGCAGTTCGCGATAACCCTTTTTCACTGTCATCCCCTCCCGGCCGTGCTGGCAGGTCCGAATTTCGAGCACAACAGCCAGCATTTGTCACGCCGAGTCGGTGCCGGCCATCGTCTTCCATGCAGCCATCGCCCCGGCGACCGTCGCCATCAGTGCGGTGCACGAAGCACCGTCTCGTGCCTGGATCGACATGCCGTGCTGCACCGTGGCGAAAAAGGTCGCGGCGGTACGGCAATCGAAATTCGCCGGCAATTCGCCCTCGGCCACGGCGCGCTCGAGGCGCTTGCACAGGGCTGTAAGGTTTTCGGCGCGGCGGCGGCGCAGATCCGCGCAGATGGCACCGCTGCTTGAGTCCTGGTGCAGTGCGCCCAGTGCAATCAGGCAACCCTGCGGGCGATCGGTCTGCGAATAGGCTTTGGCTGTCCGCCGCAGGAAATTCTCGATCGCAAGGCATGCCGTCGATGCCTCGTCCAATGCGGCCCAGATTTCGGTTCCTTCGGCGTGCGTGTAATATTCGGTCGCTTCGAGGAACAGCGCCTCCTTGCTGCCGAACGCGGCATAGAGGCTGGGCGAATTGATACCCATCGCCGCGGTCAGGTCGGCGATCGACGTGCCCTCATAGCCTTTGGCCCAAAACAGTTCCATCGCGCGCCGCAGGGCCGCGGTTCGATCGAAGGTACGGGGACGGCCTCTTTCCGACATGACGCCTGTTTCTGTGTTGATCGTTACATAAATCAGTTGACGCGGTTGGACAAGACTGCCAGACATTTGTGTATCAATCACTACATAAATGGAGAAACAGATGTCTTCCAGCAATCTGAACGGCAAGGCAGCGCTCGTCACGGGCGGCAGTCGCGGCATCGGGGCGGCGATTGCCCGGCGCCTGGCGGCTGATGGCGCCGATGTCGCCCTGACCTATGTGCATGGCGAGGAACATGCCCGCTCGGTCGTGGCCGAGATAGAAGCCAAGGGCGGTCGCGCCATCGCGATCAAGGCCGACAACCGGGATGCCGTGGCGATCGACAAGGCCGTTGATGACGCCGTCGCCGCATTCGGCCGGCTGGATATCCTGGTCAACAGTGCCGGCATCTGGCGCGCGGCCCCCATCGATACGCTGTCGCTTGCCGATTTCGACGAGACCATGTCAGTCAATCTCAGGGCTCCGTTCATCGCCTCCAAGGCAGCGGCAGCCCATATGGGAGAGGGCGGCAGGATCATCTCGATCGGCAGCAATCTCGCCGAACGCGTCACCGACACAAGCCTCGGGGCCTATTCCGCCAGTAAGGCAGCGCTGGTCGGCCTGACCAAGGCTCTGGCGCGCGACCTCGGCCCGCGCGGCATCACCGCCAACGTCGTCCATCCCGGTTCGACCGACACCGACATGAACCCGGCGGATGGCCCGCATGCCGAACATCAGCGCCGGAAGATGGCGACGCCGCGCTTCGGCAAGGCCGATGATATCGCCGGCATGGTTGCGTGGCTTGCCGGCCCGGAGGGGCGTTTCGTGACAGGTGCGGCATTGACGATCGATGGCGGCGCCAACGCCTAACTTGCATCGAGTCCTCGGGGGCGGAGACACTCCGCTCCCCCGTCACGATGTTGTGAAACTGTTCTGCAACAGGCGCTCGGAAATTTATGAAAGCTTAACGAAATCGGTATGAATCGGTATAGTCGCGCCTTACATCCGCCATGCGGTGAGCGAGACGGTCTTAGCGTGCGGAACGGGAACCGGTTGCGGCCGGAGCGGGTGATTCATGAAATTCCTCCGAAACAAAGCAACCGCGATGCCGCTGATGGCGATCACGGCTACACTCGCTTTCGGCGTGCCCCAGGCAGGCGCGCAAGGCCTTTTCGACATGCTGTTTGGCGGCGGCGTGAGGCATCAGCCGCAAGGTGAATTTCCGCCGCCGCCAAAGCACAGACCGAAAGCGACCGCCGATGGCGGCGATGGCGGCGCGAAAATCAGCAGCCCGTCCTACTACACCTATAAGGCCGACAAGCTGGTGCGCGTCGATTTCTCGACGCTGTCCGCAGCGCCCCAGCCGGCGACGCCGCAGGACGCCGCTTTCGTTCCGTCAGTCACGGGGGCTGCTTTCCACGACGCCATTGCCGGTCTCAGCGACTACGAACTCTATGCCGAGCCTGATATCGCCAAGGCGCTGATCGCCTACTATTCGGCCAATCCGGACTTTATCTGGGTGAGCGGAACCGGCCCCAACAGCCGCGCCCAGGATGCGGTGCGGGTGCTGGGAGAGGCGGCGAGCTATGGCCTGACGCCCACCGACTACACGGTCGATGTGCCGGCCGCCAGTTCGTCCCCGACGGACGACGCAGCCAAGTTGAAGGACCTCGTGCGCTTCGAGATGGCGCTGTCGGCGCGCGTATTGCGCTACGCCCATGACGCCCAAAGCGGCCGTGTCGAGCCCAACCGGATGACCGGCTACTACGATTTCCCGGCCAAGCCGCTCGACATGGTCGGCGTGCTGAAGACGCTGGCGCATACGCAGGAGGTTCGCACTTACCTCGAATCGCGGCATCCGCAGAATGCGGAATATCAGGCGCTGCGCGTCGAGCTGGAATCGCTGCAGGCAAGTGCCGAGAACGAGATCGTCGTCGATCCAAAGCTGCTGCTGAAGCCGGGCGAAACCAGCCCGGAATTGCCGAAGCTGCTGTCGCTGATCGCGCGCAATCTCGATGACGAGATGGGCGGCACCTATGGTGAGGTCCTGTCGCGGCTGGCAACCAGCGAAGTCTACGTTCCCGAGCTGGTGCCGCTGATCAAGGCGGTGCAGCAGAAAGAGGGCATGAAAGGTGACGGCGTCATCGGTCCGCGCACCGTCGCTTTGCTCGCCGGGACATCGAAGGCCGACAGGCTGCTGAAGGTGCAGGTGGCGCTTGAAGAACTGCGCTGGCTGCCTTCCGATCTCGGCAGCCCGCGTGTCTTCATCAACCAGCCTGCCTTCACCGCGAGCTACATCGACAATGGCGAGGAAAAGCTGAAGACGCGCGCCGTCGTCGGCCGGGTGACCAACCAGACGGCATTCTTCTACGACCAGATCAAGCAGGTTGACTTTCATCCCTATTGGGGCGTGCCGCAGTCGATCATCGTCAACGAAATGCTGCCCAGGCTGCGCGGCGATCCCGGCTATCTCGATCGGGCCGGCTACGAGGTGACGGATTCGCGCGGCAAGCGTATTCCTTCGTCGGCGGTCGATTGGGGCGCTTATGGTTCGAACATCCCCTACAGTGTGCGCCAGCAGCCGAGCGAGGCCAATGCGCTGGGCGAACTGAAGATCCTGTTCCCCAACAAGCATGCGATCTACATGCACGACACGCCGCAGAAATCGTTCTTCAAGCAGGATATGCGTGCGCTCAGCCATGGCTGCGTGCGCCTGCAGGACCCGCGCGGCATGGCCGCGGCCGTGCTTGGCACCTCGGTCGACTATATCGCCGAGAAGCTGAAGCACGGACATTCGACCGAGGACGTGACGCGCAAGATTCCGGTCTATGTCGCCTATTTCACCGCCTGGCCCGACATGTCCGGCAAGGTCGAGTATTTCAGCGACGTCTACGACCGCGATTCACGGCTGAAGCAGGCCCTGGATGCGACCGAGGCGGTGCGTTCGCCGTCAAGCTGATAGCCGGCGTTCCGACAAGGGACGCCGGAAACCAGCGTCGCGCCCGGCGATCAGCCAGTAGACCAGCCCGGCCACCAAACCGGCGGCGGCAATAATGCCGATGTCGGCCCAGCGCTCCGGATCCATATCCTGGGCCGAACTCGGCCAGATCAGGAGGAAGCCGCCAGCGGCGGCAGCGGCACCGAAGAACATGTGCATCAGGACATTGCGCAGCGAGAAGAATTCGGCGATGAGCGCGAAGATCAACGTCTGCAATACGGTCACGACAACCGTCAGGAAATAGATGAACATGCCGAGCGGCGGCACCACCAGGGCCGCGATCGGCGTAACGCCCATGACATCGAAATAGGCGGGCGCTCCAGGCAGGGAACTGAGCGCGGCGTAGATTGCCACCACGGCGAACAGGCCGACCAGTGTGGCGACGAGATAGCCGGCAAGCATCATCAGGATGCGCTTCATCACGTGCTTCGCCGTCGCCAAGCCCACCCCCCCATGCGGCGCAGTCAACAGTTTCAGTCAGCCATCAAAGACGATCCGGCGCAAGGGGAGGCGAGCAAGCGGTGCCCTTCCGCAAGCTCGGCCCTTCGCCCCCAAGAGAGTGTCTCCGGATCAGCCTATTTGGGCTCGGCCGTCACGGGGTCGTAAGTGATCTGAACCTTCGCCTTGTCGGCGGTGTAGTAGGTGACGATATAGGCGCCATCATCCCAGTCGACTTCTTTGACATATTGGAAGCCGTCACGCTGCTCGACCTTGGCGATGATGTCAGACAGTTTCTTGGCATTCGGTGGCGGCAATGGCTTGTCATCCGCCGCCAGAGCCGATCCGGCAGCGAGAAAAACGGCGACGCTGGTCGCCATGAGAAATCTGGACATGGTTTTCCCTCAAGTTTGACTGAAGGAAACTCGCTGGCATGGTGGTTTGTTCCAGACGGGCTGCAACGGGTACCTGACCGCGTTTGCATCGATTGCAAATTCGCCGAGCGCTTCCCAACAGGGTGCCAAGACGGACGGTGAGGCCAAAACCTAGGAAAAATGGTGGGCGATGCAGGGATTGAACCTGCGACCCCACCCGTGTGAAGGGTGTGCTCTCCCGCTGAGCTAATCGCCCGCTCGTTGCCCGAAGGCCAAGCGAGCCGCGATATAAGGGAGGCCGGCCGGTTAAGTCAAGGCAGTGTCTGGCGTTCTCACAGCGATCGGATTCTTGGCCCTTTCGGACCCCTCTCAACTGGATGCCGATCGCTGCCCGTTCAGTGTCCCGCGGCGGCGATCAGCCTTTGCGCCAGGTCGAGCGTCAGCGCGTCGAAATGCGAGATTACAGCCGACGGCTCGAATTCGCGGACATGGCGGTCGGTGTAGCCGAAATCGACCGCGACGACCGGAATGCCGGCAGCCTTGGCGGTGTCGATGTCGGTTTGCGAGTCACCGACCATCAGAGCGCGGTGCGGATCGCCGCCGGCCAGCCTGATGGTTTCCGTCAAATGGCGCGGATCGGGCTTGCGGAACGCGAACGTGTCCTGGCCGGCGATCGCCGCGAAATGTCTGGTCAAGCCGAGCGCTTCGATCAGCGCCAGCGAGTTGGCCTCGTATTTGTTGGTGCAGACGGCCAGGAGATAGCCTGCCTTCTCGAATCGTGCGATCGCCTCGATGACACCGGGGTAGGGGCGGGATTTTCCCGGAATGTTGTCGGTGTAGTGATCGAGAAACAGTCTCAGCAGCCGGTCGTGCTCGGCGACATCAAGCGAGCGCTGCTGGGCGGCGTGCGCGCGCTCTATCATCACGCGGCCGCCATGGCCGACGAAGCGCTTGAAGCCGGCCTCGTCGACGGCGGCAAGCTCGCTGGCGGCCAGGCTGTGGTTGAGGCTGTCGAGCAGGTCCGGCGCCGTGTCAATCAGCGTTCCGTCGAGGTCGAACACGATGATCGGGCGACTCATGATCCATCCTGCGCAGTTTTTGTAATCGGCAGGCGATAGCGGCTGCGGCGCGTCAAGGCAAGCAGAGCGGTGGACAGCCGCGGACAGCCCGCCAAGGGCTTTGACCACGGTCAAAGGCTTTGACCGGACCGGCAAAAATGCTAGGAGCCCGAAACGCTGGAGCGCGTCGCATCGAACGGGCCCAGGCGACGCGCTTCAGTTCTTAGTTTTCATGCATGTCGTTGGGCGACATGCATCAGGTTTCGGGGCAGCAAAGCAGCATGGACGCGAGGCAATTGAAGGTCGAAGCCGCGCGGGCGGCCCTTGCCCATGTCACCGATGGCATGCGGCTCGGCATCGGCACCGGCACCACTGCCGAGGAGTTCGTGCGGCTTTTGGCCGACAAGGTCGCCACCGGCATGACCGTCATTGGGGTGCCGACTTCGGAGCGCACCGCTGCGCTGTGCCGCGAGCTTGGCGTGCCGTTGTCGACATTGGAGGAAACGCCCGAGCTCGATCTCACCGTCGACGGCGCCGATGAGGTCGACCCGGAACTGACCCTGATCAAGGGCGGCGGCGGCGCGCTGCTGCGTGAGAAGATCGTGGCCGCGGCCTCGCAGCGCATGATCGTCATTGCCGACCAGTCGAAGATGGTCGAGACGCTCGGCCGGTTTCCGCTGCCGATCGAAGTCAACCAGTTCGGCCTGCGTGCCACCGAGATCGCGGTGGCCGCGGCGGCTGCGAAGCTCGGCCTTTCCGGTTCGATTACATTGAGGATGACGGGAGGCCAGGCTTTTGTTACAGACGGCGGCCATTTTATCCTCGATGCATCTTTTGGCCGCATTCCGGATACAAGAGCGCTTTCGAATGCTCTCCACGCCATTCCGGGCGTGGTCGAGCATGGTCTTTTCATCGGGCTGGCGTCAGCGGCCATCATCGCCGGCGGCGACGGTATCCAAACCGTCCATGCCGCCCGAAAACCAGGGAGTTCTACCGACCATGATGTTGCATAATCGGGTTCGCGGCCTTTGCGCCGTTCTGGCGGCTTCGGCCGTTTTGGCGTTCTCTTCGCCGGCGTTTTCGCAAGACGTTCCGGAATCGCACCTGAAGGCCGCCCGTGCGGCGGTCGCGGCGATCCACGCGACGGACCCATTCGACAACATCCTGCCGCAGGCGGCTGCCGCGCTCGAATCGCAGCTCATCCAGAAGAACCCGGATATGCAGGAGCTGATCGGCAAGACCATCAACGAGAAGGCGCTGGCGCTGGCCTCGCGCCGCGCCGATCTCGAGAAGGAAGCGGCTCTTGCCTATGCGAAGGTGTTTTCCGAAAAGGAACTCAACGACATCGCGGCGTTCTACAATTCCGAATCCGGCAAGAAGCTCCTCGACAGCGGTCCGACCGTGACGCGTGATTTGGTCAAGGCAGCCGACATCTGGCAAAATGGCGTCGCCCGCGATCTCGCGCAGCAGGTGGGCGAAACGCTGGCCGCGGCGGCGAAGGCCAAGGCGCCGGCTGCGCCCGCCGATGCAGCCGCTCCGGCCGACGGAACCGCTCCGGCCGATGGCGCGGCACCTGCCGATGGTTCGGCTCCGGCGGACGACACGCAGAACTGATCCTGTTCTTTGAACGGCCTCGCGGCCATCGGTGAAGCCCGGCTTGTCCGGGCTTTTCTTTTGATGGTTTGCGGCCTACCTGTCACACACATTTTCGACGTTCAAGGAGCCGCGTCATGGCCGGTTACGACTACGACCTCTTCGTCATCGGCGGCGGTTCCGGCGGGGTGAGGGCGGCGCGCGTTGCCGCGGCACTCGGCAAGCGTGTCGGTATCGCGGAGGAGTACCGCTATGGCGGCACCTGCGTTATCAGGGGCTGCGTGCCGAAGAAACTCTATGTCTACGCCTCGCAATTTCCGGAGCATTTTGCCGACGCGGCCGGCTATGGCTGGACGGTGCCGGAAGCCAGCTTCAACTGGCGGACGCTGGTCGCCAACAAGGATCGCGAGATCAGCCGGCTGGAAGCGATCTACAAGAAGAATGTCGAGGGCGCCGGCGGCGAGACCTTTCATTCGCGGGCGATGATCGTCGACCCGCACGTGGTGCATCTTCTCGGCGAGGACCGCACCATCACCGCCGACCAGATCCTGATCGCCACCGGCGGTCGTCCGGCGGCGCATCCGGCGCTGCCCGGCCACGAACATTGCATCTTTTCCAACGAGGCTTTCGACCTCAAGGAGCTGCCAAAGGCGATCATGATCGAGGGCGGCGGCTATATCGCGGTCGAGTTCGCCAACATTTTCCACGGCCTCGGCGTCGACACCACGCTGGTCTATCGCGGCAAGGAGATACTCAGCCGCTTCGATATGGACCTGCGCCGCACGCTGCACGAAACCATGGAAAAGAAGGGGATAAAGATACTCTGCCATTCGGTGACCGAGTGGGTGCGCAAGCGGCCGGACGGCCGGCTCGATGCCCTTCTCAACAGCGGCAAGGTGCTGACGGTGGACCAGGTCATGCTCGCCATAGGGCGTCTCCCTAATACCGAGAATATGGGCCTGGAAGGCATCGGCATCGAGATGACCCCGACCGGTGCGGTCAAGGTCGACGACTATTCCCGCACCAACATCGACAATATCTGGGCGATCGGCGACGTCACCAACCGCGTACAGCTAACGCCGGTGGCGATTCATGAAGCCATGTGCTTCGTCGAGACGGCGTTCAAGGGCAATCCGACCGCCCCCGACCACGAGACCATCGCGACCGCCGTTTTCTCCCAGCCGGAAATCGGCACCGTCGGCCTGTCGGAAGACGAAGCCATCAAGCGCTTTGCCGATATCGAGATCTACCGCGCCAGCTTCCGGCCGATGCGGCATACGCTGTCCGGCCGCGACGAAAAGATGCTGATCAAGCTGGTGGTCGATGGGGCCTCGCGCAAAGTGCTCGGCGCCCACATATTGGGGCCGGATGCCGGCGAAATGGCGCAGCTGCTCGGCATTCCTTTGAAGGCCGGCCTGACCAAGGATGATTTCGACCGCACAATGGCCGTGCATCCGACCGCCGCGGAAGAGCTGGTCACCATGTACAAGCCGACATACCGCGTGAAGGACGGCCAGCGCGTCGATTGAAACACGTTAAGCGCCTAAACAAGGCCCATCGCGGCAACTGCTGCCGCGATGGGATTTCTGGCTGTTGCTACAGCAGCGTGCCGCGCAGGATCACCAGCGCCACCGAGAAATAGATCACCAGCCCGGTGACATCGACCAACGTCGCGACGAACGGCGCCGACGCGCTGGCCGGATCGAAGCCGATCCGTTTCAGGGCGAACGGCAGCATTGACCCCGACAGGGAACCAAAGGTGACGATGCCGACCAGTGTCGCGCCGACGGTCGTGGCGATCAGCGGCCAGTGCGGGCCATAATCGTAGAGACCCATATATTGCCAGGCCGCGATGCGGCAAATGCCGACCACGCCCAACATGGCGCCGAGCACGAGACCGGTGGGCAGTTCGCGCAGCGCAACCCGCCACCAGTCGCGCAGCCCGATCTCGCGCAACGCCAGGGCACGGATGACCAGGGACGTCGCCTGCGAGCCGGAATTGCCGCCGGAGCTCATGATCAGCGGGATGAACAGGGTCAGCACGATCGCCTTCTCCAGTTCGCCCTCGTAGCTCTGCATGGCGTTCGCCGTCAGCATTTCGCTGATGAACAGCGCGCAGAGCCAACCGCCCCGCTTCTTGATCATGGCGAGGAAGCTCATCTTCATATAGGGCTCGTCAAGCGCTTCCATGCCGCCGAAACGGTGCACGTCCTCGGTCGTCTCCTCGATCATCGTGTCGATGATGTCGTCGATGGTGACGATGCCGAGGATCTTACCGTGATCGACGACAGGAACGGCCAGCAGATCGTATTTGGAGATCGTCTGCGCCAGATTTTCACGATCGGTCAGCGGAGTGACCGTCACCGGCACGCGGTCCGGCGCCACGGACAGGATCGAATCGCCCGGCTCGCCGGTGATCAGCCGGCGCAGGCCGGTCGACCGCACCAGCAGGTGTGTTTCCGGATCGACGATGTAGATCGCGTAGACGGTCTCGCGCGTCCGCTCGACCTTGCGGATGTAGTCGAGCGTGCGCCCAACGGTCCAGTCCGAGGGGACGCTGACGAACTCCGTCGTCATGATCGATGCGGCGCTGCCTTCGGGATAGCCCAGAATGGAAAGCAGGGTTGCGCGCAACGGCGGCGCCAGTGCACCGAGCAGCTCGGAGCGTGCCGGTTCATCGAGGTCGCGCAGAATATCCGCTGCACGGTCGACAGACATCGCCGTGAGCAGCTTGCTCGCCTTGGAGCGGGGCAGGGCTTCCGCCAATTCGGGCGCGCCTTCGAGTTCGGGCTGATCGAAGATCTCGACCAGCCGTTCGAAGGGTACGGCGCAAAGCATATCCGTCGCGGTTTCGCGCGATTCGTGATTGAGCGCCTCGACCACGTCGGCGACATGGTCGTTTGCAAGGACGCGGGCGATGGCGACGGCCTCGTCGTCCGCTACGAGGGAAAATTCGTTCATGGTTCACTCCTTGCCGTCCGGCAGGACATGAACCATTCAGGTCACGTCTAGGCGGACGGCGGTTGCGTTCGACTAATACTGTCGCCAGGCATGGCGCGGTGACCTTTCCGCTTGCGGGTTTGCGTTTGACTGTCTGCAAGCCGGCGCAACATAGGGGCGCCCCTTGCCGAGTCAATCGCCGTAAGGAAGGAAAATGGTGCCTGATGGCTGCGATCGCGACACTGTGATGGTCGATCGTCGCCAGACGCGGCAAGCCGCGGTGAAAGCATCGTTATTTCTGCTTGAGCCGGCGCGGGAACCGGAGCCATTTTTCTTCGACCGGCCTCGGCTGCACGAGAATCGTGGTGAGTTCGACGGGCAGGGCCGGCGCCAGCGGCTTCTTGGTGGCGACGCCGTCGGCGATCATGACGATCGAGTGGTAGAATTCGGTGCCGGCAGCCGATCTCGGCGCCACCGCTTCGTGCATGACGCTGATCACGGTGACATCGGGGCAGTTGTCCTTGATCGCCTGGTGGAAGGCAACCTTGCCGTCCGGGTCGAGCGCACCGGTCGCCTCGTCGAGGAACAGGAGGCCCGGCTGCTGCAGTATGATGCGAGCCACCACCAGCTTCTGCTTCTGGCCGCCGGACAGGACCTGATCCCAGATCTTGCCCTCGCGGCTTTCATTGGCCATGTGCTCGATGAAATCACCGAGGCCAGCCTTGTGCAGCGCCGACGCGACCTGGGCATCGCCATGGTTGAGTTCGGAGCCAGGCAGGCAGACCAGCTGTTTCAGCGACACCTGCTGCAGCTTGACCTCCTGGGCGGCATAAAAGCTCCTTACGCCGTCGGGGAAGACGATGGTGCCGCGGCCGTACGGCCACAGGCCGTTGATCGCCTTGATCAATGAGGTCTTGCCGCAGCCGGATTCGCCTTTCAGGAAAGTCCACTCGCCACGCCGGAAGCGCAGGTTGACGGCACTGAGGAACGGCGTTGCATCCTCGCCCTGATGCGCCAGTTCGAGCTTCTGGATGGTCAGGCCGAAAACCGGGTTCTGGCTGGCATATTGGAAGTCGGAACGGCCGGACTGGCTGTAGAACTCCTGCGGGTGCTGGACATTTTCGATCGCGTTGGCGAGCTCCGTGACACGCTGGCTGTTGGCGCGCAACGTGGCGATGGCCGGCATGACATGGATGAACCACGAACACTGGCCGATCAGCGAATTGACCAGTTCGGAGCCGGTAATATAGCCCTTGAGATCGAGACCATTGTGGATGAACGGCACGAGGCCAGGCCCATAGGCGACAATGCGCGCACCGACGAAATTGTAGATCAGCTCGAACGACATATAGACGGTGTTGACGATGTTCAGCCGCGACCAGGTTCCGTCGATGTCGACATAGAGCCGGCGGTGCATTGACTTCTGCACGCCTTCACCATGCGATGCCGCGACATGGAAACTCCGGCGCAGGAAGGTGGTCAGTTCGCCGCGGTAGCTACCTTCGGCCTGCTGCATCCGAACATTCAGCCGCTCAAGCAGGCCGCCGAGCTTGACCGCGATCCATGTGTTCAGCGGCACATAGGTGGCGACCCCCAGGAAGGCCAGAACGGCACTGCCGTAACTGCCAAGGAATTCCAGTCCCTTCACCTCCACGGAGGTTTCGAGCAGCTTCTGGCCGACGAAATAGAGCGAGGTGGCGACGCCGAGCACGCCCATGGCGAGGCCAATGGCGCCGCCGGTCATGTCCTTGATCGATTCCTGCATGCGCTGGTCGATGTTGTCGGGAGCTGACATACCGCCGCCGGTCGAGGCATGCTGGGCATGGAAATGCGTGTGGTTGCCGTCCAGCAGCGCCTCGTTGAAACGGCTGTCGAGCCAGCCGCGCCATTTGCGGTGCAAGGTCACCGAGACAAGATTGCGGATGCCCGTGAAACCGGCATCCTTGAGCAAGACCAGCAAAACCAGGATGCCGGCATTGACCAGCAGCGTGCGCAGCGGCGTGGTGTTGGCAGCATCGTGGAAGAAGGCAATCGAGTTGACCAACTCACCCGAAGCTTCGGCGAACCAGACACCCGCCTTGCTGGACAGCGCGGTGAGCAAGGCGATGACGAGCGTGAGGGTCCAGGCTTCCTTCCAGCGATCCGAGATCCAGTAGGCCCGCATCAGGCCCCAGAAACTGCGCATCGAGGATACCGGCGTCAAATGCGACGGCCTTGCGGCGCCGCGGTGTAGTCTATCCGGTACTGACTCCTGCGATCGTCTGCCGATCCGAATCACGATCCCGCCCAAACCTTTTTTCTTTTGTTACGGATGGTAACACCAATTGATCATTTTCTATTAGTTTTTGTAGGGGGTCGGCGGCATTGAAGTTCCGGCCGTGTCGGAAAGGCAACAGCACGGCCTTTCCGCGTGTCGCGCGAAAGCCGGCGAAACAGCGGTTTAACACAACGATGTCAGACGGTTACCAAACAACGGGCAGGCGTGCTTCTACCTTCCCTTGGGGAAAGCGTTCACACGATTTCGTGACTCATCTTGGCCTGTCCGGCAGCCCGACTTTTCATTGCGGCTAACCAAAACCCCGAAAACGTGCCGTCCTTGATGTCGGACTCCTTGCCGTCGTCGAGGCACACCACGAGGTCCTGTGAGCATGAGCGCTGGGTGGTTTTCCCACCGATCATCAGCGAAAGGGGCTGACCTACAACGGCCGACAATGGCCACAGCCTTTTCATCAGCAAGGCCAAGGTGACGGTGAAGCGCCTGCTCTTGTCAACGGCGAGAGGGAAGCTGCGTCAGCCGACCTTGTCCAGCTCGCCGCGCGCCTTGGCGGCCGCCACCTGGCGGATCGCATCGGCCAGCGTGTCGGCATCCTGCGCGCCCATCACGGCATATTTGCCTTCGAGGAGGAAACACGGCACGCCTGATATGCCCATGCGCGAGGCCGTGGCGATCTCGGTGCGCACCGCTTCGACATCGGCGTCTGTCGGCAAGAGCGTGGCGACGACGGACGCGTCCATGCCGGCGTCGCGGGCGGCTTCGATCAATACGGCATGGTCGCCAATATCGACACCCTCCTCGAAATTCAGCTGGAACAGCCGGCGGACCAACATGTTCTGCACGGCTTCACCGGCAGCGCCTGCCCAACGGATCAGGCGGTGTGCATCCAGCGTGTTCGGCGCCACCTTGATGTCGTCGAAGGCAAAGGAAATGCCCTCGGCCTCGCCAAGCGGTTCGATGCGGGCATGGATTTCGCGGATGCGCTCGTCGCTGCCGAATTTGGCCAGCATGTACTCCCGGCGGTCCTTGCCCTGGGGCGGGATGGTCGGATCGAGCTGGAACGGCCGCCAGCGTATATGCACATCGACATCGCCAGCCGCGGCAACCGCCTTGTCGAGCCGCTTCTGACCGATGAAGCACCACGGGCAGACGACGTCCGACACCACATCGATGGTTATGGTGTTCGCTTCGCTCATCTCGATCTCCGGATTTTCAGTTCGGTTTGCGCCACCATGTTGGCAGCTGGTAACCGAATATGGGCGTCTTGCGCGGATGTTCCAGATAATTCCAGTAAGCAAGCCATTGCTGCGTGTTGTACTGCATCGGCACCATGTAGTTGCCCGAGATCAGCAGCCGGTCGAGAACGCGAACGGCGGCGACATAATCCTCTTTCGAGCGGGCGCGCAGCATCGCTTCGATCGCGGCATCGATCGCCGGGTCGGCGACGCCGGCGAGATTGAACGATCCTTCGGTCTTGGCGGCCGCGGACGACCAACGCCCGATCTGCTCGATGCCTGGGGAGAGCGAATTGTTGAAGCCGCTCGAGCCGATCAGCACCTCGAAATCGAAGCGCTGCTTGCGCGACTGGATCTGATCGCCGTCCAGGCTGCGGATGCTGACGTCGACGCCGATCTTCTCCAGTGTGCGCTGATAGATGCCGGCCAGGCGCTCCTCGTCCTGCGAAGCGGTCAGGATCTCGAATCCGAAAGGTTTGCCATCGGCATCGAGCATCGTGCCGTCCTGCACGTGGTAACCGACGCTTTTCAGGAGATCGAAAGCCGCCTTCAGCACCTTGCGGTCCTGGCCCGAACCGTCGGTCACCGGCGGTTTCCAGGTGCCGTCCATTATTTCGGCCGGCACGCGGCCGGGGTAGGGGGCCAGCAACGCCTTTTCCCTGTCGTCGGCCGGATGGCCGAGCGCGGAAAGCTCGGAATTCTGCCAATAGCTCATCGTGCGCGTGTACTTGCCGCCGAACAGGTTCTTGTTGGCCCATTCGAAGTCATAAAGCATGCCGAGCGCGCGCCGAACCACCGGATTGGAGAATTTCGGCAGCCTGGTGTTGAACAGGAAACCGGTCACGACCGGCGGAATGCCGGTGTCGAAGGTCTCGGAAACCACCTCGCCTCTGTGAAAGGCGGGAAAGTCGAGATCGCGCTCGCGTTTCACCGGATCGCCGTCGTCATCGATGGCGCAAAGGCCTTTCTTGAACGCTTCGAGCTTGGCGTTGGCGTTGAGGAAATATTCGATGGTGATCTGGTCGTAATTGTCGAAGCCGCGCTTGGCGGGAACGTCCTTGCCCCAGTAGTCCGGATTGCGCTTGAAGACGATGCGCTGGCCGGGCGTCACCTGCGCGATCGTGTAGGGGCCGCTGCCGACCAACGGCTTCAGCGTCGTCCTGTCGAACGTGTCCATGTCGAAGGCGTGCTTGGGGATGATCGGCGTCAGCGCGATGATCAGGGGAAATTCGCGGTCCGCTTTCTCGTTGAAGGTGAAGCGAACGCTGTGGTCGCCGGTCTTTTCGAGCTTGGCGATCCTGGCCATGCGGTCGCTATAGGGCGGGCGCCCTTTTTGCGTAAAGACGTCATAGGTGAACAGCACGTCTTCCGGCGTCACCGGCTGTCCATCCGACCATTTGGCCTTCGGATTGAGATGGAATTCGATGCTCTTGCGCTCTGCGTCCATGTCGGCGGCGTCGGCGAGCAGCCCATAGAGAGTAAAAGCCTCATCCGCGCTACGCTGCATCAGCGGCTCGAAGACCAGATTGCCGTAGATCGTGTCCATCATGCCGCGCGCGGTCGTGCGCAGGCTTTTCAGGATGAAAGGGTTGAGGTTGTCGAAGCTGCCGACGACGCAATAGGTAATGCTGCCGCCCTTCGGCGCGTCAGGATTGACGTAACCGAAATGCGCGTAGTCCGGCGGCAGGGCTGGTTCGCCCTGCATCGCAATCGCGTATTTTGGCTCTGACCGCGCGGGCGGCGACAGGGTGAGAAACGATATCGCGGTGATCAGCCAAACAAGAACGCGGCCCATGACCGTCTCCTTAACAGATCGGCTCGATGATTCGGTGCGCACCCTAGCATGAGGCAGCTGCATGCCGGCCAATGGTGTGATCAAGAATTACAAGTGGGCGGGCTGGATTCGGCGCCGCTTGCAGTGTAACACGCCGTCCGAAGTCATTCTGTTGCCTCATTTCGGCAACAGGTAGCTGGACCACACGGCACCAAGAGGCCGGTTCCGGATCATTTGAGAGGAAGTGCACGACATGACGAGCCTGAACAGCAATGCGTACCGCCTTTCGGTCATGGCCGCGGGCGTGGTCGGCTTTCTGGGCGCAGGGCTTCCCGCCGCTTCCGCACAGCAGCAACAGCAGATCCCACAGGGCTGGTTCAAGGCCTGCACCAAGCAGGAAGATGTCGACATCTGCAATGTCCAGAACATCGTCACTGCGGGCAATGGCCAGCTCGTCACCGGCGTCAGCCTGATCGAGCTCAAGGGCAAGGTGAACCGCAAGGTGTTCCAGGTCACGGTCCCGACCGGCCGCCTCGTGCCTCCCGGCATCGGCCTCCAGATCGACGCCGGCAAGGCGCAGAAGCTCGACTATGTCATTTGCTTCCCGGATCGTTGCGTGGCCGAAGTGCCGCTGACCGACCAGCTCGTCGCCTCGTTCAAGAAAGGCCAGGGGATCACGCTGACCTCGATCAATTTCCAGAACCAGGCCAACCCGATCAAGATCGCGCTGCAGGGCTTCAGCGGCGCCTATGACGGCCCGCCGCTGCAGCAGTCGGACATCGAAGACCGGCAGAAGAAGCTCCAGGATTTTGTCGCCAAGAACAACCAGGACTTCGCCAAGAAGCTCAAGGACGAGCAGGACAAGGCCAAGACCGCCAACTGATCACCGGCATCTGGTGGTTACCGAGTCAAAAAAGCGGGGTCATGCCCCGCTTTTTTCGTTCCTGGCCGGAATGTCGGAGGTCAGTGCCTGGACTGCCGTTTCGGCTCGTATCGCCCATCCGGCTTCTTGTCGAACATCTCCTTGATCTGCGGGTGGCGGACCGGCTCGCCCGACTGATCCTCGAGCAGGTTCTGTTCGGACACATAGGCGATGTATTCGGTTTCCGAGTTCTCGGCGAGCAGATGGTAGAACGGCTGATCCTTGCGCGGCCGCACGTCGGCGGGGATGGCTTCGTACCATTCGTCGGTGTTGGCGAATTGTGGATCGACGTCGAAAATGATGCCGCGAAACGGGAACAGACGGTGGCGGACCACCTGTCCGATCGCAAATTTGGCCGTTTTCATCGTACTCACCACTGAATTCCTTGACTTTATTTGGCGCAGACTTCGAGTTAATTCAATCCCGAAGCCTTCAAGCGCGCCCTAAGATACGCAGAATGCGGAACAAAGGTTTTGACTGACATGGCCGATATCGACGCGCATCGATGGCCGCGATCACAGGGACATCCGCAAGACCGCTACGGGCGCGCTGGCTTTCGCAGGCCGCCCGCAAGTGCTGCAAAGCCGCTGCCCGGACGAAGCCCTTCGCGCATGAAGAAGGCGCGGAGCGGTGCAAAGCCACCGAGCACGCCGAGACCGGCACCGCGCGCCACCTGCGCCGGCAACATGTCTGAGAGCAGCGACATATTGAGCAGGTTAACCGCGCTGCTGCGCGCCAGAATGTCGGGACGGCGCTTGAAATCGTAGACCGCCAAGGCCTTGGCCGCGCCCGGGTCATCACGATTTTCACCAGCAATGCCAACGAGATCGTCGATGTCCCTGATCCCAAGGTTGAGACCTTGCGCGCCGATCGGCGGAAACACATGGGCGGCTTCGCCGACAAGCGCCACCCGGTCCCGCGCGAACCGCAAGGGAGTTACCGTCGAGAGCGGATAGATCTGCCGTCCAGGTTCGACCGTCACCCGACCGAGCATCGATTGCATCTGCTGCTCGACCCGCAGCGAGAGCGTTGTATCGTCCAGTGCGGCGAGTTCCCTGGCGGTTTCGGGTTTGACCACCCAGACAAGACTCGAGCGATTGCCGGGAAGCGGAACCTGCGTGAACGGACCGGTCTCGGTGTGAAACTCCGTCGAGGTGAAGGCATGGTCGCGGCTGTGGCGGAAATTGAGCACGAGCGCTGCCTGAGGGTAGGCGCGCGAGGCGGTGGCGATGCCCGCGGCCTCGCGCGCAGGCGACTGGCGACCATCGGCGGCGACCGCCAGCGATGCGCCAATCTCGCTGCCGTCGGCGAGCTCGGCATGGGCCTTGTCGGCATCGAGACGCCAGGTCTTCACCATCGACCTGCGCCATTCGATCCCGGAATGAGTGGCCACCTTGCTGGCAAGCGCGGGAGCAAAGACGCTGTTGGGCAGGTTCAGCCCGAACTGTTCCTCGTCGATCTCACTGGCGCGGAAGGTGACGACGGGACTGCGGATCAGCCGGCTGGTCGCATCGACGATGCGCATGACTTTCAAGGGGGCGGCCTTGGGCTTGATGTCTTCAAGGAGGTCAAGCCGCTCCAGCATTTTGAGCGCTGGGTTCATGAGTGCCGTAGTGCGGCCATCGGGGGCCGATGCCTGAGGCCCGACAAGCGTCACCGGAAAGCCGGCATCGGCGAAAGCGAGCGCCGCGATCAGCCCGGCCGGCCCGGTGCCGGCTATCAGTATCCGCGCTGTTTCCTGATGCTCCAAGTTCGACTTCCGGCTTAAGATGCGAGGCAGATCACCCGACCTGCCGGTCAAGGAGCATATAGGTCAGATCATGCGGCTTGATCAACGCGGCGATTCGGCCCATTCGGGTGTCATGACCGGCCACCAGGACGATTTCAGCCATCTCGACCGCGCCGGCCGCGCCATGGCAAATGTCGCGCGCAACCCGCGCCTGACGGTGAATATCGTCGTCGGTGCAAGCATTCTGCTTGCCTGGTTGTCGCTCGCCGCGATGGCGATTCGCGGCGCCGAGGCCCGTGGCAGCGCGCCCGGCGACACTCTGCTGCGCGGCTTGCCGCGGTTGCCGTTGCCCGATTTCCTGGAACGGTTCTTCGCGCTCTGCCTGTCGCCGGCGCCACTGGATGCAAGCATCGGTCCGCGTGCCCTGGCGCTCATTCTGATGTGGTTCCTGATGGCGATCGCCGCGATGCTGCCGTCGGCGGCTCCGATGATCCGCACCTATTGCCAGATCGCAGATACCGCCCGGATCAAGGGGGAGCAGGTCGTCCACCCGCTGGTGCTGGTTGCCGGGTATCTCGCCGTCTGGTTCGCCGCATCCATTCTGTTCGCGACGCTGACACTTGCGATACACACATTCGCCGCATCCAGCGAAATGGACGATCCGGTGCTTGGCATTGCCGGGGCGCTCGCATTGCTGGTTGCCAGCCTCTACCAGTTCAGCGGCCTCAAGCAGGCCTGCCTGAAGAAATGCCGAAACCCCTTCTCGATCCTGTTTTCGAACTGGAGTGCCAAACCCGTCCGCGTCTTCCGGCTCGGCGTCGCGCAAGGCATATGGTGCCTCGGCTGCTGCTGGGCGCTGATGCTGGTGATGTTCGCCGTCGGCGTGATGAACATCTTCTGGATGGCGCTGATCGGCGTGTTCACCCTGATTGAAAAACAGATGATGGGCAGTCTTCCAACCCGGCTGGCCGGTGCGATACTGCTTGTCTGGGCAGCCGCGCTGCTAGTAGTCTCGTTATGAGTGGGGGAATTCGATGACAGATCGGGGCTGGGCAATGAAAGGAGAGCTCGTACTCTCCTGCAATTGCACGGTTTTTTGCCCTTGCGTTCTGTCGCTCGGCAGTCATCCTCCGACCGAGGGCTATTGCCAGACCTGGGCGGGTTTCCGCATCGACGCCGGTCATTTCGGCGAGGTCGATCTCTCCGGGCTCAACCTTGGGCTGGTCATGGAAATCCCCGGTTACATGAGCCGCGGCAACTGGACCGCTGGCCTGTTCATCGACAAACGCGCCTCGATCTACGCGGTCAAAGCCTTGACGAAGATCTTCACCGGCAAGGCGGGCGGGACCACGTCGCTGCTGTCGATCCTCGTCGGAAAATTCCTGGGTGTCGAACAGGTGCCGATCATCTATGAGACGCGAGAAAAGACGCGTATCTTCCAGATACCGAAGATCATCGATGGGGCGGTCACGCCGGTTGCCGGCAGGGATCGCGAGAAGGACACCGTGATCAGCAATTCGGAATACTGGATCGCGCCGGAGATCATCGTGGCGAAGTCCGACAAGAGCAAGCTGCGGGCGTTTGGGCGCAACTGGAACTTTGCTGGCCGCTCGGCCGAAATCTGCAAGCTGGATTGGCGAGGCCCGTGAGCAAGAACACAACGGCCAGGAAAGCCGCCAAGAAGATCACGGACCGGATTCCGCGACCGAAGAAGAAGGTGACGTGGCCACAGGCGAGGGCGTTCTCCGTCCACCTGCTGACCGCATCGGGCTCGTTCCTTGCCTTCCTGTCACTGGTGGCAGCGAGTGAGGAACGCTGGACGGCAATGTTCTGGTGGCTTGGACTGGCGCTGTTCGTCGACGGTATCGACGGGCCGATCGCCCGGAAGCTCGAGGTCAAGGAAATCCTGCCGACCTGGTCGGGCGAACTCCTCGACAACATCATCGACTATGTGACCTACGTGCTGATCCCGGCCTTCGCGCTCTACCAGCGCGGCTTCATGGGCGAGGGCCTGTCGTTCCTGTCGGCGGCGATCATCGTCGTCTCCAGTGCGATCTATTATGCCGACACCGGCATGAAGACGAAGGAGAATTTCTTCAAGGGATTCCCAGTTGTCTGGAACATGGTGGTGTTCACGCTGTTTGTCATCGAGCCGGGACAATGGGTTTCGTTCGCGGTCGTGGTGGTGGCCGCGATTCTGACGTTCATCCCGATCAATTTCATTCATCCGGTGCGGGTGGTGCGGCTGCGGCGCATCAATCTCACAATGACGCTTTTGTGGTGCGCCTTCGGCGCGCTTGCGCTTGCACAGGCGGCTCTCGCGGCCTTCTACGACCAGATCGGCGTGCTTGGCGAACAGGTCGGCGCTTTCACCAAGATCGGCATTTCCGTTACCGGGCTTTACCTCGCCTGTATCGGTGGCATCATGCAGTTCTTTCCAAATCTCGGTGCCAAGAAGGCCTGATCAGCCAGAGGAAGCCTACCCCATGTCCAAAGCGATCCGCATCCACGCCCATGGCGGCCCGGAAGTTCTGACCTATGAGGAAACCGATCCCGGCGAGCCGGGTTCTGGGCAGATCCTGGTCAGACACACGGCCATCGGCCTCAACTTCATCGATGTCTATCATCGCTCCGGCCTCTATCCGCCACCTGGCGGATTTCCGCTCATCCCGGGCAGCGAAGCCGCCGGCGTGGTGTTGAAGGTCGGCCCGGGCATCGACTGGCTGAAACCGGGTGACCGGATTGCCTATGCCGTGACGACAGGTGCTTATGCTGAAGAGCGCGTCATCGATGCCAGCCGGGTCGTCAAGGTTCCGTACGGCATCAGCGACGAACAGGCCGCCGCGATGATGCTGAAAGGCATGACCGCCGAATATCTCTTGCGCCGGACCTTCAAGGTGAAGGCGGGCGACACGATCCTGTTTCATGCCGCGGCCGGCGGCGTCGGGCTTATTCTCGGCCAATGGGCGAAGCATCTCGGCGCACATGTCATCGGCACCGCTGGTACAGCCGACAAGATCGAGCTCGCCAAGGCGCACGGCTTCGACCATGTCATCAACTACAAGGAGCAGGATTTCGTCGCCGGCGTCGCCGCCATCACCGGCGGCAGGAAATGCGACGTCGTCTACGACTCCGTGGGCAACGACACCTTTCCAGCCTCGCTCGACTGTCTGAAGCCGCTCGGCATGTTCGTCAGCTTCGGCCAGTCCTCCGGACCGATCCCGCCTTTCTCGATGTCGCTGCTTGCCCAGAAAGGTTCGCTTTTCGCGACCAGGCCGACGTTGTTCGTCTACAATGCGAAACGCGAAGACCTCGACGCCTCCGCGGCCGCGCTGTTCGAGGTGGTGCTCAGTGGCGCCGTCAAGATCAAGATCAACCAGCGCTACGCGCTCAGGGATGCGGGCAAGGCACACTCGGATCTCGAGGGCCGCAGGACCACTGGCACGACCATCCTGGTCCCCTGACGGAAGTTTGCCCTGGTTTTCAGCGTTCTGCCACTGCCGCGGGCACGGATTTGCAGGAAAAACCGGCCAGCCGCATGCTTGTGGGAAGAAGGCTGATCTTTGCCCTTGAGTTTCCGCTGAAATTCTTGAAGCTCTTTCAAGTCGGGTGCTGCTTTCGCACAAGAGCTGGCCGCGCATACGATGCTTGCGGGAACACAGAACATGTCCGGCAATCCGGATGGGAGGCACTGTGAGTGCAAATCATGATGGGTCGAACCTGCTTGAGGTTCGTGGCCTGACCAAGATATTCGGCACGCTTACGGCGTGCGATCATATCGACCTAAACATCGCCAGAGGTGAAATCCACGCGCTGCTCGGCGAGAACGGCGCTGGCAAGTCGACGCTGGTCAAGATGCTGTTCGGCTCGCTGGAGCCCAATTCCGGCGAGATTTTCTGGAACGGCCAGGCGGTCCGGATCACCAGCCCGGGCGCGGCGAAGAAGCTTGGCATCGGCATGGTGTTCCAGCATTTTTCGCTTTTCGAGGCGCTGACCGCGGCCGAGAACATCGCCCTGTCCTTGGATGACGGCTCGCCGATCAGCAGCATCGCCGCGAAGGCGAGGGCGCTCTCCTACAGCTACGGCCTGCCGCTCGATCCGGAATCGCTGGTCGGCGACCTGTCGGTCGGCGAGCGCCAGCGCATCGAGATCATCCGCTGCCTGCTGCAGACGCCGCAGTTGATCATCCTGGACGAACCGACCTCGGTGCTGACGCCGCAGGAGGCCGACAAGCTGTTCGAGACGCTGGAGCGGCTGCGCTCGGAAGGCAAATCGATCCTCTACATTTCGCACCGGCTCGAAGAGGTCAAACGCATCTGCGACCGCGCCACCGTGTTGCGGCACGGCAAGGTGGTCGGCCACTGCAACCCGCGCGAAGAGACAGCCGCCTCGCTCGCCCGCATGATGGTCGGCAATGAAGTGCAGGCCGTGGTGCGTGCGCCGGTCGAGGGGATCGAAACCGCGCAGCCGCTGCTCGAAATCCGCGGCCTCAGCCGCAAGCCGGCGACGCCGTTCTCCATTCCGCTCAAGAACATCAGCCTCAATGTCCGCGCCGGCGAGGTGATCGGTATTGCCGGTGTCGCCGGCAACGGTCAAGGCGAGTTCTTCGAATCCGTCTCCGGCGAAGTGTTGCAGCAGGATGCCGCCTCGGTGCGCATCCGCGGCAAGAACGCAGGCAGCCTCACCATCACCGGACGGCGCCTGCTGGGTGCGGCCTTCGTGCCGGAAGAACGCCTCGGCCACGGTGCGGCACCACGCATGAAGCTTTCGGAAAACCTGCTTTTGTCGCGCCATGCCACCGACGGCAAGGCCTTTGTCGGAACCGGCGGCATGGTCAAGAGCGGCGCCATCTACGCTGCCTCCCAACGCATCATCGAGGCAATGGACGTGCGCAAGAGCGCACCGGATCCTGAAGCTGCCGCACTTTCGGGCGGCAATCTGCAGAAATTCATCGTCGGTCGCGAACTCGACCGCCGGCCAAGCGTCATGGTGGTCAACCAGCCGACCTGGGGCGTCGACGCGGGTGCCGCCGCCCATATCCGCCAAGCCTTGATCGAGCTGTCGCGCAGCGGATCGGCGGTGCTGGTGATCAGCCAGGATCTCGACGAGTTGTTCGAGATATCAGATGCGATCGCGGTGATGCACAATGGCGAGTTGTCCAAGCCGATGCCGATCGCAGAGGCGACCTTCGAGAAGGTCGGTTTGCTGATGGGCGGCGCCGAGCCTGGCCACGCCGAACACACTCTGGAGACGGCATGATGCGCCTCGAACTCGTCAAACGCCCGCAGCGCTCCCCGCTGTTTTCGGCACTGTCGCCATTCATCGCCTTCGCGCTGACGATCATCGCCGGTGCCATCATGTTCGCCCTGCTCGGCGTCAATCCGTTGACCGCCTTCCGGATCTACTTCATCGAACCGATCAGCCAGGTCTGGCAGCTGCACGAGCTGGCAATCAAGGCCGCGCCATTGATCCTGATCGCGGTCGGCCTGTCGGTCTGTTACAAGGCCAACATCTGGAACATCGGCGCCGAAGGCCAGTTCATTTTCGGCGCCATCTTCGGCTCCGGCATTCCGGTCCTGTTTCCGCAATTCGAAGGGCCGCTGGTGCTGCCGCTGATGCTTTTGCTCGGCATGGTCGGTGGAGCGGCCTATGCGGCAATCCCGGCCTTGCTCAAGACCCGGTTCAACACCAACGAGATCCTGACCAGCCTGATGCTGGTCTATGTCGCCCAGCTCTTCCTCGACTGGCTGGTGCGCGGCCCATGGCGCGATCCGCAGGGCCACGGCTTCCCGCAGACGATCCAGTTCGGCGACTCTGCCGTGCTGCCGGAACTGATGCCGGATGCCGGACGCGCGAACTGGGGGTTTGTGTTCGCGCTGGTTGCGGCCGTGCTGATCTGGATCCTGATGAGCCGCATGCTCAAGGGCTTCGAGGTCCGCGTGCTGGGCTCAAGCCCGCGGGCAGGGCGGTTCGCCGGTTTCCGCCTCAGCCGCATGGTGTTCTTCGCCTTCCTTTTGTCGGGTGCGCTGGCCGGCCTTGCCGGCATCTCTGAAGTCTCAGGCGCCATCGGGCAATTGCAGCCGGTGATCTCGCCCGGCTACGGCTTTACCGCCATCATCGTGGCGTTCCTCGGCCGCCTTAATCCGCTCGGCATCATCGCCGCCGGCCTGGTGCTGGCACTGACCTATCTCGGTGGCGAGGCGGTGCAAAGCGCGCTCGGCATCTCCGACAAGGTAGCGAGGGTGTTCCAGGGCATGTTGCTGTTCTTCGTGCTCGGCTGCGACACGCTCATCCACTACCGCATCCGCCTCATCGGCCTGGCGCTGACGAAACAAGAAGCTGCTGCGAAGCTCGATGCCGCGCCGAAGTTGAAGGAAGCCCGCTGATGGACATTACCGTCAACATCCTATTGACCATCGCCACGGCAGCGACGCCGCTTTTGATCGCTGCGATCGGCGAACTGGTGGTCGAGCGCTCCGGCGTGCTCAATCTCGGCGTCGAGGGCATGATGATCATGGGCGCGGTCGGCGGCTTCGGCGCCGGCTATCTGACCGGGTCGCCCTGGATCGGCCTGCTGGCGGCAATCGCCATGGGGGCGCTGTTCTCGCTGCTGTTTGCCGTCATGACGCTGTCGCTGGCTACCAATCAGGTGGCGACCGGCCTGTCGCTCACGCTGCTCGGCCTTGGTCTCTCCGGCATGATGGGGACGAGCTTCGTCGGCCAGCCAGGTGAACGGCTGCCTAACCTTTACATACCGGGCGTGACCGAGATCCCGGTGGTCGGCAAGCTGCTGTTCGGCCAGGACCCGATCTTCTACATTTCGATTGCACTGACAGCCGCCGTTATGTGGTTCCTGTTCAAGACGCGTACCGGACTGACGCTGCGCTCGATCGGCGACAGCCATGCTTCGGCGCATGCGCTTGGTATCCATGTCATCCGCTACCGCTATCTCTCGGTCATCTTCGGTGGCGCCTGCGCCGGTCTTGCCGGCGGCCATCTGTCGCTGGTCTATACGCCGCAGTGGGTCGAGAACATGACCGCGGGCCGCGGCTGGATCGCGCTGGCGCTGGTTGTGTTCGCGTCGTGGCGGCCGTGGCGAGTGCTGGCCGGCGCCTACATCTTCGGCGCGGTGTGGATCGGCCAGCTTCATGCACAGGCATTTGGCATTCCGGTGCCTTCGCAGATGCTTTCTTCTCTGCCCTATCTGGCAACCGTCGTGGTTCTCGTTCTAATCTCGCGCAACAAGCGTCTGACGATGATGAACACGCCGGCCTCCCTGGGGCAGCCATTCGTTCCGGATCGTTGACAACAACAAAAAGACGGGAAGCTCCAAGGCTTAACACAGAGAGGTAACACGATGAAAAAACTGCTTATTGCCCTGATGACGACGACAGCGGCATTGTCGCTGGCGGTGTCAGCGGAGGCTGCCGACAAGCTAAAAGCCTGCTGGGTCTACACCGGCCCGATCGGCGATTTCGGCTATTCCTACCAGCACGACCAGGGCCGCCTCGAGGTCGAGAAGGCGCTCGGCGACAAGGTCGAGACCGCCTATCTGGAGAACGTCTCCGAAGGGCCCGATGCCGACCGTGCCTTCGAGCGCCTGGCGCGCGAAGGCTGTAAGCTGATCTTCGGCACGTCCTTCGGCTTCATGGACGCCGAAGTGAAGGTCGCCAAGAAGTTTCCCAAGGTGATGTTCGAGCACGCCACCGGCTACAAGACCGGTGACAATCTCGGCATCTACAATGCACGCTTCTACGAAGGCCGCTACGTGCTCGGCCAGATCGCCGCAAAGGAATCGAAGTCCGGCGTTGCCGGCTACATCGTCTCCTTCCCGATCCCGGAAGTGGTGATGGGCATCAACTCCTTCATGCTCGGCGCGCAGTCGATCAATCCGAACTTCAAGGCCAAGATCGTCTGGGTCAATTCGTGGTTCGATCCGGGCAAGGAAGCCGACGCGGCCAAGGCGCTGTTCGACCAGGGCGCCGATATCATCGTCCAGCACACCGATTCGACCGCTGCCCTGCAGGTGGCCGAGGAGCGCAAGCTGCACGGCTTCGGCCAGTCCTCCGACATGATCAAGTTCGCGCCGCATGCCCAGTTGACTTCACTGACCGACGAATGGGGCCCGTACTACATCAGCCGGGTGCAGGCAGCCATCGACGGCACCTGGAAGCCGGACAATGTCTGGCTCGGCATCAAGGACGGCGCGGTGAAGCTCGCGCCCTACACCAACATGCCCGACGACGTGAAGGCGTTGGCCGAGGCGACCGAGAAGAAGATCGCCGGCGGCTGGAATCCCTTCACCGGACCGATCGCCAAACAGGACGGCTCGGCGTGGCTGAAGGACGGTGAAGTCGCCGACGACGGCACGCTGCTCGGCATGAATTTCTACGTCAAGGGCGTTGACGACAAGCTGCCGCAATAGGCGGAAGATCCCAGCGAACATGGAGAGGGCGCCCCGCGAGGCGCCCTTTTCATATGCTCGGAAAAACCGACGAAAGGCTCAGACAGCCGAACCGTAGAGGTCATAAGCGTCGGCGCGCTCGATCTTGACTGTGACGATGTCGCCGGCACGCATCGGACGGCGCGACTGGATATGGACCGAGCCGTCGATCTCCGGCGCATCATATTTGGTGCGGCCCTTTGCCGACGTGCCATTGGCTTCGTCGATCAGCACCGGCAGGCGCTTGCCGACCTTTTTGGTCAGTTGCGTCGCCGAAATCTTCTGCTGGCGCTGCATGAAGCGGTGCCAGCGTGCTTCCTTGACCTCCTGCGGAACCTGCTCGAGGCCGAGGTCATTGGAGCGGGCGCCCCGGACCGGCTCGTATTTGAAGCAGCCGGCGCGATCGATCCTGGCCTCGTCCAGCCAGTCGAGCAGCATCTCGAAATCGTCGTCCGTCTCACCGGGGAAGCCGACGATGAAGGTCGAGCGGATGGCAAGATCCGGACAGACCTCGCGCCAGCCGCGGATACGCTCCAGCGTTTTTTCGCCGTGCGCCGGCCGACGCATGTTCTTCAATACCTGTGGCGAGGCATGCTGGAACGGGATGTCGAGATAAGGAAGGATCTTGCCGTCGGCCATCAGCGGGATGACATCGGCGACATGCGGGTAGGGGTAGACGTAGTGCATGCGCACCCAGATGCCGAGCTTGCCGAGTTCCTCCGAGAGATCGAGAAATTTCGCGCGTACCTTGCGATCGCCGAACATGGACGTCTGATACTTGATGTCGATGCCGTAGGCGCTGGTGTCCTGCGAGATGACGAGGAGCTCCTTGACCCCGGCCTTGGCCAGTTTCTCGGCCTCGCGCAGCACGTCGGCCGCCGGCCGCGAAACGAGGTCGCCACGCAGCGCCGGAATGATGCAGAAGGTGCAGCGGTTGTTGCAGCCTTCCGAAATCTTGAGATATGCATAGTGGCGCGGTGTCAGCTTGACGCCCTGCGGCGGCAGCAGGTCGATATAGGGATCGTGCGAAGGAGGGGCTGCCTCATGCACCGCCGCCATCACGCTCTCATAGGCCTGCGGCCCGGTGATCGCCAGCACATTGGGGTGCTTCTCGCGGATCACGTCCGGCTCGGCGCCGAGGCAGCCGGTGACGATGACCCTGCCGTTTTCCGAAAGGGCCGAACCGATCGCATTGAGCGACTCGTCGCGGGCGGAATCCAGGAAGCCGCAGGTGTTGACCACAACGAGATCGGCGCCGTCATGCTTGCGGGCGATCTCATAACCTTCGGCGCGCAGGCGCGTGATGATGCGCTCGGAATCCACGAGCGCCTTCGGACATCCAAGGCTGACGAAACTGACGCGAGGGGCGGACATAGGCAAGTTTCCAATGGGGGCACGGGCCGAAATGCTGGTCCGGCCTCAAGTCGCTGTAAATGTCGGTCTGTGGCGCGTGGCAGGAGCCAATACGCGGGGCGCAAATAGCATGGCTTCCGCAATCAAGCAAACCGGCCGACAGGCTGGTCCGCACCGTCAGGGTGGCTCAGTGGCCTCCCGATCCGAACCAAGGCGCCAGGAAAGCGAAATGCTCGGGCAATTGCTGTACGGCCCCGTCAAGCAGCATCTTGACCGCGACATAGAGGATGATCGCCAGGCCGATATAGGCAATCCAGCGGTATTTGTGCAGCAGGCGCGCGACAAACGATGCGGCAAAGCCCATCAAGGCGATCGACAGGGCCAATCCGATGATCAGCACCGTGGGATGGTTCATGGCCGCGCCGGCCACGGCCAGAACATTGTCGAGCGACATCGAAACGTCGGCGATGACGATTTGCCATGCGGCCTGCGAGAAGCTCTTGCGCGGTCCCTTGCCGCCAATGACGCCGTCCTTGTCGAAATCGCCATTCGACAACGCTTCGGTCGCGTCGCGCTCCTGTTCGTGGCTGATCCGCAATTCGCGCCACATCTTCCAGCAGACCCACAGCAGCAGCAGGCCGCCGGCGATCAGCAGCATGGGGCCAATGGTGAGCAGCCATTGCGTGATCAAGGCGAAGAAAATGCGAAGAATGGTGGCCGCCGCGATGCCGACGAGAATGGCCTGCTTGCGTTGGCTGGCCGGCAGGCCGGCCGCGGCGAGGCCGATGACGATCGCATTGTCGCCCGCAAGCGCAAGATCGATGGCGATGACCTGAAGAAGAGCCGATATGCCCGCGGCGGTAAATATTTCCATCGACCTGGAAGCCCTTCGCCGAGTGTTCGTCGTCGATTATCCGAACGGGCCTAAAGGCATGGTCCGCTGGCGTCAAGACGCTGCGACAGTCGACGCTGGAAAACCACTTTCATAACGCGGACATTGCGGGGGGACCTTCAGCAACCGCCGGCTCGCGTGCCAACGCCGACGCAGCCCCCGCGAAAACTAGTCGTAGAGATTGTACTTCGCCCAGTCGGCTTCCGGAATTTCGTCACCGATCCGGTAGCGCAGCTGCAGGACCTCCATATGGTCCGGCCCGGTCTGGCATTTGAATTTCAGCCGGTACCACTGTCCCTTGCTGCGGAACGCCGCACCCGGGCTCCTGATCGCATCGGCGCTCATCTCCGGCGTGGCGAAGGCATAAGCGACGACACGGTCGGCCTTGAACTTACGATCGTCATGGGTGATCCGATCGAGAACCTCGGCATCGCAACGCTGCTCGAGGCGTGTTTGCGGATCAAGTTTCATCAGCCCGGCACGCAAGGCGTTGTCCATTGCGCTGGCCGGGAAAGCCAGCGTCAGGGACGCCATGGCCATCATGCAGAGTGTCTTCATGGGCGGGACAAGCTGCATATTTTGTCTGATAAATCAACCAAGCGGCGCGCTTCATGCTCGGCAAACGGCCGCATTCAGGGGGTCGGCGCAATCAAAATCTCGTGTCGCGCCTCGTCGTGCGAGGCCTGTGGCCAGCGGACCAGCGAGGCACGGCCGGCATCCGTGAGCTCGTAGAGGCCGCGATCGACGCGCGCGAACCAGCCATAGACATTGTGCTGCAGAATCTTCGGCGCGATCGGCGTCAACACCTTCAGATCGCGTGGTCGTTTGGGTCCGTGGACAAGCGCGGCGGCACAAATGAGGGCGCTTTGGCGATAGGCGGTCATGATCGGATTGCGCGATCCGCCGCCAGCCACGGGATCGCCGCGGCGGCGTGTGTGCTCGTCGACAAGGCGGGATCGCCGTCGTGAATTCCTACGCGGCTCCGGCGCGGCGGGACTGACAAGCACCTCGACCTTGTCATTGGCTGTCACGCCAAGCATGCCAAAGCCAAGCCGGCGGCAGAGATTGCGGAACCGGGCGTCGCTTTCGCGCCCCTTGCCCCGGGCTGACATGCGCGCCGCCAGCCAGACTTCGTCGCAAGCGGCGGCGCGGTCGACGCCCTGCAGCACCAGTTCGAGATTGAACTGCAGCTTCAATTCGCAGATGACGACGACCGGCGGCTCACCCTCGCGCAGCGCGACGATGTCGCAACCGCCAATTTCCCCCTTCACGACGAAGTCCAGACTTTCGAGGAACCGCTTCACCGGCGCATAGAGTGAGGTCTCGTTCATGCCTCGAGGCTTAGCCGATTCGAGGCAAAAAAGCCTTCCGGCTTCAGGAAGAGCAATGCAGCCGATCCTTAGGAATGAATTTTTCCGAGGAAGGCCAACAGCACGCTGTTGAACTGCTCAGGTCGTTGCAACGGTGCGAAATGGCTGACCTCTGGCAATATGATCAATTCCGATGCCGGTATGCTGCTGGCCAGATAGCTCGCATGCTCGTCCTTGATGAACTCGTCGTGCTCGCTTTGGACGATCGCCACGGGCACGCGCGTGCGGGCCAGGTCGGCGGCGGAATAATTGGGTTCGGTCTTCATCATCAGGCCGACGGCTTTGACAAAGGCGTCGAATTGGCCCGGCGTCGCCGATAGTTCGGCATAGTCCCTGGCGTGCCGGCTGAAACACCGCTCGACAGTCGGACCCGGCACGAATTCTTTCGTGCCGCTCGGATCCATGTTGCAGGCAAAGAAGAACACACCCGCGATGCGGTGGGCGGCTTTCATGCCGAGGATCAGCGCAACGCATGCGCCATCGCTCCAACCCGCCACGGCCGCCTTCTTCAATTGCAGAGTGTTCATCACAGCCAGGACGTCGGAAGCCATCAATTCGTATTTGTACGGCCGCTCGTCGCGGGTGCTGCGCCCGTGGCCGCGGCTGTCGATCGCCACGACCTGGTAACCCTGCTTGACCAGTGCGGGAACCTGAAATCCCCAATTGCCGCTATGACCGAGGCCGCCATGCAACAGGATCACGGGAAAGCCGGTCCCAAACGTCGCGTACCAGATCCTTGCGCCCTCGTTTTCCACCTGGCCTTCGCCGCTCGCGGCCGGCAGAGGCGCAGCGCCATGGGCTTCGAATTTCCTGAGGTCGTCGTCGTGATAGTCCATGCTTTAGCAAACCTCGGGCTGACGCGGAGGACCTACAATTATTGCGGGTATCCGCAAAAACCAACCCACGACGCAACGTCTGCTGCCATCAGGCGACATGAGCAGCAGCCACCGTGCACGATAGATATTGGCCGTCAGGCCTCAGTACTTGGCACTGCTGGTTTCGGCAGCTTGCCGCGGGGCACGAGCGGATAGCCGGCCTGACCGAAATAGCTGGAGGGGATCGGATCATCGACGCCGTACTTGTCGGGCATCTTGTTGCCAGTGGCATTGTAGGTGCCGAACAGCACGTCGAGGAAGGGTAGTTGCCCGGCGAAGTTTTTGTCATAGGCTTCGCGCTGGTTGGCATGGTGCCAACGATGGAACTGCGGGCCGGCGATCAGCCACTTCAAGGGACCGAACGGAATCCTCACGTTCGAATGAACAAGCAGCGTGTGCCAGAAGTAGATAACTGAAAAGACGGCGATCGAGGCTTGGGAGAAGCCGAGGAAAAAGATCGGTGTCAGCGATATCGCCTTGGTGAGGATTGCGTCGACCGGGTGGGAGTGGAAAGCGCCGAGCCAGTCCAGTTCCTCAATGCCGTGGTGGACTGCGTGGAACCTCCAAAGCGCGGGGATTTTGTGGAAGGCGCGGTGTGCCCAATAGACGCCGATATCGGTGATCAAGATGATTTCCGCGACCTGCAGCCAGACAGGCTGGCCGCCGATGGCGTTGGTCATCGATTGCGGGACCAGGATTGCAGCGGCGTCGAGGGCGTTGGCTGCTATCAGAATGATGACTATTTTTATGATGAAGCCATTGAACATCACATAAATCAGATCGACACCCAGGCCCTTGCGGAAGGTCTTCTGCTGCCGTTCGTGGAACAGATGTTCGAACGGAATGAAGATCAGCGCTGAAATCAACAGCGCCTTGATGCCAAAGATATCCATTCGCCCGCCTCTATCGCCTTGCCTTCGGCCAGCGCAGCCGCGCTTCAGCTTCTGAACAAACCACATTTCTCCTTTCCAAAGGCTTGATGCCGGTCTCCCCAGTTATGCTGCTGACCCGGGCTGGTGATACAGGCACCGCCGGTGTGTCACATCGGTGTCGCAACCGGACGATATCTGGGGAATGCGCGGTCGACGAACGCAGCGCGCCGCGCGTCCTCCCAGGACTAACCCCTCCGGTCCCTGCCGGCGGGGTTTTCCGTTTCAAGAACCATCTTGGCAGTCGCGAATTGTCCCTGTTATTGTTGCCTCACGGTCAGCACAGGACACCCGTCATGGACGCAAGTGAAATGAGCGCGATCGGCGATACCCTCATGAGGATCGTCACGCCCGACATGTCTCCCAAGCAGCTTGTCAAGGCAGCCCGGAAAGCGCACCCCAAGGCCTCGAAGAAGGACATAGCGAGAGCGGCCTTCTTTTCGATCATCGCAAATGCGGATCAGGACATCGGCAAGGCCAAGAACCTACAGGCGTTTGCCATCGCGGAGCGTACCCAGCAATCCGATTGAGCAAGGGCCTGGCGTTGCGTGGGCTTGCCCAACTGGATGGTCGCATGAAGCCGATTGGCTTCGAAGCGACGGCTGGGCCACAAGCGAGCGCGAGGGTCAAGAAGCTGTATGGTTCAGGAGCTTGGTCGTAGGGTCACGACGATGTTCGGAATTGGCGCGATCAATGCCTTCTACCGTGATCGCGATCGTTCCGTTCTCGATCCTGGCTATCCAACCCTTTGCCTTGAGATACCAGAGATGAAACTCAAGATGCTCCCGCGGGCAGCCTGACAACCGCTCGAGTTCTACATCTCCAATGCCAGGGTTGTTGACGTCTTGTCTGCGTTTTACATAAAGCAGCGCGAGCAGCTTGGCTTGAATTACGACGTCACGCTCCATGCCTTTGGCGTTGCCTGCTTCCTCGGTCAGCTCGCGACGCAGACCCGCATTTTCCCTGTACTGGATGTCATACTGCGCGCGTTTGACCGGATCTTTCAACGTATTATGGGCCTCTACGATTTCGCTGAAGCGTGCCTCATTGCCCGTGTCCTGATTGTCGGGATGGTAACGCATGGCAAAATAACGAAACACCCGCTCCAGCGTTTCGGAGTTGGCGTTTGGGCTAACTTCCAGCACTTCGTAGTAGTCAATGAACACAGCGACGCACCCCCAACGTAATACATATTCGACTTTACTAAACTAAGGAACGTCCAATGGACAAGTACAGAACCAAAGCGGTTACGCAGGACTTTTGCTTGCGGCGACCAAGACTTTGGTCCGGCATCGATAACCGGCTAGCCGGCTCCTCTTTGGTGAGGGTTGCGATCGATGACGCCAGCCGAGCGGACAATCAGGTACGGCATGCATCGCAGCAACATCGACCACAATTGCAGATCAGCACAATCGGGCCGCCGCTTCAATTGGGGCTTTTATTCCTTTGTCGTCAAAACAATCGTCGTGACCGATTCTGTTGCCTCAACGCCCTCGAGGCATTGTCGTGGAATATTCAGCCCCGTCGCTTGGGCGCATTCTTCTTCGGTGATCGCAGCGGGCTCGCTGTATTGCACGTTGGCCGCCTGGGTCGCTGTCGACGCGAAAAGAACCGTCTCGGTTATGAGAGCCGAGAAGGCGGCGACCTGGATCAGCACGGCAGCGAAGGCGATTTGTTTGAGCATCCGAGAGAACGCCGCGACAAGCCGCAGGTTCCCTATCGCTCCCGGCGCTTCAGGGCTTCTAATACCCTGGTGAGCGACCCGAGACATAGGTGACGTTTTGTACCGGACACATGGGTAACACTTTTGGCTTTGGCCGGAGGTGTTGATGCCGTGGAGAGGGTGTTCGGTGATGGAGGAACGTCTTCGTTTTGTAGCTCGCCTTCTCGACGGAGAAGGCATGAGCGATGTGTGCCGGGAATTCGGCATCTCGCGCAAGACGGGT